>CAWJKT010000012.1:0-16490 GCA_963843375.1 uncultured Pseudomonadota bacterium
AATAGATGTCCAAAAAAGGGAGGCGAGATCCATTGTTCCTCCCCTTAACCGGGATTGTGAGGCATGCGGAAAAGGGTTTGTTGAGAAGCCGAATTCAAGAATTGAATGCGCCACTTGATTCAAAAATGGCTGTTTCCTAAGAATTATCAAATAGGTTTCGAAAACCATGGAAATCAGCGCCGCAAATCGTTTGCAAAGAGAGTATCCTTTCGTGGAGTTAGAACGTCTAAATAAAAGTAGCAATTGATTATCATTGATAAATGGATGGGTAAATACCCAAGGATGGTGTTACATGAAGAAAATGATATGGCTATTGGCGATCCTATTATGTCTTCCGACCGGGGCAATTTTGGCCCGTGATTCGGGATCGGGCGGTGGAGGCGATCGGGGTGGGGGAGACGGCGGATGGAGCGGCGGTGGTGATGATCGCGGGGGTGAGGGTTCCGGCGGTTCAAACGCTGGTTCCGGGGACTTTTCTGACCACTCCTCAAACAATCATGACCGTGCTTATTCCAATTCCTCCGGTTTCAATGGAGGGAGTTTCCGTTCGGGGGGCAATGGTTATTACCGGCGGGGCAGCTACGGTTCGGCTGGATACGGGGCGGTCCATCATTTCAACCATTCCTATGGCGGGTCTAACTTTCGTTCTAACTCCACAGGCCTCCATCATTTCAATTCTTCTACGAGAGCTTCCACCCATTCCTTCGCTTCGGGTTCCCCAAGGCCTTTGAGTAAAGGGTCTTTGCTGCCCCACTCCCTTCAGCACTCGGCGGTCAAGCTTCCCAGCACAGGGCCTTCGGGCAAGGCTTTTTCAGCTTCCATGGTTTCCCCCAGCCGGATGAATTCATCACTGGTTACAAGTCACATGGCCTCCCTTTCCCGCGATACGGCTTTCTCAGGCCGGATCGCGTCTCTGAATCGTTCGGATGTCCTTCGGAATAATTACTATTGGCATCAATGGGGCGGCGGGAACTATTGCCACTATTTTGATCGCTGGGGAGGCAACTGGTTCGGCTGGTGGTGGGGCGGATCTTTCCTTTGGACCCAATGGTATGGCGATTATTGGTGGTGGTACGATCCATGGAATGCTCGCTGGTGCTATTGGTGGGGCGACGGATGGTGGTGGCAAGATCCTTGGACCACGACGGCTTACGTTTATGAAAATGGAAACTACGTGCCCGGGGACCAGGGCTATTCGAACGGCGGCGGGGACGGTTATAACCAACCGCCGAGCGGCAATGGAGCGGTACAGCCTAATGGGGAGAACCCCGGCGGAAATATGACCGAATCACCCGGTGATGGAAATAATCCAAACGTTCCAAAAGAATCGGTTGAATTCCCAAGCCAGGACAAAACACGCACCGTCAAGGTGGTTGGAGAATCGGGTGACGCCTTTCTGTACGATTCGGCGAAAAACTCCTTTAAGCCTCTCTTCTTGGAAACCGATGTCAAGGACGTGAAGTTTTCCAAGGATAGCAAAGGGGCTTTGGAAATCCGATTAATTCTGAGCGACGGGTCTCATGAGACTTTCGACGCCCAGGGCAACCAAATCAAGGAAACGGTTCCCTCGAAGACTGGACAATCGGTGGATGTGGAAGGGGACAACACCTAACGGGGTTCGAAAAAAGAATATTCGGTATTTGTCAATCGTCAACTAGGGAAACCCCTGGAGTATTAACTCCGGGGGTTTTTTGTTTTAAATCTTCTGAAGTAGTTGTAGTTCCATTTAGTTCACGATAAACCGATACTCCCTTTGAGTTTTTTCCATTCAAATGAAGATGGAAACCAACAAGATTTTCATCGATCGGATAAGTAAGAACTTTTGTTCAAAGAATTGGCCACGTGAAAGGTTTTTCCGAATCTTGAGACGCTTTGGTCCCTTTGCCGGGGGCCAATCCAGGCAAGCCGGCGCTTCCCAAAATTAAATTTCAAAAACTCGTTCCATCCATTTATTTAACCAGCAAAGTAGCCTTGAAACTTTCTGCGGAGGGGAGTAGGTTAAAAACATGTTCAGGATCAAGAGGCTTCGCCAAAACTTGTTGATGTTTTTATTGGTTTCCATGTTGGTGCCCATGGTGGGCCGGCAGTTGGTCTATTTGCTGGGCCCCGCCAATCCTTTTTGCGCGGATTCAAAAGGTTCCATCGACCGTAACAGTCACCTCTCATTTGGAAAAGTTTTACGTGGGTTTAATTGCCTGACACAGGAAGTCAGGGAAAAAACCGAGAAGCTCAAATCCGACATTTGTAAGACCTCAAAATTCCCGGAAACCGTTCCCTTTTCAAGGATGACGGTGATGGCGGCCGTCGCCGCTTTTGGGAAAGTGGGTGTTTTCTCCGCTGGTCCTATACCTCTCAGAATCTGAAATTTACCTAAAAAATTAAATCATCCACTTTTGGATGATGGCTTTCGCGCGTTCAAATTCTTTGAATTTCATTTTTACATTCATTTATTTTCCCCTGGGGGGGAAGGAGACAAAATGTCCAAAAAAATCACGCTTCAAAACCAGCCGGGGCTTCCGCCCTGGGCTTTGACCGACTTGCTTAGGATTGCGAGGAAATTTCAATGTCACATCAAGCTTCACGACGATGAAATTACAATTGATGGGAAAAAGCTGCTGGAAGTCGTTTCCTTGATTCGTCCTGATTTGTCTCGGCTGATTGTCAGCCTGAAAGGAAGCGACGAGAAAGAGGCTTTGGAGTCGATCCTGAAATCCAACATGGGCCGGTTCATCACCCAAAGAAACTAAGGGAGAGCTTTTCGTTGCCCGGCTTTAAACAGAGGTGTTTTATGAATTGTGAACAAGTCGCAAAAAAATACAAGGACTATCTGCTTGGGAAACTGCAAGCTCGCGAGAGGGAATCCATCTCGGAACATATCCTGGATTGTCCCGATTGTTTCCTGCTGGATCAAAAAGAAAACGGGCTTCACTTTGAGGAGCATCCAAGGAGCAAAGCAAACCCTAAAAGTTGAGGCCTTCATGAAGACTCTTTATTAAGACCGAAAAAACAAGGGAGGAAAAAATGAATTTTTATTTCACGATTTATCAAATGATCGAAACTTCCGGACGTTTGGAGGGCGATGTGAAGGTTTTGGCGACTCACGCGCTTAGTACCAGCCCACGAGATGGACAAGCCAACCGGGCCCTTTTAGAACAGTGTGGTGACAGACTTCAGGAAGTCAATGTACTTCTAAATACCAAATCCCATATCAGCAGGGTCCAACTTCGCAGGACGGCCATCCTATTCCAGATGATGGAAACCGCTCACCGGCGGGTCCTTCACCTAGCGGGGGCTGAGGTGCCGGACGACGAAACCTCCGTGAACGACATCTGGGGGCTTTTGTTCCAAGCCAAAAAAGATTACCGGGATCTTCGGACTGGTTTAGGCGAAAGGATGGGTACTCCGCTTTACCTTGAACTGCCCGAAGAGGAGACGAATGGGGCTTTCAGGGAAATTCTCCTAAAGGAATCGGTTTTTCTGGAAGAAATGCTGAAGTTGGCTGAAAAGGCCATCGAAGTTTTTGGCGAGGAAAGGGAACTGGCCGACCAGTTGATATTGGTGCGAAAAAATTTGCTGGAGGCGAGAAAAAATGTGAAGCGGCTTCTTATAAAAAATTGCATTGAAAAGGAACCGGCCCTCCTGGCCCCAAGAGGGATCTCGCCACTGGATAGGAAATAAATGGTCATCGGCGAAAAAATCATTGTTCCTGCCGCCTTGGGCCTTCATTTGAGATCAGCTGCCAAACTGGTCCTTTTGATGAGCCGGTATCAATGCGAGGTAACCGTCCGGAATGATCATCGAAGCGCAAACGCCAAGAGCATCATCGGTTTGATCTCGCTTGGGGCGGCCGCGGGAATGGAATTGTTTTTCAACTTCCAAGGCGACGACGCCGAAGAGGCTTCTCTTGTGGTCCGGGAGTTTTTTCAAAAGAGTTCCGACGAATAGAGGAGACCCAGTTCATCCGTTCGGAGGTGTTTCATGAGGCCTTTCGGAAGTCAAAAAGAATTGGAACTTCGCCGTCTTCGGGCGATAAGCATGGCACTGAAGGGAATTAAGATGATCGCGATTGCCCGCGATTTGGGAGTGGACCAAAGAAGTGTTCGGCGGTGGAAAGCAGCCTACCGGAAGGAAGGGGTGAGGGGTTTGGAGGCCAAACCCGCTGCTTGTGGGCCTATGAAATGGCGAGGGAAGAAAATACCAGGAGGACTTCCCGCACGGAAAGGAGAAAATATATGATGAAAAAAATTCAGTTACTTTCGGTTTTGGCGGTCACTTTTTATGGGTTTGCATCGATGGTGTTTTGCGAAACTTCAACGCCAATGTACACCCCCACCCCGGAGGGCTTAAGGAATAGCGGGTGGAATATGCCATTGTCCCAATTCAGGGCTCTGAAAAAATCCAAGGTGACCTTTTGGGTCGATCCAATGGAAGCCCGGGTTTTGGATTATCTTTTGATGGGTTCCCACGAAGTGGACAAGGATGACCCGGCGCGCTTTCCGGGGGTTTCGGTGCAAATTCCGGAAAAGGACTCGGCCATTTACGTTTTCTACCGCGGAAATCTCTGTATGGATGCGAGAGAACTAACTTTGGCCGACCTGGAGGGCGAGAGGGGGAAGCTGCGGTTCCAATATGGATCGCCGAAAGAGGAATTTCATTCTATTGGCCCGGATTTCAGCGATTCTTACGGGAAGATCAGAACGTTCTATCATTTTGAGGCTTATGACGAAAACCCCAATACCATTGTGGATCTGGTCCGGGTCACGGGTTATTACGAAAACCAACTCTATTACGACAGGAGTTACGATATGGTTGCTTCCAGCATGGGGGAGTTGATGAAGGTTTATTTAATCCGCTTTTCAAAAAGTTACCTTCAAGAGGATAACGCTTATAGCGACTGGTTAGCGGATAAGAAAAATCCGCCCGCAACAGAAACTCCAGTGGATTATTTCCAAAGCCTCAAACGTAGTATTGAACGTTGATGGAGAGCGGGGCTCTTAGCGGGATGTTGAAAAAGTCTGTTTTCCATACTTTTTCTCGTTATTAAACAATACATGGATTAAAAAAATTAAATGTCTCGTTCCATCCCGCAGCTGTCGAACAGGTGATGAGAAGGTAATTTTTATCGCCCGGTTATGTTTTCCACGGAATTAACTTGCCCTATTTACTGTGCAGAAGCATGGTAGGTCCAAGAATTGGCCTTGCAGCCTATTCCAGGTCCAATTCTTAACATCATGAATTTTTAGGAGGACACCATGGGGAACCAAGACAGTCGACAGCTCGACCAGCCGGTATTCGCCCAGCCTGAACCAACCGAAGACCCGACGACTTTTCGGGTGAAGCATGCGTCCGACGCGGCGGCTTACAAAACCATCGATCAATTGAACGCCCAACACAAAATCAATCCCACGCCCTTTCCCGCGCCGCGAACCACCAATGAAAGCCCCGACGAACCCATCCTCACTTTGGCGGACGTGCTGGGCGGCAACAGCTTGATGATCAACAAGATCACCGCCCAAGACCAAATCGTGTTCCATGCTACGGGCGATTGCGGCAGTACGGTGGGACCCAAGACCGAAAGCGAGGTCGCGGACAAGATGGTGGCGGATTTCCAGGAAACTGACCCCGCTCAGGTCCCGCAGTTTAATTTTCTCTTAGGGGACGTCGTCTACAGCTTCGGGGAAGCCCAGTATTATTATGACCAATTTTACGAACCCTACCGGGAATATCCGGCCCCCATTCTTGCGGCGGCGGGGAACCATGACGGCATGGTGGCCCCCCAAACGGGCGTGGAAAGCCTTGCCGCCTTCTTGCGGAATTTTTGTTCGGAAAATTTCGTCATTACACCCGAAGCAGGAGGCCTTTCCCGCACCGCTCAAATCCAGCCCGGAGTCTTCTTTACATTTGACGCCCCCTTCGTGCGCATCCTGGCGATCTACAGCAACACCCTGGAGGACCCCGGGGTCATTGCCGATGGAGGACCCTATAGCGGCTTAGGAACCTCTCAATTGGATTTTCTGACCGCCGCCCTCAGCCGAGCGAAAAGCGAAAAGTACCAGGGAGCGTTGTTGATCGCTTCCCACCATCCCTCCTATACCATCGCCAAACACGGATGGAGCACCCTCATGACATCGCAAATCGACGCCATCTGTAACAAGGTTGGGCTATGGCCCCACGCTTTCCTAGCGGGCCATGCTCATAATTATCAGCGATTTACCCGTACCCGTTCGAACAACACCGAAATTCCCTACATCGTCTGTGGAAATGGTGGACATGGGCTTCAACGCTTGTCCAAGGTAGGAACTCCTCTTCGCACCCCACAAGTTATACAGAACGCTTCGGGCTCCAATGACCAAGTGGTTTTCGAGAATTATGACGACGGCGATTACGGCTATTTACGGGTCATCGTGACAGAGAGCCAATTGCGCATTGAGTATCACCCGGCAAGTGACGGAGAAGCCGCGAAGACCCCGGATGATTCTGTAACGGTTGATCTCCAAAAGCGGATCCTCACCCAATACACCGCTCCGGATCTCGGCCGACCACAGGTCGCCCAAGCAATCCGGGCCTTCCGGAACCAGACCAAACCCTCAAGGTCGGTGGGTAAGAGGAGAAAAAGGAAATAACAAAAACACTAACTTTACCTGTGCCGGCCCCGTAGATTAAATGGCTTTGGTTCCAGGCGGACTGGCTTTTTAGAGAGGGGAGCGTCAATATGGCCCGTTTCAATCTTTTCCTCCGCATTATCCAAGCCCGGCGGACGCCCCTTCGTCAACCCATACAGGCTGGTTCATGTGGTTTGGGATCTTTCTGGTTTTATCCGAGAATTTGGCCCCTTCGACAAAAGGCCTGACAATCCAGCCCCTCCGGACCCTGGTTTCCGTGGTGGCAAAGCTCTTGCCAGCCCGCAATGAGCTTTTCGAACCCCTTTAAGAGTCTCCAGCCAATACCCAGTTTTTGGCAAATGGTCTAAAATAATGCCTGGATTCCAGCCTGAAATTGGGAGTTATCCATTTAGGCCCTTTTGAGAGTAATAAAAGCCCTTTCCTCAATTAAAAAATGGAATAAAGTGCTTATTCAAAAGGCTAATCTCTAGGAGGATGTTTGGAAGACCGGGAGTTGGTTGAAAAAATACTCCAGGGGGACGAGGGGGCCAAGGCTCAATTCTATACCCAATACCGGGAACGCCTTTACAAGGATTGCGTTTTTCTGTTGGGCTACCGAGACCCGGAAGCTGAAGATTTGGTGCAGGAAGCCTTCCTGATCGCCTTTAAAAAACTTCCTTCTTTCGAATTTCGCTCTTCGCTGGGCACCTGGCTGACGCAGATTGGAATTTACCTTTGCTACAACCGCTACCGCAACCGGGCCCGGATGGTGTTGAAGGAAGAAGAAAACCTGGAAGGCCTTTTGAGAACGAAAGCCATGCAAGGAGAAATCCAAAAATCCCGGGAGGAGGACAAACAACTCAAGCTGCGGCTAATTGACCGGGGTCTGGAGAAGATAGGGCCCGAATGCCGGGAGATTGTAGTTTTAAGGGATAAAGAGGAAAAAACTTATATTGAAATCGGGAAGGCGCTGAAAATCCCCCTGGGTACGGTGATGTCCAGGCTGTCGCGTTGCAAAAAGGCACTGAAAGTTTTGATCGAACAAATGCTTCGAGAGGGATGAGATGGCGGATTTGATAACTGAATTTTTCGAACGGGAGTTGACTGAAACGGAAGCCGACTCCCTGGGCGACCTCTTGAGGGAATCGCCTGACGAAACCCTTCGCTTCGAAGGCCTGCTGGAAGGCCATTACCTTGCGACGGGGTTGCCGTCCCCCCAATTGCCCGCCTCGCTCCTCAAGCTTCCCCCTTCCCCAGGGGGATGGGGTGGCGCGGGTGGTTTGAAGCTTTTGTTCCTTTTGGGCGCGGCCGGGTTGGGTTTGCTTGCATGGAAATTCCGCCCCATAACTTCTTTCTTTCAACCTGCCGCTATTCCGGCCTCCGCGACTCTTTCCCAGTCACCGGTCTTTTCAACGGCTCCTAAGCCGGTCAATACC
Source organism: uncultured Pseudomonadota bacterium (assembly GCA_963843375.1). Lineage (GTDB taxonomy): Bacteria > Oederibacteriota > Muellerivitia > Muellerivitales > Muellerivitaceae > CAWJKT01. The sequence continues at coordinate 8,039 of CAWJKT010000012.1, forward strand.
TTACCCCAGCCAGCCAATGCGGCTAAATCTGAACCGGTTCAACCGCAGGAAGCGGGCCCTGTAGCGGAGGGGGAAGAATTAAGCGTGGAAGTTGGAACCCAAGAAAAAACCCTTATAACCGTGCGGGTACTCAATCACGAGGGCAAGGAAATCTGCGATATTTATACCGGTTTCGTCCAACCAGGCCAATGGTCCTTCCGGTGGAATGGCAACCTTGCCGATGGCATGCCGGCTCCGGCGGGGGCCTATCAAATTGACGTTCAGGCGGGCGCCCTGCATCAAAGCAAAGACATCCAAATCAAGCCGAATTGATTTTGGGTTTGGTGACATTCCGTTGGGAAGCCATAATAAGAATATTCCCCGGGAGGTCTTTGGCGCGATGGGTTCAAAACGTTTCAAACTAATCTTCGTCCTTTTACTCCTAACGGCACCTTCCATTCTCCGGGCACAGGCCAATGGTGATGGCCTCAAGGGCACCTATTTCATTAACACCAACCTCACCAGCCCGGCCGTGACCGTTGTAGATCCCTTAGTCAGCTATCGATGGTTCGGCTGTCCTCCTCAGCCGGGAATGTCGGGGACCTCCTTTTCGGTTCAATGGCTGGGTCAGGTGGATTCTTCCTATAGTGAACCCTATACCTTCACGGTTGACGTTAACGGCGGCGTGAGCGTGATCGTCAACGGCCAAGTCCTTATCAGCCAATGGACCGATTTTCCCCCGCCCGTCCGCGGCTTTTCGGGGGTGATCAGCCTGACGGCTGGCCTCAAGGTTCCCATTGAAGTGGACTATTTTACCAACGGCGCCAATCCCACTTCCGACCTGATTCAACTGGCTTGGCAAAGCCCTTCCCAAGGATATGAATATGTTCCAAGGGAGTATCTCTTTTCGGGGGCGGCGCTGAACCCCACCCCCACGCCCCAAACGACCATGGCCTGCCAGTCGAGCGTTAGCGTGGACGGGGTCCTGAGCGAATGGGCCTGGACCACGCCTACGGGCTGGAACACCGTTTCCCGGCCTGTGCTGGGCAACGTCTACGGGACCACGGCGGTCTTCAAAACACTGTGGGACACATCCAACCTCTATCTCGGTGTGACAGTCACTGACAGCCAGCTCACCAACAACGGTGTCTCGGCCGTATGGGAAAACTCGGCGGTGGAGCTTTACCTGGACACCACCGACTCCAAGAGCATCACGGTCGTCAGCACCGATTTCCAATACTTCTTCGGGTGGAACGACACGGTGGCCGTCGAGGCCCTAGGAAGGACCGCTGGAGTGAGCCTGCGCACAACGACCATTTCCACCGGCTATGTTGTGGAAGCCTCCATCCCCTGGACAACCTTGGGCTTAGGGAGTCCGAGCCCCGGGATGGTGTTGGGCTTGGACGTAGGCGTGGACGTGAATCATAACGGGGGCAATTGCCGGGATGGTCAGTTAATGTGGAACGGCGGGTCGGACGATTACGCGAACGCCAGCGATTACGGCCAACTGACCCTGACAAGCGCTTGTCCCACCCCCGTCGCAACACCGCCCGCCCCGACGAGCCTGCCTTATGTTTATCCCAATCCCACCAGCGGTCCGGTGGTGACTTTCGTTTACACCATGGCCCAGGCGGGAACGGTTTCCATCAAGGTTTGGAACGCCTGGGGAAACCTGGCCGCCACAATCAATGATTCCAAATCACCCGGATTGGCTTCCAGTACTTTGGACATCAGCTCTTTCGCTCCCGGTCATTATTTTTATCGAATTGAGCTCGACTATGATTCGGGACAAAAAGACGAGTTTAAAACTCAGGTCCTGGCTATCAAGAAATGAAAAGACGAGAATTTTTACCACGAGGTTTTTCAAAATCCATTCAACCTTTCAAGTCGAAAGCCTTTCTGGGGGCTCTGGGTTCCTTCTTGGTTCAGCTTTTGTTTCCGGCTCATTCTTTTTCCCAAAATGTTTCTTCGACCGCTGGCCTCGTCACACCCTTGAGCGCATTGGGGGCCTCCGCGCGAGCGGACGCGATGGGGTCGGCCTTCGCGGGCATTGCTGACGATTCCGCGGCGCTCTTCTTCAACAGCGCGGGGCTTTCGGGCCTGGGGGACGCCCAGATCAGTCTCAACCACAACAGCTACCTGGCTGGTTCTTTCGAGGAAACCCTGCTGGTGGGGCTTCCGGCGGGGGATTTGGGCGGTTTCGCGGGTGCAGTTCAAAGTGTCTTTTGGGGAAGCCTTGATGAAAGGGACGCTTCGGGCGTCGACTTGGGAACATTCCAGGACAACGACGTGGCCTTGAGTTTCGGGTGGGGCAAGGAATGGGCAAAGGGATTTTCCGCTGGCGTGGCCCTCTACGGGACCCAGCAAAAAATCGTGGAGTCGCTATACGACAGCCTCTCGGGACAAGCCGGTTTGCTATGGAAGGCTTCCCCCGGACTGCGGTTTGGTCTGGCCTATGCGGGGTTCGGAACCCCGGTAGCTGGTCAAGCTTTGGCGACGGACTTGAAAGGAGGAACTTCTTATTTCTTTCATCTCAGCGCGGACAAAAGTCTCTTGTTGGCCTTTACAGGCGATGCCGAACCTAATAGTGTCAGTCGCCTCCAGGGGGGGATTGAGGCGGGATACCGAAAGAATATATTCCTGAGGATGGGTTACCAGCTTCCGTTATCCAACAACCAGGTTACCGGTTTTGATAATTTTACAGCCGGCGTGGGCATCCATTTTGATTCCATTACCCTGGATTACGCCTATGTTCCTTATGGTGATTTGGGAACTTCTAACCGAATCAGCCTGGCTTATGATTTTTCAAATCCTACCCCCGTTCCGGTCAAGCCGGTGACGGTTGTTGTGACGCCGGTTCCGATTCCCATTCCAACTGTCACACCCGTCCCCGCAAAACCATCAGTAGCGGTCCATTTCGAGGTTCCCCTCAGCGTCGCCACGCCCGAAACCAACCCGGAGATTTTGGCCCAACTGCAACAATACCAAAAGGCTACAGAAGCCAATCCCCAAGATCCCGCCGCCTGGCATCGTTTGGGGCTGGCTTATTGGAAAACGGGACAGAAGGATTTGGCGGTCCAATGCCTCGAACAAGCCTTGAGGCTCGATCCTTCGGATACCCAACTGAAGGCCTGGATTGATCTGTACAATTCCAGCCAGCCTGCGAACCGTTAAAAAGTTTTAACGTTTCTAATTATGGTTTTTTCAATGAGTTTTGCTTCGTTGACAATTTTTATTTTTTTTTTGGAATAAATCTCCCCATCCAAACACCTATCCGTTGTACAGGCTTGTCCACTTGCCAATTGGACGGGTCCTGTCGGGGACATTAAAAGCCCTTTTTAAAAATTGATGGCGGAGATCCATGCAAGGTTCTAAATCCCGTTTAAAACGTTACATCTTTTTCCTTTTTGCCTTCCTGATGTTTTCCCCGAGTTTCTCCTGGGCCCAAACCTCCATCTATCAAAATCTCAACCTCCCAGGGTTTCGTCCCGATTTCGATATTGGTGTGTTGGGCAATGATTTCTATTTTCCTGTCGCCGGGAAAGTTTAGATTTTTGAAATAGAAAAAGAGAAAGGCTAAGGATGCTGTGGCGGGGAAGGAAGACAAAGGGCTTTGTCTGGGCACCTTCCCCCCACGGCACTTTAAAAAGAGTCTGCATTTAAATTAGGGGGATGACTAAGAGTATTGTTTGGGAACCCTTCCAACTGCGGTCACCTTTTGCCCCATTGGTTTGTGAATAGCAACAGGACTTTGGTTGCACCCAAGGTCCCAAAAAATTGGAGGTGGCTCAGATGACCCTGAAAAAATTGAAGGCTTTAACCCTGATCCTCGGTTTTGGTTGCTTCGTCTCATCCGCTTGGGGCCAAACGGTCACCGTTAATCCCGGTACCACCTATCAAACGATCTCGGGTTTCGGTGCTTCCAGTCAATGGGACAATTCATTCTCGTCCTCTCTCGCTAACAATTTTTGGGCTGACGATTCCAATCAGCCCCCCGCCAGCCAGGTCAACGGCAATGTCGGGCTTTCCATTCTCCGACTCGGGATTGACGACTCCGGTAACGCCAATTGGGGCTCGCAATGCGCATTCGCCACCCAGGCCCTGGGGATCAATTCTAACATCCGGGTCTTCGGCTCCGAGTGGAGCCCGCCGGCGAAATGGAAGAACAACAACAGCGTCGATGGCAACAACACCGGCAACGATAACGGCAATCCGGGCTCCAACACCAACCAACTCAACCCCTCGAACTATGCGGCCTATGCCGCCTACCAGACGAGCTTTGTCACGGCTTGCAAGAATACCTATGGGTTCACGCCTTACGCCATCTCTGTCCAGAATGAGCCGGATTACGATCCCAGTTACGATGCCTGTCTTTGGTCACCTTCGGCATTCGACACCTATATCGGGACCTATCTGGGCCCGGACCTTGAGGCCGCTGGCTTCGGCACCTCGATCATCATGATGCCCGAGTCCTTCGCGGACAATTTGAACCTTTCCGCCACCACCATGGGCGACCCGACCGCGGCGGCTTTCGTGAGGTGCATCGGCATGCATTTGTACGGTGGCGGCCCTAACACGGTTCCGACCAGCTACTCGACTACGGCCGGCCACACCGTTGAGAGCTGGGAAACTGAAATCTCGGAAAAAACAAGCGACAACAACATCGACAGCGGGATCTACTACGCCGATTTGCTGCACAACTGCATTGTGGATCATAACTTCAACGCCTTTTGCTACTGGTGGCTGGTTAACATTAACTCTGACGACGAGGGGCTTTGTACAAGCGCAGGCACTCCTACTCCTCGCCTCTACTGTATTGGTAATTTCAGCAAATTCATTCGCCCGGGTTTCGTGCGCATCGGCTGTACCGAATCGCCCTCCGCCGGGGTTTCGGTATCGGCTTATTACGGCTCATCCACGGGTAAGGTCGTGGTTGTGGCCATTAACAGCAATACTTCCAGCTACAGCCTACCTGTCAGTTATACCGGCTTTACCGCCACCACGGTTTATCCCTGGCTCACGGACTCCAGTAGCAATCTAGTCCAGCAGACGGCAGTGAATGTCAGCAACGGAAGCTTTACCTATACCCTGCCGGGCCAAAGCGTTGTGAGTTTCGTTACCACCATGAACAGTGGATCACCCGTGCCAACCGTTACACCTACCCTGAGTCCCACACCGGTCGTTGCCTCCACCTGGAGGGTCAATGCGGGCGGGCCCACCTATGTCAGCGCCTCCTCGGGGTTCACCTGGCTGGCGGATGAGAATTACAACGGCGGATCCACCATCGCCGAGGGAACCACCATTGCCGGTACCAACGACCCCACCCTTTATGATACCCAGCGTTACGGATCGAGCTTTAGCTATTCCTTCAACGTGCCTGCCGGCAGCTACCAGATCTCCTTGTTGTTTGCCGAGACCTATTCGGGTGATTTCGCCAAGGGTGACCGTGTTTTCAACGTAGCCATTGACGGGACCACGGTGCTGTCGAACTTTGATGTTTACGGCCAAGTGGGCGGAAACACTGCGGATGTACAGGTGTTCAACAACATTTCGCCCTCAAGCGGCGTCATCACCATTTCATTTACCGGTACCTCCAGCACGGATACCAACGCGATGGTGGACGCCATCCAAATCATTCCCATGCCTGCCGTAACGGCGACGGCCACCAGTACGGTGACGCGGACCAATACTTTGACGGCCACCAGCACGGCTTCTTCCACCCCCACTTCCACCGCGACGGCCAGCCCGACCCGTACTTCAACCGTCACCCCATCTAACACGCCGATACCCCCGACTTTAACAACCACTTCGACGGCCACCTCTACACCGACCAAGACCAATAGTCCTGTGCCGCCTACGGCCACGAATACAACCACGGCGACTTGGACCAGCACTCCGGTTCCCCCGACACCCACCAATACACCCTTGCCGCCGACAGCAACGAATACTAATAATCCGGTGCCTCCGACGGCGACCAATACTCCGGTTCCGCCCACCCCGACCAGCACGAGTACGCCGGTGCCTCCTACCCCCACCAGCACCAACAGCCCGGTGCCACCAACACTGACCAATACTCCGCTACTTCCGACCGCAACCAATACTCCGGCTCCACCCACCGCGACCGGCACGAGTACGCCAGTGCCTCCCACGGCCACTAGCACCAACAGTCCCGTACCGCCAACGGTAACCAATACCTTGACGGCTACGCTATCAAGTACTTCTACCAACACGCGGGTGCCGCCAACGATGACGCCAACACCGGTTCCTCCGACCGCAACGAGGACGAACACGCCCATTCCGCCAACCTCTACTCCTACGCCGGTTCCACCGACGGAAACCTTTACGCTGACGCCTCTTGCGCCTACTTCCACTCCTACGGAAGTCATCTCAAGTTCGAACTTCACAGTTCAACTGCTGAGCGGCGTGACCAGCGACACGACCAACAGTCCCCATCCCTTTATCCAAGTGGTGAATACGGGAACGGGGCCCCTGGATCTGAACAACGTGGAAGTGCGCTACTGGTTCAATTGCGATTGCACGACCCAATCCCTGCAGGTTTGGGTGGACTGGGCGGGATTACTTCCCGCCGGAACCTCTGTTACGGGAGACATCGCAGCGACAATCGTTCCCACCAGTTTAGGCGGCCAGACGGATTACGTGAGCTACAAGTTCAACGGGAACTTGGTGCTGCAACCCGGGCAAATGATCCAAATCCAAAGCCGCTTCAATAAGAGCGACTGGAGCAACATGAACCAGGCCAACGATTGGAGTTTTGCGCCCTATACGAGTTATACCAATGCGCCTCAGGTGACGGGATATCTGGGTGGAACGCTGGTTTGGGGCGAACAGCCGGTGGCAGCCCCGGCAGCGCTTTCGGTCGCCAACGTCTTATCCTTCCCGAATCCCTCCACCGGGACTGGAGCGACCCTCTCCTTTAGCTTGAACGGTTCGAGTTCGGGCGCGAGCGGGTCGGTTTTGAGTGAAAGCGACCCGGCGTTGGTGGACCCCAACGCCCAGATCAACCTGAGCATCTATAGCCTGGCTTTTCGATTGATCTGGACCCAGACATTGACCGGGGGAGGATACGGGACCACGGGGAACCATGATTACTACTGGAACGAACGGGACTTTCAGGGCGCCGGTTTAGCCAACGGTGTTTACGTTTTGAAGGTTACCGTGGAGTCCAAAGGCCAGAAAAGCTCGGCCATAGGGAAGATTTTGATCTTGAAGTAAAATTTAAGTAAATGGGATGGAGTACCATCTGAAATTCCAATGAATGAAATTGCCGGGACTTAAATAAAAAAAGTTTTTGAAATCAGACTTGACATTTATTTAAGATCTCGGTAATCTTCAGGAATCAAACGCGGGCTTTAAGTTTCCAACTTGCTCCGGCGTTGTTCGAAAGAACTAAACAGTGAGCTAAAGCGGTACAAGGTTAAGAGACTTCTCCAAACCCGATCCGCTCCAAAAGCGGACCGGGTTTTTTGTTTTAGGGCAAAAAAACCGTAAAACAATGGTTTTTATAACAGTACGGTGTGGCTTTAATTGGCGAAAGGCTTGAACAAGGCTCTTTCGGCGATTCCCGAGAGGGAATCGACCAACTTGCCCCGACCGTTTTTTTCCCGTAAGGGGAAGGAAGAACTGGGGGCTAAAGCGGCACCTGATTTCCGTCTGGAAACCCGAGCCGCCCGAAAAGCGGTCTCGGGTTTTTTTGTTTCACGGACCGCTAAGAATTAAATTTTTAGGAGGACTGTCATGGCTTTAAGACTAGGGGATATAGCCCCGGATTTTACGCAGGATTCCAGCGAAGGTAAAATTCATTTTTACGATTGGGCCGGTAAGTCCTGGGTGGTGCTGTTTTCCCACCCGGCGGATTTCACGCCCGTTTGCACCACCGAATTGGGGGCCACGGCAAAATTGAAACCCGAATTCGAGAAAAGGGGCGTGAAGGTGGTTGCTCTTTCCGTGGATACCGTGGAAAACCATAAGGGTTGGATTCCGGATATCAACGAGACCCAGGGCACCAAGGTCAATTTCCCAATTTTGGCGGATCACGACCATGAAGTGTCGCTTTTGTACGATTTGATCCATCCGAACTCGCTGGCCAACGCCACGGTCCGGTCGGTTTTTATCATCGACGCCGATAAGAAAATCCGGGCCACTATCACCTATCCGGCCAGCACGGGCCGCAATTTCAACGAGATTTTGCGGGTCATCGATTCCTTGCAGTTGACTGACAACTACAAGGTGGCTACCCCGGTGAATTGGAAGGACGGGGAAGACGTGGTTATCGTTCCAGCCTTAAAGGACGAGAACGAGTTGCGCGAGCGGTTCCCGAAGGGATTCAAGGTGGTTCGGCCTTACCTGCGCCTAACCGCCCAGCCGAACAAGAAGTAAGGGCTGGTTTCAAAGAGGGGGAAATTCCAAGGTCTTAAGGAGGTGATCGGAAAGTTTAAACTTGAAAGTTTCACGG
>CAWJKT010000013.1:0-96609 GCA_963843375.1 uncultured Pseudomonadota bacterium
GCGCCGGTGGTTAGCGCTTCGTATCCGGCCGTGGAAGTGTCAGTCATCGTGTCACTATTATCGAATGCGGTCAAATCGGATAAGAGATGATTCACGAAATTCTGCCCGTGGGGATGCTGGGGTGTAACTGTTCGGTGATCGGCGACGAAATCAGCCGCGAGGCCATCGTGATCGATCCTGGCGACGATGTTTCCGAAATCATCGCGATTCTGGAACGCTACCGGTTGACCGTGAAGATGATCGTGATCACGCACGCACATATCGATCACATCGGCGGCGCGGAGAAGCTGCGGGCCTGCACCGGCGCGCCGGTTTACATGCATGAAGCCGACAAGATGCTGAGCGACCAGCTGGATGTACAGGCCGCCTGGCTTGGCATGGAGACGCCAAAAGATCCAGGCATCGACAAGCCGGCGCACGAAGGCGACATCATTCGCGCGGGATCGATCGAGGGGCACGTGCTGCACACGCCCGGCCACACTCCTGGCAGCATTTCGCTCTATCTGCCGCTGGAAAACAGCATCATCGCGGGCGACACGCTGTTCCAGGGAAGCGTCGGACGCACCGACCTCCCTGGCGGCGATACGGCGCAGATCGCGCGCTCGATTCGGGGCAAGCTTTACACGTTGCCCGAGGATACGATCGTGTTTCCAGGTCACGGTGGAACCACTTCCATCGGCACGGAGAAACGGCACAATCCTTTTGTGCGTGCTTAGACTATCGGCTGGATTTCAGTTCGGTCATCACGCCGCTGATCAAATCTTTCGCATCGCTGATCGACTTGGTAATGAGCTGAATATCCATCGCCGGTTTACCCGGCTGGCGCGCGCTCTGGCAGTAGACGCCGTGCTGCCCCACCAGCACCAGAGCATCGGTAAGCACATCGAGCGTCACGGCAAGCCGGCCGCGCGGCACGCCCATCATGAACTCGTGCTTCTCGATTTCTTCGCGCGGTCTTCGTATACGCTCACGTCCTTTATTCTATTAGTGCAGCGATATGAGCATTCCTTCCTGGCCGATTTCCGGAGCGCGTGAACGCGAACTTCTGGAGGAAGTTCTGACGAGTGACCGCTGGGGCGGATATCATCCCATCGTCGCGCGCTTCGAACACGAGTTCGCGCAATTCCAGCATTGCCGCTATGGGCTGAGCGCAATGAACGGCACCGTGACGCTCGAAATGGCGCTCGAAACGCTGGCGATCGGTCCAGGCGATGAAGTCATCGTCCCGGCCATTTCCTTTATATCGACCGCTACCTGCGTGTCGCGCGTCGGTGCCACGCCGGTGTTTGTCGATATCGAGCGCGACACGTTCAATATCGATCCCGAACGCGTGCGCCAAGCCATCGGTTCGAAGACACGTGCCATCATTCCCGTTCACTTCGGCGGTCCCATGGCGGATATGGATGCGCTCCTGCGCATTTCGGCTGAAAATGGCCTTCCGCTCATCGAAGACGCCGCTCATGCGCATGGTTCGGAATGGAATGGACGGCGCGCGGGGAGCCTCGGTGTCTTCGGGTCATTCAGTTTTCAGAACGGCAAGGTGATGACAGCGGGCGAGGGCGGAATTCTTCTGTCAAACGATGAGGCGCTTGACCGATCGCGCGCGCGAGATTCTCGATATCGGGCGGCGCAAAGGCGAAGGCTGGTTCTTTCATTACACGCTTGGGTCCAATTACCGGATTACCGCGTTGCAATGTGCCGTTTTAATTGCCCAACTCGAAAGATTGCCGGAACAGAATTGCACTCGCATGCGGAACGTTACGGCAATTCGTGAAGCCCTTGCGGACGTGCCCGGCCTGCACTTCCAGCGCGTACCCGCGGCGGCAAGCGTGCATACGAACTACCTGTTGCTCGGGTGGGTGGATGGCGACCGCGGCGCGTTCCATCGCAGCCTCACCGCTGCCGGATTATCCGTGCACGCCCTTCTATCCGCACACGCTCTACAACAATCCGCTCTATGCGGAGCGGCACAACTGCCGGGTCATGCCTTGCCCCGTTTCCGAGGCGCGCGTCACCGATGCGTTCTGGATTCCGCATCGTGCGCTGCTCGGGGATCGGCTGGAGACCGAATCGTTGGCATCGGCCATTCGCACGGCTGCTGGGGCTTAGAGCGCCCTCGAGCCTCAGCGGAAGGCCAGCTTCGCCTTGCGTTCTTCCTCCGCCTTGATCTCCGGGCCGAAGAGCTGTTCGAAAAATCCTTCGCGTACCAGGCGATCCACCAGGCTGTTGTCGATCACTTTGCGAAAGTCGAAGGCCTTCATCTGCGCCGCAAGGTTTTCGTCGGCCGGGTGATCGAGCACGTACTTCACTGCGGCCGCCGGGATGTAAGGCACGCGCTCGTAATTGTTGACTTTCGCGTAGTGAATCGTAGACCCGCTCGACGTCGGCCTGGTCCTGCTTGTCGTACATCATGTAAGCCTTCACGGCGAACGCCTTGTCGTCATAGAAGCGTTTGATCGCCTCCGCGTGGGCCTTCATCAGCGATTCCGCCAGTTTCGGATTGGCCGTGAGAGTGGCTTTCTTGAACAGATAAACAGAGGGCGCGTAGATATCGTCGTGATCGCTGATATTGCCCAGATCCTTGAGCCCTTCCTGTTCCAGCTTGAAATATATCGGCGCGGTCAACATGGTGGCATCCACACGCCCGCTCACCAGAGCCGCTGCGCGCGCGTTGACGTCGGTGCCCAGCGGAACCCATTCCACGTCCCGTGGCGTCACGCCCGCCTTGCCGAGCAAGGCCAATGCTGTAGTTGTACGGCGCGTCGCCGATCTGGCTCACGCCGATGCGCTTGCCTTTCAGACTCGCGAATGCTCGTAATGTTCTTTCCCGCCATCAGCGCGAACAGGCTCTTCTTGTAAGGACTGCCCAGCGCCACCAGCGAGCCGTCTTTCGAACTCGCGATCATCGCCTGCTCCAGCGTGTAAGCGGTCATCGCCGCTTCGCCGCTCACGATCATGGCGATGCCGGCGGGATGTACGCCGAAGACCAGGCTCACATCGTAGCCGTACTTCTGGTAGTAGCCGCCTTCCTTCGCGATATACAGCGGCCAGATCTGGCCCGTACGCGTCGGGTAGTTGATCGCGATTTTCTGCGGCGGCGACTGGGCCCCCGCCGGGCAACATGCCAGGAGGACTCCGGCTGTGAACGCGATCCGAAGTTTCAGCACCATTGAGCGAACCCCATTGCGCTTCCCGTCCCCGCTTCCGACCGGTAGCAGGGAACATAGTCGATGAGCTTCATGGTTAACCCGCCTTCCGCCATGATTCCGGCCACCGTGATCCAGTTTTTGATTTCCGAAGTGCCGGCCTGAAACATGTTCTCGGGCAAGCTGCCGAGCGTGGCCGCGTCGTTCGCTTCCATGGCCTGCAGAACCTGCGCATCGAACGATTCGTCGATCACGAAATGCGTCATGCCCCCGGAAGCCACCACCGCGACATTTACATCGTCGGGCCACGACGCGATGGCGCGGCCCAGCGCGCGGCCGAAGGCGTAACAGCGGTGCGCCGCCGGTTGATTCGGCGGATAAAAAGTGTTCACGAACACAGGCACATGCGGTATCACCCGGTCGCGCATTAAACGCCGGTATACGAATCCATACGCGTGTGGTACGGCGTTGGAGCCGATGGCGCCCGTCGGCAGTCTGGTCAATTGCGCCACGTCAAAATCGCCGGCGACAACGCTCTGAATAATGTGGCTTCCGAATTCCGGCAGGGTTGAGTATTGCGTGTAGACGGACGGCGTGCGATCGAGTTCGGCGCGGGCCACTCCGGGAGGAAGCGATGCCAAAAACTCCGGTGTGCGCGGGATGCCTTCCACATACGGTCCCCAAAAAACCGCGAAGGCGGGGACATGGTCGGTGGTGAAAATTTCCATCTGGTCATTGCCGACCACCAATGCGACGTCGGGCTTGGCTGCAATGAAGATGTCGCCGAGCTCTCGAATGGCATTCTGACATCGCCCGTGGCGTTGCTGAAATACCTCGGGAGTCAGCTGATCGGCAAGCTTCCGCGGCTTCTGCAACTCCACCATCTGGTCGAAGTTGTAAGCCTTTCCCTGAAAGAAATGCTTCGGGTTGGTGCGGTCCGCCGCGACGCGCTCGGTCCAGTTTTCCCAGGGGACGGAAAGCATGGGTCCGTGTGAAGTCGCAAGTCCAATACCGATCCGTGCCATAGGACTATCCGGCGCCTTTGATCTGCGACTTCTCGATCTGGAATCGCGGGAAAAGCCGCCTTGCGTTTTCCTCAAAGATGTTGGCTTTGTCGCCTTCGGAAAGAAACTCTATGGAATCGAGCAGCGGCTTGATGTCGTCGAAACTCTTGCCCGTCTCCGGATTCGCCGCCGATCCGGAGCCCGGATTTTCGGTGCCAAACAGCACGTGGTCGCTGCCCACCATCCCAATCAACATCTCAAGCGACTTCTTCGAATGCAGGCACGTGTCGTAGTAAAGCATTTTCAGGCGGCGGTTGAACTGCTCCACTGTGCCTCCACCCTTCATGACATGATCCGCTTGCCAGCGCCCGATCTGATAAGGGATCGAACCGCCTCCGTGCGCAACGATGATCCTCAGTTTCGGAAAGTCCTCGAGAACATGCGAATTAATCAGCGAGAGAACAGCAAGGCTCTCTTCGCTGATGAAGTGCTGGCTGTAGCTCTCGCGTCCGTGCTTGCAGCCGCTCGAATGAATCAGCCCGGGAATATCGAGTGCGCTCATTTTCTCCCAGAGCGGATACCAATACTCGTCGGCGAGCGTGGGAGTGCTGTTGTCGCCCTCGCCGGGGTCGGAGTCGATCAGGGTGCCGATGAACCCGAGTTCTCCGACGCAGCGCTCCATCTCCCGGAAGCCCCACGAGATGGGCTCACCCGCGGCTTGCGGAAACGCGCACACTCCCTGAAAGCGTCTGGGGAAAGCCGCCACCTGCTGCGCGATGTAGTTGTGATTGGCGATGGCCCAGGCTTCCACCAGCTTCACCGGTTTCTCGGCATGCATCAGCTGGAACGGCCGCGGTGAGACGAACTGCACATCGGTGCCGACGGAATCCATGATGCGCAGATTTCGTTTGGTATCCGCATGATCGCGAACCCATTCGTCCGGGAACCCCTTCGGCGCAAAGCCGTGCGCGCCGCGGGCTGACATCAGCACGGATTTCCATTGGTAGAGCTCCGGCGCGGCGCAAACATGCGCGTGTACATCAACAATCATCTTTGGATTTCCATAATGTCATAAATTCATTCGCCAATGACTGCGATCACTTCGCACTGGACAAGCATCGACCCGGGAAGCTCGGGCGCCGCGAACGTGTGCCGCGCGGGGCGCGAGTGCGGATCGGGAAACATCTCCAGCCAACCTTTGTTCAATTGGGGGCGTTGGGAGCGATCCTTCATCCACACGTTCATTTTGACCACCTCTTCGGGCCCGCTGCCGGCGATCTCCAGAATCTTGCGCACCGTAGCCCACATCTGCTCGCACTGGGCTTCGATTCCATCGGGATATTTGCCCGTGTAAGGCTCTTTGCCGGACACTCCGCTGGTAATCAGAAATGCTCCCACGCGGCAGGCGGCGGGGATCGGATTATCGTGTTCGAAACCAGGCACTTCAATGCTGACGCGGCGGCCCATGAGTTCTCCACTCGCATCATATACGCTACGCTTTGGTGAACTTGGGAAAGCGAGGCACAGTGAAAGCTGTCTGGATTGAACAACCCGGTGGACCCGAAATGCTGCAGTTCGGAGATCGCCCCATCCCGGAGCCGGGGGCGGGTGAGGTGCTGGTCAAACTTGCCGCGGCGGGCGTCAATTACACCGACATCAGCCAGCGCAGCGGCTCGAACAAGATTCCCCTTCCCGCGGTGCTGGGTTCGGAAGGCGCGGGCACGGTGGAGCGGCTGGGCGCCGGAGTCGTTGATTTCAGGCCGGGCGACCGCGTCGCTTACGCGATGGTGCGCGGTTCTTACGCGCAGTATGCCGCCGTGCCAGCGAAAATGCTGGTGAAGATTCCCGAAGACGCCGAATTTCGTACGGCCGCGGCGGCGATGCTGCAGGGCATGACGGCTCATTATCTTAGTCACTCGACGTTTCCACTGAAGTCAGGGCATACGGCGCTGGTTCATGCCGCCGCCGGAGGTACCGGACGCCTGCTCGTGCAGATGGCCGTGATGCTGGGTGCGCGCGTGATCGCCACCGCGGGAACCGAGGCCAAGGCTCAACTTGCGCGCGAGGCCGGAGCTGGCCACGCGATTTTATACGGAGACACGGACTGGGTCGCGCAAGTGAAAGGTCTCACCAATGGCGATGGCGTCGATGTCGTGTACGATTCGGTGGGCCAGGCGACGTTTGCCGGAGGCCTCGATTGTTTGAAGATGCGCGGCATGATGGTGCACTTCGGGCAATCGAGCGGCCCCGTCCCACCTTTCGATACGCGTGTATTGAGCGCCAAAGGATCGCTGTATCTGGCGCGCCCCACGCTTGCCAGCCACATCGTGAAACCCGATGAACTGGCATTGCGCGCGGGAGATGTTTTCCGCTGGATCGCGGAAGGGAAGCTCCAGCTTCGCGTCGAACATCAATATCCGCTGGCCGATGCGGCGCAGGCGCATCGGGAAATGGAGGGGCGCAGGACTTCCGGCAAGATTATTTTGTTGATGTGAACTGCCACTAAATTTCAGAATCACCACACTAATGTGGCGGCAGCGCGAACACAATGTATTCGTTCTCACCCGGGGGTTGCGTGGGCTTCGCCGGATTCAGCCCACGCGGCGGCATCATACCGGTTCCCGCGGCGACGCAGAAGGCGATGTACTCGCGTCCCGCCACTTCGTAAGCCGCCGGGACACCTTCGGAACCCGCGGGCGTGTCCTTCTCCCAAAGCACTTTACCGGTGTCTTCATCGTAGGCGCGGATTTTGCGATCGGACGCGGTGGCGACGAAAATCAATCCGCCCGCTGTCGCGAGAACTCCACCACGCGGGAATTGCGCGCCGGTATCGACGTGTCCCTGATCGATCAGATCGGAGACGCCGCCGTTCGGAATTTGCCATTTGATGACGCCGCTGTTGAGATCGTAGGCCGTGAGCTGCGACCAGGGCGGCCCGATAGCGTTGAGGCCGTTCGTCCGCGACAACATAAAGTCGTACGGCGCGTTGTATCGAATGACGCCCGAAGCATCGGGCGGGGGTGGAGGCGGCGCAGTTTCTGGCGTGGCAACTTCCGGGACCGCGGCTCCGGCACTACCGCCTCGGCCCCCACGACCTCCTCTTCCCGGCGGACGCGGCAATTCGAGCTTGAGGATCATCGGCAGTTCTTTGGAAACGATGAACATCATTCCTTTGACGGGATCCACCGCGGAACTGCCCCAATTGGCGCCGCCGTTATTGCCCGGTATCTCGATGCTGCCGGCCAGGCTCGGCGGCGTGAACAGGCCTTCGTTGCGCCACGTCTTGAATTTTTCGCGCAGTGCCGCCTGCTCGTCGGCGGCCAGGTAGGGATTGATGTCCTTCTCGGTGAACGACTGCCGTGCAAAGGGCGGAGGCTTGGTGGGGAAAGGCTGCGTGGGCGATGTCTCCTCGCCGGGTACGTCCGATTTCGGCACGGGACGCTCCTCCACTGGCCAGACCGGTTCGCCGGTGACACGGTTGAAGACGAACAGGAAACCCTGTTTTGTGGGTTGCGCCACCACATCGACATTTTTTCCGTTATGTTTGACGGTCAGAAGCTTGGGCGCGGTGGGAATGTCGTAATCCCACAAGTCGTGGTGTACCGTCTGGAAGTGCCATAAGCGTTTGCCGGTGCGCGCATCGAGCGCGAGAAGCGAGTTGCCGAAAAGATCGTTGCCGTGCCGATTGAATCCGTAGAAGTCGTAGCGCGCTGTGCCCAGCGGGATGTAAGCGATACCGCGCTTTTCATCCACCGTCATTTCGTTCCAGTTGTGCACGCCGCCGACGGTCTTGTATGCATCTGCGGGCCAGGTGTCATAGCCGAATTCGCCCGGATGTGGAACCGTGTGGAAGACCCAGACAAGTTTTCCGGTGCGTACGTCATAAGCATGGATGTCGGCTGGGTTCGCATCGTAGGACGCGCCGCTTGCCGGCAGCGGCTGGATGAGGAGGTTCTCGAAGATGCGTCCGGGATTGTTGGTTTGGAGCGGGCGGAGTTTGCTCACATCGACATCGAGACCGTTGCGCAGATCGGTGCGGCCGTTATCGCCGAAGGAGCGAATCGTCTGGCCCGTGCGCGCATCGATGGCGGTGAGAAAGCCTGCGTTGACGTAGAGCAGCCGGCGGTCGGCGCGGTCCGTGCTTTCCCAATAACTCATGCCTCGCGTGCCGACCGCGCCCTGATTCTCGTGCGTCCATATTTCTTTGCCCGTCGCCGCATCGAGCGCTACCACGGAATTGTCTTTCGCCAGCACGTACATCACGCCATCAACCACCATTGGATTGAAAAGATAGTTGCCCTTAACGCCGGTCGCGTAAGTCCACGCAACTTCCAGTTGTTTGACGTTGGACCGGTTGACCTGTTTGAGCGCCGAGTACTGATCGGAATCCGGGGCCCCGAGATACGACGTCCACGTGGTGTGCCGGGCGGGCGTCTTCGTCGCCGGAGCGGCTGCGTGGAGAATCGCGGCCGTGATAGCGAAAGGCAGGAGGCGCGGCAGGAAAGAGAGGACTTTGGTATTCATATCCACCTGGACGGGCTCATGCTATCGCGGGATCATGCGAAGAGCAACCGCCGGGTTGACGCCGTGTCGTTGACGCCTTGTGGCCTGACGCTCGCCGGAACGGCCGCAAGCACATCAGGCCGGAACAGGCATATAATCAAACGCGGTAAATTTTCGGGATCGGGCTGGTGCGCTGAGGCTGGTGCGCTGAGGCTGGTGCGCTGAGGCTGGTTCGCTGAGGAGTGATATGGACGTACGGATTTGTTTCTGCATTGCAGTTGTGACATGGTTCGCCTCGCCGCTTGGCGCGCAATGGCGGAATCTCCCGGAGAACAAGACCGCCCTCACTGCGCCGGCGCCGAAAGGCCCCGACGGGCATCCCGACCTTTCGGGCATCTGGGAGCCGAGCGCCAACAAGTATGTGGGAAACATCGCAGCCGATCTGAAGCCCGGCGACGTGCCTTTTCAGCCATGGGCCAAAGCCCTCTACGATCAGCGCGTCGACGGTTCCCATGAGAAGGAAGATCCCGACGCCAATTGCCTGCCCCAGGGAGTGCCCAAGATCGATGCCGCTCCCGCGCCATGGAAAATCGTGAACTCGCGCGGATTCATCGTGATCGTCTACGAAGCGTTCGACCTCTGGAGACAAGTGTTCCTCGATGGCCGCCAACTCGAGCCCGACGCGAATCCGAGCTGGATGGGCTATTCGACAGGCAAGTGGGAGGGCGACACGCTGGTCGTCGATACGCGCGGATTCAACGGCAAGGCCTGGCTGGACCAGTTGGGCAAGCCTTCGACCGAAGCCCTGCACGTGACGGAGCGATTTCATCGGAAGGATTTCGGGCATATGGATCTGACCATCACCATCGACGATCCGAAAGCGTATACGAAGCCGTGGACCGTGAAGGAAGAAGTACACCTGCTGCCGAACACGGAACTGCTGGAATTCATATGCAACGAAAACAACCGGGACCTGAAGCACCTGCCCGGCGAGTGAAAACGCGATAAACTTTCGTGGTGCAGAATCCGCAGAAACCGAAGTCCAGTTTGGCGTGGTGGGTCGTTATCGTCCTGACGGCCTGCTACACGCTTTCATTCATCGATCGTCAGATCCTGGGCCTTCTGGTGGGTCCGATCAAGAAGGATTTCGGTGTCAGCGACACGCGCATCGGATTGCTCACCGGGTTGGCATTTTCCGTGTTCTATACGTTCCTCGGTCTGCCGCTGGGCCGCATTGCGGATACGCGCAGCCGGCGGAATCTGATCGGCATTTCCGTGCTGCTGTGGAGCTTCTTCACCGGTTGCTGCAGCCTGGCGCGGAGTTTCTGGTCGCTGATCTTCACGCGCATCGGCGTAGGGTTCGGAGAAGCCGGCCTGTCGCCCGCCGCGTATTCGATGTTCGCCGACATTTTCCCGAAAGAGCGCCTGGGAGTTGCCATGAGCATCTTCTACATGGGCGTGTTCCTGGGACAAAGCCTGGCGCTGCTCGTGGGCGGCACGACGGTGCAGGCGGTTTCGCACATGTCTTCGATCACGCTGCCTCTGCTGGGGACGATCGCGCCGTGGCGGATGACTTTCCTCATTGCGGCCGCGCCGGGTGTTCCGTTTGCGCTGCTGGTTTACACGCTGCGCGAACCTCTGCGGCGCGGGTTGTTGCAGACCGGGGGCGAAAACAAAATCAATCCGCGCGAAACGCTGCGGCAGGTTGGCATGCGCTGGACATCGGTGGCGGGAATCTGCGGCGGGATGATTTGCCAGGCGATCTGCAACTACGGATTCATGGCGTGGGTGCCCACCTATTTCGCGCGCACTTATCACTGGGGGCCGGCACAGACCGGGCGCGCGCTGGGCTTGATTATCGCCATTTTCGGCTGCCTCGGCATGTATGTTGGCGGACGGGTGAGCGATGGCTGGCTGAAAAAAGGAATCTACGATGCGCCGCTGCGCCTGGGCGTGCCCGCTGCGATCGGGACGGGCATCTTGTTCCCGCTGGCGTTTCTGGCGCACAATGCCACGTTGACGGTGGCGCTGATCTGCCCGGCGTTATTCTGTCTGGCGCTGCCCATGGGCACGGCGGTGGCGGCGTTGCAGATGATTTTTCCCAATCAGGTGCGCGGGCAAGTGTCGGCATTCTACTTGTTCTGCTTGAATCTGGGCGGACTGAGCATTGGGCCATTGATGCCGGGCGTGCTGAACGATTATGTGTTTCACAGCGAAGCGGCGATCGGAATGTCCCTGGCGATTACGATCGGCGTGGGAGCGGTGCTGATGCTGATTGCGTTTGCGGCGACACAACGGCCATACCGGGATCACTACCGGCTGCTGAATCCAGCGGAGACGGAGCGGAATGCGGCGCGGGCGGCATAACAAGTAACGCGATCTATTTGGCGTTCGTCGGCACTGTTGCCGTTCCGGCGAGGTTTGAAGTGAGGTCCAGCACGACGACGCGGACTTGCGTCGATGCCGCGTCGAGCTTCGCTTCGCTCGTAATTTCGATTCCGTCCGTGAGTGCCTTCGCGTATTCGTCCGCGCTCAGGTCGAGGTCGGCGGGTTTGCCGTCGGCGATCACTTTCTGACCGTCGGGTTGCGACTCGACGAACGCGATTCCAAGGCTCCCCTTGTAGCGCGCCCCCTGCTTGAGCAAATCCACCTTGAGCAACTCCACGTCCGCGGCGTGCACGCGAATGGAGAAACGAAATTGTCCCGGGCTGCCCTGGACGGGTGTGGCGGCCGCTGTGAAGGCGATCGCGGGATAATCGAACGCGCTGCGGCCGGCAGCATCCTCAATCGCCTGGTCCCGCTGCGCGGCATCGGGCGGCGCCACCGCGTAGTAGCGCTCTGCTGTTTGAACCTTGATATCTTTCCGCATCGCCGTGACACGAATCTTGTGGTACTTGCCGTCGAGGCGATCCGGCAGGAACGCGATCCGGTAATTCATGCGCAGCGGGTTGCCTGTAGCCTGCTCGATGGCCTGCCCCGTGGCGTCGCTCGGATACACGTGGCCGCCGGTGAGTTCGCTCAATTGCGCGAGGGTGTCTCCGGGTGAGCCCTCGTTCTGCGGGGGGAGCGAGCCATTGGGTCTCTGCTCGACCGAGTATGCCGCCGTCTGCAGCGCATTGAGGTTGGCGGCAAACGTCCGCAGAGGCGCTGTGTCGAGCTGAAACGTGCGTCCCTGATCGAAAAATCCGTTCTCGACACCCTGGGTGATCCAGACGAAACTCTTGGGGCCAGGGACTTCCGCGAGCTGCGGAATCAGCACCGCCAGCGCTTTCCACGTCGGCTCGATGCGCAGATATGCATAGCGGTCGTCCTGCGTCTTGAGACCATTGACCTGGCGCAGCGCCTGATCGAGCATGGGCTTGACGCGCCGCGTCCACGGACCGTCCTCCGCAGTCGCTTGCGCTCCGGCCTGTCGGACGGAGTGAATGGCGAAAATTTTCTCGGCGGCCGTGAGGAGATACAGATATACGTTGTCGCCCGATTCCAGACGCTCGACGGCGCGCGTAATTTCAGTGGCGCTCAGGCCGCGGGCCGCGAAATCCGCATTGAGAAGGTCCAGAAGAATGAACGTGGCTGGAGGCCCTTTACGTGGCAGTTCGCGCACCCAGACGATCGGGCGCGGTTTGCCGTTGTCGAGAACCTGAAAATCCCCGGCTTGCAGATTGGGAACCAGCCGGCCCTGGCTGTCGATAGCCGTGACATTCAGGTTGACCGGCGCGATGCTTTGCGGACCGGATTGTGCCATGAGCAGCACGCCTCCGGCAACGGCAACCGACAAGCCCAGGAACTTCATTTCTCGCCGATCAGTATAAAGCCAAAAAGCCCTGCAAACGGTCTTGTAATAAACTACACGCATTATGCGGACGGCAAACCTGGCGGCGCTTGCGGTCGTGAGTGCGGCCTGCGTGATGGGACAACAGCCCGCGGCGCGCGGGCCGCAGCAGCCAATGACGTTTTTCGTCACCAGCGAGGGTTCGGGAAATGGAGGCAATCTGGGAGGGCTGAAGGGCGCCGACCAGCGGTGCCAGATGCTGGCTGCGGCGGCCGGGGCTGGCAATCGCACGTGGCATGCCTACCTGAGCACACAGTCTGAAGATGGCCGTCCGGCGGTGAATGCGCGCGATCGGATCGGGAAGGGGCCCTGGTACAACTCGAAGGGCGCGCGCGTCGCCAAAGGGCTCGACGATCTGCACGGCGACACCCTGGAACTGGCGCGCATCGGCAGCAGTTTGACGAAAATTACGGCGCTTACGGAAAAGGGCGACGTGATCGCCGGGCCCCCGGACGTGAACCAGCGGCACGATATTCTGACCGGCTCCGAGACCGACGGCAGGGCGTTCACGGATGCCGCCGATCATACTTGCCATAACTGGACCAGCAGCGGCGAAGGTTCAGCCCAGATCGGCCATCCCGACCATACCGGCGGCCCCAATACTTCGTGGAACTCGGCCCATGCAAGCCGGGGCTGCAGCCAGGAAAGCTTGAAGACCATGGGCGGCGCGGGATTGTTCTACTGTTTCGCCGTCGAGTGACAGAACCGGTAAGATAGTTAAAGCGTGGGCTTTGTTTTTGGGCGGCTCGGATTGATTTCGTAACCTTGCCGCTGTAGTCTGCGTTCAGAGGGTATATGGCGCGCGGGTTCTCATTACCGATCCTTCTCCTGCTGGCCAGCGCTCCCGGGTTCGGCCAGATCATCATCGGCCCTGGCGGCGGCGGTTACCCTGGCGGTGGCTATCCCGGAGGAGGTTATCCGGGCCGGCGATATCCGCAAGGGGGACCGAATGGGCCCAACGGGCCCAACCAGGGGAATCAGTCGAACGCGACCACGATGATCGGCATCCTCCGGAACATCGGCGAAAAGAGCGTCGTGATCGAAGACGACGATAAGAACGTCACCACGGTCGCGATCGCGAGTTCGACGAAATACCTCACCACTTCCGGGAGCAAAACAAACATAGGCGATTTCCAGCCCGGCGATCACGTCAACATCAGCGCGAAAGAGGACAACAACAAGAATTACAAAGCGCTGTCGATGTCGATGGTGACGGAGGGTACGGCCGAGGAGCACTCGCTCGCATCGCTGCATACGGACGACACGAATCCGCTGCCGCGGTCGGGGGATAGTTCGTCCGCCTCCAACAACTCGGCCAGTAAGTCTTCCGGCAGTTCGTCGAGCGGCAGCGGGAACCATCCGACGCTGCGTCGGGCTGCGTCGAGTTCGGATGACAGCTCCACCAGTTCGTCGGCGTCGTCGAGCCGTTCGTCGAGCGACGGCGACAACGACCCCGATCGACCCAGGCTGCGGCGGCCATCATCGAGTTCGGGCAACAGCACGGACAACTCTTCGAGCAGTTCTTCGAGCAGTTCATCGAACAGTTCATCCAGCAATTCATCCGGCAGCACCGACGGACCTCCGAGAATGCGCCGGGCGGTTTCCAGTTCGGACGACGGCAGCCCGAAGGCGGAAATTAACCCAGGCGATTCGGCGACCATCGCGGCGCCGCGTCCGTCAAGCGGCAATAACAGCAGCGGCAACAGTAGTAACGGCAACTCCGATTCCGGCGCGCCGCGATTGAGGCGCAGCGCGCCGGCGGCAGACTCCGATGCCGTGGTAGCGGATGCGCGCCCGAGTCTGCATGCGGACGACGCCAACGGCGTGACCCATCTGCCCGCGCCGCCAACGGTCGACAGAAACGCCTCCGGGGCGCCGCAGGTGCGCAGGGCTGCGAGCGGGGACGACGTCATCGACAATGCGCGGGAAGCGGCTTTTTCATTTACGGAGACACTGCCGAACTATGTGGTCAAGCAGTTTACGACGCGCTATGGGACGGTGCTATCGCGCGGTGGCCGCACTTCCTGGCAGGCGCTGGATACAGTGACCGCCGATGTGATCGAGGAGAATGGCGAAGAGAAATACAAGAACATTCTGGTCAACGGCAAGCCCGGGAGACGTGGAGAAGTCCGGCTCCTGGTCGAAAGGGGAATTCTCCAGCCTGCAACTGGACGTGCTCTCGCCGCTCACCAATGCGGATTTTCACGGCAGACGGGCCACCACGATCGTGAACCGGCCCGCGATCCGCTTCGATTTTTCGGTGGAGCAGCCGAACTCGCATTGGCACGTGGAGTCGGAAGGCCAGAACTATCTGCCCGGCTACACGGGCACGATCTGGATCGACAAAGAGAATTACCGTGTGCTGCGCATTGAGCTTTCGGCGCAGAATATGCCGCGGTCCTTCCCGCTCGATCAGGTGGAGTCGGCTGTCGATTACGACTACGTGGTCATCGGCGAGGGTAAATATCTGCTTCCCGTCCATTCCGAGGCGCTCAGTTGCGGCCGCGTATCGGGTGGGCCCAGCCAGTGCTCGCGGAACGTGATCGAGTTCCGGAACTACAAGAAGTTCACCGCCGATACCAGCATCACGTTCGCTGCCGACGATAAATAGTGACAAGTAGTGATAACGAGTAACGGCAAGTAACGCTCCGCAACTCTGATAAAATCCTTCCCTGGAGTTAGCGATGAATCGTCGAGTTCCGGTATTGGCGCTGGGCACAGCCCTCGCATGCATCGTTTTTGAGGCACAAGCGCAGACACCACCTCCCGCCACAGCCGATCCTTATGCCAATAATGCCGCGGCGGGAACCCTGACATTCCCCCTTGCGGCGCCTGCGGGCAAAGACTCCGGGGCCATCACGAAAGCCCCCGCCGGCGCGGTGAATCAGGGGCCGCTCGATCCGGCAAAATGGAAATACGGGCCGGCTTACGATCACGCGGCGGACGCCAAAATCTGGAATCCGGTGAAACTCAAAATGATGCGCGGTGAGAAGGTGACCGGCGGCACGGTGTTCAGCACCGATAGTCCGGAAACGTATTGCGCCATGGCTAATGCCGGCTACGATTTCATCTGGACCGAAATGCAGCACGACTCGCGCGACTGGGAAGCGGTGGGCCGCATGTGGAAAGCTTGCCCGCACGCCAAAGCGGTGCCCGGCGTGCGCGTAGCCTACACGGACGAACGTGAAATTCAGCATGCAATGGATCTGGGCGCGCTGGTCATCGTGGTTCCGACGGTGCGTTCGGTGGAAGAGGGCAAAGCGGCGCGCGACTGGACCATGTTTCCGCCCCTCGGCAAGCGCAGCCAGGGTGGAGGACAGGCCTTCGATCCGGAGATGTGGGGCAACGTCCCTGGTGGGTATCGCAACACCATCAACGACAATATTGTCCTGATCGAGATGATTGAAACGCTGGATGGCGCGTTGGCCGCCCGGGAAATCGCCTCGACCCCCGGCGTCACGGCGATCTTTGCAGCCAGCGGAGATCTGGGAAATTTCTCGGGGTACAAACAAGGTACGCCCGATTACGAGCGGCTGATCAACATCGTGCACGATGCGGCCCTCGCTGCGGGCAAACGGCTGTGCGGGCCGTTTGCCTGGCGCGACCGGCCCGATTTCACCTGCTTCCAGAATGGCAGCGAGACGGCCGCCATCGCGCGCGGCGTCGCGGCCGAACTCGGGCCGCTGAAGGATACGCAGGCGAAGCCCGAAGTCGGGCCCTATGCGCCCAGGAAGTAGAAGCCGCGGATTCTTTCGCGCTTACCTCGCACTCGTCGCGCTGGCTACCCTGCCTGCGTGCGCTCAGCAACTGCCGGTTTCGAAGAACATGACGCTGGTTGCGCACAGCGATCTGGGCGGCAACGGCGACGGCGGGGAAGGAATGGCGATTCAGATCACTCGCGACAGCCGCCGTGTCCTCTACCTTGCTCACGAATCGCAGAAAACCTGCCTGAGCATCGTGGATGTCACCAACCCCGCCAGGCCCGCTTTGATCAACCAGCTTCCAGTGCCCGCGCCGGGCGTCACGCGCTGCAACTCGCTGGCGCTTTCGGGGAATGTGCTTGTGGTTGCCAATCAAACCCTGAAGGTTAACCAACGGGTTGCGGGGCTGTGGGTGCTCGACGTGTCCAACCCGAAACGCGTCCGCCAGGCGAAGACGCTCGACGATCTGAAGCTTTCTTTCTTTGATACCTCGGGGCAGTTCTCCCGCGGCGTCCATTGCGTTTGGTTCGTCGACGGCGAATTCGTTCACATGGCAACGGGCGCGGCCGACTTCGAACCGGCCAATCCCAATGACGATCAGTTCTACATGATTGTCGATCTGCGCGACCCGAAAAATCCCAGGGAAGCCGGCCGCTGGTGGTATCCGGGCACGCGCAAAGGCGACGCCTGTCTGCCGGGTTGCCTCCCGCCGCGTAATTCCCGCATCGACAGCGGCTACCGTCCCCACCAGACGGAGGTCTGGCCGGATCATCCGGATCGCGCATATGTCGCGTACATCGAAGGGGGCGCGTTCATCCTGGATATCTCCGGTCTCGCCGACGTGAAGGCAAGGCGCGCACGGACATTTGCGCCGAAGGTCCTGGGCCACCTGACGACCCCGCCGGCACCCACGTTCACGCACACATTGCAGCCCACATTCGACCGCGGCCTTGCCTTCGTGTCGGACGAATCCACCCAGGACAACTGCAAAGACATGCCCAAGCTGGTCTGGCTGGCGGACATTCGATCCGAGTCGAACCCACGGGCCATCGCGACCGCGCCTCTGCGCGCCGGTGATGGCGAGTTGTGCAAAAAAGGCGGCCGTTTCGGCGCGCATAACCTCAGCCCCAATTTTCCGGGCCGGACTTCGCGCCGCTTGAAGAATACGACCGTCGCCAGCTGGTTCAACGGCGGTGTGCGCATTTTCCATATCGTCAATGCGCCGGCTGCAAGCCCGAACACCACGCCGCATCTCGAAGAAATCGGCTACTACACGCCGGCGGCGCTGCCGCGCAATCCGGGCGCGATGCCCCAGATCAACCACGCCATCGTCGATGAAAACGGGTTGATCTACGCCAACGACCGCATCAGCGGCGGCCTCTATATTCTGCGGTACACAGGACGCGTGCCGCTGGATTGAGCGCCCCTCGCGCCGGATTCCAGTAGCGCAATTGAGTAAAATTAGCTGAATTCCTATGCCCCTCTCCGCAGGTGACCGGCTGGGCCCCTACGAGATACTCGCTCCCCTTGGCGCGGGCGGCATGGGAGAGGTTTATCGCGCGCGGGACTCCCGCCTGGGACGCGAGGTCGCCGTGAAAGTCCTGCCCGAGCATCTGGCCGACAGCCCCGAGGCGCTGGAACGCTTCGAGCGCGAGGGTAAAGCGGTGGCGGCGCTGTCTCACCCCAACATTCTCGTGTTGTTCGATGCCGGCGTCCAGGACGGGGTTCGGTACGCCGTGACAGAGTTGCTGGAAGGAGAGACGCTGCGCGAACGTCTCAACCGTGGACCACTCTCGTGGCGCAAGACCATCGAACTGGGAATGGAGGTGGCCGAGGGTCTCGCCGCCGCGCACAGCAAGGACATCATTCATCGCGATATCAAGCCGGACAACATTTTCCTCACCACGGGCGGCCATATCAAAATTCTCGATTTTGGATTAGCGCGACGGGAGCAGGAAGAGTCTTCCGAAGACGCGGTAACGCGGGCGGAAACCCAACCGGGAGTGGTCATGGGCAGCTCCGGCTACATGTCGCCCGAACAAGTGCGCGGCGAGAAAGCGGGCGCGCCGAGCGACATTTTCTCCCTGGGCTGCGTGCTCTATGAAGCGGTGAGCGGGCGCCGGGCATTTCCCGGCAAGTCGGCCGGGGACACGATGGCGGCCATTCTCAAGGACGATCCCTCCGCGATCGCCGACACCGGTGTACAAGTTCCCGCGGAACTGGAGCGAGTGATAGACCGGTGCCTGGCAAAGAATCCCGCGCAACGATTTCATTCCGCCCACGATCTCGCATTTGCCCTGAGAGGGATGCTCAGCGGGACCAGCGAGAAACCCGCCGCGGCAGTGGGACGGCCCGGGGTGCGCTTTCGCGTGCTTGCCATTGCGGCCGCTGTGGTGATTCTCGCGGCTGCGGGCTTGGTGTACTGGCGCAGCCACGCGGGGAAAAGCATCGACTCGATCGCTGTACTGCCCTTCGCCAACATGAGCGGCAACGCCGACACCGATTATCTCAGCGATGGAATCACGGAGAGCCTGACGGACAGCCTTTCCGAATTGCCCAACTTGAAAGTGATGTCGAAAAGCGCGGTGGCGCGCTACAAAGGCAAGGAACCGGATGTCCCGACAGTCGGCCGGGAGCTCGGCGTGCGTGCGGTTCTCACCGGCCGCATTACCCAGCGCGGCGACAACCTCACGGTGAGCGCGGAGTTAGTGGATGCCGCCGACAACAGCCACTTGTGGGGCGAGCAGTACGATCGCAAGCTGGCCGATGCGCTGGCGGTTCAAAACGACATTGCGCATCAGATCGTGGAGAAGCTACGGCTGCGCCTGAGCAACACTCAAATGGCGCACATGACCACGCGCCAGACCGCCAACCCCGAAGCCTATCAGCTCTATTTGAAGGGGCGTTACTTCGCAGGTCAGTTTTCGCAGGAAGGCCTGGACAAGGGCATGAATTATTTCCGGCAGGCCATCGCCCTCGACCCCAGCTATGCATTGGCTTACGACGGGATGGCGTACTACTATACGTTGATCGAAGACTTGACTGCGGCTCCCGATGATGTCATGCCCAAATCGGAAGAGGCAGCCCGCAGGGCGATGGAACTCGACGATTCCCTGGTGGAACCGCATGTGGAACAGGGCTTCAATTACACTTGTTACGCCTACGATTGGGCCGCGGCGGAACGCGAATTCCAGCGCGCGCTCAGCCTCAATCCCAATTACGCCGCCGCGCATGAGTTTTACAGTTGGTATCTGATTTCGGTGGGGCGCAGCGAGAAAGCCGTTCAAGAGGGGCAACGGGCCGTGGAGCTTGATCCGCTTTCGGCGGAAATCCATTCGATCCTCGGCTTGGTTTTGTACTATTCCCGCCGCTACGATCGGGCTGCGGTGGAACTCCACAAAACTCTGGAACTTGATCCCAACTATTGGATTGGATACTTTTTTCTGGGGCAGGTGTATGCGCAACAGGGCAAGTTTGACGATGCGATCGCCGCACAACGAAAAGCCTCAGAGTCATTCGGGAGCGCCGTCTCGTGGCCGCTCGCCGAGATTGCCCGCGACTATGCGCTCGAAGGCAAGCTCCCGGAGGCCCGCCAGGCGATCCGGGATTTTCTAACGCGCACCCGGCAAATCCACGGCACGCCCTACGGCCTCGTTGCGGTTTACGCGGCGCTCGGCGATAAGGATCAGGCCTTCGCCCAACTCGAGCAGGCGTTGGCGCAGCGTTCTGAATTCATGGATTTTCTGAAAGTCGACCCCGAACTCGACAGCCTGCATTCGGACCCGCGGTTTCAGAATCTGCTGGCCCGCATGAACTTGAAGTAAACTGAACTGGTCGATCTTATGAATAAAGGAAAGAATATTGGTTTGTGGGTAGTGCAGATCCTGCTGGCCGCGGCCTTCGTTTCGGCGGGCTGGCCCAAGCTCGCAGGTGCGTCCATGATGGTTCAAATGTTCGACCAGATCGGCGTTGGCCAATGGTTCCGTTACGTGACGGGCGCGATCGAGGTGGGGTCCGCGATTCTTCTGGTTATTCCCGGCATGGCCGGCATCGCGGCGGTCCTGCTCGCCTGCACCATGGTGGGGGCGATTCTGACCCATCTCACCGTGCTGCACACTGCGCCCACGGGCCCGGTTGTTTTACTGGTGTTGAGTTTGATCGTGCTGTGGGGCCGGTGGAATCAGGTGGCCGGGCGCCTGGGTCTGACATCGGCCTGAGCCTCGGGAATCGCGTTATCGCGCGCGCACGCAATCCATGGCGCTGATGGCGATGTTCTGCAGCGATAGATACGGGCCGGTGGGGGGGCAGCCCCGGTCCCACAAGCGGTTTCTCCACAATATGCCTTCGTCCTCGCCTGCAAAGACCCAATGGGTGTGCCTCGCCGAGTAGAACAGCCATACACGGCCCGTGAATCCCCGCGGAACCATGCGGTCGATATCTTCAGACACCGCCCGTTTGGTGGATGCCAAATGGGTCGCGATTCCGTCCCGGCGGCAGCAGGGCCATCCGGTATCTCCGTAGATGGCATGATGATCGTGCCAGCCTTCCATCGCCGTGTACAGCTTGAAACCTTCGAGCACCGATGGGTGCACCAGCAGCAGGTCGGACGGCCCCACGTGCTGCCGCAGGAGCTGAACGGCGCCTTGAAGATCCTCCAGTGGCAGATTCCTGTGTTCACTGATCTGCGTCCATGCGGCCGTGGCCCCCACGGCCATGGCAGTCAGCCACAGGGCTGCGCTAAAGACTGAGGCCATAGGGCGCCATCGTAACAGCGCGCCCGACAGGTCCTCGGCAGTGATCGTGAGCACCAGCAAAAAACAGGGCAGCGCGAACAGGCGCGTCCGCGGACTGGCCGGGTACCAATGCAACGCGGCACTCACCGCCAGCAACACACAAGGAAGCACAGCCACGATTTGCATCAAAGTGCGCGTGTCCGGCCGCTTCTTGAGAAGGAACGCCGCGCGCAGGGCCGCTGCGCCACAAAAGGCGGCCGCGACAATCAGTCCCGGAGAAAGATTCTGCGCGCCCGCGATGAAGTACGACGCGCGCAACTCTGCGGAGAGATTCTGACCGATGAAAACTGCATAGAGAATGGCAAGCAAAACCCCGGCGGCCAGGACCAGAGAGGCTGCCCGGCGCATGCCGCCGCGCGCCCAAATCACAATCGCAACTCCCGGCAACAGGAAAACGGCCGCCCATGCCATCGGCAGCAACAGGAGAAACGCTCCGGCCAGCCAGTAGAACCGGCGGCGGTCCGGGTCCCGCAAATAGAGGAACGTACCGAGCAGGATCACTGCGGAAGCGGCCAGTTCGCCGCTATATTGTTTGCACGTGCGCGAATACTCGATGACGGCGGGATAAAAGGCCAGCAGGGCGCAGGCCAGAGCGGCGAACGGCGGGGAAAACAAGCGCTTCGATAGCGCGATCATGCTTGCCACAGCCACCAGGGCGGACGCAAGCGGCACCAGTCGAAACGCGGCGTTTGACATGCCGAATACGTGGACCACGGCTCTCGTCAACAACAGAAACAATGGAGGGGTGGTCTGAAACTCGCCTGGGTAATAAAACATTCCGGCGAGGTTCGGAGCCAGAACGGAATTGGCCACCCAGGCTTCGTCCAGCCACAAGCTGCGCCCGATTCCGTAGATTCCGAGTAGCAGCGTCGCCAGCAGGAGCCCGGCCTGCGCAATGCGCCAGCGAAACGCCGTTGGGGCCGACATCCTCAAATTCTACTAACGGCATCTATGATAGAGCCGTGACCGTCCTGTCGGCGCCGCCGCCACAACCCGAGCTTTCGATTGTGATGCCGTGCCTCAACGAAGCCGAGACCCTCGAAGCCTGCATCGGGAAGGCCGCCGGGTTTCTGCGCGCGAGCGGAATTTCGGGCGAGATTGTGATCGGTGACAACGGGTCCACCGACCGCTCGGTGGAAATCGCCAAACAGAACGGCGCGCACGTCGTCAACGTGCCTGTGCGCGGCTATGGCGCGGCCATCTTTGACGCCGTAACCGCCTCTCGCGGGCGCTTTGTCATCATGGGCGATGCCTACCCGCAAACTGAATTCCTGTAAAAACAAGGGTCGCTCCCATCCCTATTGAAAAGCCAACCAATAATTCCCTTACAACTGCAAAACCAAATGGAAGACCGGGAACCGGTAAAGTTTCAGCCTTAAAATCCACCACCGGGAAAAGGAGAAAAGCAACAAGCAATATCCAAGAAGCCTTTACCATAACAGGAATATTGCGGCTGCTAAAAACAGGAGCGGACAAAAACAAACCAGCCACTCTCATAAAAATAAGAACAAAAGCCACAACATCTTTTGCGTCAAAATCAAATGGATTTGTTGCCACGCATTCCTCACTTAACGTAATTAGGGAGATTAATCCACAAATTCGAAGTAAAGTTCAAAAGAATCAGCATCATCCATTTACCAAAAATGAAAATCGCCATGAAAATAGCGATAATTTTAGGAATAAACGTCAAAGTCATTTCCTGAATTTGCGTAACCGCCTGGAAAATGGAAACCGCCACGCCTACGGCTAAACCCAGGCCCAAAATAGGCGCGGAAACCAGAAGAGTTATCCAAAGAGCTCGATTAGCAAGATCGGCTATAAATTCAACTGTCATTTCACCCTCGGGTAATTAAAAGCTCAATGCTATTGAACGAACGATTAAGTTCCAACCATCCACCATGATGAAAAGTAATATTTTAAAGGGTAGCGAAATCAATACGGGCGGAAGCATTAACATTCCCATCGACATCAATACGGAAGCAACCACCATATCAATAATTAAAAACGGAACAAAAATAATAAAACCCATCTCAAAGGATTTTTTCAATTCACCAATAACAAAAGCAGGGATGAGAACCCAGGTTGAGATATCCGCAGGTGTCCGAGGCCGGCTTGATTTAGATAATGCCACAAAAAGAGCCAAATCCTTTTCTCGAACTTGCTTGAACATAAATTGCCGTAATGGCCCCTCAGCTTTTTTAAAAGCTTCAGAAGTTCCTAATTTGCCTGCCAAATAGGGAGTAACGGCTTCTTGATCGATTTGCTCAAAAGTCGGCTGCATGGTGAAAAAAGTTAGAAAAAGGGCTAACCCGATCAAAACCTGGTTCGGCGGGACTTGTTGCGTTGCAAGGCCCTGCCGCAAAAAGGAAAGAATAATAATGATTCGTGTAAAAGAAGTCGTCATGATTAAAATCGCCGGCGCCAAAGATAAAACAGTTAATACCAGCAATATTTGGATGCTCATCGCCACATCTTGGGGATTCTTAGCCTGATCAATCCCTAACCGAATAGCAGGAAATGGAATATCCGCGGCATGTAAACCAAAAACAGGAGCCAAAAAAAAAAAGAATCAAAACCAAAAAAAATATTTTATTAAAATTCAAGCTTCACCATCCGTTGAATCAGATGTGGTTTTCTTTTTTTTCATACTCTTCAGTTTTTTCACATAGTCACCGACGATTTGATTGCTTTCTTTAATTATTTTTTGAGTTTCTATTTCTTGATCGGCGGTTTCGTGTCGGCGTGTAATTTGATTTAAAATTTTCGGAAAACCTTGCGTGGTCGACCGGCGCAAAGAATTCACCTCTTCCACATCCTTAATCACGTCTAAACAAGTCATCTCCTCATTCCCAGTTCCAACCACTAATATTCGATCTCCAACTTCCACAAGATAGATTGCTTTTCGAGGGGCAATATAAACGGATGTTAAAACCTTAACGGGTTTCCCTTCTTCCGCAAATTGATTCCAACCTCTTTTCTCCCAAACAATTTTCAAACCCCATACCGTAAGCACAATTAATCCAATAATGACAGTTAGCGCCGCCAAAAGACGCAACAGAGTAGCGAATAGACTCGGGGAAGGATTAGGTGTTTCATCAGGCAAAGCCAAAGATTGGCTTTCTTTTCCCTGGGAGGGATTCGCGTTTTGATTTTGTTCAAAAATCTGGCTACCAGAATCAAGAGCGTAAGTTTTAGAAAAACAACAAAACTGAAAAAAACAAACTTCCAAAACCAACCCAAAGGCCAATAATAGATTCCAAGAGGTAATGGGAAATAAAATACTTTTTGGCATGGGGTTGAGCCGTTCTTCCGACTCTTATTATGCCTGAACCGCGGTCAGCCGTTCCTCAGGATTGATGATTTCAGTGATTCGAACGCCAAAATTCTCGTCGATCACAACTACTTCTCCCTTGGCGATCAATTTTTCATTGACCAAGATATCCACGGCTTCGCCGGCTAACTTGTCTAATTCCACTACCGATCCAGGCGCGAGAGCCAGAATCTCTTTCACAAGTTTAGTTGTCCTTCCAAGTTCAACCGTAAGTTTTAAGGGAACATCCAACAAAAGACCGATGTTTCCTCCCGTCGGCCGCGCCGATCCCAGAAAACTCATTTTCAAGTTGTTGCATTACAGCACCTCCTAGTGGCGATTGGGTGTTTACATTAGAAACACCGGGTTGAACATTACCGACAGGCGCACTAGCCGCCGGCTTCCCCGTTCCGGATACAATTTTCGTTGCAACCGGCCCGGGAATACAAAACAACATATCACTCGAAAAAAGATCTTGAACAAAAACGCCAAAAGTTAAAACCGTCCACGCAGAACCCACCTGAGACAACCGCTGAACTACATTCGGCAGGATCCACCGCTACCGTATTCACCACTTCCCAAAGAACTTTGGAGCCCACCAACTTTTTTCCATTCTTTGTAAAGATTTCCGTAATTTGATGAACCACTTCTCCAAATGCGGAAAGATGCAGTTCGGTCATTTTTTCCGGGGCGTTGGTTCCATCCTGTCCAATTAATAGGTCGGCAATAATTGACGAATCTTTTTCTTTTGTCAACAAAAACGCCGTTCCATCAACACCGCCTGAGCCCTTCAAAGTGGAAAACAAATATTGAGAATCCAGGGATGAAGAAATGGCATCCGAGTTTGTGTCTAAAATTTGGGAAAACCCAACCGAAACCTCACGGCCCAAAAGGCCACTTAAGGCTTGAGAAAGCTCACCCGCCGTTTCCTCCCCTAATGATTGAAGTTTTTCCAAATCAGGCATTGCAACCCTTTTCTTTTAAAGTTTGTCTTCTGGAGAGAAAACCCTCGTCACTTGAAGGGCCTTCTTTTTTGAGGAAACCCCGGGCCGACCCTTTAGTTTCACCAAATTTTCAATCAAAACGTCAATTTCGTTGTGCGGGCTCGTATTCAAGCGAATGACATCCCCTGGTTTCAGGCGTAACATTTCTTGCACCGTGATTTGGGCTGCTCCGGCGCGAACTACGATGGGAATAGTCGTCTCTCTCATCACCTTGGTTAAATTTTCAACCGTTTCAGCCGTGGATTCTTTCTTTCCGACGGTAAACCACTTTTGAGCGGAAAGGTCGCCAATGATAGGTTCCAAAACCACATAAGGAATACACATTGACATTTTTCCCGTAACTTCATTGACCTTGACCTCAAATTCAATCACCGCTGTAATCTCACTCGGGGCCACTATTTGGACAAATTGAGCCGTTGTTTCATAACCCGTTAATTTTGGCTGAAAATGACCAACCTTAAGCCATGCTTCTTGAAGTGCTTCCATTCCCCTGTTAAGAATTTTCTCAATAACCGATTGCTCGATTAATGTTAATTCCCGTGGAGCGGTGGGCGCCTTACCCGGGCCGCCTAATATCCGATCAATCAATGTTAAAACCAACTCCGGATTGATCTCCAAGAGGAAGGATCCATCCAAGGGTTCCATTTTCAAAACAAAAATACAATCAGGCCTGGGCAGGGACATAGTGTATTCCCTGAACGGCAATTGGGTAACCGACACGACTTTAATTTCAGCAACCGTCCGTAAATAGGCGGCGACAGATGCTGTAAACCCACGCGAGAAAATTTCGTGTAACATTTCCAAAGTTCGCATGTGGTCTTTGGAAAAACGATTTGGCCGATTGAAATCATAGGTTTTGATCTTCCGGCCTTGCTCGTCCACAATAATTCCGGCTTCGGGTGCCGAGGCAACAGCGCTGGAAGATTCAGAACTTGATCCGCTCGTCATCCCGACATCTAATTCAGAAAGTAGAGCGCTTACCTCGCCATCAGATAATAAATCGTCCATAAATTTCCCTCTTTAATTTAAACTTGATCAGGCCCGTATTCTATTGTATGGCAAATTGGGTCAAATAAACGTTGGTGACTGCCCCGAATTTCAGCGTTTCGTTTATCTTCAACTGTAATTCCCGGCGGAACTCTTCTTTTCCCTCCGAGGTGGACAATTCCACGGCCTTTCTGTCACTCAGAAGGGTGTTAACCAGATCCTTAAATTGGGCATCCCGCTCCTTTATCTCCTTATCCAGTTCCTGATTCACTTGGCTGTATTCTAACTGAACTTGAGCACGAACATATCGGGAGGCTTCTTCATCGGCCAAATTCACGATAAAGGTTCCTAAATCATAAATTTTACCCGGCTCAGGTTTCTGTTCGATGACTTTCGCTTCTTTTTTAGCGTCAGTCGCAGCTCCAAGCCTCGTAAAAACGAGAATTCCTAGGCCTATCATTCCCAACAGGGTTATTCCGCTGATAACCAACAAAACGCCCAGTAATCCACGCAATCCCCTTTCTCCTTGATCTGCCATTTTCACCCCTCCTTTTGATTTACTAA
Organism: uncultured Pseudomonadota bacterium; assembly: GCA_963843375.1. Taxonomy (GTDB): domain Bacteria; phylum Oederibacteriota; class Muellerivitia; order Muellerivitales; family Muellerivitaceae; genus CAWJKT01. The sequence continues at coordinate 26,845 of CAWJKT010000013.1, forward strand.
TTCAAATTCATGATGACTATGTCGACCCGGCGGTTTATCCGACGATTCGCTTCACTAATGTTAGGAACCAAAGGCTGATATTCCGCATAACCTGCTGCGGAAAATCTGCTGGGATCCAAACCCTTTTCCATCACAAAATACTTTACCACAGCGGTGGCACGCAATGCCGATAGTTCCCAATTACTTGGAATTTTGGAAGTCGTAATGGCCAAATCGTCTGTATTCCCCTCCACCGCAATTTTCTTATCTGGTTCTTTTCTTAAAATATCTGCAATTTCATTCAACACCTCGTGCATTTCGGGTTTGATATGGGTATCGCCCAAATCGAATAAAACTTTATCCGTTAAAAGACTTATCACCAAACCTCGAGCTTCTTTACGAATAGAAACTTTATTTGCTCCCAATAAACGCTGAAATGCGGGATGTTTCGGACCCACTATTTCTCCCAGGGACACCGGAGTAGGCCGAGCCGGACCACCCACCGGTCCACCCTCCCAGGCTCGCCCGGGATAATTTTGTAATTCTCCCCCGGATTCGAACTTTGGGACGGCAAAATAGTTGTATTGCCCGGAATCGGACCAAAAACGGCCCGAAATTGAGCCATCATTTCCTGCAAAACAACCGTGCTTTTGGTTGAAGCCGTGGCATACAAAATAACAAACATTGCCAAGAGAAGCGTGATCAAGTCAGCATAGGTTAGAAGCCAGCGCATCATACCGCCAGATTCCATTTCCAGCCCCGCTTCATGGCCCCCTTTTTTACGTTTCGGCATTAACTATCTCCTAAATCGAATTGCCTTTTGAGTTAAAACCTATTCCTCTTCTTTTCCTTCACCGGCCTTTTGTTGGGCTTCCATATCAAGTTTCATACGTGGGGGCAAGAAAGCTTTTAGTTTTTCCTCAACAATACGGGGATTATCCCCTGCCGAAATAGCCAAAATTCCTTCCAACATAACTTCTCTTAAAAGCACTTCCTGCTGGCTGTTTTGTTTCAGCTTAAAGGAAAGCGGAAGGAAGATGAGATTAGCAAATGAAATACCATAAAAAGTGGCAACGAAGGCCGTAGCAATTGAAGCGACCAACGTCGCCGGATCAGTTCCCCCCGCCCCGAAAGAACCCAGAGCATGAACTAGACCCATGACAGTTCCAATAATTCCGAGTGTCGGAGAAAAACCACCAAAAGTCCCAAAAATGCTTTCTCCAATCTTATGGCGGGATTCCAAAAATGCAATGTCCGTTTCCATAATATTGCGAATCATTTCAATGTCAGTACCATCAACAACCAATTGCAAGCCTTTTTTTAAAAATGGATCTTGTATGGCTTCCGCTTCTTCTTCCAAACCCAACAAGCCTTCGCGACGGGCCTTAGTTGCAAACCCCACCAATTGGGCGACAATCGCCCCAGGATCCAGTTCTTGCTTTTTAAAGGCTTTCTTTATAATCGCCCAAAATTCTTTAATATTATCGAGAGGAAAACTAATGATCGTGGCGCCAGCCGCACCCACCGCGACGATAAAAAAAGCGGAAAGATTAAAGATAAGATGAGCGGGAACCTCTTCCCACCAAGCTCCGAACCCGATTCCGAACCAGGCTAAGATAAGCCCTATGACTGTTGCTGTATCCACAATATCACCTCCTCAAATTTTCAGCTGTATCGGTGCTTACGGCTTTTTGGGCCCGATTATGCCGGACAAATGCGATCGACGAAATTTCATCTAAAAATCTTTGTTCTTCACCCAAAACTTCTTGGGAGTAGGTTCGGAATTGTTTTTCCTTCAAGTTCTCCAATAATCGCCTTGCCCTGGAAACCTTAATAACCGCTTGGCGACGCTTCTCCACTTCTTTCGCCCATTCTTTCTCCCGGCGACGGTATTCTTTTTCTTGCCGGGAAAGCCACTCTTTAAAATCGCAATAGGTCATAACCTGGTCGACGCTGAAATTCCCAATTTTTTCAAAATCACCAAATTTTCCCAAAAAATCATGTTCCTGCGCCGAATGTGCTCTAATCGCTTCCTCGATTTTCAAAAGTTCCCCTTGGGCCTGGGACAATTCACGAACCCGAACCTCCTCAACCTGTTTCCTTAGGTTCAAAACTTGTTCTAACCGAAACTGAAATCGCTTCGCCATATCTATCTCAATTCAAAAAGCTTTTCATTTTTTGAAGCGTATCATTCCAAACCGCGTTTTCCTCACGCGATTGCCGCAAAAAAACTTGAACAGAATCAAGTCGTTTTATGGCTTCGTCCACCTTTGGGTTGCTTCCTTTTACATAAGCCCCAATGGAAATCAGATCCTCAACACTTTTATAAGTCGCCAAAACAGAGCGGATTTTTCCCGCTGCTTCCAATTGTTCTTTCCCGACAATATCCCGCATCACGCGGGAAACACTATTTAACACATCAATGGCCGGATAATGATTTTGAGCCGCCAATTCCCTCGACAAAACAACATGTCCATCCAATATAGCCCGACAAGAATCCGCCACCGGTTCATTCATGTCATCCGCTTCAACCAAAATCGTGTAAAGCCCTGTAATGCTTCCTTGATGAGCCGTAGTACCCGCCCTTTCTAATAGCTTCGGCAAAAGGGCAAAAACCGAGGGTGTATACCCTTTCGTCGTGGGAGGCTCTCCAATCGCCAAACCCACTTCCCTTTGGGCCATAGCAAACCGAGTAATGGAATCCATCATCAACATCACTCGTTTCCCTTGATCACGGAAATATTCCGCAACCGCCGTGGCCACCAAGGCCGCTTGGATTCGAATGAGGGAAGGTTGATCGGAAGTGGCAACCACCACCACACTACGAGCCAACCCTCTTTCCCCCAAGTCCCTTTCTAAAAAGTCTCTCACTTCCCTACCGCGTTCCCCCACTAAGTCCAATCACATTAATATCCGCTTCGCTGTTACTGGCGATCATTCCCAATAAAGTGCTTTTTCCAACACCCGAACCCGCAAAAATCCCAAGACGTTGCCCTTCGCCCAATGTTAAAAGTGAATCAATTGCTCTCACACCCGTGGCAACCGGCATTTCAATCCGACGCCGCTCCATCGCAGGAGGCGGCTCACGGTGAATGGGATAACTTTCCTTTGTAGGACCCAGGGGACCTTTCCCATCCAAAGGTTTTCCCATTGCGTCAATCACTCGACCCAATAAGACTGTCGCCAACCGGAATCTTAAAAGGCTGCTCCGGTTCTAACTACTTCACTTCCGGGACCTAAACCCCTCATCTCTCCCAAAGGCATCAACAAAACATGATTTTGGCGAAAACCCACCACTTCAGCCAAAACCGGCTGTCCTTGACCATCCGAAGAAGTTATCCAGCAAGCCTCGCCAACCGATGCCGATAGGACCCGTGGACTCAATCACTAAACCTACCACCTGCTCAACCCTCCCGTTGACGCGGGTAATATCCACTCCCTCTAACCGCTTTTTTAAATCATCTAAAGGCGGGAGAATATCATTTAAAGCAAGATTCATTTCGGCTTTCCCAGCTTTCTTTTACTTCGAAGAAATCCCCTCACTGAGGGAATCTTTTACCTGTGCGACAACAGTCGACAATCGGCCATCCACCGAACCCGCCTCTGTTTCAAGAACACAACCGCCGCGTTCAATACGGGCATCAGGCACTATTTCAATTTCGCCCGCACCCACCGATAACTGCAATTTTTCCTTTTGGCTTTCAACCTCTTCAACATCTTCGGGATTTAAGTGCAATTTAAGCTGAATCCGATCCTGGGCTTTCTTCAAAACCTCTTGAACCATTTCAACGGCCACCTGACTATGCTTTTTCGCCTCTTTTTTCAGACACCGATAAAGAGCCTCCCCAACCAACTCAACTAATAAGGGCTGAAATTCTCCTAAAAGTCTTTTTCTTTCCGAAAGCGTCTCGTTTAACAAACCATTCCATTTCCCAATTACGTCAGAATAAGTTTGTTGTCCTTCCGCCCGACCCTTCTCAAACCCTTCCGGCTTTCCCTTCTCAAGTCCTTCTTTTTGCCCCTCTTCGATAGCTTTCTCTTTTAGTTGCTGAATTTCCTTTTCAACATCTTCTTTTGCTTTTGCGATCAAGTCGTTGGCTTCCCAACGCGCCTGTTTCGACTATTTCATAAGCGTTTTTTCGAGCGGCTTGTTCGATCGATTTCGCTTCTTCCTCAGCTTCAAGCTTCAACTTCTTCGCAATTTCTTCTTCAGTTGGTTCAACGGGCTTTACCGACTCGACCGCTTCCGGGTTTTCCGGCAGCAAAAAAGGCTGAAATTCTTCCGGATTCAAAGTTGGCCGGTGTTCCGGTAACCTTCGGGGCCATTTCTTCATTAAATCTTCTTTTTATTTCCTCCTGCCAAACCATATTATCAACAAGATAACCTTGTTCTAAATATTGATAGCTTTGGCTCGAAAGAACCTCACGACTCATTATTAATTCCACTCCTAAAAAAAATAACTTCATTCGCTCAAAACAAAATTTTCGGTCGTTTCTAGATCATTACCTCTTCTTCACCACCACGGGCGACAACAATTTCGCCCATTTCCTCAAGCTGCCTGACGACGTTAATGATCTTTTGTTGAGCTTCTTCAGCATGTTTCAAGCGCACCGGCCCCATAACTTCCATGTCCTCAATAATCATGGCTTTAGCACGACTGGACATGTTCTTTAAGAGATGTTCCTTTACTTCTTCTTTCGCCCCCTTCAGCGCAAAGCCAGATCCTTGGCATCTACTTCGCGTAATATTTGTTGAATGGTTCTGTTATCCAAAGCAACAAGGTCATCAAAGACAAACATGAGCCGTTTGACTTCTTCAGCCAATTCAGGATTGACCTCATCCAATTTTTCCATAATGGCTTTTTCGGTTGAACGATCGGCCCGATTGAGAACTTCGGCCAAAGCGCGAACACCACCCGCCGCCGTAAATTCTTGAGTAAAAATCGAAGAAATTCGCCGTTCTAAAACCCGTTCAATTTCCATAACAACATCTGGTGCAGCCCTGATCAAGAATAGCAATGCGGGTCGCAACATCCACTTGAATATCCGTTGGCAAAGCGCCCAAAATGGTGGCGGCATGATCCGGGGTTAAATGGGCCAAAATAAGCGCAATGGTTTGAGGATGTTCGGATTGAATGAAATTCAACAACTGTTGGGGATCGGTTCTTTTAATGTAATCAAAAGGAGTCATTTGCAGAGATCCCTGCAAACGATTGATGATCTCCATGGCCTTATTGGCCCCTAAGGCTTTTTCTAGAATTTCATGGGCATATTCCACACCACCCTGGGAGATATACTCCTGGGCCGCGGCAATATTCAGAACCTCCTGCATCACCGAATCTTTTTCGTCAGGAGTGATTTTTCTTAAGTTGGCAATCTGAAGAGTTACCTGTTCAACGGTCTCCTCTTTCAGATGTTGATAAATTTTAGCGGCCAAGCTCAGGCCCCAAAGAAATTAGTAGGGCGGCGGCTTTTTGCTCACCCGTCAGAGCTGCTTTCTTTTTAGTTTCCGCCATGAAGACTACTCCTCAGAAAGCCATTTCTTGATGATTTGGGCAATATTTTCAGGATTCTTATTTGCCATATCGAACACTTCTTTGCGAACCGCTTCACGTTTCTTAGCATCACGAGCCGACTCAGCACGTGCCAAATCTTCAGCCGTAACATCCGTTGTAATAATGTCTTCAACTTGCGGCACCATCACAGGCTCTTCGGGCATGTCATCCAATGTTTCAACATATTGCTTTTCTTTTTTAGGCTTCAAAAGGGATCTCAAGAAGAGCAACACTCCAAAAGCCATCAAAACCAACAAACCGATCTTTCCCAGCGTCATAATAAAATTCTGCTGTTCTTCCATCTGAGTCTCCTTCAAGCTCGCCAAAGCTTGGGTGTTATCAAATGGCATGTTCTCAACTTCCACTTGATCGCCCCGATTTAAATCCAACCCCGCCGCCGCAATGACCGCCGTTTTAATTGCGTCAACTTGTTGAGGTTGAAGGTTATCCACAAAAACTCCCACTGAAATTCTTTTCGGAGATCCCGGAGCCACGACATTGTGCTTGACCGTCCGATTGACTTCATAATTGGTAATATTTTGTTCTTTAGAATATTGGGAATTGGATCCTTGAACGGCTTGATATCCAGGAATATTCGAATCTGTCCCCGGAACCCCTCCAACGATACTCGACGGAAACCCGCCATCACCCACATATTGTTCTTTTTGGGCGTCTACGGAACGAGCAATCCCCTGGCCATCCACGACTGGCTCAAAAATTTCCGAGTCATTTTCGGTTTTATCAAAATTCAACTCAGCGGAAACAGAAACGGCAAACCGGCTATTGCCGCCAAAAACCTTGGTCAACATTGATGTTACTTTTCGTTCCAAATCTTTTTCAAAACTTTGCTGAACTTCCATTTCATGAAGAGTCAGTTTCGCTTGTTGGGTAAGAGTGCTTGCCATCCGGGTTATCAGGATTGTTTTCTTGTTGCTCTTCCTGGATAAAAGCCGAAAGAATATTTCCCTTGCTATCAATGACATTCACATTTTCCGGATTCAATCCTTCAACACTAGCGGAAACCAAGTGAACAATACCTCGAACTTGTTCTTTTTTAACTTGTTCATCAGGCTTGAGTTCCAAAACTACCGAGGCGGTTGTAGGTTTTTCTTTTTCCGTAAAAAGTTCCGGCTCGGGCATAACAATACTAACCCGGGCGCTTTCAATTTGTTGCAGACTGCCAATGGTTCTTTGAAGTTCGCCTTCTAAGGCCCTTTTATAATTCACTTTTTGGGTGAAATCAGTTGACCCCCATTTCGGTTGATCAAAAATCTCATAGCCAACGCCCGTTCCCCGGGGAAGTCCCTGGCCCGCAAGTGCAAGCCGCGTGTCATAAACCTTATCCGAGGGCACCAAAACCATCACAAAATTGTCTTTGCTGGCCAAACTGATAGGGAATATTTTCTTTTTTCAACTCGGTTGTTACTTCCGCAGCATCTTTTTGTTCCAGATGTGAATAAAGAACTTCAAAGCGGGACTGGGAAGAAACAAAAATGAAAACCACGAGGCCAATAAAAAGAGCCAAGAGGAATAGCAACAAGGAGTATCTTCTGAGTTCTATTAAACCGACCCCAAATTTCTTTAAATTGCTGTATCAATTGTTGGAGAAAATTGTTCAATCTTTCCTCGCCATTATTAAGATCAAAATCAAGTCTCAATCTAACTGCCCAAGTTGTTTAAATCTGCATTTGGCTGACAGTTTGATAAGCTTCCAATATTTTATTGCGTATTTGAATTCCATACTGCAATGTCATACTGGCTTTTTCCATTGCGATAATGACATCATGCAAATTTTCTTCCCCACCAGTCGCAAGACTTTTAATAGCATCACTTCCGCCCACTTGGCTCGCATTAAGATCGGTCAAAGCCTTTTTCAGTAAATCTTTGAAATTCGAAGGCGAAACTTCCGCCGTATTTTGCGCCGCATCGACGGAAAGATTCGGAATCGGAGCAATCATACCTTGGGTCAAGGATATCGGCATTTGGATGGGTTGAATTTCCATCGACTAAACCTTTAATCGATTTCAGAAATCTTTTAAATCTTATTTACCAATGGTCAAAGCTTGTAACGCCATTGACTTCGTTGCGTTAAAAGCCGTTATATTTGCCTCATAAGCACGGGTCGCAGAAATCATATCAACCATTTCATTCACAACATTTACATTCGGATAAGCCACATATCCCTCGGCATTGGCATCGGGATGGCCAGGGTCATAAACCATATGAGGCGGAGTAGGGTCATTTTGAATCGACGTCACTCTCACCCCAACCGGCAAACCCTCCGGCGTCATAGTAGCTAATAGGGGAGCAAACGTAGGCGCCGGATCAAAACGAGGAGAAAAAACAACCCGTTGACGGATATAAGGCCCTCCCTCCAGCGTCCGAGTTGTATTTGCATTGGCTATATTATTTGAAATAACATCCATTCGTAAACGTTCAGCCGTTAAAGCGGAAGCCGAAATAGCAAAAGGCGCAAAAACTCCCGAAAGAGCTCCCATAAATTATGCTCTCCCTTCCGTAATGGCATGTTTGAGGTCGGCGATATAGCGGCCGGTCACATCAGCCAAGCTGTTGTACAGAAGATTATTTTCAGCAAGAAGACCGGATTCCATTTCCAAATCCACATTATTGCCGTCATTTCTTCCAATTGTTTCCGTAATGGTTCTGAATATCAGGTTTAAAATCATTCAAAGAAATGGTTTGGGGAATTGGAAAATGTTTTGGATTCGTTCGCCACAAAGCAGAAGGCTGATTGATCGCCAAGGCGTTTTTTAGCTTATCTTGAAATGAAACAACCGAACGCTTGAATTGAGGGGTATCGATGTTGGCTAAATTATTTGCAATGGCCTCATGTTGAACCGCCAATGAATCAAGGCTTTTTTGCAAAACCATCATAGGATCAACTGGCGACGACAGGATTAATCACGCTGGCTCCTCCGGACAAAGTCCAATCCAAGCGAATAAAAAACTCAACCGTTTTTCACAAATGAAACTTGGATGCGGCTAGAAGAAACAAGGGCGCGAATTTCCGTCAGTGGCGAAAAATTAGTGTCATTATGACAAAGCTTTTATCACTGTCAAGAAATAACAACCTAGAAACCCTTTATTTTCCAAGCCTTTCAGCTTCGCCTTCCTGTTCAAAACCTGACAACAATTTTTCAGGCTAAAAAATTAATGCCGATGACCAACGCTCAATAATTTGGATTTTCACATTTTTTTCACGAGCAAGCAATGCCTTTATACCCCGTAGATTTATGCCTTGATCGGAAAACCCAGCAATCTTTTTGCAAAGGAGAATATCTTTTTCGTTATAAATTCGCGTCCGATTACGCCCAATGCGGGATATCTTCAATAATCCAAGACGTTCCCAATTGCGGAGGGTTTGCTCATGAACCCCAATCTTTGTCGCAATTTCTTTGATGGTCAGTATCATTCCACACCCTTTTGAGGAGGTTGACAATACCCCACTAAACTTAATGATAACGTTATTGTAAGAAGGGGAAATGCTTAAGAAAGAGAGAAGCTTGGTAGGTCATGCTTACCGAAACTTTTTTCTTAAATTCCACTAATTTTAGTAGGGTTTAATTAAACCACACAACATATGGGGGGGTGGTTCTATTTCATTATAAATTAAGGTGAAAAGCTATTTTAGAGCTTTAAATCTTCGAACACAATTTCGACCGGAATTTTTGGCCTCATAAAGCGCCTGGTCAGCCGATTGAATTAAACCCTTTTGATCTCGGGCATCGAAAGGATAAGAAGCAATGCCAACAGATACCGTTACTCGGTAAAGGCTTTTGCCATTATTTTCAAATAAGTAACTTTCAACGTTTTTTCGGATTCTTTCCGCCAAATCCTTCCCGACATTACCATCTGCTTCGGGAAGAATTACCGTAAATTCTTCTCCACCATAACGAGCGACGGTATCAATTTTGTCCCGAACGGTTCCCTGGATAACATCCGAAACTATCCGAAGAACTTTATCGCCTTCCTGATGCCCATAACTATCATTAAATTTTTTAAAGTGGTCCACATCCAAAAGAGCCAAACTTAAATCTTTATTAAAACGTTCGGCCTTTTTTATTTCATTCGGCTAGTTGTTCTTGAAAATAACGATGGTTATAAGCTCCCGTCAAACCGTCTCTTATAGCCATATCGTGTATTTGTTTGACCATCAAGGCATTTTCAAGAACAATTGCCGTCTGGTTGGCTAAAGTGGATAACACATCCTGATCATATTCCTGATAGGTATCGGGTTTAGTACTGTTTAAACGGATAACCCCCAAAATATCCTCCCCGACCAAGAGCGGAATCATGAGAAAGGATTGGGTTGACCCCAACATACCTTCTTTCCTAGAAAAAGAATTAAGACTCTTGTCTTTTTGTCCACGGGTATAGCGGATAGGTTTTTTATTTTCTAAAACCCATGAAGCCAATTCATCTTCCAGATATTCAGGTTTTTCCGTTCCCCGGGAATGACCACGCCATGCCAGAACCCGAAATCTCTTTTTATCTCCTCTTCTACGAGGGCAAGATAAGATGAATCGCAATGGCATAAATCCGCGGCCGTTTTCAAAGCGGTTTCCATTACCGAATTGGCATCCAAAACCGAAGTAAAAGATTTAGAGACTTCGTACAAAGCGTGAAGATTTCTCGTTTTGGTCCTGGAAAAATGCATGATTCTTGCGTTTTCAATGGTGTCCGCCAGCATTGATCCAAATATGTTCGGCCAAGACCAATTCCCTTTCATTAAAAAAGCCCGTTTTCAAATGATCCAAAATCAAAACTCCTATCAGTTCCGAATCCTCATGGACACTCGTTTCCGAATGTTTACTGTTCAGGTAAACCGGTTGAGCTAAAAAAGAGCCTATCGAATCCGGTTTAAGGTAGTAAGGAAGTGCTCTGAGCGCTTTCCAAAGCAATATCATTCAAAAGAACCCGTCTTCCTTCCTTGGCGGAAAGTCCCACCAGTGTTTCCCCGAGTTGAAGAGTCACATCCGTAGCGATTGATTCCGAAACGCTTGAAAAAGCTCTAAGTCGCAACACTTTCTTGTTTTGGATATTGGTCAAAAGAAAAAAAACAGCGGAATGAAGAGAAAGGGATTTTTGAAAAAGAGATAATTGACGCGATAAGTTTTCTTCCAATTCCATTACGGTTCCAACCCGGGCCGAAAGACGATTTTCTTCCATTAACAGCTTATCTTTGGGGACATTAAAGGAGGATGGTTCCGCTTCCGAAGCCAATTGGATGGCATCATTTTTGAGAGCTTCCAAGCGATGGTTTAATTGCTCTTTTTCTTTGCGGGTCTTGACCACCCGAGTTAGGAAAAAGGCGGAAACTAAATAAGCCGCCCAACGAAGATAAAGAGAAAGCCCTTGAGGGGCGTCTTCTTTCCGGAGATAAAAAGCCTCCAAAAAGATGAAAACCAAGGCCACCCAATAACCAAAGAGAGCCTCCCCTTCCCAAGCGGCAATTCCCATCAAAAGGAAAACACCGAAAAGAAGCGGAGATTGCTCGCCCCCCGTGCTTTGGGCCAGCAAATTAAAACCAATAACGGTTCCCAAAAGGAACAAGGCGCGATTTGATTTGGAGAAGGCCTGAATGCGGATTAAGAGGAATAACCAGAAAAACGTTGCGATCCAGGAAAGGACAAGCCACGCGGAGGAAACATCAACCAGCTGACGGATGCAAACACCACTGGCGGCTAAAAAAAAGGCAACCGCTAAGCCGACATAGGCAAACCACTTTCCCATGTTTCTGCTAGAACTAGTAGAAGAGTGGTTCGCCAACGCCAATTTAAATTAAAGCCTGCCTTGCCGACGCAGCAAGGCCCGCATCTTCTTGCGGTGTTTTTTGCGTTTATGGGTTTTAATTTTTTGACGATGGCGTTTTTTACCACAAGGCATTCCAGAACCCTCCATTAATAATATAATTCAAAAACAACGGGGTTGCTTTCGGCCCACAGTTTAACAGGAAACAAACATCCTGCAACAGCATTACTGAATTCTCATGCATTTTGCCGTGGCTTCCGCCACGACCGTCCCATCTTCCAACTTGGCTTCCGCTGCCGTGAAATGAATATTCCTTTTGGTTTCCACATGCCAAGCCGACAAAAACACTTTTTGATTTACCGGACAAGGGGCTTTTAAACGCACCTGATACTCGGCCGTGACGGCTTTTTCGCCTCTCAGCCAATAAAGGTTGACCATCATCTCGTCCAAAAGGGTTCCGAGAACACCTCCGTGAACCACATCGGCGAAACCCTGATACTCCTTTGAAACAACCGCTTCCGACAAAAGTCTTTTCCTTCTCATAAGCGAAACTTCATTTTAAATCCCAAGGGATTTTTTTCCCCACAACAAAGGCAATAATGGTCATCTGTAAAGATATTGTCCACTATGTTTCTATCATCCATGATGGATTTGACTTTTCTCTTAGAGGCAGCCTTGAGAGATCGATTATAAGGGATTCGGCAAACGCCCGTCTCAAGGACAATGGCGGTAATAAGATTTCCCCGGCGTCACATCGAAGGCGGGGTTATAAACAGGATAGCTTTCTTTCGCGATAGGAACCCCTTGTGGATGGGTTACCTCCCTGGAGTTTCTTTGCTCGATAATGATTTCCTTGCCGTTTTTTTAGTTAGATCCAGGGTCGTAGTCGGAGCGGAAACATAAAATGGTATTCCATGGGCCTTCGCAAGAACCGCAAGGGCATAGGTACCAATCTTATTGGCGGTATCGCCGTTGGCCACAATGCGATCCGCCCCAACAATAACAGCATCCACCTTCCCATCCTTCATCAGGGAGGCCGACATGTTATCGGTAATGAGGTGAAAATCGATTCCGGCATGGTCCACCTCATAAGCCGTCAAGCGGGCCCCTTGCAGATAAGGCCTGGTTTCATCCACCCACACATGAAGTTTTCGGTTCTTTCGGGCCGCCGTGGTGATTGCCGCCAGAGCCGTCCCATCTCCTCCGGTCGCCAAAGCCCCGGTATTGCAATGGGTCAAAACATTTTTGCACCCAGACAATAAACCCGCTCCATACTTCCCCAAGTCTGGTGCATAGGGCTTCGTCTTCCCGATGAATGGCGACCGCTTCTTTTTCCAATTCTTTTTTTTGGAGCACCACTGGAGAATCTTTCAGTCTTTCTAATTTCTTTTGCATCCGATCCAAAGCCCAAAAAAGATTTACGGCGGTTGGCCTTGTTTTACGAAGTCGGGAAATGGCCTTTACTATTTCTTCTTTAAACAAGATCGAAGAAGAAGTTCTGGATCGAACCCCTGCCACCGCAACCCCATATGCTGCCGTTATGCCGATGGCGGGGGCCCCACGAACGGTCATATCCTCGATAGCGCTGGCGACCTGTTCCACCGTCTGGCACTTCACCCACTTTTCCTCGAATGGAAGAAGTCTTTGCTCCAAAAGGTAAAGTGAGCCGTTCACCCAACGAATAGGTCTCAAATTTGTCGGCATATTATTTAGATTCCAAGGAAGCGATAACTTCCTTCATAAGAACTGTCAATTTCGGCTCAGCTTCTTGGGCGTGTTTGATGATTTTCTGGATATCGGCCGGTTCCAACGTATCCGCCACACATTTATCCGTCACAACCGATATTCCCAATACTTTCAAGCCGCTATGCACAGCCACTATAACTTCCGGAACCGTGGACATGCCCACCACATCGGCAAAAGTCGAGAGCCATCGATATTCGGCCCGGGTTTCCAAATTAGGCCCCGTCACGGCTGCATAAACCCCTTTTCGAACCTGGATATGTTTTTCCCAGGCGACCTTCTCTGCTATTTTGATCAACTCTTTTGAATAGGGCTCGATCATATCTGGCCATCGGACGCCTAACCGATCATCATTTTTCCCAATCAAGGGATTGTCCCCCATCAGGTTCACATGGTCATCGATAATCATCAAATCACCTGGATTATAAGTACGGTTCATTCCACCGCATGCGTTCGATACCAGCAAATATTTGATCCCTAAAGCCTTCATCACCCTCACTGGAAAAGTCACTTGTTGAAGGGTATAGCCCTCATAGCGATGGAATCGTCCCTTCATTGCCACCACAGAGGTATTCCCGAGCTTTCCAAATACAAGCTGCCCGGCATGGGATTCCACCGTCGATAAGGGGAAATGAGGGATTTTTTCATAAGGTATAACGGTAGGCTCTTTAATTTCGTGGGCTAAAGCACCTAATCCCGTCCCAAGAATGATTCCCACTTTGGGGTCCATTGGGGTTACTTTTCGAATTTCTTTGACCGACTCCTGAATTTGTTCGAACAATTCTGTCATGGACGCCTCTTTTTATTGGTTTAAAGCAGCAAGTATTTCGGTTTTTTTCAGCCCTGTAATTAGAACAATCTTGTGCCGGGATTGTTGTCCCGAAAGTAAACTCACTGATTTTTTTGACTTTTTGAATATTTTCGCCAAAAATTCCACAAGCGCTTCATTCGCGGCACCCTCAACCGGTGGAGCTATTAATTTTATTTTTAACACTCCCTGTTCCTCACCCACTATTTGATTCTTGGAAGACCGGGGAATCACTTTAAGAGAAAGGGCACAACACAAATTTGATTCACGGATAAATGATCCTGAAATGTCCAAGACTTTTAACCGCGCATCGAAAAGCTAAAGAGAACCAACCACGGGACACCATATAAACTGATAATTAAAAATAAAACAGCCAAAAGAAGTCCTCTAGAGTTAAAGAAATCAACTTTAATTTCAAAATACCGATCACTCCATTGTAAGAATGGAAATGAGATCCGGAACAAGGTTCGTCGAATCGGATTCAATCCAGCGCCAGGAAATAAATGAACCAACCACTCTAAAACTAGAATAAAAGCTTCGAGATTACATACAATCGCTAAAAGATAAGCCAAATCCGCGATTAAGTACGCCATTTCCATCCCATCCTCGCACTTTAATTGGACATTTGCCTTAATTCGGCGCACCGTTTGGTAGCCGCCTCAATCGCTTCATGAACCGTTTCCCGAAAACCTTTTTCTGCCATCTTGGTTAAGGCAGCTTGAGTTGTTCCGCCGGGTGAAGTTACCTGAATCCGCAGTTCCTCAGGGGTCTTTCCTGTCTCCAAAACCATACGTGCCGAACCATAAACCGTCTGGGCTACCAAAAGATGAGCCACCTTTGCGGAAAGCCCGCCTTCTATAGCCGATTCGATCATAGCTTCGACCATATGGAAAATATAGGCTGGACCACTTCCGGAAATCGCCGTCACCAAATCCATTTGATTTTCATCCACTTGAACTGCACGGCCAACAGCTGAAAAAAGGTTTAAAACCAATTTAACATGGGAATTTTTAGCTCTTTTCCCTCCTGCAACCGCGGCCATGCCGGCGCTCTAAAAGGGCTGGGGTATTGGGCATAACCCTCACGACTGGGCAGCCTTGAGGAAGACTTTGTTCAATTTGTTCCGTCGATACGCCCGCGGCGATGGAAACTACTAACGCACTTTTAGGAAATTCTTTTCCGGCTTGGGCCAAAAGATCTCTCATCTGCTGGGGTTTTACCGCCAAAAGAACCAGACCCGCGCCTTTTAAAGCATGGGATGGGTCGACTCCGGCTTTAATTTTGAATTGGGAAGCCATTTTTTTACACTTGGCCTGGTCCACATCCAAAGCCGTAATGAGGCCCGGCTTAATCATTTTTGAAGAAATCCAACCTTTGACCAGGGCGCTTCCCATTGCCCCTATCCCGAACACAACTGTTTTTTGGCCGACCTTCATGGTTCACCTTTCCTTATAGCTCTATCCATTCTAATTGCCAGAAAGCTTTTTCAACACCATTTATTACCTAGGGCCAAATAAAGCCGTTCCAACCCTTACCAAAGTCGAGCCTTCCTCAATCGCCATTTCAAAATCTCCGCTCATGCCCATGGATAGAATGGAAAAACCGGCACCGGCAAACCCATTTGTTTTTATTTTCTCAAACAATTCCTTCAGTTTTCTAAAAGCATCCCGTCGTTTTTGAAGATCATCCGTTAAAGGGCCAACTGTCATGAGTCCCCTCAATTTCAACCGTGGTAACCGAGTTATTTTTTCAGCCGTTTCAAGCGTTAGCTCCGGTGCAACACCCGCCTTGGTTTCCTCGTTGGAAGTGTGGACCTCCAGTAGAACATCCTGAAAGCCATCTCCCAGCCGGGATGATAACGACTCCGCCAAAAAAAGCGAATCGATCGAATGAATCAATACAAACTTTCTTAATCACCTTGTTGATTTTATTGGTTTGAAGCTGACCTATTAGGTGCCAGCGGATATCGGCTGGAAGTTCACTTATTTTGGGAAGAGCTTCCTGAACCCGGTTTTCTCCAAAATCCCGCAACCCCGCCTCAAAAGCCTGGCGGATAATTTCAACTGGAAAAGTTTTAGTTACCGCCAAAAGGGTGATTTCTTCTGGTTGCCGACGGGACCGAACAGCGGCATCCGCAATCCGCTTTTGGATATCCTGAATGCGGTCATCAAGACCCATGGAGAACTTCCCATCCTTTTGATGATCCATCGGTCAATGAAAAGGTGTTGGGATGCCTTTTATTTCAAAACCGCCTGGGCTTGGGGAGATTTGGGCTTCGAGAGAAGGTCCCACTCCACCAAAATAGGGCTTGCCACAAAGATGGAGGAATAGGTCCCTACCACGATTCCCAAAAGGAGGGTCAAGGCGAAATCCTTCAAGACATCTCCGCCCATGATACAAAGGGGCAAAAGGGTCAAGAATACCGTACTGCTGGTGTTGATCGTCCGGCTTAAGGTTTCATTGACGCTCAAATTCACCAAACCCATAAAAGTCCGGTCTTTGACTAAGAACTTCATGTTTTCCCGGATCCGATCAAAGGTAACAACCGTGTCATTCAAGGAATACCCTGCCAAGGTAAGAAGGGCGGTTACCTGTAAAAGATTGAATTCCCGTTTGGTTAATACAATGATGCCCAGGATCACCAAAATATCATGGATAGTGGTAATGACCGCCGACACCCCAAACTCAAATTTTTTGAACCGCCAAACGATGTAAACCAGGATGCCCATCATCGATAAAAAGAAGGCCTTAAAGGCATCATCCCGAAGCTTTTGGGATACCGCAGGGCCCACCTCATCACTTCCATCCAAGGAAAATTTTGCATTCGGGAAATTTTTATTAAAAACGCCCAAAACATCGTCCCCAATGCTTCCCACAACCTTCCCGGCGATCATACTTGATTTTGATGATCAGTCTTAAACCCTTGGAACTATCGTCTTTGACCTGCTGAATTTGGGCTTCAGGATATCCGTCGGTTTTAAGCGACTGGCGGATTTGGTCGACCTCAACATTATTTTGCGACGACATGCGCAGTAAGACTCCTGCGCCAAAATCCGTCCCTAAATTGGCCTTGCCCTGCCACAACAACACACAGGCGTAAAGCCCCGCCAGACATCCCAATGCGGAAAGCCCCAGGAAAAACCGGCGTGGAGCCATAAAGTCGATTTTCGGCTCATTGAACCATTGAAACAATTGGGTTTCGAAAACGACCTTTCATCATAATTAAATACTCTGAGGCTTTGGCGTTCTTTTCGAACATCAAAAATCATTTTGGTAATAACCACGGCGGTAAAGAGGCTCAACGCCACACCCAAACTTAAGTTGACTGCAAAGCCCTTAATGGGGCCGGTCCCAAATTGAAACAAGAAAATCGCCGAGATCAAAGTGGTAACATGCGTATCAATAATGGCCTGCAATGCCCGTTTATAACCCGCATCAATGGCGGCCTGGGTTGTTTTTCCTGCCCTTAATTCCTCACGAATTCTTTCGAAAATCAAAACGTTCGAATCCACGGACAATCCCAAGGTCAGGATAATCCCCGCGATACCAGGAAGGGTAATTGTCACTTTAAGAAAAGCTAACAATCCCATGAGGTAAACCATGTTCATGATAAGGCCTGCATTCGCGATCCAACCCGACCACCGGTAATAAATTCCCATAAAAAGAAGGACGAGCAATAGGCCATAGATGGCCGCCATTGTTCCTTTCTTCACGGAATCGGCTCCCAAAGTTGGACCCACAATGAATTGGCTGGTCACTTTTAAAGGGGCCGGCAAAGCACCCGCTTTCAATACCAGGGCCAAATCCGCAGCTTCTTCATCAGAGAAATGTCCCGTAATAATACCCGATCCGCCCGGAATACGGCTTTGGATGGTCGGAGCCGAATAAACCCGGTCGTCTAGTACGATAGCCAATCTACGTTGAACATTGTCTCCGGTGATGATTCCGAACTGTTTCCCGCCCTCGTCATTCAACTTAAAAGCAATATGGGGGCTGCCCGTGGTCATATCCGTTTCAACATGGGCATCCACTAAGGAGTCACCTGTCAATAACACCTTTTCGCAAAGGTACTTCTCTTCGTCCTTGCCCGGCAGATAGGTAATGCCTTCGGGAAGCTTACTGACATCAACACTGCCATCTTTTTCATTAATATATTGAGAAATTGGAATTTCAGAAACAAGACGGAACTGAAGTTGAGCGGTGGATAAGATCACGTCCCGGGCTCTTTTGGTATCGGTAAGCCCCGGCAATTGAATGACGATTCCTCCGGTCCCTTCCCTTTCCAACACCGGCTCGGTTACGCCCAAACCATCAATGCGGTTACGAAGGATTTCCAGTGCCCGGTCCGCCGCGTCGGAAATTTCCTGTTCGCTCTTTCCTTGCATTTTATCCCGGTCAACTTCCAAATTCATCTGGAGCCCGCCTTGGATATCCAGGCCTAATTTGAGAGAGGTGATTTTTTTCTCTTTATGGTTTTTCAACCAGGCATCTTGATCGTCCTTGGAGATATTAAGGAAAACGCCGTATATACAGGCGCCGGCAAAAACAATGACAATAATGCTCATCCAAGTTCGAAAACTCACTTAAAACCTTTCTTTGAACCAAACAGGGAGAAAACCCCAGATTCTTTGTAACAAACAGTGTTATGGATTTCCCACGTTGAGGCGGGTCAAAAACCGTGGCAGTATAAGGAAAAGTAGCGAAAAACTGTCAATGCATTCATGGGCTAAAACAGACCGACTGGACCGGAAATCCCTTTGCTTCCGGGATTTAGCGCTTCACTGATAGGATTTTAAAACTTCAGAAGTATTAAGACTTTGGACTAGCAATACTTCCGACTGGCAGAACTACTTTTTCAATCCCGGATTTCAAATCCTCTTCGCGATAACCAAGCCCGACCCAATTCATGACCGCGTTTCCTTTTTGGAAGAGAATCGAATTTGGGATGGCATTAATTTTAAATGCCCTTGAGAGTCCAGGGTTTTGGTCCACATCCACCCGAACCACCTTCAATCTGCCTTTGTAATCCGAAGCCACTTGGTCAACCACGGGGCCATACATGCGGCAAGGACCGCACCAAGTTGCCCAAAAATCAACCAAAACTGGAATGTCTGAACCCAGAACTTCTTTCTGAAAGGAAGAGTCCGTTACAACCAAAACATCCGCTTCCGAACCTTTATGAGAACAAGCACCTGAAACCAGAAAAAGCGAAAAGCCCGCAGTGAATAAAAACACTCGTAAAACATTACTCATTTCGCCCTCAATTCGACTTCAGTACTTGATCGATTCCATTTTTTAAACCCGCTTCGGAAATTGTTCCCGCCCAACGTTTTACAACTTTTCCATGATTAAAAACCAAAATTGAAGGCAACATATCTATTCCGAATTTATGGGGAAAAACTGGATTTTCCGTCACATCAAACTTGGCGAACTTTAATTTATTTCCATAGCCGGTCGACGATTTTTTCAATTGTTGGGGAAAGACGAGCCGCAATTCACGCACCAACTTGCCCAAAAATCCACCAACACAGGCTTGGGGGACTTTATTACATTTCGGTCAAAATCAGAGTCCGTAACAACACAAACCCCGGACTTTCTTTATCTCCTCGGCTTGAAGATTAGATACCCCCATCCATAATAGGCGAATAAAAAACAAGAAAATAAACGATAAAATAAAAAACCCGAGTACTTTGTAGCTCCAAATTAACTTCCGATCACTTCCTGGATTTCGGTGACAAGTTTGGTTTTGGGATGGGCGCCTATCAGCTGTTTCACCATTTCCCCGTTCTTGAAAAAAAGAAGCGTGGGAATACTGCGGATATGAAAATCCATGGACACTTGCTGGTTTTCGTCCACGTTTACTTTGGCAATTTTGATCTTCCCGTCATATTCTTTCGCCAATTCATCCAAAACCGGGGCCACCATCCGGCAAGGGCCACACCATTCTGCCCAAAAATCCACTAAAACCGGGACTTTAGAGTCCAAAACATCCTTTTTAAAGTCGGCATCTGTTGTATGAAGCGCTACGCCCATGGCACCCTCCGTGTCATATGTTAAAGATAATGGTTTTAAAAGAAAAAGGTTACGCCCACCAGGAATCTTTATATCTTTCGGTAAGTTTAGGTACCCCCCTACCGGGTGTCAAGGGACGACCACGAGGATACTCGAAGGCATGACCCGACGTGATATTCCGTTAACACTTCATGGAACACCTCATCCAAGGTGCTTTTATTGTCTATTCACCCCCTTAAGGAACCTCACATCCCAAAGAGCGCCTCGCACACGCGGGGTCAACTTTGAGTCACCATCCTCAACAATCACCACCCGCCGTCCATATCTCTCCACATAAGCTTCGTTATTGCCGCCTTTCAAGGATACCCAATATATGGTTTCATCGGATCTGCGGAAAACGTCGATTTCGTATTTTTTGTCCAACAAACTCCGATAACTCTTGAAAAAATCATCCGCCGACTCCTCACCATCAAAAATTATGTAGCCCACCATAAGAAGTTTATGGGAATCTTTATTTTCGTAAATTTGAACCGAATCCCCACGCCAACCACGCACCGAATAAAGAGCCTCTTTTTCGGGCATATATTCTTGAAGCAAGGTCTTCAAGCCATACTCTCCAAGAGTATTTTCCCAAATCTTTTCAAAACCCACGAGGACATTTGAAGACATGTCCTCAATCCGGACACCCACGGGGTTCCGGCGGTGTGGAAAAAAATCACTCGGATGAAGTATCTGATGAGTCGAGGTCGGTGGGTGTTGAAATAAATAAGCCATCCCCGGCCATCCATAAGACTTGATATAGCTTTGTAAAAAAGCGGCTCCATAAATATACGGGAAATTGATAACCTGGTTTAACCTGGCCTCTATCCCAAAAGCCTTTTTTCCACTCTCGATTAGTAAATTATTTAGTTCAACCCAATTTGCGATATTGACGACTTTTGTGAAATCAGTATGACGGTCTTCTAAGGAATAATTCAAAGCAATGGCCACGGCTTGCCCCTCCATAACACTGGCCCTGGCAAACTGGGTATCCATAGGAAGGGATTCGCCGGTAGTTAAATATGATTGTAGGTCAAAAGACTGGTCTTGAAGGGCATGGGTTAATTCATGGGCCAAGGTTCCCTCCAGGTCCCCAGATTTGATCCAATCGGCGATATAGAGTGTTTGGGTCTTCGGGTCATAGAGGCCTTCAACTACCTTCATAAAGGAATCCAGGTAGGTCTGAATCAGGTCGGTGCCGGGTGATAAAAAACCAAAAAAAGTGAAAGCTTTTTCAAAAGCTATTTTCTTTTCTGACGGGTATTGTTCCTGGAGTGCCTGAAGGTAGTAATCATGAAAAAAAGCTTTGTTCCCAAACTTTTTTTGGACGGGATATTTAATGGGTAACCCTGACAACCGGGATACCTCAGCGAATATGGCATCTGCTTCCTGCAGGATTTCAGCTTGGTCTACTCGGTTTGCGAGAAATTCGGGAGAAACACTTGTTTCCTGTCCCCATAAAAGCTGAGGACCCATCAAGAGGAACCCCCAAAACACATAGACGAGAGTTTTCAATGAACCTTCCGGGAGAAATTTCAGTCTCCCTCGCATTAAATGACGGGTACGGTTGGGTGATGGATCAATCTATAACTAGATTCGATTAACTCGACAGTCTTTAAACCCTCTTCACCCGAAACCCAAGGGATTTTGTTCCGACGGATACAATCAATAAAATGCTCATAAATCGTCGGTGAGAAGCTGTCCTTATCTAAAGCGGGAAAAATCTTTCCATCCTGTTTCCGAAATTCGACTGTGATGGGATCCCCCTTGGCTAGATTTAAGGATAGGGTCCCTTTCGTTCCAAAAAAATAATAACGGTTATGGTAGCCTGAATCCCCCCAACCGACGTTTACGGTCCCCACGGCGCCCGATTTAGAGCGCAGAAGACAAGAACAGTGAATTTCGGGGGTGGAAGTCTTCACCCCTCCGATTTGAGCCGCCGCCGCCCCTGAAATTATCATGGATTCTCCCAATAAGAATTCCAAACTGCCGAACACATGGGGCCCCAGATCCATTAAGGCCCCTCCTCCAGATTTTTTTTTATCAAAAAACCAGTTTGCTTTTGGGCTCCAGGCCTCGGGGCCACGATGCGTTAAAGAACCCTTAAAAGCGAATATGTCCCCAATCACCTTTTTTCGGAGCAGTTTTTCAGTTGTACGAACAGCGGGGTCAAAACGCATATTGTGATGCACCATCAAAACCTTTCCGCTTTTTTTGGCCGCTCGAATAATGTCAAGCGCCTCACCCCGGGTGACTGCCATTGGTTTTTCCACCATTACATGTTTACCTTCACGAAAAGCTTTCAAGGCAATGGAGGCATGGGTGTAATTGGGTGTGCAGATGGAAACCGCATCCACATGGTCGGACTCCAAAAGGTGGTTCAAATCGGTATAGATGTGGGGGATTCCATATTGAACCGCCACCTGTTTGGCATGCGCCTCCCTCAAGGAATGAACGGCCATCAATTGGCAGCCTTCGGTCTTGGCATAACCCGGCAGATGGGCTTTCAAGGCGATCTGGCCAAGGCCAATCACTCCGATTCGGATGGGACTTATCTTTTTTGAGCGTTTTTTAATCTTTTTCATGCTCCTATTATATCGGAAAGATTGAAATTGTCTGGCGGAACATAGCTTTATCGAAGGTTAAGGATTATTAATTTTCCCGAGGGGGCCAGTGCAGGTTTGGACTTCCAGCTTAAAAAAGAAAACTTCGTTGATCACATTGGATCCGTTTTGTTTTCAAATCCCTTAGGATTCTTAAGGTAAAACCACGGGATTATTTTACAAAGATGATGTCATCAAGCCACAAATCAAAATCCTCGTCGCTAAAATCAGAATTGGGGGTGAAGGCCAAGAAAAGCACGTCAGTTAACTTGAAAGGAATCGGCCTCGCCCAGGAAGGTTGCTTGAAATCGGCGAAATTCAAAGCCACCTTCGTCCAAGTTGGTGCGCCATTGAAATCCAAGCGATAGTTGCCGTAATCCTGCACCGCCGATCGAACCAGTACCACCGAATAGAATTTTCCATTGCCCGTGGTCCAAAACTCGATTCCTTTAAAGTCGCTCAAATCCGCTGCTGATCCCGTATCGTTCAAAGTTCCAGTAAGCTCCGCGTAAGGCCAGGGGGCTCTGTTTATCCCTAAATGACCGAAGATATGGGCAGCGTACTTTTCCGATTTCGGAGCTCCCACGGAAGTGCACACGAAAGGGATAGGATTTAATACGGTTCCTAAATTACTATTATCACAATCCGCAGACCATTTCCCTCCCAAGACGTTGGTTATTCCACCATTTTCGAAATCACCGATCACAACCCTGTCACCCGGCGCTTTAATTTTTTTTCCTACCACTTCCTTTACCGGCAATAAATCAAGGAGTGCCCGGGCATCTTGAAATTTCCGGTCAATCCCACTCAAAGCGCACTGAATCTCCCAAAGTTTTTTTCCAAGAGCTTTAGAATCCCCTCCCATTGGAACCGTAACATCCGGGAAGGACCCAGGATCATCGGCCTTAGCTTCATCCGTTTTACCGGCCGCAGTTAATTGGGTGCGGGCTGACTGTAGTTTTGAATAGGAATCTTTTACCATGAACCCAAGGTTTTGAATCGATTTAACCAGGCCGCTGGGAGGCATTGGGATCACGGGAGCTCCATAGGCACCTGCGATTGTATCCAAAAGGGGAGTATGTTCCCCAACCAGGTCCGCTCCCAGGTTCCAAATCATGACACCCTTAAGACCCTTTTTTGCGGCGTAAACGCATTTAATCGCAATGGATTTTGAATCGTCATAAGAAATCACAATCCCGCCATCTATTTTTTCCAAATACGAGGCCTTCGCACTTTCGTCCCAAAAGGTCTTGTAAACCCCTTTGTCGTCTATAAGCGGTGCGATTTCGTAATACTGAACCTCCGAACCTTGCAAGTAGGAATTTCCCGAAAAGGAAACACCCATATGGGAAGTAAAAAATTCAATGCCATAAAAGGGAAGGCCCAAAACCACCTTATCTGGCGGAAGGTTGTATTGGGTTTCAAGCCGACTTAGGTCTTGATCGATACTAGTCTTACTGTCGACTTTCGGGTCCTTGGGCGGGTAAAGATTAGCGTCGTGGACTGAATGCTCACTCCATTTTCCCCCAAAGTCATAGGTCATCCAATTGATCCAATCCACTTGTTGGGCGACTTCAGCCCAGGAGATGTGCTTGCCATAGTAATCACTCGCACCCAGGGCCGTGCTTATGATCCAATTTGGGAACCGAGCCCGGAGGGATTTCATGAAGTCGGTAAAAGTGGTTTGGTCTTGTTCCGTAAGGGCCGAAGGTTCCCAATCGATATCCACTCCATCGTAGTGGTGGTCGGTAATCAATTTTTCAAGGTTATCGAAAAAGGCTTTCTTGGCGATTGGGTCCCGAGCCATTGCCAGCCAATTGTCGGCGTTGGAAGCCGCGCCCCCTAACGAGGCCAGCAATTTCACGCCATGGCCATGGGCCAGTCTTTCCAAGTCCGGTTCCCAATAGCCCCCCTGCGCCACGATGGTCCCATTAGCTTTTGGGGTAAGGAATGCCCGGATAAGGTGGGTGAAAGCATCATAATTGTAGCTTTCCGGGGGATAAATACCGTCAAACCACAAAGCCGAATAACCAACGACAAAGTGATTGGGTTTCGCCCAGGCTGGAGTCTTGGTCATAAATAAACTCAAAACGATAACAATTAGCCGCATTTTTTCGATCATTAGTTTCCTATCAACTGTGATGATGGGAATACTTTCCGTTTTACTACTTCAAAAGTTCTAAATCATCGATTTTAAAATCATAATCCGCGTCGTTTAAACCAGGAGCGAAAGCGATGTTCTTCACATCGTCGAACTTTCTTTCTAATTTCGAACCCCAATCCGGCTGAGCGAATTTTTCAAAAGAAATAGTGATCTGCGTCCATTTTTTTGGCGAAACAAAATGGGCCTCAAAATCGGCAAAATCCTTAACGGAAGTCTTTTGAAAGCGAATTAAATGATCCTTGCCATCTCCCATGGTGTAAAACCGGATCGCTTTATAAGCGCTCAAATCCATGGGCTCTCCATTGTTACCCATCGCCAAAGTAAGGGTGGCCCAAGCCCAGGGTTCCTCATTGGGACCCAAGTGGCCCTTCATCCCGGCGCAATAACCTGGAGACTTAGGGGATCCACCTTTAAGGCGAGTATAAGGGTCCGGCGCAATGGTCGTTCCCATCTTGTTTTGATCGCAACCTTCCCACCAGGAAGTCCCCAACGCGGGCGTTTCCTTCTCGAAATCATCCACCTTGATGACTTCGCTTGTTTCGGAAACGGAGGAATCATTGTTGGAATAGTCGGAAGAATTCGATCTGATTTTCGCTTGAAGATCCGATATTTGTTTCTTGAGTTTGACTATTTCGGTTTTCAGTTGATCGGGAGTCCAGCCTTTATAGGCATCGTCCTCAGCTCGAAGCAACCCAGTCGTAAATGCGAAGCCTATCACAAGCATCCAAAACGTCTTTTTCATGGTTTTCTCCATCCGGGTTCAAGATGAAATTAAAAACATCATATCAGGTCAATGGCAAAGTCCAAAAAGCTGTTTCTTTTCACTCTTCCCTGAGGCTATGATTATTTCGAGGTGTTTATGCCCTTGCGATTACTACAGGTTTTTATCACCCTATTATTCTTTTTTACCCACCCACTCTTTATCCACCCCCAGGACAACCCCGCTTCACTTTCTGAGCGTCAAAAAGAACTCCAAGTTTTAAACCGCATAACTTTTGGACCCCGGACAATCGATTTAGACCATATCGAGAAAATCGGGATCCAATCCTTCATTACCGAACAGCTGAATCCCGATAAAATCGATGATTCAGCCTGTGAAAAAGACCTAAAGAAATTTGATCTTATTGACAAATCCACTGAAGACCTAATGACCCTTTTCCCCGACCCCGCCAATCCTATTCGGCGACCCGAGTTGAGGGGGAAAATTAGAGACAAGCAATCCGCCGACGAGGCTTATCACAACATTGAAAAAATGGGCCTGGAATTGGCCTCGGCCAAGCTCACTCGGGCCGTAGAAAGCCGGCGACAGCTCCAGGAAATCATGGTGAATTTTTGGTTCAATCATTTCAACGTGCACTTTTGGAAAAACGAGGTTCCCTGGCTGATCATTCCCTACGAAAGGGATTCCATTCGTCCCCATGTCCTGGGCAAGTTCCGCGACCTTCTTTTAGCCGTTGCCAAAAGCCCGGCGATGCTTGTGTACTTAGATAACGCCAGCAACCATGGTAATCCCACCGGCACCGGAACTATGAAGATCAACGAAAATTATGGTCGGGAGCTTTTGGAACTTCACACCGTAGGTGTGGACGGCGGCTATACCCAGAATGACGTTATTGAAGCCGCCCGGGTTTTGACCGGTTGGGGAATCCAAGGAATGGGATATAATTCTGCCCCGATTTCGGTCGTGTTCAAATTCAAACCCTACCAACACGATGACGGTGCCAAAGTGGTCTTGGGCCATACCTTTGGGCCTGACCAGGGGGAGGCGGAAGGCGTCCAAATGATCGCCATGCTGGCCACCCATCCTTCAACCGCCCACTTTATCTCCACAAAACTCTGCCGCCATTTCCTCAGCGACGATCCTCCGGAAGAATTGGTCAAGCGAGTAGCCGCCCGTTTCCTTGCTACTGACGGTGATATCAAAGAAACTCTCAAGGCTATTTTCGATTCTCCGGAGTTTTTCGATCCCCGATACTACAAAGTCAAGATCAAAACTCCTTTGGAGTTTGTAGCCGGAAGCCTCCGGGCTGCCGGAACCTCCATTATCGGATGGGATTCTGTTTATTGGGACCTTCAAGGCATGGGGGAACCTCTTTATCTCTGTGAGCCTCCTAACGGCTACCCGGATGTGGCTAAAGCCTGGATTGGCTCTGGATCGCTCCTAACCCGGCTCAATTTCGCCACGGATCTCTTCAAAACTCCTTACGGAGGTTACCTGCGTACCGACTTGGATGGACTTGAGGGAAACGTTGTTTACAACGATGGCAAAACCATGTTGAACAACCTGATTCACAATTTACTTTTAGATGACATTTCCAAAACCAGTCGACAAGCCCTCGAGAATCAATTGGAAAACCCGGACATCTCCCAAGTGGCTTTGTTCGGTCATAAAAAAGGGATCGATAACAAGAAACTCGCGGCATTGGTCCTTTCGGTGCCAGAATTCCAAAAGAGGTAATACCCTTTATGAAAAACAAAGAAAAATCTTTGACCCGTCGGGACTTTTTAAAAGCAGGTGGACTGGCCACCGCAGGACTTGCGGTTTACGCCATGCCCTCCTGGCTCCGGGCAGCCGCCCTTTCGGCTAACTCCCATGACAAAACTCTGGTAGTTCTCTTCCAGCGCGGGGCTGCCGATGGATTGAACATCGTAGTTCCTTTTGCCGATCCCCTTTATCAACATGCTCGTCCAACCATCAGTTTGAAGGAACCCGGAAAAGATGCGGGGGTTTTGGACTTGGATGGAAAGTTCGGACTCCATCCCACCTTATCCACCCTAATGCCCCTGTGGAAAAACGGGCAAATGGCTATAATCCATGCCGCCGGTTCACCGGATGGAAGCCGGTCCCATTTTGACGCCCAAGACAATATGGAGACCGGAACCCCCGGCGTCAGCACCACGCTTGACGGCTGGCTCAACCGGGCCCTGTCCACAACCCTCAAGAATGCCGACCCTTTGACCGCTGTTGCCTTAACGGCTCGACTTCCTCTGATCTTACGGGGCAACTATCCCGTTTCGGCCATGACCAGCGCCAACGGCTACGATTTCTCCATGGGCGCCCAGGAATCCGACACTATCGCAAGTCTTTATGAGGGTTACCCGGAATCCATGGTATCCAACGCTGGTAAGGAAACTTGTGACTCGGTCAAATTAGTTCAAAGTCTGTTGAAAAACGCACCCATCTCTTTGGCATCCGCTAATTACAGCCAAAGCGAACTTGGCCACCGTTTTTCCGATCTGGCTAAACTTATCAAAGCTGGGGCTGGTGTCAAAGTGGGTTTCCTGGATGTCGGTGGGTGGGATAACCATTATGAAGAAGGGTCCATTCAAGGCTACCTTAGTTACGCCTTGAAAGATTTCGGGCAAAACATCGCCGCCTTTTTCAAGGATTTGGATGAAAAAACAAAGGACGTGATTCTAGTGAGCATGACTGAGTTTGGCCGCACTTTGAATGAAAACGGCGCCCGTGGTACAGACCATGGTCATGGTAGCGTGATGTTTGTTATTGGAGGGCCCGTAAAAGGCGGCAAAATTTATGGCCGTTGGCCTGGCCTGGAACCTGAGAACCTATATGAGGCCCGTGATTTGCAGGTAACGACCGACTTTCGCCAGGTTCATTTGGAAGTTCTTCAAAAACACTTGAGAATAACGCATCACTCTTCCGTTTTTCCGGGTTTTAACCCCGGCTCAAATCTAGGCTTAGTTTAAACTCCTTAACCGTTATGAACCTTTTTTTATTGAATTTTAGTTCGATTTTCCACCTATTTCCCTCATTCCATGTAGGATGTAAGCATCTTTCGGGGCTACAATAGCTTGGAAGAAGTAGTTAAATTTTTAGAAAAAAGTAGAGGTTTTACGCAAATGGCTCAAGGAACAGTGAAGTGGTTTAAGAACGAAAAAGGTTTTGGTTTTATCTCCCAAGATGGTGGTGAGGACGTATTCGTTCACCATTCGTCCATTCAAGGCGAGGGATACAAATCGCTGAACGAGGGGGACCGCGTTGAATTCGAGGTCACCCGCGGGGAAAAAGGCCTCAAGGCCGAAAACGTCGTCAAGATCTAACAAGGTCTTTTCGAAACCCAAAGCCCCGGAGGCGAAAGCCCCCGGGGCTTTTTTTTTGAGAACTCCTTTATAAAAAAGATTGTCGTTGATTAATGAATGCTTACTTTTGAAATGAAAATTAATCGCAAAACCATCCGCCAAATAAAAGGATTTAAATCTGCCGGGATTGAGGAGACAGCTAAAACGAGACCAACCGACAAATAATTATTTATTTTCATTACTGAAGAAAACGCGACAGATGAAGAAGCTCATGCCAGGGAAATGAAGTTAGCAAGACCGTCCCAGTCCAAACATCCAGAAATTGGGTACAATCAAGAGCCAAAGTTTACGAAACAGGATTACTCTTCAACTCTTTTCGTACAAACTGACCTTGAATCCGCTGGGGAGTTCCTTAAAGCCGACATTATTGAATTGAAGGTCTTTGTAATAGTGGTTGATTCGTGGATTCTCCGCCATGCAATCCAAACGTATGATTTTTCCTTTACTTCGGATATAGTCCACAGCCCAATTGAGTATTTCCTTCCCGACGCCCTTATGGCCAAACTCAGGGAGAATAGCCAGGCCGTGCATATAACCCGCCTTTCCATCCTTGCCCTTCTCATCCCAACTGATCGGATCCTCCCAAAGGATGGAAATCGTGCCCACCGCCTGAGCACCCTTAAGGACTAGGTAGACTTCTCCTTGGTAAACCCGTTTATAAACCATATCCTCACCCGGTGCCATCAAGATACCAGCCCATTGATGAATGCCTTTATTTTCCAACCAGCGGGCGGCCTCTTGTTTGATATGGATGACGGTGGATTTGTCTTCCTCTTCCACCTTACGAATTGTCAAATCCCCAATAATGCTTTTAATCATGGCGAGCCTTACTTTGTCATAGCCGAAAGGGCCATGTTGGTACGACGTAATCGGTTGGATATGGAGCTAATCAGGGTACGGAAGATACCATAAGCGGCTTTTGGGTTTTGCTGAAGAAAGTTTTGGAAATCGAAACCTCGGATGATGTAGACATCGCAATCCTCCAAGGCCCGCACCGAGGCCGAATAAGGGGCCCCGTCAAATACGCTCATTTCACCGAAGACTGAACCTTTTTGAAGCTTGGCCAATTGTTTGCCTTTGGCTCTCCCCCTAATGGTTTTCACTACTTCCGCTTTACCATTGATGAGGATATGAAGATTTCCACCTTGTTGCCCTTCCCGGATGACGAGATCTCCTCTTCGAAAGTTTTGAACCAAACCCAGTTTAAAAATTTGGTTGTGGACTTTGTTGTCCATCCCCTCGAAAAGATCGACTTCTTTTAAAAAATCGGAAACTTTAGCGTTCTTTTGGATCGTCATCAAATCCTCCCAGGATGGATAAGAAAAAGGGTTCTCATTCAATTAGACTTGGAACCATAACCATCATAACGCCTGGAGGTTAACGGATAAAAAGAAAATATAGCGCTATTGATAAAGGTTAAGACGTTTTTAGGAGAAAAAACCAGTTTAACCCAGGTCTATAGAATTTATGACTTAGTGGAGGATGACGAGTTTGATTGTTTTTTGATCAGCGACTCCGCCCGCCGGGTTCAGGGAGTCGACTACCGCGATATAGAGGCCGCTGGCCAGTCCTGTGGCGTCCAGAACGCCTCATTCGTTCCCGGCGAACCATTCACTACCTTTACCAACTCTCCCGCCGTCGTGTAAATACGCACCGACAACGTCAGGGTCTCCGCCGTCGTGTCCTCAAAGGTCGTGGAAAAATCCGTTCGCGCTAGTCAATATATTCGGTTTCGCCAGCACCGTCCCAATGCCGGTGTTCAGGTTCCCATCCAACACCGATATCCTCTGGTCAATAACCGAATCTCCACCCTCGCCGTCCACCGAGTGAATCTCCACGAAATACTGTCCGCTTTGCACAATACTCCCGGTGTCGTTCTGCCCGTTCCATACCACTGTCGTACCGTTGCTTAAGCTGATCGTAACCTGCGATGGCGTTCCCCCTCCCGACACCCCATTGCTGGGCTCTATCACGCCGGTGGACAATTGCGCGCTTGTCACGATCGATGCACCCGGGTTGTCCGTATAAGCATAAAGGTGGCGCACCACCTCCCCGGCCGCGTTATAAATCAGCACCGTCGTCGCATAAAGCTCCCGGCTCAC
Source organism: uncultured Pseudomonadota bacterium (assembly GCA_963843375.1). Taxonomy (GTDB): domain Bacteria; phylum Oederibacteriota; class Muellerivitia; order Muellerivitales; family Muellerivitaceae; genus CAWJKT01. The sequence goes on from CAWJKT010000013.1 coordinate 57,723, forward strand.
CATCGCCTGGACCGTCGTCGACTCCACCACACCATTGGAATCGATGTTGTCGATCTTGATGTAATAGCTTCCATTCGTCACCAAAGACCCGTTACTCGTCGTTCCGTTCCAGGTTCCAAGCAAGTAGCCCTCATAGTAAATATTAATGCTGCTGCCGGGCCCGCTGAGGGTCGTAATGACATTACTCGCCTGTAAAGTCACGTTCAAAATCGGCTGGGAATACTGGACCACCGGGAATTCCATCACGATCTCCCCTGCCTCGTTGTAAACCCCGATCTTCACCGTGTACTGTCCGACCACTGGAATACTCACACAACTGGATACCGGAGCGCCGCCCGTGAAGCTTAATTGGGCGCAATTGGTCAGTGTCGTCCCGCCGTTAATGAAATTGTTCACCTGGGCTGAATAGGTGATCTGGTAACTTCCAGCCGCCAGGTTATTCGGAAGGGTCCAGACCAGTTGGGTGGCCGACGCGCTGGCGCTCATCACCGGAGTCGTTCCAGCGGGGCTGGTAAGAAACTCTTGGAAAGTCTCGTTAGGCGGCAACACATCGGTGACCGCGACATTGTTCACATTGTTCCCCGTCACTGCGATCGTCAGACTATAGGTGATCATATCCCCCGATTTCGCGCTGGATTCGGAAGCTTGCTTACTGATGCTCACCGACGAGGGCAGCGGCGTGTTGGTTGCTGTATTTGTCGGGGTAATAGTCGGGGTATTCGTGAGTGTATTGGTCGCTGTATTGGTAACGCTATTCGTGGGTGTAGCCGTGGCGGTAAAGGTTTCCGTGTTAGTGGGTGTGTTGGTAGCCGTAAAAGTATTGATCGGCGTATTCGTGGGTGTTGCGGTGGCCGTATTCGTCAGCGTATTGGTCTGGGTCGGTGTTGGGGTATTCGTCGGAGTATTGGTTGGGGTAAATGTATTTATAGGAGTATTGGTCACAGTATTAGTCGTTGTATTCGTGGGAGTATTGGTTGGTGTAAAGGTATTAATGGGCGTATTCGTGGGAGTGGTCGTTGGGGTGTTGGTCGGTGTATTCGTTAACGTTGAAGTGGGAGTCAGACTATCGGTATTCGTAGGGGTATTCGTCGCGGTGGGAGTGATCACGTTTGTATTGGTGGGGGTCAAAGTTATTGTTGGGGTTGCGGTATTAGTCGGTGTATTCGTCGCCGTATTGGTAAGGGTCGCCGTTGGGGTATTAGTAACCGTATTAGTGGAAGTCGCGGTGGGTGTATTAGTAAGAGTGTTGGTGGAAGTCGCCGTAGCGGTGGCCGTTGGGGTATTGGTAGCGGTCCGTGTAGGGGTTGCAGTGTCGGTGCTGGTGGCGGTGTTCGTGGGTGTGGATGTTGGTGTTGAGCTATCGGTAATTGTAGGTGTACTTGTCGCAGTGGGAGTAATCACATTTGTATTCGTGGGGGTCATAGTTATCGTTGGGGTTGCGGTATTAGTCGTCGTATTGGTTGGAGTGTAAGTAAATGTTTTAGTCGGGGTATTCGTGAAAGTATTGCTTGGCGTGGGGGTCGGGGAATTGGTGGGGGTAATAGTTGGGGTTAATGTCGGAGTATTCGTAAGCGTATTGGTAGGGGTAGCCGTATTCGTTTTCGTAGGTGTATTAGTCAGGGTAAGTGTGGGAGTAGATGTATTTGTGTTGGTCGGGGAATTGGTGGGGGTAAGGGTCGGAGTAAGTGTATCCGTATTAGTGAGTGTATTGGTGACGGTCTTCGTCGGGGTATTGGTGAAGGTATTGCTTGGAGTGGGAGTCAGGGTATTAGTGGGACTGTTGGTCGGCGTGGCTGTGTTCGTATTGGTCAGGGTATTAGTGGGAGTATTGGTATTCGTCTTTGTCGGAGTATTAGTGAAAGTATTGCTGGGAGTCGGGGTGAGAGTATTCGTGGGGGTGAGAGTGGGAGTATAGGTTGGCGTGATCGTAGGGGTATTCGTGGGGGTAAAAGTCGGAGTTTTAGTCGGGGTATTAGTGAAGGTCTCTGTAATCGTGGGGGTTGGGGTGTTGGTCGCCGTATTCGTCGGGGTATGCGAGGGCGTAGGCGTGGGGGTATTGCAGAGTAACACCGCCGTCACGGCATTGGATGTGACCGCCGCATCCCCGGTGGCTGTAATGGCCGCCTGATTGATGTAAGTTACCGAACTTGCGCCTCCGCAGGTCACCGATCCCCACCAAGTGATGGCCCCCGACAAGTTATAAACCGTTGCGGGGAAATTCCAGGACAAGTTGGGGCCCGAACCGGGACAAGCTATCGCCGTTGTAACCCCGGAATTGGCCGTGCTGCAACCCACATAAGTCATTCCTGTCGGCACAACATCGGTCAATTGCGTATTCACCACCGCGTCGTCCGTGAAAAGCATCAAGTTCCCATAATTATCCTGAGCCGAGGTAGAGTCTAACTGCCATCCCTGCTCCCATAGCCCACCCGGACAGGTCAAATCCGAGGACGGGAGACTACACGATGTGCTTTGAACCAGGGTATTGGTTCCCTTCAGGTACAAGTCCATGGTGATGTTGTAGCCAGCGCCGGTTTCCTGCACCGTGGCGACCATGGTGTACCATTGGCCGGCTACCGGCGCGGTTCCGGTTTTGGTGACGCAGGGCCAACTCGCCCCGGCGGCTCCGTTATTAACTTGCAGGAAAATATAACCCGGGTTGGGATCCAGCGACATCCCGGCCATAAGGGCATAGGTCACCCCTCCGCTCACCTGGTAGGCAAGCACCATAGTGGCGTCCCCTCCCGCACTTGAACCAGCGGCTCCCGACGCTCCCGCCGGAATTTCCATGTCCCCTTCCACCGTGAAGGCCGTGCCAGAGCACAAGCTCACGCCCCCACTGTTGCGGATCAGCAGGGGAAAATCTGTTCCGGTTGTACTATAACAAGCCGTAGGCATATTCCCGCCAAGGTAGTTATTCCCGTCCGGCCCTTGAACCACCGTGTAACCGGCTCCAGTGGCATCAGCGGAACAATTACAGCCACCAGAACCACACGCTTCAAACGTATAGCCCGCTCCGCCCATTCCCTCAATGCTGCCATCCGAGGTGTTGGCCGAATCATTGTCGTAAGAATCGTACCATTGCAGGCTTTCCCCATTGATGTTGTAGGTGAGGGTATAGGTCTCATCTTGTCCTGGAGCCAAAACCGCCGAGGACTGGGCCTTAAGAAGCTGGAATCCCCCTCCATTCACCGTGGCCTTGGCTGTATTGGTGGAGGAGGAGGTGCCCCCAGCCGGGTTGACAGTCGCTTGGTTGGAGATGACAGTGCCGTTGGCCGTTCCGGCGTTCACTTGCACCAGCATCCAAACCTGGCCCGTTTGATTTTTTCCGTTGCCGGGAATTGTCCAGACCACGGGGCCCGCCCCTGACGCATACTCCGAGGGGCCGTCCGACACCAGAGTCGTATTCGCCGGAATCGGGTCGCTGATGGTGTTGTTGCCTGTCGTGGCATCGAAATCGTAATTGATCGAGAAAAGAATATAATCGCCGGGCGCTGCGCTGGCGCCGTCGGCAATGTTCCCGTTCACCGTCTTAACTGCCGTTCCAGTGGGTGTGCTGGAATTGGGGATCGTGACGCAAGCTTCTTCCGTTACACCTGCGGTGCTGCAATTCAACACATTGGCCGCTTCCACGGCCGTGAAACAGTAAGTCACCCCATAGGTATCGGCCGGCAATTCATAGTAATAGTCCTGTGTGATGGTCAAACACTGGCTTGTGCCAGTCCATGCCGGGGTGGCTCCCGGCGTCGGAGTCGCCAATTCGGGGATTGATACCCCCGCTTGACCCCCATCACTATCCCAGGGAATCGTATCACTCCCATTTTGATTGACCCCGTTTACGTCCGCCAAAAAGTATTGCCCTGCGGTCGCGATATTGCAGCTTTCAATGGATGCCGCACCGCTATTGTTGACGGCCAACATCAAAGAAGTGTATTCATAAAAATCCGAATTGCAGTAACTGACGGCGATCGTAACCGTTTGGCCCGGAACCGGATTAGGGGGGGTAATGGTTAGGGATATCGGGGTAACAACATCCTGGGCTGACGCGAAAGAAACAAAAAGCATCCACAAAATCACCCCAAAAGCCACTCGGCATCTGCCCAATAAACTAAGCCACGAGGAGATGACCCGGGTTGGAAGAGCTCGGGTTACGCATGTAAAAGGCAGCTTGATTTGTTTGGTTTTAAAGAAAGGGGTTTCAAATATCAATTCACTTGCCGTAACTTTCCAGGTCTTAATTCGTTCATTACCTTCAAAATAATGGCCGCATTTTATGGTTAAAATTCTGCAATTTCTATGCCCCTTTTACAGTGCACTATGTTTTTATGATGTTATAAACATCTGAGTTTCACGGAAAACAAAAACAGGCGAATATTGTAATCTTTTCGGAAGGATAATTCGTTTGGAATCTTACAGTTTTTGGAAAAAATACGACAATTCGCGCGGAAAGTACTTCAGGAAGATGTTTTTGATGAAATCTTGCATTTCTAAATGATACCAACAGCCATTAGAACTCATTTGACAAAAAAAAGATGGATTATAAGGTCAAATTTAAGACTGGGTAGGGATGGTTAATGAATAACCAAAACCTTTAGGATTTTCACTGTCGGTTGAATTCCACTAACGCGAATACGAATGTAATATAGCCCATCGGCTACAGGATTTCCCCAATTGTCTTTCAAATCCCATCCAAGAGAGGTTTGTCCATTTATTTGAACCGGCGGTTGGCTCACGATCTTACGGAAGGCCGCAGTGAATACGTCGAAATTAACTGTCGAGGGTCCTGGAACATTGACGGAAACGGAGATCGGGGCTGTCCCAGTGGCAGGATTGGGGAAAGGTAGTCCAATGACAGTCGTCAAAATGGATGTCGATGTAACCGTTGGAGTTGCTGTAATTGAAGCATTGGGAGTGGCGGAAGCGGTGGAGGTTGGATTTCCAATAGTCACGGTAGCCCCAGTTACCGGCAATCCCGAGAAACCAACCGGCTGGCTGTTGTTCCCCACCCCACCCGTCACGCTGAACTGGTAGTTTCCTGTGGGTGCGCTTCCGGAAAAGTTTGCGACTACTTCGTAAGTTACCTCTCCGCCACTCGCGGGAATGGTTCCGTTAAAATTAAAGATTGCGGTGGATCCGCTAAAACTGGCGGTGGCAATAGTCACTCCGCCCTGTACAAGGGATACGGAGGTAATTCCCGATGGGGCGGCTCCCGACTCGGTAAGGGTCAATTGGGTCATAGTAACGGCGTTATTTCCAGGATTTGTCAATTGAATCTGCAGGACAGCAACATTAGAAGCGCCTGGCACTTGGCTTGAATTGGAAGGCGCCCCAGTCCCTGGCGTAGCCTGAACAACCACTTCCGTGGGCGTAACGGTTAAGGTAAGCGTGGCAGTGGCGGTATTGGCCATGGTATTGGTGATCGTTTCCGTTGCCGTAAATGTCGGAGTTCCGGTTGGAGTTAAAGTAACGGTATTGGTAGGAGTGCTGGAATAGGTTGGCGTAATCACATTCGTATTCGTAGGCGTCAAGGTGATTGTGGATGTAGCAGTATTCGTAACCGTATTCGAAGGAGTAGGTGTTTGAGTCATAGTGGCTGTGGAGGTAGAAGTATTTGCCGCTGTTGTATTGGTGGGTGTTCCGGTAGCGGTCGGCGTGATCACATTCGTATTCGTGGGAGTTAATGTAATTGTGGCTGTTGCTGTATTCGTAACCGTATTTGTCGTTGTCAACGTAGGACTGTTCGTAGTTGTGCTGGTGGGCGTAGAGGTTTTAGTTAAAGTGGTTGTATTGGTGGGCGTACCGGTGTAGGTCGGAGTAATCACATTGGTGTTCGTGGGCGTGGAGGTGATGGTGGGCGTACCCGTGTTTGTAACCGTAGTTGTCGGAGTCAGGGTGGTGGTCAAAGTGGCGGTAGAAGTGAGCGAAGATGTTGGACTGCTCGTAGTTGTGTTGGTGGGCGTAGAGGACTTGGTTGAAGTGGTGGTGTTGGTAGGAGTACCGGTGTAGGTCGGAGTAATCAAATTGGTGTTTGTGGGTGTAGATGAAATGGTAGGTGTAGCTGTATTCGTTGAAGTTTGGGTTGTGGTTAAGGTGACAGTAGATGTGGCACTGTTGGTTGGCGTATTAGTCTTGGTCAGGGTAGCGGTCGAGGTCGGGGTGGAGGTGGAAGTATTCACTACCGTATTAGTTATCGTCGGTGTTGGACTATTAGTAGTGGTTTTGGTTGGTGTGGAGGTGTTGGTTGAAGAGGGCGTATTAGTTGGGGTACCGGTATAGGTCGGGGTAATCACATTGGTGTTCGTAGGCGTTGATGTGATGGTGAATGTAGCTGAATTCGTGCCCGTATTCGTTGGAGTCTGGGTAGTCGTCAAGGTGAGCGTAGAAGTTGGTGTATTGGTTGGTGTGTTTGTCTTTGTCAGAGTAGGGGTCGAGGTGGGCGTGAATGTCGAAGTATTTGCCGGAGTATTGGTGGGAGTTGCACTGGCTGTCAGGGTGGCCGTATTAGTGGGACTGTTAGTCTTGGTTGCCGTAGTCGTGGATGTTGCCGTGCTCGTGGGGGTAGAGGTGGAAGTGCTGGCAGGCGTGTTTGTATAAGTCCCACTGGCAGTGGCTGTTGTCGTATTAGTCCGAGTGGCGGTAGGAGTGCTGGTTAGGGTGGATGTCGTGGTTGAAGTTAATGTAGAAGTTAACGTATTCGTCATCGTATTCGTGGGTGAGGATGTTGGAGTGCTGGCAGAGGTATTGGTTCGGGTTGCCGTTGGGGTTGAACTCGCCGTCATCGTCATCGTATTCGTTACAGTGTTGGTGGCCGTAGAAGTGAAGGTTTTGGTCGGGGTACTAGAAGCAGTACTTGTACCGGTATTGGTGGCAGTGGGGGGACAAGTTCCATAAAAACCAATATTATCTACATAGATTGTCGCTGTCACACCCGATGTGGAGGTCAACCACTCAAAGTCAATTTCACCAATATCTGTCGAGCTAAAAGTTGTAGCCCCTGAGCCGCCTGTGGTGAAATCCGAAACAGGAAGATCAACCGTCTGCCAGCCCGTACCCGTAATTGTCACCATCGCGGCTTTTGACTGAGTTTGCCCTGTGGTTCCGGCACCGTTGTAATCAGAAAGGAACACTTCAATTGTCATGGGCGAGGCCGCTGAGGTCGTATTGTCGATCTCAAATTGTAAAGTCGATTCATTGGCCAAATTGACTTCTTTGGCTGTACCATAATCCGCCCAATTCCATTCCACCTCGCCATACGAGGCCGAAGGAGCAGCCAAAGCGATATTCATTCCGTTGGTGTCCCCGGTATAGGCCGCTCCCGCCGTTTCAGTCAAAGTCGCATTGCCCTCATATGGAATCGCCCCCGAAGCCAAATTCGTCGGAGCCGTTCCGTTATAGTAGAGGGTTTCGCAGCCCGAGATTGGCGTCGGGGTACCTGTAGGAGTTGAGGTCTCAGTGCGTGTGGGAGTGCTAGTCGGAGTCCCCGGAATAGGTGTGTGTGTTGGAGTACTGGTAGGCCCGGTCACGCAATCAGGAAACTGAACAGTGGTAGTACCTGGAGGAGCTGTCTGACCGGGAGTATATCCTCCGGTGTTGTCCACGGTTACTGTCACGGGCGCAACAGTCGATTCGTAACTATTTAACTGGAAATACAAGTCCCCAGTTGGATAAGTAGTTCCATCACCCCAAAAATCCGGAACGCTTCCTTCATATCTCGTCACATTATTGAATGGCCCGGTTGAGCTTGTGCTATATCCTACCGATTTAACGGGAAAAACAGTGTTGAGAAACATGATAGGGTTATAAGTAGAAGATGCGCCGTTTTTCCATTCGTAAGATATATCACCTGAAGCGTTGTCAAAAGTCACGGCGGCGTAGCCCGTGAGTGGGCATTGAACAAAATGCCAAGTAACGTTTGAACCGTTGCGACTTCCTGAAGTGCCATTGTTTGTAACAGTGCCGCAACCAGAAGTCAGTTCTGTGTATGCTGTCATGGCTAAATCCAAGTGATACGAACCAACTTCACAATTAAAACTAGGACTTGAATCATTCCCGTTGATGGGACATTCATCCACTATCATTACTGTAGTTGAACAAGACCCATTGACCATAGCGGCACAAGCCCCACAAGGATACCCACCAGTAGTATCAGTCGAACTTGGATCACCATAATCGTCTCCCGAAATTGCAGCGTAATGGTTCGGGTCGTAACTACCGACGGGGTATCCACAAGCTGTCAAGCCGGTTGGTGCAGCGTAATTAGTTGGTTGGTTCATCTCATAGACGATTTGTTGATCGCTCGGACACCATTGCGGGGTAAGCATTATGGTTGGAACCGCAACGGCGTTCGAATAACCATAGGTAACAGGGGTGGATTGGGCTCGCAAAACCGATATGTTTGTCGCCCAAATGGTGGTCGCCATAAATGCCAATGAAAAAACAAAGCGTTTCGACGAAAGATTGATAAATCTACTAAACTTTTTCAATTCACGCCTTTTGGGGGTATCACCCGAAAAATGAAGTCGAAAGATGTGGTTTAGAATACTTTAATTAGTTTACCATAAGGTAATTCCAGAGAGAATAATTGGCAATTTCCATGCCTTTTCAAGCCTTTTAGTTTAATGGTAAACATGGATATTCAAGTATTATAACCGTTTTCATACCTTTAATCGTTTCCCGTTCAAACAAGAAAATGTCACAATTTCAGACAAAAGGCGTTTAGGAACTGACGAAATAACAAAAACACTCTCAAAAATCATCAAATCCATAATCGTGAAATGATGTCTATTCAGTACTCCCCCAATTCCGGAGCTTTTCATCAAACTAATAAACCGATGGAAAAAGTTACCAATTTGGTTAAGAGTTTCAAAATACTGGCAAAATTATTCACAAGCCCCATCCATCCGTGACTGATTTTTTTGAGTCCGGCTCGGTGGAATTGGGATTTGCGACATTCCTACAAAAAAATCATCTACTTCAATTCCTTTTAAAATGTCGTTATCGCAATCAATACTTCCATAAATATCCACCAAAAAAACCCAACTGTCCTCTTTAAATCCAATAGGAAGACAGGATTTCATTCTTCTTCGCTCAATAAATCTTTTTGTTCCCCAGATGTATCACCTTCTGTAATCGGAAGGCCCTCGACATCTCTCAATTTCCTTTCAATGCTTCTTGTCTTGGTTGTTGCTTTTTCGATCGTATTACTGGCTTCCTGCAACTTCTTTTGGGTTCTTTCCAATATCTCGGTGAACAACCCGAACTCTTTTTTTACGGCACCTAAAAGGCTCCAGACCTCACTCGATCTTTTCTCTATGGCCAAAGTTCGAAATCCAATTTGCAGGCTATTTAGTATGGCTCCCAGAGTCGTAGGCCCCGTAACCACAATCCGATGTTCTCGTTGCAAAAAATCAGAAAGTCCCGGCTGGCGAAGGACTTCCGCGTAAAGGCCTTCGGTCGGAAGAAATAAAATTCCAAAATCGGTTGTATAAGGCGGATCCAAGTATTTTTCTTTGATGGTCTTAGCTTCCAACTTGATTCGATGAACAAGATTTTTCGAATGTTCCTCAACCCCCGCCACATCCCCGCTCTCAACCGATGATATAAGCCGCTGGTAGTCTTCCAATGGAAATTTAGCGTCAATAGGAAGCCAGATTTCATTCCAATCGCCGATCCCGCGTCCCGGGAGCCGGACGGCGAATTCCACCCGGTCTTCACTTCCTTTTTTGGTCACAACGTTTTGGGCAAACTGTTCAGGCGACAATAACTGGGAAAGAAGCCCTTCCAGTTGGACCTCGCCCCAATTTCCCCGGGTTTTCACATTGGTCAATACAGCTTTTAAATCGCCTACGCTAGAAGCCAAGGAGTGCATTTCACCGAGTCCTTGATGCACCTTTTCCAGGTGTTCGCTTACTTGCCGAAAAGAATCACCCAATCTCTTTTCCAGGGTTGCCTGAAGTTTCTCATCCACTATCAATCTCATTTGATCCAGCTTTTGCCCGTTTTCCTCTTGTAGGGCCTTCAATTGTTTTTCCAAAGTTTGTCGAATGGACTCCAATTTTTGTTCGTTCACCTGGGTATTTTGCAAAAGCAGGCGGTTCAATTCTTTCCTTGCCGCTCTTTCCTGGATGCTGGAAGCTTCCCGCCCCCGACCCATTTCGTCCTTCAGGACCTTTTCAAAGCGTTCCTGTTCTTTGGACAATGTCATCAATTGATTCTCCAAGGAATCATTCGACCTGTTTGGGGATTTTTTGATGAAGAGGATTAAAATCAAAATTCCCAAGACAAATCCGACCGTAATTAAAACCCAATCCAGAATCATTCGATACCCTCTTAAAGGTGGTTTAGTCCAACTTCAATCACCTTTCTTTATAGTGGTCTTTGAATTTCGGCGCAATCACTCTTCCCCAAGAATGAACTTCAAGCTGAAATGAGGGGTTTTTTCTCTTTATTCCTCTTTCATTACCCTTAAAATGCATGGGTTCATTTAACAGGGTATTGAATAAATGACTTTACACCTGTCTGTGCCACAGGTCAGAACGAATCGAAAGAAAAGTCAATGTTTTTCCTTCGACTCGTTCGCAAGTTGCGAAAAAGTCGTTTTCGATATTTTATTTACAACCTGTTCAAGGAGTTTTATTCATGGCTTTAATCGACCCATTCAAGCGTTATAAACCCTTGCCGCTTTCGCGCCATCGGCGTACCAAGCTGCCCTCATTTCGTACGGTTATCGTATTTTCTTTATTATTTATTGCTTTGGTCATGTCCAAAACATCCTTGATGAATCAATACAATTACATCAAGGGCCTGAAATATTGGAGAACCGGGGATTTAGAGCTGGCCAAAATGGAATTCAATAAGGTTCTCACCCGTACCCCTGGCGACGCCAAGGCTGTAGATGGACTTGGGTTGATTGAAATGAAAACCGGGAATCTAGATAAGGCGAAAGAACTTTACGACCAAGCCATGAAAATGGGTTTGGGGTTTAGCAAAAAATTCAGTCATTTGAAAACCGGACAAGCTTTTATTGATGACGGTAAATACAACATTGCCGAATTGGAATTGCAGCATGCCTTGGAACTTCAACCTAACAATCCGGACATATATGTCGCCTTGGGAACCGTCGAACGAGCCCTCGGCCAGGTCAGCAAGGGTGAAAAATATTACGAGGCCGCCCTCAATTACGACCCCAAGAATAAAAAAATGCAGGTTCTGTTGGAACAGGCCCGTGAAGAACGGGACCGGGGTTCAGTCTATTACATTTTCGACCGCAACGGCGTCCCTCTCGCCTTCCAATTGACTAAAAACGGAGAACGGGGCTACCCGATGGGAAAGGAATTTGCCCATCTAATCGGTTATGTGGACCAGCAAGCCACGAACAACCGGGGAGCGGCCGGTCTTGAAAAGGTTTATCAGCAATATTTCCCCGGCAACAAGCTTTACTTGACTATCGATAGCCGCATCCAGCGAGTCCTTTCCAAGGCTTTGGGATGGCAAAAAGGTTCCATCGTGGTCCTTGATCCCCGCACCGGTGAAATTCTCGGCTGCGTCTCCCAGCCCACTTACACCCCTGAAAAGGTCCATGACCAATGGTGGAATTACATCGCGAATAAGAACACCCCTTTAAAAAACCGGGCCTTTGAAACCCTCTATGAACCTGGCTCCATCATTAAAATCATCAGCTCAGCGGCTGCCGTCGAGAAAAACATCAGTCTCACATCGGTATTCCCCTTTTATTGCAAGGGATACACTTATATCGACGGTAAGATTTTCATGGATTGGGGAAAACATAAATTCATCAAAAGCCTTGAGGAGGCTTTCGACACTTCCTGCAATATGGCTTATGCCCGACTTGGATTCGCTCTCGGGGAAGACACGCTATTTGAGTACAACAATAGGTTCGGTTTCAACTCCGTTCCCAAAACCATCGAACTCCCTGTAACCGCCAGCACTTCCCCCAAATTGGGGTTGACCCGGTATGAATTGGCCGAAACCGCCACCGGCTTGGGCCCGGCTTTTCGCATTACCCCTCTAAACGCCGCCATGATGGTATCCGCCATCGCCAATGACGGGGTCATGATGTCCCCCTATCTTACTGATAAGCTGACCAACATCAACGGCAAGGTTCTCCAAGAAAACAAACCAGTACTTTATAAAAACACTATCAGCCGCCAAACAGCCCAGTTCCTCACCACGATGATGCTCAATGACGTGGAAAGGGGAATCGGGGTAAAGGCCAGAGTCAAAGGAATCAACGATTGCGGGTAAAACCGGAACTTCCGGAAGCCGAGACCCCAATTTCCACGCCTGGTTTATCTGTTTTGCCCCCGTGGAAAACCCCAAAATCGCCATGGCGATCGTGGCCGAGAACGGCGGCACCGGAAAAGACATCGCAGCTCCCATTGCCAAAAAAGTGTTCGAAGGCATCTTGGAGTTTCATGGATTTAACATCAACCAACGATAAAAAATAGGTGGTATCAAATGATTATTTTTGAAACGATCATTTCATTCGCAATGGGAACAATTGGCGCTTACATGCTTTACCGGGGTAAAAAAACGCAAAACTCAAAAATGATGATTTGGGGCGGCGTGCTTATCGTTCTTTCTTATTTTGTGTTCTCCGGGGGCGGAAACGACGACACATCCAAAGCCGTTTTAAAAACCCTGATGCCCCAACAACAGCAGCAACCTTAGAAAAACCGGGGTTTTCCGCTCGCCCCGGTCGGGGTCGCATCCGGATAAAAGAAGTTCGGTCACTTAATCGATAGTCGTTGAATTGGTCTCAGGGAATTTCCAGCTTTTTAGGGTAAACCGTCAAATTCCGATGGCCCTTTTCCGTAACCACTAAAAGGTCCTCAATGCGGACAGCGCCCACACCCGGATAATAGAGTCCAGGTTCCACGGTCACCACCTCCCCTTTTTTCAAAACATGGTCCGTGGAATTCACCCGAGGGGGCTCATGGACATCCAGTCCCAATCCATGTCCTGTCCCATGGAAAAAACCCACCATTGTTCCATTCCGGCGTTCGGTCTTATAACCCCGGCTTTCCATGTCCCGCATGATCGTTTGGTGAACGTCTTTCCCATTTATTCCGGGGGCAACCATGTCGATACCCTTTTCTTGCGCCACCTTCACAGCCTCATATTGGGCTTTCAGTGCGGACGAAGCCTTTCCCTTGACGAAGGTCCGGGTAATGTCGGCGTAATAAAAGGTGTCCCCCGACCTGGGAAAAACATCCACAATCAGGGAATGGTTGGCCCAAACGGGTCCGTTTCCTTCATTGTGGGGATCGCAACCTTGGTTGCCGCTGGCCACAATGGTATGGCTGCCCACGCAGTTGTTTTCCATCATGGAAACATTCAATACTTTCTTCAGCAGTTCGGAAGTCACCCATTGCCCTCGGTAGGATATTTTCTTGCCAATAATCTTGGACTTTCGCAACAAGACTTCTAACTTGTTGATGGCGGCTTCGGTATAACGAAGAGAGGCCGTGATCATCTTCACTTCTTGACTTGATTTATAAACCCGCTCTTCGAAAAAAGGGTCAGGTTTGCTCTCGACTTCAATTCCTCTTTTCCTCAAAGCATCGGCTAAACCCAAGTTGAAATTATATGGAACTTGGATTTTTTTAACCTGCTTGGATTTGAGAAAATAGGATGTGACATCCGCCACACCGGGACGTTCAGTTCCGTTTTTTCGAGCCTTCACGTGGATATCCGAGTAGGAAATCACTTCATCCACTTTGGCCTGTTTTTGGGACCGCCCCAATTCAAGATCGCTCATCAAGATAATGCTTTTCCCCCCGATTCGAAAATAAGGAAAGGGGTCGGGGACGGAAAATTTCACGGCGTAATAAAGATTCGAGTCGTATTCGCTAGCCGCGTACATCATTAAGGCGCTTTTGAAAGTGTTGATTTTCGATGACATTTTAAGATCCTTGGGTATTAGAAGTAGTATCGCGATCCGATATCTCCATAAAGTTGAAAGTTGGAAACTCCCCCGCTGTAAAACCAAATTTCCGGAACAACTTGCACGTATATATCCACAGGAACATCCACGCGGTTGAACAAATAAGAAATTCCTACGACTCCCCTCGCCCCGACTGCCACGTTGTTTTGCAGGTCTAAATCCCCTCCCACTCCAAAATACAGTGGCATGAGTCCTTCCCTGGGATGAATAACATCGTAATCGTGCCAGAGGTAATCCAATTGCAACAGGGTTGTTCCATCCCCAATTTTTACGGCGGGCTGGAAGGCATTAGCCTTATCCATCCATATCTTCCCCACCGCTCCCCAAGCTCCCGGATCCCCCAGTTCCAGTCCCAACCCAAAATTCCCGCCCCCTAAAATGGGAGAATCTCCCGCTTGGACAAGAACCGGCATGCAAATAAAGCCGCCTAATATCAACGACCCCCAAAGAATCTTGCTTAAAAAGGACTTCATGATCGTCTCCTTATCAATAACAATTTAAAGACTTTGCCGTAAAAGGCGAAGTCTTGCCCGCCGCTTCAATTCTTCCCTCAACTCACGGATTTTCCCAGTCAATTTGTCCCCCGGCATTTCAATATAGGCTTCTTGCCCCTCCAAGCTTTCGGGCGGATCAAACTTGGAAGTTTCCGTATCGACAAACAAAACTTCCGGTAGTTTCAATCCTTCTTGATAATCACCGGAGAGTTCTTTGAAATAATCCTTCTTATCCACAAATTTCCGAAATCGATAAACCAACGCTCCTAAGGGTTTTCCTCCCTCCATCACTTGGTGGACGAAGTGGACTTCCAAATCCATGTCCCGGATAGCCAGTTGGTCTTCCGGAAAGTAACTGGCGATGAAGTCGATGAGCCATTTAAAGGTTTGCTCCAAATACACCTGTTGGGAATGTTGAAAAGCCTTTAATTGCTCTTCCATTTCCTCTTCGCTCAACTCCGGCCTCTCATGATCATGCGGATGTTCTAATGGCATTTTAGATCCCTTTTTCCTTCAATTGCTTCAGTCTTTCCATTTAAAGGAAACGGCATTTTACTGAAAGCCCCTCTGGGATATCTATCCTATTAGCTCAAATTCCTTCAAGCGGGTGTGAACAGCGCCGCCAGGAAATAGTTGGCTTTGAAAAAGCGAAAACCCCTTTACCTTCCAACCTGCGCCTAAGGCCAAACCGCTCTCCCTAAGGGCTTGAACCGCCTTTGAGCTATCTTGGCCCACCCGAACCCTTCCTAAAGTGACATGGGGGCGAAGTTCCTTGTCATCCCGACCGATTCCAAGGGGCTCCAGCCGTTTGGAAATCATTCGCGAGAGACTCACGAAAGATTCTTGCCCGTTGGTCACCGGAACGAATAAGACTTTCGGATGCTTTAAATTGGGAAACCCATCCAAGCCCTTAATCTCGGCGTCAAAGGGTTCAAAGTTTGACGCGACCTCCTTCAATCTTCCTTCAAGCGAAGATAATTTTTCACCTTCCCAATCGCCGATAAATTTCAACGTGACATGAAATTGGAGGCGGGACCCCCACTTAATTTCCGGGTATTGGGAGACCTTGCTTAAGACCAATTCCACCTGCTCTTCCACCCAACGCGATAATGACACAGCGGCGAAAAGTCTCAAGAAGGGCATGCCTTAATCTCGAAGCGGCATCTGGAGGCAATGACGCCGTAATATTTCGAGAGCGGCTTGGCTGGTCCTTTTTTTGACGCTTTCCCGGTCGCCGGTGAACCGGAACTGGCACACTTGAGTGGATTGGTCATCGGAAATTCCGATATAAACCAGCCCGACGGGTTTTTCCACCGAACCGCCCGAAGGGCCGGCGATCCCGGTGGTGGAAAGACCTACATCGGACTTGGCGATCCGGCGGACATTGGTGGCCAAGGCTTCCGCCACCTCCCTGCTGACAGCTCCTTTTTGCTGGATCAATTCGGCATCCACTTTTAAAGCGTCATTTTTGGCTTCATTGCCATAAACCACATAACCCCGCAGAAAATAATTGGAACTTCCAGGCACCTGGGTGATTCGGTGGGCAATCAGTCCTCCGCTGCAGGACTCCGCGGTCGCGACGGTCATTTTGCGGGTGGTCAACATTCGTCCCACGATCGTCTCCAGATTGTCCTGATCCCAGCCATAAATGAAATTGGGCAACCGGGTGGTAAGGGTCTTACCCAGGCCCTCGATCAGGCGATCGGCTTGGGCCTCACTTTCGGCCTTCGAGGAAAGGCGGATATCCACTCCCTCCCAATGGGCCAGGACACCCACCGTTGGGTTGGTTGATTTTTCGAAAATGTCCAAAATCTTTTCGTTCAGGGCTGATTCATCGATACCCGTCGTTCGAAAAACCCGCGACTTGATGATGGTTCCCCCGGGCGAAAGGGATTTCAGGAAAGGCTTCAAGGTTTCCTCAAACATGGCCTTCATCTCCGAGGGAACCCCCGGCAAACATGCCAAATGCGACTTTCCAACTTTGATGATAAACCCGGGGGCTGTCCCGTTGTCATTGGGAATAATTGTGGCTCCTTGGGGAACAAAAGCCTGGTTCAGGTTCACCTTGGGAAAGGGCTTGCCGGGTCGGAATTTCGCGAACCTTTCCTCGATTTTCTTGGCCAAGTTGTCGTGAAAAACAAGCTGTTTTTGGGCCAAGCGCCCGATGACTTTGCGGCTCACGTCATCCACAGTCGGGCCCAAGCCGCCGGTGGTAATGACCATTTGGCTTCGTTCACAGGCTAGCTTGAGGGCCGCCTCAAGCCTTTTTTCGTTATCCCCCACCGCTTGGAACCCATACACGTCGATACCCAGTAGGGCCAGTTCGCGAGCGATCCAGGAGGAATTGGTGTCGACATTCTGGCCCAACAGCATTTCAGTGCCGATAGCCACGATTTCAGCGTTCACGAGTTTCCCTTTTTCCTATTGAAGCAGATTGACGAGCCATATGCCGATTTGTATCCAAACCCGGGCATAGATCCCAGCAACTAGGTCATCTGTCATAATCCCCCAGCCTCCTGGCAGTTTCTCAATCTGCCGGATGGGATAGGGTTTCCAAATATCGAATAGGCGAAAAAGAATGAGTGCCATGATGACAAAAGAGATCTTATAAAAAAATCCCTTGTCTGAGGGAATGGCGATCATCGCAATCCCCATGCCCAATACCTCGTCAATGACCGCGCTGGACGGATCGACCACACCCAGATTTTTGGCGTATTGGGTGGTGGTATAGACCCCTAAAAAATAGATTCCTACCAACAGGGCCGCCAAGTTGGCGGGATAATCGACGAGGGGATAAAAAAGTGCGGCTGTCGCGACAGAAGCCCAGGTGCCCGGAGCGACCGGCAATTTACCGATGCCTAGAAATGTCGAGATCAAAAAATAAAAATATTTCATTTTTTCGTTCCGTTCCAAATATGCCGGTTTCGCAACACATAATCCACGCCCGAAATAATTGACATGACGGTAGCGTAAAACATCAGCCAATAGGGCCCGTACCAGACCACGTTATCCAACCATTCCCCCAGGTTGCCCAGCCTAGCTACGAACAAATCCCATTTTCCCTGATAGGCCTCCACGGTTCCCTGGGCGCAAATAATTGCCAGGATAAAGGAAATGGCGATAATCTGGGAAACCGTTTTGTGTTTCCCGGCACGGCTGGCGGCAATGATGACATTTTGGTTTTGTGCCATTTGCCTCAATCCCGTGATGAGAAATTCACGGGCCACGATAATCACCACCATCCAGACCGGAACCAGGTCCAGCGCCACAAAGGACACGAAGACAGAAACGATGAGGATTTTATCGGCGAAAGGGTCCAAAAGCGCGCCAAAATCGGTCCTTAAGTTGTACTTCCGGGCCAGGTAACCGTCCAAGTAATCGCTGATCGCGCCCCAAGCGAATAAAAGCCCGGCCGTCCACTTGGCCCAAAGTTCGTCCCGAAAAATCAAAATTAGAAACAAAGGCGTCACGGCGATGCGGGACATGGTGACCAGATTTGCTGAGTTCCACCTTGATGGGCTTTTGGTTATATCTGGATTTTCCAAGGGTCACCTTGTTTAAATCAATGTTTAAAATTTTAATTGTTGAGTTATAAGGTTTGAACAATTTCCGGTCTAGCGGGAACTATCCAAACCGCAACTTAAAACTCAGAAATCAGATCGCCCTAGCGACAAGATCCAGTTGAAGGGTATGAGTGATTTCCACTTTGGTCCATTGGCCTACCCTGGGATTGGACAGCCCTTCGATCAGAACGATGCCATCGACTTCCGGGGCTTGATATTGGGTCCTTCCCTGCACCTCCCCGTTTTCATCCACCGATTCGACCACCGCCCATAATTTTTCACCCACCCACCTTTGGTGGGACTTCTCTGCGATTTCTTCCTGCATCCGATAGGCCTCGGCCAGCCGATTTTTTTTGACACCTTCCGGCACTTGGTTTTCCATGATTCCTGCCGGGGTATTTTCTTCTTGGGAATAGGAGAAAAAGCCAACATAGTCCAATTGGGAACTCTTTAGAAATTCAATCAATTCATCAAAATCCTCATCCGTTTCGTCTGGAAAACCCACGATGAAGGTGGACCGAATGGAGGAGTGGGGTAATTTGGTTCGAATCCGTCTGATCATTTTTTCCAAAAGGGCCCTGTCGCCGATGCGTTGCATGGATTTGAGGATCTTGTCGCTTGCGTGCTGCAGGGGCACATCGAAATAAGGCGCGATCCTGGGGTTGGCGGCCATCACATCCAACATCTCGTCCGTGACTCGGCTGGGGTAAAGATAATGAAGCCGGACCCATTCAATTTCATCAATCTTGGCAAGACGCTCCAAAAGCTCGGCGATTTTCGGCTTTCCGTAACGGTCGGCCCCGTACCAAGTACTGTCCTGAGCTACCAAACAAAGCTCTTTCACCCCCTGGGCCGACAGTTGGCGGGCTTCCTGCTCTATATCCTCCAGAGAACGGCTTCGGTAATGGCCACGTATCTTCGGGATAATGCAGAAAGTGCACGGCAAGTCGCAACCCTCCGAAATTTTCACATAAGCGAAATGGCCGGGAGTGGAAAGCAGACGGGGCGAGGAAGCATCGTAAACATAAGTGGCTTCACTCAAGGAATCGGGCAACAAAGGCTTCCTTAAATCGCGTGAAGAATTGATCGTTAAGGGTGTTCCCTTGATTTGGCTGGCCACGTTCTCAACATCATTGAGCCCGAATAAAATGTCGATTTCGGGCAATTCCTTCTTCAGTTCTTCACCATAACGGTGGGCCAGGCATCCTCCCACAACGAGAGATTTCAACTGGCCGCTTTTGCGAAGTTTGGCAACATCCAAAATGGTATCGATAGATTCCTTTTTGGAAGCTTCTATAAACCCGCAAGTATTTACAATCACGACTTCGGCTTCCGAAGGGTCCTTCACCAAGGAGTAGTGGTCCTGGGCCAGCTTTCCTAACATCACCTCCGAATCCACGGTATTCTTGGGACAGCCAAGGCTGATGACCGCGACGGTTTTGGTTTTTACTTCCGCTGTTTTTTTCACAATTTGCCTTCTCAAAGGATGGTAAAGCGGGCTAAGAATAACACATTCCTAATCGAAAATCCCTTGGAGGTCCTTTGTTTTCATAGAGTTTTCATGAATGGATTTAGAACCCCAACAAAACCAAAAGAAAAACCCTTTGAACCACGAAGGCACAAAGGACAAGGACCTCCACTAAAGCTTTCAATGAGACCGGTATATTACCGTTTTCCAAATTTCTCTATGGAAAATCGATTCGCTTTGCCCTTCTTGGCATCTTTCGAGTTTCGTGGTTAAAAGATTTTTTTATTGTCTTTCAATAGAAGACCCGTGAATTTCCTATCCAATAGTATCGGTAGGCTGGCGCGGAATGTAAAAGGGGGCTGTCATCTTTTTTCGGTTCACCCGGCACCGTAAAGTAACGCCAGGTGTCACCCAATCTACCCATGGGTTTTGTTCTGGATGCCCATCCTTGGGCGATGGGTAAACACCCGGGAAAGAAAGCGGGTCCTAATTGTAAAAAGCTCGTATCAATCAAATATACCCAGCCGGGTTGCGGTCCTTGCAAGTCCTTCTGGGTCCAAGGGTTCCAATTGAGTCCATAAAAATGGGGGTCCACCCCCGCGAAGAGAGCCAGCTTGACGTGGGTCCAACCTTTTTCCTTCGCCAACCGGCAAAGGCGCAGTTGGTCTTGCCCCCAATCCAAATCCGCGTCCGCCAGGAAACGGGATTTGTTTTCATCCGACAAAGTCTCATTGGCATAACTAAGGTAATTTGGAAAATTCAGCGCCAGGCTTAAAACAAGCCAGACCGCCAACCCTACCAAAACCCAACGGAAGGTTTTTTGAGCGGCGAGGCCGGTTCCCTCCCAAATCCAACCCGCCGCCCGCCCCGCGATCAAAATAAGAAAAGGTATAGCCGGAAGCATTAGTCGGATGCCCATATTGGAAGCCGGTAAAACTGAAAGAAAGAAAACCAGGGGCGCTATCCACTCGAAAGCCTCTAACTTCACTTTTCCCAAACCCCAAAGCAGTAAAGCGCCGGCCAGGAGGATCAAAAACGGCAAAGTGGATTTGAATAAAAAAGCCATGGGCAAATAAAGGATATGGCTGGCATCGAAGCTTTGGCCGAGATAGTAATAATGGGCCCAACCCTTTTGGGAGATTCGCCATCCCATCAAGACTTTGTCGAGGAAATAGGAATAGGGGCAACGGTGGTCCGGCAAATTAAGAGTGCCCGGCAAGTAAAGGAGGCCAATCCAAGCCAACGCCCCGCCGATAACCCAAGCCCACCGGGTCAAAAGATCGCGAAACGAAAAACCCGACGGTTTCAGACGATTGGCCATGAAATTCACGACTTCCAACCCCAAGTAAATCGGCCCTAAAGCCAGGGCTGTCACTTTGGTCGTTACCGCCAGACCGGTAAAAACACCCGCCAAAAGAAGTCTCTTCCAGCCGGACTTTTCAAAAGTTTTGTTATAGACAATAATGGCGGCGAAAAAGAAAAGTGTGAGGGCAATATCCGATTTGGCGATTGCCGAATGCGCGATCAAGTTGGGTTCAAAGGCCCACAACATCGAAACCGCCAAGTAGAAAACCAACGATTCCTTAAGGACTTGGGTTAAGAGGAGAAATCCGATTCCCAACCCCAAAACCAAATTGATCAATCTGGGCATAATCGTCAGAGGCTTTAAAAATTCAAGGTTGGATTCAAAGAAAAACCGGTATGCCCGGTCGTCCTCATTAACGAAACCATGGGCTTTCTGAAGGGGAAGGAAAACGAGCGGAAGAGTCTGAAGTGCCGCCGCCACCGGCGGCTGCATCCGGGAAGTGACCACATCTCCCTTGGTCCAATAATAATAGCCCCCCGTAATCTCAAAAGGCTCATCGTTGGTCAGAGAATCATGGTGAATCAGGTAGAGGGCTTGGGCATTGAAAATCAGGTAGAAGACCGTGAAAAGAAGCATTCGAAACCTGGGGGAGTCCGTGCACATGGAAGGATTTTACAGCAGAACCTCCAACAAAAATTCAAAAGCTAAGAATTTTGATCACGAATACACGAAGATTGCGAAGAATGGCAAAAAAAATACTTAATTAGGGTTAAAAATCCAAACTTTATCTTTGCTTTTCTTGGGGCACCTTGCGCCATCGTGGTTAATAAGATTTTTCATTCCCGGTAGCCAGATTGATGCTTTTTGAAATCACTTCGATCAAAAAGCCCAAATCTTTTTTTGTGATCGCCAATGGCGGCATCAGAACGATCACATTCCCCAGGGGCCGCAATAAGACTCCCCGTTTTTTCGCTTCGGCACAAACCCGAAATCCTATTTTCATCGAATAAGGATAGGGTTCGTTGGTTTTCTTGTTTTTAATTAGCTCAATTCCTCCCATCAAACCCCTCAACCGGACTTCGGATACATGGGAGTGAGCGACCAATGGTTCCAACAATTCTTGAAGCATTTCGCACTTCTCCTGAACCGACTTGAGGAACCCTCTTTTTCCAATCAATTGAAGATTGGCCAATGCCGCCGCGCATCCCAATTGGTTCCCGGTGAAAGTATGTCCATGGTAAAAAGTCCTGGCGGATTCAAATGTTCCCAGGAAAGCCTTGTAAACCTTCTCGGTGGCCAGGGTGGCCGCCAAGGGCAAATACCCTCCCGTCAGGTTCTTCGCCACACAAAGGATATCGGGGCTCACCCCCTCTTGATCGCAGGCGAACATCGTTCCCGTCCGCCCAAATCCGGTCGCCACCTCATCCAATATCAAGAGCACCTGATAGCGGTCGCACAAACGGCGAATGGCCTTGAGGTAACCCCAAGGGTGCACCAGCATCCCCCCCGCCCCTTCGATTAAGGGTTCCATGTGAACCGCCGCCAAGCGGGAACCATATTTTCGAAAAAAGCTTTCGGCTTCCCGGACACAATCCTGAAGCCACTTGGCATTGGAAACCTTCCGGCTGGCATATTGGTGAGGGCTTTTAACTTTGATGGTCTTAAAAAGAAGGGGCCCAAATATCCCATGGAACAAATCAATCCCGCCCAAGCTGACCGACCCCACCGTATCCCCGTGATACCCTTCTCTAATTGTCAGGAAAAGTTTCTTTTTTCGGAGTGGGGGCTTCACCTGTTGCCAATATTGGAAAGCCATCTTCATAGCGATTTCATTGGCTTCGGAACCGGAGTCGGAATAGAAAACCCGGGTCAGTCCCTGGGGCGCCAGTTTCACCAGCTTTTCAGCCAACAAAATGGCGGGTTCGTTCGAAGCGCCCAGCATGGTCGAATGGGCGATTTTCTTGATTTGTTTTTGGATAGCTCGATCGATTTCGGGAACCTGGTGCCCATGGACGTTACACCAAAGGGAAGAGACGCCGTCCAAATACTTATTACCTTTCGCATCGTAAAGGCAGATGCCCTTACCCTTGGTTATGATGGATATATCTTGGTCCAATTCCCATTCTTGTTGCTGGGTAAAGGGATGCCAGAGATATTTTTTGTCTTTTTGAGAAAGTTTTTGGTTATTCATGTTTTTCGGATTAAATTCAGTTGCATTTTAAACCTTGTTATAAATTTACAAAAATTCTGATAACCGATCATTCCCTTTCATGAGCAGGCCCAATTTACCAAAATACCAAGAAATTCCATCGATCATCTTCCATTTTTATTTTCAGGACCAACCGGATGGATTACCATATTTTCCAATTCGCACCAACTTAAAGGGGTTTGTAGTGGAGAATTTGGAGATCATCCAAAAATTAACGACCGTCATTCAAGCAAATGTAACGCGGCATTTTGGCCATATGCGCCCAACGGAAAAAGGGCTAGACACCGTCCGCAAATATGCTCAAGAGCAACTAGACCTTTATTTAAAAGGAATGATCTCAGAATCAAAGGAACTGCAACAAAGGTGGCGGGGCGGCCACCCCCTCATCATTCTTGCTCGCGTAAGCCGCAAGACCCGGGAATATGAGATCGTCATCACCACCAAGGACAACCCCAAAGGGCTTTAAAACCATTTAATATTTATGCCGCTTTTCTAAAGTTAATTTTTAAAACCACAAGGGCAGCTTATTGGTATGCCGGCGGGGAGACGGGAAAATTACCCTAAAGGGTCAAACCGGCAAGCCAAGTTTGGCGATGTCTTGGGCGAGGAGGTCCAAGTCCTTGGGATATTGGGGGTCGTACTTCAGGGGACCAAAGACAGCTACCCTTAAAAGTTTCTTCAGGGCCTTCACGTTGGTTTGTTCCGCTATTCCCTTGCCGGTATAACCGTTCACCAGTACCCCCAAAAGTTTAATTTTGCGCCTTTCAAGGGCTTCAACCGTCAGCAATGTGTGATTAAGCGTTCCCAACCCCGCCCGGGCCACCACCAGAACCGGCAATTTCCACTTCACCATCCAATCAGTCACAAAGAAGTTTTGGGTGATGGGAACACGAACACCCCCTACCCCCTCCACAATGAGGCAATCCCAGGCTGCTTTTCCCTTCTGGTAGACTTTTTCGACTTGGAGTAGATTGATGGGCCCCTCTTCCCATCCAGCCACCCAAGGGGCCAGAGGTTGTTTGTAATGAAACGGGACAATGTTGCGATAAGCCGAATCCGGAAATTTCGCCGCTCTTTGAAGAAGCTTCCCATCCTCGCTAATGGTTCCACCAGAGGCAACGGGCTTGAAAACCCCCACGGAGACACCCCGATTCGCGAGCATCCTTGTCAATCCTGCGGCGACCAGGGTTTTGCCCACGCCGGTGTCAGTTCCAGTGACGAATAAACCGTTTTTCAAAGCCGACTCCTTAAAACTCATAACCAGGGGTTCCCCCAATCGCAAATCGTGCCTATGGGTTCTTTTCCTTGAAAGGACCAATAAACCTAAAGTTTTTTAAAGGCATCAAACAGTTTTTCGATATCCATATCCGTATGGGCCGCCGAAACCGATAGCCTTAAGCGGGCCGTGCCCTTGGGCACCGTGGGTGGGCGGATGGCGACAACCAGAATTCCTTCTTCCAACAGCTTATCGGACATCTTCACCGCTTCCTCATTTTCCCCCACGATGATCGGCATTATAGGCCCGGCACCTCGGGGAATGTCATAACCCAAAGCCCTCAAACCATCCCGGATTTTCTTGGCGTTGTCCCAAAGCTTCTCCACTCTTTGAGGTTCCTGTTGTAAAACTTCCAATGCTCCAAGCGATGCCCCGCAGGCGGCGGGGGGCAAGCCGGTGGTATAAATGAAAGTCCGGGCCTTATTTAAAAGATACTCAATGAAAATCTGGGGACCACAGACAAATCCGCCAACGCTTCCCAGCGCCTTGCTATAAGTACCCATGACCACAGCCGGAAAATGCTTCAAGGGAAAATGATGAGTTCCGCCTTGGCCTCCCTCACCCAATACCCCGGTTCCATGGGCATCGTCCACCATGACCAAAGCATCATAATCATGGGCTAGGTTGGTGATTTTAAGAAGCGGGGCCAAATCCCCATCCATACTGAAAAGGGATTCGGTAACGATCAAACGACGGCGGTATTCACCCGCCCTTTCCATTTGTTTCTTGAGATCATCCAGATTGAGATGTTCGTAAATCAGGAGCTTGGCCTTGGACAAGCGGCAGGCATCGATCAGGCTAGCATGGTTCAAACGGTCGCAAAGAATGACGTCTTCATCCCCCACCATTACCGAAACGGTCGCCAAATTGGCCATATAACCCGTCGGGAAAGACAAACAAGCCTCCGACCCTTTAAAGAGGGCCGTGATTTCCTCCAACTGCATATGTATAGGAAAATGCCCCGAGACCAACCGGGAAGCCTGGGCCCCCGCGCCGAACCTCAAAAGGGCCTTTTGGGAGCGTTCCAAAACCTTCGGATGATCGGCCAGCCCCAGGTAATTGTTGGTACAAAAGAGGACGCAATCCTTGTGATTGACGGATGCTCTCATGCCACCCAGATAATCCACCACGCGAAGACGCCGTCGCATGCCTTCGTGGTCCAAGATGTGAAGTTCTTCGTGTATGTCATCAATCCAACTCAAGAAAACCTTCTTTCGAACATAATGTTAATCAAGAAGAGGGCTCAATCATAATTTTGAAAAAATAACGGCCCCCAATTGTCCTCCAAAACCATAAGACAGCGACATCACGTGATCCACCTTTAACTTCATCCCGCCTTTTTTCACGTGGCGAATTTGGCATTCAGGGTCGGGATTTTCCAAGTTACGTGTTTCGGGCAGTTCTCCTTTGGTTAAAGCCATGATGGATAAAACCGCCTCAACGCTTCCAGCCGCCCCCAACAAGTGGCCCGTCGCCCCCTTGGTTGAACTAACCCAAGTATCGGAGTTTCCAAACACCTTCGTCAAAGCCATGGATTCCACCCGATCATTCAAAATCGTGCCAGTGCCATGGGCGTTAATATAGCCGATATCGGAGGGTTTCAATCCCGCCTTACGAAGGGTTCTATCAATTACCGCCGCAATGGAATTTCCACGAGGTTCCATTTCCAACATGGCCGTCGCATCCGCGCCCAAGGCCCACCCCGATACCTTGGCAAGAATAGGGACCATACGCTTTTTGGCGGTCTTTTCCCTTTCTAAAATCAATACCGCCGATCCCTCACCCATTAAAAAGCCATCCCGGGTGGAGTCAAAGGGTGAAGGGCCTTCCGGTTTGCGGGTAAAGATTCCCATGTTCTGGAAACCGGCGTAAATAAGCGGATGAATGGAGGCTTCGGTGCTTCCCACGATGACCGCGTCGCATTCCCCATCTTCCAAAAGTCGGGCGCCCATGACTAGGCTTCCCAACCCCGTGGAGCAGGCCGACGCAACTGAAAGAGCGGGACCGCTAAATCCAAAACACTCGGCAAGTAATTGCCCGCCAGCATGGGGAAAGAATTCACTGAGAAAATCCCATTTGACAGCGGGGTCCAACCCCACTTGTAAAAGACTTAGGACTCCACCCTTGCTGGAAGAAAAAGTGGTGGCAATTCGGGTCGGAGGAACCCGGAACAATCCGGCGTTGTCCCAGGCTTCCTGGGCGGCGATCACACCCAACTGGAGGGAACGATCACACCGGATTAAAGTTTGGGGAATCCAAGCTTCCAAAGCCTGCGCAACACGGGGACGATCAAAATTTTCCCACTCCTTGCCCTTTAAAGTCCCAAAAACAACCCGACCCTCCATCAGGGACTTCCATGTCCATTGAGAATTTGCCCCCAAGGGCGTCGTCATTCCATACCCAGTCACAACAATGGAATCATTCATTATTATTTTTTATCAAGAACTCAAAATTCAAAACTTAAAGCTGCCTTTCCTAGAGCCAACCCGGCAAACGCGAATCCAGGTTAAACACCTGCCCCGAAATCGTCTGGGTACCGGCCAGCCAAACCGTGAATTCCGCCACTTCGTTTAAATCCGCGGTTTTTCCCAAGAGATGATGGTTTCGTATGTTTTCCTCCGCCTCAAGTGAAAGCCCCTGCGCGATGCGAGTTTTATGAAAGCCGGGACAAAGTACGTTGGAGCGGATGTTTTTTCCGCCATATTCCCTGGCCAAACTGCGGGCTAGGCCGATGATTCCCGCTTTGGCAGCCGTGTAGCTTCCTTGCCCAATATTGCCGGTCGTCGCCACCACCGAGGAAACAAAAATAAAGTGGCCATTTTTTTGTTTGAGCATTGGCCTGAGGCAGGCTTTGGAAAGCAGAAAGGCCCCCTTCAAATGGACTCCCAGGGTGGCATCCCATTGGGCTTCCTCCACGTTGAGAAGGCGGGCGTTCCAAGTGGCTCCCGCATTGTGGATAACGCAGTCCAAGACGCCATGTTTTTCCATCGTGGACTGGGTCAGACTGGAAACTTCGTTTTCGATGGAAACATCGCACTTGGAAATAAAAAATCGGGAGGTGAGAGAAGAAAGTTCCTTCGCGGCTTGGGAGGCGGATTCTTCATCCTGATGGTAACAGGTGCTGACTGCCCATCCCTTTTGGGCAAAGGCCTTGCAAAGGGCAAGCCCAATCCCACGGGTTCCACCTGTCACCAAGACAGACTGCATCAGGAAATCCCTTCCCATTGGATGTTCTTTTTCATTTTCGGAAACCTATCAATGCCAAGGGGAAATGGGAGTTAATCCGTCGGCGACAAAATGTCGGTGAACCAATCCGCAAAGGCGAGGACGCTCACTAAAAGAAGGACAAAAAACACGACCAAGGGAAATATCACCCAAACAAGAAAGGCGATGAGTAGACAATTCCGGCCAACTTTTCGAATTTCCTGGGAGTCCTGATCATACAGTAAAAGGGCGACCAGCATGCCCGAGAAAGGGATAAAAAGTGAAAGGAGATACCAAACCCAACGATAGGAAAGAACCATATCTTGCCCCAGCGGGGGTGCTTCCACGGCAACAGAGACGGTCCCTCGGGAAGAAGGCGCTGCGGAGCGGGAAGCTCTCTGGCGAGATAAGGGAGGATGGGTTTTCATTTAAACACCTTGAACATGAAGATCACGAATCCCGTTAATACCGCGACGAGCGAAAAAGGCAAACCCACGTAAATTCCTGCTGTCCACCGGGAGCAGCGCAGGACTTTCTCGATCCCGACCACCTGAAAAACGAAGGTGGCTAGGGCCAGCCACTTACCCAATCCATACCCCAATCCGAAAAGCGTGAGCCCAGCCACGGAATAAGCCACTATTTGCCGAACCGGTTCCAATGGCAAGACTTCCCCCAACATATAAGCGCAGAGCTTCATGAAACCTGACCAAAGATAAATCCAGGCGTTCACGAAAAAGGGCATTCCCAACAGCATCACCAGGGTTACAAGAGCCACATTGGTGACAGAACCGCCAGAAAATATCTCAGCAATTCCCAATTCCAAGGCCACCAGGATGCCGGTAATATTGGCGAAACGGAACGCTTTGTTTTCGCCGTCGGCATCATAATTCTCGCGGAAAAACTCGGAGGGCCGGGACCACAAAAACCCTAAATCCCTAAAGTATTCTTGGACCATGGTGGCTAGAGTTTAGCACAACCTCGGATTCAAGTGTCACCCCCAACAGGTGCCGAAAACAAAAAAGCCCGGGAAGTTTTCTTCCCGGGCTTCGCTTTAAAAACCGCTTATTCCTCCAGCCGCTCAATGGCCTCGTCCCAAGCCTCATCCATTGAAACCACTTCACCTTCATTGATGACTTCCACCAAAAGCTTCTTCAACTTGGACGCCAGGGTCACTTCCATGTCGTTTTCTTTCAGCACTTCCCGGACATCGTCCATCGTCAAGCTTTCCAGCACGTCTTCCGCTTCAGCCTGAAACAGCTTCTGCCGCTCGACCTGTTCGACAGACTTGTCCTTCTCCTCATCTTCATCGTCGTCGTCATCCACATCGTCGTCGTCTTCCTCTTCTTCGGCCTTGTCTAAATCAATGATGTCTTCGTCATCCTCATCATCCTCGTCATCATCCTCAACGGTTTTCTCATCGTCCATTTCATCGTCGTCTTTGATTTCTTCATCTTCTTCGTGACCACGCTTGCGGGCCAAGGGCATCCTCCTTAAGGGAATTTAACACAATGAATACTTCTACTTTTTTTATCTGTCAAGAGTGTAAAAAAAATATTGCCGGTGGCGGAAGCGGCACAGCCGGGCCGACAATCTTGTCAAAGATGGCGGCGGAGGTTTTCCCATGTGTTCCGATCAACCAGTTCCACGTTGGAAAAGCGGGCCAGGGCCCGGGCGTCCATAGCGTAGTCGGCGGGAACCATCAATATGCCCCTGTAACAAAATTCCGATCTCATGACATGGCTCATTTCGCTGACCAGTTCACCCGGCACCCTTTCCCCCGCCGGAAACTGCCTTCCCATCACGCAGAACTTGCCGCCCGTGATGGGATGGGGGAATTCGGCCACCGCCACCACCGCCCCCCCCGGCACTCGCCGGATTTTTTCCAAACGGAAACCCATGCTTTTCAAAAACAAATCCACTTCCCTTTCGAAGTTCAAAAGCGGCATTTTGCTCAAATCCGTAACCACGCCCTTCTCATCCACTACCCGGAAAGTCCACCGTCCGTCGAAGTGGGGGCCTTGGATCAACTCGGTCAATTTCACCCCATCCACCAGGTCCACCGCCATCTTACGGGAGATATTCTTGGCCTCCTCGGTAAAACGGCCGGTAACAATATAGATACCCCTTTTGCAGGCTTCTTCCCGCGTCACCTCGTCCAATTCGCGGATCAAATCGGCGTGAACCGGAGCAGTCTCGGGATATTGCCGGGCCAACACCAGGAAACTCCCGCCCACCACCGGATGGGAGAAATCCGCCTGGATTTGGAGAGTTCCACCGGGAACTTTTTTGACTTTTTGGACTTCAAAACTCATCTTGGCCAGAACGCTTAAAGCCAAGTCCTGGAATTGGGCAAGGGGCATGGAGCTGAATTCTTTTCCCCGAAGGGTCTCCTGGATGACCTCGGGTTCTTCCATCTCCTTGGGCTTTTCCCATCCGTCCTCAACCTTGGTTTTGGCCGATTCGTACCGCACGTCCAGCCTGGGAGCGTTTTCCTTGAGGCGTTCGATGAGTCTGGCTGTCTTACTTTCCTCCTCGGGCATGGGTTTCACTTCCATTCCGTCGTTATAGCGCAGATCAAACGAAGTGAGGACTTTAAAGGGCGGGTACTTCTTTAGCATGGTGTGTTCGTAGACGTCCCTTTGGGCCTTCACGCTCAAAACGTGGCCGTCATAATATTTGGCTTTACCGCTGATGAAATTCATCATCCCGTCCACGATGGCGACGGTAATGTTTTCGGAGAGGGAAAAAACAACCTCGAGGATATGAAGAGTATCCTGGAAAAGAGTATCCCGGAAAAGCTCATAGTTCTTATCCACTTGGCCGCCTAATTCGGTGTTAAAACGCCTTACCATGAAACGAACTCTCGGGATCATATCCACCATATGGACCGTTTTGATTTCGATTTCGGGGTATTTCCCGGTGAGATAAAAGCGGAGGATTTCCTCGATGTTTCCCATAGCCCCACGCTTTAAATATTCCCTTTTTTCCTCGATTCTGTGCCTTTCCATCTGGATCTTTTTCTTTTTTTCTGCAGTTCGCGAATTCACCAGCCGGATGATTTGGAAGAGAATGGCTAAAAGCATCATGGTCCCAAAAATGGCGACCCCGATGGCTTCATTCGGATTTTTGTCACAATAGCGCAATATATCCCGGTAGAAACCCCGAACACTTCCGATAATGAAAGAGTTGAAAATAATGATCGTCAAAAAAAGAACCAACCCGCCCATTGCCAGCGCGCCCGCATCGGCCTCTTCTTCGGTATGACCTTTATGAACGAGGTGGTTCTTGAAGTGTTTGACCCCGGGCAGTCGCAGAAGTCTTTTAGTCCATGACGGTAATGGCATTTTTCTCTTTCAGTGTCCTGATTGGAATTAATACGGCTTCATGTTAAAGTCCCAACACTTCGGAGGCAAGCATGGATTACCTTAAACGGCTTGAAAAACTAATGGCTCGGTTACGTTCCAAAAACGGTTGCCCGTGGGACAAACAGCAAACCCACCAGAGCCTGAAACCTTATCTGTTGGAAGAAACCCATGAAACCTTTGACGCCATCGATAGCGGCAATATGGATTTCTTGCGAGAAGAACTGGGCGACGTCCTCCTCCAAGTAGTATTTCATTCCCAATTAGCTCGGGAAAAGAACCGGTTTAATCTCCAGGACGTGGCAAAAACCATTGGCGACAAACTCATTCGCCGCCACCCCCATGTATTCGGCAAGGGCGCCAGCCGCAAAATCGCCGATATCAACCGCAAATGGGAAGAATTAAAACGTCAAGAAAAACCCGAGAGAAAATCCATCTTAGATGGCCTTCCCAAATCCCTCCCCGCGCTTCTGCGAGCCCAACGGATGCACGAAAAGATATCAAAACAAGATAAACGGGCAAGGGACAAAAAACAGGAAAAAGCGCTGGAAAAACTCTGGAAAAAATTTAAACGATCGCTGGCTGGCGGGGGTAAAAAGTCTAAGAATAAATCCGCCGGCGAGTTTCTGCTGGCCTTTGCCCAACTCGCCCAATCCACCGGTATTCATGCCGAAATGTCCTTATCTGAGGCTTCCTCCAGATTCGAAAAAGGATTCCGAAAACTTGAATCTACTCCCAAAAATTAGTTTTGCTTTGTCTGATAAATCTTCTTATCCGGCAGGGACATAGCCGTCAGGTAATTGCCATAAACGCATCCAGTGTCCAAATTAATTCGGTCCCGGGTGGTGTCAAGTTCCAGGATGGGAGTATGGCCATGGACAACAAGCTTGGGCGTGGGACGGGGATCTTGGATGAACTTTCGCCGAATCCACAAGAGGTCATCCGGTTCCTGAGCGTTCAAAGGATTGTCCAGGTTAATTCCGGCGTGGCAAAAGAAAGCTTCGGACCTATCGAGGGTCAATGGCAGGGCGTTTAGAAACTCAACATGGGTGTGCGGTATATAAGATTGCAGAAGAATATGCGCCCCTTCGCCCCTTACCTCATCCAACTTTTCCTTAGGCACGTAGGATTGTAGGGTTTGGTGGCCGCCATTTAAGAGCCAATTAGCTGCCGCCAGGGGATTGGGGGTGCCGAGCCAATCCAATAGCATCTGCTCGTGGTTCCCCCGCAAGAAATGCCAGTTCGGCTTTTGGTTGGCTAACAGGTAATCCAAAACACCCTTGCTATCAGGCCCCCGATCGATGTAATCACCCAGGAACACGACCTCATCATCGCCCTTCACCGGCAGTTCCTCCATCAATTCCTTCAAAGCTTTCAAACAACCGTGAATGTCGCCGATCGCATAGATCACTTATAAACTCCTGCGGGTTTTTCTCTATTTTACGCCTTTTGGGGATGATTTGAGGGCATTTCGTTGTTTTTATTTCGAGGAAGAAACAGAAATACGCCCATATGCGCGAATCCCAAAATAAGCAAGGCGATCCGAAGGCCCATTTCCCCAAAAAAAGAAAGGCCGCCTAAAAATCCAATCACCCCTATCACTCGACCCAAACCCAGGGGCACTTCCCGAATAGCCAGGTATTCAATCTTGCTGGAGGAGGCTTCCCTGGCTTTTTCCAGGATCGTAAAGGAAAAAGCTCCAAAAACCACTTGCCCCCAGGTTCCACCTGTGGCAACCAAAAGCGCGTACAGAAGAAAAGTGAAATAATTGATTTTGACAAAAAGTCCCACGAAGGACAATCCCAACAGCCAGGACGAAATCCAAAGGCCTTGCCAACGGTTGCCAGCCTTGGCCCAAAGGGAAAGTGCGTAAGTGGTTAAAACTCCTTGGAAATTTACCAGCATGCTGTAGCCACCCACAACCGCCTCATTGAGGGAAAAGCGATAAACCAGAAGAGGCACCACAAACCAAAAGACCCCGCCCCGCAAACCCAAAAGGAACTGAGCGATCATCAATCGGTTCCAATCCTCGTTCTTTTTAAAAGTAAGAACCTTCCAGAAATAGAATACCTTTTGGGTCGATCTGGCATGAAATTGGAAACTTTTGAGGGTGAGAACCAGGTAAAGAACCAGCGCGATGGCGAAAACCAGGTAATCCGGCCGAGGCCGAAGTGATATTTCATCGAAAGGATTGCCGCGAGATAGGCGCCGACGCTGAAATAGGCCGCCTGGCCGAGCGAGGCGAGACCGACAAAGCCGAGCAGGATATCCACGCTCATCGCCAGGATCGCGAACACCAGCGCCCGCGTCGCCAACAGCACCACGAACGACGTGGAATGCGGAATGATCACCGCAAGCGCAAGCAGAACGGCGGCGACGGCAATAATGTTGGCGCGCTGGCTCATCGGCCGGTCACTCGCGCCCGAACAGGCCGGTGGGCTTGATCGCCAGGATCAGCACCATCGGCGCATAGAGCGTGAAATAGGCAAGTTCCGGAAACAGAATCGCAAGACGGTAACCCAGATGGATTTTGAAACCTCCAAGGACAAAGTCCTGATGGGGCCGGAACGCAAGTCGATGATCCTGTCGGAGAGCGAAAAGAAGAACACGGCTTATCACGAGGCCGGACACGCTCTGGTGGCCGCCAATATCCCTGAATCCGATCCCTTGCACAAGGTCACCATCATTCCGCGTGGTTGGGCGCTGGGGCTGACGCAGCAACTTCCCCTCGACGACAAGCACACCTATACCCGCGAGTATCTGGAGGCCCAGCTTGCCGTGTTGATGGGCGGACGCGTGGCCGAAGAACTCTTTCTGCACCACATGACCACCGGCGCGGGAAACGATATCGAGCGTGCTACTCACATCGCCCGCGATATGGTGTGCGAATTCGGCATGTCGAACCTCGGTCCGCTGGCGTTTGGCAAGAACCAGCAGGAAATTTTCCTGGGACGCGACATCGCCACCCAGCGTGACTTTAGTGAAGACACAGCAATCAAAATCGACCAGGAAGTTAAAACCTTTGTAACTACGGGTTACGAGCGGGCCAAAAATATTCTGACCGGCAACCGCGACGTTCTTGTCCGCATTGCCGAAGCCTTGCTCGAGCGCGAGGTTCTGGACGCCGGCGAAATGAAACTCCTGATCGAAGGTAAGCCCCTGCCGGAATTCGTGCGCGTGAAGCCCTTGCCTCCTGCTCCCGAAACCGTGCAGGTGCTCAAGCCGCAGCCCACGTCGCCTTCGATGCCGCGCCCCCAACCGGCCTGAGGGCGGGAAGATCAGAAGCTGGAAACTCGAAATTAGAAACTGGAAACTGGAAAATCGAAAATCGGCATGAGTTTCGAATTTCGATTTTCCAGTTTCTAGTTTCCGACTCTCCCGTTTCGAGTTTCGAGCTCCCAGTTTCTACTGCCCCTTCCCTTCTTTTCCTACGCAAATCTCTGCCCGCCGCACTATACTCTTGGGAATCTTGCCGGCTGTTGAAAACGATTGCGGAGGCTCAGGATGAGTACGTTCATGGCGGAGCTTGTGGGCACGATGCTGTTGATCGTTCTGGGTGATGGAGTTGTCGCCGCGGTGGTCCTGAATAAAACCAAAGCCCAGAACTCCGGCTGGATGGTCATCACCACGGGCTGGGCGCTGGCGGTAGCGATGCCAGTCTATGCGGTAGGCCGCATCAGCGGCGCGCACCTGAATCCTGCCATCACCCTGGGTTTGGCGATCACCGGCAAGTTCGCGTGGGGCTCCGTTCCCAGCTATCTGGCGGCGCAATTCCTGGGAGCTTTCTTGGGAGCGATTGTCGTATGGCTCGCCTATCTTGCGCATTGGCCCGTGACGGAGGATCGCAGCGCGAAGCTCATCGTTTTCTCCACCGCCCCGGCCATTCGCAACTTGCCACTGAATCTGGTCACCGAAATCATTGGAACGTTCGTCCTGATGTTTGGCGTGCTCGCGATCGGCGCGAACTCTGCCCCCACGCAGAGTGGTCTCGCTCCGCTGCTCGTGGGCTTTCTCGTTTGGTCGATCGGATTGTCGCTGGGGGCCCCAACCGGTTACGCCATCAATCCCGCGCGCGACCTGGGACCGCGCATCGCCCATGCGCTGTTGCCCATTTCCGGCAAGGGGGGCTCCGACTGGAGCTACTCCTGGGTGCCGATCGTGGGCCCAGTCATCGGCGGCCTTCTCGGGGCGGTCGCCTACGTACGGATCTTCGGTTCCTGAGTCATGAGCTTCCGTCCTCAATTTCGAATCGAGATCGGCGGCCGCAAGGTTACGATAGGCGCCCGCACCCTCGTGATGGGCGTGCTCAATGTCACCCCCGATTCCTTCTCTGACGGCGGGCGTTACTACGTCCCGGATCGCGCGATCCAGCATGGTGTGGACCTCGCCGGCCAGGGAGCTGACTGGATTGACGTAGGCGGCGAGTCCACACGGCCGGGTGCGCAGCCGGTGACTGCCGACGAAGAGCTTCGCCGCGTCCTGCCCGTCATCCGCGCGCTGCGGAGCAAACTGCCTCGAGTCCCGATCTCCATTGACACCACCAAAGCGCAGGTAGCCGAACGGGCCCTCGGCGCCGGTGCGAGCATTTTGAACGATGTCAGTGGACTGCGGTTTGATCTCCGACTTGCCGAACTTGCGTGCCGGTACCGCGTGCCGCTCGTCCTGATGCACTCGCGCCACAATCCCGAAACAATGCAGCGCAAGCCTTTCGTGCGCGACATCTGGCGCTCGCTCACGAGCGGACTTGAAGCATCGATTCGGCGGGCGCTCGCGGCCGGAGTTGCGAGCACGCAGCTTATTCTCGATCCCGGCCTGGGCTTCGGGAAGTCGCGCCGCCAAAACTTCGAAATCCTCGCCAGCCTTCGGAAACTTCAGCGCTTCCACCTTCCCCTTCTCATTGGCGCCTCGCGCAAATCGTTCGTGCAAGCCGTCGTTTCGGGCGAAGGGCTCGATCCTTCGCGAGCGCCTCGTCCCGGCCTTCGCTATTGGCCGATCGCGAGGTCCCATGGCAATCTTTCAAAATCCCGCCGCGAAGCGAACCAAGAGAGCATTGCGCTCCTCCCGATGGGCGACGCAGCCGCGGTGGTCGCTGCAATTCTGAATGGAGCGCACATCGTTCGCGTGCATGACCCGGGCGCGATCCTCCCTGCGGTCCGCGTTGCCGACGCCTTGCTCGTCGCCATTAATCGTCATCCATAGCTCAACTTTCCGTCCGTGCCGATGGTCGAGTATCATTCCGATATGCGCCTGGCGCGATGCTCTCGACTGCTGTCTATTTTCTTCCTGGCCGCCTTGCTGGTTTGGCCGACGCGAGTGGCAGCGGCGAGCCCGCAGCGAATGGCTTCGGGAACCGGAGGACCTCCGCCGGTTATCCTCATTTCCGTCGACACCCTGCGCGCCGACCATCTGAGTTGCTACGGTTACTCGCGCCTTGAAACCCCGCACATCGACTCGCTCGTGCACGGTGGCACGCTTTTCGAAGAGATCAGCAGTCAAGTGCCTATCACCTTGCCCTCGCACGTATCGCTCTTTACCTCCACCTACGCCTTTGCGAATGGCGTTCGCGAGAATGCCGAAGTCCTGGTGCCTGGAGCCGCGACGCTCGCGACAGTTCTCGCCGCCCATGGCTACAGCACGGCGGCTTTCATTGGAGGATTTTCTCTCGATCGCCGCTACGGTTTGGCACAGGGGTTTGGAACCTACGACAGTCCGTTCGACTCGCGCGTTATCAAGGGCGCTCTCGATCTGAAGCGGCCCGCACCCCAAGTGCTGAATGCCGCGGAAGGTTGGCTTGAGAAGAATTCCGGCCACCCCTTTCTGCTCTTCGTCCATCTATTTGATCTTCACCAGCCCTACGACCCACCCGCCGCCTACAGCACCCGCGCCCCGCAGAGCGAGTACGACCAGGAACTGGCTTACGTGGACGACTCGCTGGGGGGCTTGTTCGATTTCCTCGCGAAGTTGGGATTGGACCGCCGCGCACTTGTCGTGCTCTTTTCCGATCACGGTGAAAGCCTGGGGGAGCACGGCGAAAACACGCACGGGTATTTCATTTATCGCAGCACGGTGCACGTACCGCTCATCTTCCATTGGCCGCGGGCGGAGGAAAGCGGAAGTTCGAAGCTCGAAACTCGAAACTCGACACGAGCTTCGAGTTTCCAGTTTCGCGTTTCGGCCCCCGCCGGGCTGATCGATGTTGCTCCGACGATCTTGAGCTTTCTAGGAATTCCAGCTCCCGCGAGCTTTTGTGGTCACAGCCTTTTGGACCTCGCCAAGGGCGGAGATTCCCCGCCGCGCGACGTTTACAGCGAAAGCTCCTACGCGCACGACAAGTTTGGGTGGGCTGCGCTGAGCAGCCTGCGGCAGGGAAACTACCAATACATCGACGCTCCGCGCCCCGAGCTTTATGA
The DNA here is from genome assembly GCA_963843375.1 of uncultured Pseudomonadota bacterium. Lineage (GTDB taxonomy): Bacteria > Oederibacteriota > Muellerivitia > Muellerivitales > Muellerivitaceae > CAWJKT01. The sequence goes on from CAWJKT010000013.1 coordinate 94,981, forward strand.
CTTGAAGCGTGATCCCGCTGAACTACACAATCTCTTGCCGGCTCAAACGGCCCTGGCCGCATCTTTCCGTGAGCGATTGGCGGCGTTTGTGGCGACTTTTCATTCCGCACCAGGCTTGCGCCGTCAAAAGTCTGCTCCCGTCGCTAAGGAATCTGCCGAGAGTTTGCGCTCGCTCGGATACCTGGAGGTCACCTCGCCCAAAGCCGCTCTCGACAATTCCGGCGTTGATCCGAAGGACCGTATTTTTGAGTACAAACGTTATCTGCTCGCGGAGCATCTTGGCCGCACCGGTAAGGCGGATGAGGCGATCGCGGAATATCGGGCCATCCTTGCCGACGATCCGCGCAATCTTCCGGCCTCTATCGATCTGGCCCGCTTGGATGCCGAGTTGCATCGCTACATGGACGGCGCGAATCAACTCGAGGCAGCGCTTGGCCTCGATCCGCACAATATCGAGGCTGCGGAAATGCTCGGTGACATCTGGCTGACCGTTGGCGATTCCGGGCGCGCCGCAGCGGAGTTTCAACACCTTCTCACCTTCGCGCCAGATGCCTACGAGGCGCATTTCGGATTGGGGCTCCTCGCCGCCCGCCGGCACGACGCTGCCAAAGCCTCGGAGCACTTTCGCGCCGCGCTCGCCGCGAACCCGCTTTCCGCCGAGGCGCATTACCAACTGGGCTTGATCCTGGAAGGGCAACATCAGAAGGATGCTGCGGTGCGCGAGTTCAAAGCGGCACTCCAAAACGATCCCCAGTTCCAAGATGCGCGGCGTGAGCTTTCCCGGCTGACCTCGCCCGTGCAGTGATCTTCGCCCCGACGCCAGCACGGAACAATCCCCAGCCCGGGATGTCATCCCGACTTTCGGTTACCGCCACTCGGGAACCCCCGGGCGATTAGAGGGCTAGCGGTAGTTTACTGCGAAGGCGCTAAAAACAGCGGGATGTAGTTGGATTCTCATGGGGTTACCCTGAGAGGGTTGTATTACCCACGTGCGGTCGTAGCGAGTTGTTGCAAGCCCAAGGTTTCGGTCAGGCCTTTTTGGATAAGGCTCTGGGTGGAGAGCACGGTGGCGGTGCGATAAGGACCGGCGCCTTGGGCGGGATACAACAGGACGAACTGCTGAATTTGTTCCAACTCTTTCTGCAGCTCTTCGATGGTGATCGAGGGCCAGAAGGCCTGGGCCTGGCGGTGCACGTAGTGCAGCAGGGACAGGCCCAGCAGGCAGTAGAAGGCGTGCACGCGGATTTTGCTATCGGTCCAGTGATACAGCGGTTGCCAATTCAGCCAGTCGCCTTCCTTGAGGCCGCGAAAAACTCTTTCAATCTGCTGCTGCCCGGCGTAGGCGGCCACCCCTGCTCGGGCGTCCAATCGAGGCGATTGGTGGCCAGCAGCGTGCGGCCCAGGCGATGCGTCAGCAGTTCCTGCAGGGCGGCGTGATCGACCTGAAACACCAGGCGCTTGCCGCCCGGCTCCTCGACGATCTGATAATGCACCAAGCCGGAGAGGAAGGGGGCGGCAAGCCAGCGGCTGATCTTCGCTTGCACGCCGGCTTCGGTGAGTCGATGACCGGGGCGCGCCATCTCCACTGCCAGGCGCTTGAGTGCGGCCAGCACCTTGCTCAATGAGGGC
>CAWJKT010000014.1:0-242415 GCA_963843375.1 uncultured Pseudomonadota bacterium
AAAAGCGTCAAATGGAAGCGGTTTTCAAATCCATAAGGGTAATGACGGCGGTATTGATTGTTTTTTGTGGCTTGCAGGCTCTCCTCGCCAAGCCGCTGCTTGATGCATTTTTTCCGGCCAAATGGCATCCGGCGGGGCCAGTGATTACCTGGATAAGTCTTGGCCTAGTTTTTCAGGGAATCTGGATTTCGGTTTCCTCTTGGCTCAACGCTGTAGGCAGGTATCGAGACCTTCTTTGGATCAGCCTAGTCCCGGCCGTTTTGGCAGCAGGGGCGGCTTTTTTAGGGGCCCATTTAAATGGATCTCAAGGGGCCGCAATAGGAACTGCTATTGGGATATCCTTAGGATTCCTTTCCGCTTTTAGTCGATTATCTGTTGGGTATCTGTTGGCGAATATCGGTAAAATTTTAATTCCTTTTTTGATATCTCTTGGAGGGTGGACGGCCACCTTTTACGTTTCATCTGGTTATTCTTTGATTTTTAAAATAATGGGGGCGGGTATTTATTTGTTCGTTTCTTGTTTTGCTTGGTGGTGTTGTGATGACGGGACACTGAAAAAACTTTTGCCTTCATCTCTTCAGAAACGGAATTAATTAAATGAAAATTTTGGTTGCTTTCAATGGCCTCGCATTTCAAGGCTTGAAAGAAGCGATAAAGTCATGACTGATCGGATTCCTGTCAACATTGCCGTATGCGGACGCTTTCATTATCACAAATGGGCGGCATATCTGGATCCGAGGCGGATTATGCCGACCATTTATTATTCACACAAGATCGGCGAACATCCTTTTGGTGAATTTATGGCGTGCAATAAATCAGCCAAGGAATATCTCATACGACTGCATGGCCGCATCCTCGGCGACCGCTTGTTGCCGGATTTTCTGCCGCTTTACCATCACATATGGGAGCGGGCTGTACTCGTAAACTGGAAGCCGGCGCTGGGTCGCACATGTCATGTTGCACGGGGCTGCTCTCGACATTCTGAAACGCTGCCGTGCCAAGGGCACTTTCATTTTAGGCGAGGCCGTCAACGCCCATATCGATATGGCAATCAGTATTCTCGCGGAAGAACATGATCGTTTAGGACTGCCTTTCAAGCGTTATCACCGCGTGTGGGAACATATGCGCCAAGAATATGAGCTGTGTGATCGGATTCTTGTACCCTCAGAATGGGTTGCGCGCTCTTTTACACAAGCGGGATTCGCTGCGGAAAAAGTTATCACTATTCCATATCCTTCTGGGATGGCCCGGAAGGACGCACTACAAGGGCAAAAGCGAAAAACCACTGCGGTAACGCGCGTGCTCTGCGTTGCAGGTATTCAGGTTCGAAAGGGGCTGCATTATTTGGTGGAAGCCGTTGGTCTCTTAAACAGGCAGAGTGAACGATTCTCTTTGACGCTCGTAGGACGTTGTGCGGATAAGGCGTATTATGACGCACTACGCCGCATGAACATTCCTTTTAATCATGTCCCGCATGTGTCGAATGAAGACATGGTTCATTTCATGGACGGATTTGATATCTTTGTTCTGCCAAGTATTGAGGATGGATTCGGCGTCGTTGTTACGGAGGCGCTTGAAGCGGGGCTACCGGTGGTGACGACGGCCAACTGCGGTGCTGCTGATGTTATTGTACCGGGAAAAAACGGTTTCATAGTGCCTGCGCAACATGCAAAAGCGCTCGCGGACGCTATCTTCGACGCCACCCAACTCGCTCCAACGCAAAATGCGCCCCTCTCACAAGAAATTTACAATTGGCCGGAATATGCGCTCAGAATTGCTGATCTTTATGAAGATTGCGTTCGGAGCAAAGCATGAATACCACAAAAACCTCCCGCTACCTTACGATGTCTGCTCGCCAGCCGCTACAGAGCGACGGGACACGGCATAAGATCACCAAGTTGATAATGCTGCTTTATGCGATGTTGCTTATAGAAGGCATTGTTCGCAAATGGCTGGTTCCTGGCAGCGCGGATGTTTTCTTTTTCATACGAGTGCCACTCCTGCTTGTCATTTACTGGAGGGCTTTTAAAGCGGGATTATGGCCGCGCAACAATGGGTTATTTGGTTTCGGAATGATCTGCGCCTTCTTAGGAGTGGATCTCGTTCCATTTCAAATGTTTCTTGGTAATTATAGCTTAAAGCATCTCATCATTGTCGCGTATGGTATCCATAATTATTTTCTGTACATACCTCTCCCCTTCATCATGGCTAAATGCCTGACACTTGATCATCTTAAATTCATCACTCGCGTGACGGCATGGATCGTCATCTTGTGCGCGCCTCTGGTAGTCAAACAATACTATTCGCAACCGGATTCCTTCATCGTCGCGGGGTCCGGGGGTACAGACGAATACACATTTGCGGGTCTTGGGTATGGTAATCATACGCGTCCAACCGGGCTTTTCACTTCATCTCTGGGGCAGCAAATGTTCGTTTCCTCCGCATTGGTGCTACTTCTGGCGCTTCGTCTCGACCGTATGCGGAGGAGCGACCTTTCCACACTTGTTTTCGTTTTAGCGTTGGTGGCGGTGCTTCTGATGGTCGGCTTTAGTGCTCAACGAGGCCTTGTCGTGCAAGTAGGTCTCGTGTTCCTGTTTTATATGTGGGCACTCTCCTTTATAGGCAAATTATCATTCAATTTTATTTACATCCCCGCCTTGCTTGCACTAGGTTTTTACCTTTACCTAATTCTCTTCCCCGATGTAGCCCAAGAGTTTTCAGATCGCTGGTTAGGGGCATCAATAAGCGAGAGTGTGAGTTATGGCACATTTGGTGGCGGCTTCGTCGGACGAATATTTTATGAATTGTTCCAATTCCTATCTATGTTCAAAACGACGCCTCCACAAGGCTATCTCCTGGGGATGGCTGGCAACGCTAGCATGCAGCTTCCTTGGGTCCAACATCCTCCATTTGCCGATCAGTGGACGGGGCCAACCGGATGGGGAGAGTCCGGTTTGTCCCGTCATATCATAGACCTCGGATGGTTTGTGGGACCAATTACCATCGCGTTCAGGTTCTTCATAATGGTTTCTCTGCTGCGCCAAGCCATAAGAGTGGCAAGAAGTAAGCACAATTTTTGGCCATTAATTTTTATGGGCTTCCTGACTCCGATCCTCTCTTTCTCCCAGATGACTGCGCAAGGTACGGTTATTGGGTTTTCTTGGATATTCATCGGATTCTGCATGGCGGCTATTCGTGACAACGGCACCATTCATCTCTTTGAAACGAGTGATCGAGCATGAAATGCATCACGAACTATTTTCTCCGGAGGTTTGCATATTGAGGTTGCTGGTCGTCGGACACTCTTATCTTACAGCCTTCGCCCAGCAGAAATACATAGCGATGAAACGCCTGCGTCCGGACCTTGATATCAAGATCCTGACCCCACGCCTCATGCGCCATCTGTTCGGCATCTATGAGCGAAAAAGAGCTCCGGGATTTTCCGAGACTGAAATACCGGATATTCGCAGTTTCTTCGAGGGTTCGCATATGTCATATGCGCTCGATCCTCTGAACTTCATCAGTATATTGAAAAACTTCAAGCCGGATCGCATCCATATCGAGGAGGATCCCTACTCTGTGGTAGGGTTCGAGACGGTTTTCTTGGCGCGCCTGTTCTGTCCGCAGGCAAAAATTAGTTTCTTCCTTTGGGACAACCTCGCGCGTACCTCCCGTTTTCCTCTCGGTCTAATAAAAAGTTGTCTCAACCGCTATGGGTTGAAGAGGTCGGAACTTATAATTTGCGGAAACCGTGAAGGGGAATTGTTGCTACGCGAGAAAAAGGGTTATACTGGTCGGGCTGCTGTTCTTCCACAAGTCGCTTGTAACAAGACGGCCTATGAGAATGCTAAGAACCTTCGTCCGTCACTTAATCTTCCTGAAGGCGCAGTTCTGATCGGCTTTATCGGTCGGCTCATCCCGGAAAAAGGGGTATTTCTTCTATTGGAAGCTCTTCTTTGTCTCGAAGATCTTCCTTGGTGCCTATTGCTCCTTGGCGCGGGCCCATTGGAGACGGAGATCGCGGACAAATGGGTTCCCCGCTTTGTTAACCGACTGATCTGCCGGAAGGCCGTGCCACACGCAGAGGTGCCATCTTATGTCAAGGCACTAGATATTTTGACTCTGCCATCCTATTCCACACCTAGGTGGAAAGAACAGTTTGGTTTGGTATTGGCGGAAGCCATGATCCTAGGCGTCCCTTGCATCGGATCTTCCTCTGGCGCCATTCCTGAGGTAATTGGCCCCGGCGGACTGATTTTCAAGGAAGGGGATATTGAGGAATTGGTTAAAAATCTTAGGAAAATGATAATGGACCAGAATCTACGTCATGCGCTTGGGGTGAAAGCGCGCGCTTTTGCGAACTCCCATTACACCGTGGATGCTCTGGCTTCTGCCTATCTCGAACAATTCGGATGGCCAACTTCGATATCTTCCATAATTGAAAAGGCCGACACGTGACCCTCTACCGCAAAATGGCTAATTCTATTTAAGTGGAGTGTGAAATGTCCATAAACATTGTTTGTGTTTTACATTACGGCAATCCAGATATAACAATCCAAGCCATAAAGTCAGTTGTTCTACAAAAATTCTGTACCTTTAAATTACTTGTTGTTGACAATGATCCCCAAAATAGACTGAAACAAGAAAACCTTTTGAATATAGACAAAAATATTGAATTGATTGTAAGCGAAGAAAACTTTGGATATGCCGCAGGGAATAATATTGCGATTAAAAAAGCAAAGGAAATGGGCTCGAAATATTTTTTGATATTTAATAATGATGCTGAAATGAAGGGCGAGACACTTATTTCTGAATCATTTAATTTTATGGATGGAAATGAGAATTTGGCAATACTTGCGCCTAAAACTTTAAATGAACCAAAGGATTCTGGATATTATTTAATGTTATTAAAAGTTTGCGGTTTTAAAATTAATTCAAAAAAAGGAAGTAACATTACATATCATGCCACTGTCAGTGGTGCTGCAATTATTCTTAGGATGTCGGCGGTTTTAAAAGTTGGGGAATTTAATGAAGCGTATTTTTTGTATTGTGAAGAAGATGAATATTGTTTAAGGATGATTATGGCTGGTTATGATGTCGGTGCAATTAACATATCCGAAAATGTGGTTTTGCATTTAAATAAAGAGGAAAGAAACGAAAATGTTTCCTGGGTAATCGAATTGGTTGCCAGAAATAGATTTGTACAATTATGTTTCCTTGGAATAAAGGTCAAGTTATTAATTTTGCCTTTGTTGATGGCTTCCGAATTCTATAGTTGTTTTAGATTGGAAGGCAAATTTAAATTTGAAAAAATGCGAGGATGGGTTAAGGGTTTTATAATTTATATGAATACCTTTTATAAAAAAAGAGATCCGAACTTTCAACGTGAATTATGCAAACAAGGTAAAGAAATAATGATGGGGCGTTATTTTTAAAATTAATAAAACCCTTCCTTTAAAACGTTTCGTATTTAATTTGCATTTACCGTAATTGTATCACTTCTATTAGTTCTGATTTAACAGTTTTAAAAATGCGAATGTGCAGTTAAAGGGGTTGGCGTTGTGATCCAAACACTGGCGATTGTAATTGTTATGGTCGGATATATCTTTAAAAAGGAATATATACTCTTAATCAAAATTCCGGAATTGATTGAAACTTTTGAAAGTATGTGAAACTTTTTTAACCTCTGATGTTTTCACGAAAGAATCTTTTTGAATACTTTAGCTGTTATCAACGGTCTTTCAAAAGCCTCGGGCGGAACTTCCCATAGCGTCCCGGAATTGAGTAATGCCCTGGGGCGTGTTGGGGCGAACCGGTTTCTCATTAATATTTCCAGCAAAATGGATGGAGAATCCAATCTCCCGGACCCCCAATTGGTCGACACATTAAACGTTCGGGCCCGCAAATTTTCGTTTATCCGTTGGGCGCCGCAATTGCCCTTTGCAATTCGGGATATATGTAGCCATGAAAATATCAAACTAATGCATATTCATGGCATCTGGCTGCCAGGGGCCCATACGGCGGTGCGGGTTTCAAAGGAACTTAAGCTGCCCCTCGTCATTACCACGCACGGTATGTTGACTCAATGGCATTTCAACCACAAAGCCTGGAAAAAGCGTCCCGCTTGGTGGCTTTACCAAAAGAAGGACCTGGAAACTGCCCGTGCCGTTCATATCACCTCTAAAGACGAAGGTGACGATTTGCGAAAAATAGGATTTAAAGGGTCAATGGCCCTCATTCCCAATGGATCCGAAATCCCCAAATGGCACGAGCCAAGCATGGAACCCAAGGAGACACGAACGGCTCTTTTCTTTTCCCGCATTCATTTGAAAAAAGGCCTTTTGAATCTGGTGGAAGCTTGGGCTGCTCTGCGGCCGAAAGGTTGGCGTATGTTGATTGTAGGCCCGGACACGGAAGGCTACGGCCAAGTGGTGAAAAACGCCGTCCGGAACAAAGGTTTGGAAAAGGACTTCGTATTTATGGAACCGGTTTATGGTCAAGCCAAATGGGACGTTTACCGGAATGCGGATATCTTCGTCCTTCCGACCTTCACCGAAAACTTCGGTATAGTGATACCGGAAGCCATGGCTTGCGGTCTGCCCGTGATTACGACGCACGGCACTCCTTGGAACGAAATAAGGGAGCGGAACTGCGGTTGGTGGATCCCCATCGGGGTGGACCCCCTGGTGGAGGCCTTGAGGCGAGCGATCAGTGCATCGGATGCGGAACGCAGGGCGATGGGTAAGCGAGGAAGGCAATTGGTAGAGGAAAAATACAACTGGGATTCGGCGGCTAAGAAAATGCTGATTCTATATGAATGGATTTTGGGCGGGGGTCAAACTCCGCCTTTCGTGAGGGTTGATTAAGCATGAAACACCTCCGGCGAATACCCGTTACGGTTTTGATGGCGGTAAAAAACGAAGGCCTCAACCTGCCCAAATGCCTTCAATCGCTTCAACCCGCTGAAAGGGTTGTGGTCTTGGATTCCGGAAGCATAGATGAAACCCCCGCCCTAGCCAAGCGCTTGGGCGCGGAAGTAATTCAATTCCACTATAAAGGCGGCTATCCCAAAAAGCGGCAATGGGCCTTGAACCATCTCAAGATTAAAACCAAATGGGTTCTATTGATTGACGCTGACGAAGAAGTGCCCGATGATTTATGGGCTGAGATCGACCGTGAAATCGGGTCGTCATCGCCCAACAAAGCTTATCTGATCAAAAAACAATACCATTTCATGGGCAAGAAATTCCGGTTTGGCGGCTTTTCTTTTGAGGCGATCTTGTTGTTCCAAAAGGGTTGTGCCCGTTTTGAGCATTTGATCGACGAACCGGCTTCGGCCATGGACATGGAAGTGCATGAGCGATTGATCGTGGAGGGGCCTATCGGCAAAATGAAAACGCCTCTTCTTCACAATGACTTCAAAAACCTGGAAGCCTTCGTGGGCCGGCACAATAAATACTCCACTTGGGAAGCGAAGGTCCGGAAGAGTTTCAGGAAAACGGGCCAATATGGCCAAACTTCAATCCAGCCCCGTCTTTTTGGAAATCCCCAGGAACGCCGCCGGTTCCAGAAAAAACTCGTTCAAAATGTTCTTTTTGAGCCCTTTATCTGGTTTCTTTATCACTATTTTTTTCATTTGGGGTTTTTGGAAGGCCAGCGGGGGTGGATTGCCTGCCTCTTTAAGGCCCAATACATCTTCCAGGTCCGGGCTAAAATGAAAGAAATGTCCTTTAAGTCGATGGAAAAAAATAAGTGAAGGTTTTAAAAGAATGATCTCGGTCGAAAAGTTAAAACGGAAATTTAAAAGGGGGATGGACCTGGCGGATGTCCTTATCTCAGAAGGCGGTTGGAGGGCCTTCCGGACATGGCGACCCTTTTCCGTGTCATGTTTCCGGATTTGCCATAGGCTCAAAGAATTCGGGATTCCGTTTGAAACTATAGTGGATGGAGGCGCCAATATCGGGCAATTCGCCAGGGCCTCCGCCGAAACCTTTCCCCAAGCCAAAGTGCTTAGTTTTGAACCCCTTCCGGAAATTGCTGAATTGCTTAGACGGAATCTGAGCGACAACCCGCGGTTTGTGGTTTTTGAGGCGGCTCTTGGTCGGAAAGACGGATCGGCGGACCTCTACCGAAACCTTTATTCTCATTCTTCCTCGATCCTTCCACTGCATCCTGAACATAACCGGATTTTTCCGGATACGCAAAACCGGAGCCTTTCCAGTCTCAAAGTGAAGCTCGTGAAACTCGATACGGTCTTAAGAAATGAAAAAATTCAGAAACCGATGCTTCTAAAACTCGATGTCCAGGGGTTCGAACTTGAAGCTTTACGCGGGGCAGCCAAGAGTTTGGGTCAAACTACCGCGATCCTCCTCGAGACGACATTCGCAATGCTATACGATGGGGAAGTTTCCTTCACTCAAATTGAAGAATTCCTTCGCCGTTATGGATTTCGTTTTATTCAACCCATCGACATTTTAGAAGACGGACAAAATCGAATCGCGCAAATGGACGCTCTTTTTCTAAAAAGGAAATAGTGATTCCAAACAGCTATTATTGAATAAGGAACCTAGGAAAAGATTCATGAAATGGTTCACAACAAGTACCTTGAAAGCGATCGGAATTATCCTGTTCCTGGTTTTTGCGGTATTCCTGGTTGAGGCCCTTTATTATTTCCGCGTTTATTCGGAAATTGTGGCTCGCCCGGAAAAGGGGTATGACCTTGTTTTGTTTTACGGGGGGGCGGGGAGCGTGGATCAAGCGGTAAAATTGGCGATGGAAGGCCCAACCGCTCTCTTTATATCCGGTGATGAATCCGAAGCCAGGGAGGCGTTACGAGAAGTACCGAAGGATTTGTTGGTCGTTTCCGATCCGCGCGCGCTCACCACCGATCAGAACGCCCGCTATTCGGCCCCTTTTATCCGGCAGAAAGGCTGTCGCCGCGTCCTGTTAGTGACCGGATGGGACCATCTTCCCCGGGCGCTCTTTTTGACCCGGTTTTACCTGATGGGGTCGGGTGTTACTGTTATCCCTTGCGCAAATAGCCCGGCACCTAAAGACTGGTGGCGATACCCCGAGACTAGGGTCCAGCTTTTTAAGTTCTGGGGAAGCTTGGGCCGGATCATCCTACACGAAATTGGCATTAACGATTGGCCTACTCCGGAATGGATGCCTTGACCCAAAAGTATTGGCCTTTTTTCCTCCGTGTTTGAATTTTTTGCACAAGAAATGGACTGTCCATTTTGATCCTTTTTTACTAATCTTTTTGGTCGTAACCACATTGAACCCCTATAATTCAGTAGTAATTTAGGGCGGTGATTTTAATGATAAACCCAAAAACAAAACCTCTGTCGTCCAAGTAAAAATGAATATTTCTGAATTAAACGGGAGTAAGGTGATCGGCTTGGACCAAGAATGACAACTCTCGTTCTCTACCAATATTATTCCCCGGACGATGTGATTGGCGCCCAGCAGTTCACGGGTTTGGCCGAAGGTTTGGCGGCACGCGGGTATGAAGTGGAAACCTGGCCCTGCAACCGGAGCCGCCATCATCCGGAAGATTCCTATTCCCTCAAAGCTTCACAACTCAACGGTGTCACCGTGAGGCGGGTTTGGCGCCCCGAATTCAACCAGGGCCGTTTCCTGGGACGGATACTGAATGCCCTTTGGATGGAGGCGGCCTGGGGTTTACGGGCCCTCTTTTCTCAAAAAGCCCCTGAAACCGTCATCATCGGGGCCGACCCCATTTTCGGCCTTTTACTGGTTCCTTTTTTCAAACTTCGCTGGCACCAAACCCAAATCGTCCATTGGTGCTTCGACCTATACCCCGAATATCCCATTGCGGAAGGTATGGTTAAAGAAAAAGGTGTTTTGGTTCGGTTTTTAAGAACCCTCTTAAGGCCCTCATATGCTCAATGCGATCTCATAGCCAATGTGGGCTTTTGCATGAAGGAAAAATTATCCTCTTATCCTATTCGCCGGTCGGCAACTTTGACTCCATGGGCCCAAGAAGAACCGGCCGAGCCCCTTCCATTAGACATCCGGGAAAGGGCGCAGTTGTTCGGGGATTCCCCCTTGGCCCTTCTTTATTCCGGCAATTTGAGTCACCCTCACCGTTTCGATCTAACTCTGGAATTGGCTCGGAAAATGCGGGATTCCGCTGTTTTTGTTTTTAGTGTCCGGGGAAATCGGGTGGGGGACCTGGTAACCACTTTGAAACCCGAAGATTCCAATATCGGTTTCACGGTTTTCGCCCCGCGAGAAAAATTGGCTGCGAGGCTTTCGGCTACGGATGTGCATTTGGTGTCGCTGAAATCCTCTTATACGGGGGTGGCGGTGCCTTCCAAATTCTTCGGCGCCCTAGCTGTCGGAAGGCCCATTCTTTTTGAGGGGGACGAAAACTCCTCCATCGCCCGGTGGATTAAGGAGTACGAACTGGGTTGGGTCCTTCATCCAGCCAACTTGGAGGAAATCGCTTCGGAATTGAAAAAATTTTCCAGCTGCTCTACCCGAAAAGAAGCGATGTTTAAGCATTGCCATCAGGTTTACCAGGAGCGGTTCACCCAAAAAGCGGTGCTGGAGGGCTGGGACAAGGAATTGCGAGGCCTACTTCATCCCAGAACCGGCGAGCCCTCTCTGATTTAATCCTTTTCATCTTTCCCGCTAAACCCCATTTTCTAAAGCCAAAAGCCCATCCCCGTCTAAGTTGGTGAAAAATAGGAAAACATTGTATTATTGCCGGACATATCTGGATCCAAATATTTATTGAAAGGAATGAAAGATCGAATGGGTAAACTTAAAAAAGCCTTCATCACTGGCGTCACGGGCCAAGATGGCTCCTGGTTGGCGGATTTTCTTTTGGAAAAGAGCTATGAAGTCCATGGAATGGTCCGCCGTTCCTCCTCTTTCAATACCGCCCGGGTTGACCACATTTACCAGGACCCCCACGAGAAGGGCCGCAGGTTTTTCCTCCACTACGGCGACCTCACCGATTCTTCAGGTCTTTTTAAGCTTCTTCACGAAATTAAACCGGATGAAATCTACAACCTGGGGGCTCAAAGCCACGTTCGGGTTTCCTTCGACCAGCCGGAATATACCGGGGAAGCCACCGGGGTCGGCACCATCAAGCTTTTAGAGGCAATGCGCTCGGCCTGTTCCAAGGCCCGGTTTTATCAAGCCAGCAGTTCGGAGCTTTATGGCGGATTGGATTGTCCCAAGAAAGGCTATAATGAAAACAGCCCCTTTTATCCTCGTAGTCCCTATGGAGTCGCTAAGATTTACTCCTTTTGGGCGGCCAAGAACTACCGGGAAGCCTACGGGCTGCATATTTCCAATGGCATCCTCTTCAATCACGAAAGCGAGCGCCGGGGAGAGACCTTCGTGACCCGCAAGGTAACCCGAGCAGTGGGCCGTATTAAGGTGGGTTTGCAAAAAGATTTGTTTCTGGGGAATTTGGAAGCCAAAAGGGATTGGGGCGACGCCAAGGAATTCGTGCGGGCCATGTGGCTGATGCTGCAAAAACCCAAAGCTGATGATTATGTGGTGGCAACGGGTGAGAGCCATTCGATCAAAGAACTTTTAGAAGTATCTTTCGATCGCGTTGGACTTTCTTGGAAAAAATTCGTCAAGTTCGATCCTCGTTATCTGCGTCCGACGGAGGTGGATTTCCTCAAAGGGGATTCCTCCAAGGCCCGGCGGGTTTTGGGATGGAAAAACGAGACTTCCTTCGAGGGCTTGATCCAGCGCATGGTGGACCATGACCTGGAATTGGCTCATCGGGAAAAGAAACGGGATTCTTAAATGGCGCGTCTTTTTATCGCGGGGCATAGGGGCATGGTGGGATCGGCCCTGGTGCGTCGGTTCCAGAGCGAAAAGGGCATAGAGCTTCTTTTGCGGGACCGTTCCCAACTGGACCTTCGCGACCAAAAGCAGGTCTTCGATTTTTACCAAAAGGAAAAACCCGATACCGTCATCGTGGCCGCTGCCAAGGTGGGCGGAATCATGGCCAATAACACCTACCCCGCTGAGTTCCTTTACCAAAACTTGGCCATTGCGGTGAACAGCATTGAAGGGGCTTACCGGGCCGGGGTGAAGCGGCTTTTATTTTTGGGGAGTTCCTGCATTTATCCTAAGTTGGCCTCCCAGCCCATGACCGAAGACTCCCTGCTCACCGGGCCTCTGGAACCCACCAATGAAGCCTATGCGGTGGCTAAGATCACAGGCCTTAAGCTTTGCCAATATTACCGAAAGCAATATGGTGTCCTATTCCATTCGGCCATGCCGACCAATCTCTATGGTCCGGGGGATAATTACGACCTCAAAAACTCCCACGTTTTGCCAGCCCTGATTCGGCGGTTCCACGAGGCCTGGGAAACGAAGGCGCCTATAGTGACCTTATGGGGAACAGGGAGTCCGAAACGCGAGTTCCTGCATGTGGACGATCTGGCAGACGCATGTGCCTTTCTCCTTAAGTTGGAGAATCCCCCGGATTGGGCCAATGTGGGGACAGGGGTAGACGCTACTATTCAATCCTTGGCGTATCTGATCGCTCAAATGTCGGATTACGAGGGAAAGATTGAATGGGATTCCTCCAAACCCGATGGAACTCCTCGGAAACTACTAAATGTTTCCCGGTTGGCCCAATTGGGGTGGAAAGCCAAGATCAGCCTTGAAGAGGGCGTCAAAAAGACCTACCGGGATTACTTGGAAGAAAAAGCCACGGGCAAGATCCGGGAATGAAGCGGATTATAAAAATAAATTTTGCTATTCAAAAAAGTTAAGGTTCAATTGAGACCGCCATCCCTAAAATCGTCGATTGTTTTCGTTGTACTTTTTTTAGTTTTTGAATTGGGTAGTTTAATTCCGCGATGTGTTTTCGCGGACGAAAGCCCTTGGACCTTTTTACCCCTTGAACCTCAATTCGCACCTTTGATCGGGGATTACCGAGAACCCAATGTCAGTGTTATCCCCCATTTGAGCGAGCAGGATTTTGAGGGAAACGTGGGTGGAACCGTCGAGTTGATCCGATGGAAATCGTCAGAGGATATGCAATGGGGCGTGGGAGTTTTTGGAGGGGCTTTTTTTCTTTTTCAGGACGCGGGTCTTTCAACATTGCGAGTCATCGATTGGACCAGCGGTTTTTATTTGAGCGAAAAAACAGGGTTCTTTGCTTTCCGCGCTGAGTTCCAGGATGAAAAGTCCGATCTGGGTGACGAGTATGAATATATGTCCACAGGTACAAATCTTATAGGTTATGACTGGCACAACAACAATTTAACTCTGGCTTTCAATCCATCGGATCAACTTCGGATTTTTGTGGGTGGTGGCGCCAAGGTTTTTTGGGAAGTTTATGATCCTACCGAGAGCCTGAGTTTTGCTTTTTGCGGGACCGAAGTCTATTCCTCTACCTTTTCCTTTTTGAGCCCTTTCTGCCGGGCCTATGGAACCTATTACCTCAAATACCAGGACCAAGACGGCGGTATTGTTGATCAGGAAGTTCAATTGGGCCTGCAATTTAAACGCGAAACGAATCAGCGCAGGGCCCTGCGCTTGGCCGTCCTTTATTATCTCGGACATCCTTCCTATGGCCAATTTTCAGATTATCCCAATACCCACTATTTCGGAATTGGTTTATTTATCGACCCATGAAAAAACTAACAATGACCAAAAGCTTGAAACTGCTATCCACTTTAATGTATTTCGCAGGGGTGACCCAAACTTCGATTGCTCAGGAAGCGAAGTGGATGTTCTTGCCCTCCTCGAACCTTTTCTCTCCTTTGCTGGCTGATCCCCGCGAACCCAATAATAGCCTCGAGATATCATCGGACACTACTCGATATGATTTATCTCTTGGTGGCTCATTAGATCTTCTCCAATTGGAATTTTCTCGGGATAACTGTTGGGGGATGGGAATGATGGGGGATGGTTATTTACTTATTTCCCGTTATGACTGGGCGAGTTACCGTCTGGAGGACAGTGATTTGTGGTATGGCTTCTACATTAGTCAATCATCAGGGCTGTTTTCCAATCGACTTGAATATCAACATGGAAGTTCCCATTTGGGTGATTGGCTTTTTGGATCCACTGGAACCCAATTTAGCATTTATGGCCAAACTTATACCGAAGAACAGGCCTTTCCTTATGAGCGGGATTTAATTCAATTCACGGCTTCTTATCAACTGTTAGATTTTCTGAGGGTTTATGGCGGATTGGGTTATTGGCTTTATGCGACTCCCGGTATTCAAGCCATTTTCCCGCATTTGGGTTTAGAGGCTACTTCCGGTTATAGCGATATCAGCGGGGTCTTTGTTCGCGGCTTTTTGGCTTATGATTTAAAGACAGGCGATCTCGTGAGACACGTTACCGACCAGAATTTTCAAGTGGGAATTCAAATGAAGCCATGTAAAGAAAGCCTTTCGGAACTACACCTAGCCTTGGACTATTACTATGGGAATAGCGAGTACGGTCAGTTTTTACAGCAAAGGGACAATCATTTTGGGATCGAAATTTCATTTTTGCCCTGAAATGCTTCAAGTCATCATTACCATGCCCATGGTTTGGACCGAGAGTAAGTTCAGAGACATAAATGAAGCGCGATATTAAAATTAGCCTCAACTCGAAGAACGATCTTCGTTCAAAGCAATCGGGTTCTCCTTTTTTCCACCCGATTTTACCATAAATCCGTTTTGGAAAAGTCATCATTTCTTGCTCGAAAATATAGGAAAAAGGCCATATTTCCTTGCTTAAATGGGCTAAACACAGTAATATTCATTCACTTTTAAGGATTTTAAAACTCTTGTCTTTAAAGCTGATAAAATGAGAACCACTACACTACACTTTTCACGTTTTCTAGCCCTTTTCTTGGCCTTTTCCCTTGTTTTTACCCCTATCCTGCCCTTGTGGGCCGCCGAGATGGATGCGAGTCCCGTGAAGGCTAACTTTGATTATCCCCCCCTTCTCATTGGGCCAGGCGACATGCTTTCTATTACGGTTGTAGGCTATCAAAACCACGGGGGAATGGGCGGAGCAACGGCTTTTACCAACAATAGCGTGGATCTTCCGACTGAATATTTGGTGGACAGCAACGGGGATATCCTTTTTCCCTTTATTGGTAAAGTGAGCCTTTTAGGGATTTCCCAAATTGATGCAAGCAATAAAATTATGAAAAAATTATCCCAATTCCTCAAATTTCCTCAGGTCACCGTTCTGATAAAGTCGACCAATAGTTATAACATCTCCGTTTTAGGCCAAGTTGCCCATCCTGGTGAATATTTAATCCGGGGAGAGGCTACCTTCCTTTCTTCCATCTCCGAGGCGGGAGGGCCGGTTGAAAACGCCAATTTGGGCGGCACGATCCTCATCCACAAAGGGAAAAAAACAAAATTGGACTTGGGCAAATATCTTTTAGACAAAAATTTTAATGGAGTGGATCCCTACGTTTATCCGGGCGATATCATTATGGTGCCGAAGAGCGGATGGCCTTCCGTCGCCGAGTGGGCCGTTATCGCGGGCATCCTCTCCAGCGCCGTTATTGTTTTCACTTATGTTCATCCACTGAATAATTCTAACAATAGCGGCATTTAAGAGAGAAATTCATGACCTCGAATCCTCCTAACCCACAACTATCCCGAAGTCCCCTGGGAAATCAAACCATGGAAAATTCCGGGGAAATTAATTTTAGGGAAATATTCCGTGTTTTGGCTCACCACCAAAAACTGATCCTGGGTTGCACTATTGGTTGCTTTTTAGTTGGGGCATTTTATGCTTTTTTATTTCCAAAAACCTATGAAGCTTTTGCCACGGTTAAGGTGCCCCAGTCCACCGAAGCCACCCAAAACGCTCTTCGTGAAATGGCCTCCTTATCACCCATGGGTGATGATTTAGAAACCTATCTTCAATTGGCTCAGTCCAAAATCGTCGCACAATATACTGTAGAAACCCTCAGCTTGAGATCGAAACCCGAGTTCAAAGAGGTTAGCGATCGGGAATTAATCAACATGCTTTTGGGTGAGGTGCATGTATTTGACAATAAGACATCCAACATTCTAACGATCGTTGCCGATACCCCGGACCCTCAATTGGCGCTGGATTTAGCCAATGCGTGGGCCCAAAATTTCATCCGGGTGAATTTGGACTTGAGCCGGGAAAGCGCCCAGACCAAGTACCAATTTATCGACAATGAACTAAAGGATATGAAGTCTAAGTTGGAGGGGGATAAGGGTAATAAACAAAATTATTTGGATCCTTCCAATGAGGCCGAGTCGGACCAGTTAGTCTATAAAATGCTTCTTCAGCAGGATCAGGCTGCGCAAATCGAAGCTAAGGGAGAGGACCCTGGCATCGTCGTGGTAGACAAGGCTGAATTTCCGCTGAAAGCGATCAAACCCAAAAGAAGAATGGGTTTGGTTTTGGGACTGATCATTGGACTACTCCTAGGCGTCCAATCCGCTTTTCTGTTGGAAAAAATCCAAGACCGGGTCAAGTCCGAGGAGGATATTCAAAAGGAAACGGGTTTGGTGCCTTTAGCCCTTATTCCTAATTTTCGCGTAAAAGAAGGAAAAACCCTTTTTTCACCGACCGAGAGGTTTTCGCCCAAGCATTTGATTGAAAACCGGGAATTTGATCATTCGCCCTATCAGGAAAGCTTTAACATTTTTCGTACCAATCTGACTTTTTCCCAGGTTGATAAAAAGCTTCAAGCGATCAGCGTTTTTTCGGCTAATCCGGAGGAAGGGAAGACCCTGGTTAATTCGGACCTGGCTCTGAGCCTTTCTCATACAGGTAAAAAAGTCCTTTTGATTGACGCGGACCTTCGGAAATCGTCCATCGGCATGATTTTCGGCATCAAGGTTCCACAGGATACAGGTTTGCCGATGTTATTGGCGGGTAAGGGAAAAGTCGCCGAGATGGCCGTCAAAAGCGAGTTTGAGAATCTTTGGCTACTTCCCAATAATGTCATTCCCCCAAACCCCTCCGAGCTTTTGGGGTCCGAGGCCATGAAGCATTTGATTCAGGAATTGAAAAAGCAATATGATTATATCGTCATCGACGGCGCCCCCATCCTTCCCGTTACCGATTCGGTTGTGCTTTCCACCTCCTTGGACGGGATGGTCCTGATGGCTCGCTATAACCAAACTCGCAGGGCCGAAGTTAACCGCGCTTTACGGCTCCTGAGAGCCGTCAACGCTCCGCTTTTAGGTACGATATTAAATTGTGTGGATATGAAAAGCAGTCATTATGGGTACTATGGATATGGCTATGGATACGGAAGTGGTCCGACCAAAGGTACTGCCGACCCAACCCAAGCGAAGTTGGGTTGAACCGGAGGTAGGAAATGGATAGCTTGGAATTATCGTTACTTTTCCTATCGGCCTTGATATCGGGCTTTTTTTTGACCCCGCTTTTCGGGAAAGTGGCGAAGAAATTCGGCTTGATGGATTATCCTGGGCATCGTAAGACCCACGCGAAACCGGTGGCTTACCTCGGCGGAGTGGCTGTTTTCGCTGCTTTGTCCCTTACTCTCGGATTTTTTTGGCTCTTGAGTTTCCGCTCCTTTAATATCTCTCAGGAAAATGAAAAGATCTTTTTGATCTTTGTAGCCAGTTTTGGAGTTTTCGTGGTGGGGCTTTGGGATGATATTTCTCACATTCGACCCCGCGACAAAGTCCTCGGCCAATTGATTTTTGCTGGTCTTTTCAGCGCATTTGGGTACAGATTCGAAACTTTCCAAGTTCCTGGGTTCCAGCCAGTAGATTTAGGCGTGGTTTCGATACCCTTTACGGTTTTTTGGATTCTATCGGTTATCAATGCTTTCAACATGATTGACGGTTTAGACGGCTTGGCAAGTACCGTCACGGCGGGCAGCCTTTTCCTCCTCGGAGCGGCTTCGGCTATGATTGGCAATAGTGGGATTTTAATTTTAAGCTTAGCGGCCATGGGTTCGGTCCTGGGCTTCTTGCGTTATAACTGGTCCCCGGCCAGTATTTATTTGGGGGACGCCGGCTCCAACGGCCTGGGGATGTTGTTAGCGGCTTCCTTGGTGGCCCTTGGTCAAAACAATTGTTGGTTTCCGGGCTCTCCTACCCTAACCAAGGAGCTTGGACAGCCTTTCCCGTATCAAGTTTTTGTCGTTACCCTTCTGGTTTCCTATCCGGTTTTGGAAATCCTGCTTTCTGTTTTCCGGCGTCTTTTAAAGGGAAGGCCCATTTCCCGGGGAGACAAAGGCCATATCCACCACCGGCTCCTCAATTTGGGCTGGGCCAAGCAAGGGGCTTGTTTGGCGGCCCTAGGGGTCACCTTCCTGATGGGTAGTGTGCCCATCGCTCTACTCGCACATCAATATGGTAAAGCTACTTGGCTCTTGGCAGTTTCCAGCTTGTTACTGGGGTTAGTACTCTCCTTCCTGGGATTCCTCAATTTCCTGCTTCCCCATGTAGTGGCCCGCAATCGCCCCCACTTCCTGATCGCCAATAGTTTCATTGCGATGCAAAGAGGCAAGTTGGGTTTGGCGGGGAGCCGGGAGGATGTTCTGGCCCTTCTCAGCCAGACCTGCGCGGAATTCGGGGTCCAGGGATTTAAAATCAACGTCAATTCCAATGGTCACGGCAACAGCCCCTGCCGTTACTCCTGGGAAAGATCTCACGAGATGTCCCGAGAATATTTGAACTATCTTAAAACGGACATCGTGAAGGGGAATTTCGAACATTTCAAGGAACAACTGAGCTTGGAAGGAGGCAATTGCGACGCTTTTTGGATTTTCGAGCCCCACACCGAGGAAAGGGACTTGGACGTTGAATATCGGGTTCTGGTCAGTGAGTTTATGAAGGAAGCCATGGACCGACTTTATGTACTGAAAGGCAATAAAAGTGACAATCCCGTCGTCCAATTGAATGGACTTGCCCATGGTAAAGTCAGGTCGAGCCTTTTGAGCCGAAGACACGTAAAGAAAAACTAAAATGTTTGGGATGCTCAAATCGCCTGAAAAATTTTCATTTCGGCCTTTCGGTTTGATGCGTTGAGGGTGTTTCGGAACATAACCCGCCTTTTTTATTGAAATAGTTATTCGCGAAATCAACGAATGTATTATCGATTATCTATAAAAATTTATTTTGGAAGATCGACAACTAAAATCAAACGTTTTCAAGCCTTGCCCCAATAGAAACTGCGATAAGATGGGGTGAATTAAATTCTCAGTGAGCGTAAAGAAACCAAGATGAATCCTTTAAATCCTCCAGAACAAAAATTAGAAAAATGCTCCCTTTGTGGGTCTGATGGACTCGAAACATTCGAGGCGTTTGAGATGATGTATGAAACTCGAGAGAAATTCGTTTATTCCTATTGCGATAAATGCGAGCTAATCGTTCTAAGATCAAATGTGGAAAATTGGGGTAAACACTATCCGGAAAATTATTATTCCAAAAAATCAGTCGAGCCGAAGGATTTAATTTCGAAATCACGGCGTTACCTTTCCGCCTGTCGGTCGATTTATTTGGCCACGGGTTCAGGTTTTTTGGGGAAATGGGTCCAAGTCCTGAGACCCGATCCCTTGATAAAGGTTTGGCATAAACTGCATGTAAAGGCGGGCGATTGGATTCTCGATGTGGGCTGCGGTTCGGGAAGTTTACTTTATTCTCTTCGCTCCAAATTCAACACCTGTGGAATAGATCCCTTCCTTGAGGAGGATATTCATTATTCGAACAATTTGACAATTTTCAAAGATACTCTTGAGACTTTTGGGGAGAAAATAAAGAATTTGCCGAAAAGGCCCCCCGAAGGGTTCGATTTAATTATGTTCCACCATTCTTTTGAGCACCTTTTGGAGCCGGAAAAAGAATTGGCTTCGGCGTCGCGATTGCTTGGCGAAAGGGGAAAAATATTAATCCGGATCCCGGTGGCATCTTCCTATGCCTGGAAAAAATACCGCCAAAATTGGGTTCAACTCGACCCGCCCAGACATACGCATTTGTTTTCTAAAAAATCCCTCGAGTTGATATGTGAAAATAATAATTTAAGAATCAGCGATTCCGTTTATGATTCGACTGAATTCCAGTTCTGGGGAAGCGAGCAGTATGAAAAAGGCGTAGGATTAATGTCGGAGTCTTCCTATTTGAACAGTCCAAGCAAGTCCATCTTTAAAAAAACGGACATTAATTTTTACAAAAAAGCGTCTTTGATTTTGAATGAACTGGAATTGGGCGATCAAGCCTCTTTTATTATAGAAAAGTTTTGAAGATGCATTTTGGATTTCTCTGAAGCCGAAGGGCGTTTTTTTGGAAAGCCAATTTAGTACAGCGACTCATTTGTTTATTTTTTCTTTTCCTGCGAAAAATGAGCTGATGACTCGGAAAATGGCCCGGTCGAAATGACTCAACTCAAAAAAAATATTGTGGCCAATTTTGGCGGTAGTTTATGGACGGGATTAATGAGTCTTGTCTTTGTGCCGCTCTATATTCATTTCATGGGCATTGAGGCCTATGGTCTTGTCGGATTTTTCACGACTTTACTTGCCCTTTTTTCATTGCTGGATATGGGGCTGAGCAATACTTTGAATAGGGAAATGGCACGCCTTGCCGTTGCTGAAAATAAGTCCCAGGAGATGCGCGATCTCGTGCGGACCTTAGAAATCCCATACTGGGCAGTGGGCCTGCTCATCAGTCTCCTGGTTATCCTCTTTGCCCCCTTCATTGCCTACCACTGGGTTAACGCGGAAAACCTCTCGCCCAAAAGCGTCCAAACCGCTATTAGGCTCATGGGTTTGGCGGTCGCTTTTCAATGGCCGATGAGCTTCTATTCGGGCGGGTTGATGGGGCTCCAACGGCAGGTATTGTTGAATGGCATTAACGCAGCGATGGCCACTTTCCGCGGACTTGGGGCGGTGTTTATCCTTTGGCTTGTTTCCCCCACCGTGGAGGCTTTTTTTATCTGGCAATTTGTCGTCAGCGTCGCCAATATCAGTTTGATCGTCTTTTTCCTCTGGCGCAGATTGCCGGTCGCGCCTGAGAAACCCCGTTTTCGCCGCGAACTTTTTATGAACATTTGGCGTTTCGCCGCTGGTGTCACTGGAATCACCGTGTTGGTCACCATTCTCACGCAACTGGATAAAATCATCCTCAGCCGTATGTTGAGCTTGAAAATGTTCGGCTATTATTCACTGGCTTATGTCGTTGCCATGACCCTTTATCGTTTCATCGCCCCGGTTTTCTCGGCTGCGTACCCTCAGTTTACGAATCTAGTGGCGTTGGGAGCGACAGAAGAAATAACCCGGCTTTACCACAAAAGCGCTCAATTAGTATCGGTGCTCGTTCTGCCCGCGACGTTGGTGGCTTCGCTTTTCTCCAAGGAAATACTGTTACTGTGGACCCGCAGCCCGGAAACGACGCAAAATACACATCTGCTGGTAAGCATTCTTGTCATTGGAACGGCCTTAAACGGTCTCATGAATATCCCTTATGCCCTGCAATTAGCCTCAGGGTGGACAAAGCTTACTTTTTACTTCAACCTTGTTTGCGTTCTGCTTTTGGCACCGCTAATTATTCTGCTCACCAAATTGTACGGTGCGGTGGGGGCGGCAAGCGTGTGGGTGATTCTCAACACGGGTTATGTGATGCTATATATTCCGATTATGCACCGGCGGTTACTGCGGATGGAGAAATGGCGCTGGTATTTTGAAGACGTTGGACTCCCCCTTTTCGCGGCGGCGGCAGTCAGCGTGGCCGGGCGTTGCATCATTAGGACCGATTGGCCCCCCCTGCTGCTTATTCCGAGCATTGGCCTGATAAGCGGTGGGTCGCTTCTGACTTCCGCCTGCGTCGCTAATAAGCTTGATGCTATAATAAGATTAAAGTCGTTTTTTAATACGTTACAAGCGCGATAACAGGGAAAAATACGATGATGTCCGATTTCGGCGCTTGTTTTGGATCGCCTGTCGGGCCGTTTCAAAAATGAGTACCATCGATCCAATTGTGATTAAATCTGACTCGGAAAGAGGCAATAAGTGGGTGATTCTGACCCCTTGGTGACCATTATTATTTTGCCTTGTAAAGGGGAAACGCGTTTGGAAGAAGGCTTGTCGAGTCTTTTCAACCAAACTTTCAACAAACTTGAAATTGTCATTATTGACCGGGGCTCCGATGAGGTAACCAGGAAGAAGATTCAGGAGACAACCAATCAACCTGAAAAGATCAGCGTTGAACATTTCTTCAAGTCCGATAATGAGACTTTAGGTAAGACGCTCAACCGTATTTGGGGAAAAACTAAAGGCGAATATGTTGTGGTCGTCACTTCCAATGATGTATTTCTGCCATTCTGGATTGAGAAAAGTATAGCCGTCTTTAAAGGTTTGGAAGAGACCTTCGGGGTAGTTTATTCGGATGGGTTTATTGTCAACTCAAAAGGCGAAAAAATCGACAGGTATTCCAATCGATTCCCGGTTCCCATCGGAAAAAACATCCATCAGGAACTTTTGCTTGGTAATTGGATTCCGACTCAAAGTGTTTTGATTAAAAGGTCATGTTTTACCGAAAGTGACTTGTTCGACGAGGATTTTGAAACGGGTCATTATGGCCACCTCTTAAAAATATCGAAAAACAACAAATTCTTTTATGTTACCGATCCGCTTTTTCATTATCGAGTGGACGAGGGCTATTTAGAGGAGACCGAGGCCAAAATTCCTGTTTCATTAGCCCTAACCCAATACCCGGCGTTGAAAAAATTCAATTTGTTCATAGAACTGTATCGAAAAAGAAGTCTGAGATTTTTATTTTACTTGAGCTTTTTCAATGTCGAGTTGCTGATCCGAAGTAAGGTACGGCAGTTACAAAATAGGTTTAAGTTGATGAATTTAAGTTGTCCTCAATTTCTGTTTGCCTTATTTGAAATTCTGTTGGAAGGGATAGCGGCCAGGCTTAAGTATTATTTAAACTTAATGACGGGGTTAACCATCGGTCGGGGTTCACGGATTCATGGGAAAATAATTGTCTCGGGCAGTCGTAAAAATATTAAACTTGGGAAATCCGTCCGAATTGTCGGAAATGTAACTTTTGTAACGGAACCCAGCCGTAAAAGAATGAACATCTTTGTCGGAGACGGCACCACGATTTATCGTAACGCCACTCTTTTTTGCCACGGTGGAAATATTACGATCGGAAAGAATTGTTTTATCGGTCCCGGCGTGCATATCCAAGGTGGAGGTGACATCTTTATCGGCGATAATACGATGATCGCGGCCAATACGATGTTGTTCGCCTCGAATCACGTCATGGACGACAGAAAAAAGCCCTTTATTGAACAAGGGGAAAAATTTATCGGCATTTCGATCGGCCAAAATTGTTGGATCAGTACAAGCGTCGTTGTCCTCGATGGAGTTGTTTTGGGCGAAAATTGCGTCGTTGGCGCTAATTGTGTTTTGCGAGGAAGCTACCCCAAGGACTCGAAAATAGTTTCGAAAAGTGTCTTGGGCAGCACAGTTTAGGAATTGCAAATAAAGGAAGAGACGGCATGATGCTTGAAACTTGTCTAATTCTTACCGCCACTATTAATCCCCATGGCATTGAACAATTGGTCATCGCGGATCCCCAAATAAGACTCCGCCAATATGTAGAAGCTCTTAAATTATTTCTTCTTGACGGGTCGGTGGATAAGATCGTTTTTTGTGAAAATAGCGGTCATGATCTTAAAGAATTACGGAATATGGCGGCGTCCCACAACCGGCCAGGACGAGAGGTTGAATTTCTTGGCTTTAAAGGTCCGAAATTCCCCCGCCGATTGGGGAAGGGCTATGGTGAAATGTTGATGCTGGCCACTGCCTTCAAACGGTCGCGCCTGATCCGATCTTCCAAATGGTATGTGAAATGTACTGGACGACTTCAAGTACTGAATTTTAACCGGCAGGTAAAATTTTTCCAGGCGTCGGATCGGCCGGATGTTTCCTCCGATTTGTCCGCTAATTTGGCTTTTGCGGACTCGAGATTTTTCTTTTTCAAAAGGTCTTTTTTTCAAAAACTAAGCGGATACCAAAACTGGTTGGATGACAGTCGGGGCCAATTTTTTGAGCATGCCCTCGCCCGGGCGGTTCATCAAGAGATCGCCAAGGGCGGGCGGTGGGAACCTCTACCTTTTTTACCTAGGATAAAGGGCGTTTCCGCCACAAAGGGAGGTTTTTATAAATCCAATCTTTTATCTTATTGGCCTAGGGAGATGCGGTATCAGGTCAAACGCTGGTCCTATCGGATATCCCCTTACGGTAATTCCAAGCTTTGTAAGGCCTAAAGTCCCCAAGCCTGAACTCGAAATAATCAGTAGATCGGATGAATTTAAATTTTATAATGCTTTGAAACGCGATCCGGCTTAATCCTCTGAATTGAAGGCAAAAAGCGAATGGGGTGCGCTGTTATGCGGGATTTTCGAAAAATAGACGACGTCTATTCCTTGGAATTCCAAATTTTGGATTGCCGGTCGTAAGTACCAATTCTGTTCATGGATGATCAATGGCTTTATACCTCTTGTTTTTGTTACCGGCTTTTTTGACGTTGTTTTTCAGTTCCCGTATCGATCCTTTTCGTTTGTTTTGGGTTTGGTTGTTTATGTCCATTCCTCTTTGCTTGCTGGTCCCTTCCGGTAGCCAGGATTTTAAAAATTATGTTATTGATTATGATTTCATCAAGAACTTCTCATTAGATAAGGTTCTGGCGAAGGATCCGTTGTTTTCTTTGACGACCTATTTTTTCTCCGGATTGGGCGTGCCGGCCGTTCCTTTTTTACTAACTCTTGCATGTCTTGCTTTAGGACTAAAACTGATGATGGTGTCCAAATTGAGCCGCAATTCCCCCTACGCGATTATCCTTTACGTCGCGTCCTATTTTTTCTTGCACGAATTCACGGAAGTAAGAATCGCAATCGCGATCAGCATCTGGATGATGGGCTTGCCCTATTTAGTGTCGGACAAGCGTGTCTATTTTGGATTGGTCCTGTTGGCAACATTGGTTCACTTGCAGGTGGCCATCGCCTTTTTGATACCTTTTATGCAATATTTATTTTCGAGTAAAAACGGAAGGGTTTTTCTGTTGTTATTGGCTTTTGGAATGATTTTATTGTCGCCAACTAGGATTTTTGACAGTCTCGGCAAATTCCTTCTGGGGCGAATTCCCGATGTCCGCGCCGACATTTATTTAAAAATAAGCGATATGGGATTATGGGTTCGTCCCAATCCTTTTAGCGTTATATCTTTGCTCTCTCTCGGAACCGCTGGAACAATTTTCAGGAAATATTGGAAAGAAGACATCGAGTTTTGGAGAAGTAACTTTGAGATCACTTGTGCGATTTGCCTTTTAATGGGCGTGCTGTGCCTCGCGTTATTTTCCTCGGTTTCCGTCGCCGCCCTTCGTTTAAGTGAATTCTTTTTTTCCCTGCTTCCCGTTACCCTTTCCTTTATGTTACAGGACTTTAAAAGTAAAAACGTTCAATTGGAGCTTGTCCTTCTATTAACAGCCGTTTTTTCCTTTATTTTTATTTACCATTCGCCTCTTTTGATCGAATCGTTAGGGGTTCAGGAATATCCTGGGATATTCTTCTTGTGGTTGGTTTTTCTTTTCGTGACCGCAGTTCCTTATCCTGCGATCTTTCGCCAGCAAAAGAACCGGATTTGACGACCATTTCTTTTGGCGATACCTAGCATTTGAAACTTGTTTCAATTTGAGGAACTTGGTACTTGTCCGGGAAAAAAGTGTTATAAGGAAGACATGAAACGTTCCAGCGGGCCGGTCTTATCCTTTGTTCTTGCCATCAAAGACCCCATCGAAGCCCAATTTGATGCCTGTATTTATTCCATGGCGGCATTAAAAAACTCCCCCCGTTTTGATTTAATCATCATATCAGCCGGAGCGACGCCTGAAATTGTCCCAGCGGTTTTGAAGAGATTGCATAAGGTAACGGTAATTCGACAAAGGCCTGAGGGTGTTTATCCAGCCTATAATAAAGGACTGGATTACGTCAAAACCGATTACGTCATGGTAATTGGATGCGATGACATCCTATTACCAGGACTTGACCATGTGATCGATTCCATTCCGGATTATGGAAAACCCGACCTGATTGCTGCCTGTTCCTTGATGCAAAACGTTGGAATTTCAAAGCCGAGCCGCTTCAGGTGGGCGTTGGCATTCCGGAATTGGTGCCAGCAAGGATTACTCTACCGGTCCGATGTTTTTAAGCATAAGCGTTTCGACACAAAATACAAGATACAATCGGACCATAAATTCAACATGGAACTAGTTTCGAATCCCCGCACGACAATACTCCTCAGGCCCGAAATCGTCGTTCATTTTTCCAACCAAGGTTTATCTTCTTCCATTGATTGGGCTTTCATGAAAGACATGCCCAGCATCGTGCGTTCCTGTTATGGAAACTTTTTCTGGATAATTGTCTTGGCCAAAAGAATTCTTGGCAATCTGGTCAAAGGGCGGTCCATGCCTGAAATATAGCCGCCAAGATAAACCGGAATGGTTTTATGAACGGCATCCATAAGAAAATTCTAACATTTATGGCAAAATCTTAAAATGGAATCAATTATTTCAAAAAAAACATTATTCATTAATGTCGAAAAAAATCATAATCAATGGTCATCTAAGCTCGGAAAAGAATAGAGATAAAATGTGAAAAAAATGAAGATAAGCGTTTGTATGGCGGTTTATAACGGTTCCGAATTTTTAAAAGAACAATTAACTTCCATTTTGAAACAATTAAAAAAATCAGATGAAGTCGTCATTGTGAACGACGCGTCCCGGGATCATTCCGGGCGGATCATCGAAAAAATGGGGGATAAAAGAATAAGGCTATTCCATAATTCCGTAAATTTGGGGCTCATTAAAAGCTTTGAAAAGGCCATATCCCTCGCCGATGGCGATATCCTGTTTTTATCGGACCAAGATGATATATGGATGAAAGGTAAAATTGCTAAAACGCTCGAAGTCTTCAATCGGGTTAAGCCCCTTGTGGTAGTATCAGACGCCATACTTGTAGATGCCCGAAAAAAAGTGATTGAAAAATCCTTTTTTTCGATGAGAAATAGTGGCCCAGGGGTCTTTAAAAATATTTATAAAAACACCTATATCGGCGCTTGCATGGCTTTTGATTCCAAGGCAAAAGAATGGATCTTGCCCTTCCCGCGAACCATCACGATGCACGATGAGTGGGTGGGAGTTACTTGTAATTTCGTTGGTAAGGTTTTCTTTTTTAAGGAACCCCTGGTTTATTACCGTCGACATTTAGGGACCGTGACCAAGGAAAGACGGCTTAAAATGTATAAAGTTATCGTAAATCGAATTAAGTTCTTGACGGCTTTGTTTCAAAGATTGTTGAAACTGTTGAAATGTCGTTGGGAAACTCATCGGGCTTGAAATCGTTTTTTAACAATGCCCTTTAATAACGGATAAATGGATTTGCTTCTATGGACGCTCTCGTTGATGTGGGGATAATTTTTACCTATGAACGGGATTTCCTGGTTCCGCTTTTAAAAAGCCTTCCTCGGGCTTGCGGAAACACCCCGTCCCGGTTGATTCTTATAGACAATAATTCCGGAGCGGATATGGCCGAGTTTACGGCGATGGCTCATCCAGTACCGGTTAAAGTCGTGAAGAACCCAAGTCGCTTGAATTACTCGAAAAATCTCAATGTGATTCTCAATCACTCAGACTCTCAATATGTCTTGCTCATGAATACGGATATGCTTTTCGTGGAGGGAGACCCTTGTTTAGAAAAAATGGTCCGTTTTATGGAATCCCACGCGGATTGCGGTCTTTCTTGTTGTCGCCTAATTGGAAACGAAGGACAGTTTATGTGGCCCGCCCGGAGATACCAGAACTTGGGAACCGTTTTATCAAGGCGGCTTCCCTTTTTCTTTAAAAGTGAAAAAAGAGTGACAGAATACCTCTATCAGCACATGGATCAAAAGGATCGTTTTGATTGCGACTGGGTTTCGGGTTGTTTCATGATGGTACGGAGGAAAGCCTTCGAGCAAATTGGGCCGGTCGACGAAAAATTCCAGAAATATTTCGAGGACGTGGATTATTGTGCCCGAATGTGGGCCGCAGGCTGGAAAGTTATCTACAACGGGGAAACCACATGTGTTCATTTGGAACAGAGGGCCAGTAAAAACCTGTTTTCAAAGGACGCTTTCCACCATCTAAAGAGCTATTTCTATTTCCTATCAAAGTGGGGCTTCCGAAAGTTAAAAGGACCCGAGTGAAGTTACCCAGGAAAATATTTTCGATGAGGAGGGTCTTAGCGCTCTTCCCGGCTGTCGTGCTGTTGATTCAATGGCTTTTTTTTGCGTCGGTTTATTTACCCATTGTCCAAAATCCAGTCTCCGTTAAACTTATGGTGGTTTATAGCGGTTATACGACCCTCTTCCAAGTATGGGAAAAGGCTGATGAGCTGAAACCGGCGGAGGTGCTGATTTCGGGTGTTGATTGGCCGATGAATGAAATCACTGCGACCACGCCCAAGGGACGGGTTCTTCCGAAGCTTGTGGTCGAGGGTCGGGCACGAACCACGGACCAGAACGCCAGGTATTCGGCTCCCCTCATTAGAACTTCGGGTGCGAATTCGGTAGTATTGTTACGTCCCTGGTTTCACCTGCCTCGGGCTTTATTTTTGACCCGGTTTTACCTCCGGGGAAGCGGCATTCAAGTGACACCGGTTTCTCTCGATCGCCTTCCGGCCGATTGGTGGCTCCGAAAAGAATTTTGGTTTGAGATGATCAAGTTTTGGGGAAGCTTGTTCAGAGTGGGTTTAGCCGGATTTGGAATCGAAGAGTGGCCCCAACATTTGGGAAAATGGAGTTTTTGAAAAATCCACTAACCCGAACCAAAATCCCGCGTAGAAGTGTGATTGGAAAGACGCAAGTGTCGTATGATGCTTTTGAAAACGAATAAGCGGATGGAATAAAAGGCGATGCCTAAAATACTGGTTTTATGTGAGTACTTCCGTCCGGACGATGTCGCTGCGGCCAAGTTCTACACGGATTTTTGTGAGGGCCTCGTGGACAAGGGATGGGAAGTGGAAGTCTGGCCCACGAACCGCAGTTGCCACTACTACAAAGAGCACTATACGCTTCAAAAGGAAGACCAAAAGGGTGTTCTCATCAGGCGGATTTGGCGCCCGGCTTGGAGCCAACATTCCTTTTGGGGCCGTGTCCTTAATTCCATTTGGACCCAAAAGCTCTGGTGGTGGCGGCTTGCGTTTTCACCAAGCGTTAGGCCGGATGTGATTCTCACTGGAACGGCCCCGCTTTTCGGCGTCCTGCTTTCCCCTTTTTTGAGGCTTCTGAGGCCGAAAGCCCGGATCGTTCATTGGTGTTTCGACCTCTATCCCGAAATCGCGATCGGTGACGGTCTTATTGACGAAAAGGGAATCATCGCAAAAATGATCCGCTTCTTCCTAAAAAGGGCCTACCGCTCCAGTGATCTCATCGCGGATTTGGGTCCCTGCATGGGGGGGCTTTTAAACCGTTATTCCACCAAGCCCAGCGTGACCCTGAACCTCTGGTCCACGTTGGAACCTTCGGATCCCTTGGCTTGTGAAAATTCCGAGAGAAGGGAAATCTTCGGAGAAAGTCCCTTAGGTCTATTTTATTCGGGAAGTTTTGGAAGGGGACATGATTTTTATTTGACCTTGAAACTGGCCCGTTTGATGCGCGGCTCCGCCATTTTTGCTTATAGCGACCGGGGAAGCCGGCTCAATGAATTGAAAAAGGCAGTCAATTCGGAGGACACCAACATCCGCTTTGTTCCTTTTGCGCCACCTGAACGTCTTTTAGCACGGTTATCCGCGCCGGATGTCCAGGTCGTTTCATTAAGGCCCGAATGGTCCGGGATGATGGTGCCCTCTAAGTTTTTTGGCGCCTTGGCCGTGGGCAGGCCCGTTTTGTTCGAGGGTAGCGAGCTTTCCGACATCGCTTTGTGGATCAAGGAATACGGGTTAGGGTGGGTTTTAAAAGAGGATAACCTGGATTCAGTCGCTGAAGAACTTCTTCTTTTTTCGAAAAGTCCGACTCAAAAAAAAGCTATGTTCGAAAATTGCCATGAAGTCTACCAAGCCCATTTCACGAAGAAGGCCGTCATGGACAGGTGGGATCATGAGTTGAGATTCCTTCTTTCCCCAACTCCATTGACTAATCGAGAAAAGTGAAATCAAAAAAAGATGATGAGTTGTTGATTACCCGAAGGGAAAGAATGTCAGGGACGCAGACTTTTAGGCTTGCCACGGGCAGTTTTAGGTGAGGCGTGCCATATCGTCGATAACATCCGTCGGCCACAAGTTTTGGGCGCCGCCAACCACTCAGGGGGTTAAGTCCTTCGGAACATTCGGAAACTCCTGCTGATCAATAACCTAACCAGGGGTTTGATGAACCACGGCGTATTTGGTTTTGGAGCTTGGAAAGCGGTCTCAAGGGCAGCGCGGAGATTTTCCGAAAAATTCCGGGGATGCCAGTGGCGGATTATTTCCGTGCTTTTTTCACCCATTGTTTTTATTTTTTCGAGTGGCAGGGTGGACATCCTAGCCATCAGGCCGGCCAACTCCTCTGGATTTGAAGGATTAAAAATAAAACCATTTTCACCAGTTTGAACCAAATCTTCTGAGCATCCGCAAGGGTCAGAAACCAAAACCGGAAGCCCGGAAGCCATAGCTTCGTTCACCACTAAACCCCAGGGTTCGGACAGGCTTGGAAGAATAAAAGTTTTTGCCAAGCCGTAATAATCAGGCAGTTGGTCATATTGAATAAAACCTGGTAATCGAACGCTATCCATCAGTCCGTGATTTTGGATTTCCCGTAGGATACTCTCTCTTTCGGGTCCCTCCCCGGTGACGACAAGGGCCCAAGGGTTCGGAACTAATTTGATATATTTGGAATAGGCTCGAATTAGCATTGGTAAATTTTTTTGAGGAATAAAACGGCAGGACACAAGGAAATAATCATCGGGCAAATTGAGCTTTTTTCGAATTTCCACAGTTTTGCTTCTGGCTTGGTTGGACTTTGCAGCAAAATAATCATTATCGACCGCGTCATAGCCGCTGTAAATGGAGTGGGAAGGATAACCGAGTTTGAGGAGATAACTTTTTTGGGGAGCTCCCGCCGATAAGGGCGCTGCTGTAGCCGGAGAGCAGAATCGACTTGAGCCATTCCAAGGGTTTTCGTCTCCTGGAATCCTTTTCGGTGCTGTCACCCATCAATAGAGCGGGAACTCCTTTTTTTAAGCACCAAAGTAAAGCCGACAAACTGATCCGATCATACCAACCAATAATTGCGACTACCGAGGGATTAACTTTGTCCAAGGCCTCAAAAGTCCTTTTGAGAAGGACTGCGGCGGGATAACGCGCATAGTCGTAATTTTCGAACAGGGTAATTTTTTTATAAGGCGATTTTTCTTTAACGAGTTCCATCAGGTAGGTTTCATCCTGACGACAAAATTCAATACAGGTAAAATCAATAACTGTGGCCAGCGATTTTAATCTGGCGTCCAGGGAAGGGACGATTCTCTCAAATAATACCGCCAGGTTCACTTTTTTGTTCGTGGGTGGTTTTTTTATTTGAGCCATTTTTTACCCCGGTTTAAAACAGCCTGGAAAGGCCAGTTTGGAGGCGATGAATATTTCAAGGCCGAAACCAAGTATTCAAAAAGGCCTTGGCAATGGAAATGATTTCGACCGGTCCCAGAAAGGGTAGTAATTGAAGACGTTTTTTGATTATGGTTCTTGCCTCCGTTAATTTCCGCTCATGAATGGCCTCAACAAGCAAGTTGATATAACGCCGGCTTCTAAAATAAAGTGCGGGACTCCAACCGAGTTTCTGCCGAATGCGGTCATAATGGCGTAAATAGTTTTCCAGGGCCGTAGTCTTGTATTCAAATGCGTTTTTGTTCGTAGAAGTTTCGAGATAAATGACAGCAAGAACTTCAGATATGATCGCAAGTTTAAAGTCGAAAAATACTCTCAAGAGAAATTCGTCATCCTCACTGTCTCGGAATTCAGCCATCAGCCCGGCCTTGGTTAAACAGGTCCGCCTGAATAACACAATCGGAGTCAAAAACCCGACTTTATCCCATACGAATTGCCGAAGAGTATCTCGTTCCCAAGCCTTTCGGGGTCTATAAAAGGCCGGGTGGTAAGTATCCCCGTTTTTGATGATTTTGGCCCCACAGAAACAGACCCCCACCTCCGGTGGTTCCTTCTCCATCCTTTCCACCTGCTTGGCTAATTTGTCCGGCAGCCATTCGTCATCACTGTCAAGGAAAGCGATATATTCACCCTGGGCCACTTTCATTCCAAGGTTACGGGCGGCTCCGGGCCCCTGGTTTTTGGGGCTACTAAGCCATTTTATTCGGGCATCTTTTTTTAAATAAGGTTGGATAACTTTTTTCGTGGAATCGGTTGAGGCGTCGTCACAAATGAAGATTTCGATGTCTTCAAATGTTTGACCTTGCGCGCTTCGCAATGCCCGTTCAATCGTGGGAGCCCGGTTATAGGTTGGGATAATCACTGATACTTTTGGCATTTAAAAGCCTCGACCTAAAATTTTTTAATCGATCAATTCACGTCCCGATGCTATTTCCCGGGGTTTTAATTTTGAAAGAATAAAAGACATTTTTTAGAAACTTTCATAATCACCGACCTTCCTTCAGGCGTGGCTGATCCGGCAGAAAACAGAGTTATGCTAGACCATACGGCCAACCATAAAATAATCTGAATTCTCGAATCTCCGTTGATGGGGAAGAAACTCATCAGAAAGGCCGTGGCACCCAATATTAACGCTACCGGTAATAGATCATGGAGCATCCAAGTTTTATGAAAGTTCGGCAAGAAATGATGGTGAACCAAGGGTACCCAACCCAAAAGAAAAAGAAGGTTGACCATCATCCAAGTGATAGCCGCCCCTTGCATACCATGTTGTAAAGTGGCCCAGATAAGACTAGGGATTAGAATTAAAATAAAAAATAATGTCCCCGTTATGTGATAGCGAGATTCCCGCGCGCTACTTGCAGGGCATATTGAATATCCGATAGGGTTAAAAGAGCGTAACCTAGCGCGGAAAATGCCAGTACTGTAGCTGCCGAGAAGGAGAGCTCCATATCACCCGTCCAAACCCAAAGGATCTTCTGGGGATAAACGGCTAAAATCACTGAGGCCGAACCCGCAAAGACGGAAACCATCCGCGTCGTTTTCCGATAAAGAGATAAAAAACCCGAATCGTTTTTTTCCGACACAAGGCGGGTTAACCGAGGGAGGACAGCCTGGGTAATCGGCCCCAAAATTAACAGAATTCCCATAGCGGCTGAGACCGATATGGAATAATAGGCGTATATCGAAAGGGGCAGTAACCTAGTCAAAATCAGTTTGTCGGTTTGAGTCATTATGATCCAAATCAGGGATAAAGCAACCGAACTTAAAGCAAAGTTCCAAATTCTATTAATTGACGCTAATGACCAAGGCTGCTTATCTTTTTCCGGCCAGGCCGGAAGAAATCGATGGCTGATCACCGCTAAAATAATTAATTCAAGGACAGCTATCGCCCCTTGAAACAGGAAAAATATCTTTGGAGAGGCCCCAACGTATTTAAAAACTAGCAGAATGCCAATAAAACGAAAGGTTGCAGTCATGATATTGATGATATTCAACCAAACTTGATGTTCAAAACCCGTCAGCAAGCTTCGAAAAATTTCGGCTGGCCAGCGAAGCACGAAAACGAAACCCATGAGGACAATTGCTGTCCTTATCTCGCCCTGTGGGATGGTCTCAACCTTCAGCCAATGGGTGGAAATGAATCCCGATAAGACGGATACAACGCTGATTACGACCAAGCTAAGGCCTGAAAATAAAATCAAAATTGCCCTTAAGAGCGAACGGAAATCACCGGCCTTTACAGTCCCGCTTTGGTAACGGGCCGCTTCGCGACCAAAAGCTGGCGTTAAACCCAAATCCAACAATGCCAGCCAACCGCTTAATACGGCATAAAAACCAATAAGGCCGTAGGCTTCTTTTCCCAGGTAATGTAAATAGACCGGTACCATGACGATGCCAATGAGGGCCGTATAAGCCTGGCCTACGTAATTCGCTATGACATTATGCTTGAGGGACATAAAAATCCATTTGGTGTTGGTTCAAAAGCAATAGCAAATCGAAAGAAGAAAAAATTCTATTTTGTGCAGAAATAAATTTCACCCGTTTCAGGCGTTAATAAGCCCATTCTAACCGCGTCCTCATGCTTAACGAAATCATTCACTTTGGTAATGCTTATTTTAAATCCCACTTCACGAAGCCTTTCTACGTAATCGGGACCATAAACTCGGACCGAATCTGCCTCACTGTATGCTTTGAGCCGTTCCTCGGGTTTCTGGAGAAGAGGATCTTCGAGAGTCTTTTCAACAAAAATAGGCGCCAATAAAATGGCCCAGCCGTCATTTTTGAGGACCCGGTAGAATTCCCTTAATGCCTTTTTGTCATCTGCTACTTCTTGCAACACATAATTACAAAGAATCACATCAAAGGTTTGATCCGGATATTGAATATCCATGACGTCCATTTTGAGTCTTGCAAGGGGATTGAATAAATCGGCGGTAACGTAACCTGATCCAAATGATTTCGTAAACATTGGCTCAAAACAACTTTCTGGGGCGACGTGTAGTACCTTTTTTGGCTTTCCATCCAAAAGATTCGTCTTTTGGATGAGGTACAGCCACAAGAGGCGATGGCGACCATGAGAAAAACAAAAAACGCACTCCACATCCTCAAAAGGAACGAAACCGTCGGTATAGGGTCGAAAACAGCGGGACGTTTTTTCACAGATAGGACAGAACTTTTGGTTTCCGGTATAAAGGACTTGGTTTAACTTGTTTCGGGTCTCCCGGATGAAATTTTTAATAAAACTTGGCAAAAGTTTTGAAATTAGTCTTTTTGTTTTAAAGGATAGTGTTTTTAAGCCCGTTGAGAAGAGGAGAGATGTTCCAAACGACTCGAAACCCGAGACCGGACAGGAAGAAATTGGAACCAATTGAATGGCCCGTTTTTCGATCCATGCTCTCACCTCGGGGTCCGTCACCAACGACTGATCGATCAAACGGTAAGTACGGGCCCAATGGAAATCCCGATGGGAAGGACTGCACATTTTCTCCAGAGTAGGGCCCTCAATGGCGCAGTGGCATTGCCACAAGTGGTGACCAGGACCGAGGGAGTCGATCCAGGACTTTAATTTTTTCTTTGCGACTTCCCGGTCAAGCGACACCCCGCTGGACTCGAAAGTCGATACCCAATCCGTCCGGGGAATATGATGTTTCTTGGCAGAACTCCGATTTCGGGAAGGAATTCTTTTCTGCCTGAGGAAATGGGCGAGAAGGCCCGCCAGTTTTCCCCAGGGATCCTTATGCATATGCTCACAGGCATGGGTGATGCTTAAGCCTTCAGCTTCAATGCGGTTCCATTGGGCCTCCAACTCTATCTTGGCCTCACGCAAATCCGCTTTCCGCCAAGCTTCCTTGACGGTAAAAGGAAAAGTTCCATCCGGTTGTGTCATGGACTTTAGAGGGGTCAAGGGTTTCCAGCGCAGGACATCCCATTCGGCGGTAAAGGTGACGTGGATTCCCACGGGAATTTTGTGGGTCTTAGCCAATCGAGCGGCGGCCGGAAACGCGGGTGCCGGAGCCATGAGGTTGGTATCGGTCAGAACACCTTTCGTATAGGCCTGGACAATGCCCTCATTAACCGCATCGCACATTCCAAAATCATCGCTCATGACCGATAAGAAAATTTTAGTATTCGCCGTCATATCTTTTCCCCGTTTTTCATTTTCCCGGTAGGTGGGACGCCACATCATCTCATCCGCCACCAAATCCACTCCATGAATTTTAATAACATTTATAGGTGTTTTATGCCTTTCGAGAATATGTCTTGTGTGCGGAGGGGCTTTTTATGGCTGGCATGGGTTCTGATTTGGGCCGATAAATAATGTAAGAACCGGTAACGAACATTAGTAAAATATGAATAGCTTTTTTAAGTAATGGAATTAAGCCATCCCCTAATTGAATAAGCCGGTTATTTTGAGCAAATCCATAACCCATACGGTGCCGATTTAATTCCTCTAAATAGGGAACGAAGATCCAGTTTTTTAGGATTTTATTCAATCTTACACCCCAAGGGCCCAGGCTTAAGTCATAGAGGCCGGGTCGCAACTCGCGGAAACCGTGAAAATGATAAAAAATAAGTGGCTTTTTATTCACCCTTAAGGTTTCGTTATCAACGGATAAACTACGGTTACCAAGGTTCCAAGGTCCCAAATTCGCGCCGGGATGGCCAATGATCCGAACTCCCTTGAAGCGGGCAGGCCACGCATCTAGATATTTTTGGTCAGCGTAGCGTGACCCATCAATGTAGGTATGGCACCATTCGATGCACTGCTCTTTCCACCGTTTCAGGCAAGCCAAGCCATTTTTGTCTTTGCGGAAAGTGACCCAACCAACATTGTAAATTCCATTCTTTTTTCGATATTGGAATCGCGGGGCGAAATCATGAGAGATGATACCGACAGAAGCTTTTGATATTTCTTTAAAGACTGGCGCGGGATCCGAGAAAAAATAAAGGTCCGCGTCCAGATAAGTCAGGAGATTAATTTTTTTGTTAAATTTAAGTACCAAGTCCATGAATGCGGGGCCGCAGGTAAAATAATACTCCACCTTTGTCCGGTCTGGTCGCACCGATATCAACCTCGGTTCAAATTTTTCCACTTGTTGAGGAGTGATGACGACGACGTTATCCAATTTAGAGTTTTTCAATGCGGCGACCGTTTCTTCATCCCAACAAAGCGTGTAAAGTCGGAAGGGGCCTGCGTGTGTCTTGAGAGAAGCATACAAGGACAAGGCCCGGGCCAAATAGTTCCGATCGAAATAGGTACAGAAATATCTCAAAAATACTCTCCCGTGGATATAGTTCGCGCAGATTGTCGAAAGGTTTCTAAAACCGTTTAGGGTCTATTTTAAGGTCCTTTATCTCAATTTAGGATAAATCTGCAAAGTCATAATATCTCGACATATAGCTATTGACCAAGTATTGTTCCTGCATCCTGGATGTCTGGCGTGAACATTAAAACAGGTTGATCCTTCAAGCCTGGAATGACGATTTAGAGTTGATCTTGCGACCCAGTCCTGGGTTGACGCTTTGTTTGTCAGCTACAGCTAACTTGGTTAAACTGTGATGGACCTCAAGGGGTGTCCTAGGCAGCGGTCAAATCAAAGGATTAAAAAATGAGAAATTTTTCGACTCCTAGCTATGAATCCATTGTGAATGAAATCGCTAAAATCACCAAAATTCCATTGGCGGATATAAGGAGATTTGTTTGGAATGAGGCTATA
This sequence comes from uncultured Pseudomonadota bacterium, assembly GCA_963843375.1. Taxonomy (GTDB): domain Bacteria; phylum Oederibacteriota; class Muellerivitia; order Muellerivitales; family Muellerivitaceae; genus CAWJKT01. The sequence continues at coordinate 37,386 of CAWJKT010000014.1, forward strand.
AATAATGGCTGGAACGTTTGTCGTGAAGCCCTGAAGTATAAAATTCATCCGCATGTTTACGATGAAAGAATGGAAAATTTTTATAAAAAAACAAACGGGTTTATTTTTGAGCTCATAATTGAGTCTTGCAGGCCTGAAAAAAAAATTATGATTGCGAGGGTAGGTGAAAGGGTGGGGTTGTATCTAAAAGCAGTCAAATCCACGATTGTAAATGTTTTGATGATCGGTGACGGTTTGGGTACCGATTCCATTCATTTAAAAGAACAATTTAAAAATCGCGTCCGTCTTTGGTATTTTGACGTACCGGGAAGTAAAACATATAACTTTGCGGTGAAAAGGTTCAAAAATAAAAAAATTGATATTGATTTTATTTCAAGCATTAGTGAAATAAAAAATAATTTTTTTGACGCTGTCGTTTGTTTGGAAGTTTTGGAGCACCTTCCGAATCCTAAAAAAACGATTGAACTCATGTCGAAATCTTTGAAGAAGAATGGTATTGCGCTAGTGTCGGAATGTTTTGGGGACGTACCGGAGAATTTACCGACTCATCTTTTAATGAATGAAAAGCATGCCGACAAGACCCCTTTCCTTTTCCTTAGAGAAAACTTGATGCTTAATTATTTACCGGCAGAAAATCCATATAAAAAACCCATGGAGTTTGTAAAAAAGGAAAATATTACTTTAAAAGACAAAATCAATTTGCTCTTTAGACTGTTTAGAAAAGATATAATCTTACCTTTTTTGAATAAGAGGATAAAGATTCTGTTGAGGTATAGTGCCAAATAGATAGACTAGTCATGGCCTGAAATTAAATTTAATAAATATCAAGAGAAGACCTTTTGCCGTTCGTTACTTTTTTAAAAAAAGAAAAGAACGAAATTGGCTTGGTTTGGGAGCCTTGTGGATATAGGGGCCATCTCCCAAGCAATATTCACGAATCAGTTCAAGTCCTTGGGATTTGGCTTCGTTTAAAAATATTTGCCGGTTCAAAATCCAACAACGATACTCTGCAGAATAACCATACTTGGTTGGACGCTGTAGAGCCACAAAACCGGAGCCTTCTTGGACCATTAACTGTCGGGAAACCATTAGATAGGGAGAAGCGCTAGTGGCCAATTGGCCCAATAAGTCGATCCAGTTGTCCTCGTACCAAAGACAACTTCCCGCGAAAACGAGATCATATTTTTTTGATAAGGCTTTTTCTTTATAGGGCAAATAAATGCCATTTGGATTCAATTTTTGTCCCTCCGCACAGAAGGCTGGTAAATCGTAACAGGTGTAATCTTGGGCCGATTTAGGAAAAAGGGCTTTGGCGTAAAGATAATATTGGCCCAAGCCGCCCCCATAATCCAGCCAGGTTACTCGTGACTCGCTTGCGGAGGCCAAAGCTAAGGCGTGTCCGAAGCAAAGGATTTGGTGTTGAAAAAAGACATCTTCTCCCCAGTTACTTTGAGGCGCTTCGTGATTGATGGACAAAGCATCTGGATTTGATTCAAGGGCTTTTTTCAGGGCGGGCCATTTTCTCTTCTGTGTACTCACGACGCTTTCGTGGGACCAAGCCGCTTCCTGAGAACCAAGGGATGTAATCTGTGGCAAAGCCAACCATTCTGCTTGGCCAAATGTGGCCTTTAAAAACCCATGGATTGTTCGCAGGAACCTGACTTTCTCGTTCATGGATGTCTCGGGCCTTTGTTCATTCTGTTCTTGAGAATTTTAGACACAAATTCTAATTAATGTTTTTCAAAATATGTCAGTTCGGATTTTAATAAATTAGCAAATGAGAGGCCAGGTTTTAACTGGTTATTATTTGCAACGTGATTATTATATTTTAATTATGGTAAAAATATTAATTAGAATACCAACATTTAGAGGCTATCTATAAGAATTCAGATGAAAATGGAAAAGATAGGCATGAAAATGAATCGCAAGTGGAAATGGCTGACCCTCATTTACTTTTTTGCCTTGCTCGTCCGGCTGGCGGTGGTTTTTTTAACTGATTTTCAAATGCAGGACGGAGGTTACCTCGACATCGCGCAAAACCTGATAAATCACGGAATGTTTTTTGAAGTTATCCACGCTCAGGGTTTAGGTCGAGCTTGGAATGGCACTTGCTATGCTTGTGCACCGCCTATTTATCCTTTTTTCTTGGCTTTGTTTTCTAACCATTTATTTCTACTATCTGTTTGGCAATCTCTTGTTTATTCATGTTTGCCGCTTGTAGTTTTTTTCATATCATCAACTCTTTTTAAGCATAAAGAGATAGCTTTAATTTCAGCATTGCTTTGTTGTATCTATCCGTTTTTTGTGTATTCCTCAAACCAACTAATCGGATTACTCATATTGGCAAATTTAATTTACGTTAAAGAAAAAAATACAAAGTATGTTTTTATAGTTGGAATCATTGACGCTATAGGATTGCTGACTCGAGAGAATTTCCTGCCAATCCTTTTTGTTTTTCCGATTTTGCAATTAGCAGTTTTTGAGAATGGGACTCCAAAGTTGATATTTAAAAAATATTTGATTTTGTTTTCGGTTACCTTTTTATTCATTTCTCCTTGGTTGATGCGCAATTACATGGTCTTGAAAGAGCCCGTTATTACTTCTTACTATGGAAGTTATACTTTGTGGTTGGGAAATAACGAATTAACTCATCAATATTTATCTAAGGGAATTGCGGCCCACATTGAAGATTATATTTATTTGGAAAAAATTGATGATAAGGATTTAACATCTTTTGAAAAAATGAATGAACTCGAAAAAGGGAAGTGGCTCACGGAGAAAGCGGTTGATTTCATAAAAAATAATCCCGCTGAATTTTTAGAAAATGCTTTGTTGAAATTTGTTGGACTGTGGACGTGGAAAAAAGAGCCGAATCCGTTGGATAGCTCTGCGGAAAACAAATGGAAGCCTTTTTTGTACAAGGTTGTCACTGTTCCGCTGTTTTTTTTGAGCGGCTTAGGATTTTTGATTCTTTGTAGGCGGGAAAAAAGATTGGCGATATTATTTCTTGCGCTTTTCTTAGCTTATAGTATTCCTTTTATGGTTTACATTAGTGCCATAAGAATGAGGATGCCGTTTGATATTTTGCTTATCATTTTGTCGTCATTTTTTATAATTTGGATGCGGGATTTAGCCGCTTCCTTTTTTCGATTAAAGATAATGTTTTTAATGGGAACTGATAATAGTTCGTCCCCGAAAGATAATTTTTTTTAAAGAAGTTTATTTTGCCTCCGAATTAATTTATATCCCAGTATCCCGATAGAAAAATACCAGAAAAATGAAAAGCAAATAATACGCAAGTCATCAAGAGTCCAGGGAAATGTTCCGGTTTTTAGTATGTTATTTAATCCCTTGAGGTTGCTTGGCCCTTGTTGAAAAGGGCGTAGGTAATCCAAAGTGAAATAGTGATACTTCAAAAAAGCTATCAAAGAAATTCCGGACGAAAAAAGAATATGAGACAAGGACATTGTTTTTCTTTCTAGTATCCATGCGATCGCAAGTATAAAAACAATATCGTCCGCATCACAGTGGTAAACCCAAATCGAAGAAATCAAAGCGGTCAGAGTGAAAACGCCAAGGTCATCCGTGTGATTGGCTTTAATTAGTACAAGGATCAACAGGAGAAGTGACAAACAACTGATAAGGTAAGGTATCCAGACTGGTTTTCCATGCAGCAAAGCCCAAAAAGCGAAAAGATCGTACTCGCCGCTATTGATGATTCCATTGGAGCACCATTTGATGAAAGCGGTGGAAAAATAAAAAATGGGTTGATGAAACCAAACGGAAATAAGTCCATTCAAGATTAAGTGAAAGCCAAAAGCAACGAGGACATTTTTCCATACTCGTTTGTAAACGAGGTAATAAAAGCACATTGGAAGGGTTAAGGAATATTTGTATAAAGCCAATGCTAGGGCCAGACCTGAAAAAAACGGTTTTTTTCCTTCGCTTAATCTCAAGGATAAAATGAAAAAACAGAGACTCCAGATTGCGTTTTGGCCCCAATAAATATCATCCCGCCATGGGATGGAGCAAACCATGGCCACTAACAGAAATAGAAAATGTTTCTTCGAACAAAATAATGTTGATATTTCTTTAGCTAAAAGGCAAGTCAGAATGAGGTTTAAGAGCAACCATAGCCATTTTGCAGTTATCCAATTCACCAGTGTGAAAGGGGCCAAAAAGGAATAACAACTAGGGGGGTATCGGGGGCAAACATCAAAAGGGTCAACAAAGTCACAAGCTGAAATGGCTAATGCCGATACTTGTTTATAGACATCTGTACTATATATATTTTGACCGTTTAGCAGGAATTTTGCATTGAATAAGTAGTTACGCAAATCATAACTAGCGCCTTTTGCGACAAAAGTTGCGTGGATACAATAAAAAAGGGAAAAGATAAAAGAAAAAGTGACAAAACCTTTTATTAATGTTTGGGTGAAGGAAATTGGATTTTTCTTCGGGATAACTTCAGTTTTTTTAATCATTTTCAATAAGCTCTTCGTTTTTTTTAGAAATCAACGTGTGCCCCATTATAAGTATAGATAAATACCAAAAGAGAGAATAAACGATTGCGATAACGGTGTGTAGGTTCTGATGAAAATAGGATAAATTTGGGTTTATCAAAGAGTTCGTAATGTTTTCGGATTGAGAAATTGAAGAGGCCTGATCTCCTGGCAAATAGTTGCCGCGCAAATAGCCCACAAAAAATATACCTACAGAAAAAAGGACAAGTGAAAAATCCAGATGTTTTCTTGTTAAAATCCATGCCACGGGCAGAACAATAACAGTAAAATCTGACTCGCTGTGATAAGTCAAAACTGTGGCAACCATCGAGCTTAATGCAAGGACTCCGAGGTCATCTTGGGGTAATTTTTCTTTTTTATATAAAAAAAATAAAAATATTAAAAGCGTGATTCCGGCACCCAAAAAAGGTACCCAACTTAATTTTCCTTCGATTAAGAACCAAAATCGGAAAAAATCGAATCGACCATCTTCTATGATTCCATTGTTGCACCACTTAAGGGTGGACATGAAAAGATAAAAAATTGATTTGTGTAATTTTAAGGAAATGATGAAATGAATCGCGAAATGAATCCCAAGGGCAGTAATGACGTTTTTCCAAACCCGTTTATAAACAATGAAATAAAGGCAGAGGGGGCCAGTTAAAGTGTACTTCAATAAAGCTAGAGACAAAGCGATTCCTGAAAAAAGGAATTTCTTCTGTCCGCTGAATTTAATGGATAATATAAAAAACCCAAAACTCCAAATGGCGGTTTGGCCAAAACAGATATTTGCTCGCCATGGTTCGGAAAAAATTAGAGCCGCTAGTAGAAAATAAAAATATTTTCCGTAACAAAATAAATCGGAAATTTCTTTCGCCAATGAGAAGGTCAAGAACAAGCTAACAATAAGCCATAAGCATTTTGCCGTAGGCCAATTGAGTAAAGCGAATGGGGCCAATAGGGCATAACAACTTGGGAAATAGCGCGGGATCATGTCAAAAGGTTCTAGGTCGTATTTTTTGCTAGATATAGTCGACATTTGATTGAAAGTGGAAAGATCATAAATATTGATGCCGTTTATAAGATTTTTAGCATTGAGCCAATGTATGTTGAAATCGTAGCAACTATTTCCGAACAATACAAAATCAACACATTTGAAAAGGATATAAATACAAGGTAAGGCAATTGACCATTTGAGGAAACGAAAGGAATTGCGAAGGGACCAAGCTATTTTTTTATAGTTTATATCTTTCATTGAAATCCAATCTTTAGTCAAAATCTTTCAATAAACTTTGCTTTCAAAATGGCAGTAAATAGCAAATCGATTAGCCCGCAGAAATGAAGAATCTTTCGCTAGCTTTAATGCGCTAATTGTTCGAACACCCATTTTGTGACTATGGATGTTCTTCTCATTAATGGGCGCTCAACGAGCCGAAAAGTCGTAAAACTTATCAGCATTAAAAATATAGTGATTATGCCAATCCAGGTCCAATGCATCCATAAGGAGAATTTCTTTGCTTCGTTCATATTGAAAATAAAGTTAAATGTTACGAAGAGAATTATTCCGTGGAGCAAATAGATGCTATAGGTCATTTCACCTAAATTTCGAGAAAGCGGGTGGACCAAAATGCCAAATATACTGTTTCCGCAGGCGATAAGAATAAAGGCCAGTGACAACAGAAGAAGTGGAATAAGCCCCCAAGCCGATGGAAACTCTATAACTGTTATAGAAATTAAACCAATAATGAAAATAGAAGAAAAATTTTTTTTGGAAAATTTGCGAATGGAGGTAAAGCGAAAGAGGCACGAGGCTAATATTCCTCCGCAAAAAGATAATAGTGGAAATGTATCAAGAGGGAATTTTAGAAAAAATAACAAAGTCACCAAACTGAGAAGAACATAGGGTAGCGGCGGGGAAACCCTGACCGTAAAGGCAAGAATGGGGAGCAATAAATAAAAAAACCATTCATAAGGCAATGTCCATGTAACCCAGGCGTCAATAGTCGCTGTGTTTTCGATGCCATTCAAGTCGGGTGCGCCATGAACTGAGAATCCAAGCCAGTGAATTATCCCTCTAGCGAGCGCTAGGGGCGGTACTTTTAAAATACCTTTAGATAAAATAAAAACAATGAGGAAAATAATGAAAACTGAAAACCAGTAAATAGGAACGAGCCGTAAAAGCCTAGAGACAAAAAGTTTTGACCAATCTATGCTACTGTTTCTGCCGTTGATCAGTTTCGAAAAAAACAAAAACCCCGTGATCATGAAAAAAAACGCTACGGAACTTGATCCCATGTGATCATATAAATTGGAAGGTGGACTGTTTTCCCATACGCCTGTCCGTAAATAGTAGTACCAAACTCTAGAATGGCTTATAAAAACAAAAAAAGCGAGAAAACCTCGCAAACCATCAATAGTGGCGAATCGATCTTGATTAAGGGGTTCTCCAAAATATCGGTTTAACAAAAAAATGGTGAAGAACGCGGTGAATAATGTGGTGATGATGGGCAACGCGTTTGCGAGTGCTGTTTCCAAAGAGAAGACCTCGAAATGAAGAGCCGACATCGATTTTGATTATTGAGCGTAAGAATCTTGTTATAAATGAAAAGAATATTACAAGCCGCCTATCGCAAAAAAGTAAACTCATTTATGCCACGGTCGATTCTACTGCAAAACCTTAATGACAAAGGCTAAAACTTGAAGGCGATTCTTCCGTATCTATCTCAATCTATCGCATTTTTCCTGAAGTGTTTAACCCTTTTTTGTTTTAATTCCAAGCTAGGGGGTTAAAGCGTACTATTAATAAATTTATTTTGGCTGGCAATGAGAGTTGTTCGTCTGAAAGAAAAAATGGTCAGAGACCAATGGGAAAAAGGTTAATGGTAAAACTAAATCACGAAAGTTCCTCAAGATTATTATTTAAGGCAGTAATAGGCTTGTTCCTATTCAGTTTTATTCAACAATCTTTTTTAAATGATCTGATATTTAACGGAGATTTGGATTTATTGGATAATTCCAAATTGTATATTTTTAATTATATGTTGAAAGAAAAAATGTTTTTGGGTGTTCAATCTTTTTTTACCTACGGTCCATTAGCTCAATTTCTTTTAGTGGCAAGGGGGGGTGTGAGTATTTTAATTTATGCGGGTCTGTTTTCCATTTATTACGTTACGCTTATTCCATTGCTAAAAAAAGTTTCATTGAAATTTAACTGGATGCGGATTGTGTTCTGTTTTTTCGCTTTTTTAGTAATCGCCTATCCACTTGTTTATGACTATGAGTATTTTCCGCTCGATTTAATCATTGTTTTATTAACTTTGAATTATTACTTGAATGTGGGCGACCAAAAATTAAGAAGGCGTTATTTTTTATTTTTGACCCTTATCACAATAGTATCGATGTTGTTTAAGTTTTCGACAGGGTTTGATGCTTTAGGCGTCTGGCTCATAATGTTAACAACCGAAGCTCTGATTCAATTTGATTTAAAATTTATTTTTTTTCAAACATTAAGTCTTGTTTTGGGGTTATTTCTTTTATTTTTCTTCGTAACGGGGAGTATTCTTTTGTGGCAATACTTGTGGATGGGATTTGAAACGAGTTCCGTTTATTCAGAAATCGATGGCTATGATTTTCCGGTGCCTTTTTATTCCCAAATTATTTATTTGATCGGTTTAGTGCCAGTATTAATATTTTTCAGCTTTTCTGTTTTTTTGTCGTACCAACGCATATCAAAACACACTTTGCGGTTTTGTTTTTTGGCGTCGATATTATGGCAAGCCTATTGTCTTTATAAACATTGTTTTGTAAGGGCTGACTTTTACCACGTTTTTTTGATAGCGTTTCTGCTGGCTCCACTTCTTTTTATCATCGGGTTTTTGTTGTTTCCGTCGGCGCACGATTCAAAAGAAAAATGGTTCAAATATTTCGCTTTTGGGATACTTATCTTGATTCCTGTGACGATGCCAGCCCTGGATTTTTTTGGTATTTTTGCCGAGAGTGAATTTGGAAAAGAACCAACCGTGATAAAAAACGCCACAAAACATTTACTTTTAACTCCTTTTTATAACGCTTATGGTCTCTTAAAAGATCCCTCTTTCTTTTATCGTCAAAGGGATCTGTCGATTTCGCGGACGATTGAAAGCAGCTTTCCGGAGCTTGCCGAACGTTTAAGGAGAATAAGAAGTTCTTATCAGGGCCCTGGCGAACCAACAATTACCTTTGCGCCTTGCTCGTACCTGTTGGAAAGCTTGGCTCCGGGTTTCAAATGTCGGCCTTATCCTTCCTTACAATTATATGCTGCTACAACGGACCAAGAATTGAACGAATTGGACAGTCGCTTTTTGACATCGACTGATTCGCCGGATTTCATTGTTTTGGACCGGGAAACGGTCGACGATAGAAATTCCATTTCGGAGTTCACGCCTTGGTTAGTAAATATTTTAAAAAAATACAGAATTTTAGAAAAGTGCGACGGTCAACTGATCCTGAAAAAAGATACTCACCTTCAAATAGGAATCGAAGAGAAATCTACCGGTCCAGGTTTGTTTTTTAGGGCTCAAATAGGGCCAATGAAAATATGGCAAGAAATTGTATTTAAAATCTGGACAATTTTATTCAAGTCGCCTCAGTTTAATATTTACATTGAGGCGGAAAATATGAACGGTGCCAAGAATATCCTTTGGAACCGAGCTTTTTATAGCCAACTAAAGATGGGTGCTTTTGTTTCTTTTCAACCCATTGATTCAGTGATAGAAAGTTGCGTTAAGGATAATAACGAAAACACGACTTGGACTAAGGTGACGAAAGCCGAATTGATTCAAAATGACAGTATTATTTATTGTCCATTGTTGCCTAAAGTTATGGATCTAAATATTACTTATTGTCGGCCGTTTAGGTATTAAAAATACAATTTCATTTCGATTTTAGCTGAAATGCATCAAATATTATATTTGCATATTTTCTATTACTGCCGATTGATGAAGGGCCAAGAACCTAGTAGAAATATGAACAGGGCGAAACCGAGTAATTGAATCCAAGCCCAGCGATCCGCAGTGTGTTGGCCCGAGAGATGCCCCGAAAAACGCTTTGTTTGAAAGCCCATCCAACCAATAATAAGAATGGGCGTCAAAAGAAAAATAAACTCAAGGCAGTGAAAACTTGGCATGGAGGACAAGAAGTCTCCCATTGTTTTTCCGCCTGGATACATGAGTAACATTGAAGAGTCGACATTTTCATCCTTAAATTCGCCTGGAACGCTCAATAGAAAAACGAACGAAAACCAATAGGGCAAACGGGTCAAAGCGCGATGAAGCCACGGGGGAAGCGCGGGTTGGATTGAGGAGGCCACTTGGGCACAGAGATAGAACCATGGGGAAAGCCATAAAAGGTATTGTGGAAGCCAAATTTTTATTAAAAAAACGATAGGTAATGCCAAAAGAGGAATACGCATTACAGTTAGGGGCCACTGATCCGGTTCGATCAGGCGGAGGAGAAAAAGCCGAAAACGGGCGAGGATAGATCGAATAAAATGTGACATGATCAATAATAAGGTCAGAAATCCCATGAAGGTCCAAAAAACACCTTGATGGGAAAGAAAGATTCTCCGGTAACTTTTTTGAATGATTTCGAATAAATAGGTGGACTCCGAGTGGGAAGAAAGTAGATAACTTTGTTGAAGAGCTGGACTATAAATTATGAATATCGGAAGAAGGACAGGAACGAGAAAAAAGAAAGCTCCGCGCAATGCGGCGCCCCGACGGTTGGAAAAAATGAGCAAAAGGAAATAAATCCCCGCTAAAAGAGAAGGAAAGTTCTTAAGGGCAGTTCCAAGACCTAGAAAAAAGAAGGCCGTATCCACGTTTCCCTTTTGATCGAGATCCATAAGCCGTTCTATGGCCCAAAGGCAGAAGAATGTGGGAATGATGTCGAATTGCCCCATGGTGGTAGAGATGAAAAGAATGACCGGTTGGGAAAGCAGCAAAAGGAACCGATTTCGAGCTTGAAAATGAGCCAGTATCTTTTCACCGATCCAAGCGGCTCCGAAAATCCAAGGAAGATAAAAGGATTTAAAGAACAAATATTCGACGACAGTGAGGATTCGTGGGAAAGCCCCATCTGCATATTGGAAAAGCCCAAAGCTGTTTCCAAGGCGCATCCAAGCGCCGATTATCCAATAAATAAGCGGTGGGTAAGTCAGTTTAGTAAGTTCGTTTGGGTATTGGGCGGCAATTCGGGTATAGATATCGAGCCCGTCGAAAGTGAAATGTGATACCCAAGCGATGTAATAGGTATCAACGAATCCGAATAGCGCAGAAGTCACAAGATAAATAAACAAAAAAAAGCCCACAAAACCGATGCGGGACCAGGAGAGAGCAGAAGGGTTACAATTCATGGGGCACTTGCAAGTTTTTTATGGTTTTTAATTTGATAAGGAAACCAATCCCATAACAAAAATTGACCCGAACTTTATATATCGATACACGTTATATAATATCTAACTTTACCAAAGGCTCCATCTATTAATTTTTCTATTTAAATATTCTCGAACTTCAAATGTTCGTCTTTCGAAAAGGTACCAAAGCGTAAGAGAATAAATTAAAACTAAGGCTATAAGCGCAAAGAAATTTAAGTAGTTTCTTAAAGAAGGTTGGGAGATTGCGGGCGACATGAAAGTGAAAAAAATGAAAGTTAACAATGGGAAATGAGTCAAATACAATGTATATGAAATTTCCGAAAGCCAATGAGCCGTTTTTTTGTACCAATAATCATTAAGTTGATGGGTCGATAGAAAAGGCAGGGTTCCGGCGAAGGTAATCCCTATAAGTCCATATTGTGTATAAAGTTCTGGTTGGAAGATTTTGCCAATTGTACCCTTCAGCAACTCCAAATGACCAATCACTAGGATTGCGAAAAAAGAGGATAATGCAAAGGAAAAGAATATAAAATTTCCAGTCAACTGCACAAAAAATTTATTTTTCATTCCCCAATAAACTAAGACCCCCATTAACCAAACGATCCCACGATGAATTATGTTTTTGGGCAAAAATAATAGTAGGGTGATAATTGTGCCCGCGTAAAAAATCCTATTTTTTTTATTTTTATTGTTGAATAGCGACAGACAAAAGACAGGGAAAAGAATGTAGTACCAAAATTCATAATTTAGACTCCAAAGCGGAACATTTGTGCCATAAGTTGAGCAAAAGGTTGGATAGAGAAAAAAAATGTTTCCAAGGAATGTTTTTAAGCTGGCTGAGTATCTGTCTTGAGATTGATCATATTCAAAAAAAGAATGAAATCGGCCAATAAAAATTTCATGTCCATTTTTTAACTCGTTGAAAGAATCCCAGAAAAGAGTCAAAAAAAGAGCCGGTATTAAAACGATCCAAAGCCGAGTTAGTCTGTTGCGAGTATAATCGGCCCAAGACCAGCGATCCCTTTGAATGCACTCGATAACGGAACCTCCGACAAGGAAACCGCTCAAAACAAAAAAAATCATTACAGCTTCGGTCCCTAATCCAGTAAAAAAATTAAATACCCGGTCAAATAAATTTGGGTTATTGCTTAGGTCATTAAACTGGAAGTTCTTTAAGTGGTGCCCTAAAACCAAAAGGGCTGAAACCCCTCGGACGAAGTCCAGGTTTGTGTTTCGGCTGAGTTGGTTATCCATGGAGTTCCTTTGAGGGTAACTTTACTTCTCGAATGGTACGTAATTCCAGTAAAAACAGGACCGAAAGCGTAACGCGAATGAACAGTAATTTAATTTAAGGCTGTTTCGCTGAAATGCACTAGGCGAGGGCAGGCGGAGCGGTATTGTAAAAGTCAAAAACATTCGTTTTTGTGATTTGAATTTTTTTAGCTAAAGTTTATATTTTCAACAGTTCCGGGACTTGTTGTTTGAGGCAAGAGCATCTATCCTCTATTTGTTAATACAAATAGATGTGTTGAAGAAATTTGACTTTGGTTCAGAAAATATCCTACTTCTAAAACAGTACTGATATTTGAAAGGCCTGTGTGGAAACAATAGATTCCGAGTCAGCCAACCTAGAAACCGCTCCTGACGGATGGGTAGATATGGGCGTGGGGAATTGCCGTCTTTACAGGCTTCCGAAAGTTCAAAATCCAAAGGGTAACTTAGCCATTGTTGAATTTGAAAAGTTTTTGCCGCTACCGGTCAAAAGAAGTTTTTGGGTTTTCAATGTTCCGGCCAAGGAAATTCGTGGGGTTCACGCACATAAGGCCTGTCATTTATTCCTGACTTGTTTGGTGGGGCAGGTGACTGTTCTTTTGGATGACGGGGCCAATCGAATCAATGTCAAACTCGACAATCCCTTCTGTGGATTGCACCTTCAGCCCGGCGTATGGGGCAGCCAACTCGATTTCTCGAAAGACGCCATGCTCCTCGTTTTCGCCTCCCACTTGTACGATGCTTCCGATTTCATTCTTAATTACGATGAATATTTAAAACACTCGAAAAAACCTTGATCCCTTTTCTGGATCTTTACGCATCCTATGCCGAGCTTCGTGAAGAACTGGACGAAGCTTATCGTCGGGTCATGAAGTCGGGCTGGTACATCCTCGGCCAAGAAGTAGACGCGTTTGAAATTGAATTCGCCGAATATTGTGGGGTTAAGCACTGCGTCGGAGTAGGAAACGGCCTGGAAGCTCTTCACCTGATTCTTCGTGCCTACCAAATTGGAACAGGTGATGAAGTCATCGTCCCTTCCAATACCTGTATTGCGACTTGGATGGCGGTTTCCGCCAGCGGCGCGAAACCCGTGCCGGTTGAACCAGATATTCACACTTATAATATCGATCCTTTCCGGATTGAAGCGGCCATCACCCCGAAAACCAAAGCCATAATTCCCGTCCATCTCTACGGTCAACCGGCGGATATGGATCCTATTTTGGAATTGGCGAAAAAGCATGGTCTGAAGGTGATCGAGGATTCCGCCCAAGCTCATGGCGCAATATACAAAGGTTGCAAGACCGGGTCCCTCGGAGATGCCGCGGGTTTTAGCTTCTATCCCACCAAAAACCTGGGGGCGCAAGGGGATGGGGGCGCGGTGACGACCAATGATGACGCATTGGCTAATGCCATCAAACGTCTTCGCAATTATGGTTCAGTCAAAAAAGATGATAACGAAATCCAGGGCTTCAACTCCCGGTTGGATGAGCTTCAAGCGGCTTTCCTCCGGGTAAAGTTGAAAAGACTGGATGAGTGGAATGAAAGAAGAAAACACTTAGTTGGTTTATATCTCAAGGGTCTGGAGAAGGTTTCTGAATTGGTTTTGCCACGAGTGCCGGAATGGGCTGAACCGGTTTGGCATCTTTTTGTCGTTAGGACCGATCATCGGAACTCTTTGCGAAAAAGTCTGGAAAAGGAAGGGGTCGGCACATTGATCCATTATCCCGTTCCGCCCCATCTCACCACGGCCTATATCGAGAGGGGAGGGCTGGAAAATAGGTTTCCAATCGCTTCGAAATTTGCTAAGACGGTTTTGAGCCTTCCCATAGGGCCCCAGCTCTCTGAGCAACAGGTGACGCGCGTGGTTGATCTTATGGAAAAAGGATTGAAACGATGAAGATTTTGATCACAGGCGGGGCGGGATTCGTTGGATCTAACCTGGCCAAAGAATTCAAGGAATCCTTTCCGCGAGCGCAAGTCGTGGCTTTCGACAATCTCCACCGCCGGGGTTCGGAAATCAACCTTGCGGAGTTCAAACGCTTGGGGATTTCTTTTGTCCACGGAGATATCCGGGTGCCCTCCGATTTAAACGACCTGGAAGGTTCTTTTGATCTTTTTGTTGAATCCTCCGCCGAGCCCAGTGTTCACGCAGGAGTGGGGGCTTCTCCGCGTTATGTCATCGAAACCAATCTGGTGGGCACCATGAATTGCCTCGAGTTCGCCCGGAAACAAGCGGCTCAAACCATTTTTCTATCGACATCCCGGGTCTATTCGATCCCCGCCTTGCGGGCCATCCCCTTGAGAGAAACTAAAGACCGCTTTGAGATGAAGCTTGTCAAAACCGCCAAGGGATACAGCGCACGAGGTATTGCCGAGGATTTTCCAACCGGAGGATTCCGTTCCATTTATGGAAGCACCAAACTGGCTTCCGAGTTGATACTTCAAGAGTATGCCGAGACTTACGGTATGACGGCCGTCATCAACCGTTGCGGCGTTATCGCCGGTCCCGGACAATTTGGGAAAGTCGACCAAGGCGTTTTTACCCTTTGGGTGGCCAACCATTATTTCGGAAAACCCCTATGCTATACCGGTTTCGGGGGCCATGGGAAACAAGTCAGGGACCTGTTGCATCCGCGAGACCTTTACCGGCTTATTCGGAAACAGATGGAGAAAATGAACAGGCATTCGGGCCAGGTGTTCAACGTCGGGGGCGGCAGGCCCGTGTCCATTTCTCTTAAGGAAATGACGGCACTTTGCCGGAAAGTCACGGGACACCGAGTGGAAGTGAAGTTCGATTCCCGCACAGCGGGGGTGGATATTCCGCTATACCTGTCGGACTCTTCCAAGGCTCGGAAAACCTTCGGATGGACACCGGAAAAAAACGATTGAAAATATCATAAGCGACATTTATAACTGGATTCGGTCTGAAGAATCCCAATTAAAACCCCTGTTTTCTTGATCGTTATTTTCCATCCTATCCAGGTGAAAGTATGTCTATCGCCATCGTAACCGGTTCTTCGGGCCTGATTGGAAGCCAAACCTCCCAATTCCTCTCCGACCAGGGTCTAGATGTGGTCGGAATCGACAACAATCTACGGCAATATTTTTTCGGGAAAGACGGGTCCACCCTTTGGAACCTGGAAAGCATGAAAAAAAGGATCCCGAGGTTTACCCATCACGCCTTGGATATTCGCGACCAAGATAAGATCTTCGGGTTGTTCAAAAAATATGGAACGGATATCCAACTCGTGGTGCATGCGGCGGCCCAGCCCAGTCATGATTGGGCGGCGTTGGAGCCCTTTACTGATTTCTCGGTGAACGCCAGCGGGACTTTGATTCTTCTGGAGGCGGCGCGGCAGTTTTGCCCTAAGGCCGTTTTTATCTTTACTTCCACAAACAAGGTTTACGGTGACACCCCCAATCAACTTCCATTGGTGGAAACGCCTACCCGGTGGGAGATACTAGCTTCCCACCCTTACTACCCCAAAGGCATTAATGAGGCAATGTCGATTGACCAGTCCAAGCACAGTCTTTTTGGGGTTAGCAAAACGGCTGCGGATTTGATGGTCCAGGAATACGGCAAGTACTTCGGAATGCGGACCGGGGTGTTTCGCGGGGGATGCTTGACTGGGCCGGCCCATTCGGGGACAAAGCTCCACGGCTTTTTGGCTTACCTGGTGAAATGTGTAGTGGGAAGGATTCCCTACACAGTTTTCGGTTACAAGGGAAAGCAAGTGAGGGATAACATCCATTCCTACGACCTAGTCCAGGCCTTTTGGAATTTTTTCCAAAACCCCAGGTCCGGCGAAGTTTACAACATGGGCGGTTCCAGGGTGAGCAACTGCTCCATGCTGGAAGCCATCGCCCTCGCCGAGGAATTATCCGGTGAAAAGCTTCAATATTCCGTTTCCCAGGAGGCGCGTTCCGGCGACCATATTTGGTGGATCAGCGACGTTTCAAAGTTTCAAAACCACTTTCCCGGCTGGTCCTACCGTTTTGACCTTCGAAAAATAATGGTGGAAATCGTGAACGCCACCCGCGAACGGATCGGGGCCCCATGAAGCTTTCGGTGGTCATTCCCGCCTACAATGAAGAAGGCGAGATCGAAAAGACGGTCCGAAATCTTTATATCCAACTGAAGCATTACCGGATCCCCCATGAAATCATTGTCGTCAACGACAATTCACATGATGGCACCGAGACCAATCCTGAAGTCCCTGAGAAGGAATATCCCCACATTCCGGTACGTCAATAACCTTCCTCCCAACGGATTCGGTCTAGCGGTCCGGAAGGGATTCGCGGAATCCCGGGGAGAGGCAATCGCGGTTTATATGGCTGACGCTTCAGACAGCCCTGAGGATTTGGTGGCCTTTTACCGGGTGATGAAAAAGGAAGGGGTGGATTGCGTCTTCGGAACCCGTTTTAGCCGCGGACTCAAAGGTGGTGGATTATCCGATCCACAAGCTTCTTTTGAATCGGTGGGCCAATTTCCTGATCCGTCTTCTTTTCGCGATTCCTTATAACGACACGACCAACGCTTTTAAGCTCTATAGGCGCCATGTGATCGTCGGCGTCCAGCCCCTGATATCCCACCACTTCAACTTGACAGTGGAAATCCCCCTAAAAGCCATCGTCCGGGGCTACAGCTATGCGGTGGTTCCCAACAGTTGGACCAACCGTAAATCGGGCATCTCGAAACTCAAAATCAAGGAAATGGGCTCCCGTTATCTTTTTATCGTCCTCTATTGCCTCATTGAAAAGTGGTTGTCCCGGGGAGATTACCACCGGCAAAGGATTGAAAAACTGATGGATTGAATGCCAGGGCGTTTTCAGATGGCTGGTTTTAGGATCGTTTAAAACGTTAATTCATCATCCCGCGAAGCTTCCCTAGAAAAAGGTTCGAAAAAAAGCTCGAATTGAGGGTAGAATTACGCCCTATTCGAACTCGTAAAAAGGGTCTTATCCATGAAAATGCTTATTACCGGGGGTGCGGGCTTTATCGGCTCCAACTTCGTCCGGCTCGCCTTGAAACAAGGGCACCAAGCGGTCGTGCTCGACTTGCTGACCTATGCGGGCCATGAATCCACCCTGGACGACGTTAAAAAATCTCCTTCCTTTACCTTCATTAAAGGTGACGTGGCGGACCGGGAAAAGGTACGCGACGTTTTTGAAAAGCATAAACCTAGCGCGGTGGTCCATTTTGCCGCGGAATCCCATGTGGACCGATCCATTGACGACCCCGGGAGTTTCTTGAGAACCAACGTGATGGGAACCTTCGAGTTAATGGATGCGGCCCGGCGCCAGTCCGGTTTGCCCGAAGGTTTCCGCTTCATCCTGGTTTCTACGGACGAGGTTTATGGAGCCCTGGGCGCAACCGGGGCTTTCACTGAGAGCAGCCCCTTCTCACCCAATTCACCCTATTCCGCCAGCAAGGCCGGCGCCGATCTTTTGGCCCGGGCCTACCATGAGACCTTCCAATTTCCCGTCATCATCACGAACTGTTCCAATAATTATGGTCCCTACCAGTTCCCGGAAAAACTGATTCCTCTCATGCTTTTGAACGCATTGGAAGCCAAGGATCTGCCGGTTTATGGCGATGGGGGGCAAATTCGGGACTGGCTTTACGTGGAAGACCACTGTGAAGCTATTCTGCGGGTCTTGGACAAAGGCAAGACTGGCCTGAAGTACTTGATTGGCGGAAGGTCGGAAATGACCAACTTGAACCTGTTGGACGCTTTGTTGTCCATCCTGGAGGAACTGCGGCCCGCCGCCCAAAACGCGGCGATGAAGGCCCGGGGTCTTTCCCGATACGCAGATTTGAAGAAATTCGTGGCGGACCGTCCTGGACATGACCGCCGTTACGCCATCGATCCTTCCTTTACCGAAAAAGAGACGGGCTGGCGACCCCGCTTTTCCTTCAGGGATGGGTTACGGGCCACCGTAGAATGGTATCTTTCCAACCGGGATTGGTGCGAGAGGGTTCAAGTGAACAACTACGATCGGGGCCGGTTGGGCCTCAAACAAGGAGCGGGTAAATGAGGGGAATCCTTCTGGCGGGCGGTGCGGGGACGAGGCTTTATCCCATGACCCGGGTGATGTCCAAGCAGTTGATGCCGCTTTACGATAAGCCGATGGTTTATTACCCCTTGACCACACTTCTCTGGACGGGTGTCAAAGAAATTCTCATTATTACCACCTCCGAAGACCAAGCTTCCTTTAAACGTCTGCTGGGGAATGGAGCCTGGCTGGGAGTTCGTTTTCACTATGCCGTCCAACCGGAGCCGAAAGGGATCGCCCAGGCGCTTTTGATCGGCCGTGAATTCCTGGCGGGTGACTCCTGTGCGCTTGCCCTGGGAGACAACGTTTTTTACGGGCATGGTCTTCCGGAATCCCTGAAGGAAGCTTCAGCTCAAACCGTGGGCGCGACCGTTTTCGGCTATTGGGTCCGGGATCCCGAGCGTTATGGCGTCTTGGAATTTGCCCATGATGGGACCGTGAAAGACATCCTGGAAAAACCTGCCAAGGCCCCCTCACCCTGGGCCGTTACGGGCCTTTATCTTTACGACTCCACAGCGCCGGAAAGGGCAGCGCGGCAGAAACCTTCCCCTCGAGGGGAATTGGAAATCACTGATCTCAACCGGGATTACCTGAAAGATGGCAAGCTCAATGTGGTCAAACTGGGCCGTGGAACGGCTTGGCTGGATTCGGGAACTCCCGAAGCTTTATTGAAGGCGGGCATATTTCTCCAAGCCATTGAGGAACGGCAGGGATTGAAGGTCTGCTGTCCTGAGGAAGTTGCTTTCGGTCTGGGTTTGATCGGCAAAGCGGAAATCCTGGATCAAATCAAGACATTGGGTTCGAGCCCTTACGCCCTTTACCTCAAGGAACTCTTAGAGAGGGAACCGTGAGTTTACTTGTCGAAACAACGCCACTAGAGGGGCTTTTGGTCATCAGCCCCAAGAGATTCCCGGATGCCCGGGGTTATCTGGCGGAAACTTACCACGTGGAAAAATACCGGGAGGCGGGTATTGGTTCCAACTTTGTCCAAGACAACCAATCCTTCTCTAACCAGGGGGTATTGAGGGGGCTGCATGCCCAGGTTAAAAAACCCCAAGCCAAATTGGTGCGGGCCCTTATGGGCGAAATCTTCGACGTAGCCGTGGATGCCAGGCCCGGGTCACCCACTTATGGAAAATGGCACGGAGATTATCTTTCGGGCGAGAACCTGAGGCAGTTGTTCATCCCGGAGGGCTTTCTCCATGGTTTTTGCGTGATCTCGGAAACCGCCTTGGTGCATTACAAATGCTCTAAACTCTACGACCCTACGGACCCTTTCGGGGTTAAGTGGGACGACCCGGATTTGGCGATTGAGTGGCCGGTCAAGGCGCCCATCGTTTCTGATAAAGATATTCAAAACATGAGTTGGGCCGAGGCCCGGCGTGTTTTGGAATCTTCCTAGATTTCAAGGGATAAGGACCATGAGGATCGCGGTCATCGGCGCCGGAGGAATGCTAGGTTCCCGGATGACAGCTTTGTTAATGGATTCGGGCCACCAGGTTTTAACTCCCGGCAGAAGTCAACTAGATGTCACCGATTCCGCCAGCCTGGAGAAATTTTTTAAGAACGAGACTTTTGACGGAATCGTCAATGGCTCGGCTTTTACGGCGGTGGATGCCTGCGAGGATCCTGCCCAATATCCGTTGGCTTTCAAGGTCAATGCTTTGGCAGTGGGTGAAATGGCCAAGCTCTCCCGCGAAAAGAAGAGTTGGCTGGTGCATGTTTCCACTGATTACGTTTTCAATGGAAGCGGGGAAAAACCTTGGCGGGAATATGACTCGATCCAGCCCCTGAACGCTTATGGCAAGACCAAAGCCGAGGGTGAAAAATTGTTCTTGGAGCAGGGCTGCCCCGGCTGGATTGTCCGCACCAGTTGGCTTTACGGTCCCCAAGGTAAACATTTCGTGCGAACCATGGCCAAACTGATGCGGGAAAAAACTATGGTTGAGGTGGTGGAGGATCAAATCGGGGGACCCACATACACGGTTGATTTGGCTTACTTCCTCCTCGATTTGATTGAAGGGAAACCCGCCATGGGTCTCTATCATTTTGCCAACGAGGATTATGTTTCCTGGTTTGGATTCGCGGACGCGATCCGGGAGAAATTGGGTCTTTCTTGCGAGATCAAACCCATTCCCTCCAGCCGCTTTCCCCGGCCCGCCAAAAGGCCCTTTAATTCGCGGTTCGATCTTTCCAAATCCCGAGCCGTGGCCCGTCATCCTTTCCGCCATTGGCGGGAAGCCTTAGGGGATTACTTGACCACTGAGCCCCTGTAATTCAAAGTCCTTGGATTTCAATAACTCTTCTCGAGGCTAAAGAATTCAATCTTTAGTTGAATCCGTTGGATTGGGGAATTATTCTAAAACAACCTTGTATAAACTCTTAAAACCTATCCTATTCTCCCTGGAACCCGAGGCCGCCCATCATTTGGCTTTGGGCGCCCTCCAGCTTTCCCGACCTTTTCTTCCCCTCTTATCTTCCTTGCTTAAGACTCAGGATTCTCGGCTGGTCAAAACACTTTTCGGCTTGAAGTTTCCAAATCCAGTGGGTTTGGCGGCGGGCTTGGATAAGAAGGGCGAACTTGTGGATGTTTGGGAAAAAGTAGGGTTCGGTTTTGCCGAATTGGGGACTTTTACCGCCAAACCCCAGCCGGGAAATGAGGGGCCCCGGGTTTTCCGCTATCCCGCCCAAAAAGCCCTGATTAACCGCATGGGGTTTCCCAATCCGGGCGCGCAAGCCGCAGCCCAGGCTTTGAAAGCGGTGAAGGAAAGCGGGCGGTGGCCTTCCAGTCCGGTGGGGATTAATATCGGCAAGAGCAAAATGACTCCCCTGGAGGGGGCTGTGGAGGATTATTTGGAGTCCTTGGAGTGGCTCATGCCTTTTGCGGATTATGTGGCGGTCAATGTCAGTTCTCCCAACACTCCCGGTTTGCGAAAGCTTCAGGAAGCCAAGCCCTTGAAGATGCTTTTGTCCGCCCTGGTGAAGAAATCCGTTAAAAAACCCGTCCTCTTAAAACTCGCTCCTGATTTGGAAGAAAAACCTTTGCGGCAAGCCACGGATACGGCCTTGTCGGCGGGTTGCGCCGGGTTAATCGCCACTAACACCACACTGTCACGGGAAGGATTGCCCCCTGGGGAATATCCTGAAGGTGGAATGTCGGGAGAACTTTTAAAAACGAAGTCGACTGGTGTTTTAAAGATGCTCTCCCGTTTTACCAAGGGAAGGGTGCCCCTGGTCGCTGTTGGAGGGATTTTTACCGCAGAAGATGTCCGGGAAAAATGGGAAGCCGGCGCGAGCCTGGTGCAGGTTTACACGGGGTATATTTATGAGGGACCAAGATTTCCGTCAAGGTTATGCAAAGAACTATTGAAAAGCCCTTTGCCTCAGCGGCAAGGAGATTCCAAAAGGGATGATAAGTGATGGTGAGCATCAGGAATGGGTTCGCTTTTTTTTGTTTCGGCGCATGGGTGGCAGCTTTTATCGGCGGATGCGTACCGATCCGGCAAATTCTTCCTTCGCCCCATATGGAAGACCATCACGCCGGAAGCACCTCGACGGCGGTATTTGAAAATCCAGATGACTTTAAAAACCTGGGCAATGATGCTTGGAAAAACGAGATGGAGGGAATTGCTTCCTGGTATGGTCAGGATTTTAATGGCCGTTTGACCGCGAACGGTGAAATCTATGACATGTACAAATTCACCGCGGCCCATAAGACCCTTCCCCTCGGAACGGTGGTAAAGGTAACCAATCAGGATAATGGAAAGTCCGTTGAGGTGAGAATTAACGACCGAGGTCCTTACGTAAAGGGGCGCATTATTGACTTGTCTCGTACGGCAGGCCGGGCGATCGGTATGAGGGAAACCGGAACGGCCCGGGTGAAATTAGAAGTGGTCCATTGGCCCGACGGCAGCCATTAATAACCGCCCTTTAATCGTTGATTTTTTCCATTTTTCGTTTTTTTAACTCGTACTCGACTTCCATAAGGCAGGGTTTGCAGAAATACCAGCCATCCCTGTTGAAAATACTTTTTTCCAATACTCCTTTGAGTTTACAAAAATCGCATTCATGAAAAATGGATTCGACGGTTGCTGAAAACATTTTGGCCTCCGTTATTTTGCTGGAGATAATTTAATCCGCCGTGATTAAATATCTGTAACGGTTGATGGAACCTTTCGTTACAATGGGTTTCTAGCCGGTCACTGAAGTTCCTTTAGGCCCGAAACCAGACAGAGTTGTTGCAAAAAAACGATTCATCGAACGCGGAACGGAAAAAAATGATTTTGTTTTCCGAAAAACTAAAAAAAGCGATTCAACGCACCCATGGATGTCTCTGCGTGGGATTGGACGTGGACCCGGCCAAGATGCCCAAGAACCTTCAACATGATGGCGAAGGGGCTTTGAAGTTTTGCCGTTCCATCATCGACGCCACCCGGGACTTGGCGGTGGCTTATAAGCCTAACATGGCTTTTTTCGAATCATTGGGAGTTCAGGGCTTCGAAGTACTGGAACTATTGCGGCAGTCCATTCCCCATGACGTTCTTTTTGTGACGGACGCCAAAAGAGGGGATATTGGCAATACTTCCCATGCCTATGCGAAGGCTTTTTATGGGCTTCTTCAGTCGGATGGTCTTACCCTTTCCCCTTATATGGGAAAGGATTCCATCGATCCTTTCCTGGAATTTCCCGGAACTTGTTCTTTTGTCCTGTGTCTTACCTCCAATCCTTCCGCGGCCGATTTCCAATTACAAACCCTGCAAAGCGGGGAAAAACTTTACGAGAAAGTGGCCAAATCGGTTATGGGATGGGCCGAGGGAAAGAAGGGGGAAATCGGGCTGGTGGTTGGAGCGACCCAAACCCAGCACTTAAAAGACCTGCGCCAAATAGCCCCCATGACAACCTTCCTGGTACCGGGGGTAGGATCACAGGGCGGCGATCTCCAGGGTGTTTTGAAAGAGGGGAGAAACAAGGAAGGGTTCGGATTACTGGTGAATGTATCCCGTCAAATCCTGTATGCTTCCAGCGAGAATGATTTTGCCGAAGCCGCACGGGAACAGGCCCTCAAGTTGGTCGCCGAGATGAAGCCTTATTTCAGTTGATAGCCGTCATTTAATTGATTTTCGCCAAGCACTAACCCCTGAGGGAGTTCCATGACCAACGAAGAAGTACTCAAGATTTATGAGGAAACGGGAGCCCTTTTAAAGGGGCATTTCCGCTTGTCCTCCGGGCGCCATAGCGACCGCTATCTCCAATCCGCCCTGGTACTCCAATATCCCTGGCAGGCGGAGAAACTTTGCCAGGCCCTGGCGGATAAAGTAAAGGTTTTGAATCCCCAAGCGATTCTCTCGCCCGCCATGGGGGGGCTTTTTGTGGGTCACGAACTGGCCCGGGCCCTGAAGGTCCGGTCCATCTTTACCGAACGCAACAAGGAAACGGATGCCATGGAACTGCGGCGCGGATTTACGGTTGCAAAAGGGGAGCGGATTTTCGCCGTGGAGGATATCATCACTACCGGAAAGTCCGTCAGGGAATCCTACCAGGTGGTCCGGGCTCTGGGGGCCGAAGTGGTGGGAGTGGGATGTCTGATCGACCGCAGCGGCGGGGAAAATGTGTTTGATGTTCCCGTGAAATCCCTAACCTCCCTGAAAGTCGAAAGTTGGGAAGAGAAGGATTGCCCGATGTGCAAACAGGGATTACCGGTGGTGAAACCGGGGTCCCGGGCTAAGTTTTGAGGTGATCATGGCCGATAAAAACCGTAAAACATCCTTCCCGGCCCCGGCCGAAATCTCACTGACCAAATTCCAGGAATATTTTTATGTGAACCTGCTCTTTTGGGGGTTTCTGGCGGTCCTGGCGGTAATCAGTTTTTTCGTTTGTGGTGCTGTTTGGGACGATGTCACCTCCGGGGTCATGGAATTTATTTTTGTCATCCTGGGCGGCGGATTCACTTTGGTTTCAGCGATGAATTATATCTACGAAAAATATTACGGCCAAACCCCGGGGGAAACGAAGAAATGAAAAAATTGGCGCGGAATTTTTTATCTCTTTTATTGGCCTCTCTCCTGATTTTGAGTCCTCGAATGATCCAAATGGCCTTGGCCCAGGACGATACCGATGCCGCTCCGGCCGAGGAAGTCCAGACGCTGCAGCGGCTGGCTCAAAAGGGTTATCTGGGGGATAAAAAGGATTTTTACCTGTCGGCTAAAGGACTCACGGAGGACGATGTCACGGACGCGCTCTTGAAAATAAACGACCAGTTGTCGCTGGTGGATATAAAAAGCCTTCAGCCGGGGGACAAAAACTACCAAGTGGACGACCTGAAGGCCCTTTTGACGCTGGTCAAGGATAAAACGGAGGATATCCGTGATCGGAAAATTTCCGAGTGGAAATTCCAAAGACGAGTGGAAAGGATGATCGCCGCTCTTACCCCGGTTTCCCCCAACGCGACACCCGCCATGACCGCCGCCCCCTCGTCCCCGCCCACCGAAGAGCCTAAACCGACTCCCACGGTCACCCCGATTCCGGGCCCTAGTCGCGAGGAATGGAACCAGATGAAGGGGGATCTGAAAGACCTGGCGAAAAAAACCTCCGACCTTCAGGATGTGTATGACAAGCAAATCCAGACCCTCCAGAAAAACGAGGATGACATCGCTAAAAGCAGCGGGGAACTCAAGACCACGGACGCCGACCTTCAGGAGCAATTAAAGCTGGTTAAAAACCTTTTGGACCATGTCCAGGGAGACTTGAGCAAAACCACCGACCGCCTGGATCAAGTGGCGCATAAAGCCGATGAAAAGACCATTACCGACATTGAACTGGAACAGGAGTTGACCATTTTGCATAAGGACTTGAGGGATAATTCGCAGGATGTGACGATTCTGAAAGAGGAAGTGGCGAAGCTGGACAAGGCAAGCGCGGAAGAGAGCCAAAACCCTCTCGACCAGTTCTTAAGTTCCAAATGGCTGGGGGGCAGCGCGCTGGTTGTGGGCTTGACCGCATTGATCGTTTCATTGACTCGAAAATAAGAGGGAGGGTTTTATGTTTATTGGTCATTATGCCGTGGGATTGGCCGCGAAAAAATGGGCTCCAAAGGCGCCTTTGGGAACTTTGGTGGCCGCCGCCATTTGGATCGACCTCGTTTGGCCCTTGTTTCTTTTGCTGGATTTGGAACATTTCCGGATCACTCAGGGAATCACCCAAATGGTCCCCTTTGATTTTTATGATTATCCCTTGAGCCATAGTTTGTATATGGTGCTGGCTTGGTCGGCCTTTCTCGGATTGGCTTATCTTATCTCTGAGAAGGACTCCCGGGGATCCTGGGTCATTGCCGGTTTGGTCCTGAGCCATTGGTTTTTGGATTTAATTGTCCACCGGCAGGATCTTCCATTGTGGCCAACAGATGCCAGCACTGTCCAAAAGTACGGGTTCGCCCTTTGGAATCATCCCTGGGCGGCCATCCCCCTGGAAGCGATCCTTTTCGCCGCAGGTCTTTGGCTTTACCAGAAATCAACAAAGGCCTTGGATGAAATTGGAAACACCGGTTTTTGGATTTTTGCGGCTGTTTTAGCGATCCTTTTTTTGGTGAATCTCAAATTGGTTCCGTCCCCCAATCCTTACGTTGTGTCCCTCATGGGCTTTAGCCAGCTTATATTCGTGGCTTGGGCTTATTGGATCGATGATCATCGGAAAACCCTTTAGCTTTTTTGATTTGGAGGGGGCATTTTTGACCGGTGGGAGTGGAAAATGGGCGTTATTGCCACCTCCTTAATTGTTGAAAAACCGCATAAAAATGAAAAAAATCTAACGCTTGTCACTTGAAAGCGATTAGTTTGTTTCACTAAAATTCAAGAAAACAAGGCTTTTTCATGGCATGGGAAATGCCACTATCATTGACAATGAATTTTTGATGGGGAAGAACCTTGAAGAAGCTGATCGCTTATTTAACACTCACAATCTTGTTGGGGCTGCCCTTGGCCTGCCAGAACCGGGCTTTTAACGCGCCGGTCAGTCCTATCGTTGCGCCTACTCCCACACCTACTCCTGTCTTGAGTTATGAAAGCACCGTCACCGTTCCTTCGCCAACCCCAACTCCCTGATCAATTCCTCTTTTGGTCTTCTCTTCGTTGAAAGTGGCTTAAAATCATTTAAAATCAACTAATGGTCCTGAACAAAGGGTGGCGGTTTTTGCCGTTGGGCCTTTTTTTCATCGGCGCATCCCTGGCCCTGTTTATTTGGGATTTCATCATCCTACCTTTTCAAAACCCCCTCCAAGTGGTTGGTTACTGCACGAAGATCCGGTTTAATCCCGAAAATGATTTTGTGCGATTCCTTGTTTTTGTTCTTTTGCCTTCACTGTTGGCGATCCTTTTTTACAGTGTTTGCGGATCGCACCCAAAGGGCGGACTGCTTCGGACAAAGGTTAGAGGGCCCCGAATTGAAACAGCCTCAGGAGGCCGTGGATTTCAGGCGATGGGGAATCCCATTCCTGCTTGTGGTTTACGCTGTTCTATTGGCGATCAATACGCCCACCTACCACGCTTTCGGACGGTTTGACCCCTACCACGAGGGGGAATCGCTAGGATCAGCCATTTCGTATCTGGCGGGCCGGCAGCCTTATCGGGATTTTGTTTTTTTTCATGGTTTGATCCAGGATCCCTTGCGTTCGGTCTGGGCATTTGAGATTTTCGGAAAGTCCATAGGATCGCAAAGGGCTTTCGAGTCCATGGCTAAAGTGGTTCTTTGGGTCTTGCTGGCGTTTTTCCTCGACCGGCTCTTTCAAAAAAAGACCTGGATTGTTCTTTCCGTTCTTTCCTTTTTGGCGGTGATTCACGTCAGCTTTTTCTTCAACGTTTTTGGAACCTTTCTTATGCCGAGCCTCACTCCGGATTCGATCACGCAGAGTTTTTTGAGCCACCGGCCCTTTTGGGAAGGGTTTAATCTCCTGATTCTCACGGCAAGGGATGGTCTTACCTTCGCATTTCTTTGCGTGTTCCTGGAAGTCCACGGGATTTTGGCGGAAAAACGGAGGTCTGGAAAATGGCGGGAGCGGATTCTTTACTTTTTTTTAGCTTTTATCCCATTCGCCTCATTGGGATATTCGATCGACCGCGGCGTTTACCTGACGGCGACTTATGTCCTTCTTGCCCCCGTTTTGTTCTTTTTTATCACGCGGAGTTCGAATTCGCGAAAGGACTTCGTCCTTTTTTCATTCGGGGGGATTCTAACTGCGTTTTTTCTATTGGAGTGGCTTCTTAAGGGGAAACTTTTAGATTGTCTGCGATTCATTTTTTTTATTTTTCCATCCTATAAGGCTTTGTCGGAAAAAATTCCTTACCCCATCCACGAATGGAAATTTCTATTTGCGCTCCTGCTTGTTTCGGCGCAGGTTTTCGCGCTGATATGGAATGGATTGAGGGCGCGATCGATATTTGGAAAAGAGTGGATGGAATCTTTCTTGAGTAGGGCCCTTATCGAGATGACTCTAACCTTGATTTCGGTTTTTAGTTTTTTTAATGTTCTGGTTAGGTCGGATGAGGAACATCTTCTTTACGGATTGGGTGTCCCTTACATCCTGGCTCTTTTTGTCATTTTTAAAAAAGTAGAACCCTGGATGCAAAAACATATTGGGGTGAGAAGGCTTTTGGGATACGCCTGCTTTGTGGCGGTAGCCTCCATCCTGGCGGCCGGCGTTATTCGGGACATCCGTTGGAAGGCGTTGCAAAAGAATTTTCCATTGGAAACCGCCGATTCGGCTTTCATCCCGCCCGAGGATCGGGCCGCCATTCTTTTCTTGAAAAGCGAAATGAAGCCCGGGGACGAATTCTTTACGATGACCTCCGAAGCCAGTTGGTATTACTACTTGGACAAGCCTTGTCCAACCCGTTTTCCCTATATCTGGACCGCGGCGCCGGAAGCCTTTCAGCGGGACATCAACCAAGACCTCTTGATTAAGAAGGTGAAATGGGTTCTTTTCCGGGATGACGACTGGTCCGGGCGGATTGACGATATTTCGAACGAGGAAAAATTTCCCGTCGTTGCCCGGTTTATCCGTGAAAATTATCATCCCTTCCAAAACATCGCGGGGAGGGAGATCTGGGTTTTGAATGGGCGATAAAGGGGCGCTGAAAAATTATTTTAACCCTGCGTTACTTCCCTGCAACCGTTAAATCTCCACGACTAAACTTTTTTCCTTTGTCATGGTGACCATGCCGAGGGGGGCTCCTGGTATTTTCTTGACGTTTTTTTTCTCGGTATAACTGACCATCACCTTCGTACCAGGTTTGGCTTTGCTGTGGGACGCGGCAAGGCGGGCTGCCTGGAGGATCGTTTCGCTGGGCACCACGGCATTTCTCTGCAATTTTCGAAGAACTACGTGGGAACCGGGGAGATCCCGAACGTGGAACCAGAGATCTTCAGGCTGGGCCAGTTGAAAAGTCACGTAATCGTTGGCGGCCGCCGAGGTGCCGGCGCAAATCTCCAGTTCCTTGTTCAGCTTTTCCCGGATGATGTTGGGCGTGGGAACCTTTTCCTCCTTCGGCTTGCGGGGTTTGGCCTCGGGTTCCTTCTTTTTGGGGAATAGGTCCAGGAAAGCCTTTCGGATTTCTTCCGGGCTCCTCAGGGCGGGCAGGCTGCGTTGAGCCGATTTCAATTGGTTCAACCGTTCCTGAATTTCCTTTTCGCGTTTATCCACCAAGGCCAATCCTCTGGAACCCTTTTGGGCTTTTTTGAAAAAACGCTGGGCGTTTTGAAGGGGCGTCATTTCAGGATCGAGCGGAACCGTGACCCGCCCCGGGGTTCCGCGCACAAGGTCTTCCAGGCTGGCTTCCTTCAAATGAAGTTTGATCTTGTGCAATTGGGCCATCAAGAGCTCGCCCCACCATTGGTATTGGTCGGATCTTTCCGCCTCGTCCCTGTCTTTCTTGAGTTTTTCCAAAATCCGTTTCTCGTGTTTGATGGCTTTCGCGACTTCGGATTCCAATTTTGTTTTTTGAGTCAGGCGGACTTGGTTCTCGAACTCCAGCTTGAAAAGTTTTTCGAGGGCCTCGCTGAGGGTGGAATAAACGATGGATTCCTTTTCCGAGGCGCCGGAATCAAAAAGCCTCAGGGAGGGTGGTGGACCGGGAAAAAGCCGATAGTGTTCCAGGCCTTTTTCCGGCGTCGAAGTTCTCAGCCGTTCCCATTCGAAGAAAGCATTTTCACCGAATTTTTCAAGATGGGCGGTCAGTTCGGTATCGGTTCCCCGGAACTTTTCCTTCAGCCAGGCGCCGAGGGAGGGACGGTTTGCCTGATTCCAGAGTTTTTCAACCTCGTTGCCGGTGAGGTTCCATAAGTTGGGTTTATCCAGGGGCTGGGGAGGTTTTTGATAGAGAGTTTGCGGCATAACCAACCGTTCTACGTCGTTTTTGTAGCGCAGGGCGCTGATGATCAGGTTGTCTGGACCCAACAAAATGAGATTGGGATATTTGGGAATTCCCTCGAAAACGAGCCGGAAGATCCCTTCGGTGGTTTTAAAGTGGAAATCCATGAGGCGTTCGCCGGCTTCGGATTGGATTTCAATGAGCTGGGCGTATTCCAGGTTTTTCCTTAAAGACCGGCAAAAGTTCGGGGGTTTCGCCAAGGCCGGGCTTTTTTCCCTGGTACAAAAAAGGATGGGTTTATGGGGAATGATCGCGATAACCAAGGTGCGGGTGGTTCGGTCTGGGTGATAGAAGGTCAAATCCACGACTTCAGGAGCGGATTGGGAAATGTGGGAGAGGCGGGTTGAGAGAAGCAACTGCCTCAACTCGCGGACAAAAAGATGCACTAAAAGAGGTGTCAATCGGAATTCCTTATTTTAATTTGCGGATGGGTCCATTATCGCACATCCCGCGCTTTACCCGTAATCGCTCCATCTGTTTTGACGTCGAAGTAAAGTCTAACGGCAGGTTAAATCTTTGCGGTTTCCATTTTTATTTGGGTCTTGGTTTGACACCCATGGAGCGGAAGTCTAAACTGATATCCAGAAGCCACTTTTCCAACGCAACGGGGGCGCCCATGGGCCGATTCACTCTTGGAAAAATGAAGGAAATCGGCGCAATACCGACCTCCTTGAAAAACCCAGTCAATGGCAGTCGGCATGAGTGAGAAGCCTTGGCTTTCCTCTTATGATGAAGGTGTCCCCAAGACCCTCGAATATCCCGAAAAATCCTTTTCTGAACTGCTTCAGGATGTTTCCGGCAAATATCCCCAAAATCCGGCCCTCTATTATTTCGGGTCCCGCATGGATTACGCCGACCTGAATGAAAAGGCCAGTCGTTTCGCCAATTTATTGATAAAAGAAGGCGTAAAACCCGGTGACCGGGTGGCCCTTTACATGCCTAATTGCCCAGCTTGCGTGATCGCCTTTTTCGGTATCTTAAGGGCAGGGGCGATTTTGACTCAATTAAACCCCCTCTATTCCGCCGGCGAAACCGCCTACCAATTGAAGGATTCGGGGGCTAAGTTGGTGGTCTCACTGGACCGGTTCGTCCCAATTCTGCGGCAAGTGGCGGGGGAATGCGGGTTAAAAAAAGTATGGATTACCCGGATCAACGATTATTTCCCGATTCCCTTGAAGTGGCTTTATCCCCTGAAAGCGAAAAAGGAAAAGAGCTGGGTGGACTGGCCAACGGAACCGCTCTTTGCCAGCTTTTTAAAAGAGTTGGATTCCGCTTCTGCCTCGCCCCTTTCGGTTTCAATCCAGATGGATCAGACCGCTTTGCTTCAATATACGGGGGGCACCACGGGAGTGGCCAAGGGAGTGATTCTGACCCACCGCAACTTGGTGGCCAATGCCTACCAATGTAAAGCCTGGTTTCCCAAGCTGGAAGATGGGAAGGAAGTCTTCATGCTGGCCATACCCATCTTCCATTGTTACGGCATGACCGCCGGGATGACTTTCGCCCTGGTCATGGCGGCTTCCATGGTTCTGGTTCCTAAATTCGAAGTCACCCAGGTTTTGAAGGCGGTGGACAAATACAGGGTCGGTATTTTTCCCGGAGTTCAGGCCATTTATGTGGCGATCAATAATTATCCGGAAGTGGGAAAGTATAACGTTCACAGTATCAAGGCCTGCATTTCGGGCGCCGGGCCGCTGCATCAGGAAGTGCAGAAGAAATTCGAGGCTCTTACTGGAGGGAAATTGGTGGAGGGTTATGGTCTCACCGAGGCTTCCCCGGTCACCCATTGCAATCCGGTTTACGGAACGCGCAAGATGGGTATGATCGGTTTGCCCTTTGTGGGAACCGACTCCCGGATTATGGACGTGGAGACGGGAAAAATTGAAATGAAGGTTCGGGAAATCGGGGAGTTGACGATCAAGGGACCCCAAGTGATGCAGGGCTATTGGAACCACCCGGAAGAAACCGCCATGGTTTTGAAAGATGGCTGGCTCTACACCGGGGACATCGGCTATATGGACGAAGATGGTTTTTTCGCCATCGTGGACCGCAAAAAGGACATGGTGAAGGTCGGTGGAGAGAATGTCTACCCGCGGGACGTGGAAGAAGTGCTTTTCAAGAATGAGAAAATCCTGGATTGTGTGGTGGCCGGGGTGCCCGATGAGAAGTTGGTGGATAAAATCAAGGCTTACATCGTCTTGAAGCCGGGTTGCAAGGCTGAACCCGGCGAAATCATCGATTTCTGTAAGGACAAAATGGCGAAATACAAGGTGCCAAAGGAAGTGGAATTTAGAGAGTCGTTACCTAAGAATATGGTGGGAAAGATGCTTCGACGGTTGCTGGTGGAAGAGGAAAAAGCGAAACTGAAAAAATGATTTCACGAAGGGGGCCTTTATGAAGGAAGTGGTCATCGTGGACGGGGCGAGAACACCCATCGGCAACATGGGCGGTGCCTTAAAAGACGTGACGGCGCAGGATATGGCCGCAACCGTCATCAGGGAAATCGTAAAGCGCAACAACTTGAAGCCCTCGGACGTGGAGGAAGTGATCCTGGGTTGCGTGGGTCAGTTTTCCGACGCCCCAAATGTCGGAAGGGTTGCCGCCTTATTGGCTGGGCTTCCCAAGGAAGTGACCGGTTATACCGTTCAGCGCAATTGCTCTTCGGGAATGCAGGCTTTGGTGAATGCCTATCAGAATATTCAATGCGGGGACGCGGACATCCATTTGGCGGGCGGGACCGAATCCATGAGCCAAGCCCCTTATGTGAGCCGGGACTTGAGGTTCGGAAAACGCATGCGAGACTCGAGAATGGTTGATAGCTTGATGGAAGGGCTCACCGATCCGGTTTGTCATTTGGTCATGGGCCAGACGGCTGAGGTTTTGGCCGAGGAATTCAAGATATCCCGAAAGGAACAGGACGAATACGCGGTCCAAAGCCATAAAAAGGCCTTCCGAGCCCAGCGGGAAAACAAGTTTAAGGACGAAATCGTGCCGGTGATGGTACCCAAAAAGGTCATGGGCAAACCCGTGACACCCGAGCCGGTCTCTCTGGACGAGGGGATCAATGCGGCTCTCAATGAACAAACCCTTGCCGCCTATCCGACGATTTTTAAGGAGGGTGGGACGGTTACCCCGGGCAACGCATGTGGTATCAATGACGGGGCTTGTGTGATGCTGGTCATGTCCAAAGAGAAGGCCGATGCCTTAGGTTACAAACCGCTGGGGACCATCCGCTCCTATGCTTTCACCGGGGTCGAACCCGAGCGGATGGGAATCGGCCCCGCTTACGCCATCCCCAAAGCTTTAAAGAAGGCGGGTCTGGAACTTTCGAACATGCAGTTGATTGAGATTAATGAGGCCTTTGCGGCCCAGGTTTTGGCCGATGACCGGGTCCTGAAGATGAACCGGGAGATCCTGAACGTGAACGGCGGGGCCATCGCTCTGGGTCACCCGGTGGGCATGACCGGCGCAAGGCTTGTCTTGACGGGTTTGAGGGAAATGGCTCGCCGAAATCTCTCTCTGGGGGTCATCTCCATGTGCATCGGCGGGGGCATCGGCGGGGCGATGGTACTCGAGCGTAAATAATTCGGCCGGATTTTATGGATTCGTTTTTTTGAGTTTTGGATTAAAAATACCCGGAGGGGAAAATGTTCATTTACAAAGCGGGTGTGATTGGCGCCGGAGCCATGGGGGCGGGTATCGCTCAAGTCATTTCCTTTTCCGGCCTTCCGGTGGTCTTAAAAGATACCGATGAGGATAGGGTGAAAAAGGGAATCGAGATGATCCGAAAGGTTTATCAGGGGCGGGTGGACAAGGGCAAGATGTCCTCCTCCGAGATGGACCAGAAGATGAACCTGGTCACCGGCACGACTTCCTATGATGATTTCAAGGATTGTGACTTGGTAGTGGAGGCTGTTTTTGAGAGCATGAAAGTGAAGCACCAAGTCTTCCAAGAACTTGAAAAAGTGCTTCCGCAAACCGCCATCATGGCCACCAACACTTCGGCTCTTTCTATCACCCAGATCGCTTCGGCGGTGAAAAGATCCGAGAAAGTCATCGGTCTGCACTTTTTTAATCCGGCTCCCGTCATGAAACTGGTGGAGGTGATTCCAGGGCTTCAAACCTCGCCGGAAACGGTGGACGATACGGCGGCTTTCGCCGAGTCCTTGCGCAAGATGCCGGTCCGGGTGAAGGAATGCGCGGGATTTCTGGTGAACCGGTTGCTTCTTCCTTATTTAAATGAAGCGGCTTATGCCTTGCAGGAAAGTTCGGCGCCACCCGAGGAGATGGACAAAGCCTTGCGGGCTTTTGGCATGCCCATGGGGCCTTTTGCTCTTCTGGATATGCTGGGTCTGGATGTCTGCGCCGAGGTTTCCATGATTCTTTATGATTCCTTTGGGCCCCGCATGAAGGCGGCTGAGATTTTGGGGGAGATGCATAAGGCCAACCGTTTGGGCACTAAAAACGGCATCGGTTTCTATGTTTATGACGATGCCAAGAAGGCCGATTTGAAGCCCATCGTGGAGGCCATTCAAGCCAAGACGGGGGTGAAAGGAACACCCTTTTCACCCGAGCGGCTGGTATTCCAGATGATCAACGAGGCGGCCTATTGTCTGGAAGAAAACGTGGCCTCGCCCTCGGACATCGATTTGGCCATGTTGGCGGGAACGGGATTTCCCCAAGACAAGGGCGGGCCTTTGCATTTGGCGGATGGAATTGGGGTGGACAAAGTGCTGGAAAAATTAAAGGAATTCTCTCAAACGTTGGGGCCCCGTTTCTGGCCGGCGCCTATATTGAAACGGATGGTTTCCGCCAATTATTTGGGGCAAAAGACAAAACGCGGGTTCTTTAACTATTAAGGAGGATTTTATGGGCCAATACGTTAGTGTTTCAATCGAAAGCAAAGTCGCCACGGTGACCATCAATCATCCCCCGGTCAATGTCCTTTCGCCGGAGGTCCTGAAGGAACTGGAGGCCCTCTTCGATGAGTTGAAGGGGAATAAGGACGTTAAAGTCATAGTCTTGACGGGAACAGGCCCCCATTTCATCGCGGGGGCGGACATCAAGCAAATGTCCCAGATTCAGTCGGTCGCCGAGGGCAAGAAAGCCGCCGGGGAAGGGCAGCGAATTTTTCTCAAAATCGAAAGATTTGAAAAACCCGTGATTGCCGCCATCAACGGTACCTGCTTAGGGGGCGGAATGGAATTGGCCATGGCTTGCCATATCCGCATGTGTTCGGATCATGCCCGGTTGGGACAACCCGAAATCAATTTAGGGATCATTCCGGGTTTTGGCGGAACCCAAAGAATGTCCCGCTTGGTGGGACGCGGAAAAGCGACCGAGTGGATTTTAACGGGGGACAATATCGCGCCCCAGGACGCCAAGGCTTTAGGACTGGTCAATCATGTTTTGCCGGAATCGGAAGTGCTTCGACAGGCCCAGGGGATGGCTAAAAAAATCGCCATGAAGCCGGCTTCCGCCATTGCCGCCGCCTTGCGGGCCATCAACAACGGATTGGAACAGCCCGCCATGGACGCCGCCATGGCGGCCGAACTGGAAGGATTCGGCAAGTGCTGCGAATCGCCGGATATGCGCGAAGGCATCAAGGCTTTTGTGGAAAAAAGACAGCCGCAATTCACGGACCAATGAAACAATTTCAACGGTGATTGGCAAGTCATTGATAAGGAAAAACGATGCCCAAAAAGTCTAGGACCACCAAGGAGTTTCAAACCCTTACCGAACTGCGACAAGCCAGCGAGGATAGCCGTTATAAGGTTGGATTGGCCCTTTGCGGGGGAGTGGCTTATGGCGTCGCCCAAATCGGCGTGCTCAAGGCTTTGGAAGAGGCGGGCATCAAGGTGGATTGCCTGGCAGGTACCAGTTCGGGCGCCATTATTGCCGCCGCCTACGCCTCCGGCTTGCCGGTTTCTAGGATCGCGGAAATTGGAATCAATACCAATTGGGGGGAGCTTTTTTCCTTTAGGCCTTCCCGCAAAGGGCTGGTTTCTTCCGGTCCCATCGCGGAATACATTCGCAAGTACCTCAAGGTGGATAATTTTGAGCAGCTGAAAAAACCGTTGGCGGTTGTTGCCACTGACATATGCTCCGGAGAAGAGGTCATCTTCACCCGTGGAGCTCTGGACAAGGCGGTGCGCGCCTCCTGTTCCATCCCTGGGATTTATAGTCCGGTGGAACTGGATGGAAGGCAACTGGCGGATGGGGGCATGGCTGAGAACGTACCCGTGAAGGCCTTAAAAAGCATTGGGGCCGACGTGGTGATTGCGGTGAATCTTTTCGGGCACCACCAAGTGTTCCCTCCCGCTTCTAATGTTTTCCAGATTCTCATGCGGGTCTGGTATTTCTTCGTGCGGGAGGAATCGGCTTGGCGAGAACAATGCGATGTCATTCTTGAGCCGGATCTGCGCATGTTTGATTTGTTTGATTTCAGCGACGGCAAAGCCATCATCGCGGCGGGGGAGAAGGAAGCCAAGCGCCAGATGCCCAAGATCAAACAGGTTATCCAACGGCGGTTTTTCTTCCGGCCTGAAATCTATCGTTGAAATTAACCCAAGTTGAAATGGATTTGCCATCGCCATGTCCTTTGGGCGCTTTTCATTCGAGTAAAATTCCTTAAAACCTTTATTTTTTAATGAAAAAGGCCTCTTTAAAATGAGGGTTTTTTCTTGCTGCTCCCTTCATACAGGGGCATAATTGCTAGCATTCTTATTATTTTTAAAGCTTTTTTTGTCCAGCGGGAGGTGTTTGGTATGACCAAGGATGAGTTGGTTGCCAAGGTTGCGGAAACCACGGGAGTCAAAAAAGTTGATCTTCAAAAGGCCCTGGATTCCATCATTCAGACCATCATCGAAACAATTAAAACGGGAGAAAAAGTCAACATTACGGGCCTGGGAATTTTCAAGATAAAAGACAAGAAAGCCAGGTTGGCCCGGAATCCTAAAACCGGTGAATCCATTCAAGTTCCCGCCAAGAGAGCACCCAAATTTCTACCTTCCAAAAATTTAAAAGAGGCAGTTAAGTAAACGCCGTTTTTCCCTTTTGTTAAAGAGTCAAAAGCCCCTTTTTTAGGGGCTTTTTTTATGTCGGTAGACCTTGACCCTCCTGGGCTGATTACCTATAGTAACGGCCTCTTAGCACTCCTGTTGCCAGAGTGCTAATCCCGGCAGCTTCCGCTGCCATTAACATTTAATTTTTAAATTCGGGGGGGCGACAGCCACCACGATAAATTTTCAGGAGGTTGTTCATGAAATTTCGTCCGTTACATGATCGTATTTTGGTGGAGAGAGTTGGAGAAGAAGAAAAGACAAAGACTGGCATCATTATTCCCGATGCGGCCCGTGAGAAACAACAAAAAGGCAAGGTTGTGGCCGTGGGTAAGGGCCGCATCAATGAAAAGGGCGAAGTGATCAAGCTGGATGTGAAAGAAGGGGACGTAGTCCTTTTTGAAAAGTACGGCGGTGAAGACATCACGATCGACAGCAAAGAATACGTGATCTTGAAGGAAGAAGGGGTTGTGGGAGTCATTGAAGGTTAATTAAACCAAAGTTGAAAACCAATTATTAAACATTTGATAAGGAGTTAAAGACATGGCAAAGCAAATCATTTACGGAGAAGACGCCCGCAGGGCCTTGCAGCGCGGGGTGGACAAATTAGCGAACGCGGTCAAGGTGACCTTGGGTCCCAAGGGCCGCAACGTTGTTTTGGACAAGAAATATGGAGCCCCCAACATCACCAAGGACGGCGTGTCCGTGGCGAAGGAAGTGGAACTGGAAGATCCTTTTGAGAACATGGGAGCCCAGATGGTAAAGGAAGTGGCTTCCAAAACTTCAGACGTGGCGGGGGACGGGACCACCACCGCGACCGTTTTGGCCCAGGCCATCGTTCGCGAAGGGTTGAAAAACGTGACCGCCGGAGCCAATCCCATGGCTTTGAAGCGGGGTATCGATAAGGCTGTTGAGGCGGTTGTCTCTGAGCTGAAGAAAATCTCGACTCCCACCAAGGGCAAGAACGAGATCGCCCAGGTCGCCACCATTTCAGCCAATGGCGACAAAAAAATCGGCGAAATTATCGCCGAGGCCATGGAAAAGGTCGGCAAGGACGGCGTCATCACCGTTGAGGAAGCTAAGGGAATTGAAACCGGAATGGATGTCGTGGAGGGAATGCAGTTCGATCAAGGCTACCTTTCACCCTATTTCGTGACCAACGCGGATCGGATGGAAGTGGATCTGGATAACCCCTACATCCTTATTCACGAGAAAAAGATTTCCAGCATGAAGGATCTTCTGCCGGTGTTGGAAAAGGTTGTGCAAAAGGGAGCTGCCCCTCCTGATCATTGCGGAAGAAGTCGAGGGCGAGGCTTTGGCCACGCTGGTCGTGAACAAGATTCGCGGTACTTTCGTTTGCGCCGCGGTTAAGGCGCCGGGTTTCGGCGACCGCCGCAAGGCCATGCTGGACGATATCGCCATTTTAACCGGCGGAAAGTCCATCACCGAAGATCTTGGAATCAAATTAGAGAACGTCAAGCTGGAAGATCTGGGACGGGCCAAGAAGGTGGTCATCGACAAGGACAACACGACCATCATGCAGGGCGCCGGCGCCAAGAAGGAAATTGATGCCCGCTGCGAGACGATTCGCAAGCAGGTGAAGGAAACCACCAGCGATTACGACCGCGAGAAGCTCCAGGAACGCCTTGCCAAGATCGTCGGCGGCGTGGCCGTCATCAACGTCGGCGCGGCAACCGAAGTTGAAATGAAGGAAAAGAAAGCCCGTGTCGAGGACGCCTTGCACGCGACCCGTGCGGCAGTGGAAGAGGGGATCGTTCCGGGCGGAGGAGTGGCTTTGCTTCGCACCCTCAAGGCCGTTGAAGCTTTGAAGTTGGAACATGACGAACAGGTGGGCGCCAACATTGTGCGCCGGTCCCTGGAAGAGCCCTTGCGTCAGATCGTTTTTAACGCTGGCGGCGAAGGCTCCGTTGTCGTGGCCAAGGTCATGGGCGAAAAGCAAAACGTGGGTTATAACGCCGAAACCGGGGTCTATGAGGATTTAGTGGCTTCCGGTGTCATCGATCCGGCCAAGGTCGTTCGTAGCGCCTTGCAGAACGCGGCCTCCGTGGCCGGGTTGGCGCTGACGACCGAAACCCTGATTACCGATCTTCCGGAGAAAGAAAAGCCGGCCCCGATGGGCGGCGGTCCCGGTGGAATGGGTGGCATGGGCGGAGGAATGGACTATTAAGAAGTGTTTTAATTCAAAATTCTAAATTTTGAATTCAGGGAAGCCTCCGGCGGAAACGCCGGAGGCTTTTTTTATTTCAGGTTTTCTAGGGATGGCAGGTCGGGTCCGAGTAAAGCGCCCCTGCCGCGAAATAATCCGTTTTGACATCTTCCTGCGGCATAACGTCAATGTAGGTCATTAGTCCTCCCATATTCGCCGGTGTGGTTTCGTTTCCTTCCCCTTGGGGGCCGGGATTAATCATGTGATCCAGAATGTGGCAATGGAACATCCATATTCCCGGGTTGACGGCTTTGAAGGCGATATCGGCGGTCTGGGAGGGGCCCAAGTTTACCGTATTGGCTTCGTAAGGTTGATCCAGGGGGTTGCCGTCTAGTGCCACGACCTTGAAGGTATAACCATGTAGATGCATGACATGATCGTTCTCACCGCTGGCGTTCACTAGGCGCAAAATGACCCTGGCACCGATAGGAACCTTTAAGACCGGGGCTTCGGGGAAGGATTTGCCGTCCAAGGTAAAGACGTTTTCCTGGTCCGAACCACCGACTTTGAAAGAGGCCATTTCATAGAAGGCCTCCACATCGTAGGGTTGCTTGGCTTTTTCCGCTGGGTCCACAATCAGAAGACCGTGAAGGCCCATGTCCATCTGGAAGGTATCGTTGAAATGGGTGTGATAGAGGTGGGTCCCCTCCATTTGGGGGGTAACCTTAAAGGTGTAGATGTGGCTGCCACCCGGTGGTATAGGTTTTTGGGTAATGTTGGGCACCCCGTCCTCGGAGTTGGGAACGGCCAAACCGTGCCAATGGACCGTTGTTTCCTGGGGGAGTTCATTTTTGACGATGATCTTAATCTTATCTCCGACCCTCACCCGGATCATGGGCCCTGGAACCTGGTGGTTGTAGCCCCAGACCGTAACGCGGGCGGTGTTGTAAAGCTGCCAGACGAACGGGGAAGCCGTCAAAAAGAATTCCTTGGTTCCGTCCGGCAAAATCCTGGGCCGCA
Source organism: uncultured Pseudomonadota bacterium (assembly GCA_963843375.1). Classification (GTDB taxonomy): domain Bacteria; phylum Oederibacteriota; class Muellerivitia; order Muellerivitales; family Muellerivitaceae; genus CAWJKT01. The sequence goes on from CAWJKT010000014.1 coordinate 77,294, forward strand.
GTCCCTTCCCGTGGAGGATGTCGTTGCAGACTGAGTCCTGGCGGTTGATTTCCTTCCTTTGAAGGAAAGGATTATCCAACTGCGAGTAAAGGATGACCTCATCTGCGTCGGGGCGGCGGGCGGTAGTGGTCGCGGGCACGTTAAGGGGGGCGGCCCCAGGGCCTCGGTGAAATGCCCAACCGAAAATAAACCCCAAAGCCAGCAGAGCCGCCACAATGGCTGGAAAAGCCCAACCTATCCGCATTAAATCATGCTCTTTAAAGAATTTCATTCAAGGGCTCCAATGGGGAAAGAATCAAAAAGCGACCGCAAATAGATAACACTTATCCGGGGGTTACACCATCGGCGGGAAGTTTCAGGCGTGTAAATTTTTTAAGGATTGATAGGGGTTGAAGGGCCACTCATTCCTGGATTTTCGAAACCGGAGTCGGACTTTGATAAAAAAACCCGCATAGTGAGGGCGGGTTTTTTTGTCGTACGTTTTTATTCGTCTTGAAGAAAACTAAATCCCCATACCTGCCGGCTGGCCGGTGTCGGGATTGAGGATATAACGGTCGGTACGGGGCGGGTCGGTGAAATCAAATAACGAATTCAACGAACCGGCTATGGCGTCGAAAGAGTAGCCTCCGATCCTTCCCAGACTCCAATTGTCTTCCACAAAACGAAGGATAGAAGTCTGGTCGGTGATTCCATGGTCCACGTAATTGTTCCTCGCATAGGGGGAAATAACCAATAAGGGGAGACGGGGACCGTAACCGGCTCGTCCTTGTATTCCCCCCATGGGGGGAATGCTGGATTCATAGGTGAAGTGGGGATCGGACATGCTTTGGGAAGTATTGACCACCGGCGGGGCCTGGTGGTCATACCAGCCGTCCGAGTCGTCGTAGGTGATGAAGATGGCCATATTGGCCCACTCGGGAGATTTTTCCAGACGGTTGATGGTGTTCACCAGGAATTGCTGCTCACAGGCCGGGCTGGAATCGGCGGGGTGCCCGGTTTGGGACGGCAAGCCCTTCACGTAACAAACCGACGGCAGGTTGTGGGCATCCAAAGCCTGCCACAAACAGTTCAGGTCATAATTGTGATTGGCCTGGTCAGTTTGACCGATCATAGCTACGCTGGTTGGCGGAAGATGGGACGGATTGGAAGTGGATTGATAGTACTGGAATGGGTCGTAGTGGGGGTTGTATACCAAGGTGTCGCCGGCGTTGCAGACAAAGCCTTCCGTGGGATTGGCAAAGCCGCCAACAAAGGCACCCCAGGTTATGTTCTGCGCGTTCAAGAGGTCACCCATGTTCTTCCCGGTCATATAGACGAGGTCGCCGCCGGTCCCATAATTATCGTAAAGAGGGTTGATGTTGACAAGCATCGTGCCGTTTACCACCTTGCCGGTGGCAGTCTGGGGCATGCACCCGTTGGTCTGGCCCGAGATCAGGTTGATGTGGCCCACGCAAGTGGGACCATATTCGGTCCCGTAGAAATTATCGCTCATGGCGTAATTCTGTGCGTAGTTCCAAAGAGCGGTGACGAAGGCCCCGTCGTAATAGCCCATGACCTCATAGGGAATGGTGCAGCCGGTGCCTTCGGTATATTCCACGAACTCGTCGGCCGCCCCCTTGTCATAGGCCTGCTGTTCGGCCAAATAGGCGTTGTCCTCGTCACAGATGTCCTGGGTCGTCAATCGGAAAGGCTGGGCCGAATTCTGATTGTTGTTCAGCAAGTCCGCGGTCAAGCCGTTTATCGTCGGGGTGTTGGGTTTCGGCTGGAAAATCACATTCCCGCTCCATCGGTGATGGTCTGGGGATAGGTTCCGAAATAATGGTCAAAGGAGTTGTTCTCGCTGGTAAATGATGACCACATACTTAATGGGAGTAGTAGGGGAGGGGCCTGCTGCCATGGTGACGGTAAGGGCTAGAATGAGAAGGGGTAAAAACAAGAACAAAAACCAATGTTTTCGAATTAAGAAATTTTTCTTTTCGCTCATAGACGGCTCCTTTTAGGTTTGATGGTTAAGGGAATGCGGGAATAAACCGCCAAAAGAATAAAGGGCCCGCTCCTTGAACGGGCCCTTTGCGGTTTGCTTTCAGTTCAAATTCATCAACTTAAAATACAGGCCCCCATTGCTCGATGGAGCCGGTGCCGGATGCGTTTTGGTAATCGGTCGTCCAAGCGCTTCCTCCCCCGATGGCCACCCCCGTCAAATATTGGAATGCCTCGGCTGAGGAAACACCCCCCTGGCCAAAGACGGAAAGCAAAGCGCTGGATGGCGACCAAACCTCAACAACGCTGTCGTTTTGGTCCGCGGCATAGACATTTCCGCCGCTATCGAGGGCTATTCCAGTTATAAAAGCTCCCGGTTCTGCGTTATTTATATTGATTTGGTTCAAAAGGGACGATCCCCCGGATGCGAACTCGTCAATGTACCCATTGCCCGAGTCAGATATGTAAATATGGTTCGACGAATCCACCACCAGGGCCGAAGGCTGATCGAAAGTGTTGGTGCCGTCGCTTGAGATGGCGGTGACGGGGGTGAATGAGGAGTTGTACTCGTAAACCGCATTATTGCCGGAGTCCGCCACATAAACGTTTCCGGCTGAATCAACAGCGATGCCCGCTGGTTCAAGATAAGCGGTGGAGCCATATCCCGACCAAGAGGCCACCGACACGCCGGCCGAGGTCAACTCATAAACCTGTTCATTTGACTCGTCGGTGATAAAAACATTGCTTCCTGAGATGGCCACCGCACTGGGTTCATTGAATGCGATGGTTCCGCAGGAGGTGAATGTATTCGTCAACGTTCCCGAAATAAATTGTCGGACGTCTCCTGTGTCATCCGCCGCATAGATGGTGGTACCTGTACTATCCACTGCCAGCCCATTGGGATCCGAGACATTCGTTATTTGGGCTGTGAAAGCGATTGTCGCCTGGAAAGTGGCGGTGGGTGTATAGGTGCAAGTGTTGGTGAAGGTGGGGGTGATGGTGGGGGTCGCCGTTAAAGTGGCGGTCGATGTCGTGGTTTTGGTGGGGGTCGACGTCGCCGTTGCGGTGGTCGTGCTGGTGGGCAGCCCTGTGCTGGTAGGGGTGCCGGTAATAGTGAACGTGTTGGTTACCACCACCGTCACGGGTGCAGAGCTTGTGGGGCTGCTTTTGTTGGAACAGGCCAAGTGCAGGGCCATTATGGGAGCCATCGCTAAAACCAAAAACAAGGTTAACCCGATCCGCGTTTTCATACATCTTCTCCTTTTAAAATTTGATTTAAAAAACAACCTTCATTCAAATTACCGGCATAAAAACCAAGTGAGAAATCCGCCGACCATGGAGCCGGCGGATTCTTTTATTTAATGACCTTCTTAAAGGTTGTCTGGAGCGCCTGTGTCCGGATTCAAAATCAGCCGTTGATCATTCGGCGGGTCGGTGAAATCAAAACACCCTTCAATGGAATTGGCTAGCGAGTCGAAGGAATAGTTGCCGATCCGGCCCAAGCTCCAGTTGTCCTCGACGAAGCGAAGGACGGAAGTTTGGTCCGTTGTCGTGTGGTCCACATAGTTTTTCTTGGCATAAGGGGAAATCACCATCAAGGGAAGGCGGGGCCCGTGGCCCATACGGCCCTGTAATCCCCCTAATATGGGAGGTGTATTGGACTCGTAAGTTCCGGGGGTATCCACGCCGGAAATATGGGAGAAATTAACGATGGGCGGGGGCTGGTGGTCATACCAGCCATCCGAATCGTCGTAGGTAATGATGATGGCCATATTTTTCCATTCAGGAGATTTTTGTAGCCGGTTGATGGTCTCCACAAGGAATTCCTGCTCGCAGGCGGGCCCGGAGTAACCGGCGTGACCATCCTGGTAGGCGGGAGCCTTTATATAGCAGACGGCGGGCAACGTGCCTGCGTCCAAGGCCTGCCACAAACGGGTGATGTCATATTGGTGATTGGCGGGGCCGCTGTGACCGATCTCGCTTACGCTTGCCGGCGGGTTGTGGCTAAGATTTTGAGTGCTGGTGAAATACTGGAAGGGTTCATGGTGGGGGATGTAGTCGGTTTCTGCGCCCTCAGGAGCGCCCGAGCAGGTGTGAGAGGTAGAGACGTTGTCGAATCCGCCATTAAACCAGCCCCAGCTGATATTGGCTGAGTTCAATAAATCCCCGATGTTTTTGCCGTAAAGTAACAGCCGCATTTTTAGTCGTGCTTGCGCCCAGATCACCCGTTGGATCAGCATCGTTAATTTGTGTACCGTTCACATTGGAACTTCCCAAACCAGTTCCTGTGACATAAGCGGTATTGCCGCAGATCAAGTTCAAGGCCCCCGGAGTGGAGGGGCCAAAAACGGTGTCGAAGTAATTGTCGCTCATGGCGAAATTCTGGGCATAGTTCCACATGCCTGTCACGACGCTTCCGTCGTAATAACCCATGACCTCATAAGGAAACTCACAACCCGATCCCTCGGTGTACTCGACGAATTCATCCTCCGCCCCTTGGTCATTGGCCTGTTGCTCGGGCGTGTAATTGTGACCCTGGTCACAAGTTGTCGTTTGCGTCAACTTGAAGGGCTGGGCGGAATTCATGTTGTTGGTTAATAAATCCGAAGTGTAGCCATTCACCGTCGGAGTGCCGTCCTTCGGCTGGAAAATCACGTTCCCTTTCCCATCGACGATGGTTTGGGGGTAGGTTCCGAAATAGTGGTCGAAGGAAATGTTTTCGTTGAAGATGATAACTACGTGCTGGATGGGTGTTGTGAGAGTTCCGGGTGATGAAGCGAAAACGCCGCTGACGGCAATCACCCCTAAGGCAACAAACGACAGACCTAAAATAGGCATTATTGGATTTGACCAAATCGACTTATTTTTCTTCACGGCTTTCATGGATTGGTTCTCCTTTAAATTTTTTTAAGCTGATGTTTTAGTCGAGATGTTGAAGTCAAAAATTTATTTTTTTAAGCGCCTCTTTTTTTAAAACCTGTTGGATCGACAGGGAAACCGTGTCGAGGACCGGATAAAAAATTTGAGCTTTCTTTTCCAAATTCTTGTTTGATGATCTGAATCATATTTGAGAAAATTTATTTTTGAAGGGGCAAATAAGAAATTAACTTTCAATTAACTGGAAGTTTACTAATGAAGTGAAAATGAATTTTTGAATGATACGGGGAACAATAATTATTTCTTAACATCGAAACCCGAAGTTGAAATTGAAACTCATGGAGCTTTAAGAAGTTTTCGTTTTCCGAAAATTGATTGCAGGAATGCTTGATCGTTTTAACGGGTCTAGGGCAGTGGATAAATAACTTACGCGGGAGGTTTTTGGAGGATGGAGGACAAAATTCTTTGTTTCGCGAGGGAGGAACATAACCTATCTGTCGCAGAATTACTTTCTGTTTTACAGGAAGGTAAAATTTAGTTTTTGCACATGAAAAAAAATATTGAAGATGGTAGGGTGAGCCCGGTTAAGGCCGGTTTTTCCACCTGCCGATTCTAGGACCATGTTTGTAACCGTATTTTAATAGGAGCTATCTGGATCCGTGCCCATCTATACCTATAAAGCCCTGATCTCCAATGGGCAGGAATTGACCCGTGAGGCTGCGTCACCCAGTGAAAGGGAACTTCGCCAGGAACTGGAAGCACAGGGCGTTTTGGTAAAGGCTATCCGGCCTAAACGGATGATGAGTGGGATTTGGGGGGGACAGGCAGTCAGGCAGGAGGATTTCTTAAGAACCAATCAAGAAATGGCTACTCTTTTGAGGGCGGGCTTGACCCTGCCTGAAGTCCTTGAACTTGCCGCCGACCGGCCTGAAAGCCCGGTCTTAGCTTCGATCCTGCGGCGCATTCTGGTTGAGGTCAAAACCGGGATTCCTTTTTCCACAGCCTGTGTCAAATATCCCCGGGTTTTTGACGGTCTATACCTTTCCTCCCTCAAGACTGGAGAAAGGACTGGTGACTTGGTAAAACCCCTTTCCCGTTACCAGGATTACCTGCGCCAAAAAGTAATTTTACGCGCCAAGGTATCCCAAGCATTGGTTTATCCCGCCTTTCTTCTATTTGTTTTGATCTTGGTTCTGGGTCTGCTTTTTACGTTTGTGATGCCTCGATTCGCCGCCCTTTATACGGATTTCAATGCGGCTCTCCCGATGCCTACTCGAATCCTGATGGCATTGATTCATTATTTACCCTGGGTGGTGAGTCTTTTGGCCGGGTGCGTAATGATCCTATGGATTGTCTTCAAGGCCTGGAATTCGACTAAATCCGGACGAATCTGGATGGACGGTGCCCTTCAAAAACTGCCGATGGTGAAACAATTCATTAATCCTTTCCTGGCTTCCCAGCTGTCTCGAACGCTTTCGACACTGCTTTCCGGGGGAACCCCCCTGACCGAGGCCCTAAAGGTGGCCAGGGAGTCCCTTTCCAACTGGGCCTTCGCGCTTCGGTTCGACCGGGTCATTGGCCGGGTGATGGAAGGGGAAGCCCTTTCAATGGCCTTAGAAAAGGAAAAATTGCTTCCCCGAACAGCGGTCAAACTGGTCAAGGTGGGGGAGGCTTCGGGGCAACTGGAGGCAATGTTCCAGGAAGCGGCCAACGTTTCGGAATGGGAATTGGAAAACCGCATCCAGCGGGCCATGGCATTGGTAGAGCCCGTTTTCATTCTTTTAACCGGTTTGTTGATCGGAACAGTCATTGTAGTGATGTATCTACCCATCATTCATTTATCCGATGTCGTTAAATGAGACTTCTTCGGGGTAAGACGGGAAATCCACCAATGAATTTAGATACCAAGGAACCTGCCGGCAGGGTTTTAGAAATGAAACACCCCTTCGTTGCAAAACGAATAGGCGAAATTCTGGTGGCCAGGAAATGGCTGACGCAGTCCCAATTGAAAGAGGGTTTGAGCGGGGCCCAGGGGCTGATCGGCCGCTGGCTGGTGGAAAAGGGATATATCACCGATGCCCAATTGGTTCAGGCCCTGGGGGAACAATTCCATCTTCCCTTTGTGGACTTGAAAGGATTCACCATCCCGTCCGAATTGTTTGAGCATTTTCTGGCCGCGGAAGCCTACCGCCACAACGCCCTGCCCTACGGGCTGGATAATAAAACCTTAAAGGTTGTGGTTTCCAATCCTCTGGAAAGCCATAAACTGGCGGACCAGTTGGAAGCACGCACCGGCTTGAAGGTGGAGTTGCTTCTATCCGGCTCCTTGGCCGTACAGGAAGCCCTAGAGCGAAGCCAAGCCACTTCCGCCCTTTTGAAAGATTTTTCCAACGGGTTCAAGGTGAAAACAGAGGAGGCCGACTCCAAGAGTTCGGTTTCGGCGGCTAATCTGGATGACCATGACAGCGGCGTGGTTAGGCTCATCAACACCATCCTCCTGGCGGCTCTGCAGAAAAGGGCCAGTGATATTCATTTTGAAACTTACGAGACGGGGACCGTTATCAAGTACCGTGTCGACGGCCTTCTTTACCCCGCCACCGAAAAGCTGGATACCCGGCACAACAAGGCTTTCGTTTCCCGCATCAAAGTCATGGCCGAACTGGACATTGCCGAAACCCGTGTGCCCCAGGACAGCCGCTTTCAATTGCGCCTGAATGGCAGGGATATTGACTTCCGGGTTTCGGTCATGCCCAGCGCTCTGGGTGAGGATGTGGTGATTAGAGTTCTCGACAAGGCCTCGCTGAACGAGGAGTTTAGCCAGCTTAAGCTGGAGGCCCTTGGACTCTCGGGCGATACCCTGAAGAAATTCCGCCGAAGCGTTCGAGAGCCCTACGGCATGGTGCTCATCACGGGCCCCACGGGCAGCGGCAAGACCACCACCCTTTATGCAGCCCTAAGCGAGATCAATTCGGGGGAAGAAAAAATAATCACGATTGAGGACCCCGTGGAGTACCAGCTCAACGGGGTGGTGCAAGTCCCAGTAAACGAGAAAAAGGGTTTGACCTTTGCTCGGGGGCTGCGCTCCATCCTCCGGCACGATCCGGACAAGATCATGGTGGGTGAGATTCGGGACACCGAGACCGCACAGATCGCGGTTCAGTCGGCCCTCACGGGGCATTTGGTTTTTACTACGGTCCATGCCAACAACGCCTGCGACGTCATTGGCCGGTTCAGCCATATGGGTGTGAATCTCTATAGCTTTGTGTCGGCACTGAACTGCGTCATGGCTCAGAGGCTGGTGCGCATGATCTGCCCCAAGTGCCGCCGGAGGCAGAAACCGGACCCGGAATTGTTGACCCTCTCGGGTTTGAAGGCTAAAGAAATCGGGGGTCATGCTTTCTATGCTGGGGATGGCTGCGGCTATTGCGCGGGAACAGGGTATCGGGGACGGCAGGCTGTGGCTGAATACCTGAACTTGACGCCACGCATCCGTAAACTGGTCGTGGACCAGGCTCCTGTGGACGAACTTCAGGCTGCAGCACAGGAAGAGGGAATGGTGACCCTGCGGCAGGCGGCGCTGCAAAAAGCCCTGGCGGGGGAGACAACCCTTAGGGAAATCAACCGGGTGACATTCGTGGAATAGGAAGTTGGCCCTTCCGCGAGGGGCAAGGTGAAAATTTTGAACGAAAGAACAAACGAATGGGGATTCTGAAAAATCCAACCCTCCAAAAGGCCGTGGACTTCTTTCGCCCCTTACCCGAAGAAACCTATAGCTTCGGGGTATGTTTAGGTAGGCGGGAAATAAGCGTAATGGAAACCCTGGAGTTAGCGGATAAAGTCCAGGTTCGTTATTTGGAAACCTTCCCTTTGCCTGTTCCTTTTTGGGTTGGATCTCCCCCGCCGGAGGCCCTTTCGGCCCTTGTCTCGGTATTGACTCCTCTTTTTCAAGAAAATGAAAATTACCGGACTCTCCAAGTTTCCCTCCCGGATCCCGTTGCGCATTGGGAAGTTTTTGAATTGGAGAAGATTCCCGTTAACGGAACACCCCTGGAGAAATTCCTCAACTGGAGGTTGAAATCGGACACTTTGGACAAGGCTTCCCTTGTCTTGGCCAGCCAGTATCTGGGCGAGGAAAAAGGAAAGAAACTGCTCTTGGGAGTGGCCCTGGACCGCGCTTGGCTTCAACTGGTCAGCAAGGCCTTTGAAGAGGCCAAGGCAAGGGTTTCCGTTCTCGACTTGGCCTCCCGGTTCAGGTTCAACTTGTTGCGCGATAACTTGCCCCCGAAAGTTCCAGGCGCTCTAGTCAGTCTGGAAAGTGATTATTGGACATTGTTGATTTGGGATGCCCAAGGCCGTCCACGCTTCCAAAGATCCAAATGGTGGAGGGTGCAAATTCGGGAACCCAAGAACCTCCCTTTATCCGAAATGGTTTTGGAAACGGAAAGAACCATCCGTTCCTATGTGCATTCGGGCCCGGATCGTTCGGTGGAAAGTCTCTTGCTGGTTGCCCCGGAAGAATGGAAGGAAAGGGCCGTTCAAGTTTTCCAGAAACCCACCGAAGGCAGGATCACCGGTCTATCTTTTAATAAGCTTTTTAAAGTTGAAGGTTCTTTCGAACCGGGTATTTCCCCCTCCCTTTTGGCCACGGCGGTAAGAAGATGAGGATTGAAACGAACTTTTCATTTCCCTTCCACCGGTGCCTTCCGGTGCTGGTGGGGCTTGGATGGGGAGGGGCTATTTTGGGACTGATTCTGTTGATGGGCTTGATCTTGAATGGACTTCACCTGCGTCAGGATAACCCGCAACTGCAAAAAAAAATGGCCGAACTACAGAAAGAACCCGTGATGACCGTCTCCCAGGGTGACCTGCCTTCGGCGGAGGATATTTCGAACTTGCGCCGCCACTTGGAGGAATTAAACCGGCTTCAAGCCGGAGCCGGCCCCTCCGTGGCCGAGTTACTGGCGAAAATGGAAAAAATGACTCCTCCCACCGTGCGTTTGCTTAGCTTCCAAAGCGATCGGGAGAGCGGAGGGGTCCAATTGGTCGCGCAAGCTCAGAACCTGGACGTCTTGTCACGCTTTTTGGAAACATTGGAAAAGTCTGATATTTATTCCCGCGTGAACTTGGCCAAGCAGACGCAGGCCCAGGATAGATCAGGCAATTGGATCCAATTTTCGGTTGATTTGACAGAGAGTCCGCTATGATCCCCGTCCGATTATTTGGGGGATACCTCCAGGATGCCTGGAAACATCCCAAACTCCAACGAGCTGCCTTGGCCGCTTCGGTCTTCGCTTTTTTGGATTTATTGATCCTGGTTGTGTTTTGGATGCCCGCAGCCTGGGGTCATTACCAGTTGGAAAAGGCAATTGAGGAAAATCGCTCTGCCCGGTTGAAAGCCGCTCATTCCCGCGAAGCGGTCGAATCCTATGCCCGGCTTTCCCATTTGGCCGGAATATTTGAGGATAAATGGAAAACACCCGTAACCCAGGCCGGCTTGGTGGAATCGCTTACCCGATCCGCCACCAGACACCGGCTGAGAGTGCTTTCACAGAATTTCGACGTGAAAAATCTGCCCGATGGGGGCATGGTCTTTGAGCAAAATTTGTCTTTGTCCGGTAATTATGAATCCCTCCGGGACTTTCTGGGGGGGGTGGACGACTTGCCAAATTTGACGGTGGTACGTCAGGCGAGGCTGGAACGAGAGGGTGAGGCGGGAGCGAAGGTACGAGCCACGCTTCTGGTTTTGACCTATCAGAAAAGTCCGGGAGGAACATGATCATGTTCCGGAAAAAACCGGTTCTTTGGATTTCGGTGATCGGCATCCTGGCTTTATTGAACCTGGCCCGTTGGGTTCCGGTCCTATGGAAGGAGAACCTTTCAACTGGCCGGGAGGATTCGCAATGGCTGAAACTGGACTTTCCGGAACCGCTGAATACAGAGGACCAAAAGATCCGGAGGGATTTGTTCGCCCTGGTGCCTTCGGGAAACACCCCCGTGAAACGGGTGGTTCGGGCGGCTGCGGAACCCACGCCGGCCGAAAGCCCCACCCCCTCATTTCCGGATGGGTCGGTTATGGAGGCGGCGGGAGGCTATCGGTTGATGGGCGTGGTTTCCCGGGAAGGCTTCAGCCAGGTCTTGATTGAACGGGGGACCCAGCTGTTCCAAGCGGGACCGGGGGACAACCTGGAAGACCGTTACCAAATCCAATCCATTACTCAAGATGAAGTTTATTTGACTGAAAAGGCTACGGGGAACACGCTAAAGCTTCGAATTTGGGATTCAACCACAGCTTCTATTCCAGGCTCTCAAACCAACGGGGGTGTGACCATTCATGAACATGACTGAACCAAGATTGCCTCGAAGCCTGTTTTTCAAGGATTCTGGAATTCCGCTCCCGTTGCGTTTGGGCGGCCTTTTACTGATGGTAACTCTGGCCGGCGGATGCGCATCCCTGCCCAAGCCCGAAAACCACGTTAGTAAAGCCGAATGGATAAAGGCGGTGCAGGAATATCGCAAGCAATACACCGAAAACCCGACTGACTATGAGATCAAGATGAAATTGGAAGAGGCCGAATTGAACGCCGCCGAGGCCTTTTATGAAGACGGCATGGCCCTGGAGAAAAAGGGCGGTTTGGACGACGCCATTTACCAGTTCCGCGAGGGCCTTTCGGCGATGCCCGACAACGAGAAGATCGCTAACGCCCTCAAGAATGCCTTGGAACAGAAAGAAGCCAATACCTTTTACGAACAGGCTGTGGATTTGGACAAGGCCGGAAAGGAGGAAGATGCCAAGAACCTCTTGACTCAGGCTCTGGAAGCAGACCCGGACCAAGAGGGCGCGAAGGCACTTTTGGAAAAAATCAAGTCCGAGTTGCCCGAGGCCACGGGAGGCTTGGTCTTCACATCCAGGGAGCCTGTATCCCTGCACTTCAACCATACAGATCTTAAGGCGGCTTTTGATTTCATCGGAAGAGATTTCGGCATCAACGTTCTTTTTGACGGGGACCTGAAGGAACAAACCGTGACCCTCTCCGCCGAAAACGTGACCTTCGACCAAGCCTTGGACTTGATCCTCCACACCACCCAGACTTTTTCCAAACCCGTGGGTCCCAATTCCATCCTCGTGGCCGACGACACCCCGGAAAAGCATGCCCAATACGACGACCTTCTTATCAAGAATATCCAGCTCAATTCGGTCCGAGCCCCCGATATGGCGAACCTGCTGAAAAGCATCATCGACTTGAAGCACGTGGTTGTGAACGAGCAGTTGAATACTCTCACGATCCGCGACACGGCGGACAAGCTGAAGCTAGCCCAGGAAATTATCGAGGCCAATGACCGTCCGCCCGCCGAGGTGCTTTTAGACGTGGAAATTTTGGAGGTCGACCGTACAAAGGCTGAACAACTGGGCATGGATTACGGCCAGTTCGTACAATTCTCCCCGCCTTACTATACAACCTTATCCAATGTGACCGGGGGGAACCTGGCTAGCACACTGGGGCAGGTAAGTTTAACTTTGCCCACCCTCACCCTGAATTACTTCAAGCAAGACGTGGACGCCAAGACCTTGGCCCATCCCCAAATCCGAACCTTGGACAGCAAGGAGGCCAAGATCCATATTGGCGACCGTGTGCCTTTGGCCTCGGCTAATATCCAACCCACCAATGGCGGGGTTTTGCAAACCACCTATACCTACAGCGACATCGGGGTTCTGCTCGATATCCTTCCCGTCATCAACCTGGACCGCACCGTGCAGGTGAAACTCTCTCTTGAAGTCAGTTCACTGGGCCCCAACATCGGCACGAGCGGAACTCCCGCCTATGAGATCCTCACCCGGGATGCGGACAGCACCATGTTGCTTCACGACGGGGAATCGGCCGTACTTGGAGGGCTGATCCAGGATAACGACTCCAAAACCCACAACCATCTTCCCATTATTGGGGATTTCCCGATCCTGGGGGATTATCTTGCTGGTAACGTCAACAATTCCGACAGCCGAACAGACGTCCTTTTAACCATCACGCCCCATATCGTCCGAGATTGGAATTTTCCCCACAAGGAACTGCAGGAAGTTTATTCGGGAACACAAAACAGCCTTTCCAGCAAGCCCCTGTTCAGCCTTTTCCAGCAAAAAGCCGCTGGAGGAGGGACTCCCAAGATTGCCCTGGGTCCAGGCTCCACCGAGAGCGCTCAACCCCCACCGCAAGGAACACCCGTTCCGATATTCTCGGGGGTAATGGCAAATGGGGGTGTGGCCTTTTCCTTCGACCAGTCCCAATATGAGGCCGGCCTTGGGCAACCCGTTGAACTGAAGCTATATGGAGAAAACCTGGGCAAACTCAAAAACTTTCCGCTGGCCGTGGCTTTCAACGCCAGTTACCTGAAATTCGCTTCCGCCAAGCCGGGTTCGGCGGCGGTGGAAAAGGTGGAATCCGATTCGGATGAAAAGCACGGTATGGTCCGGATGAACCTTACCCTTAAACCCGACCAGATCGGTACGGGCCCAACTGAGTTGGCCGATCTTGAGCTCAATGGTTATACCCCTGGTATTTCCTATTTGATTTTTCTAAATCCAACATTCAAGGACGAGAATGGAAATGATATCCAAGCACAGGCCCATGCCTCCCGCATTGTGGTCAAATAAAAGTTTCCGCCGCCAGGATGAGCGGGGTTTCAGCCTTGTGGAAATGCTGGTGGTCTTGTCCATCCTCTCCATTCTGGTGGCAGTCACCCTACCCTATGCCGAAACCACTGTTCGGCGTGACAAGGAATTGGAATTGCGCCGGGATTTAAGGCAGATGCGCACCGCCATCGACCGGTTCCATGAAGATTGGCAAAACGGGGTCATCCCGAAATTAGGGTCAGACACCAGTGACGACGGTTTTCCCAAGAACCTGGAGGTCCTGGTGGAAGGGGTGGAAAAAAGCGGCCCCAAGCCGGTTAAACAAAAATACCTCCGGCGAATTCCCGAAAACCCCTTCGGCGACAAAGATCTTCCTCCCGACCAGCAGTGGGGGTTGCACAGTTATGACGACCAGCCGGACTTCACACAATGGGGGGGAGAGGACGTCTACGATGTATATTGCCTCGGGGATGAGAAAGCCTTGGACGGGAGTTATTACCATGATTGGTAACTGGAAAAGGAATCTTTTTTCTGACGACGGCTTCACCTTCATCGAATTGTTGATTGTCCTGGCCATCATGGCCCTTTTGTCTAGCCTGGTGGTCTCAGTTTCCATGGGGAAAATCAGGCAGTCCAAGGAATCGGCCCTGAAAGAAAACCTTTATAATATGAGGAAGGCGATTGATGATTTTTATGCGGATAAGGGTAAGTACCCGGTAAAACTAGAGGATTTGGTTGAGAATCATTACATTCGCTCGATCCCCGTGGACCCCTTGACCGAAAGCGAAGCCACTTGGCAGACGGTGATTTCCCAAGATCCGACCCAAAAGGGAGGGATCGTGGACATCCATAGCGGATCCCAGGAGAAAACAAATGATGGAAAGTCCTACAACGAATGGTGAGGGGGGGATTTTGAACTTTAAGAAATCAGCTTTAAGGCCGAGGAATAAACGGCATGGGGGATTAAAACCTTTGACCCAATCTGGTTTCACCCTGATTGAGCTATTGATTGTCCTGGTCATCCTATCCCTTTTGGCCGCCCTAGTGGGCCCTGCCCTGGTTGAAAGGCTCAAACCGGCCAAACGTACGGCTGCCCAAGCCCAGATCGAAGAGTTCATGGCCGCATTGGATAATTATTATGTGGATGTGGGACGCTACCCCACCATAGAGGAAGGCCTGCAGGCATTACGTGAAAAACCCTCTTCAGCTAAGAAGTGGGATGGACCCTATCTGAAAAAGGAAATCCCCTTGGACCCTTGGGGAAACCCCTACGTCTACAGGGCACCTGGCCGCAATGGGGGATATGAGATTGTTTCCTATGGTGCCGATGGGAAAGAAGGGGGTGAGGGAGATAATACCGATATTAATAGCTGGGAAAGCACGAAAAAATAAAAAGCTCTTCGAAGGAGCATTGGGAAACCCAAGAAAATGAATATAAAAACGATCACGAATCCTTTTTGGTGATTTGAATGTGAAAAAATTAAATGAAAATGGCTATGCATATGTGATGGTTCTGGCGGCGGTAGTGGTTTTGGCTATTCTGGCAGAGACGGCCGCCATTTTTACTTCTTACGAAGTTCGACATGACCGCGAGGAAGAACTGTTGTTCCGCGGTTATGCTTATGAAAGGGCCATTCAAAGTTATTACCTGTCAAAACAACCCGGAATGACGCCCGCTTTTCCGCGTCAATTGGAAGATCTTCTATTGGATCCGAGATTCGTCCATCAAAGGCATTTGAGGGCACTGTACCCAGATCCCATGGGGGTGGGGTGGAATCTGGTGAAGGCTTCGGACGGTGGGATAGCGGGTGTGGCCAGCCAATGTGATGAAAAGCCAATGAAGCAGGATAATTTTCCTAACATTTTCATCAATTTTACCGGAGCCCAGCATTATTCCGATTGGATTTTCCTTTACCAGCCGGGTTCCTCGACTTTGCCGGGGCAACCAACCAATACTTCTTCTTGGTCTAACTCCAACCTTTAATACGCCTTGGTTTGCATTGATAATTAGTAGGCGTTTTTAGGTATAATCTTCGAAAGGATTTGGCTTGAGCAACAAACGAAAACTATTGACGCAAATCCTTAGTGGCCGTGCCGATGCAAATGTTCATTTTAATGAATTGGTTAATTTGTTATTGGCCCTTGGATTCAGGGAACGAATTAAAAGTAGTCACCCATTTTCACGAAGACTGGGGTTGAAGAAATTAACAATCTTAAACCCAGTGGTGGTAAAGCTAAGCCTTACCAAGTTAAACAGTTAAGGGTTTTGATTGTGAAGTATCAGTTGGGAGGACTGCTCGATGACTAACAGTAAATACGAAGTGATTATCTACTGGAGCAAAGAAGATAAGGCTTATTTGGCGGAAGTGCCAGAGCTTCCCGGCTGTATGGCGGATGGGGAGACTTATGAGAAGGCGCTTAAAAACGTCCAAGTAATCATCAAAGAATGGATCGAAACGGCCCGAAAAGAACACCGTGCGATCCCGGAACCAAAAGGACGGAAGTTGGTATTTGCCTAGGGTTGTTTTTGCGTCGAGTTAGGGAAAACCAACAAAAAAGATTACCCTAACAGTTTAATAAAATATAAACTTCGCATAGACAAGATAGGGCTTTTGCGGGTTCTTTTTATGTCTGATCAAACAGTCGTACTTATACGCGGATTTTATCTTTTTTATTAGCCTTTTCTAACCGGTTATAAGGTTGAATGGAAAGGTGTTGACGTTGACAGTGCTAATCCATATCCCTATCATTAATTCAAATTACCGATTTGGAGCGATTTTCGATGCCAACTTATGAATATTCCTGTGATAAATGCGGTCCTTTTGAGATTTGGCAATCCATCAAGGACAACGCCCTTGGGGTATGTCCCACCTGTGGTTCAAAGGTACAACGCTTGATTTCGGCTAACGTTGGGTTTGTCTTCAAAGGATCCGGTTTTTACCAAAATGATTATAAGAATACTTCCGCTGCCCCGGTTAAGGCGCCCAGCCCCGTCAAAGTGGAGGAGAAACCTAAGGGTGATATAGCTTCCGGTTGTGGTACTTGTGGGAGTCCCGACCCTTGTCCTTCGGGAAACAATTAACAAAAGGAGCGGACCTTGGCGCCAGGATGGATTGTGGGGATTATCGTAGGTTATGTGTTGTTTAACCTGGGTCTTTGGAAATCCGACTCCACTCCTAAGCCTCAGGATACCCTTTGGGCCTTGGTTATGCTGGGCGGCACCATTCTGATGTTTCTCTCGGTTTTACTTTGGGCCGTGCCCGGTTTTTTCGGTTCGTAATCCACAACTGGAAGGTTTTTGGAAATGAAAGAGCTTATCACCGAAGAACAGGCCAACCTGATCATCCTTCTATTGTCCATCGCGGTGAGCTTGATAAGTGTGGGGTTTGGTTTTTATCAATCCTCGAAAGTGGAAAAGAGTAAAAAGAAACTTCATTGGATTAATAGTTTATTGTGCGCGCTGGTAGGTCCGGTGATTTGGATTTTTTGGGAAATCTATAATTCCATTGAAAATTATTATGGCTTGGATTCTTTAAAAGCTCTTGAAATCAATTTTTTTATTGCGATCGGGATTGGGGCCGCTTTTTTTGTCTTGTTTTACTTCGTTCCAAGTTGGGTTCTGGAAAAATCTGCGGCCAAGCGCTTGAAGTGATACCTGCTGGCAGTCCGCGGATTGCAACTCGGGACCAGCCCAAAAAACAAGTCCAAACGTCTAAAAACTAATGAACAAATCAGATCCGTTATCCATTTTAAAAGAAGTTCGCCGCCTGGAAATCGTCACGCGTGGCGCGGTTGATACCCTTTTAAAAGGCTCCTATAAAAGCACCTTTCGGGGCCGGGGCTTGGAATTCAACCAAGTCCGGGAATATACCCCCGAGGATGATTTCCGCACCATTGATTGGAACGTTACGGCCCGTTTAAACGCTCCCTTTGTTAAGACCTATATTGAGGAAAGGGAACTCCAGGTTTTCGTGGCTATCGATCTCTCCGCCTCTCTTTGGCATGGGACGGGGCCTCTGAGCAAAAGAGAAACGGCTTTGCGGCTTTGCGCGGTTCTCGCTTTCGCCGCGGTTCAACACCAGGATCGGGTTGGACTTTTGGTTTTCACCGACCGGGTGGAGTATTTCGTTCCTCCCAAAAGGGGAAAATCCGCCATCATGGGAGCTCTTCGGGACTTGGTGGCTTTTAAACCTATCGGCAAGAAGACGAACTACAAACCGGCTTTTCAAATGCTCACCAAGGTTCTCAAGCGCCGAAGCGTTCTTATGGTGATTTCGGATTTTACGGAAGCCCTTCCCATGGAAGCCGCTTCGGTTCTGGCTCGACGACATGACCTTATGGCCGCCGTGGTGAGGGATCCGCTGGAAAAGGATTTCAAATTGCCCGCCCGATTGGCGGTCCATGACCCGGAAACGGGAAGAATGGGTTATCTTTCCCCCGGTTCCAGGATTGCTTTTCAAAAAGCCGACCAGTTCCGAGAAAGCCAATTGAGGGCTTTAATCGCCAAGGGCGCGGATATTCTGGACCTGACCGCAGGCCAAAACGTAATTCCTCTGCCTGGTCCAATTTTTTCGTAAACGTCAAGAACGGATGGGGCGACGATGACTCCGGAAGGTTTTCATTTTGCTGATCCCATATGGCTTTATTTTCTTCCCCTCGCTTTTTTGGCCCTCCTGCTCGCGCTTTTTCCATTCCCGGGCCAGACATTCCACGCTATCCGTTGGCAACCCCCGTTTGGTGGAATGGGCGCCCAGTTTTTTCTCCGTCCAACTTATTCCCTGGTTTTTTCGCCTTCTGGCCGTTTGCCTTTGCCTGATCGCCGCCGCCAGGCCCCAATCGGGACAAAAGAAGGTCGAGGAAAAAATGCCCGTCACCGATTTATATGTTGCCCTCGACGTTTCGGGTTCCATGGTGACCAATGACTTGAAGCCCAACCGGATTACCGCAGCCAAGCATTTTTTATCCGAATTCCTGGATAAAGTGCAAAACGTAAGGATGGGATTGACGATATTCGCCCGGATCAGTTTTACCCAATGTCCCCTGACCAATGATGTGGGCATCGTCAAACAGCTTTTGGCGAATGTGGAACCGGCTCCCCATTCCATCAAGCTGGACGGGACAGCCATTGGAGACGCTTTGGTATCCTGCTTAAACCGGCTTCAAAACGGGACCGGGAAAGGCGGGGACCAAACGTCCAGCGAACCTTCCATGATCGCTAAATGGCTTGGAGAGAAAGAACCCTCCGATGAACCGGTTGATAACAATAACCAGGCCATTATTCTTTTGACTGATGGGGGGAATAATGCGGGTGCGGTAGATCCCTTGACTGCCGCTAAAATCGCGGCTAGCCGGGGAGTGAAAATCTATACGATTGGTATGGGAGCCAAGCATAGTGTCCCGGCCCTCTTTGAGTATCCCGATGGCCATTTGGCTCCGGCCATTGACCCCAGAACTGGACAAATCGCCATGAGTGATCCCGTCGACATGGCCCTTTTGACAGAAATTGCAAGAATCACCGGGGCAAAGGCCTATGCCGCTACGGATAACCACGCCTTTCAGGCGATCTTGGATGAAATTGCTCGTTTAGAAAAAAGGGATGTTTCGGTCACAACCCACTGGGAATATAACGAACTTGCGTCTTATTTTTTATTAGCGGCTTTTTTGATCCTGTCGCTGGACATCGGGTTGGAAACAACGGTTCTCAGGACATTGCCCTAGAAAAACAGTTATGGGTAAACCGAATGGGATAAGTTTCAAGACAGCGGTCCAAGGTCAGAGCAAACCGTTGAAAGTTGATTTTTGAGGTGAAAATGCATATCGCGAATGACGACTGGTTACTGTACCTCGCTCCGCTTTTCCTGGTGTGGGCAGTGGCTACCTTTTATACCTTTTGGCGGGACAAGAGGGATTTAGACCTATTGGGAAACCATAACTTGGTTTTGGCCCCGGGGATTGTCTGGGTCCGGCGGATGGTAAAAGGGATTTTAATCCTCGCGGGTTTTTTCCTTATCTTTTTGGGGGCGGTGCGTTTGCAGGGAAAACCGGTTCCTGGGGATTTGAACTTAAGGGGTATTGACGTCATGGTGGTTTTGGATGTTTCTAAAAGCATGCTCACCCAGGATATGGTGCCCAATCGCCTGGAAGCCGCCAAAAAAGCAGTTCTCAATTGGCTTCAAAACGAGGACGGGGACAGGGTGGGAGTCGTTATTTTCGCGGGAGAAGCCCTGGTCCAGGTTCCTTTGACGATGGATTTGGAGGCTGTTTCCCTGGTGCTTTCAAAGGCGGATGTGGATTCTGTCGATCGGGGCGGCACGGATATTGGGGAAGGCATCAAGACCGCCTTGGCGGCTTTCGATAAGGACGACCAGACTAAACGTGGCAAGGCTATTTTGTTGATTACCGACGGGGAGACGACGGAAGGGGCCTCGGACGTGACCGAAGCTTGCCGTCATGGCCAAGGATAAAAATATCCCCGTATTAGCCGTGGGTATCGGAACGCCCCAAGGAAAGCCCATACCGGACGGGGTTTCATTTTGGGGAGAGTCCATTTATAAAAAAGATCATTCTGGAAACATCCATATAAGCCATCTGGATGAGGGCACTTTGAAAAAAATCGCGGGTCTTACCGATGGGGTTTTTGTCCAGGGTGACAATGATGAGGGTCTCGCGTCCATTAAGGATCATCTGAATCAATTGCAGAAAACGGAAATGAAGGGGAAGGGAACGATGAGGCGGGAAGAACTGGCTCCCGCCCTGGCCGCTGGGTCAGCCTTCACTCTTTTGCTTTCGTTTCTTTTATAGGAGTTAATGGTGTTTTTTCTGAAAAGGGATCATCAACGGAACCTGCCGCTTGGGATGGTTTTGGGCGCTGGGTTACTTCTAGTTCTTGGCGGACTTTCCCGGGTCCTGGCAGAGTCCCCGGGAGAAGAGGCCTATGACCAAAAGGATTATGAGGCGGCCGAAAAATACTATGGTGACAAGGCGCAATCCGGATCCGGCACCGCAACGGATGCCTATGACTGGGGAAATGTCCTTTACCAGATGAAAAAATATGACGAATCTGAGAAGGCTTTCGGGATGGCCATCCAAAAAAAACCGAATTTGGAACAGGGATGGTACAACCTCGGAAATTCGGTTTTTCAACAGGAACGGTACCGAGATTCCATTTCGGATTATCAAAAGGCCTTGCAATTAAATCCCGATGATGAGGATGCCAAGTTTAATATGGCCCTGGCCGAAAAATTACTGAAGAAAAACCCCAAAAAGGACAAAAGCAAAACGCCCCCAAACCAGGATCAACAAAATGACAAAAAGAATCAACAGCAAAACCAAAACCAGCAACAGAACCAACAACAAAGCCGGCAACAGAATCAAAAGCAAAACCAGCAACAAAACCAGCAGCCGAATCAGCAGCAAAGCCAACAACAAAATCAGCAGCAAAATCAGTCGTCCCCAAAAAATGAAACGCCTCAAAACCAACAGGGTCAAAATCCGGGTCAAAAAAGCAATCCTTCCGGCAATCCGAACCCCCAACAGCAACCCTCGGACCAGAACCAGCAAAAACAAGCTAACGCCGCTTCACAGGAACGGCAGGAAGACCAAAAACGGCAGGAACAAGCGAAAAAAGAATTGAAACTCACTGATAAACAAATTAAAGATCTAATGGCCCAACTGCAGAAACAGGAGGAAAGTAGCCAGCAGTATTACTCGGCTAATCCGAAGAAGGAGCAGCAAGATCAGGATCCGATGTGGAATTTTATGCCAAAAGAACAGCAAGAATTCATGAGGCGTTTTATGGGACAGCCGTCCAAGGGGGATGACAAAGTTCCGGAGGATTGGTAATGGCTTTGGTTTTAGGGTCGATTTTGGTATTTTGAGGGCCGTTTAAAACGGCAAAAGGTAAGAAAATGAAAAAGAACTTCAGGATGTTCGGCTTTTTCGCGGTGGCCTTTTGGGGGAGCCTCGGGGTGTCACCTGTCATGGCTCAACAACAGGGGGACACCATTGGCTTACGGATGGATGTGGATAAACGTCAGGTGGAAGTGGGGGACCATTTGACGGTGAGCGTCGAGTTCAAGCAGGTTGGAATAGGCGGCAACTCCGCGACAGGAGAGCCCTCCATTTCAACGCCCGAGCATTTCGAGATTCAGGGCCAATCCTCCTCGACACAAGTCACCATTATCAATCAGCAGGAAGCCATGGTTTCCACCACCCGCTTGAATCTGGTAGCCACCAAAGCCGGGGATGAAACCTTAGGACCGGCATTGTTGATCTACCAGGATCCGCAGGGTCAAAAACATGAAATAAAATCCAATGTGGTTTCCGTCACCGTGGTTGAAAAAACGGGATTTTCCCTCTTTGGCAAGAAAAAGAGTGAACCCACCCCGACGCCCGAATCCACTCCTCAGGTAACGGATGAACCGCGGGATTTGAAGCCCCTTTTGAACGATTCCCATTCGGGTCTTCGAGTGGCTTTTTGGATTTTAGTTGCGATTTTGGTGGCCGGATTTTTATGGTGGCATTTCCGCGACAAGAGTCCGGGGACCAGTTCTCCGATTGTTCCCCTTGGGAAGGCGGCCCAATTGAGGGATAGCTGGAAGAAGCTATCGAATGAGGACCTATCCTCGAAAGAGTTTTGCTTGGGTCTGTCGAGCTTGATCCGAGAATGTCTTCAATACCGATTCAACTTTTCGGCGATTGATTATACGACCGAGGAAATTCTTAAGGAATTGTCCAAGGCTAAGATTTCTGATGACGATAAAATTGCTGTGGAAAAGTGTCTTAAGACCTGCGATCGGGTACTTTACGCCGATGGTAACCTTACGGGCCGGGATAATCTGCGAACGCTGTGTTCGCCGCTTCTGCCAAAGGCGCCCAAATCATAAGTGGTTGTCTTCAGTCAATGACTAGAGGTTAAAAAGGAGAAACAAATGCCTACGCAAAACGAGGAATTGACACAAGAAGGTCAGCGGCTCAGTGAGCAGTTCGCGAAAGTCCGAGAAGAAGTTTCGAAAGTCATTGTTGGGCAGGATGGCCTTCTTGACCGCTTGCTGCTGGGGCTTTTGGCCCGGGGTCATTTGCTTTTAGAAGGTTTGCCCGGTTTGGCCAAAACCTTGGCCATTCGAACGCTTTCCGAAGCCCTGGGCATATCCTTTAGCCGTATTCAATTCACTCCCGATCTTTTGCCGGCCGACCTTTTGGGGACAAGGATCTATATGCCCGCTAAGGGCGACTTCAAAACCCAAAAGGGGCCTGTTTTTGCTAATTTGGTTCTGGCGGATGAAATTAACCGAGCTCCCGCTAAAGTCCAATCGGCGCTTTTGGAAGCTATGCAGGAACACCAGGTAACCATTGGCCCTGATACCTTCAAACTGGAAGAGCCCTTTTTCGTGATGGCCACCCAAAATCCAATTGAACATGAAGGGACCTATCCTCTTCCCGAAGCCCAAGTCGACCGATTTTTCATGAAAGTCCAGGTAACTTATCCCGAATTTGAGGATGAAAAAGAAATCATCACTCGCATGACCGGTGGGAGTGATATCAAAACTAAAGAAATTCTTTCCTCTCAAGCCATTCTCAAAGCCCAGAATATCGTGGATGGTATTTTCGTCAGCGAGCATCTGAAGGATTACATCGTCCATTTGGTCACCGCCACTCGGAAACCCAAAGACTATCAATTGGATAAATTGACTTCTCTAATTGAGTATGGAGCCAGCCCCAGGGCTTCCATCGGCTTGACCGTCGCCGCTAAGGCCCACGCCTTTTTAAGTGGCCGGGGTTATGCCACTCCCGAGGATGTGAAAGCCTTGGCGCCGGATGTCATCCGCCACCGTTTGATTCTGACCTATGAAGCCGAAGCCCAGAACTTGAAGACCGATGATCTGATAGCCCAAATCCTCCAAAAAGTGCCGGTGCCTTGAAAACCGGCCTGAAGGTAAGGGTTTGCGCTACTCCCTCAAAGGTTTTTGAAAAAAAAACGTCAACCATGGGGCGCCAACTGCGAAATTGTTTTTGGGTTTTGGTTTTGGTACTTTCGGCTGGCTGCAGGACAAAGTCCCAGTTCGTTGGAAATACCCTGCCGCTTCCACCTGCCGCCGACAGCGGGGTTTATGACGGTCAATTCATTCAAACGGATTATGGATTCGCATTTCCCCTGCCGCCCAAGTTGAATTGGTTGAAGCTCTCCGCGGAACAGGAAGTGGACGAAGTGGCCCGTTTTTTTGACAGTACGCAAGATATTCTTGTGCGGGTTACAGTCCAAGTTCTAGGGGATTCCCAATCCCTATCCAAGAAGGGATGGGAGGAGTCCGCCCAGCAGGATTTGAAAAACCACCTGTATAAAATTCAAAAAATGGATTCTGCCCAAGAGTGGAAAACGGAGGATTCGAATCCTTGGATCGAGGTTCCCTTTCTTCTTGCCGATTCCAGGGGCGGCTTATGGAGCGATCAAGAGTGGGCTTTGAACAAAGGTGACCTTTTGATCGGCGTGCACGCCATGATGCCTCAAAAGACTGCGGAGTCGGATGCCGGTAAAAAACTTTTCAAGAATTTGCCCGGAGTTTTATCCCAAATCCATTGGTATATGCCCATCGGATCCCGGGGCATTTCCATTGACCGGTTTGAATTGGGGAAATTCACTGAAGAATTCCAAAACGCTTTAAAAAGCCGCTCCGCATCAAGGGTTAGCGCCTATTTTGACGATATGTACCCGGACCGGGCCAAATGGGATAGTTGGTATCAACAGGCGGTTTCCGGCGATCCCAAAACGTTCGAGCTTAAAGCCGACCTTTCAGGATTGGTGATCAACGGGGATTATGCCACCGCCTCCTTTATACTGACCCGCAAAGATTCGAATGATGCCCGTTCGGGCAAGTTCGAGAGGAGTTTTAAGCTTTCCAAGAAAGAAGGGGCCTGGAAGATCACGGCTTCACTGGACAAGAATTAACACCAAGGGGGAAGTATGCGCAGCATGACCGGTTTCGGACGCGGTGTCGGACAAAATAAATCCGTCCATGTAGTTGCTGAAATTAAAACGGTCAATCACAAATATCATGATTTAGCCGTGAAATTGCCTTCCGCCTACCAATCGTTGGAATCGGAAGTCCGGGATCAGATCCTGGCTTCGGTTACCCGCGGAAAAGTTGATTTTTTCCTGAAGGATCTTTCGCCCGCCCGCCCCAAAACGGTCCAGGTGAACGACCCTCTCATTACGGAATACTTAAAGGCTGCGAAAAAAACCGCCGGTCATTTCAAGTTGAAGGGTGAACTTTCGATTGAAACCATTCTTAAAATGCCTGATGTGCTTTCCGTGGAAGAGGAAGAGCGTTCGGAAGCCGACCAGAAGAAAGCGGTGAATGAGGCGCTCCTGGAGGCATTAAAGGCTTTGGAAAAAATGCGACAATCTGAAGGAATGCGTCTGGGCAAGGACATGCTGGAGCGTTCCCGGGACATCACTGCGGTTGTCCAACAACTCCGCCAGCGCCATAAAACCATCATGGCTGAAAAATTGAAGGCTTTCCGGGAAAAAATCGCCGAATTCCTACCCGAACCTCTCCAGGACCAAATGCGACTTTCCACCGAAGAAAGCGTCATGATCCAGAGGCATGATATCGCGGAAGAATTAACCCGGCTGGAAAGCCATTTGGAGGCTCTCCAGGAAACCTTAAAAGAAAAGAACAGCGTGGGTCGAAAGCTGGACTTCCTGATCCAGGAAATGAATCGGGAAGCAAATACGGTCGGTTCCAAGTCCGCCGACTCCAAGATGGCCCAAAACGTGGTCCGGTTGAAGGAGTTGCTTGAGCAGCTCCGTGAACAAATCCAAAATATTGAATAGCGACGGACCGGCACAGGTCGACATGAATAAACACAATCATAAAAAAGGCCTTTTGATCGTCTTGTCTTCGCCCTCGGGCGGAGGAAAAACGACAATCGCGGAGCGTCTTTTGAAACGTGACAAGAACATTATCCGGTCCGTCTCCTGCACCACCCGAAAGCCCCGCTCGGGAGAAAAGAGCGGTCGCGATTATTTTTTCGTCACCCCCGCCCGTTTTAAGGCCATGGCTGGAAAAAACCAATTCCTTGAGTGGGCCCGGGTGCACCAAAACTTTTATGGCACGCCCCGTCACTGGGTCGAAGGACAACTTGAAAAGGGAATGGATGTTTTGTTCGTCATTGATGTCCAGGGTGGTAAATCCATTAAAAGAGGGGAACCGGGGGCCCTGTTGATTTTCTTGAAACCACCATCCTTCAGCGTCCTCAAAAAGCGTCTTTTAGAGCGTCAAAGCGAGGATGAAGCCGGGTTGAAGGTCCGTCTTAAAGACGCCAAATGGGAATTAGCTCAAAGCCGGTATTATGACTATCAAGTCGTGAATGACCGTTTAGCCACGGCGGTTTCGGATGTTTTGAAAATTATCAGGAAAAGACGGGAAACCCTGTAAAATATTCCTGTTTTGCCGTTACGCTTTTGGGCGGTTTTGAGTATAATCCAGCCTCTTTGAATCGATCTGAATGAGGAGTTGTCATGACTGAAGAGAAAAAGCCCCAAACAATGGAATCCATTGATAACAAATATATGTCCGTTTTGGCGGCTTCCAAAAGGGCCCGTCAATTATTGGACCGGGCTGAAAAGCATAATCTGACCGTGGATACCGAAAAGGTGATTCTCCAGGCTTTGAACGAGTTCATGAGCGGCAAAGTCACTTATACCAATCACCCAGTTCCCCCCAAGAAGAGAAGAAAAGAAGAAGACTAATTAGTTAGTCCTCGGCTGTCATTCTTTGGTTGTCGGCTAGGACCAACAGCTGAGGTTCGATGAATTCGTTCCGCCCCAAACCCCGAGTTCTTTTAGGTGTTACCGGAAGCATTGCCGCTTATAAAGCCGTTTCCTTAATCCGATTCCTTAAAAAGTTTTCCGAGGTCAAGGTAGTTTTGACTTCCGCAGGCTCCCATCTCGTGGCTGAAAAACCCTTGGCCAAAGCCTCCGGTTCGCCCGTTTGGACCAGCTTGTTTAAGGGCTCAAAGCCGATACCTCCAGGAACACCCAGCGGGAGCCACCCCTTGGCGTTCGTCCCCCACATTGAATACGCCAAAGGCGCGGATTTGGTTTTGATCGCGCCGGCCTCGGCCGATATCCTTTCCAAACTCGCAATGGGAATTGCGGACGATCTGCTTTCGACTTTGTGTCTTTACGCTATCTGCCCCCTTTGGGTCGCGCCCGCCATGAACGTGAAGATGTGGAACCACCCGGCAGTTGTCCAAAATCGGAAAATATTGAGCGGCCGTGGAATCCGTTTTCTGGGACCGGAGAGCGGCCATTTGGCTTGCGGGGAAGTGGGGGACGGCCGCTTCGCCGAACCGGCGGAGATTTCCTTTCAGGTGGAAAGTTATTTCCGGAATTTCGGGGTTTGGCGCGGAAAAACCGTTTTGGTCACCGCCGGGCCCACCCAAGAACCCATTGACCCAGTTCGGATGATTACCAATCATTCCAGCGGCAAAATGGGTTATGCCTTAGCCCAAGCCGCTTTGAACCGGGGCGCGGAGGTCATCCTGATTACTGGGCCCACGAAAATTATTCCCCCGCCCGCCGGAAAAGTCATTGGAGTTGAGACAGCCAAGGAAATGCATCGTCAGGTTTTAAAATTCATGGGGCGTGCCGATGTGATTGTCATGGCCGCTGCCGTCGCTGATTACCGGGTTAAAACCGTATCTAAAACCAAGATCAAGAAAAACAAAAAAGAATTGGCCATTCTGCTTGAAAAAAACCCCGATATATTAAGGGACGTCCTGAAAAGAAAAAAAACCTCTCAGGTTGTTTTGGGTTTCGCGGCCGAAACGGACCATCTCGAAAAGAACGCATTGGCGAAATGGAAGGAAAAACCATGTGACCTGTTGGTGGCTAATCAGGTAGGAAAAGTCGGTGTCGGATTTGATGGTGACCAAAATGAACTGCTGGTTTTTAAAAAAAATCTTAAAAAACCCATCTTCTTTTCGAGAGACTTTAAAAGCCGTTTAGCGGAAAAGTTATTGGATTTAGTTTAAACGAATATACCTGGAACTATATTAAGAGGCTTAAACGAATGCGCCTGAAAAAAATGATTCTTCTATTGCTTTTGATCTTTTGTGGGTTTGTTTTCCCGGCTTCGGCAAAAGTCCCGAGTCTTTCCGGTAAGGAAGTCTTTGTTCCGGGTGAAATCATCGTCCGATTTAAAGAGGGCGTTTCCCCTGATGATCGGGGCAAGGCTCTCTCTGCCATGGGAGCTGCCCGCGCCTTAAACCATCCTAATTTTTATAAGATCAAGTTAAAACCGGGCATGGATGTGCGAAACGCAGTCGATCAAATGGGGAAGGATCCATCGGTTCAATATGCCCAACCCAATTACCGATATTATGCCTTAGGGTCGGTTTGTACATTGCCCGGGGATGTTTATGACGAGGGTTATACGACGGTGGCGAGTTGGCCCTTCCTCAAGATCCAGATGGATAAGGCCGTCACGGTTTTTGACGGTTGGACTACTTGCCCGCCAAACGGGAGCGCTTCTGTGACGGTGGCGGTTCTTGATTCAGGAATTTCGCGCAATCATCCCGATCTGAAACAGGTGCCTTTGATTGGTTATAACGCCATATGTGATGTTCAGGAAGAGGATGCTTCGTGCGTTTGCAACGCTCAAGTTACCGATGGAGCCGGTGTAACGGCCAGTATGGATGATTTTGGACACGGGACTTATGTTTCGGGAATTGTTGGAGCGGTATGGAACGCTACCACGCCCAATACTGAAACGGGTTCCTGTAATTTCAGTATTACTTCAGGTGTTGCAGGCGTGGCGCCTGGTAGCATCTTGCTGGCCGTAAAGGTTTTGGACTGCACCGGGTCTGGTACCACCGACAGCATTGTCTCCGGCACCGATTATGCCGTTGCCCACGGGGCGAAGGTTTTGAATTTTTCCCTTGGATCCAGTCCGTCCGGAGGGCTTGATCCTGCCGAACAAGAGGCCTTGGACAACGCTTTGGCCAACGGGTGCGTAATTGTGGCGGCCGCGGGCAATGAATCCAACCTCCCCCAGACCCTCGCTCCGCTCGATTATCCTGCGGCCTATCCGCCCGTGGTTTCTGTCGGGGCGACCGACCCTAGTGACCAGGTTGCCTTTTATTCCAATGGCGGGCCTAATTTGGAACTAGTGGCACCTGGAGGCTTTGGCACCGGAGTTTACCAGCCCGCTCTTGACGTATTCAGTTCGTTTCTTTGTCCGCTTTCCTCTGCGGCGATATCAGAGGGTGGATTTTCGGCTTTGACCAGTGATTCGAATTTTGGCACGGCTGCCGGGACGTCCGCCGCAACTCCATTTGTCTCCGCAACTGCGGCATTGATCTTTTCCCTCTACCCCAACCTCACTAATACCCAAGTCGTTCAAGCCATCATCAATAACACCGACAGTTTGGATGGAAATACCGGGTGGAATTCTAAAACCGGTTATGGGCGGCTTAATGTTTATCAAGCGCTTCTGAACGCCGGGAACGGCGGGGGACAAATTACGGATTATATCCAGACCTTCAACAGCCCCAATCCTTTTTATACCGAACTTACAGGGACGACCAATATCACCCTGGCCATTTCTCAGCCCGCGCCTGTGGAATTGACCATTTATGATTCCTCGGGGGAATTGGTTTTTCATCATAATTACAATGCTTCCGAACTTAATAACAATCCATCCAATCCGCAATTCAAGTCTTATTACATACCCTGGGATGGACGTAACGGCTCGGGGCAACAGGTTGTTACCGGAATTTATTTTTACAGTGTGAAGGTGAACGGCCAAGCCGGGAGAAACAAGATCGCCCTTATCCAGGGAACGAAATGAAATTCCTCCCACTTGGAGGCCGTGGCGGTGAATGGAGAGGCTTTAATAGCCCTTCTGCCCGGAAACTCTTTAATCTCCGGATTTTTCTCTGTCTCAGCTTGTCTTTGGGGTTATTAGGAAAGCGGTCTTTTGCCGATCAACAGGGAGGCCAGCGACCGGCGGCTTATTTGGAATACGGGGCGGGTGGAGTGGAAAATGCCATGGGCGGGGCGGATACCGCGGGGCGTGGCGACGCGGCGAATGGATTTTGGAACCCGGCGGGACTGAGCGGTTTAAGAGGTTTTCAATTAGAAAACCAATACACCCTAATGTCCCTGGGACAAGAATTAAATTTTGCCGCTTTCGCTAACGGTTACCGCGATATGTTTTTTTACGGTCTTTCATGGTTTCTTTATAGCGCGGGAGGGGACATTGAGGCGAGGACGGGGCCATCCCTGGAGCCGGATAGTATTTTTGGCGACATGGAGATGACTTTCCTGGCTTCCATAGCCTTTAAGCTGGACCCCCAATGGTCCATCGGGTGGAACATAAAAATATTGACCCAAACCTTCAACAGTTATTCGGGATTTGGATTGGGGGAGGATATGGGGATTCAATTGCGCCTCACCCAATTTGAAACCATCGGCTTGATGATCCAGGACCCGTTCACATTTATGAACTTTGACAATTCGATCACCGATTATGTCCCTCCCACTTTTAAGGCGGGTTTTGCCGAACGAGATGTGGCTCTTAACGCGAAACTTCATTTTGACCTGGACTGGAGCCCGGATTTGGGATTGGAACCCCATTTGGGGGTGGAGTGGCGGCCGAATGATGTGCTGGCTTTGAGAGTTGGAGGTTGGATGGAAAACTTGACAGCTGGGACTTCGGGAGGAGCTGTCTTGATCGATCCGACTGCGGGGTTTGGAATTTATGTTCCAATGGGAGAAAGTCAGCTTGAATTGGATTATGTCATTTTGAATGATCGTGTTGATCAAGGGAATTTTCTGCACCAGATTTCCATCACCGGTAAATTTCTTTGATGATATCCTTTAATCGGTTGTAATGAATTATCGGTTCGGATTAAAACGAGGTTTTATGCAAAATTCTCAAAAATTGAAATCCCGACTTGAACTTTGCCGTCGTTTGGGAATTCGTTACGTTACTCTAAGTGTTCCGGCTGACGAGGAAATCCCGGGTTACTCGCCTAAAGTTACTTCAAATCCATCCCCTTCCGTCGAAACGATTTCCGATACAAATGAACGGGAAGAGGCTTCGGCGTCTCCCGTGAAGCAAGGGATACCTGGCGCCGATCAGATGACGCCCAATTGGTTGACGGCCTTTCCTGAGTCGATCCAAGCGATGGAACTTTTGGCTTTCAATCGGGACATTTGCGAATGCCAAAATTGCCCCTTGGGAAAAACACGCCAAAAATTTGTTTTTGGAAGCGGCAGTCCCCGCGCTGAGGTCATGTTTGTAGGGGAAGCCCCAGGGGCGGATGAAGACGCCCAAGGTCTGCCATTCGTGGGTAAAGCCGGCCAACTGTTGACCAAGATCATCG
This sequence comes from uncultured Pseudomonadota bacterium, assembly GCA_963843375.1. GTDB lineage: Bacteria > Oederibacteriota > Muellerivitia > Muellerivitales > Muellerivitaceae > CAWJKT01. The sequence goes on from CAWJKT010000014.1 coordinate 108,168, forward strand.
AGTCGACCAAAATCTGGAAAAGATCCGATGTTTTTATCTGCAATGTCCTCAAGTGCCGTCCCCCTGGAAACCGGACACCCCAACCCGAAGAAGTGGAACAGTGTCGACCTTACTTGGAAGAACAAATCCGCATTCTTAAGCCCAAATTCATCATGGCTTTGGGGGCCAGTGCGGCTCAGGCGCTTTTGAAAACTAAGGATTCGGTGGGAAAACTCCGCAATAAATGGCATGATTTTAACGGAATTCAACTCCGGGTGACCTATCACCCAGCCGCCCTTTTAAGGTTCGACGGGTATAAGAAGGACGTCTGGGAGGATATGAAAGAATTGACAACCAAGTATTTGGAAATAAAGAACGGTCAATAACTCGCCCTTTCTTGGAATTTAAACAAAAATATAACCTCTTCTAAAATAACGTTTTCAGTGGATTTTTAGTCAAGCCAAGGATGGGCTGAATCTTGGTATACTTTGCGCATGAAAAAGGCCTCTTTTCTTGGAGTTAAAGTACTTTCCCAACGATTAGGACGACTAGTTCCACTGTTCGTTTTTCCAATTCTGCTTACTTCCTCATGTTTTTTAACCATAGTGAAACAAGCCAATGCCGCTATTACCTTTGATGCGGCGGATTCCACCAGGGCCAATACGCAGAGTGTGACGTTTGACCACACGGTTAGTGGCCAAGAAACCTTGTTAATTCTCCAAGCGGATATCAGATATGGTTTCGGCGGGGCAGTTTCTGTCATCTCGGCGAATTATGGGGGGGTACCACTAACCCTTGTGCTTTCCGATCAGGATACGACATTTAATGACTTGGAGACTTGGTACCTGTTGTCTCCCGCAAGTGGTCCGAGCAGCGTCGTTGTAAACTTAACTGGAACCCCGACCGCCGGGAATTATGGAATCCTCAGTTACGATGGTGTTGATCAAACAACTCCGTTGGGAGTTACGTTTTTCGCCGCCAATGCCGCCAATACTTCGCAAACATTTAATGTCACCAGCACAACGGCCAATAGTGTTTTGCTTTCGAATTTTCTTTGGAATTCAAATTCCGTCAATATAAACGAATTTGGCGCGGGGCAAACCCAGAGATGGTCTGAAAGCAGTTCCCGTAGCTCAGAGGGAGACGATTTTTTTACAACCACGGTCGGGTCGAATTCAATGAGTTATACTCTTTCCGGTTCCGTAGCTGCCGATGGTGAAATAGTTGAAATCATACCGGCTCCAACACAGACCCCGACGAATACCGCAACCAACACCACGACGGATACGGTTACGTCAACCCCGACGGTGACTCTCTCGCCCACAAGTACCCCGACGGATACGGCAAGCTATACAACAACGGAAACGACGACGAATACGGCGACTTTGACCCCGACGGCGACACCTCAGCCGCGGCTGATTCTATCGTGGAATAACGAACCGGCGTCCCAGGCCTATTTATATAACCAGGCGAATGTGACAGGAATTCAGGTGGTACTGAAGGCGTTTGGACAGGAGCCGGTATCGGTAAGCCAACTGGCTTTTGGATTGGGTGGAACCCTGGGGTATACGGAAGTGTTAACAGGAACTGTGGCATTGTACCCGGATGCAGGGACGAATGAGACGTTGGGGGTTTATAACGGGGCACCCAGCCCGACACCGATTGCGACTGGAAGCTTTTCGGTCAACGGGTCAGTTACCTTTGGCGGATTGGCAAATTTAGCAGTGAATCCAGCAACGGGGCCCCAAACTCTGCTTTTGGTTTTTAGCCTCCAAGCCAATGGTGGAGAGACCTTTAACAATACGATTAGCCCTTCATCGATTGTGGCTGCGGGTGTAACGACGGGGACGCCTGCTTTGGTTTTGGGATCATTGATCAACGGAAATACGTTTACGGTCACGGGTCCCACGGCAACGCCAACCGCAACGCCAACGAATACGGCGACCAACACGGCAACCTTGACTGCGACGGTAACAGCGACGAACAGCCCGACTTTCACCACAACCCCGACCCCAACCAACACGCCGGTCAATCCCCCGGTAACGGTAGCTCTGTCGGTACCAACAGTAAGCCTGACAGTGATCCCGGGGACTGCCGGGGTGACGGTGATACAGTTGCAAGTGACCAACAATAGCGCAACTGAGGGAGTATCACTGTTATCAATTGTTTTAGATGGTACCAGTTTTAACGACTCAGCCGGAATAGCTCAGGTAAATCTTTATGATTCAACGGGCTTGGTAACGAGCGGGACATTTAAGGCTTCGGGAGCGCCCTTGACTTTGGTTTTGGCCCCACTCGAAACCTTGGGGGCCTCGGGGTCGGCCACTGCGACACAATCCTTTGTGGTTACCTATGATTTCTCTAACGACCAGGTAGCGACCAACTACAGTTTGGGGTTAGGCATCGGTAGTTTGACTGGTACCGGGGTTTTGAGTGGAAAGCCGATTACTGTTACGGGATTGCCGCTGGGTGGAAACACAATCACTGTGGTTTTGCCGACCTCAACCCTCACCAATACAGCCACGAACAGCGCGACGAGTACGGCAACCCCTACGGCGACCTTCACGACAACGGACACTCCCACGGATACGGCAAGCTATACAGCGACGGAAACAGCGACGAACACGACGACCTTAACGCCCACAGTGACGCCCCAATCCCGGTTGGTACTATCGTGGAATAACGAACCGGCGTCCCAGGCCTATTTTTACAATCAGGCCAATGTGACGGGAATCCAGGTGGTATTGAAGGCGCTTGGACAGGAGCCGGTTTCAGTGACCCAAATTTCCTTTGGATTGGGCGGAACGCTTTTGAGCGGGGAGGTAGTGACAGGAAGCGTGGCATTGTTCCCAGATACAGGTACGGGCGGAGATGATGGAGGAGGAAACGGGCTCTATACAGGTGGTGGGAGCGCATTGGCAACCGGGAGTTTTACGGGTGGAGCGGTAACTTTTGGGGGAATGACGAATTTGGTGGTGAATCCGACGGGAGCGCCCCAAACTCTGCTGTTGGTGTTTACCCTTCAAGCCAACGGCGGGGAGACTTTTAACAATACGATTAGCGGCAATTCGATTACGGCGGTGAGTGCGGATTCGGGGCTCCCGGTTTCGGTTTTTGGGACATTAATCAACGGGAATACTTTTACGGTAACGGGTCCAACGGCGACGCCTTCATTCACTCCGACCAATACGGCGACGAATACGGCGACGAATAGCGCAACGAATACCGCGACGAATACGGCGACATCAACCCCTACAGAAACATTCACGACGACGAACACCCCGACGGATACGGCGACCAATACGGTGACGAATACGGCTACCGCTACGACCACAAATACGCCCACAGATAGCGCGACGAATACCGCAACCAATACGGCGACCTTCACGACAACGAACACCCCGACAGATACGGCGACCAATACGGCGACGAATACGACTTCCGCTACGACTACTGATACAGCCACGAACAGCGCGACGAGTACGGCAACCCCTACGGCGACCTTCACGACAACGGACACTCCCACGGATACGGCAAGCTATACAGCGACGGAAACAGCGACGAACACGACGACCTTAACGCCCACAGTGACGCCCCAATCCCGGTTGGTACTATCGTGGAATAACGAACCGGCGTCCCAGGCCTATTTTTACAATCAGGCCAATGTGACGGGAATCCAGGTGGTATTGAAGGCGCTTGGACAGGAGCCGGTTTCAGTGACCCAAATTTCCTTTGGATTGGGCGGAACGCTTTTGAGCGGGGAGGTAGTGACAGGAAGCGTGGCATTGTTCCCAGATACAGGTACGGGCGGAGATGATGGAGGAGGAAACGGGCTCTATACAGGTGGTGGGAGCGCATTGGCAACCGGGAGTTTTACGGGTGGAGCGGTAACTTTTGGGGGAATGACGAATTTGGTGGTGAATCCGACGGGAGCGCCCCAAACTCTGCTGTTGGTGTTTACCCTTCAAGCCAACGGCGGGGAGACTTTTAACAATACGATTAGCGGCAATTCGATTACGGCGGTGAGTGCGGATTCGGGGCTCCCGGTTTCGGTTTTTGGGACATTAATCAACGGGAATACTTTTACGGTAACGGGTCCAACGGCGACGCCTTCATTCACTCCGACCAATACGGCGACGAATACGGCGACGAATACGGCTACCTCTACAACCACAAATACAGCTACGTCAACCCCGACTCAAACAGCTACATTCACCACCACCAGCACCCCCACGAACACCGCGAGCAGTACTCCCTCTGCCACCCCGACGGCTACCTTTTCAACACCTGATGTAAGTGTTGCCCTGTTTGGCGGTTTGGGGCCATCCACTCAAATTCCGGGAGCATCCAACATTCCGGACTTAGAAGTGGTGGTTAGTAACAATAGTGCCGAAGGAATTAGTTTGGTCGATATAGTGTTTTCGTCAAATGGCCCGGGAAATGCGGGGATAACACTTGTAAGTTTATATAGAGGTAGTGGCGATGCTCCGGCAAGTCTTGTGCAAAGCGGTCCTTATAGCGCCAGCAATACGGTTACATTGGGTTTGCCGCTCCTGGACAATATTCCATCCGGCCAGGCACAAACCTATACCGTCGCATTTGATTTCTCGAATACAGCCCCGCCAGGGGCCTATGCGGCGATATTGACAAGTTTGCAAGGGGTCGGACAGACATCGGGTTTTCCGCTCCAAGTTACGGGAGAGCCCGTGACAGGAGTGACGATTACTATTGCCGATTCAACTTTTACTCCAACATCTACGGCTACCAACACAACCTCTAACACTCCGACCAACACTGCCACGAATACCGCAACCAATACGGCGACTAACACGGCTACAAATACCCCCACGTACACAACCACCAATACTGCGACTAATACAGGTACATCTACCGCTACGAATACGACGACATCGACGACTACCCCTACTCCCACTAACACAACCACTAACACACCCACGAATACAGCGACGAATACGGCTACACCTACACCTGTTGATCCCCCTGTAGAAGTGGTGCAGTTGCTGACTCCAGTGACTATTGGAGTAATCCCCGGCACAGCCGGGGTAACAGTGATGCAGTTTGCGGTGACGAATACCAGCACAACGGAAGGGGTATCTCTATTGTCTCTGACGCTCACGGGGACAACCACGGGAACAGCAAGCGATATTAACGGGATAACGCAAGTAAAGCTTTACGACCCTTCAGGTCAGATAACAGGAGATACCTATGAATCGAGCTTTTTGACCCTGGGGTTGGCACCGGAGATAATGCTGGGAATAGCGGGATCGCCTTCTGCGGCGCAGACTTTCTACGTGACCTATGACTTTTCAGTGTCCCAATTAAGTGGGAACTACGCGGTGACGGTCTTGGCCGGAGGATTGACGGGGACAGGAACTTCGACCGGAAAACCAATAATGGTTACAGGATTGCCGGTAGGAGGGAATCTGGTCACGGAGTCCCTGCCGACGGCTACGCCAACAAACACAGCAACGAATACGGACACGAGCACCGCCACCAATACCCCGACCAATACCGCGACCAATACGACTACCTATACCTCCACGAGCACTCCTACTCTAACTCCTACGGAAACCACCACCAACACGCCCACTAACACAGCCACTAGTACATCCACGAACACGACCACGGCCACGACTACCAATACCGCGACCAATACGGTTACGAATACCACAACCAATACAGCTTCAAATACCGCAACCTACACAACCACCCTCACCGCAACGATGACTCCCACTTCAACGGCGACACCTTATCCCCCATACACTTTGGCTTTCCAGACGCCTTTCCCATCATTTATAGCCGGCGCATCGACTGGTCCCCTGACGATCCAGGTTCAAAATTCACTGGGTGGTCCAGCGACTTTCCCGACGGCGATAACTTTGGATCTTTCGGCTACGACCACCGGCGATTACAATTTCTCGCTCACTCAGGGAGGGGGGGCGGTTACCTCCTGTACTCTCCCCTCTGGAACCTCAAGCCAAGTTGTCTATTACACGGGCTTTAAGGCGGAGGTTCAGTCCTTGAATGTGACCGCCCTTGCCGCCATCCCAACTCCCTCAGTTTCCCAGGCTGCGACTGTTTTCCCGGCTGCTTACAGCAAGTTGCAAGTGCTGTTTCCAAATCAAAGTTCGGACCCTGGAAAACCTAACACCAATAATACGGGACGAATCGGCCTTCCCAATTCGGTCGCGTCTGGCAACCCCGTGACCGCCACCGTAAACGCTGTCGATACTTTCTTCAATCCCGTCACGGTCAATATCAGCGGTCATCCGGTGACATTTAAGACTACGGATGGAACTCCGCAGAACTCCGCGGTCTTTACATCCGACACGGTCAATGCCCCTATCATATTTATCAACCCTGGTCCCCAAACTTTGACTGCTGGTGATTCGGAGACCACTTTTACCGGAAATAGCGATCAAATTACGATCTTGCAAGGGACGAACAGCGACGAATTAAACGTCGTCCACGGCATGCCGAACCTGTCCACGGTCATCTTGGGCCAAACGGGCGTGGAGGTACTCACTTTCAATTTGAATGTCGAGAACGGAACCCATAACATCAAAATCAACAACTTGACCATAAATGCCCTGGATCAGGCGGGACCCTCGGGGTCGGGGGTGACCCTTGATACCGCTTTCGAATCCTTGATCCTGGAAGGGCCATCCACGGTTCTCTCCCAACCGATCACCTTGGACGTTTCAGGATCCGGTTCGACCTCCGCCGTATTCCCGGGTCCCATCACCCTAGTGAACGGTTCCTCTCTGCCCTTGACTCTGCTTGCTGATATCCTGCCCAACGCCACGGTCAATACAGTCCTTTTATCTCTAGGACAAAATGGGATTTCCGCCAATGACTCAACCAGCGGTGTGACGGTTGTATCCACCTGCTTCGGTGATTCCACCTGTTTCCCAATGGATTCAAATCTGATGCTGTTTAGGACTGGTGACATCGCGAGCACCTATGGCAACTATCCCAACCCTTTCCACCCCGAAATGGGCGATACAACGATTGAGTTTAATCTGTCGACTCCCCTGTCCTATACCTTGGGAATTTATGACATCCTTGGGAGGAAAGTGAAAATTTTCCAGAGCAACGGTCCACAATCCGGACTTCAACAATTGTCATGGGATGGAAAAAACGACGCCGGTGTTTATGTCTTGAGTGGGATTTACTATGCCCAATTGAACGTGAGCGGCAATAAATATCTTCTGAAAATAGCGGTGGTGAAATAATGATCAAGGAACGCCGCGCGACTTTAGCTGGAATTCCGCTAAAGGCCCACTGTGGACATATCGCAGCTCTTTTCCTAGGTATGTTCACGTTTGCTGCCCTTTCCGCAACCATGGCACAGACTTTGAGTACGGGCGGGGTGGAATCTCCTTTTGAACTGGGAGGATCCGCTTGGGCCCAGGGAATGGGTGGGGCTGTCGCTGCGGTCTCGGGTTATGGGGATAGTTTTTTCGAGAATCCCGCGTCCCTCGCGACGGTCCAGGATCACGAAATCCTGACGTTCCACGCGCCCTTGTTCCTCGACACCCTTTATGATTCGGTTGGTTATGTCCAGCCAGTCGGCCGTAATACCAGTTTCGGTTTAGCTTTGAATCGATTGGGGGTTTCAAACATTTTGGAAACCACCACCAACATCCAGGCCCTCTCCAACTTTTCTTTTGCGGAGTATGAGGGGCTTTTGGGTTATGGATTCCGCCCGTTACCGAATTTGGATTTTGGAGGCAACGTAAAATTCGTCTTTGAACAATTGGGAAGTTACCAGGGAAGCGGCGGAGGCTTGGATCTGGGCCTTTTGTATCACTTTTCCACTACCCGGGCGGATTTTAATCTGGTCGGGGTGCGGAATATCACTCTGGGGTTCTCAGTTTCCAACGTTCTTCAACCGCAAACCAAGCTATTCCAACTGGCGGATAATCCGGCCCGTGTTTATCGTCCGGCCTTCGCTTACTATTATGAATTTCCTGGATCCCAAAGCGATTTGTGGGCAACGGTTGAGGGTGAAATTCCGGACAGCGGTGAAAAGCTCGTCCGCGGGGGGGTGCAATACGGATGGAAGAAAATGATTTTCGTCCGTGCGGGTTTTGATGGGGTGGGCCCAACTGCGGGTGCGGGATTACGTTATTATGATTTTGAGTTTGATTACGCTTATGATCAGCAGGATTTGGGAGCCTTGAACCAGTTTTCTCTGACTTACCGTTTTGGACATTATGTGGACCCGCTGGAAGCTCAAAAAATTGACCTGTTAAAATGGGTGGCCCAAAGTTACACCAAAGACAATGATTTTGACCCGGCCATCAAAGCCTGGCAAAACGTACAGCGTGAATTTCCAGACGACACGGAAGCTTCCCGGGCCATCCGGGAAATCCAACAACAACGAAAAGACCTGGTTCAGGATCAACTCAAGATGGCGCGATCTGCCATGAACCGGGGCGATTTTGAGAAGGCGGTTCCGCTGATTGCCAAGGTGTTAAGTTTGGACCCGGGAATTCCGAGGCCAAAGCGCTCTTAAGCCAAGTCGATAAAAAAACGTTGATTTCGACCAATTATACCCGCGGGGTTGAGGCTTATAGCCGTGAAGATTATGGCTTGGCGATTCAATACTTGGAAATGGTCTACGAAGTGGATACCCATTACCGGGATGTCAATTTCCTTTATCACGACGCCCAAAGCCATTATCTTCCCCTGGAGTCCATGCCAAAGGATTTAACCGAGCTTTATGCCCAGGGAGTGAATTACTATATAAGCGGTGATTACCAGAAAGCCATTGAGTCTTGGGAGAAAGTGTTGGACAAGAGCCCCAAAAATTTTCTTGTTCGTCGTAACATCGAGGAAGCGCGAAGCCGCTTAAAGGACAAGGCGATTCCGGGATCTTCCCCCGCCGGAGATCAGGAGCCTATTAACAAACCATGAACTTAAACCCTTTTATTTATCGAATTCTTTCGCGCCTTCCTTTCGAACCCAAACGGCGACTTTTTCGCCTGGAAGTGGAAGCTAAAGACATTGAGCTCCTGACGGTCAAAGATTTTGTCCAAAGGGTTTGTGATTCGGCGGGTTGTACCCCTAAGGAAACCTCCAATATCAAGCTTGCAATTGATGAGGCCTGCAGCAATATCATCCGTCACGCCTACAAGGATAAAGCTGACGGGAAAATCGTCTTGGAGATGGGAATCGGTTTTGCCGACTTGATGATCAAAGTCATTGATTACGGCAAGCCGTTCGATTTCCGGGGGGTCAAAGATCCGGACCTGAATCATTACGTTGACATCGGAAAAAAAGGCGGGCTTGGAATATGGCTCATCAAGAAAGTCATGACCGATGTTCGTTATACGGCTTTTCCGGATCACAATGAGCTGATACTTTATCGCCTTCTTTCAAAAGCCCCGCCCAAGGAATTGGGCCTCAAAAAGGGAAGTTACTCGATTTCGACGAAGTTCTCCTTGGGATCGATTGTTTTGATATTTTTCATCATCGCCTCGGCTTTCTTTTATCTCAATAAACAACAGCAAGCGCGGGTTTTTCAACAACAAAGGGAAAACGTGGTGGCGACTCTTCAGACCATGTCTTCTGAAGCTGGCATTTTTATGGCACGCAAAAGCGACCTTGAGTTGGACCGTTTGATTCGGGAGGTGCTCCGGGGGGACAAAGACAGGGTTTTAAGTTATGCCTTTTTCGTCAGTCCTGAGGGCAGGTATCTGGCGCATTCCGATTTAAACCAACTTTTTAAGGTTTATTCGCCGCCACCTGATGTTCAAATGACCCGGAATCCGGGCATTCAAATCTTCCGAATAAAGAAAACCGAGGGTGTCCTGACGGATTATGCCACAGCCGTTTATTATCACGGACAATGGATGGGTGAGGTCCACTTGGGTGAAAGCGACGCCGCCATCCAGCAAATAGCCTCCAGGGTGAAAATCGATTTGGCGAAACTGATGGGATTAATCGTTCTTGTCAGCGTTATCGGCCTTTATTTCCTTTCTCGCATTTTCATTAAGCCTTTCCATAAAATTTTGGAAGGGGTCCATGCCATGAGCATGGGCAATTTAAACGCAAAAATCGACGTGGAAAGCCAGGACGAATTCGGCCAATTGGCCAATATATTCAACGACATGACTACTAAAATCCAGGATTCCCAGAAGGGAATGGTGGAAAACGAGAGAATGCAAAAGGAAATGCAGGTGGCCCAGGAAATCCAGCATACCCTTTTGCCTGGTGAGTTTCCTCAAATCGAAGGCTACGAGATTGGGGCCACCTATCGGGCTGCCAAGGAAGTCGGGGGGGACTATTATGACTTTTTTTGGGTCGACCCGACCACGCTTGGAATCGTAGTAGCGGACGTTTCGGGCAAGGGCGTGCCCGGCTCGCTGGTCATGACCATGATCCGGACGGCCATGCGTCTGGAATCGCGGGGAAACCGGTCATCGTCAAGTGTTTTGGCCAAAGTTAACCAGCATGTCACTGCGGACATGAAGCGGGGGATGTTCGTGACGATGTTTTATATCATTTTGGATTCCCGAAACCGCTCGATCAATTTTTCCAGCGCCGGGCACAATCCCATGATCCTATACCGGGGAAAAACGAAGGAAGTTTACTTTCTGAAGCCCAAGGGTTTTCCGGTGGGGATTGATCTTCCGGAAGAGGATATGTTTGTGAAAAACATGGCGCTTCAAAAGGTCAGCCTCGAGAAAAACGACATGCTTGTGATTTATACCGACGGAATTACGGAAGCCATGAATCCCGAAAGCGAGCAGTTCGGCGAGGACAGGCTCATTAAGGTCATAAAGGAAAATTCTCATCTCACTCCGGCGGAGTTCGTGGATAAACTTAATGAGGCCATCGCCCAATTCACCCGTGGAGCGGAGCAGAACGATGACATTACGATTGTGGCCATTAAAGAAAAAATGAAGGCCGAGAACGTGGAGTTCAAGTTCCGGAAAAAACTCTTGGATTTGGTCGAAAAGAAAGGTTTGTCCGTGGCGGAGGCCTGCCGACAAATGAACACATCCACTAATACCTATTACCGGTTCAAGAAAATATTTGTGGAGAAGGGAAAAGATGGATTGAAGCCGGTAAAAAATAAAAAGCGAGGGGAAATTGGGGAACTTCCTCTTCCCCAGCAGCAAGCGGTGATGGCGATGGTTCGGGAGCACCCGGAATACGGGGCAAAGCTGATCATGGAAGCGATCGAGAAAAGTTCTAATCCTCCCATGAAGGTCGATCAAAAGTTGGTTTCGGAGTTCTTGAAGCGAAAAGGGCTAATGGATGTGAAGGCTCGCGAAGCGCTTCGGCACCAACGAGGTTGACAGGGTTTAAGGCTAAAGTGATAATAAGCCCGCGGAGGGCCCAATATTCGGAGGAAGTATGGAAAATATTTCGGTAAGTGTATCAGAACATCCCCAAAATAAAGAAATCACCCTCCTGGCCGTTAAAGGTTTTATCGATACGACCACGGCTCCGGAGTTTGAGAAGAAGTTTCTTACGGTATTGGGCGAAAAGAAATTCAAGTTCGTTGTTGATTTAAAGGATGTCAATTACATCAGCAGCGCGGGTTGGGGCATTTTTATCAGTGAGATTAAACGAATTCGGAACCAAAAAGGGGATTTGGTGCTGGTCGGCATGAATCCCGAGGTCTCGGAGGTTTTCGAGCTTTTGGAATTTAACACCATTTTAAAGTCTTTTCCAAATGTCGAAACCGCCATTAAGAAAGGTTTTGAAAAACCGTAATCCAAAGGATTTGAAGATCCGAAAGTCGGAAAAAAAGATATGGAATCGGCTGCATTAACCTCCCTCATTGAAATTGAGGGAAAAAACTTCACCATTGAAACCTCTCCTATAACGGGTAAGAATCGTCTATCCTCCCTGATTCAATTGGGTGGACGGACTCTTTCTCAGCGTGATTTTGAATTACCTGAGGGGCTGGATGAAGATGGATTCAAGCATTATCTGCAGGAAACCCATCGCGTTCGTTCGGTCGAATTGGAATCCCTATTTCGTTTGAGCCGAAAAATCGAGGAAAAACCTACGGCCGATGCTTGTTGGAAAATCGGGGTGATTTTCCTTTCAAACGGTTTTTACGAGGATTCACGCCAGAAATTTCAAAAAGCCCTCGAGATGGAACCCAGGCATTTACAAGCCATTAAAAGCTACGGAATCACACTGACCCTTCTGGAAGATTTTGACGGCGCCTTGGCTTCCCTGAATCAAGCGAGGGAATTGGGGCCTTCGTTTGCGGATATTTATTACCATCTGGGCAATGTTCACTTGTACAAACGCGAACTGGATGAATCGGTTCAATGCTATCTGCAAGCCCTTCAAATCAACCCCCGTTATGCGGACGCTCGTTTAAGATTGGCCACGGCTTGTGTGGGTTATTTGGCCCAATCTTCCAATCAATTAACGGAGCCTAAAGTAATAGAGTTGTCCGAAAGGACCAGGACAGAAGCGGAAACGGCGGCCACACTCAACCCAAAAGTTCGAAACCGGGCCTATATGATGGCTATGGATTTTTTGAGAAGTAAAAAATATTCACAAGCTTTTCAATCTTTTATTGAAGTTCGTCCGCGTTATGTACCCCGAATAGGCGATGAGATTATTTTTTTCTTTACCTTAACCCTGTTATACGGAAGCGAAGGTATAGATCAACAGATGACGGATCAATATGTCGATAAATTGTGCAGGGTGATCGAAGAATTTCCTCATTACGCTGATCTGCATCACCATTTGGGTACCGCTTATTTGATTAAATGCCGCTTTGACGTGAACCGGTCACTGAAGGAGTTCAAAAAAGCCCTGGAAATTAATCCACAATTTCAAAAAGCTATGACTAATTCGGCCGACACGGAGGATTTGCATAAGAAAGTATTGACCGTTTTGAAAAAAGCTATTATGCCGCAGGGAAATTAAACACATCCAGCCGAAAAAATTAGAACCACTGAAATTATCAAGGAAGTTAAAAGTATTTTGTCTTAAAACCTATAGAAGTTTTCGTTTTCAGCTTTTGGGGTGGCCCGGGTAAAGGGTTAAGGAAACCGTGGTTAAACTTTGGTTTAAGACGGTTTAGGTTTCGGATGGAGGAGTCAGCGAGTAGTTAGTTTCCAAAAACTTAATATGTTCGGAAGTGACCTTTTCGAAATTCACGCCATAAGCGTATCTGCCCATGGTTTTCATGGGGTTCTTACGGGCCCAAACGACCTTACCCATATAAACGACGCTATGACTTCCGTCCAATGAGTCCAATTCAAGGATAATGTCGTTATTATTGTCGAGGGTCTTATTGGAATAGATTTGGGCCCCTGTGGAACTGACGTTGACAAGTTGGGCGCGAAAGACAGCCCCGTCCCTGGAGGGATCTGCAAGACGTCCTTTGATTGTTTTCACCATGACGACTCGGCGGTTGGTCCTCAAATTGCCTTTGGATTGAGGACGAACTGTTTTTTTCATGGGATATCCCCTTAAGGTGGGTTAAACGACTATAGCATAACACCATCTTCCGCGAGGCGGAAGAAAAACATCCCGCTTTTTGCGGGTTCAAATGAAATGGGCGAGCACAAACATCTGGAAAAAGAGGTTCTAAAGCAATGACTTCGGTTCGAGTTCGATTTGCCCCGAGTCCGACAGGTTTCCTCCACGTGGGAGGGGCCCGGACGGCGCTTTTTAATTGGCTCTTTGCCCGCCATTCAGGCGGGAAATTTATTCTTCGAATTGAGGATACCGATCGGGAGAGATCCAAGCCCGAATACGAAGAAGCCATCATCCGAGATTTACAATGGCTGGGATTAGATTGGGACGAAGGGCCCGCAATCGGTGGTTCCGATGGGCCTTATCGTCAGACAGAACGGGCGGCTTTATACCGAGTGCAATTGAAAAAGTTGATTTCTTTGGGGAATGCTTATTATTGTTTTTGCAGTCACAAAGAATTGGAAGCGGAACGGGCAGCTGTTCAACTTTTGGGTAAAAGTTTTCGATATTCCGGCAAGTGCCGGGATTTGACCCAAGAGGAAGCGGACGCCAGACGAAAAGCCGGGCAACCCTTTTCCGTGAGACTCAAAGTTCCCGAGGGGACGACCACTGTCAACGATTTGATTAGAGGTCAGGTTATGGTTGACCATTCGGAAATCGACGATTTTATCCTGGTGCGAAGCGGGGGAGAACCGACCTACAATTTTGTGGCTGCAGTGGACGACGCTCTGATGAGGATATCCCACGTTATCCGAGGCGACGACCACCTTTCCAATACGCCTAAACAAATTCTGATTTACCAGGCTCTTGGGTTTGCCCTGCCTCAATTTGCTCACATTCCCTTGATCCTTGGAGCCGATCGAACCCCACTTTCCAAGCGTCATGGGGCAAATTCGGTTGGAGAATTTAAGCGCCATGGCTATCTTCCGGAAGCCATGATGAACTACCTGGCCTTGTTAGGTTGGTCTTTTGACGGAAAAACCGAGATTTTCTCCAAAGATGACCTGATTAAGCATTTTGGCCTTGAACGGGTGATTAAAAGCCCGGCTTGTTTTGACTATGACAAACTCCAATGGTTAAACGGTCATTATATTCGCGAAGCGGACGAGGAGCGGATATACCAACTTTGCCTGGAATATCTTTGGGATGCGGACGCGATTAATGCCGATTTTATGCGGGAAGGCGGGCCAGCCCTTAAAAGAATGGTGGGAACGGTCAAGAATAGTCTTAAAACAATTTCGGATGTTGGCGAACAATTAACCTACTTTTTAGGAGAAGTTCACTCTTACGATCCCCGAGCCTTGGAAAAATACCTGATCCCCCAAACGGTTCCTGTTTTAGAAGAAGCGGTTTGGGTTTTAGAAGATTCGGTTGATTTCACCGCGATGACTTTAGAAGAGCGGTTCCGTCAAAATGCGGTAAAAAAAGGAAGAAAATTCGCGGAATATGTCCATCCCATGCGCCTTGCAATCACGGGAAAATCGGCAAGCCCGAATTTATTTGAGTTAATCGAAATTTTGGGCAAAGGACGTTGTATCGTGCGTTTGATGCGGTTTGTACAAATGATCAAACATTCAAAAACGCAAATGGTTTGAGGGCGATACGGCTATGATTTTCAAAATATTTGAAAATGAAAATAAAGCTTGGGACAATTCTTTGGCCCACTTAAAATAATGTAGAGAGAACATAAGAGCGAAAAATGTTTGAAAGGAATAGTCCATGGCAACCCATATTATTGATTTTGTGTTTCAACCGAGGTGAGAAAAAGGGGCGCTTAAGACCAGTCAGTCGCAAGGATTGGGGACAAATCGTGGGTTGGTGGAATGACCCGGATGTTCGACGTCTTTTCGACGTCCATTTCGTGGACCAAACCTTCTCCGATGCCGAAAAATGGTTTGCCAAAAATGGCTCGGGTGAGGACGAGAAACTTCCGCGGTCTTTTGTCATTGAAGTGGATGACGATGGAAAGTGGCTGCCTGTTGGCACTGCTGAATTTTATAGTGAAAGGCCTTCCCATAAGACGGCCGAATTCGGATTCCTTATCGGGGATAAGCAATGGTGGGGCAAAGGTATCGGCACCGAAACTGCCAAACGGATGGTGATATATGGCCTGGAGGAGTTGGGATATAAGCGAATTGGGGCCGTTTCGGCCGCTTATAACGTACGTTCCCTCAATGCCCTTCAAAAAGCGGGTTTTCAAATCGAAGGCATCCGAAAAAGTTATGTATTCCGCGATGGTCAGCATCATGACCAAACCGTCATGTCAATCATTCGGCCTGAAAAATAAAGCTCCAAAAGTCCCTTTTGAAATTACCAAAAATAAGGGGCCTGTGTTAAAATTCGACCCCTTATCCGATACCTTTCCTCTTTTCATTGGGAGATCGTCTAATGGTAGGACAGCAGACTCTGACTCTGCTTATCTTGGTTCGAATCCAAGTCTCCCAGCCATTTTCAAAAAATCTGTTCCCAGCACATTTTTAAAAGCTTTTGTTTGCAAGAGTTTCACAACCTGAGCGAACAAGGGCCTTTTTTTTGAAATACCGGTCAATGCCGGTTAGAGACGGTTAAAATCGGTAAAAAACGGATTCAAATGACACGAATGTGACGCGAGTTTTACCGAACAACTTTCTGAATTTCCAATGTGAATTTAAAAACGGAAGTGGAAGTGGGGCGCGAAGATGGGGGGATAGGTGTTTTCGGGGAATGATCCCTGGGCTATAATGAATAAAATTCTGGTAGCCTGTTCGTTGAAAATCTTGAGGTAATCTCGTGGGAATCAGCGAAGACGTCTTAAAAAAAATAGTCCGGCGTATTCTCAAGGTTTACAAAGCCGACAAGATAATTTTGTTTGGTTCCGCCGCAACGGACCGCATGACCTCAGACAGTGACATTGATCTATTGATCGTCAAGAAGGGCGTTAAGGACAGGCACGCTGAAAGCGTCAAAATCCACTCCGCTTTGGATGGTTTGGGATACCCTTTTGATGTCATCGTAATGCCCCTTGAACGGTTCGAGGAAACCAAGAACTATATCGGTGGCCTTGCTTACCCTGCCAACAAGTACGGCAAAGTTATTTATGCCAAAACAGCCTGATCGGATCACCCAAAAGCTTGTCAAAGAATGGCTTCAAAAAGCTGATCCCGATATTCGGCTAGCGGAATTCCTCTTGACCGAAAACACCCCCTTTTTGGATGCCGCAGCCTTCCATTGCCAACAAGCTGTTGAAAAGTATTTAAAAGCCTTTCTTATAGCCATCAAATAGAATTTCCGAAGACACATAATATCCGTGAATTACTTGGTTTCGTTGCGAGTGTTTATAAAAAACTCGCCGAATACCTGAAGCCATCTACGATTTTGTCACCATATGGGGTGCTGGTTCGTTATCCAGATGACGCCCAGTGCGTCGATCCCAAGAAGGCGACTATAGCTGTAGGATTGGCCCAAAAAGTCGAGAAAAGCATAAAAAAGAAATTAAAACAGTTTTCAAAAGAATAGAAAGCTTAGAATGAATCTCCCTGCTGTAATACCCCGCCCGTTTGTAGATTTCAGCTTTTATAATCTTTTGCCTATCGGATCAAAAGTAACCTTTTCAATTTTTGACTGAAAGGTTCTACGAGATAGAGGATGTAAACCCCGCTGGCGCATTTATCCCCATATTTGTTGGTGCCGTCCCAATGATAGGACTGGCTGAAGGGGGCGCTTAAAACCTGGTTATCCAGGGTCTTGATATGTTCTCCCGCGCTGTTATAAATCCACAGACTGTAATTCCCTGGAAATTGAGAGTATTGAACAAATATGGAAACCGGACTGTCATTCGTGGCGTTATAGACGTTTTGCGCCACATAGAAGGTGTCGATATTAGGGATCGGTGTAGGTGTTAGGGTGGGGGTAAATGTAATGGTGGCGGTAGCTGTATTCGTTGGTGTTTGGGTTGGAGTGCTGGTGATTTTCGGCGTAGGTGATGGGGTGGCGGTAGGAGTTTGGGTGGGTGTGCTGGTTATACATCCACTGTTGACCGTAAGGTTGACCGAGTTGGATTGAACCGTTGAAACCCCGCCGTCACCCGTCACGTCAGCAACATTAACGGATGTACCGCAGGTGACGACCGCCGACAAGGTAATGGCCCCGGTTAGATTGTAAGTGGTCACCGGATGAGTTCCGCCCAAGTCCCATTCCAGGTAATTGCCAGTTTCCTGGGTGGGGGACTGTGGGGTAGAGGAAACAAAGGTTTCGGCTGTGGGGAGAGTATCCCAAAGGCGGGGATTTACAACTGGCGAGGGTCCATAAAGTTTCAGGTTCGAATAATAGTCCGTTGAAGCTGTTCCATCCGCCTGCCAGCCCATTTGGTAAGTTCCACCGTCAATCGGGGTGCAGGGAAGAGGACTCGAGTCGTTGACGTTGATGCTCCAGGTAGTCGGTTCGGGAGCGCTTTGAGGCCACACCTTTGCCTGGAAGTTCAGGACGCCGGCGTTGTAGGTAACCAAAACTTTTACCGTATACCAAACTCCGTACGTGATTGTGGTGCCGATCGATGAATCACATGGTGTGGCAGGGAAAGTAACGGTTCCCGTCTCGGAACTGTTTTTTTGAATGAATAAATTCCCTGGACCGCAATCTATGGAAATCCCAACCATATATGCGTCGTTGACTCCAGGGGCCTTCAAATTATCGGCGATGACCATGGTGGCGTCGGCGCCTGGGGCGGCACCGGTAGGGATATACATACTGCCTTCCACCATGAAATTGTTGCAAAGATTGACGACGGGGAGATTCCGAAGCAGTGTTGGAAAATTATTCACAGTGGTGCCTGAGTTACAGGTGCTATAAGCGCAAGCCTGGATAGCGTTGTTTCCGGAACCAGCTGGGTCAGGTTCGACCGTAAAACCGCCCATCCCTCCGGTGTTGGTGTAGGTGTACCCAGTTCCGTCATATCCTTGTATGGACCCGTTGGAAGTTCCTGTTGTCTGGTTGTCATAGTTGTCGTCAACCTGGAGACTTTCCCCGCTGACCTGGTAACTAAGGGTATAAGTCACGGTTTGGCCGCTGCTCAAAGAGGTTTCGGATTCACTTTTTAATAATGTAAAACCCCCAACCCCGATGTTGACCTGGGCTTCATTTGAGGTTACTGTTCCGGCCGTCGAGGAAGTAGCGGTGGCGGTGTTCGTGATAATTGTACCGGAGGCAACGCCGCTATTTACTTTGGTTAAAAACCAGACCGCGCCCGATTGCGGCGACAAAGTCGCCGGCAGGACCCAGGTAATAGTGCTCCCGTTTAAGGTGCCACCGGGACTGATAGAACCTGAGGTGGCCGCCAAAGCGGTTCCTCCAGGGATGGTTTCGGTAATGGTCACCGGTCCTGTGTTGACATAAGTGTAATTAACATTGAAAAGCACCAGGTCCCCGGGATTGGCCGAACTCCCGTCCGCTACATCTACCAATGTGATATTAGCCGGAGGATAGGGAAGAGTCACGGTAGTGGTGGCGGTGGAAAGGACCCCGCCAGCGCATTGGACATAATAGGCTCCAGCGGAAATATCCAGGTTGTAAGTTCCCCCGCTTAGATTGGTGGGGATGGTGACGTTAAAAACTTGGGTATAGGGGCAAGGTGGTGGGGTATTGGGAACCGGCACGCCTGCCCAACCATTCCCCCCCGGATCCGAAGCGTCATCCTGACTGGATGAAACACTACTGACACCGGTTGGCGTCGTACCGCCATCTACTAAAAGAACCTGGTTAGCCGCCGGACAGGATTGAATGGTGGTGGAACTTGAGTTTAAAGCTACAAGCCAGTAAGGCGTCACGTTTGCGTTGGCGCAATAAACCACCGTAACGGCGACCACCGAACCTGGAGCGGGGTTGTTATTGGAAATGGAAATACTATTAATAGTTACTTGGGCTAGGGCAAAATGGGCCATTAAGTAGAATGGAAAGAAGTAAAGAAAACTTTTTTTGAAACGTTTTAAATTAAACAAAGGGCCTTGGATCAACAGGGAACCTCCAGAAACTGGTGAAGAGGGCGCCGGTAAAGCAAAAGTTGCTTAGCGAATCAGCATTATTCTCTTAAGTTTAACGCCAAACGGCTCGACGAGGTAAAAAATATATATTCCACTGGCACATCTTTCATTGTACTTGTTGGTCCCGTCCCATAAGTACGATTTAACAATGGGATTACCGAGATTTTGAGAATCCAGGGTTTTAATATGTTCTCCCGCCGAATTGTAGACCATTAAAGAATAGTTACCGGGATAAAGCGCATAAGCTACAAAAATGGAAACGGGGCCATTAGCAGGGTTGAAAGCGTTTTCCGAAACATAAAAGGTATCGGCCGGAGTGGGGGTTGGGGTGCAAGTATTACCGGGATATCCGCAAGGAGTGGGGGTTGAAGTAGGAGTAAAAGTGTTCGTGGGGGTAAAAGTATTGGTTGGAGTGAAGGTATTGGTGGGGGTATTGGTAAGAGTTGGGGTGCTGGGTGGGCGTGCTGGAGGAAGTCGGTGTTGCCGTTAAGGTGGGAGTAAAAGTGTTGGTCGGGGTAAAAGTGAAAGTGGGACTGAGCGTATTGGTTGGCGTATAGGTGATGGTGGGTGTATTGGTGAATGTAAAAGTGGTAGTGAGGGTTGGGGTCAGGGTTGGGGTAAAAGTCGGGGTTAAAGTGAAGGTCGAGGTTGGGGTTGGGGTAAAAGTGGGTGTTGGTATGGTAATTAATTCTCTCCAGTAGAGAATTCCGCAAGATCCCGGCACATTTCCCGAGGCGTTATAGGAAACAGGCGGAATTAAAGCGCCCGTGATGGGATTATATATAAACGGGGCAAAAGTGGTGCCTGTTACAGGGGCTCCTGTTTCCGTAAAGGGGCTGGATACGGGATTATATAGGTAGGAAAACCAAGGATTGCCACTGCCGTCCACGGTCGGCGGGGCTGCGCCTGCGCCCGAACAGCTGGATCCGGCTCCCGCTCCATTAGGGTCAAAATAAAGGGGGATCGTGGGATAGGTTTGGCTGGAGATCACCCACTGGAATCCACTGGTGCAGGTTATTTCCAGTTCCCAAGCGCTGAATACTAGGTCGGGATTGATGTTGTCCGTTTCAACGGCAAGGAGCACATTTTGGCCCTCATCGAAATCAGAAGTTGGAACCGGCACAGGGGTTGGCACGCATCCGGAGCCGCAGTATGGAAAAGTGACTCCTGAGGTGGTGTTGGTCACGGGGAATCCATTGACCCAGGCGTAAGTATTGTCATCCCCCGATTCGAGAAATTGGGCCGAGGCAGGAGTGCATTGGGCCTGGGTCGAATGTGGGATTGAAAATAATAATGCGCAACCCGTCAAAAGGAATAGGTGAAAATATCCTTTCCGTTCGGATTTCAATTTTTTCCTCGGCAAGGTTTTTCCTTTGGATGGCTTATTTATAAGGTTTGAAATTAAACAACAGGTTGGAAAAAATTCAAAGCCAGTTCCTCTTAAATTATTTTACCGCATTTTTTAAATCTATAACTAAAACCCTTTAAACCATGCAATTGAAAGCGGTCCCATTGGCGTAATACGTAGCGGGGTTTATAACCACCCCTCATTCATCAAGATACTTTGGAGTTGAGGATCGTTTGCGGATAAGGGAGGGAGCCATACTCCTAAATCCCTTCTTTCCCACCATTGGCCATTGGGATGGCTTAATGGAGCGAATTGATAGCGGAAAAGACGGATGCGTATATAAGTGGGCGCTTCACCGGGAAAAGGATTCCCCGCCAAAAGGGTTAGGGCCAACGGGTCGTTATGGAGGAGTTTCCAAACAAGATTATAAACCCATGGATATTGGTTAGGTTCGGACATTGCGGCAAACCAGACCTGCCAGTCCAGGCGATATTGATAAGGCGAACAGACACATGGTCGCCGATAAAGATTTCCCGGCTGGCATTTGAAATCATAGGGAATCCAAACGGTTTCCGGGGTTACGACCTGGGCGGTCGTCCCTTCCAAGACCAACTGAAGGCGTTCCCGGCCTACCGATCCAAAGGCCCCATAGGTGTTCACGAGGTGCAGGGATTCAAAGGACGTGTTCATTGCCTGATTGGAAGAAAATAAATTCAAGACGGGATTTACGCTTAAAAAGGCGATTAAAGCCGTGAGGCCCCAGGCGGCAAATTGGGAAGAGGGGCTTTTTTTGGATTTATAGATTGCGATGTGGGCTTTCTCCACCAGGGGGCGTGGCAAAAGGTGATTCCAGAATCCGTCATCAAAACAACTCAGAATTGGAACCAGGGTCAACCAGTTTAAAAATGAAAGGTTACCACTCAAAATAAGGATGATTTGAAAGGCAGCCATGAGACATCCCGCTGCCGTGCGGATACGCCCCCCGAGGAGGACGCCCCAAGGCGCAATGAGTTCCGCCAAAAAATTGTAAAGGACTCCGGCTTTGTGGAACCAAAGGGGCATGAAATGAAAATAAGGGCTTAAGGGGTTGGGTATGGGTTGGGTTTCGTAATGGTACTTCAAGCAGGTCAAATCCCTCCAACAGGAATCACCCCTTATTTTTTGATAAGTCCGGAACCCAGCATGATCCGGAATATAAGCCACCGGAAAAGCCAGATGACCTGTAAGGGTGGAGGGGATTTAGGAAAGGGGCGCCCGTCGATAATGGGAACCAAAAATATGGCGAGAAAGCCGGTTTCCAATAATTGAATTTCCCAGCCATAACCGTACCACTCCTGCCCGATATGCACGAAGGAAAGGTACAGGGCCCAGAGGAATAACAATAAAAGGCCGTTGGCGAAACCCGCTAATACCAAAAATGAAAAAAGGACACCGACCCAAGCGGCTACTACCATAAAACCATCCGTGTGCCAAAACCAGAAGAGGGATGGCAAATGAAGGAAACCTTGACCCAAGGAGCCTGCTTCCGCTTGGAATCGCGAAAGGAAGATCAGGGCGGGAGTGAGTCCTTTTTCCCCTATGAGCGCTTTCAACTGTTGAGCGAGGGAAAGAAAGGCAACGAAATAAACGAGTCCCAACAGCCGCAGAATCATGAAGCGGGTCAACCAGTACGTCGGTTTGGTTGATGGGAATTTGAATTCGTCCACCATGGTTTATTATTTTACTTCAAACTTAAACGATAGCGAGGGAAGGCTATACCGAATCTTTACCTTATTTGGCACCGCTTTTTTTCCCGAATTTGTATGCCGGGACGTGATATGGAATCATGTGATAGGATAAAACCATTAAGCAGGGCCGATTTAAACTAAGGGTATTTATGCGATTTTGCTGTGAAATTTCAAAATTGAAGCTGGTTTTTTTTCTAACTTTAGGATTTATAACCCCGTTTTTTGCCTGGGCTCAGTGTCCTAATAATCCTGCCCTCACCCCGACCGCTTGGGCTGGAGCCGGAGTCACCGCCAATTATTCTGGCGGGGATTACACGGTCGTTGGCACCGGAGAAAATGAGTATGGTCAGGATTATGAAACTGGATACACTGATTCAATAACTATGGTGGGAGATGGACAAATACAGACAGAGGTCACAAGCATTACGGGCTATATGAATTTTGACACTTCATCCGGGATTTTTATCCGAGGTGGTACTAACGCCGGCGCGGATGGAGGTCTCCTATGGATAGGAGGGTCGTCAAGTTCCCAATATCAATTGGCTGAGAGGATCAATGATCAGGCTTTAACCCAAATCCAGTCCGGATCTGCTTCTCTCCCTTATTGGCTTCGTCTACAAAATTCGGGAGGGATCCTCTATCCCTCGATTTCCACTAACGGGAGTACTTGGACCTCCTTGCCGGTTTTGAACCTAATTGGCGATTCTGAATTTGCCGCGGGCAGTACCTTGACTTACGGATTAATGGTCTGGAGTGGAAGTGTCAGTGCCAGTCAACCTACCACGGCTATTTTTGAAAATGTTTGCGTGACCTCCATCTCTCCGATCCCCACTTACACCCCGATTCAAACGATCACTTCCACCAGCACTTTCACTCCGAGCTTCACCTCGACTTTGACACCGGTCCAAACCTTCACTCCCACTTCAACTTTCACGTCCAGCTTTACCTTTTCCGCGACCAATTCACCCACTATCACCAACACGCCTACGATTACTCCCAGTCCCACCAATACCCTAAGCCCCCAACCTACCGAGACGCCCACCATTACGGCCACTCCTCCTCCCGGTGTTAAGGTCTGGCCAAATCCCTTCACGCCCTTGCTTCCCACTAACACCATCACCCATTTCTTTTTGCCCGCCAATCATGGCGCGGGACAGTTGTTGATAGCTGACTTGAAAAGGAAATTGGTTCGTTCATTGGATTTTGGGGCGGTGGTGGATGTTCAATGGGACGGTAAAGATAATGGGGGCAATGTCGTTCCATCGGGAGTTTATCTTTATCTTTTGGAATCGAGCGGAACGGTTCAACGGGGAACCATCACCGTGATGCGATGAAATTTAAAACTCAATCCAACGCCAAGACAGCAAGACGCCAGGAAAACCTGAAGGTGTTTTGTTTTTGTATGAGAATTGAATTTCTTTTTTTTCTCGTTTTCATCCTGATGAATATTTTTACAATGCCGTTGTGGGCGGCGTTTTTGGATTTCAGCCCGCCCGCCCGGGAAGCGGCCTTGGGCGGGAACGGGGTGGCTTTGCCGGAAGGTACTTCCAGTTTGGCTTTTAATCCAGCGGGACTTGGCGATGAAAGCCGTTTCGAGATATCCGCCCGTTATGAGAACCTTTTTTCGGGAATTGAGGGCGACAACCTTTCCACCGGGAACTTGTCGGCGGTTTTTCCTTTAGAAGTAGGGGATGGGTTAGGTTTTTCCGTGGACCACTTTGGCGCCAATACCCTCCAGCAAGACCAGTTGCAAGCGGCTTTCGGTAAAAGTTTTGACACCAACTCCATTTTCTATCATTTGCGTTTGGGTGTTGATTTGTGCTACTTGCGCCAGCAATTTACCCTTTTGGCTCCATTGGCCGGCGTAAATCCCGCAAATGTATCGGCGGGAGCTTTTTCGGTCGGGGCCGGGGCTCTTTACGATATTTTCAAATGGGGAACCCTTGGAATTTCCGTTGAGAACTTAAACCAGCCCAACCTCGGGGTGGTGGGCCTTGACATGATCCCTATTCTGCTTCGTTATGGGGTTGCGGTTCGACCGAAGGTTGGGGAGGACCGATTAGCCATCACCCTCGCCCAATCCTTGAGCGCTGGTTCATTGGATACCCAGGGAGGGGCCGAATGGAATATCACCCGGTGGGGGGTGTCCATAAGAGCTGGAGGCGATGCCAATATGGGAGTAGCCGGATTTGGATGGCGGACCAATGGATTGACAATTGATTACGCCTACCAATTTTCCTGGAATCAAGCGCCATCCCTCAATGGGGTGGGCCTGCCCGGAAGCAGTCTTTTAGAAGTTGGATTTAGCTGGGAAAACACCTCGCGGGAAGAAAAGGTTTTCGACGAATTGCTTTTTAAAGGCCGGGAAGCTTTAAAGCTACAGCAGTGGAAAGACGCTTTTTGGGATTTTCAGCAGGCTTATCTGCTGAACCCCTCCGAACCTTCCGTACTTCAAGGCCGCTCGGAAGCCTTGAAACAATACAACCTCCAACGCGCGGATGCTTATTTTCAAGCGGGGGTGAATGCCGAGAACCATGGATATTTCCCGGAAGCCCAAAGGGATTATGATTGGGCCGCCTCTTTGGCCCCGCAAGAAGGAAGGTATTCGGAAGCTGGGGAGCGGGTAAGAAAATCTTTGACCCAAGGAGCCTTAGAGGATCCAAGGGTAGGGGATATACTGGAGAAATCAGTGGCTTTCATGAAATTGGGTGAAAATGGAGCTGCGGTGAAAAAAATCAATGAGGCTCTCGTTCTTTATCCTCGGGACGCTTTTCTCCAATTTGTCGCCAAGGCCTTCGCCCGAAAAGCCGTACCCGTGGCTGAACGGGAGGATAAAAAATTAGAGCAATTGGCGGCGGAAGCGGAAATTTTCCGGAGTAAAGGGCGTCTAGACCTGGCCCAGCAAACTTGGCAAGAGATACTTAAAGCGGATCCCAACAATGCGATGGCACGCGAAAACATAGCGGCTAACACCTCAACGAGCCCCGCTCAAAACCTTACCGATTCCCAAAAAAACCAGATCCAGGCCCTTTTGCAAAAGGGATTGAAAGATTATGCCAACGGGGACACGGAAGCCGCTGAAAAGAATTGGGAGTCGGTTCTTCAGATTGACCCTCTCAATGTAAACGCCCTAAATAACTTGACCCGCGTCAAAATGGAGGAAGGTGGCGATCGAAAGTGAAGCTGACGACCAAATTTTTCCTTAGCCACGGCGGAGTCGTGGTGGTGTCACTCCTTGTCAGTTTCTTCCTAATATACGAAGGATCCCGTATTCTTTATCAGAGACAGGCGAAAATGAGCCAAGCACAGGAAATATCCGATTTCGCCCTGGCTGCCAAGGAGGCCTTGATCCAACATGAGGATGTGGCCGTTTTGAACTTCATGCGGACCGTTGTGAAAAATCCTATCGTTGCTTATGCGGCCTATTCGAATCCCTCTTCGGGCACCCATATTGTATTACCGGCTTTATTCCAAAAAGAATCATTTCCTTCGGAAGAAGAAAAATACGCTTCACCCAATTACCCTTTCCATCGCCGTTTTCAAAGCGGTCTGGAAACACTTGAGTGGACTGCTTCGGTGCGCTTGGAGAATGGAATTGCGGGCAGGGTCTGGCTGGGTTATTCCCAATCGGCGCTGGAAAAGGATTTGAAAGAACAAACGACAAAGTGGATGGATGTGGAAATGGAAGCTGGGGCTGCGGCCCTAATGATTGGTTTGTTGGTGTCACTATGGCTGGGCCGTCAAATGGCCTCGCCTTTGAGAAAAATCCGGGATGGCACTCATCTTGTCCGTTTTGGAAAACTTGATTCGCTGGTGGAGGTTAATCGCAGGGATGAGATCGGAGATCTTGCCAGGGATTTTAATTCTATGGTGGTGCAGTTAAAGGAACTGGATGAAATGAAACGGGATTTCGTGTCGGGGGTCACACACGATCTGGGAACGCCCCTTCACGCCATTCGAAGCGCCATTAACTACCTTCAAGCCGGGGACGCTGGACCTCTAACGGAAAAACAATCCGACTACCTTTTGATGGTTGCCAATAGTACCGCCAACCTGACCGCTTTCATTAACAACCTTTTAACCACCGCGCGTATCGAAGCCGGCAAGGTCGATCCCTATCCGGAGCCCGTGGACGTTTTCGCCTTGATCAAAGAATTAGTGGATCTTTACCAGCCCCAAGCCCGGGAAAAAGGGGTCAAACTTACCTTAGCCCGGAAAACCCAGTACATTTCATTAGTCGCCGACGTGACCATGTTCCGCCAAATCGTATTGAATCTCCTTTCCAATGCCTTGAAATTCACTAACCAGGGTGAAGTGGGTATTTTTTTATCAGAGGAGGATGGAGATTTTCTTTTGGAAGTTCGAGACACGGGTATTGGAATCGATCCCCAGCACCATCAACTTATTTTCGATAAATTTTATCGGGTTCACCAACCTTCGGGAACTCCCGCTCGCCAGGGAAGCGGTTTGGGGTTGACCATTGTTAAGGGCTTAGCCGAGTCCCACGGTGGGAAGGTGACGGTTGAAAGCGCTTTAAACAAGGGAAGTGTATTCAAAGTCGTTCTGCCCAAACAGCCAAGGCGGTTTTAAAGAAAAATAAAAAACTGAATAAAATCGGCTGATGATTTTATTCTGAAACGTTTATTCTGAAAAAAGTTTATCTTAATTAAATCCGAATTTCTGGAAGTGAAAATGAAACATCCGTCGATTCTCATGATCGAAGACGATCTGTCCGTATCCACCTTGACTCGGGACCTTTTTTCGAAGGAAGGATATGAGATAAAGACGGTTTCGAACGGTTCGGACGGTTGGAATGCCCTCCAACGAGAGGAGTTTGACCTTTTGGTGTTGGACTTGGGTTTGCCCGACATGAATGGATTGGATCTTTGCGCTCGTATTAAGAGGGATCCGGTACATGGCAAATTGCCTGTTTTTATCTTGACGGCTCTGGGTTCTTCTGAGGATATTGTTAGGGGTCTGGAAGCGGGTGCCGAGGATTATCTTCCCAAGCCCTTTAATGAGCGGGAGTTTCTCGCCCGAGCCAGAGCTATCCTCAGACGTCGGAAGCCCTCAGCGACCCAGGATGAACCCCTCGTTTCTGGAAAGATCAAATTATCCCTATCGTCCCATGAAGCCTGGTGTTCGGAAAACCCAATCCAACTTACTTTGCGAGAGTTTGATATTCTCAGGATATTTCTGGGTAATCCCAGTAAAGCTCTGACGAGGGAGGAGATCGTGAAAATGGCCTGGGGCCCTGCCACAGCCATTGTTCCCAAAGTCGTTGACGTTCATATCGGCCATTTGAGGTTAAAACTGGGAACGGAAGGTAAAAGAATCGAAACCGTTCCCCAGGTTGGCTATAAGCTCATTCCCCCCAAGAAATAATCGTGCCCTGAGGTTAATTTCCTATACGGTTTCTTTACCGGTTATATACCGTCTTTTTACCCCTCTCGAACTCTTTCAAAAGCTATTTTAATTTATCTGTTTTTTGCAAACCGTTAGGTGGTTTGCTGTTTGCTTTTTAATGGAAAGCAAGGACTTTTTTATGGAAGAGAAAAAAATGGTTGAGTTACCTGTTTGGTCTGAAGAACAGTGGGAAACATGGTTATATTCCTTTGTTCGTGAAATGGAAAACAGTGTACCCCAATATTCCTCTCTCCCTGATGATATACCGACGAATCAGGTTCCTGCTAGCGAGTGATTTTATTGAAGTTTTATTCCCTAGAGGAGGGGTTAATTTTGAATAACTTAAAATTAAAATTGATGGAAAACAATACAGCCGAACTTATCCCATCGATAGCAAGGTCGCAACAAACGGACAAAATCACGATTGGTGTCAGTCAGAAAGGCTTGGAAAAACAAGCGTTCATTTTTTATCAGTTGTCCAAAGACCTTTGCCTAGCCTATGTTCGAACCAACGAGGATGAAATGGATTCGGCTCGTCACAGGTTCATTCAAGCCATCTTGGAACAAAGCTATAGCAACCAGGATTCGGTGAAGC
This sequence comes from uncultured Pseudomonadota bacterium, assembly GCA_963843375.1. Classification (GTDB taxonomy): domain Bacteria; phylum Oederibacteriota; class Muellerivitia; order Muellerivitales; family Muellerivitaceae; genus CAWJKT01. Next base: position 136,725 of record CAWJKT010000014.1, read on the forward strand.
TTCATTTTCAATATGCCATAGCCCAAATTGTCGACGCTTATGGGAAGAGGTTAGGCATTTATGGTAAAGAACTTTATTCTACTCAGGAATCCTTCGATAAAAATATACAAAAGACGGCTGATATCGATGATTTGATGAGGATTTTTCAAGAAACCTTGAAAAATCTATTGGCCCTTACGCTAAAGCCGGCCCAAGTTTCCCAAACAATTCGGATGGAGGGAGTAAGAAAATATATCGAGGAGAATTTTAGCCAAGCCCTTCGATTGGAAGAAACAGCACGGGAAAATGGATTTTCGGTCCCGGTTTTTGGGAGGGTTTTCAAGAAAAACTTCGCAATGAGTTTTTCCGCCTACCTAAGGAAAGTCCGCTTGGAACAGGCCAAAAAACTTCTTGTTTCTACTCGCCTCCCGATTTCCCAAGTTATCCAAGAATGCGGCTTTAGTAATCAGCAATATTTTTTCGACCTGTTCAAACGTTCGGTTGGATATACGCCTCAAAAATTCAGGGATTCATTTGATAGGTAGAAAGGGTTTGGCGGAAGAAGAGGCGGGTTAAGGGGTTGCGCCCCTAATCAATGTTCATCCAAAACCCCATACCGCAGCCTAGTTATTTTCCCGGATGAATCAAAAAAAACTTCAAGCTTGTCATCGAAATCCAATCCTCGGTCGTGCTTAAACTTAATGGTGCTCCCATTTTCCCCGTCATCCTCGCCGTCATACAAATAATATGGACAATCCAAAACGTTCTTCGCCTCGTTGGCAGAAGATTGGAAGGAAAATCCCCCGGTTAGGAGTATCTCGAAATCATTCGGTTGGGCGGGCTGTCTGATCTCGAAAATACCTCGATCCCGGTTTTGGTAGCGAAGGAGAGACATATTACGGATGATCCATCGCCACCGGGCATGGCCATCGGGAGCCCTTTTTTCTAAAGTTTTTTCGACTGGCCAATCTCGAGCAATTGCCAAGTTATAAAGCTCGGAGATGCGATATCGGGCGCCTTTGTTCCAAATCTCACCATTGACCCAGTCAAGTACCAGGAGATTTTCTTTGCCCGATTCGGTTTTGGCTAATTCTTCGGATTTTTGCGCTGATTCGAGTCGTTCAACCGTTTCGTCCGGCTGTGTTTCTTTTCCCCCCTGTTTTTCCACTTGGAGACGTAAGGTTTCGATATCCAATTCTTGCTTTTCTAAACGGGAATTCAAATTCGTGGAAGAGATGAGGTCAGGGGTGGGCGAAAAAACTGGTGTTTCCGCGCTTTCAGGAGCTTTTTCACTTAAAAAGTCAACCATCTGGCTGAGCAGGGGATTGTCGGGGTTCAAGGCTAAAGCTTTCTCATACTGGGTCAGGGCTTCCGCCTTTTTTCCGATCCTTAATTCGCAATTCCCCAAGGCTTGGTAGGCTTCCGTAAAATCAGGATCTGTTTGAATGGCGTCCCGATAATAAGCCGCCGCCTGGGCATAATTCTTGGCGCCATAGGCCATATTTCCCTCCAGCAGTAATGAGGAAGCGGTTTGTGAATATGTTGGAGTGTAAACAATCCAAATCATTAGGAATATCAGTGAAAGACATTTTAAAATGGCGGTTTCTCCTTCTTTGATGATCCGTTTCCGATTTTATATCAAAGTTGAAGCATCCTGTGGAGACTTCCGGTTTCTCATTGCCCGGCGTGAGTCTAAAACGAATAACGCAAATCCGCTTCGGTCAGAGTAACAATACCGGCGTTAGTACTAGACTGGAATGCGATACCGTTTCCCGGTTCGAAATTATTGAGGGATGTTTCTAGGGAACGCACGAGGACCCTAGTATCTAAGATCCAATTTTCCCAACGGAAGCCCGCTCCAACACTGAAAACTGCAGTATTGGGAATGGTCGGATCGTAAGTAATGCCGCTTGAGACTTGCTGGTCGAAAATTGACTTAAAAAGCCCTGCCCGCAGGATCAGCCAAGGGGTAAGCGAGTCCTCGACACTGCCGTTCCAGCCGATACTCCAATTGGATTGGCTATCTCCGCCGGTGCCATCAACCACGAAACCTGTCGAAACAAGCCCATTCCCGCCATGAACCTCGTGATTTAGGGCAAGGCCAAAGGTGGCCAGGGTTTGAGTTGTGTCCAAACCGGAAGTATCCTGGTATTGATCCAACCCCAAATCGCCGAACAACCTTAAATTGTCCTGCGGACTCATATCATGCTGTAAAAGGGAGCCTAGGCTAAGGGAAAAGATCCCGTTGCTCCTGACGCCGGTGTCGCCGTTTTGGAATGTCCCGAAGGTATAACCGGCATGAAAGTCGGCCTCACTAAAGGCCCCGCCACCTTTGAATCCTATTCCCATTTCTGCGCCCAAGGTGCGGGCATAATCGGTGCCGCTGTTTTGCATGTCACCATAGTTCAACCGGATGCCGAAGTCCGAGGAACCAAAGGATTGGGCCCAGAATAGATCCACCTTGTTCGCTGGCATAGAGGTGGACCCCCAGGGTGTTGTACCCCCCACCGGACGCCAGTATTCCCCGTACACCGTATAATAAAGGGGAGTGAATGGTCGGTTCACGTAAGCGCCGAGGACCCCAATGTCCTGTTGCTTGCCGTCGATAACGCCGCCCCATTCATATTGTTCGGAAGTGGAGGTGTCGGCGTTATAACTTCCAAAACCGCTGGGGTTGCCCTTGGTCTCTGATGCCCCATTATTCAACTGAAAATCCGTTGTGTCCTGGTATTGGATTACCTTTTGGGGATACATCCAAATCAAGTCCAAGTCCTCAGTCATACGTGGGTCGGAACTCAAAGAATCGATGCGAGGATCTCCATAAAGCTTGGAACCTAAAACCATTGTCAGGATTCCCAACATAACAGCCCTGGAAGTTTTTTTTATCATTTTTCTTTCACCGTTTTTAATGGCAAATCTTTTAGTTCATGATCAATTCTTTGAAAATATAGCGGTTTTCCTGACCACCTGCTACAACTTCTAATACCACATAATATAGGCCGTTGGAAAAATTAGCTGTCGGCAAGTCAAGGGTATAGGTGTGGTTCCCGGCGGAGGTCGGCAAGGAAGAGTTTTGAAAAACCCGACGGAATGCGGTGGTGAAGACCTTCACTTCGACGCTCTCGGAGGTTTGGGCTAGGAAATAATTAAGGTGGAGAAGTTGAGCCCCCCCGGTGGGGTTGGGAAAAATCGATGGTCCGCTGGCGGTCACTTGGGTATTTGTGAAAGTTGGGGTAAAGGTGACCGTGGGGGTGTTCGTGAACGTGCGTGTATTAGTGGCTGTCGCGGTCGGGGTGGGGGTATAAGTAATAGTAGGTGTGTTCGTGATGGTCGGAGTGAAAGTGATCGTTGGCGTAAATGTGATCGTAGGGGTGTTGGTAACCGTGGGGGTGTTTGTGACCGTTGGGCTGGGCGTGGGGGAAGGCCCGAATTTGGCGATAAAAGCGTCCGGAAGGAACTCATCTGAAGTGTTATTCAAGTTGGTTTGTGGAGCTCCAGGTGTAGTCGGCATGTTGGCGTCTTCGGTTTCTCCCACGATATATACGCCTCCCATCATATCAATGGCGAGAGCTGTACCGATCTCGTAACCGGTGTTTGCGACGCTTCCGAAACAAGTCGACCATACCAACGCAGTTCCTGATGCATTGAACTGGGACACAAAAGCCTCACTGGCTGGCGTGGTATAAGGATAATGGGCCACTGCGTAGTCGCTGGTCGTTCCGGTTACCGGGAAATCGTTTGAGGCGCTGAGTCCCCCTACGTAGGCGTTGTCATTCCCATCCACCGCGATGCCTCGGCCTTGATCCTCGTTGCTTCCGCCAAGGAAAGTGGAATAGACCAAGGCCGTTCCAGAAGAGTTTAATTTGGAAAGGAAGCCGTCGCTATCCGTTGTGTTATTACCCATGTTGATAACAGTGTAGGGAGCTCCGTTGGTTGTCCAGAAATTCGGGGAGAAAGTCAAACCGGTCACATAGGCATTCCCGTCCGAATCCAATGCGATAGCATTGCCTTGGTCATACACGTTCCCCCCCAAGAAGGTGGAATAGATCAGTGCCGATCCCGAAGGGTTCAATTTCGTCACGAAAGCATTGGTAGCCCCGGTAGCGCCAAGCGAGGGTTGGAAAGGTGTTCCGGGCCCTGATTCGGTGACGGGGAAATTAGCCGAGGATGCCTCCCCGGTCACGTAGGCGTTCCCGTTTCCATCCACGGCGATGGCATAACCCATATCACCGTTGGTTCCCCCGTTCCCGCCCAGAAAAGTGGAATAAACCAAAGAGGAGGTTCCGCTCTGGTTCATGTTCAATTTGGCCACAAAGGCGTTGGTGGCGTTGGTTGCGCCGAGAGCCGTTTGGTAGGCGCCGTTAGTTATCGGAAAATCGGTGGAGTTGGTTTGACCCGTCACGTAAACGAAATCGGCTGAGTCAAGCGCCAAGGCGTAAGCGAGATCATTCCCGCCGCTTCCCCCTAAAAAGGTGGAATAAAGCAATTCCGAACCTGTGGGATCCAGCTCGCTGATGTAAGCATCGGAGCCTCCGCTGGAAGTGGTCTGATAGGCATTCGTGACAGGAAAGGTATTTGTATTGGGGGAGTCGGAGGGGGGACTGGTCGGCCCGTCCACGTAACAATTCCCGCTTCCGTCAACCGCAATGCCCATATTGAATTCCGCAGGGTTATATTCGGTGCCGTTTCCTCCCAAGTAAGTGACATAGTCCCATGCCGTACCCGAAGAATTGATTTTGGCGACAAAAGCGTCGGCGGTACCGGTAAAGGTAGTTTGGTAAGATCCGGTGGTTGTCGGAAAATCAGTAGAAAATGTGTGGCCCGTGAAAAAAGCATCACCCGATGAATCCACGGCCACGCCAAAAGCCCCGTCGTGGTTGCTACCGCCCAGATAAGTGGAGTAATCCAAGACTGGATCGATAACCAGGGGCCTCGTCTTATCATAGGATGGCACATCAAATCCGACTTCTTTTGTGCCGGTTAACTTGTACCGGCCCAGTACCGGCTTGCGGACAGTTCCCTGGTTTTGGTATAGGACCGGTGCTTTGAACACCAAGCTGCCCAAGGAAGTTTTCAGGGCAAGGCTTCCGTCGGTGCCAATGTCCACCGAATCCGCTCCTTCAAAGGATAAGCGAATGACGTCGATATCGGACCCAGGTTGAACTTTAAAATCATATTCCAAACGCCCTTGGCTCCCGTAATATTCGATATTGATTCCTGGATAAACTCCCTGAATTCCAACTCGAGCATATTGAGGAATATGGGTATGCCAATGGGCGGGTTGATTGCCAATGAAGTAATTGCTGATTCCCGGAAGCTTTTCCATGCCTTCCGGGGAAAGATTTGAAATAGTTCCTTCCAATTTCATCCTTAAGACGGCTTTCTGGATCGCAGGCGGGCTTGGCCGATTACCCTTGCCCTTTGGAAATTTTCCAGGCGGTAGTGTGGAAGAAATTTTTTGGAGCACCAAGAAGGCGTCCAGAGATGTAAGAAAGAAAATGTATCCGGGACCGCGTGAAATGAACTTCGCCCGGGGATTTGTCTGGCCCTCATTGGGTTCAAAATAAAGGGGTAATTGGCTGGAGGAAAATGATAGAGCGGGCTGAGGGGGCGTTCCCTTTTGGAAAAATAAAGGAGCTTTTAAAGGGCTAAATGCTGGGACTCCACTTTGGGCCCAATCCGCCGATGATTGAAAAAACAAATAACTTAAGATGAAGCTCATAAACCATAAATATTTTTTCAGGGACTGCATGACTTCCTTCGCTTGACAATGAATCATCGTGTGTTTCGTTTCTAAGAAGAACTTAGAATTTATTTCTATTGGTCAAAATCATAACACTTAATAACTTCAGATCAGGTTCTCGGGAAACCTCGATAAAATCGTCAATGTTTTAAGGTCAATTTGGATGTAAAGAATCAGTAAAGACTTTTACCCCTTTCCCATCGGATTGCTGGTAGCGCTTTTATCCCCTCGTGCAAATAACGATTTTAGAAATTGAACCGGTTCAATTGGTTGATTTTAGTAAGACAGGAGATCGAATCCGATCTTGTCTTTGAAGCCTGATTTTCTTTACTTCTTCTTTACCGTCTTTAAGGAATTAATTTCTATTAAAGTGCAGGTAGTTAATAAAGCATATCAAGTTGTTAAAATGTTTTAGATATTCCGTCAGTCTTTAATTTGGGAAACGATGGAAAAGAGAGATTATAAAACCGATATAAAGTCGGTTTCGAAGGCTGTATGAATGTCATTCTGAAGAAGAAGGCTAAAAATAAAATTCTTCTGTAAGGGAGACGCCTTTTCTCTTACGAGGATAATTTTCTTGTGCCCGCAAACGAAAGGTCGGTGATTATGGTCAACGGTTCCCTCGCAAGCCGGATTCTTGAATCGAAGTTCATTTCGATTCGCTTTTCTGCTTTGTCTTTACGTCCTTTTCTTTGCCGGTGTTGGCACAGGTCGTGCCTGGACAAACGGCAGCTTTACCGCCGGGTTGACGGGCTGGGCGACTTCTTTCGCCAATCCAGGACTTGCGAATGGTTGTGGTAACCCTTCGGCGACAGTGGTCAACGCCACCACGGCCTCGGCTGTTGGTACGGGGGTTGCTCCCAACACGGATGGATTGCTACCAGACCATCCGGCTTGCAGTCCGGACGCAGTTCAACTATGGCCATCCCATGGAGATGCCAACCACGGGGATTGGGTTCAAATTGAGCAAACCGATACGGTGCCCACCAATGGCGACACCTGTTTCACTTTCTATTTCGCAGGCGTCTTTGAGAATTATCATTATTTACAGGGCGAAACCGCCAACAATTCAGACGCCTACATGCTGGTTAATATGATCGTTGGCGGCGCCGTGGTGGCCACCCTCAATTATAGTTGGGAAACCACCCTGCCCCAAATTATCCAACTCACCAACGCCCAGGTTCCGGCCGTCGGAGATGGCACCGTGTGTGATATTGACGGAACCCCAAACAATTGGGGTTACGTGCCCTGGACTCAATACACCATCAACCTTTGCAAATATGCCGGACAGCAAGTCACCTTTCAGGCCATTTTTTACGATTGCGACGCGGGCGGCCATTATGGTTTTGGTTATATTAGTTGCCTAAACTGGGAATCGTGCCCGCCTCCCGCCATGACCATCACCAAAACCAATGTACCATCAGGCTTGGTGTCACCAGGCGAAGTCATCGACTATACCTTGACCTACAAGAACAACGGTACTGGTCCCGCGGATGGAGTCGTTATCAACGACACAATTCCAACGGGTACCACCTTGGTGGCCGGATCGATTACTAGCAATCCTATAGCCTTTTTCACAAGCGAGGTGGGAAACGACATTGTGTGGGATGTGGGATATGTGGCAGCCGGAGCTTCCGGCACTCTTTCGTTTCAAGTCACGGCCCCCGACAGTAAATGCGTAACCTTCACCAATGTCGCACAGGAGACGGATCTCACGGTGGCTTGTGGCACCACTCCGCCCCAATCCAATCCCGTGACGAATTGGTTGGGAGGATGCACGCCTACGCCCTCGCCGACCTATACCGCTTCAGACACAGCCACAGCCACGAACACAAAGACGCCATCGCCAACTTATACGGCATCGGATACGACCACGAGTACAGCATCCCCAACGAACACAAAAACCGCAACATATACGCCAACTCCCACCAACACAAATACCGATACCGTTACGCCGACCAATACTCCTTCAGTTACCAACACCCCCACCCCAACGAACACAAAAACCAACACAGTTACACCAACCAACACTCCTACCAATACCAATACTCCCACGCCTACAAATACTCCCTTACCAACCAATACTCCCACTAATACGAGCACAAGCACCGAGATTTTTACATCGACAAGCACTAATACGTCTACCTACACCAATACACCCACGAATACGTCTACTGGTACCAACACCTCCACCAATACCGTTATGCCGACCAATACTCCCACCCTCACGAATACTTCGACCCCCACCAATACACCCACTAGTACTAATACGCCGATAAACACGATAATATCCACCGTCGTGGTAGCCCCAAGCAATACACCTACCAACCCCACACCTATAAACACTATTATTTCCACTGTGGTGACAGGACCCAGCAACACACCCACAGTTGATCCCACACCTATAAACACGATCGTTTCTACAATAGTATCGGCACCAACGAATACACCCACCATTGACCCAACACCGATGAACTCTTTTACTGTAACTGAAACCCCTACGATTTCGGATACACCGATCTTCACGAATACTACGACATTCACTTATACATCCACCAATAGCTTTTCCCCGACGAACACATCGACAGAAAGTTGTACTCGCACCCCAACAAATACTCAAGTCGCCACTAATACCAAAACCGCGACCCTCACCAATACGGATACGCGTACTTCCACCACCACTTTTACCTTTACGGCTACCCCGACATTAACCCTTACTCCAACGCCGATGTCGACCGTTCAGGTTTCGATGAACAAGACTGTGTCTTCATCCACGGCGGTATCAGGGAACATATTGACATACACCTTGAGCCTTGTCGTAACGGGGAATATGGTCTCTGGAGTGGTGGTGATGGATACTCTTCCAGATTACGTGACTTATGTGGGTAGCGGAATTAATAATCCTTCGACGCTTCCTACGCCTGTTTTTCAACCAACTATTGGTCAATTGATCTGGACTTTGCCACCCCTTAATCCGGGGGCTTATCAGCTTTCTTATCAAACCCAAGTAAATAATCTCGTGCCAGGTGAAACGCAACTCATCAATAGGGCGGTAATGACTTATCCGGGGTCGGGTCCAGTGACAAGCGTCGCGCCCGTGATCGTGGTTGGGGAATATTTAGTAAATATTGGGGTTTATAACGAAGCGGGTGAATTGGTGGAGCAGTTATTTTCCGAAGAGCTATCGCAACCTATCGAATCTATAGCATTTGGAGCCAGCAACACCATCACGGCCATAAACAGCCCTGGTGGAGCGGTGACCGTCTATTTCGCGGACCAACCGATAGCGGTTTGGAACGGCAGTAATTCCGTTGGAAACCCGGTGACTAACGGAACTTACCTGATTAAAGCGGAAAATATCAACAACAGCAATAATATGGTTACAACCACCACCCTAGAAGCGATTGTCAGCCGGACTCTTTACCAGATAACGGTCCTGATCTATAACGAAGCTGGGGAAGTGGTGAGACATCTTTATGCCTATGTATCTAACCCTGGGGAGACTTCCGTATCAAATATGAGTCTTTCAGCTTCGATGATAGCACCATCCGAAATAGGCGCATCGGTTACACCCTCTCAATTGAACATCCTATTGAGTAATGGGACCACGATCATTTGGGACGGGAAGAGCGATAGCGGAAGTTTCGTACAAAATGGTGTGTATCTCGTGGAAGTCCAAGCTGGCACGGGCACTGGGGCTCTTATAGTCCAGCAGGTATCGGTAGAGGGCAACAACAGCTCCTCGGGAGCAGGAGTGGTGACGGCTTGGCCAAACGTCTTGAACGGTTCTATTGGCCCCATGGTAACGACATTACACACGAACTCCTCTTTAAGCCTAACTTTGAAGGCCTCCATTTACACGGTAGCGGGTGAACTCGTCCACGTGATTGAGGGAAGCCCAGGAAGTAATCAAGTCGTGTGGAATGGTGCCGGAGTGGCTAGCGGGGTCTATTTAGCTCAAGTGGATGAATTTGATGCGAATGGGGGACTGCTGAACCGACAGGTAATCAAAATCGCCGTGATTCGTTAAATTCTTATGCTAAGAAAAAAAGTTTTATTGTTTCTGCTTTGATAATGGTGAGCTTTGCGAGGTTATCACTTGAAACAAATCAATCAGGTGTTTAATTTCTAAAAATCATTTAGAGAAAAAAGTCCAAACCTTGATATCTTATTTATCTCGTGACGAAATGGAAAGCGTATTGCGTGTCATGACGGATCGCTTATGGTGGTCGGAAAGCATCCTTAAGCAAGGTGCCTTTTCTGGACTGACTTTAAAGGATAACGAAAAACAGGATTTAACTATTTCTTGCCCAACTCTATCGCAAGAAGAGCTGGAAAGCCTTTTGGTTGTCATACTAGACGGTATATTTCTGTTAAATTAGAGAAGAAACCGAACGACTTCATACAATAAGATTTGTTGCCTCATAAACTTTTACCGGTTCCGAAAATCCCTTTAGGGGAACAGGCTCCAAGGTTCGCATCTCCACGAGCCCCTTAAGCTTTCGGTACATGGAATCAGAAATTAAAACCTGGCCCGGGGCGGCTTTGGAGCATAGCCGGGAAGCCAAGTTGACTTCCTCGCCAATGACCGTGTAATCGGTCCTTTTATCGCTTCCCAGGTTCCCCGACACCACCACCCCCGTATTGATGCCAATTCCCATGGTAAGGGGAACCTGATTATTGGTCAGACGCTTCAGGTTGAGTTGTTTTAAAGCGGCTTGCATTTTCAAGGCGCATTTGACAGCTCTTAATTCCTTATCCTCGAAGGGCACAGGAGCCCCCCAAACCGCCATGAGGGCGTCCCCGATGAACTTGTCCAACGTTCCCTCGTGTTCAAAGACCACATCCACCATTTGGGTGAAGTACTCGTTGAGCTTGGCAACTAATTTTTCCGGGGCCATGTTCTCGCTGAAAGAAGTGAATCCCCGGATGTCGGTGAACATGATGGCGCATTCCCGTCTTTCGCCCGAAAGGGTCACTCCTCCCTCGGAGGAAAGAAGTTTTTTTGCCACTTGGGGAGCCACATACTTGCCAAGTAGATTTTTCACCCTTTCTTTTTCGCTTAAACCCACGATCATTTCATTAAAAGCTTGTCCCAATAGGCCCAATTCGTCCCGGCTTTTGAGATTCACCCTGACGTTCAAATTGCCCTGTCCGACTTCCTGAACTCCTTTTAAAAGGGTGTTGACGGGGGCGGTAATGCGCTGAGCGATAAAGAGGGCCATGCCAAAAGCAAAAACAGTGCCCAACAGACCCAGGAATAGAATTGTTTGTTGGATGGTTTCCTGCACTGCCAGTGCCTTATCCTGGGACCTAAGTAAAACGTAATAACCTGGCTGGTCATTGTTGACGACGACAAAAGGTGAGAAAAGACAAAGATAATTTTCATTGTTGAGTTTCACGCTCGCGTTAGTGGCGGCGTCCCCCGGGTTGGTTGGGGAAGAGATGGAAACCAGAGGGGCTAATGTCTGGGCTAGGGCGGGCATTTGTTGTAGGTTTTTGGTGGCGCCAAAGATTTTACTCGCCACGTTAAAGGTAATTTCACTGTCGGTCATGCGGTTCATCCGGGCGGCTAAGTCGTCATCCAGGGCAAATCCTAATAGAAGGGTTCCTAAAACTCGTCCCCGGCTGGAGATAGGAACTGCCACGGTCTGGAACGCCAAGGAGGTTTCCGATACCTTCGGGTCGTCGGGTTTGAGGGTGTAAAGGAATCCTCCCCGGCTAGTATCCCCCGCCAGGGCCTTTTTGATGTTGGGCCAGTCGCCAGCGTACTCTTGCAAGGGTTTCTCTTTGGAGGGGTCCGGCTCGCGGCCCTGTAAAAGTGCGAGGTTTATTTCCGGGATGTGAAAACGGTCAAAAAGCACCCGGCCCGTCTGGTCGGTGACGATGAAAAGGGGAACCCCCACGGTACGATTCAAGTCCATGCAAAGTTCTGTAACAGTGGCCGCAATGGTATCGAATTTCGGATCTTTCACGTCCAAAGCGGCGGTTAAACGGGGCAATCCTGCAATAAGGAAAGCTTTTTCAGCCAAATTGTCCGATCTTTCCCGCACGAAGCTGTTGAAAACAACATTGGTCCTGTCGAGATCCGATTTCAAGGCGTCAATACCGATGGGGTGAAGGCGTGCGTTGAGGGCAACTAGAACACTACCCATGAGAACCGCCACTAAAAGTACCACTGCTAAAAGCAACTTGTCGCGAAGACGGATGAAAATAGGACTTCTCATTTTCTTACCTTGCTTAAAATGAGATTGACCTTTTTCGTTCTGCCGGATTTAACCGTCACTATGGAGTCAACGGGCTGCCAAAAATCGTGCCAGGCTTCCAAGGTATAGGTGCCTGGAGGAATACCCTTTATACGGAAAGGTTCTCCTGGTGTTACCACGGTGAAAAATGGATTTTGCAAGACCAAAATGTTGCTGGTCATCTTCGGGTGGATTTCACAATAAAGTTTTACCGGAATTTCAACATGGCTGAAGGTTACGGACTTGGTCTCGCCATTTTTGCGGCGTCCTAGATCAAACTTTGGATTTTCCTCGGAGTTGGAAAAAACATTATGATAAATGGGGTCGTGATTGGTGAAATCCACGGTTGTTCCGGCCAAGACGGGAAGGACATGGTGAGTAAACCGAGTAAATTTTTGATCCAATTTTGCGTGTGTATGGGGGGCATCCCAGTGACCGGGAACCTTCTGGAGGTAAACCACTATTTCTTCGGGCAGGGGTGGGGCTTTAGGTAAAGTCTGGCTGTTGTTATTGGAACCTCCGTAATCATCGTAGCCGTCTGAAGAGGAATTGTCCTCATCCATTGCATCATGGGTTTCGACTTCCTTGCGGGCGGGAGCGGTCACGCTGATGGTGCCTTCGAGAATCCCCGTGGAATGGGCCCAAAGCGGGCCATAGGATACTGTCGCAAGGGCTAAAAGGCTCCAAAAGGTGATGGAACGTTTTTGAATCGAGCCTTTCATGAACTCCCCCTAATGGATTGATTAAAGGCATTTCATTATAGTGGAAAGAAGATAGTTAATGTTACAGCCGATTAAAAAGCCGACCAGATTATATAGAAGGAAGTGGAAGTGGTTTCCCTGTCTCAAAACCCTAAGAATGACGAGTTCAGTAACTGGAAGATATAGCTTTTAGAATTTAACGTCGACTTCAGTGGCTAGAGTGTAGCGGTTGGTTCCGGGGCTCGGGTCTATCCCGATGGCAGGTTGGATGAGGGTGATCCAATCATTGTCCCCCTCTATTTTAAAAATGGTGTTCTTGCCCAGCTTGTAACCGAGGGCAATGCCGGCACGGGAAAAGGATTCGACGTCGTAGCCAAATTCGGTCGCATTATCGTAATCTCCGCCGAACATATAACCTTCATTCTCGTCGAATGTGCCAATGGCACTATAACGGCCGCAAATATAAAGCTCCCTTGTAAAATCAAACTTCGCTTCCCCGAAATAATAGGTTAGGGTGCGGGCAAAGGGAGCAACATCATTAATATAAACCATTCCAAAGTCGCCCTTCAATTGGAGGGGGCCTAATTTGATACGGCCGTCACCCTGCCAAGCCTGGAAATCCACCATGGCGCTGGGACTCACGCCCAAGACGGAAGGACTAACTATGGAACCAACTGGCGTAATGTCGACGCTGTCAAAGTTCAAGTTGGACGCGGCATGGTTTCCGCCATTCATGCCACTTAAAGCGAAATGGAGCCAGTTGGTGGGATTGAAAGTTATCTTGGCATTTAGGGACTTGTCGGTGCTGTCGTCGTGGTCTAAGAAGGGTGTCGCCAAACCGTCGGTAATCGAAGCTTGCCAGCCTATTGAACCCGAATGGCCGAAGATCAGGACGCCCTGGCTGAAACCCCATGGCCATTCGGCGGTTCTCAAGATCATCGGGTTATTGATGGGATATTGCCACAAATACTCATCTCCATAAGGGAGATCGATTCGGCCCACCCGGAGGGATAAGAGGTTTCCGGTCTGAAGGGGATCCTTGAATTGAACGTAGAGGTCCTTCAAGGTAACCGCTTGGTTGTAAAGAAAAAGCTCGTTGTAGACTGAAATGTCATTGTCCACTTGGGCGTTTAGGAAGAGGCCGGCCCCGAAGAGCCTTTCCCCAGCGTAAAAATGCCCATCGGTTTCAGATCCACTCGATCCTGTTTTCACGTAACCCGCATTGGTAAACCCGCTGAGCTTAAAGTTGTCCGTCCATTGACCTGTTGAGTCATTGGAGGTGGCGACAGGGGTGCCCTGATTGAGCTGATTGTCTCCACCTTCGCCGGTGGAGGACTGTCCCCAAAGAGGGACGCTCAGTGGAAAAAGGGAAAGAAAAAAGCAAAAAGGAAAAAGGCGGCTGATTTTGAAATTTTCCATCCTTTTGAAGCCTCCGTAATCTGACCTGGTAGTGGTATAGTCCCAGTCTTTATTCAGCAAAAACCTGGGCAATTCGCAGGTTAATTATATTGTCTTTAATCCACTTTCTCTATTCTGTTCCTTGTTAAAAATCCCCATTCTGTTATTAGGATATTTTTTAAAAAGGCGCGGGGAGATGTCCATTTATCAGACTTTTTTACCTTCAAGTTATAAAAGCTGGGGTGGTTTTTTGCTTTATCTACTATATAATTCTCCCGCCTTTATCTTTCCTTGGAGAAATTATGTTTTCAGTGGATTCGACATCAAAAAAATATTTGGCTCTGGCCCGCCTTCTTTTTTGTTAGGAACGGCCATGGGCTGGTCTCAAACCTCCGGAAGTTCAACTGATTTCAATCTGCCGGTCGTGGAAAAGGTCCTGAAGAACGGTCTTCGGGTTTTGATCGTCGAACGCCCCGGCGTCCCCGTCGTTTCCTTCTCTTTCATGATGCCCGTGGGGGCGCAGGACGCGCCTAAAGGCAAGACAGGGCTTCCCCACATGCTGGAACACATGATGTTCAAGGGTACGGAAACCATCGGCACCAAGGATTACCAGAAGGAAAAGCCCATACTCGAACAAATGGACCGGGTGGCGGTGGAGATGAACGAGGAAAAGGCCAAGCTGGAGCCTTCCCCGGACCAGTTGAAGAAATTGGCGGAGGAAATGAAACAACTCGAGGAGAAACACCACATGGTCGTGGTGAAAGACGAGCTTTCCTCCATCTATACCCTTAATGGTGGACAGAGCTTGAACGCCTGGACCAGCCAGGACGTGACCGATTATCACATCACCCTGCCCGTCAATAAGGTCTTGCTTTACGCCACGGTCGAGAAAGACCGTTTAAGCCACCCGGTGTTCCGTGAGTTTTATTCCGAAAGAAACGTGGTGGCCCAGGAGCGCCGGTGGCGAACCGAATCCAGCCCCGAGGGGAAACTGGACGAGGCCTTGGAATCCACGGCTTTCATGGCGAGCCCTTATCGTGATCCGGCTATCGGCTGGATGTCGGATATTTTCAAGCTGACCCGGCCCGACGCAGTGGCCTTTTACCGGCAAACTTATCGCCCCGACCGGGGTGTCTTGGCGATCGTGGGAGGAATTAAGGCCGCCGAAATCATTCCCGATCCTGGAAAAGACATTGGGAACCGTACCTAATCCTAAAGTTGCCCCTCTCAAGCAGGATTGGACCCAGGAACCTCCACAAGAAGGACAAAAGACTGTCCATGTTCAATTCGATTCCGATCCCATCGTCATGATGGGCTGGCACATGCCCAACTTCCCCCACAAAGATTCCGTCGCCCTGGATGTTCTCTCGACCATCCTGACGACGGGTAATACCTCCCGCCTCACGAAAGACCTGATTTTCTCCAAAAAAATGGTGACTTCGATTTCGGCTTCCACGGGTTATCCCGGCGACCGGAGTCCGAATCTTTTCACGATGGAGTTTACCCCTGCGCCTAAACAAGATTCGGATGCGGTGATTGCGGCCATTGACGGGGAAATCGCCGATATTCAAGCCAAAGGAGTTCTGCCTGAAGAATTGGAAAGGGCCCGACGAAACGCGGAATCTACCTTCCTTTGGGGAAAAACCTCTACTTCGGGTTTGGCCCAGGACTTAGCTTATAACCAGGCGGTACATGGGGATTGGCGTTATCTGGTGAAATACCTTGAGATGGTTCGTGCACTTACCTCCAAAGACATACAAGACGTTGCCAATCAATACCTAGTTTCCAAGAACCGGACGATTGCTTACCTTGAAAGGTCCGCCAAATGAGAAACCCAGTCATCCGGTGTTTTGTTTTCTCGGTAGCTCTTTTATTTTGCGGTGAAAATAATAATGTTTTCGCAAAACCTCCAATTGTTCCGGAAACGGCTCCGTTGGAGATCCCAATACCCCATTTTGACGTCAAGACGCTTTCTTGCGGTTTAAAAGTTTTATTTTTAAAAAATGACGAGATGCCCTTGGTGTCCGTCAACCTTTCGGTTCCGGGTGGGGATTCGATGGATCCGGAAGGGAAGGAGGGGTTGGTGGCCCTGATGAACGCGACAATGCGCGATGGGGGAGCTGGAAATCTTTCTCCCGAGGAATTTGATGAAGCATTAGAAAATCGCGCCGCTTCTATGACGGCTTCAGCCGACCACGAATCCTTCACAGCTGGATTTAATTGCCTGGCGGGCGACTTTTCAGAAATCCTCAAGCTTTTCGCCGATATGGTGCTTCATCCCCGGTTTGATTTAAAACGCATGGAAACCTCCCGATTGGACGCCATCGACGGCCTCCAGCGCCTGGAAGGGACGCCCGATGAATTAACCCGTGTCACTTTTGTGAAGGCCTTGTTCAGCGATAGTCCCTATGGTCGGTGGGCCAGCCCCGCCAGCGTCCAAAAAATCACGCGGGATGACATGGTGAGCTATTACCAAAGTCATTACGGGCCCCAGGGTTCGGTTTTGACGGTCGCCGGAAACTTTGATGAAGCAGAGGTTTTGAAACAGTTGGAATCCCTCTTCTCGGATTGGAAAAAACAAGAGGCTGTTCCCTCAATGGCCGATTCGAAACCCTTAGGGCCGACCATTTATTTCTTCCCGAAGGACGTAAGCCAGGTATTCATTCGTTATGGAGTCCTGGGATTGAAACGTCATGATCCCCGGGATATTCCTCTTCAGGTGGCTAATTACATTCTTGGCGGATCGGGCTTTACCTCCCGTCTAATGCATCAAATTCGTTCGGATCGAGGCTTGGCTTATTTCGTGGACAGCGTTGTGTTGCCCTATAACATTAAGGGTTTGTTTGAAGTTATCGGCGGTACTCGGCCTGATTCCGTAAAAGAGTTTCTCACAGTTATGTTTCAAGTGCTGGGGGATTTCGCTAAGGATGGTCCAACCCAAGAAGAGTTGGCCCAGGCCCAGCGGTCCATGGTGGAAGAATTTGCCTATAACTTCGAGTCGCCTTACACCTTGGCGACCTTCAAAGCGTCCCTGGATTTTCACGGCTACCCAGACGATTATCTTTCCACCTACCGTAAACAGGTGAAGGATGTCACTCGGGAAGAAGCTACCCGGGCCGCTAGCGATATTCTTTCCGAAAAGGAATGGGTCTTGGTGGTTTGCGGTCCCGCGGCTTTGGAACCGGAATTGTCCAACTTTGGAAAAGTCGTCAAAGTGAACAACATCTTTGAACCCCTTGGGAAATAAGCCCTTTTCAAATTAACCCTAATTCATTAAAATCAGCGTCCTTCAAAGGTAGTGGCCCCATCGTCTAACGGTTAGGACGGATGGTTCTCAGCCATTAAATCGGGGTTCGATTCCCCGTGGGGCTACCATTATTTTGAAGCCGGGTAATGATTTTGGAAGGTGAGAGCTCTAAATCTAATCCTGATCTAACGTTCTTTCCTTGGATTAAGGGTTCTCTTAATAAATAGTTTCTTCATTTTGCCCACTTTTTAAATCCTACGTGTCGTTACCCTAGTTGGTCATATATATAGATAGAAATAGCAAAATTTTGACCGATTTTTTTCCTTAGTCTTCCTTTTGATCTAAATTTTATTCTAAAACAATATATTTTGAAGGTCTTTT
Source organism: uncultured Pseudomonadota bacterium (assembly GCA_963843375.1). Classification (GTDB taxonomy): domain Bacteria; phylum Oederibacteriota; class Muellerivitia; order Muellerivitales; family Muellerivitaceae; genus CAWJKT01. The sequence continues at coordinate 154,419 of CAWJKT010000014.1, forward strand.
TTAAAGTCTCCCCTCATTTACACTTATTAAGACATGATATTTAAACCTGATTTTGACTAGGTTACGCTTGGAATAGTTAGTTGAATAACCAAAAAAAGCTTGTTAATTCCTCTTGTTACACTTCGGTCGAAGCATAATGGCTATAACTAAGATTCCAATCTATTTTTGATCTAATATTTTTGTTCTAATCTCATTTTGAGCCATTACCGCTTGGGTTAAAAACGCGTTAAGTAACCGTTATCCACGACGAGGCCCGGATTGGATTGAAAGTGTAGAATGCTGACTCTGATTCGTAGGTTGAATTACTGATAGAGACACACTTTGGCGCAATGAAATTAACCCTTTTTGGGTGGGTTTGGAGATGGTTATTATTTTTGGGTTCTTTATTGCAATTCCTGTCAGGATCAATCAGAATCCCGCTCAAGTTTTTAAAGAAGACCGTTGCCGCGGTCCGGCGATCATTAAATTAAATTCATTGGTTTGAGTTTTAACTTAATCGGGTGTTCGAAATGCTCTGCGACTCAAAAACCGATCCTCTCCCTTATCGTCCGTATCCTTTCGTAAATTTTTTTTTCGCCGTACTTTTATTTTATGTTTTATTCATCCCCCGCCTCCTTTTCGCTCAAACCGCTCCCGTCACGGTCAATAGTATCAGTGGGGGCACGGGGACAGGAACCTTCAACGATTCCTTCAACGCCATTAACGCCCAGAGCGGCGGCGGAACCATTCAGCTGAATCTTCCCTATAGTTCCAACCTCATTGTGGAAAGCCTTCAATGGGCTCCGGTCACCCAAAACCTTACCCTCTTGACCACGTCTCCCGTGATCGTGGAAACGGGAGGAATCAACTTAAACGGTAACAGTTTCCTCAGTTTCGGCAATTTGACGGTGGGATCGGGCATTACTTTTACCTTCTCCAACCTAGATGCCGCCACCAACGGCAATCCCCAAAACGTCATCAGCGATTCCGCTTCCTTAACTTTGACCTCCCTTACTTTAAACTCAGGTTCAGCTTTTGGGATTGAATACGGGGCGGAAGGCGATGGAGCGACTGGGCAGCCGGGCGATACGGGGGCCTTTGGCGGATCAGCCTTTGTCACCGTGAGTGGCGGTGTGAGCGTCAATTCGGGTTCTGAATTTTATGACGTCGCCGGAACTGGCGGGGACGGCGGAGGAGCCGCCGTGGGTAACGGCGGCAACGCTGGAAACGGCGGTAACTCAAGTCTGGGGGCGGGTTCCATGTTCGTCCAAGGATCGGGCGCGGTGGCGGTCATCCAGGGTGGTGATGGTGGTCCTGGGGGGGACCCAGGCGTAGGTTTTGTCAGCGGCACCGGTGGTAGCGGCGGGTCAGCTTCGGCAACGGTGGGTTCACTCAACATCGCCCAGGGCGGGTCGGTGAGTGTCATTGGTGGCACGGGCGGAAATTCCTACAACGAAGGAAACACGGGTGCGGGGGGTTGGGCAAGTCTTGCGGATAATTCGGTTTCCGTCGGTCAGGCGACGCTGGAAGTTCAGGGCGGTGCCGGCGCCGACAATGGGTATGGAGGTTCCAACGGGGGATCGGCGACCCTGGTGGTTTCGGGTGCGATCAGCGTGAGCGGCTCCTTGGTAAGCGTATCCGGGGGTAGCGGCGGCAACGGCGAAAGCAACCCGGGGGGCGGTTACAATGGCTCCAACGGCGGGACCGCCTCCGCTTCGGCGGGCTCTCTCGTTTTGCAAAGTTCTTCCTTCGATGTGCTGGGTGGGCAAGGCGGTTCGGGCGGCAATGGCCCCGAAGGCAATTCCCCCACGGGAACCAACGGCAATAGCGGTGGCGACGGCGGAGCCGGAGGAGCAGGCGGCTCGGGCGCTAACGCAAGCGTGAGTCTGGGTACTTTGACAACGAGCGGTTCCGGAGTCACTTTGGAGGTCATTGGTGGCACCGGAGGAAATGGTGCAACCGGCGGCGGCGGCGGCAACGGCGATTCGGGTGATTCAGGAGGAGATTCCAACGGTCTTTCCGGTTCCGGATCAGGGAGTCCCGGTGGCGGCGGCGGAACTGGCGGCGGCGGCGGCAACAGCGGTGCCGGGGGAAACGCCGCATTAACGGCAACTACCTTCACTCTTAATTCCACAAATTCATTTTTTGATATCCAGGGTGGCAATGGCGGTAACGGAGGTGTTGGGGGACAGGGAGGATCCGGGGGATTGGGCGGCAATGGAGGCAGCGGTTCGGGAGGTTATGGCGGCAGTAACGGCGCTTCAAGTGGAAATGGTAATTGGGGCGGAGTTGGAGGCTATGGGGCGGGAGCTGGGAACGCCTCCGTGAGCCTGGTTTCCTTCACCATGTCCGGGGCGGGAGACGAGTTTTCGGTTACCGGAGGCAATGGCGGCAATGCGGCGCAAAGTGGCGCCGGTGGAAACGAGCCGTCCAACAATGGGTCAACGATTTATGACTCAGGAGGCAACGCCGGGGGTGCCTTTGTAAACGGCGGCGAAGGTGCATCCGCCGGCACGGCGGGAAACGGTAATGTCGCACAGGATGGCGGCGACGGTGGCAGCGCTTTGGTCACCATGGGTTCCATCACCCTTGGAACGGCGGGAGTGACGACCGCCACTCTCTTCAACGTCATCGGCGGCAACGGCGGTTCCAACGGCATCGGCAGCAATGGCGGTGACGCCTCTGTTGCTTACGGGGGAAATTCCGGCAATGACAACGCCACACTCAGCAATGGATTCCAGGGAGGAACCGGTGGTAATGGCGGAGCGGGGGGGGCCGGGGCCGGTGACGACGATTTCGGCCTGGGTGGAAATGCCTCCGTGGTTTCTGGCAGCATCACCCTTTTTTCGGGGGCGGATTTCAACGTTCAGGGTGGGGCAGGGGGAGTAGTCACGACAATCGGTGGGGCGACTATTGTCGAAAGTGGCGGCGCAGGTGGCTACGCCGGAACGGCCGGTACGGGCGGCGGCGGTAGCTGGCTTTATGGCGCTTGCGACACTTGTCAAACGGGCAATGGGGGTGATGGCGGCTCAGCGCAAGGGGGCGGCGCGGGCGGCGATGGCAGTGACGGAGGAAGTGCGGCGGTTTCAGCGGGAAGTTTACAAATGGCCTCAGCGGTCACTTTTACGGTGATTGGGGGAGAAGGTGGATGGGGTGGACAGGGAGGCAATGGCGGCGTTGGCGGCGCGGGCGGCGCGGCTGGTGGAATGGGTTCGGCCACGGACAGCTATGGTGGAAACGGGGCATCGGGTTCCTCAGGAGGTTACGGGAATCTCGGCGGCGAGGGTGGAGCAGGGGGCGCGGCGGCGTTGGCCCTTGGAAACCTAAGCCTGGGTGCATCGGACAGTATCGCGATTCAGGGCGGAAGCGGAGGCAATGGTGGCGGGGGTGGAGCTGGCTACGCCGGTGGCGCGGGCGCTGATGGGGCAAGTGCCTCCAGTACCGGTCAAGGCGGAGGTGACGGTGGCAACGGCGGTGCGGGCGGATCCGGTGCGGGCGGCGGTGATGGCGGTGACGGCGGATCGGCGACTTTGCTGGTCACGGGTGCGGTCAGCCTTTCCCAGGGAGACAACTTTTCCATAATAGGTGGCGGGGGCGGTGCCGGCGGTGCGGGCGGCGAGGGGGGTACCGGTGGAAACGGCGCTAATGGCGGCAATGGAGTTTTAGACACAGCCGGTGCGGGCGGCACGGGTGGAGACGGGGGTTTTGCCGGTTCTGGCGGTGCTGGCGGTAATGGCGGCGACGCTCTTGTGACGTTGGGTTCCTTGGCGATGGCGGATGGAGGCGTCACACTTACGATCCAGGGTGGCGTGGGCGGGCAGGGTGGAGTGGCCGGTGCCGCTGGAAGTGCCGGAACCGCAGGTAATCCCGGAGGGGGTTTTGGGAACAACGGGGCCCCTGGCGGATCGGGTTTATCTCCGGGTAGCGGTATCCCTGGTGGTTACGGAGGCTTCGGTGGCTTCGGTGGCGAAGGGGGAAGCGCCTCCTTAACCGTCGGGTCTCTCACCGTCGGTCAGGACGACTCGCTGGACATTATGGGAGGAAATGGGGGAGTGGGAGCCAACGGCAATGACGGTACCACTGCTACTGGGGGCTCCAACGCCACTCAAAGTTGTTGCCAAGGGGCTTCTGGCGGGACCGGAGGCGATGGCGGTTGGGGAGGTTATGGTGGAGTTCCCGTGACCTATCTTTCCAACGGCCAAACCATCACCGAAATAGTATCAGGGGGCGATACTTACCTGGCGGTTTATGGAACGGCCAGCCTGGCTTCCGGCTCGATCGTCAACGTGGTTGGTGGTGCGGGAGTAACGGGCGGTTCCGGTGGATCAGGCGGTTCCGGCGGATCGGGTGCGAGCGGAGGGACCGGAGGCGACGGTGGCGCAGGCGGCAACGGGGGTCTTGGCGGGGGCGGCGGAAACGGTGGAAGCGCATCGGTGAGCCTGGGTTCTCTTCAGATGGCAAAGGGCGTGACTTTCAATGTGATTGGCGGGATTGGGGGAGAAGGCGGAGCCAGCGGTTCCGGGGCTCCCGGTGGAATAGCGGGTGCGGCGGTGACTTCCGGTTCAGGAGCCCAGTGGGTCAATTTAGGATTTACCCTGCTTTCCCTGGCCTTGGCTGCGACCAATCCCGCAAACGCCGAATTGGTCTTCGCCAATAAAATGATTGGTTACGAATTAAAGGCAGCTCAAAACGCCACCAAACTTCTCAGCCTGGGCCCTAACAACAATAGTAACCCGGATATCCCCACCAATGGCCCCGGCGGGCCTTGGGGCGGAGGTGGAATCGGCGGCAACGGAGGTGACGCTTCATTCACTTCGGCCCTGGTGAACATGGATTCGACATCGGCCTCCAATGACGACCTGCTGGTGGTGAAGGCGGGGGATGGTTTCATCGGCGGATATGGCGGGGGGCCGGGGGTCACGGTCGTGGGTCAAACTCCGGGTTTGACGGGCCCGGGCGGCCAGGGCGGTGACGGTGGGACGGCATCGGTGAGTCTGGGGACCCTGGAGATGGGAACGGGCTCGGGGGTCAGCGTCATTGGCGGCGATGCGGGTGACGGTGGAGCGGGCTTTTATATCAATTCCGCGAGCGACGCGGTCGGGGCGGGCGGTCAGGGCGGCGTCGGCGGAGACGCGGACGTGACAGTCGGTTCCCTCATGATGAACGCCGCAGGGATGTGGGTGACTGCGGGAGCGGGTGGAACCGGCGGGACGGGTGGAGACGGCAATAATGGCGGGAACGCTTTCGTCGCCCTGGGTTCCCTCAACGCCTCCGGGGGCTCCACGGTCTTAGTGGCTGCGGGATCGGGCGGCAACGACAACACCGTGGGCAGCGGCGGTGCGGGTGGATTCAGCGGTTTTAGCGCGGACAGCGTGACCCTTTCCTCCTCCATCCTCAATATGATCGGAGGCAGCGGCGGGAGCGCCGTTTCGAATTCCGGCGGTTTAAACGGGGCCGATGGCGGCAGCGCAGCCATGACGGTCGGGCAGACGCTGGTGGTTTCCAATTCGACCTTGTCAATACAGGGGGGCCAAGGCGGTAACGCCTTCCAATACAACAATGGCACAGGTGGCGTGGGCGGCGGGGCCAGTCTGGCGGCGGCCACCCTCAACTTATCCTCAGGTTCAATCAACTTGTTGGCTGGCAATGGCAATGCCAGTGGTGGACAGCAAACCGGTGCCCTGGGAGGCACGGCCTATTTGGCCGCTAACAGCGCCTCGATAAACGGATCTGTAATCCTCCAGGGAGGCAACGGTGGCAACGGTGGTTCAGGGCTCACGAATCCTTCGACCTCGGGCGGGAACGGCGGGATTGGCGGGGACGCTTTGGTAACCCTGGGCTCCCTTTCGATGGGCTCTTCGGGTTTACTGCAGGTCACGGCGGGCGCGGCGGGCCTGGGCGAGGTTGACGGAACCAACGGGACTGCTGGCGATGCGACCATCATGATCGGATTCCTGGACGGGTCGGGAACTGTGACAATGAGTGGAAACATCCTTACGCTCCAGGTGGATAACGGGTATTTCAGCGGGGTAATCGCGGGCAATGAGGGGCTGGAGGTCGGCGGAGGGGCGCTAACTTTAGCTGGCGCCAATACCTATAGTGGCGGAACAACTTTGGAAAGCGGGGTCCTCGCCCTTTGGAACGACAACGCCCTAGGCACGGGCGGTTTGATGGTTACCAACGGAACCTTGGAAGTCGGGAACGGGTTGGCAGTTTCGATTGGGGGAAATTACACTCAATCGGCTGGAGCAACTCTTCAACTGAATTTGGGAGGCGTGTTATCGGGCAGTTCGGATGGCCTGAGGGTGGCCAATACGGCTACTTTGGGCGGGGACTTGCAATTGGTTTCCGGCAATGGGGCCTTCTTCCAGGCCCATGGCCTGGAGACCTTCGAAATATTATCGGCCGGTACGGCCGTGACTGGAACCTTCGCTGGGCTGGTGGAAGGAATATCTGCTAATTCGGTTTCGCTGGTTTACGAACCTAAGGAAGTATTGTTGGAGTTGACGGGCCCGACTTTCCAGTCCTTGGGTTTGACCACAAACCAACAGGCGGTGGGCGGAGCCCTGGACGGCCTGAATAAGAGCGGGGCCAACCCGAACCTGTTGGGAGTCCTGGACACGATCGTGAACTCGTCACTACCGGGGGTCTATAACCAAATATCGCCCGCGGATTTGACGCCCTTGTATCAGATGGGCTTCGCTACTTCCCAGGCCGAGGCGGGGATGATAAACCAGCGGTTGTTCCAATTGTTCGGCAATCCGGCGTCCGAGTCCAGTGACGTTTCTTGGAACGGGGAAGGTCCTCGGTTCGCCGCCAATATGCCGCCTTCGCAGGAATCGGGAATGATCCAGGACCTTGAGCCCCAGCGCTGGAGCGCTTTTGTCAACGGCATGGGCAACTTCGGGACCGTCACCGGCGACTCGAACGCCCCGGGTTATCAATATTCAATCGGCGGCATGACCGCTGGATTGGATTACCGCTTCTCCAAAGATTTGGTTGGCGGGGTGTTGTTTGGTTACAGCCAATCGGGCACCAGCCAGTCTACCGGTACAGTGAATGCGACGGGCGGGCAGGTGGGCCTCTACGGAGGATGGAAACGAGATTCTCTTCACGTGGAAGCCCTAGCCGAAGGCGGTACCAATAATTACATCACCCAGAGAATAGCCTTGGGCGGTACCGCTGCGGGAAATACCCAGGGAGAGATGGTTTCGGGCCAACTGGGTGCCGGATACGATTTGAAAGTGGATCAAATGAAGGTCGGACCTTTTGTGTCGGGTCAGTACACCCATGTGAGCATCAACGGCTTCAACGAAACGGGCTCCCTGGCGCCTTTGAGTTTCGAGGCACAAGGTGAAAGTTCTTTGACCAGCGACCTGGGGGCATCGACTAGCCGCAACTGGGATTTGGGCGGCGTCCGATTATCCCCGGCCCTCAGCGTGGCCTGGGAGCATGTGTACCAGGGTAACTTGGACAGCCTAGCGGCCAGTTTGGATGGCGGAGGGAACTTCACCGTCAGCGGACCTTCCACGGGAACCAATGCGGCGGTCATCGGGGCCGGTTTGAATCTGGGATTCGAAAAGGGCTTAAATGCCTTCGTCCAATACCAGGGCAAGGTGGGCCTGGCCGATTACGCGGAACAAAACCTCTCGGGTGGTGTGAATATAGTATTTTAAAAGAACAAGGGTTTTATCAGCCAACCGATTCCTAAGTTAAAAGGGCGGGGCCGAATGGCATCCGTCCTTTTTTGTGAGTTCAAAGTTAAAATGTTTGTCCGCGACGGGGACCCATCGTGGACAGGTAAATTTGTTACGCTTCGGACGAAATGTACCGGGATTTCTTCCCCGTGGGGCAACCGAAAAGCCCTGAGAATACTCTGCCCTTTGTAACCCTGAATCTACGATCTAACTTTGATCTAACGACTTCAGCTGCTTCGATTGCGGCTCGGCCTCGGTCGCCACTTGACAAAGTAATACATAAAGTAATACAATTTGAATATGGTACCTTGAATCTAAGGTGCCTCCGGATAACAAAACCCGGTAGGCGAGTAGCCTTAATCAAATGGCCCCAAAACGCTTATTCAAATGCGTTATAGAGAGAAGCTGAACATGATCAAAAACTCATACCACCAGGTCGACGTGGCCTTGGGAGGTAGCACAAGGGCGGACACCCCAAATGATAAATCCGAAGAAGCTGGTAGAAGTAGTTGCTTCTAAGTCGGTTGGCGGGAAACTTGAAAGATTAAAAGAGATAGATAAACCTAGATACGATTTTGTTAAAAAAGTCCTCCAGGACTTTAAAGAAAAGTACCCCATCGGTGACAAGGTACAACTTCATCCGGTTAATACCGACGGGACCAGGAATTTTGTGGCGGATAGCGGATATAACGTTACCTTCGCGGGCTGGGCGGAGGAACTTCCGAACAAACATTTGGTCCATATTGAAAAGCTCTTTTTTTAACCTCTTGGGGTGTCGAAAATCATTCTCCCTACCTGTTGTGGGTTGTTCTTATTTTCCATTTGTTAACTTGATAACGGTTGTTTAAGTATTACATTTAGTAATACAATTCAGTTGACGATGATTTAGAACATATGTATAGTTTCGAAAATTTTGTTAAAAGTGGAGTGGAGGGAAGAAATTTAATTGGAAACAAGATGTGAAAGGAGATGGTGGTTATGGCACAAGTTCTGCCTTACCGTCCGTCAATTGAAAAAGAAAAGCTCTTAGAGATAATCGTAAAAAAGTTGAAGTACAAAATGAACCGTTTCATTGATGATGCAGTAAAGGAAAAAATCGTTCGTGAAACTGTTCAAGAAAACGAGATTGAGAAATTGGGATTGGACATTGGTAAGTTCCTTTATGAAAGAAACAATTGGAAGATTTATGCTCCTGGATCCAAGCTCAATAGAGAGCTGGACGAAGCACGTAAGAAAGCAAAGAGTGGGAAGACTCGTTATAAAAAACTAGATCTTTGAAGAGATTTAGAAGTTAGCCTGCTTTAAAAGACGGAAAATGCCTGGATCGAAAGATCCGGGCATTTCTATTTAATCAATAAATTTAGGATAAAAGCATTCCATGTTGAGATCTCTTCCCGGTGGGGCTACTAATTGTCTAAGTGGCCCAACGGGTTTGGCAACTTCCAGTTCTTGATCTTCTTTTGATCTAACCGACTAAGGTGTGACTTAATCAGTGGTGCAAAAGATGAGGGCAGGTCAGGTAAATATTGTAGCTATTTAGTGTTTTTAGGGATCTTTATCATTCCAGTACTTGTTCTCGTATTTTTTCTGCGATGGACTTTAAAGTTTGTTTTCGATGAATAAAAGTAAAAATGATGTTTAAATTACATCCGCTTTTCTCTACATTTAGTCATTTTTCTTTCTCCCTTTTTTGTTTCATTTAAAATAGGAACATTCTGAAATTCATCTATTGTTGGATTTTATGTTTAAAGGATCTTTATTTTTTTTCAGTAAGCATTGTGGATTTGAAGGAAGCGCACAGTAGATGTCATCCAAGGGAGCGAGAAACAAGTTACTGATTGAATTCATTGTATTTCGGGTTATAGAATACGGCTGTATACCTTGGTTTGGCTTTAAACTTGAAAAGTGATTACAAAATGATTACAATTATAGTGGCTTGAAATTGAATCCTTTGAGCTGGGAACCCAAGGCTTTAGCCGATTATAACAACCTTAAAAGAAAGCTACCGCCTGTTAAAAGGGAACAGCTTGAGGAGCGGATTGATTGTTTAAAGGAATGGCCTCCCGCTAAGTGGTATGAGCTTCGGGATCAAGTGGATGGCACGATCACCTTTCAAATGGAAACGGACCAATTTGCGATGATTTTAGGCCGGTTCGAGGATGGCGTTGTTTACATTACACATGTGGAACTCAGAACGAAAGGGAGGGGATAGTTATGGCGAATACTTTTTCCTATCGTCCCAAAAACTATAGCGTTGAGCAGCTTAAAAAAATCGCCCAGAAACATCACACGAATTTAAACCGTTATATTGAAGAAGCTGTTTCCGAAAAAATTCACCATGAAAAAAATGAGTCTGTGCAAGAACCGGCTGAACAACTTGCGAGAAAGATAACCAAGGTTGTTGTGGAACACCTTGGTGTTAAGTTATCCAGGCCGAATGCGGAAACTCATACCAAGATAAATAATAAGTTTGATGAAACAACAAGAAAGAAAAAATGGATATCGGATGAGGATGCTCGTCCAGGTCGTTAATGAAGAAAAGGAGGAGAAGATAGCAGACGAGAATTTGAAAATTGAAAAAGGAGGCAGTAAAATATCTTTCGAAATTGAGCGTGTTATTGCTAAACACGTCCCTTTGAAATTTGTTAAGGCGAATAGCAATGAGGCTGTGGAATTAGAAGAATCCATTAACCGTTCTAAGAAAAAGGGTGGATGGCTTTCGATCAAGGAATTAATGAAAAAACATCATATTCACTAAACGCAATGTTTGGGATGGAGAAGCAAAGAAGGGCTAAAATTTGCTTTGCGAAAAGTTAGCGGAAATTGAACCCTATGAAGACAGAGTAATGTTTTCACGGGGTTTTTCTTTTTTGTCTGATCAACCTGTAGCCCACAACAGATTAGTCCAGGTGAGTTATCTCAACGGCCAACCTCTAGGGGTGGCCAACACCATCAATATGACCTATGACGGAATGGGCAGAAGGTCGAGCATCACGGAAATCGACGCTGGTGGGAACACCATTGCGGCCAAGACCTACGTGTGATGCGGGAAAACGCTATGCCAGGAGAGAGACAGTACAGGGACAGCGGTTATGAAGCAGTTCTTCAGCCGAGGGGAGAGGATAGGGACCAGTAATTACTACTACGCCAAGGACCACCTAGGGAGGATTAGAGAGTTAACGGATATCAACGGGACAGTACAGGCAATCTACGACTATGATTCTTTTGGGAACCAGACAATTCTGTCTCAAAATATCCCGACGGATTTTGGTTATGTGGGATTCCATCATCAAATCTTCCAGGGAATTTCGGGGAGCGTCACACTTTTCGACCGCCTTTTTGCCCTCTCTAGACCGTCACGCTATTGGACCGGCGTTTACAGTTGTTCACGACCGGTAAAATCAGCAGACACAATAAATAGCGAATTTGCACAGACACCCCTTTGGTGAAGTTTGAGAAATCATATGGTATTAATTCGCTGAGTAAAGAAAAAAGTTTCAGCAGTCAGAAGATGGGCTTATTTGATTGAATTAACGAGTTCACCGAGAAAAATAAAAACTTAATATTTATAAGCCGTGATATTCAAAGAAAAAGTCATTTCCCGTATGTAGGCCGTCGAGCGACAATGCTTATTTGTTGGCCAAATTCGATTCGGAAACCATCTGGAGAATATCCGACGGCATTTTCAGGGAACCGGTCAAATCTTGTGAGATACCGTGAATTTGGGGAAGATGTCTAAAGTAGGATGTCGGACCGGAAATTCATGTGAATGTTAAAATTTTGGCGATTTTATCTTTTTGTCTCAATTTCGATTTCTTGTGGGCCTGCCATCAAGAAGGTTGGTTTTGAAACTCGTATTATGGCCGACTTTTTCATTCTCGAATTATTTCATTGCCTTAATTCAACTTTTGAATTCAACCCTAAGTAGGCGCTTGACACTGGAGTATACTCCAGTGTCTATACTTATAACTCGGATGAATAAATGAAAACGGATAAAACAATATTTCGAATCGGGGAAGTTTCAAAGAAAAGCGGCGTGTCAATCGACACCGTCCGCTTTTATGAAAAGATAGGTTTGCTAAAAAAAGCTAACCGGAGCTTTGGGGGGTTCAGGACTTATTCACAGGTTGTGGTTGATCAATTGCTCTTCGTTCGCAAGGCGCAGGAGATGGGGCTAACGCTTAAAGAGATAAGAAAGATTATGTGTTGTGGCGATAAAGGTTTGGGGCCCTGCTGCGACCTGACGGTTGAAGTATTCACGGCGAAAATTAAAGAGTTTGAGGATAAAATCCGGGAAATTCAAAAAATGAAAAAAATGTTAAAAACGGTTTTGGGTGATGGGTCGTAAAGAAAAAGAAATTTCAATTTCACACATCTTCATTTGGCGGAAATCATTGAATTCAATGAACGGTGTCCTGCTGAAAAAATCTTTAGCCGAAGTTATCGGAACTTTCACCCTCGTGTTCTGCGGGTGTGGAAGCATCATGGTGGCAGAGAGGTTCCCTGGAACCCTTTCCCATGCCTCCATATCGGTCATCTTCGGTCTTGCGGTTGCGGTCATGATCTATGCGGTGGGCCATATTTCGGGTGCCCATTTTAACCCAGGTGTCACCTTGGCCTTTGCCATCGCAAGGCATTTCCCATTCCGGGAAGTTCTGGTTTATTGGATGGCCCAGTTTTCAGGGGCGTTTGCGGCAATCGGTGTATTAAAACTGATCCTTCCCCCCGGTAATTCATATGGGGCAACTTTTCCTTCCGTCCCGATGTTAGCGGCTTTGACTTGGGAAATCATCCTGACCTTTTTTCTCATGTTTGTGATCGTTGCTGTGGCAACGGATACAAGGGCAGTCGGCACTATGGCTGGAGCGGCCATTGGAGGGACTGTCATGTTGGCAGCTTGGGTAGGGGGACCGGTCACCGGGGCCTCCTTGAATCCCGCCCGGTCATTGGCTCCCGCGGTTTTTGAAGGAAGATTGGATGAAATGTGGATTTACCTTGTAGGCCCTTGCATAGGCGCAGTCCTGGCCGCATTATTTTATGAGACCATCCGAATGACACCTACAAACGAAAAAAACGACAAGGAGTAGGTTCGTGAAAAGGATATTGTTCTTGTGCGTTGCAAATTCAGCCAGAAGCCAAATGGCTGAGGGGCTGGCCAAAAATCTTTTCGGTAATGATACCGTGATCCAAAGTGCTGGTTCCAGGCCTTCCGTAGTAAATCCAATTGCTATCAAGGTTATGGAGGAAATTGGCATAGATATTTCCAACCATCGTTCCAAATCTGTAGAAGAGATCGATCCAGCTTCGGTAGACACTGTTATTACGCTTTGTGCTGAAGAAGTTTGTCCTGTTTTCTTAGGAAAGGCGGAACGCCTTTATTGGCCATTGCCGGATCCAGGTCTTGGAAAAACTACTGATGAAGAGAAGCTCCAAAGTTTTAGGGAAGTTCGTGATGCGATTCTTGGTCGACTGAATAGCATCAAGTCGAGATAGGGCTAGAATTTATCAATGGGTTGATTTCAACTAAATGCTTCAATGCGTATTAATTAAAAAAACTTTCACCATTGAGCATTTAAATTGCTATTGTTTTTAAAATTCGGTATCCATGACTGGACGCGTCTATCAATGTTCGTTTTAATTTTATTAAGAGATAAGTTGGGTCGATTCTGTAATTTAATAAGTGGTGAAACCGATGGTTTCAGTTTAGTCCCTTATTGAACCAAACTAGGCAAGTGCAGAAAATTTGTCTTTTTTTGTCAGTTTTTTATTTCTTTTTCCTAATTTAATGTGAAACCGCTTTTTTAGAAGATTTCCACTGAAAAGTTAACTTTTACAATTGTTTATCGAGAAAATCGTTAAATTAAGCCAATTCAGAATAAGGCATCATTATTGCAACTAATTTAATTAAGTTTCATTTTAGAATTCCCTAAAATGGGTGATAAATAAGTCTTTGGAAACCCCTGGAATCGTTTTATGGGCAAAAGGTAAAGATGCCAGACAAGAAAAAAACTATGAACAACGGCCAAGAAAAAAATTCCTTTAAGGGCTATTGCCGGTTTTTTAGGCGGGGAACGGGCACGGTATTACCAGTTCTTTTTTTCTTCTTTGCGCTTATTTCCCATCTGCAAGCTCAAATTAATTACGGCACGGCTAATTACAATTCCGCCACCTACACCTATACATCTATCGCGACCGCTTATGCTCCATCCGGGGCGGGAGCTTGCGGTTTTCCGGCAGGGTCAGACCCGACACTTACAGCAGCTATCAACTCTAACTCCGGGGGCGGGGGTGACGATTATCAAAACGGTTTAGCTTGCGGAGCCTGCGCGGCTTTAACAGTAACGGGGGATGCGGAAGCCATCACGGTGATGATTGATAATAGCTGCCCCTCTTGTACTGTTGCCGACCAATTGGATTTGACGCAAGCGACATGGCAGGCATTGACAGGTGATACAAATTATGGACAGCTCAACATTGAATGGAAATTTGTCGCTTGTCCTTTAAGTCTTATGGCCGGTGATTCTTCGGGCGATATCACGTACGAATGGAAGTCGGGATGCAGTTCCGGTTATGACCCCATCCAATTTATGGATACTTTGTTTCCTATTATAAGCGTGAGTTATAGTACTGCCAGCGGAGGGCCTTATACTGCACTGACCCTTGGGGCAAATGGAGTGGGCGGGAACAATTACTGGGGAACCACCAGCGGCAACTTGAACGGAACCACGGGCCCCTTTTATTTTGACGTGACGGATGGCGCGGGAGGTTCAGTCACGATCGGTCCTCTTACCGTGGCCAGCTGCGGTACCGTCAGCGCGACCAGCGTCCAAGTTCCCGGTCCCGGGCCTACCGCTACACCCACCAAAACAAATACACCAGGCGGACCCACCAATACACCTACGGCTTTACCGACTGACACCGCCACCCCCGGTACTGGGTGCGGTTATGATACGAATTCCGGTGCAGCCTGCACTTTCACCCAAAGCACCTCCTCTGACAATTGCGTTACCTCAAGCTCCGCCGCCAGCACGGAAGCCATCAATCAGTTCTATAGTTATGGGGCCTCTGGCGTGTCTGTTCTTTACTGCGGTGGGAGTACGGCCGGCGCGAACGCATCGCCACAAGTGATTACCATGCAATGTTCTCCACCTGCCGGCGCCACAATCCAAGCGGCATTTTTGGATGTGGTGGAATATAACAGCAGTGGAACCCCAGCCCCTTCCACGGGAGCCGTAGTTTTAGGAGGTAAAACGACCGCGGCCGGAACGATGACCGGTAGTGGTAATCTCTGGAATGTATTTAATGACCCGAGGTATGGATATGACATTACCAGCTATCCCGATCAAACGGCCTACAATATCCGCTACAATGTCACCAGTGATGTTTCTTTGTCAACGAACAGCTACACCGTTACTTACCCCAACATTGGCTCGAATACGGCATGGTCCGCCTCCTTGGTGATCGTCTACACGATTCCGGCTCCCAACGTCTGTGGAGCGGTAGCCCTAGATGACGGTCTTTTTTATTGGGATACGGGAGATGGAAACCTTCGAGAAGGCGTTACTCCCTATGCTCCGACAGTAGATTGGAGTTGCACGGATCCCACCACAAGTTGCGGCACCAACAATTTTTCTGTTTTTGGAGGCAGCCAATACGGGCTTAATAGCAGTCAAACCCCGCCATTTACTGATAATTTTTACGGATCAACTACGGGTGGAACCGCTGTTTCTTCCACTGACGCAACCGAATGGAGCAACTGCACCGCCCTGGGAACCTGCGGCCAGCCGACGGCTTTTGATCAGACTTACACAGGAGTAGCCACGTCGGGGACAAATAAGATCACCTGGGGCTTAGGGGATCCCATCACCACGAACAAACAAGAATATTGGGTTAACATGTTGGCGGCTGGCTGTAACGCCACCTGCAATACCCCTACACCGACACCTACCCCGACGCGCACCAATACCAACACGCCCGTACCAACACCCACTTCAACGAATACGACCACGGCCACCAGTTCGGCGACTGCCACTTCGACCCATACGACTACTTCAACCGTAACCTCAACCAGTACCAATTCCGTTACCTCAACGGCAACCTCAACCAAAACGAACACTTCAACGGCGACCGCTGTCGCAACGGCTACCGCCACAGCCGTGCCCCCTACGGCAACCGCAACCGCCGTGGCAACCGCTACAGCCGTTTCCACCTCTACCCCAACGCCTGTCCCCACTGCTACGGCTGTGGCTACGGCTGTTCCGGCTACCGCTACAGCTACCGTGGCAGTTCCCACTTCCACGTCCGTGGCTACGGTTGTGCCTCCCACGATGACCTTTACCGCCACAGTTGTCGCGACCAACACCACTGTGGCCACGGTCGTAGCTCCAACTGTTCCACCTACGAATACAGCTGTCAACACCGCAACGGCGGTGCCAACCTCCACGGTCACAAATACCTTTACTCCATCGAATACAAAGACCGCCACTAATACAGCTATTGCCACCAACACCCCAACCAATACTTTAACGGCTACCAATAGCTTTACTTTTACCGGGACTAGGACTCCCACCAATACTTACACTGTTACGAATACCCCGACGGTAACCAATACCTCGACCAATACTTTAACGGCTACCAATAGCTTTACTCTTACGGATACTAGGACTCCCACCAACACTAACACGGTTACGAATACCCCTACGACAACCAATACCCCAACAAACACTTTTACATCTACTAATAGTTTTACTCCAACCGATACGAAGACACCCACTAACACACCCACCCTTACCAACACTCCGACCTCAACCAATACTGCCACTACCACTTTTACGCCCACGAACAGTTATACGCTTACGGACACAAAGACCCCTACCAACACCGCCACTAACACTAATACTCCTACCGTCACCAATACCTCGACCAATACCTTTACAGCTACCAATAGCTTTACTCTTACGGATACCAGGACTCCCACCAACACTTACACGGTTACGAATACCCCAACGGCTACTAATACCCCGACAGATACCTTTACACTTACAAATACACACACACCTACTGTAACTTTTACCCCGTCCAATACACATACGGAAACCAATACTCCCACCGAGACCGATACGCCGACACCCACAAAAACAGCAACGAATACGGCGACAGCGACGGCAAGCTCGACGCCGACTGCGACTTATACTTTCACGCCGACTTACACTTTCACCTACACTTCAACCCCGACCTTTACCTTTACGCCGACGCCGGGGGTGAGCATCGTGAAGAAAGCCTCGGAAACGGTGGCGAATTCGGGAGACTTGGTGACTTATAGCCTGATCCTGAACGTGGTGGAAGCGGCGGCCAGTTCGGTGACGGTGACGGACGTTCTTCCGGCGAATATGACGTTCAAGGGCTTCGCGTTGGTGCCGCCGGGTGGAGTGACGAGCGCGGTGGGCAATGACTTGAGCTGGACTTTCCCCAGCTTGCCGGTGGGAGCGGTGACGCTGACGTACCAGGCGGTAGTGGGGAACTTGCTGGCGGGCGGGACGGTCTTGACGAACAACGCGCAATTGACCTATGCGGGCAACCCGGTGCCGCAGAAGGCGTCGGTGAACATCACGATCGCGTCGCTTTATAAGGTACAAGTGGCGGTGTACAACGCGGCGGGAGAACTGGTGGACGAGATATCGGTGGAGGAAATGTCCCAGGAAGTGACCAGTTTCAGCCTGTCAGGGGCGACGATTACGAGCCTGGAAGGGAAGACGTACGTGGAAGTGGGTGGGGAGATCATCGCGTCATGGAATGGGCTGAACCAGTCGGGGACGCCGGTGACCAATGGCACTTATTATGTGAATGTGACGAGCACGGACCCCTATGGGTCGGTGACGAACGTATCGCAGACGGTGACGGTGAGCCGCTCGATCGCGCAGGTGATAGTGGATGTGTACAACGAGGCGGGTGAAGTGGTGAAGCATTTGTATAGCTACGCGGATGATCCCGGGAATGAATCCTTGGGGTCGGTGGCGTTGTCGACAGGAATGATCGCGCCGAATATCGGGACGCCGACCCCTGGCGGGAACAACTCGGTGACGATCACGTTCAATGGGACGTCGGTGGTATGGAATGGGACGAGCGATAGCGGTGGGATCGTGACGAACGGGGTGTATGAGATTGAGGTGAACTGGACGAACGGGAGCGGAGGCCAGCAAGTGGTGACGAAGTCGGTGATTGTCCAGCAAGGGAACAGCCCGGTGACGAACGGCAAGGTGTACGCGTCTCCGAACATTCTGAAGGGCGTGAGCTCGACGATGGTGAAGGTGAATCCGACGACGACGGCCTTGACGCTGACGGTGAGCTTGTACGATGTGGCGGGAGAATTGGTGAAGAAGCCGGTGACGGGAGTCCCGGGTGCCAACGAGACGAATCTGGACGTGTCGGGATTGGCCAGCGGCCTATACGTGGTGGTGGTGAACCTGAGCGATCTTAACGGCGACTTCATCCAAAAGCAGACCATCAAAATCGTCGTCCAGCGGTAAGTGTAACCCATTAATGGGTAAAGCTGCGAAGTTTAATCCCTTGAATGTAAATCACCGGTGACCCTGAAAATGGGTTTTCAATTGATATAGAAAGCTCGTGCCGGAAGTTATAACAAGTGAACCTAATGGCTTCTTATATAAAATATCCAAACTCCAAGTTTCCAATGGCTTGACCTATTCTATTTTGTGCCAATCAAAAGTTGTTTTTAGAAATCAAACTGAAACTTGGTTGATCAAAGTGATGTGTTAAAATTGGATAAATATTTATAGGGTTTGTATTTATCTGGAGGAGGTTTTATGAAAAGGTTCTTGTCTGTTTTGTTCCTAATCTTCTTGCTTTATCAGAAAGTTTGGGGAAATGAATTTTACAATTCCGCGCCCGGATTTACGGTTCCAATTGGTTCCATCGCTTATTTAGGCGCCGGATACAACCCGCTACCAATCTGGAAAACGGGGAGCAGTAACACAACACTCAAAACCCGTGTGGTGCTGACTAATCCGCCTTCCAGCGCCCAGGCTATTTCCGAGGTGCAAGATGCGGTTATTAAAAACGCCGTAAAATGGAAACTTGATGTGGAGGCTGTTCCTACTGACATCGAGGACCAAAGAGCCTTGCTTCGATACATTTTTCATCCTGCTCAACCGGACAAGTTTCCATTTAGTTTAAAAAAACTTTCCTCCCTGGCAGGGGGGAAACCCTATGTCCTGATTGAACTGATCGATTATTACGCGACTTTCGGTTGTGGGGTTAATATCCGGGAATCGCAGGATGGAAAGAAGATTAATTACTCCTTGAAGCGATCCATCCTGGAACAAAACGGGGGATTATTCAGCCAGCAGGGCTTCAACAAAGTGGGGGCTTTCGAGATTTTTCTCGTTTCTACCAAGGATGGAAGCCTTCTTTGGCAAGCCAATGGTTGCGATTCCTTTCAACATACTATTTTTAATTCCTTTAAGGATACTGCGGATCATGAGATGGATAAATGCCTAAGGACCCTGGCGGGGAAAAAGTAAACAGTGTCAAGAAAGGCGAGGCACCCTGGCTTTAAATAACCCTTACGAATCCCCGGCGTAGATGGATAAATCCATTCCGGCTTAATCTGAAGCGCTTCAGGAGTTCTTCCTGTTGAGGAATCCAAGTGTCAAACCAGGGTATAGATATTGGCAGGCCCTTTTTACGATCTTCTTTTGATCTAAACTTGTAGAAGTGCCACAACGCCAATGGTTTTCGAACATTTCCTCGTTGAAAAATAAAGTGTCTTATTCTTTTTAGTTGACGAATTATTAAACACGTTATATATAACCATGTAGTTAAATAACCGAAAGGTTATATACAACTTGCCCACTGACCAACTTTCCGCTACTTTTTCGGCCCTGGCTGACCCCACCCGGCGCGCAATGCTGGCACGCCTAAGCTCGGGGCACGCCTCGGTTCAAGAATTGGCCAAACCCTTCCATATGAGCCTTCCGGCAATCTCCAAGCATCTCAAGGTGCTGGAAAAGAGCGGGCTGATCATCCGAAGCCGGAAAGCGCAATGGCGGCCTTGCCACCTGGAAGCGAAACGGTTGAAGGAGGTTTCCGATTGGGTTGAGAGTTATCGCCGGTTTTTCGAGGAAAGCTTCGACCGTCTGGATATACACCTGAAAGAAATTCAAAGAAAGGAGAAGAAACATGGACATAAAACATAAAGAGAAAGAATTGGTGGAGAACCGTCAAATCGTAAGAACCCGGGTTTTTGACGCGCCCCGTGAAATAGTTTGGGATGCCTGGACCGACCCGAAGCAACTGGCTCTATGGTGGGGGCCTAAAGGTTTTACCAACACTTTCAAGGAATTCAACCTGAGTTCGGGTGGGAATTGGCGCTTCGTGATGCATGGCCCTGACGGCAAGGACTATCCAAATGAAAACATCTTTGTTGAGATCGTCCGGCCTGAAAGGATCGTTTTTGACCATTTTTCAGGCCCGAAATTCCGTTTGACGGCAATCTTCAAGGATAAAGGGGATAAAACCGAATTGGTTTGGACCATGGTTTTTGAAACGGCTGCGGGGTATGAACAAGTGAAACCCTTTGCGTTAGCGGGTTTAGAGCAGAATCTGGATAAACTGGAGGCTCATCTGGCTGGTAGAGTTTGAAGTTGTTTGAGTGGATTCAAAAAAACATTCAGGAGAATGGATATGGCCAGAATAAATAAAAAACTTGGTGAGAAATCCCCTGTAAAAGAGCTAGTCCTTAAGCGTATCTTTGACGCACCACGAGAGTTAGTGTTTAAGGCTTGGACTGATCCGAAACAGGTCGCGAAATGGTGGGGACCGCACTTATACACCAATCCGATCTGTGAATGGGACGCGAGAGTGGGGGGCGAAATTCTTGTGCACATGAAGGGGCCCACAGGTACCCATCCGATGTCAGGGGTATTTAAGGAAATAAAGCCGCCCGTGAAGCTGGTTTTTACCGCCGGGGTGCCGGATGGAAAAGGGAAGATGGTTCTGGAAAACTTGAATACGGTGACTTTTGGGGTCAAAGGGAAAAAGACCCAAATGACCCTGAAGGTCAAAGTCCTTCAGGCTATGGAAGAGGCATTGCCGATGCTTGAGGGCATGAAGGTGGGTTGGAGCCAATCCCTGGAGAAACTCGCCGAACTATTGGGAGAAATCTAAACAGCCCGAAGGTATATTGAAAGGGGAATGGATCTTGAACACTGAAGAAGGGAAGAACTTGAAAAAACTGGTCCCCTGGATCAATTACTTGATCTTTTTCACGGTCGTGAACGAGACGGTGTTCAACGTGTCCACTCCCAAGATCGCCGAGCAATTCGCCTTGAGTCCCTCAGGCGTCAGCTGGATGATGACGATCTTCATGGTTTTTTTCGGGATCGGTTCGCTCATTTACGGCAAACTTTCGGATATCTATAGTCCTAAGGGTCTCATCATCATCGGCGTGGTTGTGTATTGTATAGGTTCGGTCATGGGTTTCGCACTGAGGTTTTCCTATCCACTGGTCATCATGGCTCGGGCGTTCCAGGGAATCGGGGCCTCGGCCATACCCGCTCTGGTCTTCGTGGTTGTCGCCCGGTATTTCGAGGTCCATGAGCGGGGAAAGATTTTTGGAACCATCACTTCCACCGTTTCCTTCGGAATCGGTGTGGGCCCGGTTGTGGGAGGTTTCGTATCGGGCTCGCTCAACTGGTCCTATCTTTTTCTAATCCCTCTTTTCACGCTGGTTTCGATCCCTTTTTTCAACCGAGAACTGCCCTGGGAGCCCCGGCGGGAGGGAACTGTTGATACCATCGGCGCTATCCTGGTGGCTTTAACTGTCGGAGCCCTTATGCTTTTTTTAAACTTAAGCCAATGGGTTTATTTGGCGGCCTTCATGGCTTTCCTCGGGCTTTTCCTTTGGCACATTCATCGTTCCTCTGACCCATTCATCAAACCTTCTTTATTCAAAAATATTAAATTCCGGGACGGTGTAATCGTGGGGTTCAGTCTCTTTTCCGTCGTCATTGGCGTCCTTTTTCTGATCCCTCTGATGCTCCATGAGGTCAATGGCCTAAGTACCAGCCAAATCGGGCTGGTTCTTTTTCCGGGCGCCATCAGTTCGGTCTTTTTCGGACCTATCGCGGGCACACTGGCCGACCGCAAGGGAAACCCATTTGTGGTGGCTATCGGACTTTCTCTGTTGGTGGCAAGTATGGTCTTGATGGCTTTCTTTTTGAGCCTATCCCCCTTTCTTGTGGCTTTCGCCTTATTGCTCACCTATGTGGGATTCTCGCTTTTCCAAACCGCAATGATCAACAGCATCTCTCAAACCCTGCCCGAAAATGAAACAGGGGTCGGGATGGGGGTATTTAACCTCGTTGGCATTATTTCCGGAGCCGTGGGAACCACCCTAGTCGGCAAGATCCTCGATGGTCGATGGCTGGAATTTTCCCTGCTTTCCACCCTGACGAAGGGCTATGCCTACAGTAATTTGTTGCTCTTGCTTTCGGTGGTCGTCATTTTGGGTGGGGCTTTATACCTTCGCAGTTATCGCCAAATGACGCCCAACAAGTCCGACTTGGTAGGTATTTCAGAAGTTTAAATTGGGGGGGATTCTCGCCTAAACCGCCTGCCCCGCAGCCCAGCCAGATGACCAAGCCCAGTGAAAGTTGAATCCTCCCAATTGCCCCGTTACATCCAAAACCTCGCCGATGAAAAAGAGCCCCGGCACCTTAAGCGATTCCATGGTTCGGGGGGAAAACTCCCGCGTATCCACTCCGCCTCGCATGACTTCCGCCTGCCGATAGCCAAAGGTGCCTTCGGGTATGAAGCGGTAGGCATGGATGTCGGCGGCCAAGGCCAAGAGTCGGTCGTTGGAAAGGGCGGACCAAGGCCCCCGGGCTTCGGCATTCCAGGCGATGCGTTCGGCCAAGCGGCGGGGAATTCGCTCGGACAACCAGACCCGAAACTTGCCCCGGCCTCCGGCGGCCTTGTCTTTTTTCAATTTTCGAAAAGTGGACTCCACGGTGAGCTCCGGCACCCAGTTGACCACGATCTCACGGCCGGGTTCCCAATAAAGGGAAGCGTTGAGCATGACGGGGCCGCTTAGGCCATGGTGGGTGATCATCAGGTCTTCCACCAAATTCCAATCATCGCAGGAAACACCCACCCGAAGGTGGATCCCGGCCAAATCCTTGAAACGGGTCCATTTCCCTAGGCGGGAAGGTCAGACCGACCAGGGCTGGGGAGGGTTCTATCATTTTCAGGCCGAACTGTTGGGCGATTTGAAACCTAAATCGGTAGCGCCCAGTTGAGGCCAGGACAATCCTCCCGTTGCCACAACTAGCTTCAAGGCGGAATAGTTCTCTGCATTTATTCGAACAGTAAAGGTATGCTTTCGGCGTGGAAACTACCTCATCAACCTTTTGCCCCAAAAACATTTTACGCCCTTTCCTGGGCTCTGGTCACCAGAAGGTCAATGATCGCTTTGGCGCTTTTATCACAGAACAACTGACCGTCCTTTTTTTCATGGAAGGGAATGGAGCGAGATTGAACGAGAGAGATGAAGTCTTTCGGGGTGAACCGGCGAAAGGGCGTCATCGACAAACGCCGGGTTCGATGAGACGTAATTGGCGGGGTAAACATCCAGGTTGGTGAAGTTACAGCGTCCGCCTCCCGAAACAAGGATTTTCGGGCCGGGGCGATGTCCTTGTTCTAATACTAATACCTTGCGCCCCCTTGAGGCGGCTTCAGAAGCGCACATAAGGCCCGCGGCTCCGGCACCCAGGACAATGACATCGCAAGAATTCATGCGGATAGAATAACAGTCATGGGTTTAGCAGTTCACTATCCAAATCAAAGATGCCCTGGTAATATTCGAATAGAGGCGATTTGTTTGAGAGAATCATTTTGACTGGAATCAGCGCAAACTTAGCCAATAGATAAATCCAAGTTGAGGATAAAAAAGAACCGCCAGACAACCCGCGCAAAGAAAGGGCCCGTAAGGCATGGGCGATTGGCGGCTTAAGCGGCCGGACAATTGAAGCGACAGGCCCAAAAGGCCGCTGATGATGGATCCGATGAAAAGGCCGCCCATCATGCCCGGTCCCAACCCAAAACCATACCCAGGGCCGCCATCAATTTGATGTCGCCGCCGCCCAATGCGTCCTTTTTTAAGATAAGAGAGCCAAGCCATCCCATGGCATAGAGAACTCCCCCGCCAACTAGGAATCCTGTCACCATGGTGCCCGCGCGTTCTTTCCATCCGGTGCCTAACCAGGGGTTGACATAGGCGGCAAATCCAAAGAGCGCCATTGCCGGAAGGACAATGCGATCCGGAAGTGTCATAGTCATGATATCGATGACGGATAAAAGGATACAGAAAGCCCCCAGGCCCAAGGCCCAAACCAAGCGAAGGGGATCGGTTTGAAAGTGCAAGAAAACAAAAGCGAAATATAATCCGGTGAAGGCTTCCACCGCCGGATATTGCCAGGAAATCGAATGGTCGCAATAGCGGCAAGATCCCCTTAAAAGTAAATAACTCAGCAGCGGGATATTGTCCCACCATTTTAAAGGAGTTTTGCATTGCGGACAGCGAGAAGGCGGCGACAGAATGGAAAGGTCCGCGGGAAACCTAAGGATGCAGACGTTTAAGAAGCTTCCGATGCACAAACCGATTAAGAAAAAGGCCGCCACCGGCAAGGTTTGAATGATGGATAAACAGATGTTGGGGTCCATTGAGCTCTCGCGCGTTTAGGATTGAACTTTGGATCAATGATCTCTTTGGTTTTTGATCTTTTTACTTGCGGCGGTCTTCGTGCGGGGGGTGGGGGGATTGCCCCTTGCGCCGGTCCTTGGAATAGAGCACGAAATTGTTATTGATCTTGCGGTAAACATCCTTACTTTCGGCATCCCAATAGAGGCCGTGGGTAATGGGTTTCAGGTGGATGGGCATGGCCTCGAATTTGGCGCGCCGGTCTTTGGCTACGGGCTGATGGCCTCGGCGGCGGTCATGGAGGACGAAAGTGAATTGGCTGCCTTGCTTTTTGAGGATGTGTTTTTTGACAGGATCAAAATAAAAGCTTCCGGTCAACTTGATATAGTTTGCTTCGGACATGGTTTCCTCCGGAAATCTCCCGCTATTGAAAAACATCCAGGTGCTTTCGTCAAGGCTTAGGACAGTCTTTCGCCCTGGTTATCTAGGGGTTTTAGGCATAAAACTAAAAAATCAGCGACAAATCGGTTTGAAAACCTGAAGAATTTACCAAAAGAAAAAGAAAGGAAGACGGAGATTCGCTGGTTTCGATTTTTTAATTTAGGTTGTTCTGAAATATCCGGATGTTATGGGTCGGCAGATGAAAGATAGGCCTTTTAAAAATCTCAGCTTTCGTCACTGGATGTGCCTGCTTCTTCGAGCCGGGTTTGCCAATATATGACTTCCTGTCGCTTGAAATTGATGAGCTGGTTGGCGTGCTGAATATCGGCGGGGGATTGCTGGGTTCCTTCCATAGAAGACAAGGCGACTTCGGCCTGGTTAACTTGGGAAGACAGGAAAGCGATTTTTTGCTGATGTTGAGATGATATTTCCTGGGTAGCTTTCGATTTTTGGATGGCGGCCTGGGCGGTGGCTTTGCTTTCCCGATCGACGGCGGCCACGAGTTGATCAATGGCTTGTAAAAAGGGTGCCGTGTCGCCATCGGCGGGTGAGGTGTTTTTCGTAGTAGAGGGTTGGAGGTCGGATAATAAAGTTGAGATTTGGTTTATGGAATCCACGGCTTCTGCTCCTTCAACAAACCTAACGGCAGAAGTGTTCGATACTTTAGGAGGCTATTTTAGGGGAAATTTAAGGAAAAGACCGTTTTCCTTTTCGGGGGTCAGGGTGAATCTTCCAAGGCTAAAGAGGCGTTTGTGCCATCGTATTTAAGGGACCGGGCTTGTTGGGGTTCAAAGGCAAAGCCGATAGGGTGCAGCTTAGAAACTAAAACCACTTGGAAGGTGCGTTTCTTCAGCATTTCCTTAAAAGAACCTTCCCTAATGCCCACTATCAAGGTTTTGGTGGCATCATTCCAATGGATGGGGATTTGCGAAGAAGCGCCTTTTTCGTAATCGTAAGTCAGTCCATCATCTTCATACAGGGTCAAGTCGCCATCGGCCCCTTCGTAAACGTAAAGAGTGATGGGATCCTGTGGTTTTTCGGCAATGTATTGGAGTTCAGGGCCGAAGGGAAGTATGGAGCCCGCCCGGACGAAGAGGGGAATGGAGTCGTAAGGAGCGTCGACTTTCTGTAATCCGGAAGGCATAGGCTTGCCCGTCCAGAAGTCATACCAGATAGTTTTTTTGGGCAAATAAACATTACGGCTTCTCGCTTTATATTGAGTTATTGGAGCCACTAATAAGGCCCGTCCGAACATATATTCATCCGTAAGTTCTCTGGCAGTTTCGTCTTGGGGAAAATCCATGACCAAAGGTCGCATGAAGGTTCCGCCTTGGTTCGTGGCATTGGCGGCCAAGGAATATAGGTACGGGAACATCCGATACCGCAGACGGTCAAACTTGAGTTCGGCCTTGTAGGCATGGGAGGATTCGCCGCCAAGTGTCCACATTTCCCGGGGGCGCAGTTCGCCATGGACCCGCAAGAGCGGGCAGAAGGTTCCGAATTCGAACCAGCGGGTGTTCAACTCCCGCCATTCTTCCTCGTCCCGGGCTTTGGGATTTTTGGCTGAGAACTTGTTTTGCATGGTGTAGCCGGCGATATCGGATGACCAATAGGGCATGCCCGACAGGCTGAAATTGAGACCCGCGGGGATTTGTTTGGCTAAAACCGCCCAAGTGGAGGTGATATCGCCGGACCAGACGGAAGCCGCGTAACGCTGCTCACCGGAAAAAGCGGAACGAGTAAGAATGAAAACCCTCTGTCCAGGGGCGGAGGACCTTTGGCCCTCGTAAACCGCCTTGCTGTTCATCAGGGGATAGCCCAAGAGCATTCGCGAACCCGTGCCCATCGCCGTAGGGTTCATGTGGCTTTTCAGCGCTTCCAGGTTTGGCGGCGAGGGGGTCAGGTCGGGTTCGGTGGAATCCAGCCACCAGGCGTCGATCCCCTTTTTAAAAAGGTCCCGGTTGATCTGGTTCCAGAAGAGCGCGCGGGCGCCGGAATTGAAGGCGTCGTAGAAGGTGTAGGGAAAACCCAGCCAATCTTTCATGCCTTCCTTCAGGTTGGGCCCGAAAAGATAACCCTTTTCGTTCATGGATTTGAAGTTGTCCGTGCCGGTGTAGAACTTACTCCAGACTGAAATCATGACATGAGCGTGTCTGTCGTGGAGGGCTCTCACCCAGCCCTCGGGGTCAGGGAACCGGGATGGTTCAAAACGGTGGGAACCCCAGGTTCCATCGGCCCAGTAACGCCAGTCCTGTACGATGTTATCAAAGGGAATGAGACGCTTGCGGAAGCCGTTCACCACATCCAAGCTTTGTTGGGCGGTCTCATAGCGCTGCCGGGACTGCCAAAGTCCGAAGGCCCAGGAGGGCATCAAGGGTGCCTGACCGGTGAGGAACCGGTATCCGCCCAGGACCTTGTCCAATTCGGGCCCGTAAATAAAGTAGTAATCCGTTCCGTCACCTACTTCGGACCAAAGGGAGGTGTCGCCGGAGGAGGCGGGTGTTTTCCAGGTAAAACGAAAGGTCGTGCCTTGTTCCGTCTTCCATTCGATCTTAAGCGCGTAACTTTTTCCGGCGGACAGTTTCACCTTGGCCCGATCATGGTCGGAAAGCCAGGCCTGCCGCCAGTGATCCATGACCAACCGGCCTTCCAGCCAGACTTTGATTCCGCCGTTCGAATAGCAGTCCAATTGATAGTCGCCGCTTTCAGGAGCCTTGAGAAATCCTTTCCAGACCCTGCTGGAGGCATTCTGTTTTTCCTTAGCGGGTTTGTAGGCGATATTTAGGCTGGAATCCTGGGACGCCGGGGCGGAACCTTCCAGCGGACTAACGGTCAAACCTCCCGGCGAATGATCTTTGTCCAACAGATACTCCGGGGGGATGGGGACAAAGTCCCTCAGATCCCCGAAACGGGTAAAGGAAGTGTTGTCCCAAAGGATGCCATAACCTTTACTGGAGACCAGGAAGGGAATGGCCGCATTGGTGTTGTGCTGCCACAAGTCCAGGTCATAGCCTTTCAAATCCAGCATTCCGAATTGGTTCTGGCCGAGTCCATAAAGGGATTCGTTGGGGTGGCTGAGCCATTGTTGGCGAATATGAAAAGTCTCTTCGCCCTGAACTTGGGCGGGTTCGATTTGGCGTTCCTCTTCCGTAAGAATCGAAAGCCCTTTGGTATCAAGGAAATGGACGTGGCCGGTGGAGCGGTCAATGAAGACGGTCAGATATTTTCCCTTGAGGTTCCACCCCTGAACAGTTGATTCCAATGCGCATTCGATATTGGGAGTGGATTGGCCCACGATATCGATCGTCTTGCGATTGAAAAAATTACGGTCTTTGGCGAAAGCGACACGGACAATGTCATCGGAAAAAAACTGGACATTGAGAAAGCCGCCCGGAAATTCAACGATGGCGCCGTTTGGTTGTTTTTCGGCCTGTTCGGATGCTTGGCTTGAAACGGAGATGAATCCGAGAGATAAAAGGATGAAGAGAAAAACGAACGATGCCTTATTTGAACTTTGACCCAAGTTTTCTTCCTTAGCCGCAACTTTTAAGATGTAGGGACGATCTTTTATAGCGAAAAATATCCTGAGGCGCCACGAATCCTTTGGATGAAATACTTTGAAACTGGGGCAAGAATGTTTCAATTATTTGGGTGAAAGGGGGAATTCCCCCGTGACCTTTTTCGGGATGGAGTTAATAATAGGCGCCTTCCCGATATCCCCTGTTTTGGAGGTTGGATGCGATTCAGGAAAAAGTCTTGTGCTGCTCTTGTTGTCGTTTTATTGATTTGTTCTTTTTATCCAATGCATCCCATATTTGCCAAGGATTCCATGAAAACCTTTCATAACCCCATTATTTCCGGTTTCCATCCCGATCCGAGTATCGTGCGGGTAGGGGATGATTTTTACCTGACTAACTCCACCTTTGAGTATTTTCCAGGACTTCCTATCTACCATAGCCGGGATCTTGTCCACTGGACCCTCATCGGCAATGCCCTGGATCGAGAGAGCCAGCTCCCCTTGAAAGGCGCCACTGATTATGGGGGGCTTTACGCCCCGACCATTCGCTATTGGAAGGGGCTTTTCTACCTGACCTGCAACAACGTTAGCGGCGGAAAAAACTTTATCGTCACCGCGAAGAACCCGGCGGGACCCTGGTCCGAACCCATGTGGATGAACGATGACGAAATCGACGGGTCCATGTTTTTTGACGATGATGGAAAGGCTTATTACACCCGGCATGGGGATGGGGAAAAGGGGGGGATCGCCCAAGCTGAGTTCGATTCGGCAACGGGAAAACTCACGACACTCATGAAGGTCATTTTTAACGACCTGAAGGAGTCCTGGAACGAAGGGCCCCACCTTTACAGGATGAAAGGCCGCTATTACCTGATGCTGGCGGAAGGCGGCACCGGCGACCAGCATATGGAGGTCATTCATCGTTCCGATTCGCCCTGGGGTCCCTGGGAACCATGTCCCTATAATCCCATTCTGACCGAAAGGGACGATCCCAAGAGCCCCATCCAATGCACGGGCCATGCCGACCTGATTGAGGCTCCCGATGGAACCTGGTGGATGGTCTTCCTGGGAGTCCGCCCTCAGAAGGGCAAATCGGTGCTGGGTCGGGAAACATTTCTGGCCCCCGTAAGCTGGACCTCCGATGGCTGGCCGGTAGTGAACGGGGACCATCATGTGGCGCTCGAAATGCCGGCGCCAGCCTTGCCGACCCAACCGTCGCTGAAGCCGACGACCCGTTGGGATTTCGCAATGATCAAAAAACTAGGTCCGGAATGGATTAGGGTCCGCAATGGGAACCCCGCAGACTTGTCTCTCGAAGCCCGGCTAGGCTGTTTGAGGATTCTTTGCGCGCAGGATTCCTTGAGCAATAAGCTGGAGGAACCCGCCTTCGTGGGCCAGCGCCAGAGGGATTTCCGGTTCATGGCGAGCACATCCATGGAATTCCGACCCTCCCAAAATGGGGAGGAGGCGGGTCTTTGTGTACGGGCCAATGACAATAACCATTACGAAGTCGGGGTGGAATGGGTCGATGGGAAGACCCAAGTTTTCGTGCGCAATACAGTCAAGGGCCTGGCCTACACCCTGGACCACCGCCGCCTGGACCAGAGCCATGTGGGCTTAAGGATCTCAGGGGACGAGGACCAATATCAGTTCGCCTGGTCCAAGGATGGAACCACATGGGAGACCCTGGGCGCGTCACCCTCGGAGGACCTTTCCCGGGAAATGGCGGGGGGCTTCACCGGGACGGTTATTGGGCTTTACGCTTCCTCCAACGGGAAGCCCTCTAAGGCCTTTGCCGATTTCGGGCGGTTCGGGATGGAGGATGGAAAAACTTTGGAACCGGCCGCCCTTTTGCCTAGGCCCACGCCCATACCCCTGACTCCCTCCGATGTTTGGCGGATCCGCTGCGGTGGAAGTTCTTGGACCGACCGGTCGGGACACAAGTGGAGCGAGGATATCGGCTGGACCAGCGGTGATACCGTTGGCACGGGAAGTCCCATTGACGCTCCTCAAGACCGCGAGCTTTACGCCACCGAGCGTTGGGGCGCTGAATTCAGTTACCGGTTACCCGTTCCGCCGGGCAAGTACCGGGTGACCCTCAAGTTCGCTGAATCCTACGTAAATCATCCGGGTGAAAGGGTTTTCGACGTTCTGCTAAACGGCAACAAGGTGTTGGACCATTTCGACATCCTCAAAGAGGCCGGAGCCATGAACAAGGGAATCGACCGGACATTTTCGGAAATCAAAATGAACTCGCCGGGGATTATCGAGATTCGTTTCGTGGCTTCGGTCCAGAACGCTAAAGTCTGCGCCATTGAGATTGTCCCGCAGAAATAGAACGGAAGCCGGTAAGGCCCATCAGCCGCTGGCCGAGGAAATTAATAAAACCATGAGTCAATATGACGGTAAGAAAGGAATCCTCTTTGGAAAAGTCCCTCGGAATTTTCTCCTTCATGAAGAATAAACGACGCCTTTTTTACTTCCTGGCTTCCTGGCTTTGTGTCGGGAGTTCGGTTTGTGCCGATAACCTGAAGTGGGAATCGGCGGCCACGAGGGCCAAGGTGGACAAGAAGGTCGCGTTAGTGGAGAAGGAAATTGAGAAGGGTTCCTTCAAGGACGACTGGGACTCCCTCAAAAAATATCAGATACCCGATTGGTACCAAGACGCCAAGTTCGGCATTTTTATGCATTGGGGCCTCTATTCGGTGCCGGGCTACGCCAACGAATGGTACTCCCGCAATATGTACCAGCAGGGTGACGATGCCTTCAAATACCATGTGGCCACTTATGGCCCACAAAGCAAGTTCGGTTATAAGGACTTTGCGCCCCTTTTCACCGCCGAGAAATTCGATCCCGCTCATTGGGCCCATATGTTCAAAGAAGCCGGGGCTCAGTATGTGATTCCCGTAGCCGAGCACCATGACGGATTCGCCATGTATGACTCAGACTTTTCCCGTTGGACCGCCAAAAAGATGGGCCCCAAAAGGGACGTGATTGGGGAATTGGCAAAGGCCGTCCGGGCCGAGGGGCTGGTTTTCGGTTTGTCCTCACACCGCGCCGAGCATTGGTGGTTCATGAGCGGCGGCACCCAGTTTGATTCGGACGTCCAGGACCCCAAGTATGCCGATTTTTACGGCCCCGCCCGGAAGGACTACAGCGATCCGGATGATGAATATATGCGCAACTGGTTGGCCCGGTCCGCCGAGCTGGTGGATAAATACCGTCCGCAAGTCGTCTATTTCGACTGGTGGATCGGGGAAACTTCCGTCTTCGCGCCTTATTTGAAAAAATTTGCCGCCTATTATTACAACCGGGCCAAGGAATGGGGAGAAGGGGTGGTCTTGAATACCAAAGACAAGGCTTTCGTCCCCGGTACGGCGGTGCAAGACGTGGAAAAGGGCAAGCTTCCCGGAATCAATCCCGTCGCCTGGCAGACCGACACCTCCATCAGTTGGAGATCCTGGGCTTTCCTGAAGGATGACCAATTGAAGGATTCGGGATACCTTATCCGGACCCTCATTGACGCCGTCAGCAAGAACGGGAATCTCCTGTTGGATATCGGGCCGGCTCCGGATGGGACGATTCCCGAGGGCCAAGAGAAAGTCCTTTTGGAAATAGGGGATTGGCTAAAGGTGAACGGGGAGGCTATCTATGGCACCCGGCCCTGGATCGTCAGCGGGGAGGGTCCCACCCAGGAGGAAGGGGGCAAGTTCAGTGAAAAGGATCTGAAGTATCAGGAAGGGGACGTGCGCTTCACCCGAAAGGGAAACTCGCTTTATGTTCTTTCTATGGTCCCTCCCACCAAGACGATTAAAATTGCTTTGCTAGGAAAAAAGTCGGCTCCGGGCGTCTTCATACAAGAAGTTTCCCTTCTTGGGTCGACTGAAAAGGTGAACTGGGAAAGGCAAGACGATGGGTTGAGACTTGCGCCTCCCATCCAAAAGGCTGACCTGCCCGTCGTTTACAAGGTGTTATTGGAGGGGGCCCAATGGGGCGATTTGAAAATGGAAACGGCTTCCACTGGTTTTAAAACGAAAGCGGTCATCCAGAATTACGGGGATAAAGAAACGGTGGAAGAGGCCAACCTGATGGTGAATGGGAAAAAAGTCTCTTCCCAATGGGTCACGGTCGAGGGGAAATCCACTTCCGTTTTTGAGACGCCATATGAAGCCCCGCAAGCGGGGGTCTATGAGGTTTCTTTAACTTCACCCGGCCAGGCGGCCTTATCCACCTATGCGACTCTTCCGGCGATAGACCTTTCCGGGGAATGGCTATTCCATGAAAAGGACGATCCCGCCTGGTCCAAGACGGATTTGGAGGATAGTTCCTGGGAAAAAGTTAATATTCCCGGCAAATGGGAGAGCCTTGGTTATCAATGCGAGAATTGTTACGGCTGGTACCGCAAGCATTTGCTGATTCCCGAGCAATGGAAAGGGCATTCGATTATCCTGCCCTTAGGCAAGATCGACGACGCGGACATTTCCTATTTCAACGGGAAAGAGATTGGACGAATGGGGTCTTTTCCTCCGAAGTTTGAAACGGCATGGAATCAGGAGAGGCATTATGAGGTGCCCGGGGAATTGATTCACTATGGCAAGGATAATGTGGTCGCGATACGGGTTTATAACGGTCCGGGAGGGGCGGGTTTGTATGATGGACCTTTAAGTCCAATAGAAGTTAAATGAGGTTTTATTGAATTCATAACGGATAAACCCAAGGGAGATGAAATGAAAAACTTGAAATCGTCCATCCTTTTGCTTTTGGCCGTTGGGTATTTAATGGGGTGTGCCGGCAACCCGCAGGAAAAATATCCCATCAAAATCGGTCTTTCCATGGATACCCTCCGGGCGGCCCGATGGGCTCATGACCGGGACATTTTCACCCAGAAATGCAACGAGCAGGGTGTAGGGGTCCTGGTGCAATCGGCGGATTCCAACGATGCCCTTCAAAATTCCCAGGCGGAAAATCTCCTGACCCAGGGCATCAAGTGCATAGTGGTCATTCCCCATAATGCCAAAAGCTCCGCCACCATCGTGGAGTCGGCTCACAAGATGGGCGTGCCCGTTCTTTCCTACGACCGCTTAATCCTCGACAGTGACGTGGACGCCTATGTTTCCTTTGACAACATCAAAGTGGGCGAACTCCAAGCCTCAACGTTGGTGAAGATGAAACCCGCCGGTAATTACGTGCTCATGGGAGGCGCACCAACGGATTACAACGCCATCCTTTTCCGCAAAGGCCAGATGAACGTTTTGGATCCCTTGGTAAAAAAAGGCGACATCAAGATCGTCGGCGACCAATGGGCTGACGATTGGCTGGCGGTGAACGCGCTGAAGAAGATGGAGAATATCCTGACCAAGAACGACAACAAGGTGGACGCGGTAGTGGATTCCTATGACGGGACAGCTGGCGGGGACATCCAGGCTTTGACCGAACAGGGACTGGCGGGTAAAGTCCTGGTATCGGGGCAGGACGCGGAACTGGCGGGCTGTCAGCGCATTATCGCGGGTACCCAAACCATGACCGTCTATAAACCGGTGAAGTTCCTAGCGGCCAAAGCTGCGGATATCGCGGTGGCGCTGGCCAAGGGCCTGCCGTTGCCCCCTACCGATAAGATGACCAATAATGACAAGAGGGACGTTCCCAGCTATTTCCTGGACCCCATCCCAGTCACCAAAGACAATTTGGTTAGTACCGTCATCGCAGACGGTTTCCAGAAAATGGAAGAAGTCTACAAGGGTGTCCCAAAGGACCAATGGCCCCAAAGATGAAAACTTTATAAAAGGATAATTATGAAACGATCGAAATCCGGCTTTTTTATTTTTCTTTTCGCAGTCTTTGGTTTTGCGATTTGGTTGTCGGCTCCATTTCTCCTCCGGGCCGAAACCAGCAAATCGACGGCTGATTTTCTCAAGAAATTGAATGGTTATTACTATTGTCTTTCACGGGAGGGAGTGAAAAATTATCACTGCGAATTAAGCTGTTCCTTGTCCGGGGACGTGAAAAAAAATCTGCAATCCATGGGGATTTACGATGAGAAACTTTGGGAGGCCGTGAAAGGTTTCCGTTTTTCTGTGAATGACACCATTGGTCAACCCATATCGATAGTTGCGGCCCAACCGGCCCCAACAGGGGATGCGCAGTTGGACGGTCGGGTTGTCAAACTGGATGAAAATATTTTGGAAGTGGTAAAAGCCTTTTCTCAATTTTGGAAGGCGTTTGTGGTGGAACCTTTGAACGACCCCTCGGATCTGGAGCAGGGGAACTTGAAATTCCAAAGGTTATCCGACGGGTTTCAGGTCAGTCAAGCGGATCCCTCGGGCGGTAACGTCGCCGTTACTTTTGATAAAAAAGGGAAAATGCTCCTATTCTCAATGGAAGGGAACGGGCCGAAGACTCTTGTCAAACCGGACTTTGTCTATTCTTCCAGGGGTTATGTGCTTCAAAGCATGGTTTTTACGGGGTCCGATGCGAGTCAGGAGTGCACGATTCAATATGGTATGGAGAATGGCCTATGGATGCCTAAGAATTTGACCTTCCAGGTCCAACTGCCGGGAATTCCAGGCACTAACATTGAACTCCTTTTTAATTTTATTAATTATCGAATCAATAATTAAATCGAATAAATAAATTAAACGGGTAAAAAAGGGAAATCTGGATAAATTCGGCCCGTTTATTCGAGAAATAACGTATTTTTGGGCGAAAACAAAACGACAATTCAAGTTTGAATCGTTATTATGTTCCGAATGATTTTTGGCAAAATTTTGGGTTTTATTGGAACTAATTCAAGAAACTCTCCGTCTAAGGGTTGGGAGTTGTATGTCCCAAAATAAAATTTTTTAGGAGTTTTAGAATGAAGAAAGTTATTGCTGCTTTGATGACGATGTTGTTCTTGGGTAACGTCGGTTTGGTGTTGGCTCAGACGCCAGCCCCGGCCGCCGCCGCTGCCCCGGTCGCCACGCCAATGGCGAAGAAGCACAAAAAGAAGAAGAAAAAGGCCGCCGCTGTAGCCACTCCAGTCGCCGCCGACGCTTCTACCACGCCAATGGCAAAGTAAGCTGGGCCTCTCTCCTTCTTGGGGAGAATGATTGAAGCCTCCGGATGAAAATCCGGGGGCTTTTTTTATGGATGAACTTCCTTGTGTTAAAATTTCCAAATGTCAAACCACATCCGAACCGCCGTTTTTAATCATGCGCAAATCCAACAGGCGATTCAGGGAATGGCCGGGGATATATCCGCCTGGATCAAGGGAACGCCCGAAAAAGGTTTAAACTTGGTTTCCGTTCTGGAAGGAGCCCGGCCATTCACCCGTGATTTGACGGCTTGTCTCAATGAACTAATACCCGAAATTGAAATTTTTATCCATGAAGTCCGGGTGAAAGGTACGGAAGGGACGAATCTTTTGAAACAGCGGCACTGGGTGGGAGGAGGACTTGAATCCCGGACCATCGGAAATTATCCAACCCTTCTGGTCGATGACCTCGTGGATTCTGGATTGACGCTCAAAACCTTGAAAGACGAAATTGTGGCCTTGAGGGTCAAGGAAGTAAAAACCGCGGTTCTTATACGAAAATTCGGCGAAGCCAGTGGCCCGGTGGACTTTTGCGGGTTCGACTTGAACCTGGACCGAGAAACTTTGTCTCGAAAGGGATTGAAAGATTATTGGCTTTTCGGATATGGAATGGATTTGGATGGCAAACAAAGGGAATTGGATAGCATCGGATGGATGGAAATAAGTTAAGGCGATATCCCCGTGGGTCGGTTCTCTATTGCCAAGCATTATTTTGTATGAATTTGGTCTAAGAAAATTGGCTAAAGGGTTAAAATCTTAAAATTATTTAGTCGTGGGATATGTCGGGTCGAACTTATTTAAGGAGATTCACAAATATTATGGACTTTATGAACAATATTTTTTTTACTCAAAAGAGAAAAAAAGACGCCCGATATTCCAGCGAATACCAAAAATATAAAAAAGCGATTCCGCTCAATTCCCATGATCACGCTTTAAGGTCCCAGTTCGTCAAGTTTTGCCTAGTGAGCCATTTCGCCCTGGAAGGCGTTCCGAAGGCCCATTTATCGGAAGCCTTGGCCCTCTATAAGGAAATCGCCAAGTCCGATTATTTCGATCCCCAGGTTTATTATCTGATCGGGCGGTATTATCAGGACAAGGATGACCTCAAGGCCCAAACGGTTTACTTGGCGGGGGTTCGGCATTTCAATCGTTACGTCGAGAAGAATCCGGGTCTCAAATCAGATTACGTGGAATTGGCTTATGCCCTCGCCCTCAATTTCCTGACCCACCAATACGGCCAAATTCACCCGGATTTGGAAAAGTTCTTTAAAATTATTCGGAAATCCTATCCCCTGCACAATAAACGGATTGAATTGGAGAACGAACTGAGGAAGACCTCCCCCAACCAGGTCCATATCAAGCAATTGGCCCAGGAACTTCGGGAGCTCAAAGCCATTGTAGAAAAACCCCGCCAAAAGTCCGATCTGCAAGAGTAGAAATCGGACTTCTTGAACCGATTATAAAAGATGTCTTTTCAGAGATTGACGGTTTTTCGGTCTCTAATAGACTCGGATTGCATTTTTGGGGTGGAGATCATTTGAATAAAGAAAATTTTAATATTGAAAAAGTCCGGGGCAATTCCAAAGCATTCAAAAAACGTCTCGGGAAACGGCTCAAAGAATATACGGAAGCCAAGGGCGGACCTTTTCGACAAAAAGAAATCGCGTTTGTCGTGACCACGAAAAATGGAAAGTGGGTCGGGGGCTTGTTCGGCTTGACCTATTGGAATGCCTTGTTTATCGACTTGTTATGGGTGGAAGGGAAATACAGGGGTCGTGGCCTGGGATTGCAATTGATGGATCAAGCGGAGAATGAAGCCCGTCAAAGGGGATGCGCTTTTGCCCATGTTAACAGCCACAGTCTCCAGGCCCCAGGGTTTTACCGGAAGTTGGGTTATAAAGTTTTTGGAAAACTAACGGGTTTTCCCAAAGGCCAAATGGCTTATTCTTTTTGTAAAAAACTTTAATGATCAAGTTGCCGGTTAACGTGGCTAGGACTTTGGATAACGAAAATCAGGAAAGATATTTTTTTACCAGTCGGTTAAGAACCGGGGCAAGTTCACCCCGGATGCGGGCATTGGCATAGCCTACCCAGTCCAATCCTGTGGTTGTGTCCATCGGCCCATCCAATGGGTGGCCCAAAGCGTCGGTTAAAATGATTCCGGCTTCTGAGCCCACTAGAGAAGCGGCCAAATCATAAGGATGGCATACATGACCCGTCCTTTTTCCCTCCCGATGGAATTTGGAATAAAGACTTTGGCGAAGGTCGGCGGTGAAACGGTCCTTGCCCATCAAGAGCTCGTAAAGCTGCCCGCCAGTGCTGAGGTATTGGTCGTCGAAAGCGGCGATCTCCCCGTCCTTCAAGTTTGGGAAAAGCTCTTTCACCATCTCCTCTTCCATGACCGACAGGAGATCCTTGCCCGGATGGACGAAACGGACGATCTGGCCAAATCCCCCCCTCAAAGTAGGCTCCTGGGTGGGGGAGGGCTTCAAGTTTTTCCGAGAGCCGTCTAATAGATTGCGGGTAAAGCCCTGGGTCATTTCCCCTTTCACGGCCCAAAGGGCGTCGCTTAAAAAGGCCCGGTCGGTGGGGATTTCAACCATCACGGCCGACCGGATCGCTAAAAGCCGCGTGGAAGGACCCTGGTTGGGGGCGGCTCCGGCAAGGAAAAAAGCCGAACGCTTTCCCACCATGAGTTCCCGGGTGCCGTCAATGGGATCCACTATCAAGCGCCAAGCGGCTTTGGCTTCGGACATTCCTTCAGGAAAGACATTTACTTTATCTTCGTTCATGCCTTCGGCGACCAGCACAATCCCGCCCAATCCACCGCCTCTTTTTCAAGGAATTTCCGGATGGTTTCTTCAGCCTCCAGGTCGATTTGATAGATGACGTCGGAAGCCGCCTTACCGTGAATTTTAGACCTGTCCTCCATAGGCCTGGAAGCCAGGGCTTTTCGGACATCATCCCTAAGCTTTTCGCCCAGTTGGAGGAGGGGATCAATAAGCGCGGAAGGGTTCATGGATATCCTTCAAAAAAACTCCCGCCGCCAGGCCTCTTTGCCGCGGTGGGAATGGTTTGGCGGCGAAACGGACTCTATTTACGATTTTTAGTCGCCTTTACTCCGAACCATTTCTGGTGCCAGGCCCAGGCAGTCTTGAGGACGTTATTTAAGTCCGAATGTTGAGGGGTCCATTTCAAGATTTCGGCGGCCTTGCGGTTGTCGGCCACCAATTGGGGCGGATCGCCCTCGCGGCGGGGCCCGGTCTTCAATGGGATTTTCTGGCCCGTCACTTTTTCGGTTTCGTTAATAACTTCTTTCACCGAATAGCCGTGTCCCGTCCCCAGGTTGAAGAAATCACTCTTGTCACGATTCATCATCAACCTTAGGGCGAGGAAAGTGGGCTTCGGCCAAATCGCTTACGTGGATATAGTCCCGAATGCAGGTTCCGTCGGGCGTGGGATAGTCCTCGCCGAAAACCGTAATGTGGGGCCTGCGTCCCATGGCCGCGTCCAACACCAGGGGGATCAAGTGGGTCTCGGGATCATGCACTTCGCCTACTCGCCCCTGGGCGTCGGCTCCGGCGGCATTGAAATAGCGCAGGAATGTGGAACGGAAACCATAAGCCCGGTCGTACCAGGAAAGTATTTTTTCCAACATCAGCTTGGAATCGCCATAGGGGTTCACGGGGTTTTGGGGGTGGTTTTCGGACATGGGAACTTTTACCGGGTCGCCGTAGGTGGCGCAGGTGGAAGAGAGGATGAAATATTTCACCTTGGCTTCCCGCATCACGTCCCAAAGTTGAAGGGCGTTGGTCAGGTTATCCCGATAGTACTTGGCGGGGTCGGTGACCGATTCCCCCACGTAACAATGGGACGCGAAGTGCATGACGGCGGCGGGTTTGAACTTCTTAAAGGCCCGGCGCAGGGCCGCCATATCCGATAACTCCCCCTTTACTAGGGTGCCTTCTTTCACGGCCCATTTGTGTCCTTTGGAAAGGTTGTCATAGGCGACGGGCGTGAAGCCATGGGATGGAGCCCCCAACATGGCGTGACTTCCGATGTAGCCGGCCCCGCCGGTGATAAGAATAACTGGTTTTTTAGCCAAGGTCGCCTCCCTTATGGAATTGGAACCCTTTTTACCATGAAGGACGAAAGAGAACGAGCTAAAAGGGACTCCTAAGCCGTTAACTTTCCCTAATGGAGAATTTTACCTTGGGCGCGGCGCCTTTTATTAATTCCCAATCGGTACCCCGTTTGGCGACAACCAGCTCCCGAAGCATTTTGTCCCCGGGAAGCGCCACAAGGCCCTGCGACTCAACCGCCGAACCGAAAACTCTCAATTCCATTTTGGACCAATCCATATCTTGGGTGGATTGGGAAAGGGCCAAATGGGGAATGACGGCGCCGTTTTTCACCAAAATCACGCAAGGAACCGCCCCCGCCTTGATCTTGTGCCATTTGCCCCCATGGTAATTAGCTTTGCTTTGGTAATCCACCCAAAGTCCGGGGGGCAAATAAACGTCCCTTTCATTGGTTTGCTCGAAAAGAGGAGCCACCAGGATGTCCGAACCGAAGAGATATTCGTCCTCAATCAGCCAGGAAGTGAGATCTTCGGGGTATTCGAAAAAGAGGGTCCGGAGCATGGGGAAGCCCTTCTTGGAGCTTCTCAACCGCCTGGGCGTAAACATAGGGCATGAGTTTGTATTTCATTTCCACGGACAGGCGAAACTCATCCTCGAAGGGCTTGCCGTAGACCCATGGTTCCCGGGGCGGCACACCGTGACAACGGCTGTGGGAAGTGAGCATTCCAAAAGGAGTCCAACGGCGGTAAAGTTCCTTTTCCGCCGGGTGTACGAAACCCCCGATATCGTGGCTCCAGAAGGAAAAACCGCAAAGGCCAAGCGAAAGACCGCCCCTTAAAGAAGAGGCCATTCCACCGAAGGAATCCTCGGCATCTCCCCCCCAATGAAGAGGATAACGCTGGCTTCCCGCCCAGGCGCTTCTCGCCCAGATAATGTTCTCGCCGGTCACTTGCTTGGTGATGTCCGCGGCGGCCTTGTTGTAACGAAGGGGATAATAATTGTGCTCCGCGAAACCCGTCTTGCCGGAATGGTAAACGCCCTTCAAGGGGGCCGCCTCGCCAAAGTCCACCTTGATGGCGCCCACGCCCATTTTTAAAAGACCAGCCAGCTTGCCCTGGTACCACCTGACCGTTTGGGGATTGCTGAAATCCAGCGTGGCGTCCTCGGTGGGCAGGTTTCCCTTGCCGTCGGTCACGGCCAATTTCTTTTCGAGGATTTCCTTGAACAGACGGTTCTTGGGATTGAAGTAGGATAATTGCCATAGGCTGATCTTGAAGCCCTGTTTGGCCAGGTCCTTGATCATCTTGAGCGGGTTCTTGAAGCGGCTGGTTGAGAATTTATAATCACAGCGCCAGTCTTCCTCGAACCAGCCCGTGTCCAAATGGATGATGTCCGAGGGGATTCTGTGGTCCCGCAACTTCTTCGCCACATCCCGGACTTCCTTTTCGGATTTGTAGGTGCAGCGACTCATCCAAAGCCCGAAAGACCAGAGCGGCGGGACGGGGCTTCGCCCCGTAAGGGCCGTGTACTCGGAAAGAACTTCCTTGGGCTCGCCTAGAAAAACAAAGAGATCCAGGTCTTCATCTCCTGTAAAAAGAGTGGTGGTTTCGCTGTAAGAATGGCCGAAATCAAATGTTGTCGGGTTGGTGGTGTGCAGGAACATGCCGTAACCCCGGCTGCTCATGAAGAAGGGGACGGGCTTGTACATGCCATCGTGCTGGACACCATGGCAGTCATAGGTCCAAAGGACCACCTTCTGGCCCCGTTTGTTGAGTTTGGTGAAGGACTCACCACATCCATAGATTTTTTCGTCATTGGCCAGGCTGAAAGTGGCCGCGAATTGGCGGGCATACTCGGGGGTGGGGCGCTGAAAACAAAAGGGCAGGGGGTCAGTGTTGCGAAGACTGCGGTTGTCCTTCAAATGGACGGTTTTGGTCAGGAGCTTGCCTGAGGCGTCGCGGATTTCAATTGCCCAGGGATTCTCGACCACCGTGACTGATCCCGCTTTTCCTTTATAGGTGATCCGGCCTTTGGCCTTAGTGACTTTCCAGGGGTTGGTGGCTTTGGGATCGCCATTGAGCATGAGGGAAGTTTGTTTGGTTTTGAGGTAGTCGCGGCCCTTGAATCTGAGGCGAAGGGTACGATCGCCGTAAAAAGAAATCGAGAAGGGATAGGGTTCCTTCTCGCTTCCATATTCAGCCGGGAATTCCCAAGGTGGATTGGTGATAAGGTTGATGCCCTCCTGGTTGAAGGCCATGCGCACCTTGTAGGCGTAGCGGCCCCAGAGGATATCGCCGGAGGCCTTGGCGATGTCGAACCGGTTGAGCTTCTCGGGAAGAAAAATCGTGTTTTCCAGATTCGAGAAATTCCGGCTGACATCCACCGGGTGGTTCAGAAGGTTGTAGGGATGCTCTTTCATTTGAACTCCTTTATATAGCTGCGTTTTATTGTGGCACGGAACTAATTGTGACTGCGGCACTTTTTAAGTTGGGTGATGTCGCGGTTAAAGTAATATCCCCTGTTTTTCCATCCTCCGTTTGAAGGATGGCCATGCAAAGACCGTTAAAAGCTTTTCGGGCGCCGGCTTTGTCCGGCTCATGGCTGGAGGGGTCTCCGTTGGCTACACCCGCGATGTGGCCGGCTCCCGTTACCGTAAAGGCCACCGGATTATCGGCCGTAGGAACCACCCGGCCCTGATCATCCAGAATCTCCACCGTAATGGGGGTGGCGTCCTCCCCATCGGCCACAAGTTTACCGTTGTAGGGCGTCAGGCGGATAGAGGCTGGTTCACCTGTGGTTTCCACTTTGGTTTCGGTCATATAAACACCCTTCTTGTAGGCCTTGGCGGTCAGGACACCCGGCTCGTACCAGACCTTCCACTCCAAATGGCCGTTCTTCGGGGTTTCCTGTTTTCCCTGAGATTTTCCATTCAAGAATAGTTCCACCAAGTCATAGTTGGTGTGGCACCAGACGTCGACTTGTTTTCCTTCCTTGCCCTTCCAGTTCCAATGGGGGAAAAGATGTAGAACCGGTTTGTCGCTCCACCAGGCCTGGTAATAATAGAAATTGTCCTTGGGGAAACCGCACATGTCGAGGATGCCAAAGTGTGAATTAATACAGGGCCAGGCATAGGGGGTGGGTTCACCTCGATAATCAAATCCCGTCCAAACAAAACCGCCCGCCATCCAGGGCCGCTCGGCGATGGGCCGCCAGGCGGCTTCGGCGGTATAGGCCCATTCAGTGTGGTTCACGTCATAGGCGCTCACGTAGCCCAGGGTCCTGTCAGTCTCATATATACCTCGCGTTGAGACGGTGCTGGCCGTTTCACTGCCATAAAGGGGCACTTTGGGATGTTTGGCGTGATAAAGATCGTACATGTCAATGGCATAGTTGAAACCTTGTAAGTCCACTATGTCGGACAAGCCGCCCGGGCCCCAGCCGTAATTCATGGCGCAGGATACCAAACGGGTTTTGTCGAGGCTAAGGATTTTGTTTTTCATGGCCAACCCACGCGCTTTTCCCTGAGCCTTTCCTTGAACGGATTCCTCGTTACAGATCGACCAAAGAAAGACGCTCGGATGGTTACGGTCCCTAAGAACCATGCTTTCTAATTGATTGAGGATTTCTTCCGAATCCCCCAGGCGGCGGTTTTCGTCCATTACCAGGATTCCTAAACGATCGCAGGCGTCCAATAACTCGGGGGCCGGAGGATTGTGAGAACAACGGTAGGCGTTGGAACCCATTTCCTTCAGCTTTTCCAGGCGATAAGTAAAGAGACGGTCGGGAATGGCTATCCCTATCCCGGCGAAATCCTGGTGGTTGCAGGTGCCCTTGATCTTGACGGGCTTGTCGTTGAGAAAAAATCCCTTGTTGGCATCGAATCGGAAGGAACGAACGCCGAAGGAAGTTTCCACTTGATCCACCGGTTTTTTGCCTTGTTCGACCAGGGTCACCCAGCGGTACAAATAGGGGTTTTCCAACGACCACCGATTGGCCTTGGGAATATGCCCCCTTTGGGTAATGGTTTTGGTGTTCCCTTTGGCCAGGTTGACCGGGGTGGAAAGTTTCAGGACGGTCTTGCCCCTGGCGTCCTTGATTTCCGAAACCAACTTGAAGGAGGCGAAGGAATCCGATTTGTTTTCCAGGGTTGTTTGAAGCGCAAGATTCGCGGAATTGCCCTGGGGTTTGGCCGTCACATAGGTTCCCCAGGGCGCCACATGCAGGGGTTCGGCAATATTCAACCAAACATGGCGGTAAATCCCTCCGCCTTCGTACCACCAGCCTTCCGAATTGCGGGCATCCACGTGGACTGTCAAAATGTTCTTGCCGCCAATAATTGCCGCATCCTTGATGTCGTAGCGAAAACTGGTGTACCCGCTCAAGTGGCGGCCCAAAGGCTTTCCGTTCAGCCAAACCCGGCTGTCGCGATAGATTCCATCAAAGTCGATCCAGAGGCTTTTTCCCTTGGCCTTGGCGGGAATTTCGAAAGTCTTGCGGTACCATCCCGTGTTTGTCGGAAGAAAACCATGGGAGGCGTCGCCCTTGGGATCGAAGGTTCCCTCCACCACAAAATCATGGGGCAGATGCACGGCGGCCCAATCTTTATCAGCGGTTTCGTCCAACACCACCGGCGGAACCTTTTCCTCCTGGCCGAGGGTTAATAGATATGTTTCCTTTATGTTGCCGCCCGCATAGGTGTTTTCCACGAGAACCGCCAATTGGTTGGGGCCGCCATCCTTCCAGACGGAATCGAGGTTGATATCGAATGAATCGTTCCAGCCTTCGTGGTAAAGCATCTTGTGGCCGTTCACATAGACCGTTCCGTTATCGTCCACTCCGGAGAAATGAAGGATCCGGTGGGGACCGGGAACATTTGGAAGGTCGGTCCGGTACCAGGCGAAACCGGGACTTTGGTTAAAGACATCCTGGCCGTTGGCCGCTGTTTTCCATTGCGAACCCGTCGTATTCACGTTGAGCCCTGCGGGGATCTCATCGGTGGGTTTTGTTTTCGTCGGGCCCAGATAGCGCCAGGAGGGGATCAGGTAGCCGTTGTCCACTTCCGAACCCGCAATGGGACCCAAATGG
The DNA here is from genome assembly GCA_963843375.1 of uncultured Pseudomonadota bacterium. GTDB lineage: Bacteria > Oederibacteriota > Muellerivitia > Muellerivitales > Muellerivitaceae > CAWJKT01. Next base: position 199,009 of record CAWJKT010000014.1, read on the forward strand.
AAACGCCAGTCGGCGTCCAGGCTCAAACGTTGGCGGCCTGAAATTTCGGCGGCTTTCATATTCATCGGGAGAACCAGCGCCAGCGACAGAAGCAGGACTTTTTTAAAAGGCATAGGACCTCCGGATTGGGCTGGGAACTCTCGAGAAAGCGATCCTTGTTTGGCATGAGTAGGGATTATGCCATTTTCTTTTGGGGCTTCAATGGAAAGCGACATTTTAAGGGTTGTGTTTAAATGGAACTAGCTGAAAAAAGTTACACGCTTTCCCGGCAGAGATTGGCCATCAGATAAGTAGAAAAGGCTTCTGTTCTTGGCTATGCTTTGCTGGCTCAAATGAAAGAGGAGGGAAGCATGAAATGGATTTCCCGTCTGGCTTGCCTAAGCCTGATTCTCGTTTTCAACTTCGCTTGCGTCTTTAAAAAGGAAAATAAACCCATCCGCGTTTCGGTTTTCACGGTCGATCCGCTCCTGGTCAAGATTCTCACCGATACCATCACCGGAATTGAAAGCCGCCATCCGGGCCTTGAAATCAAAGTCGAAAACATTCCTTATAACGACTACCAGGGCAAGATCACGGTGGAACTGGCGGCCAATGACGCGCCGGATATTATCAGCGTGGAGGCCAGCCGTTTTTCCGACATGTACTTGCGGGGCGCCTTTGAGGACCTGACTCCTTATTTTGATAAGGACCATATGGACCGCCAGGCCTATTATCCGACCTCCCTCGCCCGCTTCAGCCCTAAGGGCGAAATTTACGCCATCCCCTCCGATATCGCCCCCGTGGGCCTCCTTTATTACAACAAGAAGGTTTTCGATGAGGCGAAAGTGCCTTACCCCACAAACGACCTTACCTGGCCCGAGCCTTTTCTTTCAATGTGCCAGAAGTTGGTCAAGCGGGACGCCTCTGGTAAGATTATTCGGTGGGCTTATATCGACCCATATGGCACCAACGCAGATACTTTTCTTCTCAGCGATGGCGGCTATTTCATGGACAGCGAAACCAACCCCACCCGCCTGGCCCTGGACAGCCCACAAGCTCTGGAAGCTTTTGGTTTCCGCTGCGACATGATCTACAAATACCATGTTTCACCCACTCCCAGCGAACTCCAGAGTTTCAGCAATGACAACCAGGCGGAAGACTTTTTCATGAATGGCCAGGCCGCCATGATGAATTCCGGGGTCTGGCACACTCCGCACTTCCTCGAAAAAGGGCTGGATTTCGACGTCGTGGAATTCCCCAAGGGCCCCCGCGGCACCCGGGGTTGGGGTACAGGCGGCTCGGCCTATGCCATCTGGAAGGGCTGTAAGAACAAAGAACTTGCCTGGGAAGTCGTGAAGGAAATCACGAGCGAGGCACTCTCGATACAATTGGCCAAAACCGGAATGATCCAGCCCGCCTTGGTGAAGGTCGCCAATTCGGACGCATTCCTGAAGAGCCCCGGTCCCAAGAACAAAAAAATCCTTTTGGACATGCCACAATATTCCCACTACTCGCCCTTTATCAAAAACTGGGAAGAGGTCTGGTTCGGCCAGGTGGGGCCGGCCATGGACAAGTGCTGGTCCGGAGAGGCAAAACCCGCCGATGTCCTTCCCAAGCTCAACGCGGATATTAATTCGAAATACTTCTCCGGAAAATGAAAATTGAGGTTCAATACTCCTAAGGTGTTTTCGTGTTTAAATTTTTTCTCTTTTTCCTAGCAATTCTGGTCGCTGCGCCTCTATTGGCGGGGCAGGGGGTGATCAGACCTCTCCAAAAGCGGATCAAGAAAGATCGCAAAGACATTCTTTTCTACATTTCCGAAATCAAGGATCTGCAGGCAAAGCTGAAAAAGGACAAGTCCAAGGCCCTCAAATATTCAGCAGAAGGGACCGCTGAACCTGCCGCCGAAACGAGCCCCGCGTCGGTCGAGGGTCAGCCAACCCCGGTTCCCGTCCAAGCGGATAAATGGGCCGCCCGGGTGGGCATCGATGAGGATAAAATCCAAAATGACCGGGCTTTAATGGAAAAGGCCCAGAAGGATCTGGGGCAAGCCAACGCCCAGCTAAGCGCGATCCTCCCAAAACAATAAAAAATCCCGCAAAATCAATTTGAGTCACAGAAGGCACCAAAAACGACGAAAATCAAAAGTCAGAGTCTATTGAGGTTTTAATGAGATGACAAATCCATAAAATCATTTTTACCAAATCCCTTTTGTGCCTTCGTGGCTCAAATGGGATTTGGTTTTTTATATCGAAACACCTTGAAACTTCACTTCAATTCGTTTCAGCCCTGCTTTTCGCTTTTTCGGATTTGAAAAGCCAATCCATCCTGATTTCGTTAAGATAGGCCTCCCAAATTACAGCTTAAGGAGATTTCATGCGCCGAACTTTTATTCTTGCCGCTCTCATCCTTGTTCCGGCCCTCACCTGGGCCGATGATGCCGTTACTTTTTTCTCCCACGGCTGGGCCGACGCTTCCGGTAAGGATGGCAAGGGAGGGGTGAGCATCGTCGTGCAGGACGGCAAAACCAATTTCCTCGTGCGGCCTGATTTTTCCAAGGACAAGATTGATCCCAATACCAACGCCGACCACCCCGATTGGATCGTTTATGACAGCGATAGCAACAACGGCCAGTGTCTCTCCTTCGAGTTCACCTGCATCACCTCGGCCAACGACAAGTTTTACGGCAAGCGCTGGGCAGGCGGCGGGGTGGCCTTCGACAATTCCTGGGCCCTCCACGACTTTTCCAAAGCCAAATTCCTGGTTTTTTCCGCCAAGACCAACGCGCCGGGAGTGGACTTTAACATCGCCCTTACCGGGGCCACTGACGGCGTGCAAACGGGCAACGTCAAGATCAGCGACTACGCCGAAGGCAAAAAGATCGGCGACACCTGGACCAAGGTCGTTATTCCCCTTGCCGCTTTCCCCAGCATCGACAAGGTGGATCTGACCCAACTGAAAACCCTGCGCTTTGACCTGCAGGGTGAATATCCGGAAAATATCCCGGTCCATGTTTATTTCGACAAGATGTATTTCACCGACAGCGCGATGGTGACTCCGGTTGAAAACCTGGGCTGGTTGAAAGTGCCCGGAGGTGTGCAAGTGATGTGGGACAAAGCCAACGACGACGGCATTTTGCGCTACGACGTGTCGGTGGACGGCAAAGTGGTAGGGGCGGTGACGGGGGCGGCCAAACGGCAGGTCAAGCTTCTTAATGGCGTCTTTAAGGACACTGGTTCTCATATTGTGGGAATCGCCGCCGACAACGGCACCAAAGCTTCTGCGGTTGAGGCGGTCACCCTCAGCGTGGCGCCTTCTTCGGCGGTGGCAGCCACGGTTTCCCTGGCAGCGGCCCCCAGTCACGCCATCTCTCCCTATCTCTGGGGCTTCAATTACTTGGACAGCGAAACCCTCAAGAATGCGGGCGGCACCGTCAACCGCTGGGGCGGCAACGCCACCACCAATTACAATTGGAAGGAAGATGCCGACAACAAGGGGGCCGATTGGTATTACCTCAATACCGCCGCCACTTTCGCCACCGAAAAGGACAAACGCTATGCCAAGGCCATCACGGACGCTTTCAGCGCCGGGTCGCAAATGATCATTACCATCCCCAACATCCCCTGGGTGGCTAAGGCGCCTCCTCCCGGCGGCAAGGAACTGTCGTCCTTCCCGACATCGCTTTATCCCGGCCAAACCGGCAACGACGGCCAGGGCTCGGGCAACGGCCTATTGCCGGGAGGTAAGAAGATTTGGGGAAACGACCCCAACGCCAATTACGTCGCCAATTCCCCCGCGTTCGAGGAGGAATGGGTGAAGACCATCGTTCAAAACTATGGCCCTTCCACCCAGGGCGGGGTGAAGTTTTACCAAATGGACAACGAACCTGGTTTGTGGAATGAGAACCACCGGGACGTGTGCCCCAAGGGAATCGGCTACGACGACCTTGTGGAATTGAATTCCAAATACGCCGCCGCCGTCAAGGCGGAGGATCCCAACGCCCAAGTAATCGGCTTTACCGCCTGGGGCGTCATGGAACTCGCCGGGTCGGATTGGGATTACATGCCGGGCGGCGTGCAAGGCTACCAAAGTAAGGACGGAGCCGGGGAAAAGTGGACGGATCGAAAGGCCCATGGCGGTATCACCCAACTCGAGTATTACTTGCGGGAAATGAACAAGCGTTCCCAACTGGCCGGCAAACGACTGATCGATTACGTGGACGATCACGGGTTTCCCGAGGTCTGGGGCACCAATTCCAAGGGGGAAAAGGTCAATGTCCTCGGGCAGGACAGCGATTATGATCCGGTCATTACTCCCCAGCAATTCGAGGCCATGCGCATCTTTTGGGACCCCACTTTCACCAGCCCCGACAGCTGGTGCGCCAACACCGCTAACAAGCCCTATTTGTGGGACCCTTGGGTGGGGTTGATCCCCAAACTTAAAAAAATCATCCAGGACAATTACCCCGGCACGAAGCTTTCCATGACCGAATATTATCCGACGGATAAAAACTACTTCACCGGCGCTCTCTTGGAGGCGGTGAATCTGGGAATTTTTATGCGGGAAGGGATGGACATGGCCTGCGACTGGGATGGAACTCATCCCGGCAACTACGTTTTCTGGGGCCACAAGCTCTTCAGCAACTACGACAACCGGGGGAGCAAGATTAGCGGCAACTATCTGGCCGCCACCAGTTCCTCCCCGGATCTCTATTCCTTCGGGGCTAACGACGGTCGGAAGACTTTCGTTGTGCTGGTCAACAAGAACCACGACACGGGCCAGGACACCACCATCACACTGCCCGTGGCCGTCACCCGCTACGAGACCTACACCCTGGCTCAAACCTCGGGGAAGCGCCTTTACGATTCGGGCCCCCTGGCCGCCACCGGGACGGGCTTGACCCTGCAAGTCCCAGCTTTCTCAGCGATTTTATTGGTGGCGGAGTAAGCCTTTAGTCGTAAAAGCCCGGTTCCTTCAAGGGGACCGGGCTTTTTTATTTAATTAGGGGTTTTGGACCTCCAAGGCCCGAAATAAATATTGGAAAATTTGTTATAATAGGGCCGTTTCAATTTCACGTGCTCAGCGGAAAACATGGAAAAGCCATATCGTTTAGGGATGAAAATTGAAAAAGCGAGTTCCAAAAGCCATTTGAGAATGGAAGAACCTATTCCCACCCTGGAGGCTTTGGAAATGATGTGGCCGTTGGCCCTGGATACTTGGGCCTTCTTGAAGGAGCCTCTTGCTGAATCCAGACTACAAAGACATGTTGTCCTCCTTGTGCGAGGAAAAGGTTGAATTCTTAATCGTCGGGGCCTACGGCATGGCGGTTTACGGTTTGCCTAGGGCCGCAGGCGATATTAATCTTTTCGTGGGACTCGCGCTCGTCAATTCCAAAAAAGTTTTTCAAGCCTTCAAACGTTTCGGAACGCCCCTTTCCGATTTTCAACCCGATACTTTTACCCAACCGGGGTTAATTTTCAAATCGGTATCCCCCCCGGCGAATCGATTTGTTGACGACTATCGACGGTGTTTCGTTTGAGTAGACTTGGGCCCATCGTTTTGCCACCCAGGTTGAGGGGATAGAGCTGCAGGTGATTTCCATGGATGATTTAATTCACAACAAGGCTGCGGTAGGCCGGCCCAAGGACATGGTGGACTTAGAGTGGATTAAAGAACAACGGAGAAAAAATGATGAGAAAAAATAAAAAGGTTTTGCTTCTGGAAGGCATAGCATTATGAAAAAACCTCGTTCTCGGAAGCCGAAAAAGAAAAAGGCTTTAAAAGAAAAGAGCGTTGATAAGTCCGTTTTGAAGCAAGAATTGATGATGTTCAATCGCATCATCGACGGCATGAGGAACGAACTCTCCTACATTGATCTGCTCAAACTCACCGTGACCTGTGTTTGCAAAGGGCTGGGATATGATCGGGCTGGGATTTTCCTGGTAGAGCCCGACGGCAAGTCCATTTCCCGGGCCATTGGGGTGGATTCTCGGGGAAAGTTCGAGTTGGGGACTAGCTACAAGGACCCCATTTTGGACAAAAAAGGTTTTAGCATCTTCTCTGACCTGGTTTTCGGCTACAAAAAATCTTTTTATACCAGCAATCTGCTGGAGCGTTTCCCCGAACTCGTGGGCAAGGTGGATAAGGGGGTTACCTGTAACGCCAACGTACCCATCCTTGTGGGGAAAAAGAGGATCATCGGGGTTCTGGCCGTGGACAATCTTTTCACTAGGCGGGAATTGACCAGTCAGGACATCAACTCGCTCACCAATTTCGCCGTCCAGGCGGGGATGGCCATCGAGACCATCCGCCTGCACGAGCAGGTCCGTCAGCTTTCGGTCACCGACGGCCTGACCCAAATTTTCAACCGCCGTTATTTCGAGAAATTTCTCGCGGACGAGGTGGAACGGAGCCGCCGTTACAAGCACCCTTGCGGCGTGCTTTACATGGACTTGGACCACTTCAAAGAAGTAAATGACAAGTTCGGCCATCCCGTCGGGGATGAACTCTTGAAAAACGTTGCCCAAATTTTAAGAAAAACCCTCCGTAATATCGACGTGGTAGCGCGGCTGGGGGGCGACGAGTTTGGCGTAATCCTCCCGGAAACTCCCGCCCAGGATGTGATCCTTGTGGCTGAACGCCTTCTGAACATGATCGAAAAGGCCCGGGCGCCCCTTAAAGAACTAGAGGCTTGCCTGCACCCGGTGACTTTCAGCATCGGGGTAGCCACTTTCCCGGACAGCGCTGATAAACCCAATGACTTGGTGCGCATGGCCGATAAGAGCCTTTACGAGGCTAAGAATGCCGGCCGAAATCAAGTGGGTTCCTTTCCCCGGAAGGGATAAACCGGAAGTCGAACGGAATGATTTTCTGCTCCTCCAAAAGGCTATGTTTGAAAGGGGTGCGAAAAACCCCTTCCGGTTTTTGGGGAAATGGCCGGAAATAACCGGATTCTCCTTTTATTACCTAAAATCCAACCTTTGAAGGGCTATTGATTCGTCAAAAGCCCAGGGTTTAAATATCAAACTATCCATTATCTATGGTTTACCAAGCCGAAGGCTGGCTGCGGTTTTAATTTTCTTTGGAGGCGATGCCATGAAGTTATGGTTTTTGGGGATTTTTTCGATTTTGGTTGGAGCTTCCTTTTTAGTCATTGGCTGTCCGGGTACAAATACCACCACCTCCCCGACCACCGGGCCGCGCGGAGGGGGTGAAACGAATACGAACACTCCGACCATCACATTCACTCCCACTATAACGGGAACTCCCACCAATACGGCCACGGTCACCGTGTCCCGTACTCCAACTAACACTGCCACCGTTACGGCTACATTTACCATCACCCAAACTCCCACCGTGACCGCAACAGCGACCATCACCTCCACCCCCACCCTCACCGGTACTCCGACCAACTCGGCTACGACCACGCCGACCGCCACGATTACGGGTACGCCGACCATGACCGCCACCCCCACTATTACCTTCACCCCTTTCCCGACTTTGGTGCCGCCGGCTTTTGCGGGGAGCTTTAACACCGCCTTTGGACCGAACGGCCTGGCGATCGCCGCAGGGACCACCTATGTGGCCGAAGCGGATGAAAACGGGGACGAGGTGGAGATGTTTTCCACCGGTTCGCCTGGGGCATGGACGAAATACGGTACTCTCGCATTCCAGTATCCGATCGGGGTCGCCACGAATAGCGCGGGAACGACCATTTATGTTTTAGACAACGGCGACGGAACGGGTGACGGGTCGGCTGCGGTTTACGCTTTCACCAGCGCGGGGGCTACCATCGCTTCCTGGACCACTTATGGAAGCGCGACATTCAATGATCCCTTCGCTATCACCGTGGACGCGCTGGGTAATGTTTATGTTGCCGATACCGACAATAATCAAGTGGAGGAATTTGGGCCTACCGGCAGCCCGAGCGCCATCTGGACTAAATATAATGGCACAAGCTTCAACGGGCCGTCCGCCTTGGCCTTTGACGGCATCGGGAATCTATATGTCGGGGATTTGGGTAACGCGGTGGTGGATGAATATTCCGGCAGCACTGCGAGCGGCCCGACACAGACCGGCCTTAACCAATGGAATATGGTCCCCAATTGCTATATCGACGGTTTGGCAGTGGATGGAAGCGGGAATGTTTATGTGGCCGACTATGGCGAAACGGGTTCTTATTCCGCGGATTTCGGGAACAGCCTCATGGAGGAATACGCCCCCAATGGCGGTTCCTTATTGACCTCCTGGACCTATGGCGCGGATTTCGGGCCGGATGGCATTGTCTTAGCGGGCGCAGGTATTTTTGTGGCCGATTATAACAATGACGTCATCGACCAATTTTAATTAGGGACAACTAACCAAAAATCTTATTTGAAAAATATTTTTATGATTAATGAATGGAAAAAAAGCTGCGGCTGAGGAAGCCGGCGATGACGAGCAGGATGATGGCGGTGATTCCCACAATCAGGAGGGGGATCAACAAAAGGATGATCAGAACGAATGATCTTAATGCCGATATCTGATGGGCTTCCGAAACATTGACGATGAGCAAAACCAGGGTCCACAAATTAAGAACAATTGAAATGGAGCGGAGCAAGTCCTGCCATAAAGCTTGAGGGCCGGCGACGAGGGACAACAGATCGGTATCTCCCCCGATCAAATTCTGCCAGACTGGTATTTGGCTCACTTGCAGTAGAACGATGGCGACGCAGGCGGGGGGATAGCACCAGGCATATGCGGTTTGGATGTCCTTGAAGCTCCCTTTCCCCCCAAAAATCCCCCCTAAAAATGATCCCACCCCGGCGAAATATAAACAGACTAGGCTGTCCAAGGCGATCGAGATGAGGATTCCGATAAAAACCAAAATATCCAGAGTTAAATAGCTGGTGAAAGGGGCGTAAAACACAGGCAATAAAGCCTGGAAGACGGCGAATAGGATCACGAGAAACCAAACCTGGTAACCCGTCTGAATGTCGAGAATTTTCCGGATGACTTCTCTGGGGTGAGTCCATATTTTGAAATACATCACGATAAAAGTGGGAAAACTTCTGTCCACAAAATCCTCCCTGGTTTCCTTGTTCCGAATCCCGCTTAGCCATTCCCGAATTTTACCAAAACTATACCGAGATAAGATTCTCTTTGTTGCCGGATTCAAATAGACTTAATCCAATTTCAGCCGGCCAAAGTGGTGAGATGTCCTTTAAAAAAAATTTACCCTTCTTGATTCTCTTCGGTGCGCTGTTGTTTTGGACTTGGTCTTGCGGCAGCAAAAACAATCCTGCCTCTTCACCAGCGCCCGTTACCATCTACTATATACCGGGTACGGCTACTTTTACTCCCACTTTGACTCCGGGTTCTCCCACTATCACCCCGACGCGGGGGCATCCCCTTTCCACGGGTACGCCCACCCCAACTCCCACAGGTTCCGCCACGCCGACGATCACCTTTACGCCACTGGCCGGGGCAACAGCGGCTGCCACCCTATTTACGGGGGACTTCAAGTGCCCGTGGGGTGTGGCCTTCGGGACGGAAGGATCAGGAGTGAGCTTCATCGCCGTAAGCGATACTTGTTCAACCCCCAATGACGTCCAGGTGTTCCGCATAGGCAGTAGCGGCACGACCTACCTTTACAGCATTCCCGCAACTACCCCCCAAGGATTAGCTATCGATTCTTACGGCGAACTTTATATCGCCGAGTATGAAGAAGTTGAGGGTTATTACCTGAATCCGGGGGCGGCCACTACATATACTTATGATTACACTTGGAGCGGCCAAGGCCAGGTGAATGATCCGGTAGGAATCAAAATCGACGCCAATGGAAACCTAGTCGTCTCGGACAACACCTCGGGAATTATTTATAATCTCTCGTGGAACGACGATTCCATCCTGAACCAAACCACCGGCGGACCCGCCATTTACCCGAACGACCTGGCCCTGGACTCGAACGGAAACATTTATACGGCGGCTGGCAACGAAGTAGTCGAATACGATAATAACTATGGATATTTCAATTCTTTCAGCGGGTCCGGCTGGACGACGTCTTTGTCTTACGCGATTAGCGTCGGGGTGGATTCAAAGGGCAATCTTTATATTTCCGACAACAACAATTCCAAAGTCGATTATGCCACGGCATCCGGGGCCTATTTGGGCGGCATTACCGGTTTAGGTTCTCCCGCCTTTTTGGCTCTTGGTAACGCCAATGCTTTGTTTGTCGCCGATAATGGAAATAAGGTTGTGTACGAGTACCATGGATTCTAAGGTGGGGGAGGGAACTGTTCGATGGGAAGTTTGAGTCTGAAAGGTCATTTTAAGAAGGAACCGGTTTCCTTCATGTTGATCTTGTTTTTCCTGGCGGTTTTCTCCGCTTGGGCTCTGCCCAGCGAACGAAAACACACTCGGCCTCCCTATTCCGGTCCTCGAAAGACAGTAAAAAAGAGAAGCCATTTGCCACCTCGTCCTCCCGTAAAGAATGGGAACTCATCGGTGCCCCGCTAGAAGCCCGGCTCATTGTTCTTCTTTATCTTCATGCTTTTTGTCCCTGCGGTGACTCGAGAACTTATTTTCGTTTAACCAAAAAACGTTTCGAACTGATTTTTAATTAGGTGTAATCGTAAGTCCCGAAATAATCATTTTTTTATTAGGTGGCTCCCGCAAAAAATAAAATAATAATCCCACAATACCTTTGACGCTCTTCCCATTTCTTCCTCACCGCAAGGATTCATATCTGGAGGGAAAAATGAATACGAACCTCAAAACCGCAGATAAGACCGTGGATGTTCTTCTCGCGGAGGACAATCCGACAGATGTATTTTTTATCAAGGAAGCGCTCAAGCGGTGCCGATTTTCGATCCGCCTGGGAGTGGTCCGAAATGGGGAGGAGGCCCTCGCCTATCTTCGCCACCAGTGGCCCTACGCCGAACATCCCCATCCCGACTTGGTCATACTTGATTTGAACCTTCCGAGGATAACCGGGTGGGAGGTCCTTAAAGAAATAAAAAAGGACTTTGAGTTGAACCCGATTCCGGTCGTAGTGATTACCACATTTAATAAAGCGGCAGACGCCCGGAAAGCCTATTGGTTAAACGCCGATTATTATCTCGTCAAACCCCTGAACCTGAACCAGTTTCCTCTATTGACCAAAACCATTGAACGGTTTTTGGAGGGGCCGTCCCATTGGCTTGATCAATGGACGGGAGATCCTTCCCGTTTCTAAGGATCTTAAACGTGCTAAAAGTTCGCCAATCCCAAGGCGAAGACTTTGTTTACGCTCTTTATACCAATAAATCATCCCAAACCCTCCTGAGTTGTATCGCCAGTCCCTAAGATGATGTGTTCGTCCGGGACGACCCAATAGACAGAAGTTCAACCCCTGAACACTCCCGCTTTCATCGTGTAATATAGCCAAGGTCTCAAGGAATCCTGAAAAGACGGGGCTATGAAAAAAAGAGCTTTATTCCTTTTCCTGTTGGGGACTCTTCAAATCGCGGGAAACTGCAGCCATACGCGCTGGATTCAAAACCTGGGGTTCGTTACAGCTGCCTCCCCAGCGCCCAAGGTGTTCTGCAGTTTGGGGGACCAGGAAAGTTTCGCCAACCGGTATTTTTTGGATTGGAAGGATTCGAAAGGCGAAAGTCGTTCGATCCCAATTGATCATTCGGTTTTGGCCCGCTTGCGCGGGCCGGAGGCCCGCCGAAGCATGTACCTTCTGACCCTGGAAGGCGACTCCACCGGGTGGCCTTCGCTGAACCGCTCCATCCGGCGTTACGCCATTTGCGGCCCTCTGCTGAAAGAATGGGAAATTCAACCCGGCAGTTTTCAATGGCCGGTGACTATTCGAATCGTCCCCGTCGCCGGTTCCGTGATTCGAACGATCCCTTATGGTGACCCATGCCGATGAAAAACGGATGGACGGGCGGCCATTACAGCCTCTTCCGGGCAGTGCTGGGGTTGTCGCTTTTGGCTTACTTCCTCCAGCTTTTACCTTGGGGCATGGAATTGTTTTCCAATCAGGGAGCTTTGGTCGTCTTTCGATCAAGGACATGGTTCTGTTTATTTTCCAAACATCCTCATCTTTTGGAACAGCCCGGCCGCTATTAGGGTGCTGCTGGCTTTCGGGGCGTTTTTTAGTGTTCTTTTGGCTTTAGGGCTCCGGGACAGGTTAGCCGCCATCGCTCTTTGGTACCTGTGGGCTTGCCTCTTGGACCGCAACCCTTTCATCTTGAACCCGCAACTCCCTTATATCGGATGGTTGTTGTTAGCCCATGCCTGCCTGCCGAAAGCGCCCCATGGTTCTTGGGAGGCCCGAAACCGGCCCGATCGGGGGAAGGACTGGGAATTTCCCCGGGCAATCCAGGAAGCCGGCTGGTGGGTGGTAGGTTTGAGTTACAGTTACAGTGGTTTTTACAAGCTGCTGACCCCAGCCTGGAAAGACGGAACCGCCTTGTTTTGGATCCTTCAGCACCCTTTAAGCCGCGAGAATATTTTTTGCCGGACCCTGCTGGAGATACCCTCGCCCTGCTTAATGGGATTGACATGGATCGTAGCTTGGATGGAGTTTCTTTACTGGCCTCTGGCGCTCTTCCGCCGGGCCCGTCCTTGGGTTTGGACGGCCACCGTTCTATTGCATCTTGCCTTGATGTTCCTGATGGATTTTTTTTGGATTAGTTGGGGAATGATACTGGTTCAATTGTTTCTTTTTGATCCCTCTTGGGTGAAACCCGGTTTAAAAGAGCGCGGAAAGGGTGAGGCCTCCCGTGACTCCGCTTAAGTCGACTTTGAGGGGGGACATGCCGGTGGGATCGGGATCGGCTTCGGGGACTACGGTGATCTGGGAGCCGGTGGAGGAATTGGGATTATATTCCAACCGGGAAAGAGTAGTCTGGCCTCCGCTGGAAAAATTTCCGGTCAAGTGTCCCGCCTGAAGCCAACGGTAGCCTATCGAAGGGGACAAAAGGAAATGGTCGGCGAATTCCCAGTCCAGTCCTACTTGAGCCTGTCCCCCAAAGGCGACTGAATTGTAATCGCTCGTGCCTGACGCCGAAGGGTTGCTGTAGTTCACATTGACTTCGATCGAGGCCAATCGGGGGCCGATGGAAGCGAAAAACTGCAATGGCCGGTCTCCTGTCAAGAGCCGCACATCCAGCCCTCCTACTAAGGCGCTCAAGGAGTAGGAAATAGAACTGTTTCCGTAAACGAGACTTTGGGTGTTCTCGGAAACGGTTCCCACCGGAAGATAGCTCAGGGGTATGCCGAACTCCAGATGGGTGTCCATGCGCAGGACCGGTTCCGCGATATAACCCACCAGGTTGTTGGGAACGGTTCCGGTAAAGCGGTAGCTTGGATCAGTGCTTAATTGGGAGTTCGCATAGAAGACTTGGGACTGAACATCAGCCGTGAATTCCGCCAAGTTGATAAAGGATATCTCCGGTTGAAGCCGCAATCCTATTTGGGGGTATTCGACCGGGGTTGGAACTTCCGGAGTTTTTCCCGACCCATAGGCGTCAATCTGGGCGTCCACCCATTGTTTTTCCTGGATTGTTAACGGGGCTCTTAATCGGCGGAGGAAGTCCTGCAATTTGATGTCGGGTTTTATCTTGCAGGAAATACCCAGATTCATTACTGCGTCGCGGGTATGGCCGGCTTTGTATTGGCAGGAACCCAGATAGTAGTAGAGCTTGGCGTCGCCAGGTTTTTCTAAGAGGGCTTGTTTAAAGAAAGGTATGGCATCCTGGTATTGCTTTTGTTGAAAAAGGGACAGGGCCTGATTATAGGCGCTTGGACCGGGTGTTGAGGCGGGAGGAACGGGTGGTGGGGTGGCTAAGGTTGTGGGGATGGGTGTGGAGGGGGTGCTGGTGGAACCCCCGGGTGGCAAGGCTGGGGGCGGTGGTTGGACAGGGTTTTGGTTATCGGGAGTAGCGGGAGGAACAGGAAGGTTTGGGGAAGTTGTTGCTGGGGGAGCAACGGTTGAAACATCGGGCGGCATCGGAGGCGAAGGCGGTTGAGGGGCGGATTGGTTATCAGGAAGAGTTGGAGGAGCGGGTACGGGTGAAGAGACCGATTGGGGGGGCGCACTAATAGTGACTTCGGGCGGGGGAGGGACCTGGTCATCCTCAGCCCCAAGGATGATCGACGGGGCAACCAGATTAATAACGATTAGATAATTCAGGATAAGGCGACGGGAGTGCATAAAACCTCGCTTATACGGATTGGAATAATTGGCGCATTATAGCCTGAAAAGGGGATAGGGAAAAACGCAGAGTTTACTAGATGAGTCATTAAACCATTCTGGGGGCATTATGGCTCAAAACAAAAAAGGGCCCCGCCTGGAGGCGAGGCCCTTTTTGCAAAGTTAGGGTAAGCCTTAATAAATAAGGAAGTTATCCAATTTGATATTACCGGGGCCGAGTGTTCCGGAGCCGGTGTTGTAAAGGGCGCCGACCTGAACAACATCCGCTGAATTCTCACCCGCTCCGGCCCAAGTTGGAGTAAAGGTGATTCTTGTCCAGGCATTGGGTGCCAGGTTGGTCCAAGCGTTTTGCTCCTCAACCCATGAACCGCTTTGGACGAATAGGTAACCACCGGGATAAGTATTGTTGATCGCGGCGTCAATCCAGAGGTCCGCTTGGAGGGTATATCCGGTCAGGTTTGCCGCCGTGGGGAAGGTGTAGGCCAGGGCCTCCTGTTGGTTGTTGGTACCGGCGGCAAATGGAACATAGAGGTTTAAACAGTAACCGGTGCCAGGGTACCCCGGTGCTACGTCGCTTAAGACCTCGCTGGCGGAACCACTGAACCAATCGCCGCTGGCCCAGCCGTCGTTGGTGTCATCGTCAAAGGTCCAACTATAAACATTGGTCGGGGGGCAGGCCGAAGAAACCAGCCGGATGTTATCGATGTAGATGTTACCCACATTGGCGGCGGTCGTGCCCCCGCTGTTTAGGATGAAATAAAGTTTTGAAAGTGGAGAGGTCGAAGTGATGGTCCCCGCGCCGAAGGATACAGGAAGGGCCACGGTTTGTTCAACACCGCCTACCAGGTTTCCGCTACCTGGCGAGATGGAAGACCCATAAACCCCTTGGACAGTGGAATCGGCGTCGAGTTCCAATTCGTCTCAAGTGGTTCCGGCGACCAGAGAGCTGTCCACATAAACATCCACCAGGACCTCCGTGACGGCGGACCAATTCGGGGGGTCGACTGAATTAAGCATCAGGAATTGGTTCCATCCCGAGGAAGTGGTGACATCCACGTTGATCGAACCCGTCCCCTGGGTGACATGCAGGGTGGATATAACGGGATTGGAGTCATTAGCTGAGGTCGTTGTCAGGACCCCATTATCCAGAATAGGGTATTCACTCCCTCATATTGATTTAAATACGTTGCGCGGATAGTGGAATGATACCACGAATTATCGAATCTTAATTATTTCTGCTTTTTTGATTGGATTTTCAAAAGAAAATCCCCGGAATTATTTTGAATTGTTTCTGCAGATACGAGGACAAAGTCGGGAAATAAAAAACGGCACACCTTGAAGGGGATGCCGTTTTTTAAAAGAAATTCCGCTTAAGCTATTTTCTTAATAGTATTCGACGCTGTCCACATAAACGAGCCCTGGGGCGAAAACGCTACCGCTTCCGCCGGACCCAACCTGGACACCAATGTTATCTATTTCGCCTACGTCGGTAATGTCCGACTCAGGAATAAAGACTTGAACCCAAGATCCCACGGTCAAATTCGTCCAAGAACCGTTCGCCCAAGTATCACTGGCTCCGCTTTGGACGTAAAATTGAGCGCCTGTGGGATTGTTCGAGAGGGCTGTTGTGATTTCAACTTCTGACCTGATTCCCTGGATGTTCAAACTGGTCGCATTGAAGGCTGTGGAATAAGTGTAAGAAAAGTTGGTGGCCTCGTTGGCGGCTCCAAAGGTGACATAGGCGCCCAAACATCCCGCGGAACTGTTATACCCTGGGGAGTAAATGGATAAGGGGGAGGAGAAAGAGGAAGTGCCGCCTGACCCGCCTCCATCAGAAATGGCCCAACCTTCAATCGAGCCGCCGTCGAACTCAAAAGAATCCGCGGCGATGGGAGTAGGCGTGAAGGTAGGGGTGGATGGGGCCGGCGCGGTAATGGATACCGAGGCGATATAAACGGTTACTGGAGTCGTTATATAAGGAGCGCCGTTGGCGGGGAGCTGGAACACAAACTGAGTCACCCCTTCTCCGGTTGCTCCTGGAAAGGTAGTACTCACGGTAACCCAGCTATTGGAGGGAGCGGTTTCGGTCGTTAATGCGGTGTAATCAAAATAATTCCCGCCGTCCACACTGCCTTGGGTGTAAACCTGGGTATATTGACCCGACAAAGTCGTTGAAGAAACCACTTGGTATAACAGGGATATGGTTGATCCCGGCGTGATCGTTACACCCGGTGAAAATTGCATACCAATTAGTTCTTGAGTGCTAGAGGAAGTGAACGGAAGCACCACCTCAATGGCCCCTCCGCCCGGAGGCGTTGCGCCACCCACACTATTCGTTTGGGTAACGGTCGTAGGCATAGTTCCCCAAGCCGTCCAGCCTTGATTACATGTGGCAAATGTATATGTCGGTTGGAGTACGGGCGTGCAGGCTCCGCCGGGCGTGTTGGTGACAGTGGGGGTAGCGGTATTAGTTGGAGTGCTTGTAATAGTGAATGTGGCGGTGAGCGTGGGCGTATTCGTGACGGTCGGGGTCATAGTGGGGCTGCCCGGCGTGCCGGTGGGCGTGGCGGTTGCGGTGTTCGTGAGGGTGCTGGTAATAGTTGCGGTGGGGGTTTTAGTGGTTGTGGCGGACGGAGTGAAAGTTAACAAAACGGTGTTCGTCGGGGTGAATGTGTTTGTAGGAGGAAAAGTTGGTTGTGCGAGGTGGCGGCAGCTACTCCCCATGGTTACAACCGATACCAAGGTCATGAGGAAACCAAATCCAATCCAATGCTTCATTTTCCGCCTCCGAGATTTTTCAAAAAAAGATCGATTAATGGAAGTATAACACTCTTTGGCGTTTATTTTCTTTTCTAAAAGAAAAAGGAGAAAGAGCCCGAAAAACCCTTGGGTGCGGCCTTGGGTTTTGTTTTTTTATGGATTTAAAAAATGTGAAAAGAAAAGGGCTTAAAAGGCGAAACATCTCCCGGGAAAACCGTTTAACGGTTTACCATCGAGGCTGCGCCTTTTAAACTTTTCTAAACTTTTAAAGGATTTTTACAGATGAAAAGGTTTCCGGGTTCGCCCGGTATTTAGTAGAATGCCAGCGCTTTTCCAATAGCCATTCTTCGAACTTTTTTTAACTTCCATCTCAACCATTTAAGGTGGCCATGACCCTGTCAAAAAAATATTTTTATGGAATGGTTTTGTGCTTTGGGATTTTCCTTGCGGGTTGTGGTGCTGTTCTGGTGAACAAGGGATCTAAGAACGAGCCTTTGACAGACGGATTGAAAAATCCTGCAGACCTTGTGGTGAGGGTCAAGGTCCCCGCGGATCAGAAGGTGATTGATAATTTCGATGACGGTTCCACCAACATGAGTTCTAAACTATATGGGGGTGGAGGAACTTGGAACGCTTTCGCTTCCGCTGGCAGTAACCTCACGACTCCCTATATTGTCTCCGGCGGTGCCAATGGAACCGCCATGGCTGTCCACATGTCCGGGACCCTGATCAATAAGGGTGATGGGCAATATCCTTCCTTTACGCTCCAGGGCATGTTCAAGAAAAGCGGGACCTATGACGCAAGTATGTTTGATGGCATCAGGTTCTACTACAAGTGTCCCGCCGACGATAAGGCCCCGGCCCGGCGTTTTAATGTGACCATTCCCGCCACCTTGCCTTCTTCTAATGGCGGAACTTGTTCGGATCAGTGTTACAACCATTTTGGAGCGGACCTTTCCATGACTGGGGATTGGGTGCAAAAAACCTACTCATTCAGTGATTTAAAACGTCAACCGGGTTGGGGATCCATCGTAACGCCGCCGGATTTCACCGATCACTTGAAGGAATTAATGACAATTGAATGGGACCACAATGCGGGAAATACCGCTGGAACCTATCCGATCGATTACTGGGTGGATGAAGTAGAGTTTTTTTAGAGTGTCTTGAAAAGATTTTAGGTATGGGTTTGGCCCATTAAAACGCTTTTGTCGAAGGTTTTTGATTCTCCGGCGTTTCAGGAGTGCGGTTTGAAGTTAAAAATGAAAACCCTTTTGTCTGGCCTTTTACTCGGTTTCCTCTTTTTAGGATCCGCGGGAGTTTCTTTGCTTTGGGCCGACCCCAGCGATAACGTCACTCCTGATCAATCGCTTTACCAACGAGTCAAAAAACTAGGGGACTATGGCCTCCTGGATCCCAAGGACAAAGCGGTCCTGGATCAAGGTCTTGTAGTCAATCGACTGGAGTTGGCCTTTTATGTTGAAAAGGCCAAGGCCCGCTTGGATGCGCCCGACTATCCCACGCCCGAAATAACCCCGGAGCAACCCACGGCGATTCCGACTTTGCCCCCGCCCGTATTGCCTACCGCGACGGCGGTCATCGTTGTTCCGCCTCCCGTTGTTCCACCCCCCATGGAAGCCCCGATGATTCCTGCGCCCATTGCTCCGGTTCCGGTGGCAACAGTGCCGCCGGCTCCAGTTCACGACGCCTTGCGAAAAGAAATTGACGATTTATTGAAAGAGCTGCACCAGGAATCGGAAGTTTTGCGCAACCGAGCTGGATTGGATGATTACCGTATCCAGCAGGACCAGGCGGAACTGGACCAACTCAAGGACGTCCAGGACGAAGTGGATTCCGTGTTCAAGAAAGCCAACAAGTCCGGTGGTGCTCCCCATTTTTCGACCATCTCGGATATCCGGGTGGAAAACGTCAATGTTTCCGGACTGACCCAGGTCAGCGCCACTTCTATCAAGAATGAAGTGAATCTGGGAGTTTGGAGCGATTTGGGCGGGAAGGGTTCTATCAGCTTGGGGGTGGGGAGCTACGTTTATTCCTCCATTACTGACACGCCGTCGCAACCGGCTTCGATTTATCTCTTCAGCCCCCAGGTCCATTGGAGCATGGATGGGAAACTGGGTCATTGGGACAATACTTTCGCGGTGGAGGATTATACCTCCGATGTCGACTTGGGAGATTTCACCCGAGGCCTTCCCCTCAGCAACCTGCGTTATGAGGAACCCTTCGAGATCAAACGATATTCCACCGACAAGAATATGAAAAACTGGGACGACTATATGACTAACCTGGGGTACGTTCCCAGTTACACTTCTTGGATAACCTCAAACACTACGGGTAACGTGTTTGACGGGCTTTACATGGTTGGAAGCAACCTTCCCCTCTTGAGCAAGGATGCGAAGGCTACCATGCTGCTTGGCCGAATGGGAAGGACCGCGGATGACCCCGATTCCGACTTGCCCGAAAACCACCGGTTGGAGGAGGGTCTCAAATACAGCCAGCCTTGGGCCGGGGGATTTTTGGAAACGTCTTTGTCCGCCTATTGGATCAATGAGAATCTCGGAATAACCCCACCCAATACCCCCACCATGGACTCCCAAAATTATGAAGCCGATATGGCTTTCAATATAAAACCCTTCTTCCTGTCCCTGAAGGGAGCCTACAGCCAGTTTTATACGGGAATAGAAACCGCAAGCCCCTATAGCCTCGTCGCTCCTAACGTTGACCTATCCAATCCCACGCCTTTGGAAGCCCCGGCCGGACAAGCTTCCCTGACCTATTATCCCTTCACTATGTATTACACCGCCATCAGCCCGAATTATTCGGATATTAATGCCACGGTTTATGCAGCGGGTTTCAATTTGAACCGTTATGGATATGCCTATACGGGCCTTCAAGATTATTATTACGGTTTCGTGGGCATGGTCAACGACATGATCAGCGACCGACACGGATGGCGGGCCAACCTGGGCTGGCAAGGCCGCCAGCAGGATTGGATGAAGTCCTGGCCCTCTATTCTCGATGATATCATCATCAATTTTGATGTAGCCTCCAACACTGAATACACCGTCATTCCGGATGAAACCGGGCAAAATGTCATCGAAACCTACCAATTGATTACGGTTTTTTACCCGGATGACACGGGAATGTGGGGAAGCAGTGTTTGGGGAGGATACGGCGGGATTCACCCCATGGGGCAAGCTTATGAAAACAATATCGCGGGCATCCGTAACGATGGCTATGGCACCGCCAACGAGTTCTACCTGAATTCCTTGGGAGTGGATTTCGTACAGCGTATACCCTTCATGCTCCCCACGGCCAATGAACCGGTCCAGGACATCAATGGAAAAGCTGTCACACTGAGTTCGGGGACCAATACCTATACCCAGCTTGATAACCTGAAGACCTTCAACTACATCACCCTGACGACCAAACTCCAGCTCAACAAGATGCTGGGGATGCCCGAGCCTTTCTATGGCAGTTTCTTCTTCACGGATCATCAGATTTCCGGAACGACCACCAATCCCGCTCTCGTGAATATGCCGGATCCCAACCGGCCGGGCCAGACCCTTGCCAATATCCCGGACATGTTCAATCAGCAAGTCTATGACGCGTCGGTTCTTTATCAAGTCGCGAAAAACTTGAACCTGTTGGCGGATTATGGTTGGGAAATTTGGAACTCGAATTATACCTATCCCATCGTCAACTTCCGCACCGATTCTTACGGGGCGGGGTTCGCTTATGACCTGCCTTGGGGGGGCGGGAAATTCGAATTCCGTTTCAAGCGCTTGAGTTACCAGGATTTTTCCGTGGTGGCGAACAGCTACCAGGCAAACCAGATTTATTCATATCTCTTATTTCAGTTTTAAACGATGTTTCGCGAAATGGGGAAAGGTGAAAAAGTGTTAAAAGTCGGGGAAAGATTAAAACTTACGGTTCTCTTCGGAGCCTTCATGGTTGTTTTCATGATGGCTTATCCGGCAATGGCCGATCATGGACCCTTGACCACTACCCAAAGGGACAATTGGATTGATTCCTCCATCGCGCAACTTGTATCCGCCGATTTGGCCCCAAACCCCGGGAAGCCCATTTCCTCAATGACCAACCTGGAAGTCGCCCAATTAACCAAGGGGGCTGCTGAGCTTTGGATGGCCCAGGCAACCTTGCCGCCGGGACCGGGAGAAATGGTGGCCGCCACCCCGGAGGCGGCGACTAAAAGCCTTGAGGAATTGGTCGAGGAATTTAGAAAAGAGCTTTCCCTCATGGATGTGGACGTCACCAAGTTGGAAGACCGGATTTATGACCAGCAGCACCGAAACGAGAAATTCGCGGCCCTCCAGATGGAGTACCTGAAGCAAACGGGAACCAGTCTTTCCGGAACTTCCCGCGGTTATTTTGACACTTATCGCGGTATAGGAGTCAACGCCATTTACGGACCCATGGTTTATGACGACATCATAATGGGGGACATCATCCTTAAAAGCGTTCCGGTCCCCTTCGTGCTTTTCGACGCCGATGTCCGTCTCACACGTACGGTAGGACTCTATTACGCCGATCCCATCCAACCGGAATTCTCCCTTCGCTGGCTTTCTTTGACCAACACCAACGAGATTTGCAATCTTACGGCGGGAGATATTTACCGGCACTACACCCCGCTTACTCTTTGGAATAACGAATTTCCAGTTTATACCTTAACGGAACCCACCTCTTATTACCGCGTTCGTAAGGACATTGAGGAGAATGTGTATATGGATCACGGGCCCGATTGGCATCTGCAGGGTTTTGAGGCGGCCTCTGACCAGGAATTGGGTAACAGCCCCATCCTGAGTTCCTTCCATCTCCAAGCCATGGGAGGGGTAATGGATTCGGCTACCCCTTATGCTTTTGCCAATGATTATGCCGGAAGTGAAGGAGCCTTGGATTTTTTCAACGACAACCTTGAACTGAAGGCTACGGGTCTGATGTTGTGGGACGATACAGGAAGCGCCGATGTTCCCTATATTCCAAACCTCGTTTCCACTTTTGCCAAGACATACCAAATCGGGAGCCTTTCTTCGACTGGCACCCTTCCTTTCCAAAAAAATATTGACGCAAAAGAATTCGTGGAGTGGGCGGGAAGTTCTTATCAGGATAATTCCATGGATGCCCAAAGCGTGGTTCAGGACTGGGCTCTCTTGGCCAAGGCTTCCCTCGACCTCGATACGGTTCACCTGAATGCCAAGTATTTGAACATCGGCCCTTATTTCTATTCTCCCGGCGCCCAAACCAACGGTTTTACCCCAGCTTTGGGGACCAACGATTATTTGACCAATAGCCTCATCGACGAGGGTTTGAACGGGGCCCTGGATAATACTGTTTTTCAGGGCGTTGGACGCCCGGCTTTCGCTCCTTATGACCGGATGGCGGAAAATATGCTTCCCTATGGGGATGCCACCCCTGACCGTGAGGCGCTTATCTTGGGCTTCTCGGCTGAAATCGGGAAAAACGGATGGCTCAAGCCCCAAGCAACTTACACGGCTTTTGCCCAGGAACTCCAACCCGATTATGTTTTAACCTCTGCGGGCAACAGCGTGCTTCCGGTGGATTCGGGCGAACCTGTCACGAATATCCGGACATTCGGAGGATACGAAGGGGCGCTGACACTGGATTTGGCTAAGGCCTTGGACGGTACCCTTTCCACCTGGGACATTTCTGGTGATTACAAGAACCAGACCACCAATTTGGGGCTGGGGGCACCGTCCTTCACTGTCAACACCTTGATCGTGAGCGCCGACGCCGGGCCGTTCCCGGGAGTGCCCCTTTTTGAGGGACTGGTTTTATCGGGAGCTTACGAACAAGCCCAGGCATCAGGAAGTGAATATACTTTGAACGGCGTTGGAGAACCCCCGACATTGGCCAGCTATTCTTCTTATTTTGACACCGGATCTTTGGGTAATTATGTCTATCAGGCCCTAGATATTACCCGTACCTCCTGGGCATTTGGAATCAAATGCCCAGTCAGCAAAACCTTCGATATTCATGGGGATGTTTTTATCAATAAATATACCTGGAGCGACCAGCCGAATTTCGACCGGCGGGAATATATATATAGGATGACTTATGACCTTACGTTCTAAAATCATCTTCCTCTTACTCGCCCTTTGGCTCTTTTTGCCGATAGTGGCAAGTGCGGCTTTGGGGGATGATTTTTTCACCGTGGTTCCACTTGGCGACCCGACTTATGCCGAGTTGAAAAAATTAGCCCAGGCGGGATGGATTTCCAATAGCGACCTCGCCCCTTCCTTAACCCGTTTCGACGTCACCCAATTGATCCTGGAGGCTGAAAAAAAGCGGGATGAAATTGTAGTGGCCCAGGCCGATATGGATATCCCTCCCCCTCCGGACGCCAATTCGTCCGCTTCCAATTCTGACGTTATTGCCGCCCCAACCACGCAAACCCAAGCCACGGCTGCCGCCACTGAGGAAGCCACCCGGGCCCAGGCTATTCAAAGCCTAAATAGCCTGGAAGAGGCCTATCAATATGAATTGAAACTGGTCAAGGACAAGGTCCAGGCGCTGACGGACAAGGTCAATGATATCGACGCCCAACAATACGACCTTCGCAAAAGGCTCATGGGCATTTCCCAATTTCCGACGATCGCGGTCCATGGCCTGGGACGATTTTTAGGATTTGCCCAACAGTATTCGGGAAACTATTCAGGCGTGACTTTTATTGAACCCGGGTACCGCGAGTCGTTTGGCTTTTTGGATTTGCAGCCAGAGGGGACGGTTTCCAAAGAAGTGAGTTGGAACACCATTTTGAGAATAGGGAGTTCATTTGAGGCTGATGAAAGTCCAGAATTCGTTCTTCGGCGAGTCACGATGGATTTTAATCCCCCCTGGTTTTCCGCGAAGATAGGTGACTTTGATGAGTCTTATACACCTCTGACCTTGTGGAATCGGGATACCCTCGACCTTGCCTATAAACCCGAGATGTGGGCCCGGTGGGATGACCTGACCAAATACGAGAGCTTTTTAAATAATGAGCCCAATTGGCCCCTGAGGGGTTTGAAGATTGGTTCGAATGTAATGTGGCCTGATTCCCCTGTGCTTGATGAATTAAAAGGTTCGGTGTTCGTCCATATAATCCGCAATGGTTTCGACGACAATGGAGGTTGGTATCTGGGTCCTAATGAGTTTACCGATTTGGTTTTTGGAGGAACTGCCGAGTTGAAGTCGCAAAAATGGTATTTGGGAGGTATGTCGGCTCAAGCAACAGTCGATACCTATGGACTTCTCTATGATGAGCCCATGGAAACAGAACAACCTGGATCACCTTATGGAATGTTCACTCCTTCAACATGGGCCCATCAGTATCTCTTGGGAAGTGTGAAGCCTGATTTAAAGGTGGGTTTGGGCGGGGACCTCTACGTGGGTGCCAATATGGAATACGCAGGTTCCAGCTATCAAGATAACACGCAAAACCCCAATACTGTTTTTACGGATTTTGCCCTGTTAGGGGGCCCTTACGTACAATTTGGTAAATCACGGGTTTCATTTAATTATCTTAATGTTGGCCCTTATTACTATTCTCCGTTAGCCCAGACACGTCAAGACGCCGTTACTTTTTTGCCAATTTCAAACTATCTTTCTTCTCCTGATCTATTTGAACCCGTTTTACGAAACCAATATTTCCTTTCATCGCTGCCTCGGGCAGGTGGCATATATGGTTTTTATGACCGTACCCAGGACAATACCTTTCCTTATGGCTTGGCGACCCCCAACCGGGAAGGGGTTGGCGCAGAATTTGATGTAAAAGCGCTCCAAAAAGACTCTTTGAAAATTAAGGGGTCGGTATACTTTGTTCAAGAGATCAGTGGTAATCTTGTTTTGAATTCAGCAGGGACGGGTTTTATACCGGTGGACAGTCCTGCAAATTCCCTCGTGATTCCTATTCGGAATTTTACTTACGTTAATATGGGCCCCTCTTTCAACCTGGGTCCCTATATCGGTTTTGACCGAAACTTGGAAGTGGGGACTAATGTCCGGTATGAACAAACCACCAGCGACTTGGGGACCCTGACCAGCACCTGGTTGATCGGTGGAATTCAGGTGGATGTATTGCCGGTTTGGGGGATTGCTTTAGCTTATGGATGGCAACATGCCGATGGAACCGAAGCGGGGTATGACGGAACCTTATGGGCGAGGTATTCTTATCTTTATGAAAACACCGACCTGGGAGCTTACACGCCCGTGACTGTCAATGGTACCAACCAAAGTATAAGGGTATCTAATACCTTTAAGGTCAACCGGAATTCCACCCTTTACTTGGACTATGATTTTACAACAGGCGATTTAACTCCAGCCAACAACATCCAAGGGACTTTGAACAATCAATTCGCCGAGGTGACATATGAAGTCAAATTTTAGAATCTTTTTGATTTTGATGGCCCTGGGGGCTTTGGGGTGGTTCGGCTGTAAAACCGAAGTTCCCACAAGTTATCTATCCACCAACGGACCTTCGGCTTCGATGGTCTGCGATTTTGAAAGTGGACTCTTCGTCAATTCGCATTTGGCCGAGGCCAACCGGCCCGGAAACGTTGTCCAAAAGCCTGGTGCTATCGTTGGCACGGGGAGCCCAAATGTGACGCCGCTCGTTGTAACACCTGGCGCGGACAATACGGCTCATTGCGTTTGGATGAACAGTCCGGTTACCGATCCCGGTAATGCAAGTTATCCCGCAGTTGAATTTGTAATACCCATCGAAAGTGCCGGCACTACTCTGAGTGGATTGCCCGTTACCGTTTACGATGCCAGTCTGTTTAGCGGGATACAGTTTTATATCAAAGTGATGAACGATGATACGGCGTCCCTCCGGGACTTTTCGATTCCGGTTTTACAAACCTCCACTCCTCCGAATGGAACCTGTAGTCCTAACGCGGCAAGCAACGCCTGTTACAATAATTTTGAGTATATCTACAACAATACTGGCGGCGCTTGGCAACTCCTCAAAATCCCTTTTTCTGCATTTACCCGGCAGAATTACGGTTCGGCTGTCACGCCTTCGACCCTATCGGGCGCAAATTTGCAACAAATCGTGAGTCTGATGTGGTCGGAAGGAAACAATAACGTTGCGGGAACGATAAATGTGGATTTCTATGTGGATCAAGTCCAATTTTTTTAATTTGAAACCGTGTGGCTGAGCGAAGGAGGGTTTGAATGAACAAGTTCAAGATGATGACGAAAAAATGGATCTTATTTTCCATTTTTTTCATCGCCGGGATGATTTCCCTTTTGTCGCTGCAACAGGGTTGCACCGCTAACTACCCGCCCATTTCTTCCTTTATTCCAACTCCCGCGCCACCCACGCCCACGCCCGGTCCAGTCACCATGACTTTTGACGGGATCACTTTGGTTCCGACCGGATGGATTTCAGCTGTTAACAGCGGAACTCTTACGGTTCCCGGCCTAGTGCTTTCGAGTGCTGAAAATGAAGATTCTTGCTCATCGGAGTGTAATTCTTTATTGGCGGGTCCTATCGTTTTCTCGGCGTCAGGCCAATCAGTTAATATTGAATACGACTACCCCACCGCTGGAATGGATTTGTCCGGAAAGACCATAAGCCTTTATTATTATTTGAGCGCCTTGCCTTCAAACGTCCCTTATGGGCAAATGTATGTCCAAGACACTAGCTACAATTACGAGAGTTTGGGTTTTGCTGGCGGCAGCTTTGCCTTGACTATGGGCGCCTGGACAAAAGCTTCCATCCCCGCAAACGAGGGTGGGGCGAATTCCGCGTCAATTTTGAAATTTGGGGCGCAAATTGGAACAGGTACAAGTTCAGGGGTCAACACATTCTTTACCGTGAACTACTATATCGACTACGTTACCATCGAATAATTTCGTTTTATCACTTTTTAAAAAGCTCATTCTTATATGAGGGTGAGCTTTTTAAATTTGGGCGATATCCCTTACCTTAAATATCATCCTGAATTCCATGGGGGAGCCAAGGTCTTTTGTCTCAAGCGAATTAACCAATTGGAATCTCAGGTGGGCCGGATAGGTCTCGGTTTTTGGACTGCTGACCTGAGTTTTAAGAATTAATTCTTCCGCAGTTTAATTTTAAATGAACAGGTGTTTGATAGCCCCGTTTTTTTTATTGAAAATTCAAAGACATGGCAAGTGAAGTTCCTAAACAATTGAATAAATAAACCGTTTTACTTGGCTATAATAAACGGCCTTGGAGGGACGCATGAAGGGCTCAACAACTTTAAAGGTTTACTTTGCTATCGCAATGATCGCGGTTTTTTCGGCCTTTACGGGTTGCGTGGTGAAAAAAAGCACCAGTGGTATCCTCCTTCGCTGCATCGGATGGGGAGGGCCTGAAGAAGCGGTTATCCTCCAAAAGGCGGTGGACGAGTTCAAGAAAAACCATCCGGGTGTTGAGGTGGAACTGGAACGGGCGCCTTATGCCGAATATATCACCAAGGTATTGACCCAATTCTCAGGCGGCCTGGCACCGGATGTGATGGCGGTTAACGCCGAGCAAATGATGGCGTTTGCATCCCGGGGCGTTTTCGCCGATTTGAAGCCCTTTGTCGACAAAGACTCTTCTATCAAGTTGACGGATTTTTATCCCGAAGCCATCGACCATTACACCGTGAACGGCATTCTGACCGCCCTTCCCCGGGATATCGCCCCCATCGCGGTCATTTACTACAACAAGAATAAATTTGATGAAGCGGGAATTCCTTATCCAAAGAATGATTGGGCCATGGACGATCTTCTAGCCACTGCCCAGAAGTTAACCAAGAAAGACGCCAAGGGTAAAATTACGCAATTTGGTTTCGTTGGCGCGGATAATTCGCCATCTTGGGACGCCTGGGTTTACGCTTGGGGAGGAGCGCTGGTAGATAATGAAAAAAAGCCAACCCGTTGTACGGTGGACAGTCCCCAGGCCATCGCGGGAGTGCAGTACCTTTCGGACCTAGTTTTAAAATATCATGTCATGCCGAGTCTGGCGAATTTGACTTCGATGGGAAGCATGGGCAACTCGGACCTCTTCACGAACGGCACCGTCGCCATGTTTTATTCGGGCATTTGGTTAGTGCCCCAGTTTAGGCAGATCAAAAATTTTGATTGGGACGTGGTGGAATTTCCCAAGGGTCCCAATGGATTGAGGTCTTTCCCCTTGAGCGCGGCCGGTTACGGCATTGTGAAGGGCACCAAAAACGCCGAGTTGGCTTACGAATTGGTGAAATACCTGGCGGGGGAGACCGGTGAAAAGTTCATGGCAGCCACAGGACTGACCCAACCGGCCATTAAAGCCCTTGCCCAGTCGCCTGTCTTTTTGGATGGTCTAACTCCCAAATCCAAAGATTTTCTGGTGGACGCGGTTCAATACGGCCATTTCCAGCCTCTGGATCCTAATGTGCCGGAATGGAAGGCGCGAGTCGAATCGGAACTGGACAAGGTTTGGAGCGGGGAAGAGACCGCCGCCCAAGCGTTGAAGAAAGCCGCCGCCGAAGTGAATGAGAAATTCTTTAAAAAATAACAGTTAGCTTTCAACCAAAACTTTAAAGGCGACACGCATGATCCTCCTATTCAACGAAACAGACTTTCCAACATTGGGAACCCCGTCCCTGCCTTTGGCATTGTTGAAAAAATCTTTGGCCTCGGCTGGGCCCGTAACGGTGGCGGGGGTGGAAGGCCTCCGTGAACTGGATCCCCTCAAGGTTGACCTGGTTGTATTGCCTTACGGTTCGGCTTTTCCCAAAGACGCTTGGGAAGACCTTTATTCCTATTTTCTGAAAGGGGGGAATCTGCTTGCCCTGGGTGGAAGACCCTTGGAAGTTCCGGTTCGAAAAGTGGGAAACAAGTGGGAAACAGAACCCGCCCAGACTGCCTATTATCAGAGCTTGGGAATTGAACAACTCAATACCGTGCCCGCCGACCGTGTCAAGAAACACCAGGCTGTTCCGGGAGAAGAAGTATTGCAAGGGTTAACCTTCGCGCCGATGGAATCCCATTCCCTGATGCCGCGCTTTACCGAAGCGGACGAGGAAAACAGGACAGGCTCCACGGGCCCCATGGACGGGGAATTGAAACCTCTTCTTTGGGGATTAGATGGGCATAACCGCAGGGTTTCCTGTCCTGCCGCTCTCATTGACCGATACCAGGGCCGATTCGCCGGGGGCCGATGGGCCTTCCTTGCCGCCGAACTGCCCCGGTGGAATGATTCGCTTTCCCAGCTTGTTTCCCGGTTAGCCCTAGCCGCCAAAAGCGGAGCCATTCAAGTTACTTTGCGACCCGGACTGGCTTGCTACCAGCCAGGGTCCCAACCGGTCCTGAATTTTTGGGTGCGGGGCCACGAGTTTCAAGACCGCACCATTCAAGCGGATTATCAAGTCTTCCAAGAAAATGAAAAAATTTATTCTCAAAGCATCAAATCGAGCGTGAAAAGGGCATCCCATTACCAGACCATGCCATTGCCGATTACGGTTGAACCGGGTTTGTATCGTATTGAAACCCGAATATCTATAAACGGCCGTTATTCCCACACGCTTCAGCAGGGGTTTTGGGGCTGGGATGAGAATCTGGTTAAGCGTGCCCCGGCGATCACTGTTCAGGGAACTCGCTTCTTAAAAGACGGGAAAACTATCCCGGTAGTAGGGACCACCTACATGGCGGGCGATGTTTCTCGAAAATTCATAACCATGCCCAACCCGGTGTTATGGGATGGGGATATGGCTGATATGGTTTCCTCGGGCATCAACATGGTGCGGACTGGCATCTGGGCGGCTCATCGGCAAGTAGTTCTGGACGCGGGTAATACCCGCGAGGATATGCTTTGTTCCATGGACGCTTTTATCTTAACCAGCTTGAAGCATGGCCTGGCGGTTACCTTTAATTTCTTTTCCTTTCATCCCGGATATGTTCCCTCAGACCATCCCTATCTTGATCCCCGGGCCATCTCTCTTCAGAGGGAATATATGCTTTCCCTCGTCCGGCGTTACGCTTCAATTCCATCGGTCAGTGTGGGATTTCATCAATGAACCTTCGGTCACCAATCCCGGGAGCCCTTTGGAAAACCCGGCCTCTGCCGGGAAAATTGGAGAAGGCGGCCTTTATTGAGTACCTCAAAAAGAAGCACGGGGATATTGAAACTCTTCGTATGCGCTGGAACATGACGCCGGAGGAACTTTGCTCCTGGGAGCAAGTGGAGCTTCCCGACGAAAATGACTTCGCCGAGCCATGGGCCCCCGGAAGCCAACTGGTGCGTTCACCCCGGGCTTATGACTTCAACCGTTTCGGCCAGGAGGTTTTCGCTAACTGGGTGAAGGGCCATGTGGAAGTTTTAAAAGAAGCCACGAAGCCAGCTTTTTTGCGTCGGCCAGGACGAGGGCGGGTGTCTCCTCCAAACGTCCCAATAACCATCTTTTCCATGAGGCCCTGGACTTTACTTGCAACCATACCTGGTGGGAGATTGAGGATATGGTTACTGGCGTGACCGCGGCCCGGGTGAAGGGCAAGCCTTTCCTCGCCCAGGAAACCGGCATCATGTTTTCCGACAACTTGAACCGCATGAAGCGGCGCACGGAAGAGGAAGCAGGCAGGCTGTTCGAACGCAAACTGGCCGCCAGCTTCATGGGTGGAGCGGGGTTCATCCAATGGTGCTGGAACATCAACCAGTTCATGAGTGACCGAAACGAGGTCCATATCGGGGCTTATCGGGTGGACAAGACCGCGCGGCCCGAGGCCCTGGTGATGCAGGCTTTCGGCGAGTTCTTCCAAAAGGCGGCACCCTATCTTCAAGAAGAGCCGGAAGAGGCTACGGTTGCGGTGGTGGAGTCCTTAACGGGCCTGCTTTCCCCCAAGTCCCATACCCAGTCCGCCCAGCGAATGGCCCACCGGGTTCTGGCGGCGTTACGCATACCCTTTCATACCTTGGCCGAACACGAGTTCGACCGAATGACGGGCGAGAAAACTATTCTCTTTCCCTCGGTCAAACGCCTGGGAGGGCAGGCCGCAAAGGGGTGGATGAAAGCCGCAAAAGGCGGAACCTTTGGGTTTCGGGGCCACTAGCCCAGGATGGATGGGGCTTGGCGACGGAAGGCCTTTCTCCATTTCGGGATCAATGAAAAGAGTGTAGAGGTTTTGCCGGAAGAAACATTGGGTTTGAAAAAAGGTGGGCTGTATTTGAATTATGGAACCCACAAAACGGGTATTACGGATAAGGACGTGTCTATATCTTCCCAAATTCATCGGATCAGTAAGAATGGCTCGGTCCTTTATTACTCGCCCCTGCCTGTGGAGGCCAATGACCAACGGGCAAGCGTGGAGGATTTTTACCGATTTTTAGCAGAGGCTTCCAAAATAAAGCCTTATTGTGAATTAAAAGGGGCCGGGCTTTTTGAGGTGACGGTTCTGCCCCGGCGTTTTTCAAAACAGCTCCCTTTATATCGCTTTGAACGAAAGCTCTCAAAATCACAAGTTCAAATTCGGGATAACCGGTTTGGATTCAAGACGACTTTGAAAATTCCGGCGAGGCCGGGCGGCAATGGCGGTCTTGGATTCAAAGGGCAAGGCACTAGTTAACTATGAGGGTCCGGATTTTTAGTCGCAGCAACCGGGCAAAGAGTTTTCAATATTATTTTGGGGGTGCGGGATGATTAGGGAAAATTCATGTTGGCGTTTTTAGCCGTTATATTCATTGGCTTCGACGGTTGAGGCGAAGTTGAAATTGCCCGCCCTCATTGGGGACCATATGGTTCTGCAAAGGGGAAAGCCGGTGGTTTGGGGTTGGGGGGACGCGGGACAGACCGTTACGGTTTCCATGGCCGGAACCAGCGTCCAATCGGTCGTGGATAGTGATGGCAAATGGAAAGCCGTTCTTTCGATTCCAAAGGTGGGCGGGCCTTACGACATGGTGATCCAAGGGGCCGAGTCGGTCACGGTTTCGGATGTTTTGGTGGGGGATGTCTGGATCGGTTCCGGCCAGTCCAACATGGAATTCGCCATGAAGACTTCCAGCGACGCCGACAAGGAAATTCCCCTTGCTGATATTCCCCAGATCCGTCTTTTCAAATTGGATCACGTGTCCTCGTTTACTCCACTAGAGGATGTCCAAGGTTCTTGGACCCTTTGCACGCCCGCTACGGTCCCGGATTTTTCCGCCGTGGCTTATCATTTCGGGAAGGAAATCCATGAGGCGCTCAAAATTCCGGTAGGGCTGGTGGAGAGTTGTTGGGGAGGAACGGCTGCCGAAGCTTGGATCCCCCGCCCGGCCTTGGATGCCGTTCCTGACTTGGCCCCTCTTCTGAAGGATTGGGATAACAACCAGGTTCAGATCAAGACTTGGACCAAAGGGAACGATTTTGAATTGTGGCTGTCCGATATCAAGTTCATCCCCAAAGATCCCAAAGACAAGATCCTGATGGTTTCGCCGGTGCAAATGAAGGACAGCATTGGGTGGCTCTTGGTCAACCTCCGCTAAACCCGGTTCACAAGCCGCCGTAACGGCGACAGGACGCGGCTTTTTCAGGAAAAGGTTTGGCCATTCATTTTACCGGGGATGATGCAGGGCGGGGGTTGGGGCGGGCTTGCCACCAATCTCGCGGCCACGCCGATCGACTTGAGCCGTTATGAGGCCGTTGAATTTTACGCCAAGGGTTCGGGCCAGTTCCGGCTGACCCTTGGGACAACCTTCCATCGCCGATTACGATTATTACGCCAT
Source organism: uncultured Pseudomonadota bacterium (assembly GCA_963843375.1). Classification (GTDB taxonomy): domain Bacteria; phylum Oederibacteriota; class Muellerivitia; order Muellerivitales; family Muellerivitaceae; genus CAWJKT01. The sequence continues at coordinate 231,663 of CAWJKT010000014.1, forward strand.
GAAGGACACTTTCGATGCGGCGGCCTGATTGGAAATTGATGCATGTTGCCATCGCTGACTTGAAGCAGGGAGGCTGGGGGTCGCCCAAACCCTTTACGCCGGAAGTCGATCACCACGTTTAATTTTGCGGTTCAGGTTCCCTATTGGCCGGATATTCCAGCGGTAGTGTACAACGGCATGGCCGCCCCTCTGACGCCTATGCGTATCAAGGGAGTACTTTGGTACCAAGGGGAATCCAATACAGGAAGGGCTTCCCAATACCAATTGGTTTTGTCGACTCTGATTCAAAGCTGGCGAAAGGCCTGGGGCGAGGGGAACTTTCCTTTTATCATCTTCCAGCTTCCGAATTTTATGGCAGTCCAATCCCAACCTTCCGAAAGTGGATGGGCCGAACTTCGGGATGCCCAGCTTCAAGTCTCTCGAACGGAACCTAAGACCGGTTTGGTCACCACCATCGATCTAGGGGAAGCCAACAATATCCACCCAAAGGATAAGACAGATGTGGGACTTCGCGCTTCCTTATCGGCTTTGAGCCTGGCTTATCGTAAACCCGTCATTGGATCGGGTCCTCTATTTCATTCAGCAAAGGTCAAAGGCGGGAAGGTAATTTTAACTTTCGAAAATGTTGGGATGGGTTTGGTGACCAAAGATGGAGGTCCTGTAACAGGTTTTGCCTTGGCGGGGGACGATCAAAAATTTTATTGGGCCACGGCTCAAATAAAAGGCAAAGTGATGACGGTCAAGAGTGATCAAGTTCTCTCTCCGAAAAAAATCCGTTATGCCTGGGCTGATAATCCCATCTGCAATCTTGCAAATCAGGAAGGATTGACCGCTTCACCATTTAAGGCTGATATTCCGTCGATTTTGGAAAAAGTGAAAAACTGAAACTTTGCGGAAAAAGTTCAGGCGTGTTACTGATGGTTAAATGGCGATTTTCGGCCGTTCATTTTTACTTTTAAACAAACCTGCTATACACTTCGTTATAACACCTTGAAGATTTCACGAATTTTAATTCAAATTTTGAAACCGCTTGCATCAATTGAATTTGGCGGGAATTGAAAAGTATTTTAACGATGATTATCCGCGATCTTTTAATACGATTTAAAGCTGATCGCATCGGCGGAAGAAATTCTCAACTCTTCTGGCTTGCCTTCCTCTTTGCCTTTTTTTCGTTGGTTTTGCCTTCCGTGGTCTTTGCCCAATGTTCGATTAGTTCGGCCAATATCTGCGTGGGTGCGGATGATGATGGCTTTGTCTGGATCAATGGAAATCCCATTACTATTTCCGGTTCCGTGACTTTTGCCGGGGTCGAATATGGAAATGCTGTTCCTTGCGTTTCGGTTCCAACGTCCGATCTGGTGTTGGGAACTAACGTCATCGCAGTTCAGGCTTATAACGCCGCCCCCGATTACAATTGGGCTACCTGGGCGCTGAGTGTGGGTATGAGTAACGGATCCACCGTTTACGACACCAGTAGCAGCGGGAATGTCCAAATGTATAATCAACCCGTAGCGGATGGTCCACCGCCTCCCAACAGTGGAGCGACCACTTGGTGGGCCACTGGTTACACGCCGTCGGGATGGGCCGCACCAGTGAGCGTCGTCTATGCCCCGGCTTTTTGGCTTCAAAATGCCTTTAATCCATTGACGGGTGAACCCTTACCCCCCTTGGGGGCGGACCTGGACGGCGGAAATGGAACCAATACAAGTTCGGCAACTATTACGGGTGACCAGGTTGGCGGTGCATCTCTTTATTTCCGACAAACATTCACTTTGTCGGCCACCTGTCCCACTGCCACGCCTACTCCTGATATCATCATTACCAAGTCTATCCTAGGCCCAAGCACCGGAATTGCTGCGGGGCAGGCCATCACCTTCGTGGTTAATATTTGCAATACGGGAGGACCGACATCCGGTCCAGCTACCTTTGTGGATACCTTAACTTCGTCCTCCGGATTCGGGACTGATGCACCTTATCCAGGTTACTGCTTCACCGATCTTTGGACGGGTCTCCCCCAATGCGCGGGCTCGGGATCCGACCCCACCTATGGACCGATTTTTTCAGGTGGATCACCTCTGACTTGGATATACCCTTCGGGTTTTCCGGGGGGAGGTTATTGTACTGCCGTCAGTATTTTTGCCATCAGTTATTCAATTGGCACCGATCCTGCTCAATGCTTAAGTACCAACGTAGCAACAGGTGCTTGGAGCACCGGCTCGGCTACTTCCAATACGGTTAATTTTACAAATGTCAATTGCACGACACCTCCCCCCACCAACACCTCAACCCCCACTCCGACCCATACTCCGACTAATACAGTAACCAATACGGATACTCCCACGCCGACAAACACGCTGACCCCCACGCCAACGAATACCCCAACCCCTACTCGAACCAACACTCCCACCAATACGCCGACTTTGACCCCGACTAATACACCTACCAATACCATTACTCCAACCCCGACCAATACACTCACGAACACCCCCACCAATACGGATACTCCAACGCCGACGAATACCCCTAGCCCCACCCCCACCCGGACCCCGACCAACACACCGACGAATACGCCCACCAATACACCTACTCCAACGCCGACGAATACACCTACTCCAACCCCCACCAATACTCCCACGAATACGCCAACTCATACACCCACACCCACTCCAACCAATACACTGGCTAATACTGCGACGAATACCCCGACCAACACTCCTACCAATACCCCAACGAATACTGACACGAATACTCCCACCAATACGGTAACCCCTACGCCCACCTACACACCCACCAATACGCTGACCCCCACGCCCACGAATACTCCTACCAACACCCCGACGAATACCCCGACTATAACCCCCACGAATACGCCCACGAATTCACCGACTCCGACTAACACCTTTACCCAGACCAATACGCCGACCAATACCTTCACTTTGATCCCAACCGCAACCCCTACGAACACTCCACAGCCGACGGCCACGACAGGTGCTACCGTTGTGCCGGTGCCAACTCTTACGCCAACCTCAACTATCACGCCACTTCCCACCAACACGACGACTTCCACGCCCCTATCCACCGCGACTTCCACGGCGACTTTGACCGCTACTAATTCGAATACCCCCACCAATTCCACAACGAACACCCCTACCATCACTCAGACCAATACACTTACCAAAACCGACACCAATACACCCACCAATAGCCCGACTAGTACCACTACCAACACCGCCACAGCCACCATTACGATGACTCCGACGAATACCAATGTCATCACCCCGACCTACAGCAACACCCCCACGATTACCGACAGCTATACATCGACTAGCACCCCGACGAATACACCGACCAATACGCCCACGCTCACCCTGACGAATACGGCGACGAATACTTTCACCAGTACCACCACCTCCACGGCGACCAGCACACCCACGAACACCTTAGCCAACACCGCCACGAATACCGCCACCGCGACCGCGACTAACACGCTTCAAAATACCGCGACCAATACGGCGACGAATACTTCAACCGGAACGCCGACGAACACGCCTACCCTGACGCCGACTTTGTCATTGACGAATACCCCCACCGCCACCCCAACCAACACGCTTCAAAACACAGCTACCAATACCGCTACTAGCACCGCGACTGGCACGCCGACTAATACCCACACCTCCACCGCCACCTTTACTCTGACTAATACCGCCACAAATACCTCGACGAGTACCCCGACCCTGACGCCGACTTTCACTTTTAGCCCCCTCACAAACACTCCTATTGTTACACCCCTGGTGACAGGGCAATACACGGTCAAAATCGGGGTCTATAACGAGGCGGGAGAATTGGTAGATACGATCCTGACAGAACAACTCTCCCAACCGATCAATAGCTTCGCGCTTCAATCCAGCAACGCCATTACCAGCCTGAGCGGGCCCAATAACGCCGTGACGATTTATTACGAGGGCATTCCCCTTGGAAGTTGGAACGGGACGACGTCCACTGGAAGCCTAGTTTCCAACGGAGCCTATTATGTGAAGGTGGACAGCACGAACGCCATGGGCACCGAAGTGAGCACGACGCAGCAGGTGATGGTCAACCGGACGTTGTATACGTCGACGATCCTGATTTACAACGAGGCGGGGGAAGTGGTGAAACATTTATACGCCTATACATCCGACCCGGGCCCTGCGGGAGTGGCGTCGGTTCAGTTGTCGGCATCGGTGATCCAGCCGGGGTCCTCCAGCCCGGGGACGCCCAGTCAACTGACGATTACATTAAGCAATGGAACAACCGAGGTGTGGGCCGGGACGAATGATAGCGGGGGGGTTGTGACGAACGGGGTATACGAGATTGAAGTGACATGGACGAATGGAAGCGAAGGCCAGGAAGTGGTGACGAAGTCGGTTATTGTCCAACAAGGGAACAGCCCGGTAACGAATGGCACAGTGTACGCGGCTCCGAACATTCTGAAAGGCCTGAACTCGACGATGGTGAAGGTGAATCCGACGACGACGGCCCTAACCCTGACAGTGAGCCTGTATGATGTGGCGGGAGAACTGGTGAAGAAACCGATGACGGGAGTCCCGGGTGCCAATGAGACAAATCTGGACGTGTCGGGATTAGCCAGCGGCCTTTACGTGGTAGTGGTGAACTTGAGCGATCTCAACGGCGGCTTCATCCAAAGGCAGACCACCCAAATCGTTATCGAGCGGAATTCGGATTAGAAAAATCGGGGGAATTGGATTTTAGCACACCGTTAATTTTTGAATTTATCTAAATGGTTTTGGACTTGAACAACCAAAGGATGGTCGTCTGGGAAGAAAGCCTTTAGGATTTCCAAAGATTCTTCCAGATCTTTTCGAGTTTTTGGCTTTTCTCCCAGGGCCCATTCCACCTGTGCCAATTGATCCAAATCTAAAGCCACCTGTGGATGACGGGGGCCGAAAACCTTTTTTTCGGTCGCAAGGGATCTTTGCCACAGGGTTTCTGAAAATTTGGTGTCACCAACTGCGAGAGAGGCTTTGGCCAGCCGCTTCATATAGGGAAGGGCCGAATATTCCATATAGGTTCCTACTAACGGTTTATCTATTTTGAGGGCGGACTCATATAGGGGTTTAGCCTTTTCATCCTGATTTTGAGACCGATAAAAGTCCCCCAGGTTTTCCAGGGCGTCTGCCACGTGAATGTCCGATGAAAAATTCTTTTGCGCGAATTCCAAAACCCTTTGAAGGGCGAATTCGGTTTTTGGAATAAGCCCTTCTAACTGGTAAGTTTCGGCCTGGCTGTTTAAAAGATGGAGGGTAAAATTGGGATCGGGATGGGTATTTTTGTTTTGTGCCTCGATTGCCTTTGCGATTAGGGATTGGGCCAAATTGAAGTTGCGAAGATTTATTTCAATCCTACCCAGAAGTTCCAGGGTTTGGGCAAGGGCAGCAGGGGTGCTCAAGGAATTTTCTTGGCGTATGGAAAGGGCTTCTTTTTCCAATATCTCCGCTTCCTGAAATCGGCCCAAGTCGTTGTAAAGTGCGGCGAGTTGCTCTTTCGAATCCGCCACGGTTAAGTCCCTCGGGCCCAAGTTTTTTTCCCCTATAGCCAAGCCCCATTTGGTTTCTTCTTCCGCTTTCTCATATTCGGCCAAATAACGATGAAGGGAGGCTAAGTCGTTTAAAATAATGACAAGTGAAGGATGAACCGGGCCATAACGGTCTTGGGCAATCTTCAAAGCTTTTTCTTCGGCCAGAATGGCTTCATTGAATTTTCCTTCGTTTATTTGATTGACGGCTTGCATCCGTGAAACTCCGAAAAGTCCTGAGTCCATCATGGGTTCGGCAGCAAAGACATTGCCGAGGATTCCGACCCAAGTGATGACCAGGAAGTTAATTTCCAAAAATAAAACTCTGTTTTTATTAAAGGCTTGGTTAATCCTTTTGAATTGCGGACATAGAAAAGATGAACGCTTAGATCTTCGACCCTTTTTGAAGGCAAGGAAAACCCTCATGGCTGGAATCCCTTATCTCCATCCAATGGCAGGGGAGTTGGAACTAGTTGGGCTCTATCCTCGTAGGGAGTGTTATGGCAGGAGGGGCCAAGAGCGCCCACATTGTCATCCCGTTCAAAGGCGTCAATCCAATGGGAAGGGTCTCCGCCATCAATAGAGTAAATCGCCCTGGAAAGATGGGGGCCCCCATCAAAGGTTAAATCGGCGGCATCGGCCAGACCTCCGGAGTTTCCCACGTCAGAGAGGACATAGCAGTCCTCACAGCCTGGAAAACTTTTGGACGGCCTCCCCGAGTCGGTTTGAAAAACCAGGAACCAGCATTCGGGGGAAAAATCGGAAGCGTTTTTATCGTCAAAACCGATGGTCACCCATTGGAAATCAGGAGGAACTTGACTGGGGGTAAGGGCGACGGCTGAATGAATGGTGTAGGTTTTGTGAATTTGGAATTCGTTTTTGAGGATGCGGTAATTCAAAGGGGTCTTTGGGTTTCCTTGTTTGCGCACCCGAATCGCAAAGGAACTAGCCAAAAAACCACAGTGAAAATGGATGGCTTGTCCCTGGAGTACTTGGTGAGATTTGTCGTGAGGATCGCCATTCCCGTAAATCGGACGGGCACCGGGATCATCGTAAGGGTTTCCTTGCAACTGGGTTCCGCTGCCATAAAGGGCGTAAACGGGTTCCTGGTTTAATTCTTTCCAATTGCGGCCGTCGAAGTAAAGGACGTTGGTGGAAAGGTCGGGACTTCCATCATTGGGGTGAATGTGGTTTAGAACGTCTGTCGAAAGGAAAGAGGCGTAATTGGAAGGCCCAATCAACCCCACCGGGTGATCCCCGCCCCGTTTCTGATCCTGTTCCAAGACTAAATGATAAATCTTTCCTTTAACGAGAGGGACAGAGTCCATGGGGATGACGGACCAGCTTTTGGAAAGTGGAATGTAACTGGAGGAGGTGAGAGAAATACCGGAAGGAAGTCCATCGATATCTTCCTGCAGACTTACCAGGTAGGCGGGAGGGTTCGCGGATTCGGTGCAATAAACCGCAGAAGCGGTGATATTCATGTCATCTTGGCATGTGAAACGGAAAGACAGTTTTTTATCCGAAGCCTTTAGGGGATTTGAAATCCTTTTATTGGCGACAAACCAATTCCCGAAGTCCGCTTGAGCGTTGGCCGCTAGCAAAAAGGATAAAAAAAAGAAGAGAGGGGCCTTTTTTACGTGAACCATTAATTTATCCTAACATACTCTTTAATTTTTCCAAAAGAATGGAAACTTAAATTGGCTTTTCAGAGGTTTTCAAATGATTTTCACAACACTCAGGATGTTTTCTGAATCGTTGCGTGAACAAAATAAATTTTGTTCTCCCGGGCTTTTGATTCGATGAGTTTGAGTTATTTTCAAAAAGATTTGGATTGCACTCGCCGTAAAAATCAAACTTTTAAAACTTTATATGAATCAAAAATACGAGAAGGCCCATCATCCCATTCCGAAATAGTCGTGATTCGAATCTAACAATTATTATCTTGTCCTGAACTTTTTATGCGGGTAATTCTAGGTAAACGTCAAATATCCTGCTTTTTGCAGAGTAAATTTCAAACCTAATATGTGGCTATTTCAAAATAGAAAGCGCTTCCAAAACAACCTTAACAATATAAGTTTATGTTATAATTTCACCAAGGAACAACGATAAACTCATTTTCAAGTGCGGTTGTTGAAACCCCTTATATTTTATTGTTTAAAGCTTATTTTTATCAAAGTTTATAAAAACGATTCCCGGAAGATGCCCGATGTGTGAAGTTTTCAGAAAAATTAATTATTCAAAATACACAAGGGCTGCATTGAATCTTCCTCGTGTTTACATTATTCCCCTTTTGGCTTTTTTTGTATTTTTCCTTCCACTTAAGCCAGCCTATTCTCAAGCGGGTCCACAAACTTTTTCAACTTGCCCGACTACTGATTATGGCGAAGGGGATTTTAGCCCGATGTGCGACTTTCCTCCCACGGCCGAAACAGACAGTTGCGGTGGAAACGGGGTCGTTTCTTCTACCAGTGTTCAAACTGAAGCCGTCAATCAGTTTTATGCCTATGGTGGGTCCGGTGTATCGGTCCTAACCTGCGGCGGAACTAATGGGCAGGGAAACACCACGATCACGATGAATTGTGCCATCCCCGCAGACGCGACGGTCCAGGCTGCTTTCCTTGAAGTTGTTGAAAATTCCACCAGCAATAGCTGCAGTAGCAGCAACCTTACTTTCGTCTCTACCTCTGTGGCTGGAACTGAGGTGGGCCAGGGAAATTTTATGAATGATTGGTATGACGCGCGGTACGGAAATGATGCTAATTGGAATTGGCCCGAGTATTACTGCGACGTTCGGTATTCGATACCGACCAATTTGATCACTCAAGGCACAACTGACGCCACTTACGCCCTGTCCAGTCTTCCCGCTGGAGCCCAATCGGAGTCCTTGGTAGTCGTCTATACCGTTCCAGCCTCTCCAAGTATTTGCAGTGCGGTGGCCTTGGCTGACGGACTTGACGTGTGGGATGATACGGATGGCGATTTACTAAACGATGGAGTCATTCCATCCGGTTCAACCCTTGATTGGGGCTGCGTCGACAGCAGCCAGTCAGCCTGCGCGTCTAGTTCATTTTCTCTTTTTGGAGGTGGCCAAACCAGCGGTGGTTCAACCGAGGGAGTTACTTTTGACGATCAGTGGTTAAGCGCGCCAAGCGGTGGAACAACCTTGTCCTCAAATCCTGATTGTGGGTTCCAAAGCAATTGTGATACGGAGGAGGGCGGCGGGCCTTTTACATTTGAAACAACCGAAGGTATCCCTGCTTTTTCCGGAACCAACAAAGTCACATGGGCTTTGGGCAACGGAAATACCAGCCCTAAAGAAACTTATTGGGTGAATCTTATGGCGGCTTCTTGCGCCGCAACTTGTATTACTCCTACTCCCACGAACACACCGACGAACACGGTCACTCCTACCCCTACAATTACACCCACTAAGACTCCGACGCCAACACTTACTAACACCCCAACACCCACTCCGACGCTCACACCGACCAATACAGTAACCAATACGGATACTCTAACGCCGACGAACACATTGACTCCCACGCCAACGAATACCCCAACCCCTACTCGAACCAACACTCCCACCAATACGCCGACTTTGACCCCGACTAATACGCCTACCAATACCATTACTCCAACCCCGACCAATACACCCACGAATACCCCTACCAATACGGATACCCCAACGCCGACGAATACGCCTACTCCAACGCCTACCAATACGCCTAGCCCCACCCCTACCCGGACTCCTACCCCAACACCGACGAACACGCCGACTTTGACTCCCACCAATACGACTACAGCCACCACGACCAATACGCTGATGAATACCGCGACGAATACCGCCACCAACACGACGACCCCAACCGCGACGAATACACCGACCCTGACCCGGACTAACACCCCTACCAATACCCCGACTATGACCCAGACGAATACACCGACGAATACGCCCACCAATACCCCGACCAACACACCGACGAATACGCCCACCAATACACCTACTCCAACGCCGACGAATACACCTACTCCAACCCCCACCAATACTCCCACGAACACACCAACGAATACACCTACTCCAACGCCCACCAATACTCCCACGAATACGCCAACTCATACACCCACACCCACTCCAACCAATACACTGGCTAATACTGCGACGAATACCCCGACCAACACTCCTACCAATACCCCAACGAATACTGACACGAATACTCCCACCAATACGGTAACCCCTACGCCCACCTACACACCCACCAATACGCTGACCCCCACGCCCACGAATACTCCTACCAACACCCCGACGAATACCCCGACTATAACCCCCACGAATACGCCCACGAATTCACCGACTCCGACTAACACCTTTACCCAGACCAATACGCCGACCAATACCTTCACTTTGATCCCAACCGCAACCCCTACGAACACTCCACAGCCGACGGCCACGACAGGTGCTACCGTTGTGCCGGTGCCAACTCTTACGCCAACCTCAACTATCACGCCACTTCCCACCAACACGACGACTTCCACGCCCCTATCCACCGCGACTTCCACGGCGACTTTGACCGCTACTAATTCGAATACCCCCACCAATTCCACAACGAACACCCCTACCATCACTCAGACCAATACACTTACCAAAACCGACACCAATACACCCACCAATAGCCCGACTAGTACCACTACCAACACCGCCACAGCCACCATTACGATGACTCCGACGAATACCAATGTCATCACCCCGACCTACAGCAACACCCCCACGATTACCGACAGCTATACATCGACTAGCACCCCGACGAATACACCGACCAATACGCCCACGCTCACCCTGACGAATACGGCGACGAATACTTTCACCAGTACCACCACCTCCACGGCGACCAGCACACCCACGAACACCTTAGCCAACACCGCCACGAATACCGCCACCGCGACCGCGACTAACACGCTTCAAAATACCGCGACCAATACGGCGACGAATACTTCAACCGGAACGCCGACGAACACGCCTACCCTGACGCCGACTTTGTCATTGACGAATACCCCCACCGCCACCCCAACCAACACGCTTCAAAACACAGCTACCAATACCGCTACTAGCACCGCGACTGGCACGCCGACTAATACCCACACCTCCACCGCCACCTTTACTCTGACTAATACCGCCACAAA
>CAWJKT010000015.1:0-166395 GCA_963843375.1 uncultured Pseudomonadota bacterium
CGTCCGGCTTCTGTCACCGCGAGGCGGCGTGCGGTGCGATTGAACAACCGTGTGCCGAACTTCTCTTCAAGCCGGCTAATAGCCTTTGAGACGGTCGCTTTCGACAGTCGCAGCTCTTCGGCGGCGCCGACAAAGGAGCGCATCTGCACGACCTTCGCGAAGATCGCCAAGCCCTCGAAGTCAGGAAGATTAGACACGCGAGTTATGTGACCTTTTGTCGGAGTTGAATTTTGCGCTTACTGCTGCGCGCCGCTTTTTCGTGCCGCCACAAAGGGCGGCGCTTCGCGCGGCGATCGCGTCCGGGCATCCGGCTAATCCAACACAAGGTCGTCGTCGGCCAACTCAGCCAGATTTTTTGCAATGTGATGCGAGACCTTCCAGAAGGCGCGTATGTCTTCCGCACCGATACCGTCGAGCGAGTCGACAATCATGTCCCCAATCCTCGGCAGTAGCTTGTCGACCAAAGACCTGCCTTTGTCGGTGAGTCCGACATAATATTTGCGCCTATCCTTTGGATCGCGCTTTCTCTTGAGCAAACCGCGCTTTTCCATGCTGTCGAGCGCCGGCACCGCGGTGGTCGAAGCCATGCCGACGCGTTTACTCAGTTCCAGCTGGTTCAATTCGCCGCGCTCGGCGAGGACGCGAAGATAAATCCAATGCGCGATGGTGACTTTTTCCTCATCGAGGATCTTCTGCGCGTGGCCGTTGTAAAGCCGGTGCAGCGTGCGAGCCATCCACGGGATGGTTCTGCCGCGCTCGTCGAAGGCTTGATTGGCGCGTTTGCTTCTCGATCCGGAATTGGCCGTTCCGGCACTCCCAAGTCTATGCGCTTCGTTCAAGGCGGGTTTGGTCATCGCGCATTCCTCTGTCCGGGCCGAAGCGCCATTGCCGAAAGATTTCCACGCCTGCTCTAGGCCGATAAAGGGCCATTGACAATCGTTCGATAAGAGATTATTCGAAATCGAATGATTGGACGTAAGATCATTCTATAGAAAATAAATCGCGGGGGCCATCGCTGATGGCTTGTCCGGGCGTCCCTTCAGGTCAGGCCGGCTTCACGTCGCAGACGGAAGAAGTCGCCACGGTTTGTGTGGGGAGTGACGTAGATGAAGGACGACCGCCAGGACGGTCCACCCAATGTGCAGCTTTACAGCCGCGAAGGATTCGGCGGCCCGCTCTCCGTGGGTATCCGACCGACCAATGGCACAGAGTACATTTCCGTAAAGGGTCCGCACGCGCCACGCCGCGCCGTGTTGGACCGCATTCACCCGGCCGATGAAACGGACGCGGAAGCGCTTCCCACCGTCGTCGCAACGTCGAAGCTCGGCGTTCAGCTACTGGTATCCGGTCGCACGGTGCCGATGCCGTTTGTCGTCAGAAATGTGGATGCCGACGAAATTCACTTCATTCAATCCGGCGAAGTGAAATTCGAGACCGATGCCGGTTCGTTGCGGGCGAGGGAGGGCGACTTTGTTTGCCTTCCAAGATCAGTTGCCTACCGGTTCGCGCCGACCAAAGGCAAGATGCGCAGTCTGATTGTTGAGAATCCTTCGGCGCTCGCGCTCACGCCGCCGGCGCCGGCGGGCATGATCAACTTCCCCCGCGATGTGCATTTCGCGGAGATCGATCGGGACATTGCGCCCGGTGGAACGACGCGGCTCGTCTTGAAGTCGGATGACGGAGAGAACACGACCTTCGTATTGCCGCACGATCCGTTGGCGATCGGAGATCAGGTGCCCGGCGCTGTGCCGGTCTGGAAACTCAATCTCTCGAAAATCCAAGTCTTGGCCTATCTGCCGGAGGGTGGTCCTCCCAGTCCGTTCCTGTCTTCGCACGCCAAAGACATTTTGATGTTCACCTTGAGCGCCCGGCCGGGTGGTCGCGCGCCGATTCATGTCAACGCCGATTTCGATGAGGTGGTCCACTACGTGCGGGGCCCTGGCGCGTGGGGACATTGCACCGAGCCCGGCACGTTGACGTGGGTACCGAAGGGCGTCGTGCATCATGGGCCGAGGGAAGATGTCCCCGAGGGATACACCGCCTGGCTCCTCGAAACGCGCGCCACGCTGCGATGGACACCCGCAGCGATAGCCGCGTCCGAGCTGATGGAGACCGAAAATTACTCCCGGCATCCCAGCGCCGCGAAGAGCAACCGCTAGCCAACATCAACGCCAGAAAAGAGGATCACGTCATGTCCGAGAAATTAGCATTATGGGAAGCCGCCAAGCGGGAAATGGAAGAATACCAATTCGCCGCCGAGGCGGAGGTACAACCGAAATGGGATGTTCCGGAAAAGATCGCGATCAATGCCGCCATTTCGAGCCGGTTCGGCGACGGCAAGCAATCCAAGCCGATGTCTATCGAAAATTATGTCGACGCGGCGTCGAGCGTTATCGAGGCTGGCGCGTGCGGCGTTCACATCGATTTCAGCTGGATTACGGACGATAAAGGGCGCCGGCTCGACCGTGACGTCCCGCCGGTCGAAGCTTATTCGGCTGTCGTCGCGCCGCTGCGCGCGCGCTTTGGCAACGACTTCGTCGTCAACGTCAACGTTCTTCACGGGTTGACGTTCGACGTGTGCATGAGTCCGGCGCGCGCCGGATTGTGCGAGGTGGCGCCTTGTGCGCCGGGCCATCCCGACGCTTTCATGGTTCCGGCAATTCAGACGCTCGAAGATACCGGCGTCAAGCCGGAACTCGCGATCCATAGCTCAGGCGAAATCGACCTTGCCAAGCGAAAGCTGATCGACACCGGGATTCTCAAGAAACCCTACAACTGGCTGCTTCTCTACGGCTTGCCCTTCAATACTGGGCGAACCCTGATCTCCGGCACCTGGGTCAGCGATGCGCAAGACATGGCGCAGCACCTGTTTCTCATGGTGGACCAAATTCGCCGGATCGACAGCGACTCTGTGATTAGCGTCTGCGCGGCGGGCCGCGCCGGTCTCTACATGACGACGCTTGCCACAATGGCGGGCCTGCACATTCGCGTCGGTATCGAAGACACGCCCTGGAAGCATCCAAACAGCAATACGCTGCTCAAAGACAATCTCGAAATGTTCAAGATGGCGCGTGACCTCGCGGCGATTGCTCGGTCGCACGCCGGCAAGCGCAAACGAATATCGCAAATTGATCGGCAAACCGGAATTGAGCACCTCGGCTAGGCCCAAGGTTGCGCAGTTGGCCAGCGCTTGAAGGGACAAAATCGTCGAGCAGCATTCGAGGAGGGGAAAATGACTGACCCGCGAGCTTTCGCCAAATCCGTCTATCAAGCGATCGACACCATGGACGAGAAAGAACTGGCGCCGTTCCTGACGGAGAATTGCACGTTCGTATTCGGAAGCGCGCCGCCGATTGTCGGCCGCACCGCCGCCGCCAACGCCTCCAAAGCGTTCATGGCGACAATTGCCGGCATCAAGCACGATCTCGCCGACGTCTGGGGTGTCGATGAAGACATCATTTCGAGAATGACGGTCACATACACGCGCAAGGACGGAAGGAAAATGAGCTTTCCGGCCGTTACGATTTGGCGCGTGGAAGGCAAACAGATCGCCGACTACCGCATCTACGTCGACAACACAGCTCTATTCGCATCGTGAGCTTGTCGGGGCCGGGCTTTTTTGCCCGGCGCAGCGCCGAGCGGCCGCCCAAAAGCACGAATGATCTTCTCATGAGCGCTTCGCAATTGGTGAGTGAAGCTAAACAGGGTGTTTCGGCACGCCTCAAATGGTGGCCGGAGGACGGAGGTCTGGTCATCGTGTTTGTCCTCATGGTCCTGGCGATCGGCATTCCGTATCCCGAATTCTTCAGCTTCGGCTCACTCAAAACGGTCCTGAGGCAATCGGCGCTGATCGGCATCATTGCCTTCGGCATGGTGTTTCTTGTGGCAATGGTCGAGATCGACCTCTCGGTCGGAGGCATATTTGCCACCGCGAGCAGCCTTGCCGCACTGCTGATCAAATTTTACCACTTCGATCCCTGGCTCGCGGTCGCGGTCGCGCTTTTGGCGGGAGTTTTTCTCGGCGCATTGAACGGCATTCTCACCGGCCTTCTCAAGGTGCCGCTGATAATCGTCTCACTCGGAACTTTATCGGCCTATTTCGGGCTGCACCTCATTCTATCGGACGGCAAAGCCGTCTACGGCCTGCCGAAAGATCATCCGTTCTTCACGTGGTTCGGCGGCGATCTGTTTGAGCTGCCGGTTTCCGTCTGGACGTCGATAGGCTGCGCCATCGTTCTGTATTTTGTTTTCGTCCACACCCGATTTGGCGCCACCGTGCGAGCCGTCGGCTCAAATCCATCGGCCGCGGAATTCATCGGCATCAACATCAATCTTGTTCGCATCTACACAACCGCATTGGTCGGGCTGCTGGCCGCTTTTTCCGGCGTGATGACGCTTGCTTATTTCAAAGCGGTCGACACTTCTTCGGGTCGCAGCCTCGGGCTGGAAGTCATCGCCGCCGTCGTCATCGGAGGAACATCGCTGGCGGGCGGGTCGGGAACGATCATCGGCGCCGCTCTGGGCGTTCTGATCATCACGACGATCGACAGCGGCCTCGTCTTTTATGGCGTCAATCTCAACTATTCCGAGTTTGTCACCGGCGCGGTGATCATCAGCGCGATCGCGCTCGATCGAATTTCAAAACGGCGCGCCGGATGACGGCGCATCGCGTCTAACGGAACAAGCAAACCTAAACACGCAAAACAGGAGGATACTATGCTGCCTGGAAAGTCGAGTCGGCGCACTCGCACGGCCATGCTGGTCGCACTTAGCTGTTTCACCATTTTTTCTGTGACCGGCGCGCCGGCGGTGAAAGCCGCGGGGAAGGACTCGGTCACCGTCTCTGTCGTTCTTGCTCTTGCCGCCGGCGAGTGGAGCACTGAGATTCTCGCCGGCGCCAACGCGGCGGCCAAGGACCTCGGCGGAAAAGTCAAAGTCCGCGTGTCCGGGCCGACAACTTTCGATCCCCAGCGCCAAGCGCAAATGTTTCTCGCGGAGCTCGAAACCAAGCCCGACGTCCTGATTGTGGTCAATGTGGCGCCGCCGCTCTTCACGCAACCCGCTTTGGAAGCTCAGTCGCGCGGAGCGCATGTGGTCTGGATCAGCGTTCCGCCAATGCCGGACGTCAAAGATCCGCTGTTCGTCGGGTCGGATGCTTTCGGCATGGGTCAGACGGCGGGTGGCATCGTCGTGGCCGCGCTGGAAAAGAATCTCAATAAACCGGCAGCGGACATATCCGGCGACGTCGTCACGGGCATCTGCGTGCCAGGTTTGGTAGTGCTGGAGAACCGACTGGCCGGGGAGATCGGTTATCTCAAAAAGAAGATGCCGAAGATCAACGTCCTGCCGGCCTTCAATTCGGCGTCGGATCGCGAGCGCAGCTATGCCTTGTGGGATCAGGCGATACGCAAGACGCCCAAGGCGCTGACCTATCTCGATCCCTGCGAGGAAGGCGAGGAGAACATTCCGAAGATCCTCGAGAACGACAAGATTTCGGCGCCGCTGACATCCTACGAAAGCCCTGAAGAGGTTCGCGACGATCTTGCCCGCGGGGCGATCACCGCAATCGTGTCAGGCAATTTCTTCACCCAATCTTATCTTGCCGTGTACGTGTCGGCGCAGTCGATCTTGCAGGAAAAACCCCTGCCGCAAGGTTGGGTGAAGGTGCCGCACGTCGTGATCGATAAAACTACGATCGCGGCTTACCAGAAGGCGTGGGAAAAACCTGAGACGGGTCTGCGCGCCTTCTACAGCGAGCAGGTCGAAGCAGCTCGCGATCACCTGCCGTCGCCGTTGCCCAGTCCAGATTTGTTCGTACACCCGGCGGAGTGATCCGGTGAGGCGCCGCTCCGGTTTCGGGGCCGGCGCCTTCAGTCGGTTCAATATCGCCCCTGAAAGGTTGCGCCGTGCCCGTCATCTACTCGGCCAGAGGGATAAGCAAGCGCTTCGGTGTGGTGCAAGCTCTTTGCGACGTCGATCTCGACGTGCCCGCGGGCAGTGTGGTCGGGCTTATATCGGCGCTAACGGTGCCGGCAAGTCGACGTTGTTAAAAATTATTGCTGGCGCTTTGCCGCCGGATTCCGGCGAACTTACGCTTAGCGGCAAGCCGCTGACCATGAAGTCGATTACGGACGCGGCACGAGCGGGAATAGCCATCGTTTCACAGGAGCTCAGCCTTTTTCCGGCGCTGAGTGTCGAGGAAAATCTCTCGCTGGCGCCGGGCGAAAGCGCTTGGAAATCGCGACGATCGTTTGCTCGGCGCGCCCGCGAGGTTTTGGCGAAGCTCGGCGTAAATGTCGCACTGAGTGCTCCGTTGCGCCTTCTGTCGCTAGCGGACCGCCAGTTGATCGAAATCTCTCGCGCGCTGCTACAAAACCCCCGCATTCTCATCCTCGATGAGCCGACGTCGTCACTCCATGCGGCCGAGGTCGATCGCCTGCATGACGTGATCCGAGGCCTGCGAAATTCAGGCATCGGAATCATCTATGTCAGTCACTTTCTGGAGGAGCTGTTGGATATTTCCAACAGCCTCGTGATTTTGCGCAACGGCAAGCGCGTGCCTGAGCAATCGCTCCGGTTGCTGATCGGCTCGATGATGTTATCGCGGCAATGTTGGGTGAAATTTCCCAATCAGTCGCGGAGCGATCGCAAAACTTTGGCGACAAGAATAATGGCGTAATACCTAAGAGTCCCATCGAAGTGGGCCCGCTTCGCATTGTTGATCTGAAAGGCCCAAAGCAGCTCACCATCGACAAGCTGGAGATACACCCTGGAGCGGTCGTTGGAGTCGCGGGCCTCGTCGGCGCCGGAGTCGAGGAACTATTTGAGGTGCTATTCGGGTTGGCGAAGCCGATATCGGGACGCATAACCCTGCCGAGTGGCGCGCCGTTGCCGACCAATCCGGCCCGGGCCGTCAAGGCCGGAATTGCCTATAGCCCTGCCGACCGCAAGCAACATGGTCTGATGCTTCGTCAGAGCATTACCGAGAATGTTGTCAGCGTGCGCGCGCTGACACTCGGCTGGGACGGCTTTTTCCTACGGAAAGGGCGTTTGACGGAAGTAGCGGCGGACCGCTGCCGGCAGCTTGGTGTTGTCGGAGGTTCGATGCTCCGGCCGGTCGGCAACCTATCGGGCGGCAACCAGCAAAAAGTCGTCTTCGCGAAATGGATGGAAGCATCGCCATCGTTGCTTGTCCTCGACGATCCGACGCGTGGCATCGACGTATCGGCCAAGCGGGAGATGCACCGCATCATGCGTCAGCTCGCGCAATCGGGGAGGGTGGTTCTTTTTTCATCCAGCGACCCTGGTGAAATCGCCTCGGTTGCCGATCGCGCCATCGTCTTCGTCGACGGTGCGTTGGCGTGCGAACTCAGTGGTGACGAGCTTACCGAACACGGCTTGGTCGCCGCTATGAATTCGAGCGCCGCAGCAATGCTCAGGCCGGCCGCTTAAAAGGACCGGGATGTGCCGAAGGTCGCCATTGTTTATTTTAGCGGATACGGCCACACGGCAAGACAAGCCGAAGCCGTCGCATTGGCGCGCAATCAACACCCGACGCATTTGTCAGCGTTTATCGCATTAATGAGACCGGCGATCTTCCTGCCGGCGCGCTAGAAGAATTGAGTTCAGCCGACGCTTTCATCTACGGCAGCCCGACATACATGGGTGGTCCTGCTTGGCAATTCAAAAAAATCGCGGACAGCTCGGCCAAATCGTTTTTTGCGCGCAAATGGAAAGACAAGCTCGCGGCCGGCTTTACCAACTCGGCCTCTGTCAACGGCGACAACTATTCAACAATCCAGTATTTCTGGACGTTATCGCAGCAGCACGGGCAACTGTGGATCGGAACCGGTTTGCTGCCCGCCAATATGAAGGCAAACGTGCCCACAGATCTGAATTGGACGGCCGGATTCGCTGGAGCGCTGGCGATATCGCCATCTGATGCGTCTCCGGAAGAGGCGCCACAATCAGGCGATCTCGAAACGGCAAAGCTCCTTGGGAAGCGTGTGGTAGAGTTTGCGCAGCTCTTGCGTCGCTAGCGAGAGGGCTACGGCGAAGCACGGAACGAAAGACCTCAGCTCCAATCACTATCGATGCAGAAATTTGATGGGCTAGCGGCCGTGAAGGCGGCGCCAATGCCACCGGACTGTAACCCTCGCTCCTGGAAAAAAACGCGGGTGAAGTGGCTTTGGTCGACGAAGCCGCAGAGCTGGCCGATATCAAATAGCCCCTGGCTTGGGTCTCGTAATAGTTCTTTGGCGCGCTCTACGCGCTGTTTGGTAAGCCATCGGTGGGGCAGTAACCCCGTCGCTTGCTTAAAGGCACGGACGAAGTAGCTGGCTGACACGTCCGCACTCGCTCGCGACTTCGGAGATCGAAGGATCGCCTTCCAAATTGGCGTTGATGAAGTCGCGGGCGCGCCGCAGCTGCCACGGTGCAAGGCTTCCTTCCCTCCCTCTCCGCCAATCAATAACATCAATGACTTAGGTACTTCATTGGCGACACTCCGGGTGTTTGAGCGCTTCTGTGGCCGAGCTAGCAGCGCTATCTTGCCTCGGCCACCTATGCGAACGGCGCCTCCGATGCCAACTTTGATTGAAAAACTGCAAATGGACGCGATGGACCCCAAGATGTCCGTTAGCGATCTCCTTCGTCGCGTGAAGCTCACGGCGACGAAACTCGGGCTGGCCGCAACAGAAGATTGGGTCGAGCAAGAATTAAACGGTTACGAGGCTGAGCCCCCGCCATACAGGATCGTCCATGGGAGGCCTATGGGGCGTAATCCTGTTCGTGGGTGGATACCGATCGCCGGTCAAAAAGAACTCATTTCTCAGCTCCCCAACGGCCAGCCAGTCTCTTCGTTGGAAAGCCTTCTTGCCCAACAAAACAGTGGGGGCACTCTGCACATTCCTTACTCTCACGAAATATGCACCTTCCTCGACCAAGCAAATGGCGTAGATGGATGGAGTTATGTCCTCGAAGTTCCGGCCAGCGAACTCAGCCGCATCTTGGATAGGGTGCGCACGCTAGTATTGGATTGGGCATTGGCTCTGGAGAAGGAGGGCATCATCGGTTCGGAAATCAATTTCGATGCGGCGGATCGGGCAAAGGCCCAAGCGGCGAGCACGACGATCAACATCGGTTCGATAGGTCACTTCGCAGGAAGCTTAGGTCAGGGCAGTATTTCGAGCAACGCTTCAGTAAACATCGACGTGGAGCAAGTCGTTCCGATTATCGCGCAGCTCAAATCACATGTCGCTGAACTCGTGGCGGCTGGAGCCGATAATAGACTTTCTAAACAACTTGCGGAGCTCGAGGCATCGTTTAGGCGCGGTCAACCGGATCGCTCCAAAACTCGCGCCTTACTCGCCGATGTGCGTAACAGCCTGTCCGGTGCTGCGGGCAATTTGCTCGCATCTGGTGCCATTAGCGCGCTCACTGCGCTCCTCAGTACCGGCGTGGGACCAGTTTAGGCGAAGCATTGCGCATGAGAGGCTAGTTAGCCGTGCGCGAGCGACACAAAAATTAGCTTTGACTGACGCCATAGCGCAGGAATTGAAGCGCCGTTATTCGTATGCCGAGATCGAGTATTTCTTGAAGTATTTAACATCCCCACGCCACATGAGTTTGGGAATGAAAGCCATAAGGCCGATTATGTGAAGCGAACACTTCGGGGCCTTGATGCCGCGGTCCTTATTAGGATAGCCGAAGACCTCGAAGTTTCGATACCAGGGACTCGCGCGACTGTTCTCCGGCCTCCGCGCATTTGGCCTGACGATATGAAATTTCGGCAATTTATAAGCCATATCGCCGAACAGAAAGACAAGGCCATGCGACTTCGCGCTTGCCTCGAAACGTACGGCATCAGCGGATTTGTTGCGCACGAGGACATACATCCAACTGCCGAATGGCAGACCGAGATCGAGCGTGCGCTTAATGTGATGGATGCCTTTTTGGCAATTCACACGAAGGGTTTTTCAAATAGCTATTGGACGCAACAGGAAATTGGATATGCGGTCGCGCGTGGTGTGAAAATTATTTCGCTCAAGATGGACAGGAAGACCCAACCGGGTTCATATCAAAACACCAAGCTCTATCTCGGGGAAAACGCTCTGCAGAAGCGATTGCAAAAGAGGTGAATGCAATTCTTTCCGCCGACGAGTTAACTTCCGCTCGGCTAGGAGAGGTCATACCCTTTTAGAAAACCAGTCTGGACCGATTAGCACCGAGATTGTGCGCCAACTCGGCAAAAGCGTTTAGTTGAGTATTAGTTTTGGCCGTTTCACACCAACGGATTATTCCTTGACGTTCCGGCACGCACCTGACTCTCAATATTTATCCACGCCAAGTATTCATCAGCGCACACAAAGCATGCTTCTTGAGCGGCGAGCAATTGCACGTCTACGTGATACGGTTTCAGTTTCCGTAAATCGCGAATTTTTCGTTTCCGACGTCCCAATTCTTCCATATTGGCGAATGCAACTTGCCGCTGTTGTCGTTCCACCAAACGCCGTGCGCATATTGATTTCTGATTTTGAGGCAATACCGCACGAGTCGGACGGCCTTGTTAAATTCTCCAAGGAGTCCGTGATGTGGATGGTGCGAAACAAATAATTGTTCGGCCGCGTCGATGCGGCGAGTGTCCCCGCGCTTTCCGGACATCTTCTTCAAGACAGTATCAAGGTCGCTCCCGCGTGCCATCTGCACACAGTGCAAAAGACAAATTTTAATGTTCGAATAACCCGCCGACAGCCGACCGATGATCGCGCCTTCAACGGGAAATTCTATAAACGGGCGAAGGATCGAGCGCGGCATTGCCGCCTATCCATTCCGCAAGCCGGGAGTCTCGACATAAAACGGCAAGCGCAGCGTGTCGATGTCCGGCGCGTTCTCGATCCGAGCAACCAAATTCATCACCAGTTCCTTGTCATTGATGTACTTTTGAAATATGAGCTTCGCGAAGCCGAATGTTACTTCGGAGATGTCGGCTGCTGTCGGAGCCAACTGATTGAGCAACTTCTTATGCGCGACATTCACGTCCGTCTCTCCGAGAATTTCCATGACGCCGTGAACGACGACAAAATCTGACACAAAGAACGATACGTTGAGAAGCGCGCGATTGAAAAAGACACTCCAATCAACATCCTCCGCATCGTTGCTCGCGGCTGCGAGTCGAAAAGCCGCCTCCATCTGCTCCATCGTCGGATGATGGAACGCAAAATTATTCCGGATCGTCGCCAGCGGATTTGACACGCGAACCGCTTTTTGAGTCGATCCAAGGCCGCCGCCGCTTCCGCATCCAGCGACGATGCCCACTCCCTTCCGACTTTGCTTTTGAGAAATTCCCTTTCGATCAACAGCCATGCTTCTTGCATCACGCCAATAGTGAGCCGAACAAAAATCTGGGTCTGAGCGCCGCTTACCCGTTGCTCAATCGGGTTGTCTGGTGTGTCGTTCGTCATGACAATTACGATTTTCCACAACGCGTTTACTTGATTAGACGCGTAGCCGAGCAACAAGAACAATCCCCGTTCTTCACGGGTCATCTTTCCCAAAAGCTCTTTGCTCATCGGCAATTGTAAAATATCCAGCAACGGCTTGTTCCCAAGAGCCCTTTGCGCTTTTCGTTCCTCGACTTCGGGCCGGTTGATGAACTTGGTCAATTCAATGAAGGTAGAACTCCGATCAACGGCTTTCTCAATCTGCGCATGCCACTGCGCCGCATTGTCCAACTCAATGAAAGAGTCAATTAGTTTGAGGCGCACCATTCGCGTGCTGCCCCGACCAACAAACAGGCCCTCGTTATAAGCGCAGGCATATAGCTCCAAGAAATTCAAAAACTCGTTGAACGCATGTTGTCGATCCGCTGTGGTCTCTGCATCGACAAGCACACGCTCGCGCGCATTGGCGTCGTCTGAAAATTTCTGCAACGTCTGCAAGTCAGCAGTGCGACGCGACCGTCCGACGGTGAACGCTGTAAACAACAAACCGCCCGCCGCAGCGATAGCAGCAACAAATTGCACCAGCGGAACCCAGTCTTTTAGATCATCCAAGGGCGCGCCTTACTCTTTGCCTTTTGTCTCCACGGGCTGTTGCGTGTTTGTTTGCTGCGCAGGTTGCCGTTGTTGTGCAGCCTCCCTAAGCAGGGCCCCTGTTAGATTTCCGGAAGTCAGGGAAATCGAGCGGTCAGGCTGAAAAGCCACCGCTAAATTTCTGGAGGTAAGCGAGTCGGCGCGGACGTTCTCCAAAGCCCTTGCCAGATTTAACGAACTCATCGAGTCGTTCGCCATCCCCCGGCTGACAGGGCGAATTGGCGGCCTAGTGATCTTTGCCATGGAGTGCGTTCCTATTTCTTGTCGGATGATTGCTGCGGCGCTGTTGTGCGCGCGGCGGCGGGAGGCCGATTAAGAGCGTTGGAAAGATTGTTGCTCGTAAGCGACCTTCCCAAGTCAGGTATGAAGGTCGGCGGTGTGCGGCCTGAATTTTCATCTGCCATTTTTGCTCTCGCGTTTTTAGGAAGCCGAGTCGGAGCTTAGCACAGAACGCGCAATCCCGCGACAGGACGGCCGAAAAGTCAGCCCTAAATCCGGCCTTTTTGTCTGCTTCTCGATAACCGCCAATCCCCAAAACAACGGGAGGAATGACAATGACAGGTCAAGCAAATCCATGGAAGTTTGTGAGTGACTGGGCGTTAGAGCATGTGCAGGCAACCGTACATGATGACCGGGAGTCGGCAGAGCACTACGCGGCCGAATGCCTTGCGGATGCAAAGGCGGCGGGCTTTAGCGAACAGGCCATCATCAAAGCGGCTCACGGCAATCTCGTTTCCTTCATGGAAGGCGAAGTGAACCGGGCCGCAGATCAGGAGGTAGAACGCCTAGTCGCTAAGGACAAATCATGAAGCCGCCCTAGGCGGCTCAAACTGTGGCGGGAGTTGCACCTGGATATCGCTCTTTCGATCATTGGCGTGGACCGGGTGGTAAGGCTCGATTCTGATGAAGCAGATATCGCAATTCGTTACGCCCGCTCGGCGCCGCTGGGCGCTTCGCGCGAAATTTTTCGCGATCAGTTCTATCCTGTGTGCAGCCCGAAACTGCTCGCCAAAGGTCCGAAGATCCGCCGAGCCTCCGATGTCGCGAGATATCCGCTCATTCATTTTGATTGGTTCGCCAAAGATCCCACAGCTCCTAATTGGAGGAAGTGGTTCGAATTGGCGTCGGCGAGCGATCCACTAGCGCTCGGAGCAGGTAATGTCGCGCTTAGCTTCCGTGAAGAGCTGCACGCTATTGAGGCGGTTCTTGCGGCCCAGGGGATCGCATTATGCAGCGATGTTATTGTCACCGACGACCTTGCGTCGAGCGCCCTGTCAAGCCTTTTGATCTCGCGCTTCCCGGATTCGGATACCATCCAGTCTATGCCCACAATCACCCGCGCCGAGCCATCATTGAAGTTTTCGTACAATGGATTTCTTCTGATCCGGCCCGAACAGGTCGCCGGCGTCGTGCGATAAATAGATTGGCCGTTGAGAAATGATCAGCGTCTGGTTGCGAAGGAGAGATGGTGGTACTCAACTCTTTGCAATCGAACGTCTGCTGTTCGCACGTTTGATGAAAAGGACTTGCCTGCGATAGAGGAATTTTCTCGGTTCGTGGCTTCGTTTGGTTGCTGTTGACCCGGAACGGACCTTTGTCCCCTCCATAGACACTTGGGACGCTCGACCATAGACTTCGCGCACAGACACGCCAGCGGGGGCGCTGACATGGCCGAACAGCGCGTGGAAAGGCGGCTCGCTGCCGTTCTTGCGGCGGATGTCGCTGGTTACAGCCGGCTCATGGGCGCGGACGAGGAAGGGACACTCTCGCGGCTCAATGCCCATCGTCGGGAATTCCTCGAACCGACTGTCGCCGAACACAACGGCCGTATCGTCAAACGCACCGGCGACGGACTCTTGATCGAATTCGGCAGCGCCGTTGATGCCACGCGCTGTGCGATCCAGACGCAGCGCGGAATGGCGCAGCGTGACAAGGACGTCCCGGCCGAGCGGCGTATTGAAATCCGCATCGGCATTCACGTCGGCGACATCATCATCGAGGACGGTGATATTTTCGGCGATGGCGTCAACATTGCGGCGCGACTGGAAGGCATGATGGCAAGAGCATGAACGCTCTATTCACGGGCCGGATACAGAAGCGCAAGACCAATCCCCTCCATCGCCCACATCCGGCTTGCAACACACGGCCGGTCCATACGTTTGGGTCACGATCACCATTACGGCTACGTCGTGGCGACGTCTGTTTGCCCTGAATTTCGGAAGTGGAGCGATTATCAAAATTCGGCGCGCCGTGCCAGAAGCGCCATTTCAAGAGGTCGGTAATCAGTTACGGTCTAACTCGATTGGCAGACTGGTCCAGAGCCGCGCGCCACTTCGCTCAGAGTTTGCAACCGACCTTATAGGTGCGGCAGCATCGGCCCGAGAGGAAGCTCTGAATTTGGATTTGATGAGAGCCGTTTCCATACTATTAATAAATGAACGGGAATGAACCTGGAAGACTTGTATCGGCTGCTACGCAGCGAACATGTCCAGGCCCAAGGGATCACAGACACTTGATGGCCCCTTTTGGTGGTTGACCAATCTGGCTGTGTCATGACGGGAAATCAAGGATTTTTCGAGACGTTCAGGGTGTCACGCGACGACACGGTGGGCCGCAGCTAGTTCACGCTTGACGCCGGCCAATGGATATCCCCGAATTACGACGCCTCATAAACGAGATCATTCCGAAGGCGACTGCCATTGTTGGCTACGAAGTGAACGCTGACTTCCCCGCAATCGGACAGCTACGATGCTCGTGAGTGCGCGCCGTTTGGTTCACCCGGACAATAACAGCACTAGCATCCTCATGCTATTTGAGGACGCGACCGATACGCGCCGTGCGGATGCTGAAAAGGACATTCTCCTTGCCGAAATGCGCCATCGAATGAAGAACCTTTTAACAGTCGTGCGGCCATCGCCACTCAGACCGTCGTCGAAGGCCGTTCAGGTGAGGAATATCGGGACGCCTTTTGGGGCGTTTCGAAGCTGTGGTTCGAGCCGAGGACGTCATCCTCGAGGGCAACCCTGAGGGCACTCTGAGCGCGTTGATCGAGCAATCTCTGGAGCCCGCTGGGCGCGAGCGATTTCGCGTTAATCCCGGCCCCGCGGTTAGGCTCAAGAGGTTTTTCGTGCGCCGGATCGTCTTCCCGGGTGCTGAGCACTTTTGGGCGTCCGATCCGTTCGACAGTGAGCCGTGCAGCTATGCCGCACAAGCAATTCCGCAAATGATGCGGTTTCTTGAAAGCTCGCTCTAAAAAGTTCGAAGACGGCGGCCCCAGACAGGGAGGTAAAGCGTCGTGTTGAAAGCGATCGCTGTAACTGCCGCTATGGCGCTTGCGGTCACGGTGTGGGTGGTTCTCCCGACGCACGGGGATCCCCGCATTGCCGCAATCCGGACCGTTCCTTATTAATGCGGTCGAATACGACGTGGTGCCCGGCCAAATTGACAATTTTCTTGCCGCGGTCAAAGAGAACGGCGCGGGCGTCGGTAAAAGAACCGGGTTGCCGCGAGTTCAATGTGTCGGTGGCGCAGAAAGACCCGAACCACGTTTTGATCTAAGAGGTCTATAATGACGCCGCTGCCGCGGAGGCGCATACGGCCACCGATCACTTCCGGAAATACAAGGCAGCGACGGAGGGCATGACGACCAAGCGCGAGGCAAAGTCATATTCGTCGGTGGCGATGGATATGAAGGGCATGTAACACGCGGGTACTCCGCCAACTGAGCAGGGCATGGGAATGGCTAGAAAAAAAAGAGGCACCGTCGGGATCGTCGGTCTCGGCATCATGGGCGGCGCTTTTGCGCGTAACCTGCTTGCCGCCAATTGGCGGGTCGTCGGCTATGACGTCGCCGCCGACCGCCGGCGCGCGATGACAAAGGCCGGCGCCGAAATGCGCTCGAATGCGGGAGAAGTTGCGCGCGAGGCGCCGACGCTCATTTTGAGCTTACCGAACTCCAAGGCGCTCTCGACGACGGTCGCCGCTATTGTCGAAGCTGGGGTGCGCCGCCGTGTGGTGATTGAGGCATCCACGTTCAAGCTGGAAGACAAGATGGCGGCACAGGCGATCCTGCGTGAAGCCGGCCATGTTTTGCTCGACTGCCCGGTCAGCGGGACAGGCTTTCAAGCCGAAGTAAAGGACTTGGTTGTTTATGCCTCGGGCGGTTCCGCCGAGATCAGACGGTTGCGACCGTTGTTCGCCGACTTTACGCGGGTGGTCCGCGACCTCGGCGAATTCGGCAACGGTAGCCGCATAAAATACATCGCCAATCTTCTGGTCGCTATTCATAACGTCGCAAGCGCTGAGGCTTTAGTGCTCGGTATGAAATCCGGGTTGTCGCCGGAGCTTATCTACGACGAGATCAGGGTGGGCGCCGGTAACTCCGAGGTGTTTCGAATTCGCGCGCCGATGATGGTGAAGGGTCGCTACGACAAGCCGACCATGAAAGTTGCCATCTGGAAAAAAGACATGGATATCATCGGCAGCTTTGCGCAGTCGCTTGGCGCTCCGACTCCATTATTTTCCGCCACGCTGCCGATCTACGCCGCGGCTCTGTCGACGGGATATGCGATGCAGGACACGGCCTCAACTTGCGCTGTGCTTGAATCGATGGCCGGAATAAAGCGCAGCAGGACGAAGGCAAAGCGTAAACGCGCGGCGTCGGTGAGATAACCCCATATGGCGAGGCGCCGTCGTCTCGCCGAGCAGCCGAAATCGCGCCTTGCCATCTGGGCGCGGCGGCTCGCGCTGTTTTCGCTCGCTGCGACGGTGATCGCTATCGTCATTGTGCGCTCGGGCGCGCTCGATATCGTGCCGGCTTTGTCAACGTTGGCGGGCGCGTTGGTTCTCGCCGTCGTCGCGATCTTGCTTGCGTTTGCCGCCGGCGTGGCGATTTGGCGGGAAGGAATCAGCGGCATTGGTGAGGCGGGCACCGGGTTGATTGTCGGCGTCGCGCTGATTGCTTATCCCCTCTATCTCGGGGTCAAGGCGTATCGCTTGCCAGCAATCTACGACGTCACGACGGATCCAATCGACCCGGCCCGATTCGAGGCGATTGCCCGGCTGCGGCCGCGCAACTCCAATCCAGTCAATTATGCGGGGCCTATGCCGCCGGGCAGCGCGTGAAGCGTATGCCGACGTCGAGCCCGACGTAACGGATGCGTCCCCGCAGGACGCATATGATGCTGCGCTTAAGGTTGTGACCAAGCGCAAGTGGCGCGTCGTCGATGCGCGTCCGCCGCAGGCGGCTCCAGCGCGCGAGGGCTCATCGAGGCGATTGCGCGCACGCCAATTCTCGGTTTCCGCGACGACGTGGTGGTGCGCGTGCGCGTGGCGCCGGAAGGCGCCGCATCGACATACGTCGGCTTCGCGCTACGGGCGGCACGATCTCGGGGCGAACGCTGCGCGCGTACGCTCGTATCGATGATGCGCCTGTAGCGCTTGCGCCTGCGCCTGATAAGAAACAGCCCGAGACGGCGAAACCGGCTCAGGCGGCCGGTCGGGGCAATTCCGTCAAGCAATAAATGCCGCCGATTGTCGGCGCGCCGACGGTCGCGACGAGACCGCGCGTTACCAATCCTCGAGATGCGCGAGGAGAGACAGGGCAGCCGCTCCGGTGAGCCGCGGATCAAGTCCGATGTAGATCGCGCGCACCAGCGTCGGAATGTCGGAAGCCCCCTTATCGAGCCGGTGCAGAATCGATGCTTCGCGCGCTTTGCCGTGTCCGATATAGCTCTACACAAAGTGCGGGGCATCACGCACAGGACCGCCGTGGCCTGGCAAATAAATAGATTCGCTGCGACGCGCCAATTTCGCGAGCGAGGCCATGTAATCGCTCATAGCCCCATCGGGCGGGGCAACGATTGGGGTCGATCACGCCATCACGTGATCGCCGGAGAAGATCAAGTCTGCTTCGCGGAACGCATAGGTCATGTGGTTCGCCGTGTGCCCGGGCGTAGCCAATGCCTCGATGGTCCAACCTTTGCCCCGTACGGTTTGCAGGTCCGCAAGCGTGACGTCGGGACGGAAAGACATATCGGCGCTGGCATCGGGCGGCGTCGTTTCGCCATATGGAGCGGCCGCGCCGCGCGATGCGGTCCTTGAGCATAAACGGTCGCTCCTGTCGCCTCCTTGATACTGCTGGTGGCAGGGGAATGGTCGCGGTGAGTATGGGTCGATCGAAAATCGCGCTCACCGTCTCCCCTGAAGCTAACCGTTCCCTTGAAAGTAAACGGGCCCGGATTACTGGCGACCAAGGCCCGCACGCCCGGCGCGACTTCGGCGGCTCGTCTGGCGATCAGATCGAAGGTCTTGTTGTAGGGGATATCTTCGCTCACGCGCCCAACGGTCGATCAACGCCGTTATGGGTTCATCATGTGCGAGGACGGCCGAGCCAGCGCAAGCGGGAATTTTGCGGGGCAGGGGCCGAAAAAGGATGGAGCCCTCGGTGCCGGGTACCATGCAAGATTTTATCAACTGAGGAAAGTGCAAGAAATGCCAATTCAATTGGCATTTTTTTGGTGCTTGAACCGTGTCGCCAATGACTTGTCGCCGAGGGCTGTCGCAGTTATCGTCGCGCCATGTGACCAAGACACGATCACGACACGGCAGCTATCTTTTCCAGCGGGGTTCGATCTGGGAGCAGGCTAGAAACCCGGCAGGCCGCCAGAAAAGAGGGAGGCATGGCCGACAAAAAAAGGCTGAGTTAGCGCCTTGCCGCTGATCGCCGCTCACAAGGCCGCGCTGCTCGCGGCAAAGCCCCGCGTCGAGACCGTATGGACGCGGGAGTTCGAGCCGGGCTTACACGTTGGCCTGAATGCGAAGAAGATTTACGCGACGCTCGACCATTGCATTTTCTCGACGAAGTGCCCGTGCGGATCGTGTCGAACGGCGTGATGGTGCATCGGTTAGTCGCCCGAGGCTCGCTGTCGGCGCATACGGAAGTGGCCGTCGAGTACGTTGGAAACAGCGATTGGATAAACCCTCACCAAGTTGGCTGCAGCGCGGGGGTAAGGGCCTATTGCCCAACCCGGGTGTCGGCTTATGGCTCGACCATCCGATGTGGAGATGGCGAGCATTCCCATGCCTGCGGCAGCAGTGTGGTACGGTAGCGGGTGAGTTGGAAATGCAAAAACGGCGGACGCTTGCGGAACGGGACCGACAAGTGGCTAGAAATCAATCCGCACCTAACGAAATTGCATTTGAGCAAGTCCGCTGCATGTGGCGTGTTCGAATGAAGATGCGAGGAGCGAAATTCGCATCGGCGCACGGCTTAGGAGTCGCCCTTGTTCTGTAGCTTGAACAGACTATTGCAGCAAGAAAGATTGCGGCCCAGATACAATGGAAAAGCCATCTACACCTTAAACTCGAGGGATGTTCAGGCCAAACTGCGATGTGCCGCATATCTGACTGCACTAACCACGCGCTGCCGACGGACGCTTTTCTCAGACACCGACGCCGATGTACCTCGCCTGGATTTCGGGGTGCACAGCTAATTCCTGTGGTCTGCCGTTGAAGACGATGCTGCCCTTATCCAGGACACAAATGTGGTCGGCGATTTCGAGAGCGATCGGCAGCTCCTGCACGACGATCAGGATACCCAATTTGCCGGCGGCCCGAAGGTCGCGGATGACGTCGAGTACGATGTCGACGAATAGCGGCGCGAAAATCCTTCGGTCGGCTCATCCATCAGCAGACATTCCGGCTCGGTGCGCAGCGCCCGCGCGATCGCCAGCATCGACTGCTCGCCGCCGGAAAGATGGGCGGCACGCTGACTTAGGCGCTCTTTCAGCGGCGAAAGAGTGTGAAATACGCTCTGTCGTCCAGGTTGCCTCACGCCTGCGAGCGGCGGCGACGGCGAGGTGCTCCGCGACAGTAAGTGAAGAGAAGATCCGGCGGCCTTGCGGCACGAGGCCGATACCTCGCCTAGCGATTTCATGCGCGGGCAAACGGGTCAATTCTTCGCCGCCGAAATGGATGCTGCCACGGCGAGGCGGTGTCAGGCCTGCGATAGATCGGATCACCGTCGTCTTTCCGGCGCCGTTGCGCCCCATCAGCACGGTGATCCGGCCGCGGAGGACGTTTAGTGAGACGCCTTGGATGACGTAGCTGTCGCCATAATAGGTGTGAATGCCGCTAACAGTAAGCATCTTCAGCGTCGGAGTTCGCCCCGGCGGCCCTTGCTCCGGTGCCGTGCAGCATGCGCTCCGAAATAGAGGTCTCGTACCTGCGAGCTTTGCTGCACGTCAGTCGGCAGGCCGTCCATTAGCACCCTTCCCTGATGCAAAACCAACACGCGCCCGACGAACTCACAAGAGCAGGAATTTTATACAGCGGAACCAACGCGGAATACTTATCCAATTTGCCGAATCTTTTAACAAACAATTACGTGGAAAGTGACAACTTGATC
The DNA here is from genome assembly GCA_963843375.1 of uncultured Pseudomonadota bacterium. Taxonomy (GTDB): domain Bacteria; phylum Oederibacteriota; class Muellerivitia; order Muellerivitales; family Muellerivitaceae; genus CAWJKT01. Next base: position 20,500 of record CAWJKT010000015.1, read on the forward strand.
GGCACCGGGATTAACCCTGCTTTGCCTATTGATGCTCCGGTGCCGCCACAAGGGGTTTTTGCCGCTCCGGTTTCTGCGGCGGGGTCCTTCACGGTCGATGGGGTAACCATTAATTGGGCCAATACCCAAAGTATCGACGACATCATTGCCGAGATAAACCAATTAGTTCCTAATGTTTATGCGGTTTATAATAGCTCGACCAGCCAGTTTTTCATGTACTCCACGAACCCCATCTCTATTGTCAACCAAACTGGAAATTTTACGACTTGGGCTAACATTGCTAACGCCATGACAAGCACTATTCAAATGAATAATTATGATTCTCCCGAGATGCCATTGATCGATGCCGCTGAACCTCCGGCATTTTTTGGCGGAATTCCTGCCGCGGCTCCGATGAATTCCACTATACCTGGATCGCAGCCGGATACGGGCCCCAACAGTATTGCTTTCAAAGTGGTGCCTAGTCCTACGGGCGTCTTTACGATTAATGGTGATACTTTTGTTTGGAATAATACGATGTCTTTGAGCCAGATCGGCGCCATGATAAATAATCCGCCCGCGACCTACACGATTGATGGCGTGACCTATAACAATCCATTCCCTAACTGGAATGGAGAATCAGAAATCGCCTTTAATTTTAATCCTGCCACTCAAACGATCACCCTTACCTCGGTTCAAAATGGTGTTAATCCTCCCCAACCTATTCAAATCAGCGACGTTTCGGGGAACTTCACTGAATTTACTGGACTGAACGAGAATAATACGACTGTTGGAAATTTGGCCTCGGGAATTTTGAATCAGGTAAGTTCCAATGCCGCTGGAGCACAGCTTTTGCAAAGTCAGGCTTCCAATACTTTGACCCAGCTAAACAACGCACAGGCCAATATCGCCGGTGTGGCTACGACCTCCGGACAACCTGGGGTGCCGATAGCAACTATTGAACAGCAGGCGACCCAAGAAATGATCGCTTACAACGCCTTACTCGAGGTTTTACAAGTGATGGACGAGATGTACTCCGATTTAGTAGGCATTATCAGTAGTTCGGCGCCAAGTGGTGCTTTCCAAAATCAAACGTCACCCGTTTGATAAAAGGGCGGTTTTATTGTGAAGAATGTTAATGCGCTTTTAAACTCATTGTTTTCGACCCCGGCGGATCCAACTGCCCAGTCGATGAACCAAAATCCGGTTTCCTCTAAGGGCGCCAAGTCCAACGGGAACACTTTTGGAAGCGTTTTGGCCCAAGTTACCTCCCAAAGCAACTCAACCAATCAGGGTAATGTTCCTCCGGGTCAACAGCCTTCTGGCTCCGTCACATCCACTGGGCCTAATGGCACTATTGAGCCGAACGCCGTGTCTGCCCCAAATGGGGCCGGGGGACCTTCCACCACTGGCTTTACGTCTGTAGCTGAAACCTCCGTGGCTGTCAAAGAATCGGTTACAGCCGGTAACGCAAATCAGTTGGCCCAAGCGGAACAAGCTTTGGCTTCTTTGGCGAACGGGTTGGCCCAAATTATTCAAATGATCTCACGTCTGCAACAATCCGAACCACAACAAGCCCAAGCGGCATTGTCTGCCTTGAAAAGCGTGAATTTGAGTCCGGCGGAACTGCAGGCGATTTTAAACACCCTTCAACCTTTGATTCAAAATCTGCCGGCCGATCAAAATCCACTTCTTTTGAACCCCAGTCAGCAAGCCGCCTATTTAAACCAAATGTTCCAGCAAATGATGCAAGCCCAACAGGTGTTAATGGGTGGGGGGGGTGCCAACCTTTCCGGTTCAACGACAGCTAATACGGGCGTTGTCCCAGTCGGAGGCGTTGGTACAACCAACGGGCAAAATGCGGCGCTTGAGATGTTCTTCGATACGAATTTGGCAAACATGGGCCAAGCTCAATCCACTCAGGTTTTCATTAATTTGGCAAATTTCAAAATGTCGGCAACTTTTATCCAAAATGGAACCGGCGCTTCCGCGGGGGAGAACTCGGCTCAAAACCTAATAGGAGGCCAGGGACAGACGGCCACTCCGATCAATTCCCAAAATGTGATAAACGAGCTCAATCAAGCCTTGGCGAATTTGAATTTAGGAAATCCCAACTCGCCCATTGCCAACGCGCCCCAGGCAAACAATGCAGCTAATGCCACTGGTTTGCCAAATAATTTGAGCCAAAACTTTAAAGGTCTCGTTCAGTTATTGATGCAATCGGGTGTTACCCAGGCAGCCTTAACTTCCTTCTTAAACAACCTGCAAAAAGGTGGGGTGAATCCGAATTCCGCCAATGCTTCTCAAAATGCGGGTCAAATCGTTTCGGCGAATAACCTTACACAAGTTTTGCCCGTTTCTTCAGAAATCCAGCCGGTTATTCCCCCGGTTTTAACGGGCGCTCAAACTAACAACGCAAATGCTGGGCAAGGGAACCTTCCGGGTGAAAATAATCTGGATATAAATGAATTAGTTTCCCAAGCCGTAATTTCGTCGGTTCGATCAACGGCCAATGCGAATACTCAAGGGTTGAATTCGGGCAATCCAAGTCAGGCAAATAATGAATTATTTGCCCAACCCGAGTTGCCGCCGGTTCAACCAACGGCCAATGCGAATACTCAAGGTTTGAACTTGGGCGACGCAAATCAAACAAATAATGTATTGTCTTTCCGATCAGTGGTGCCTCCGGTTCAACCTGCGCCCAATGAGAACACTCAAGGTTTGAACTTGGGTAACCCAAATCAGGCAAATAATGAATTATTTACCCAACCCGAGTTGCCGCCCGTTCAACCAACGGCCAATGGGAATTTGAGTACAAACACCACTCAAAATCCTCAATTGTTAAATAATGTCCAATTGCCAGCGGTTCAAAGCGCGGGTGCTGGAACTAGCTATGGTTTAAATACCAAAGAGATCGATGTATTGAACGCGGTTGTGGCCAGTCTCAACAATTCCGCTCTGCATCCCACACAAGGAAGCTTGAGCATGGGATCAAACGTTGTTCTTCCGTCTCCCGCTTTGACTATGGGCCAAATTTTAGGGGCATCGGAGGCCAATCAAATTTCGTCCGGTTCCATTGTGATGTCAAACGGTAATCCTTCGGTTCCCTTGGTTCCGCCGGTTCCTTTACAAGCGCCTTTGCCCGTCCCTAACTCCAACAGCGTCACCCTTTCGCAGTTGGCTCAAAGCCAACAATCGCAATCTCAAACTTTTTTGCCATCCACCGCCACTGGCAGCCCGACTATCGCGGGTCTTACCCCCGTTTTACCGGAATCGGTGACTCCTCCAGTCCAACCCCTAGTTCCTGGGGCGCAGAACCCCGTTTTAAATAATTTGGCTTCCAATAACGGTGTTGTCTCTTTGCCGGTGGAAAACGGAACTTCAACTGCTCCGACAGCCGTAAGCCCTACATTGCCCGTGACCGGCGGCAATGCTTTCAATACGCCCGCTTCTAATAATCCAGGGATGAACATTTCCTTGCCTCAACCGACAACTCTCCCCAATTCGGGAACAACCCCGTTGCCGGTCAATCTTAACCTCTCAACTCCCCATGTCATCGCTCCGACAACTCTTAACCAAACGGGGAATCCAGCTCCAACTTCCCAAGCCCCGTCGGTACCCGCTTTGGCTTCGGCCGGAGAAGCTATTAAAACGGAGATTCCTAATCAAGGGGCAGCCAACAATAATAATAATCTTCAAACGGCCGTGATCAATTCACAGCCCGATTCAACTATAAAATCCCTTTCAGCCGAGGCGGTTTCACCCGTTGTTTCTGTTACCCCTATTGACTCGAGCTTGAATGTTTCGGATGTCGCCGGGAAGTAACACGCCTAATAATTCGACTGTTTTGGCGGGGAATGCCTTATTGGGATCGAGTGGTTTGTTGTCTGATCAAACCCGTGGTTCCAGCGCCTTTTCTCTTAGTTTAGGTACGCCCTCAAATGTCGGGACAACGGGGAGCATTGATAGTGCTCAAATCTTGAATCAAATTTCGCAACAAATCGCTGCTCAAACCGCCGATGCTAAAACCATTTCTCGGTTGAATTTCCAGCTCATTCCCGAGAGCTTGGGCAAAGTAACCGTTCAAATTGCTTTAATCGACCAGTCGGTTTCGGCCCGGATCATTGTCACCAACCCTGACATCAAAGAAGTTCTTCAAAGCCATATGGTGGACCTAAAAGCGGCCTTAGGTCAGGCGGGCCTCCAAATAGACCAATTACAGGTACAGGTCCAAGGGGGGGGAGGCAATCTATTGGCCCAGTATTACCAATATCAGCAAGAGGGTTCCGGCTATCGGCTTCCAGTCTCTTTGAGCCCGGTTAATGGAACCGGGTCACAAGATGCTGAAAATATAGGGGATTTAGGGCCTTTTTCGACCCGGAAGTCCTTGGTGAATGTCCTGGCTTAGGGTATTGTTTTTAGAGGTTCGAGTTAAAGTTTTTGTCTTAAAAGCCGTTAGAAATAACTGAAAGGATGGTGATTTAAATGGTTTCAGGAGTTGGAGGAAGTCCGAGTTCGAATAACAGCAACGCTTTATCAAATGCGTTGTCTGCCAGTTCGGGTAATAACCAGTTCGTGTCCCAGAATACGTTTTTAACACTTCTGATCACGCAACTGAAAAACCAAGATCCGATGAATCCACAGGATAGCAGCCAGTTTGTCGCCCAGTTGGCTCAGTTTTCGTCACTGGAGCAAATGACGCGCTGAACCAAAGCTTTAACAGCGTTTTGGACAATTCGGCGGCGGGTATGATCGGACAAACGGTGACGGTGGCGGATCCGAACTCCCAAACCGGTTTCATGACGGGTCAAGTGACAGGCGTTGTTTATTTTGCCAATGGTCCGGCGGTTCAGGTTGACGGGGTGAATTATCCCTTGTCAGCGATTCAAAATGTGGGGAACGTTACACCGAACGCACCAACGGGTGGCTGAGGTGTAGTTAGTTCGGCCTGGGTATCAGGCTTTTGAAAGGCGGGTGAGGACAAAGTGGTTCAGCAAGTTAACTTTAACGACTCTCATAATTCGGTAGAAAACGTCCAGAATCAGGCCCAGTTGCAGATGATGCAGCAACAGGCCAGCCGGGCGGCGGAAACCGCTCAACCTTTCGACGCGTTTTTGAAATCGACGGTTGATCAGGGTCAGGAGTTAAAGTTTTCGGCCCATGCCAAGGAGCGGTTAAGTTTGAGAAACATCAATCTTTCAGCTCGATGACTTGAGTCGAATGAATGACGCGGTCAATAAGGCGGCGGCGAAAGGCGCTCGGCAGTCCCTGTTGGTGATGGAAAACCAGGCTTTTATCGTCAGTGTGCCGAATCGAGACGGTCATTACTGCGCTGGACAACAATAGCATGAAAGAAAATGTCTTCACCAATATCGATAGCGCGGTGATTGTTTAGTTTGTATGGTTTTTTAGCAGCAAGCAGTATCGGGCTGGTCCTCTTAGAGGGAGCCCGAAAATCAGGCGGGTTGATTACCCGACCTAAAACTCTAAGGAGGAAGACAATGGGTCTTCGAGACATGTACAGCGCGATTTCCGGTCTCCAAGCCAGTAGCACTTGGCTTGACGTGATCGGAAATAATATTTCAAACGTCAATACGGTGGCATATAAGGCGAGCCGGGTTGAGTTTTCGGATCAGTTCAGCCAAACACTTTTTGGCGGAGAAGGGGACAATCCTCAGCGTCGGTACGGGCGGCGTGGATCCGGAACAAGTTGGTTTGGGAACCCGGGTGGCTTCCATTCAAACGCTTTTCACGGAAGGGACGCTCCAGAACACTGGGATATCCACGGATATCGCCATCGTTGGAAATGGATTTTTGGTTTCCAAGAGTGGTGACCAATCCTTGCTGACAAGGGCCGGTAACTTGACCTTCGACAGCAACGGAAACTTAGTGGACCAAAATGGTGGATTGATTCAGGGTTTACGGCCGCCACCACATACACCAATCTACCATTGATACGCGCGAGCGGATTCGGGGACTAATGCCCTGAATATCACCAGCGCCAAGCTGGCTTTGCCAATAATGCGGATCCTTCCGCAGCGACGGATATTAATATCCCTGCCACCTTGACGGAGCCGCCGCTGGCTACGACCATGGTGAATTTTTCCGGCAACTTGGACGCTTTTCAACAGGCCAATGCGGCGGGCGGCGTCTTGAATATTGGTGCAGGAAACGGCAGCTTCATCCTGTTGTTGCCACCCATTGGATTGCCGGGTGGTCGCCTCGGTGGAGCTGAAGCGAATCCGGCCTTTCCATCATTGCCTCCCCAACGGGCCTGGTCCTGGACAAGTTATTCAACAGCTTGCGGAATCCGGACCAAGGTGTAATTGGTCCGGGCCTGATGCGGCTGGCGAACAAGAAATTGACGGGAAACCAAAGATTCCGCCAATTGGACACAACCCATTGTCAGTGCTGCCGTGACTTTGGCACGGTTCCAAGCTGCTTTTGCCGCCGGGGACGCCGAACTTCGCCTGGGACCAGCAACCGCCCGTTCCTCCGGCAAAGCGATCGTGGAAACGGTTTATAATTCCAATGGCAATGCGACCCAAATTACGGTCAATTTTACCAGGTGAACGATTTGGGAGCGACGCCCGGCATCAACAACCCGAAGGGTCCTGCCCAGGCCGCTTACGCTTGGTACGCCTTCGATACTACGAATGGGCGCTGCTGTTTCCGACAAACACATTGGTCGGAGGAACGGGAATTTTTGAAGGAGACACTTCGGGCCCTGGAGCTGCGAAGCTGTGAGGGTTATGACCGGGGAGTCACTGGGGATGATTTTGGGGTGATTTGTTACTCTTCAATACCGACGGTTCATTGCTTAGCACCGGCGGAGTTGAAGGTGAAATGGAGCGGGTGCCCTTGCTTCCAATCCATGCCTGACATTTACATTGATCCTGAAAATATCGCTGGTCCTCCTGTTGCCCCGCCTCCGGCGCCTGGAGCGAACGATGTCGGCGCCCGCTTCGCCCCTTCCAACCCAAGGCGCCGAAATTACGCAGATTCAGATGAATTTCGGAACTGCGGGGGTGTTAGGACAAAGGACAGCGAAACGGACTTTATAGCGACGCTGACGGTAGCTACCAGATGTCAACGGAGTGAACACCTATGTTCCCAAACAAACCGCCTACGCTCAAGCCAGAATGGATACGCTGAAGGGTCAGTTGCAAAGCCTCAGCTTTGACGGCACAGGGACCATCAACGGAACCTTCTCTAATGGGCAGATTACGGCCCTCGGACAGGTGATTTTGGCTGAGCCGAACAATCCGGATGGCTTGGCGAACGTTGGGAATAATTACTACCAAACTTCGCCAAACTCAGGCCCATGTTTGTGGGGACTGCTGGCCAGTTGGACTTGGGAACCATCCAGGGCGATACCTTGGAACTTTCCAACGTCGATCTGACCGTGGAATTATCCAACATGATCATCGCGCAGCGCGGTTTTGACGATAACTCGAGGGTGATTCCGTTGAAAATGCCAACCTGCAGATCTTGAGCCAATTAGGCCAGGGTGGTTGAGGTTAATCGTCTAGATGAAGTAAGCCGATCTCCTGGTTTTAGGAAACCGGCAAGATTGAAAAAACGGCGCCTCTTTTGGGGCGCCGTTTTTATTTTAGGGCTTTTTAAATTTGGTTTAGTATGAGTTGAATTGAGTTAAAATATCAAAATCGAAAAGTGGTTAAAAGGTGTTTTGTGGGAAAACCAAGGTCAAAATTGAAACCTCGTTATTTTCCGATTTTTATTATTACCCTTCTCGGTTTGACGATAGGCTGTGTTAAATCGCCGACTTCTCCCGTTTCGGGCCAATGGGATGAAGTCACCGCTCACGCCCCTTTTTCCGGGCGGTACGGACTTTCAGGAACGGTTTTTAATGGCCTCATGTGGGTTGTCGGTGGGGCTGCGGGCAACGCTAATAATTCGGTCACTTATTATGACTCTGATGTTTGGTCTTCCAGCAATGGTTCTTCCTGGACGCAGGCAACCGGCTAACGCGCCTTTTGGAGGTCGTTACGGCAGTCAAGGAGCTTTCTTATAATGGAAAATGTGGCTGATAGGCGGAATAACGGCGGGAACATTGAAGAATGATGTTTGGAGCTCAAGCGATGGAGCTAATTGGACGCAAGTATTGGCTTCAACTGCGGTGGGAACGGTGAACCAATTTAGCCCGCGGGAGGATTTCGGGGCTTTGGTTTTTAACAATGCGATGTGGGTTATTGGGGGCTACGGACGCAATCCCGTAAGTTTGAACGATGTCTGGACTTCGACCAATGGCGTCGCCTGGACGCAAGTGCTTGCGAATGATACGAAAACTTCGGCCACGCAATTTTCAGGACGGTGGGGTCATTCCGCTTTAGTCTTTAACAATGAAATGTGGGTCGTCTCGGGCGCGTGGGGCCACCATTTTTGCTCTGGACCCGCCCGTGGGGGCGACGGAGGCTTATGGTGATGCTTGGTCCTCCCCCAATGGCACCGTTTGGACCCAAGTTGCGAATTTAAATCCTTATGGTCCGTCTTATTTTCATCAAGTGGTCGCAAATGGCAGTTTAATGTGGCTCACGGGTGGCTTTCTTTGGCCTGATGGGGGTCCGCAAGCAACTGTTTGGACCACGGGTAACGGCTCAAGTTGGTCAAATGTTTATTCTCCCTTTCCTCAGCGATTTTATCATTTAGGCCTTGCCTACAATAACGAAGTTTGGGTTATCGCCGGTTGCGATAACTATTGCGGTTCAGCGGTTTCTTGCGCGGTGACTTATTTGAACGATGTTTGGTATAACCAATAACTAGAGATTTCTAGAAAAACGTCCCGCTTGTTGGGTTTTTAAAAGGTGGCAATGAGATGATTCCGATCACTCGATTAGATGGTCAAGCGGTTTATGTAAATGCGGATCTTATTCTTTTTTTGGAAAGCTCGCCTGAAACCATCCTGACCCTCAATAACGGAAAAAAGATTACCGTTAAGGAAACGATTCCCCAGGTCATCGACCGGGTTGTCGAGTTTAAATCCCGTTGTTATCCGGTGGTATCCCCGGCTCATTGAAGCGGTTGGATTAATTTGATTTTGGAAATATATAATTAACTTCCTTGAGATGTTTTGAATACCAAATTAATCTAGAAATTCATTTACCCATCAAATTAAAAAAATGAATTTTGATAAGAAAATCTTTTCAAGCGTATTCTGATCATTTGGTGCCTAAACCCCTATATCCTTCAATAAAAGCGGGGAGTTCCCATTTGACGAAGATCATCAAAGCGAATTTTGACACTTCTTATGATTAATTGGCATCCTCGTGTTTTGCGCGAAATCGCCTTGGAAAAAATGAATGCGATGTTGGTCGCCTCGCCAGAGGCGATCGAAATCCGCTTTAATCGCGCTTGCCTTTTGGCGGAGTTGGGCCGCCTTGAAGAAGCGAAGGCAGCATTTCTTGAAGTGCTGGAACGAGATCCAACGCATTTTGGGGCACTGAATGATTTTGGAAATATGCTTTATGGTATGGGATTTAAAACAGCGGCACGCACTTTATACATGGAGGCGGTGAAACTTCACCCTAAAAACCCCGTGGGATACGTCAATCTTGCCAACGCGCTTGCCGATAATAATGATCCCCAACAGGCCATGCGGCATTTTGAAACCGCGCTGCTTCTTGATCCCGAAAATGTCGAAGCAAATCGTGGAATGTCTTATCTCTTGACGGATTCCCGAGATGAGCAGAGGGCAGCGTTGTACAGGCAGAAAGCGTTTCAGAAGAGGCCTATCCAGGTTTTGCCTTTTTGCGGTGAGGATTTACCCGTTATGGTACTGCTGCTCGCCTCGGCGTCTGGCGGCATGATCCCGATGTTACATCATCTGGATAAAAAAATATTTTTGGTCACGGTAATCTTTGCTGAGTTTTTTGATCACTCCGGTCCACTTCCCCCTCACCAACTTGTTGTTAATGCCATCGGAGATGCCGATCTTTGCCGTCCTGCTTTGGAAGCCGCGGTTAAAATACTTGCAAAGTCCTCGGCACCGGTAATTAATCCACCCGCCAAAGTATTGCTGACCGGAAGAGTTCAGAACGCCAAGAGGTTTGCCGATATTCAAGGAGTTATTACGCCGAAAATTTCGTTACTGCCGCGGGAGATCTTTGAGAATAAAGATGCGCTTTCCCTGCTGGCCGGACATGGGTTTTCATTTCCCCTGTTGCTGCGTTCACCGGGATTTCATGCTGGTCGCAATTTTATACGGGTTGAGAATGAGCAGGCGCTTGGGGCCTGCCTTCCGTCTGTGCCGGGACCCGAGCTTCTAGCCATTCAATATCTGGATACGCGCAGCCGCGACGGCAAGATACGCAAACACCGTGTAATGATGATAGACGGGGTATTGTATCCCCTGCACACTGCGATTTCGCATGAATGGAAAGTTCATTATTTTACCGCGGAGATGTCTGATAATCCTGAGCATCAAGCGGAGGATGCGGCTTTTCTGGATAACATGCCGAAAATTCTTGGGGCGCTGCGCAATGGATTCTTTGAAGAAAATCCAAGAGACCTTGGGACTGGATTATGGCGGCGTTGATTTCAGCCTAAATTCCGATGGGGAAATAATATTATTCGAGGCGAACGCCACGATGGTGGTGAATCCGCCTGAAAGTGATGAGCGATGGAATTATCGCAGACCAGCGATTCAGCTTATTTTGAATGCCATACGTAAAATGTTGACAGCTAAAGTTTCCCGGGCAAAATAATTCTTCACTTATCTATCATAGAAGCTTTATTTATTAAAGGCGACGATTTTTCGATTTGGGATTGGCCTCCCTGGCAAGTCAGTTTTTGAGTGCATCTATTAGGCTCGTTTATCACCTAAATAATGAGGAAGGAAAGGGCCGAATTAAATTGAAAAATAAGCTTCTTTAGGAATCGAAACAGTTGCACGATCCTTCTTTCAGGGGGATAATATTAACAACTTTAAGTTACCTTATTTAAGTGCCTGAAATCGGTTTTGGAATATAAAATTAATTTAAGCTCCGATCAGTTGAACGATGTTTTATAGGATTTTCTTCAGACCAGTATTGGTGTGGATTGAATAGGGAGCCGGAATGAAGCTTAAATCAATTTATTACATTATCCTCTCGGTGTTTTTTACTTATATTATTTTTCCAGCCTTGCCAGGAACTTCCGCAGTTTTTGCCCAACTTTCAACCGATGCAAACCAGCATTTCTCCGATGACCCGATTCTAAATTGGGGGGTTACCTGCGGAGGCTGCGGATCGGGCACGGGCGCTGTGACTTATGAACTAACGAACGGTGGGGCGCCATTGCAGGATACGGCTGATTCCAGCCCGGCAAGTCAAGGTTGGCTGTTGTCCAACAAAACCTGTGCGGCTTGTTCCGTGACCGTTACTTACACTGATCCGGATCCAGCAGGCGCTGGAACGCCGACCGGTGCCAGCTATATTGAATTAGACACATTTACGGTTGGTCAATCGCGGGAATTTGACCTTATGGTGACGGACACCAATGGAAATGTAGCCGGCCCTGTTACTAATAGCGATATCATTGTTGATTGTAATTCCCCTCCTGCGACGATCCAAGGCTCAACTCTCCCCGGTCAATGGACGACACTCTTCATTAATCTTGCTGGCCTAAATGCTCCCGTGAGTCAAGTGAATGTCATTATTCCATCTGGGGAAGCGGCTAATATGGCATCGGGGAACTATGTATATTTTGACAATCTTATCGAGTCGAATAATTTGCCCTGTATTGTTCCGCCTACAAATACCTTTACCATGACCCCCACTAATAGCCCCACCTTCACAGAGACATCCACCCCAACGAATACCCCAACCATTACTTTTACGCCCACACTAACGCCGACTTTCACGCCGTCAGCTACCTCTACGCCGACCACTCCTTCCACTCCAACATTTACCCCCACCGCGACCCCTTCCTTTACTCCGACATTAAGTCCGACGCCAACCCTTTCTTTGACGCCAACCAGTAGCACTACCGGTACTCCCACTCAAACCCAATCATTTACCGCCACTTCCACCGGAACAGCTCCACCCACACTTACCTTTACCCCTTCCCCAACGATAACCTTCACCCAAACATCCACCTTGACGTTGGTTCCTACCAATACCCCTTTACCCACATCCACAAATACATTTACCTTTACGCCTTCCAATAGCCCAACCGCTACTTACACTCTTACACTTACGTTCACACCGACTATTACCTTTACCCCCACCAATACCAATACGCCGACCATTACCAATACTCCTGGGCCAACTTCGACCTATACCCAAACCCCTTGTCCGATAGTGGTTTATCCCAATCCGATGGATTTCCAGCATGTTCCGGCTTATTCCAATAATTGTCCCAGTGGAACCGCTTGTATTAAATTTGATTGTGTTCCAGTCGGTTCGACGTTGAAAATTTATACTGTTTCTCTAGGGCTCGTCCGAAACTTTACCGCGAACGAACCTTCCCCTATTTTCACCTTGGATTCGGGCCTGAATGTTGGCACCTTTCACTGGGATGGAAATAATGGGGATGGAAATCCCGTTTCTTCCGGATTTTATCTTTATGTGGTTGAAGGTCCCGGTGGCAGGACTTTCGGTAAGTTTGCTATTTCACGTTCCTGGAACGGACCTTAATGACCGAGGTTTTTTCCAAATGCATTGTCATAGTCACCCTTATGATATGGGGGCTAGTCTATGTACCTGCTTACTCCCAAACGGATAACGGCGGTCGGGCGGCGTTTGATTTCCTGAAGATTTCGCCCATTTCCAGGGCTGTTGGGATGGGCGGTGCCTATACGGCCTTGGGTGATGATGTGGGTTCCATTTTTTACAACCCTGCAGGACTTGCCAGCGTATTGACCAATGAATTAAACGTGACTTATATTTCCCTTTACCAGAGTTTCAACTACGAATTTCTTGCTTATGCATATCCTTTGGGTGAGTCCCTTCCGTCCATCGGGGGAACCGTGGCTTTAAGTGCCAGCTTGCTTCAACCTGGAAATCAATCCCGAACCAATGATTCCGGCGTTACCACGGGTACATTTTCGAGCGGTGATCAGGTGTTTTCCCTGGCCTATGCAAGGGCCATTGGGGAACGGCTCCATGTAGGCCTTACCCTCAACATGATCCAACAGCAGATTGATACAATCTCCAGTTCCATTTTTGACATGGATGCAGGAATCGTTGTTTTGCCTCCTTTTGACGGTATGCGTTTAGGTTTGTCCCTGAAAAATATCGGTTCCCAAGTGTCGGAGTTTGACCTTCCATTTACCTTGAACGCCGGGCTTTCCTACCGGCGATATGAGATTTTGAGCGAGCAGGACGACGGCGCCTTGACGGCAGAAATATCCTTCCCTCTGGAGCCCATCGAGGACCCCGTAGGCGTAAAAGTGGGCGGTGAATACGATTTTAAGTGGGTTGGAAGCCGAGCAACCGTCCGGGCTGGCTATGAGTTTCTGGATACATCCCTGGATGGTGTCGGACTTGGCATCGGGGCAGGATATGGCTTGGATTTTGAGGGTACGGTTCTTTTCCTGGATTATGCATATGCCCCGGCCGATATTTTTGGCGAAGCCCAACGTATCTCCATTACGACAAAATTTTAAGTTTATTGAGAAGAGAATAAATGAATTCAACTCGTCTTATTCAAATATTCCGGATTTCACTTTTTTTCTTGGGCGTCATCGTTTTGGGTGATTCGGCGCGTTCCCAAACGGTGGGAACGACCACAGCGGATATCTTAAAGATCAACGAAGGCGCCAGACCCGCGGCGATGGGGGGGGCCTACACGGCTATGGGGGACGATATATATTCCCTTAGTTATAATCCCGCCGGATTAAGCTATTTAAAAGCATCCCAATTGGTGGTGGAGCATTTGGACAGCTTGGCCGGAATTGAATATGAGTATTTATCATTTGGCACTGCGTTTGGCTCCAGCAACGTTTTGGCGTTTAATGCCACTTATCGTTCTCAGCCTCCCATTGACAACAATAATGGAAATCCGGCGGTTTATACGTACGATCTCTTGCTCAGTCTTTCTTACGCCACGAAACTAGGAAGCAGTTTCCGGGCGGGAGCGACCTTTAAGTACCTTCAAAGCGAATTGGCGAATTATTCGGCTTCTGCGGTTGCTTTTGATCTGGGAGCGGTTCTGGACCATTTGCCGTTGGGTATCCGGGCCGGTGCCTCTGTCCAAAATGTCGGAACCGGAATGACCTTCACCCCCGGGGGAAGCGGAGACGCCAACGGTGCGCCTTCTGAACCCCTTCCGCTTTTTTTGCGATTCGGGTTGGGGACACATCAGGTGATCGACAGTTACAAGGATTTGAATTTGGGCGTTGAATTGTTCTTGCCCTCCGATCAAGGCCTAAAGATGGGTCTCGGTGGGGAATATTGGGTTTTCCCGCAACTTTTCGTGATTCGAGCCGGCTACAAAATCGAAAATTTGGGTTCTCCCTATGGCGGAATTAATTCCGCCACAAACCAACCTTTCCCGGGCGTTTCAAACGCATTTCAGGATTATACTTTGGGATGTAGCATTACCCGCGAGATCGATGGGGACGACTTCACCATTGATTTGGCATATGACCCTGCGGATTTCACTACGACCACGCAGGATACGTTCTTTTTCGCCCTTAACTTAAGGTTTAACCAACTGCGGATTTTTTAATATAGGCTCTCGTCTCTTCAATGTTCGCTTTTTCTATAATTGACAAGCATTGTTAGCCCTGTTAATCTTCAAGCCCTGCAAAAGATGTTGTTGGTTTTAACTCAAAACTTCACAATTCTCTGGAGCCGAGGTAGCTCAGTTGGTAGAGCAGCGGACTGAAAATCCGCGTGTCGGCAGTTCAATTCTGCCCCTCGGCACCACTTTTAAACTACTGTTGCACCACTGAAAAGTATTTCAGCATCACAAAAATCATTGTCCCTAGAGAATTTTAGAGCCTCCGGTCCAAAGGTTTTCTCGGGCGGAGGTTTTTTGTTTTTGGCAGTCAGTGGCAGTTAAAGTCATCAAAAGTCCGAAAATGAACACTGCAAATGGCGCGTATATGACAAGTGAAATCCGATGCTTGTTTTTGAGCGGCGGTGAGTTACTCCGGTGCTCCACACCCTAATATTGCCTCCCTCGGTTCTATTGGGTGTAAATTAAGTTATGTCACTTTAAAAAGAGTAAAATCATATGAAATTATTATTCACTACGGGGACCCGTCGTGGACAGGTAAAGGTGGAGCGGAAGGCTCAATGGGTAAATTAGCTGTAAGAAACATAAACTCTACTGCGGAATTGAAGCGTGCAGTGATTAAGGGGTCTGGCTCCTTCAGTTTCTTGTGAAAAGGCTCATTGCGTGGGAGGGTCTTCTTTCAACAAAATTTGCTGGATGGCGTGCAATATTTTCTGGACCGCCTGCCTGCGATAATCCCATCTTTGATCCCTGTCAGGCGGATTCACTACCATCGTCGCGTTAGCCTCAAATAAGAGGATATCCCCTTTATCATTGAGGCTAAAATCAACCCCTGCATAATCAAGTCCCAAACTCGAACAAATTTTCCCCAATGCTTCAATCGCAGGTTTTCCAAGGACTTCCGGCATCTGGTTTAAAAATTTCAAATCCTCTTCACGGTTTTCAGGGTTTTCAGCCATTTCTGCGCTAAAAAAATGAATTTTCCAATCATGCGAAATAGCGGCGTGCAAGGGATACAATTTTCCATCGATCATCATGACGCGGTATTTACGTATTTTTCCATCAGGGCTTCGGGCATCCAAATACTGAATGGCCAGAAGATTTTCCCCAGGAAGGTTCGGCAGGTGGTTTTTAAGCGCTTCCTCATTTTCAACATAAATGAAATGTCGGCCTTCATGAAATCCGGTCGAACGCAACAAGAAAGGGAAGGAAAAACCAAGTTCATTCAAATAACTCCCAACCTGCGGGCTCATCAATGGGTCCCGTGAAACGAACGATGTTCGGGGCGTGATGACCCCTGGGATGGTCCCTAGTTTTTTGAGAATTTCCTGACGACCTGTTTGAATGACCCTGGATGGATGATTGATGACAATGGTTGAAGTTTTTTCCAATAGTTTAGCGGCGATTTCAAGGGCCGGACGGGAAAGGTCTGCGTCCCCAATAGCATTCACCACCTTCTGATGGGGCGGTAAGGGTTGGTAAGGGTCAAAATACTCCACAAAAAGAACGGTGACTTGGAAGAGGTGGCTGTCAAAGTGGTGGCGAAGCCTGACCATGCCGCCCAAGGCCGATACAAGCAAAAGGACATTCACCGGCAAATCTTCCCCATTATAGGGCCAAATAAGGACCGGTTTTTGCCGGAAGGCCTTATCCCGGTATCGTTTGGCGTTCTGCTCATCCCTGGAGTCCGTCAACAAGTAGGCCATGCCTCGATTGGCGGCCCAATTTTCAGGATCAAGTCGAAGGGCGGCTTCGAAATTTAATCTTGCGTGTTCCTTTTCTTTAATTTGCGCCAGGACATTAGCGAGGTTGACATAACCGATGGGGTTCGAAGGATGTTTGATGACAGTGTCACGGTATATGGTAAGTGCCGCTGCTATAAAACCCGTCGCATAAAGCGTATTTCCAAATCGAGTTAAGGCCCCGAAATGGGTGGGCGCCTTTTTCAAAACCTCCCAAAATTCGCTTTTGGCTTCTTCCGTCCGTCCCAACTCGTCCAAAAGGCAAGCTCGTTGATAGCGCTCTTCGATCAAATCCGGAGAGGCAGCAAGTAACTTATTGATTTTTTCTAAAGCTTTAAGTTTTAAAAGGCGAGGGGGCCATTTATTCATTTGCCATACCTATGGTGAACCAGCAAACTCTTTACACGGGAATCCCCATTGGTCTCGCCCGTCTGTTGATGCCGGTAATCCGCTTTATAAGTCGCCATCTTTTCCCATCACTCGTCAATGTCGGCGATCAAGTTATCCTCCGCGTCATTCACGTAAACCCCCGCCGTGATATGCATGGCCGAAACAAAACCATGCCCTCCTTAATACCGCTTTTCTTGACGGTTTTTTCCACATCCAAGGTGATGTTGATATATTCCCTGAGATTCTTGGTATTAAACTACATTTCATGCCTTAATACCTTTATCCAACCTCCTTAACGCTCCCATATTATCAGGAGAATAACCAAAAGAAATGGTCCCAAACGTCTTGAAATCGTCATGTTATAGTTCAAACATGTTTCCAAATATTCAAATGGCTCAAAATTATGGAGGTCTCCAGACCTTTGCGAGGGGTTGAAAGCTTGATGATGGGTGGGGAATAAATTTTAAAACCGCTTAATTTATGATAAGGCCTTCGCAAAATCGATGGAAATGGACATTTCCATCGAGCAACGGTATAAATTACCAGGGTGTGGTCTGAAAATCCGCCTGTCGGCAGTTCAATTCTACCCCTCGGTCCACTTTTCGCGAGAAGCTCAGATGATATTTAGAATTGATTGGAAAAATGTATATGGTTAAGCCCGCCTATTATCCATCAAGTGAAAAGTCGAAGATCATCACATTCTTTGGTGTTTTTGGCCGATCATAAGGATTTCATGAACCCAATTTTCTCTGACATATTTAAGTTATGTGATATCCGCGGCGTTTATCCCAAATCATTGGGAAATCCCCAGGCAGAACAAATTGGTTTGGCGGTTGGAACGCTGGTTAAGGAAGAATATCATCGAAATATAAAGGTGGTAGTGGGTCATGATAACCGCCATTCAAGTAGTTCCCTAAATCGATTCCTGGTTCAGGGTCTGCGGAATACTGGTTTGAAAATCGTGGATGCCGGGTTGGTCTCATCCCCTCTGTTGGCATATGCCTCCCGGTTTTCTGGGGCTTCGGTGGGTGTCATGATTACGGCTTCCCATAAGTCTCCCGAATACAACGGGTTCAAGTTTTTTATCCAAGGCGTTCCTGTTCCGTTGACCTGGATGGAGCGGCTTTACTCCGTTTTGAAGAGTCAAATATTTCGAAAAGGCGCCGGTGTAGTTGAAAAAAAGAGTTTTTACGCTGATTATCGCAATGCGCTGGTTAATACCGTGGCCCAAAATTTCCAAGGTCTCAAGATAGCGGTTGATTTGGGCAATGGAACTGCTTCCCTCACGGTTCCTATGGTGTTGGAAGCCCTTCATTGCGAAGTGGATTTACTGAACGCTGAAATCGACGGGGATTATCCGGGAAGAGGGGCAGACAGCTCCCAGCCTATGGGTTTAAGTGTTTTGGGTGAAAGAGTTCGAAAAACAAAGGCCCAATTGGGAGTGGCTTTTGACTGTGACGGAGACCGTATCAATTTTGTGGACGAAAAGGGTCGTGTAGTTCCCAATGATCTCGTACTTTGTCTTTTTGCAACCGACCTTTTAAAACGACAAAAAAGTGGAAGTGTGGTTTACGATGGAAAATGCTCGGATTTGGTTGAAAAGACGGTCCGCGATTTGGGCGGGATCCCCTTGTTGGAAAAGACCGGATATTCCTTTATTTTTAATCGGATGAAAAAGGATAAATCCATTTTAGGGGGGGAGGCCAGCGGGCATTTTTTCCTGCCAGGTTCTTTTCCAGGGGACGCCCTTTATGCGTGCTTATGTCTACTGGATTTATTAAAAGGTAACCCAAAAACCTTTTCTTCACTTTGTGGTCATTTTCCTATATTTGTCTCAACTCATGAGGTGAAGCTGGAACTGTCGACGGAAATGATCCCCCCTTTATATGAGGCGTTGAGAACCCGCGCGCTGGAAAAGGGGGCCAAAGTTTCCACCCTTGACGGAGTGCGTGCCTCTTTTGCTGATGGATGGGGAATTGTCCAGAATCCAACTAACGAGTCCTTTCTTTCGTGCCGTTTTGAAGGCGCGACTACGGGCAAACTAACCCAACTCATTAAAGAATGGTTTGTCGATTATCCGGATTTGGGCCAAGAGATTCTAAAAAAAATGAAATGACATTTTGTCGATAAAATGGCAAGGTTCCAATGATTTACTGCGTTTTTGTAGGTCCCTTTAAGGATAACCGTCTCGAGCAAATGACGGGGGAGTTTCACCAACAGCTTGAACGTCTTTGGCCGGTAAGGATTTTAGAGTTGGTCGAAAAAGATAAGGAAATCCTCAAGTTTATCCATGAGAAAAACAAAAAGGCTTTACTGGTTTCATTAGATGCCCATGGCAATTCAATGGATTCGGCTTCTTTCGGCGGTTGGGTAACGAAATCTTCTCAGGATATTTATTTTTTTGGCTGGGGGGCGGATGGCCCGCCCCAGGGGCTTACGCGAACAGATTTTAGAAGCATGAGTTTATCGCCGATGACTTATTCCCACGAGATAGCACGCATGCTTTTGATGGAACAACTTTTCCGGGCTGGCGCCGCCTTGCGGGGCCATCCCTACCCCCGGTGAACCGGGAATAAGCTGTCCAACCCATGTCAAAAGGGATAAAAGGAATAAATCAAGGTTATTGCGACTAAAATGAACTGCAACCAGCCGCATGTTCCAGCCGTCTTAAAGTAAACAGAAGAGAAGTTGATTGTCTGAAGCATTGATAAACTGGGGGAAAAGAATGAAACAAAAATTATTTTTAAAAATTTGTTCTATTGCCTTGATGGGATTTTTTTTAACCTTGTACGGGCCTTTTAAGGCTATTTCACAGACTGACGACCAGACCGCCTCAGCGGCGCGGGTGGAATATGTTGTGGAAGATATCCAGGGAACCGTCCAAGTCCTGGAAGACGGCACTAAAGATTGGGAGACCGCGCAAGAGGGTCAGGTCGTCGAAACGGGCGATGAAATTAAGGTGGGTGACAACAGCGAAGCCACCCTGACTATGCAATCCGATACTTCGGTTCATTTGAGCGCCGATACGGACATGAAAGTCGAGCAAATCGAAACCAATCAAACGAACGGTTTTTTAAGCCGTCTTCAAGTTTTTGCGGGCAGCCTCCTGGCCGATGTTAAAAAACACCTTGGAGATAGCCATTCGACATTTGAGATTGAATCCAACGGAGTTGTTTGCGGGGTCCGGGGAACGGCTTTCGAAGTCACTGCCACAGGCGATACAGCTGATGTTGCAACCCACGAGGGATCGGTTGCCGTAGGAAACGGAACCGAGTCGCATATGGTAGAGGCGGGCAATTTTTCATCTTTTCAAAGGGGCCATTTCATAGGCCAACGCCGATTGAACCGGTCGGAAATCAACAGATTTCAAAAGTGGAGAGCTTACCGCGAAATGGTTCGAAAAAAGCGTCTTAATCGCCTCGCTGATATTCGCGCCCACCGCAGGACGCCTTGGAAACGGCACCACCCACATTTGAGGCGGGCTTTCAACCGTCGTAGGGTGCAGGAAAAACGTCATAGGAACCAAGACTAAGGGCTTGGAATAGAAGCTTTTGACCGGTTAAAATAGTTGAACTTCATAAGAGAGAGGGAGTGACCCCTCTCTCTTTGTTTTTTATCCGCCCTGCTTTGGAACATTCCACGTTTTAATTTGGAAAGCCGCAGGAATCGTCTTTTAGTTGAAAATAGAAAACTAAAAGACGGTTAATTCTATTTCGCGTGTCGGTAAAGAAAATTGACGGGAGTCCAATGAATATCGCTCAAAGATTATCCTCGGTCGTCCGCGAGGCAAGCCTTGAGAACCGTCCCCAACAAAACGAAATGGCCCAAGCCATCGGCCAAACTCTCGAAAAGGGCGGCTTTTTGATGGTTGAGGCCGGGACAGGGGTGGGAAAAAGTTTTGCCTATCTGATCCCCGCTTTGGAATATGCCCTCAAGAACGGCGGACCCGTCGTGGTCTCGACTCATACTCTAACACTCCAAGAACAACTATATGAGAAAGACCTTCCTATCGTCCTGAATGCCTTGGAGAAGGAAGGTAAGGGGCTGGCTTCGGCGGTTTTAATGAAGGGACGGGGAAATTATCTTTCAAAACGTCGATTGGGTTTGGCCCTTGAAAATAAACCGCAAATGGATTTCGATGGGGAGAATTCCCAACTTTTAAAAATCCAGGAATGGGCCTCCACCTCCATGGAGGGGACTTTGGCTTCCGTCGGATTCCTGGTCCCTTCCGAAGTCTGGGGTGAAGTTAAAAGCGACCCTTTTCATTGTTTGGGGCCCAAGTGCCAGACTTTTAAAACTTGTTTTTATCACTCGGTTAGGCAAAAAGGGCATGGAGCCCACATCATCTTGGTGAACCATGCTCTTCTCTTGGCGGATTTGTCCTTGAAAATGGAAGAGGAACAAGGTGTCCTTCCACCTTATGAGGTCCTGATTGTGGATGAGGCTCACCACCTCCCAGCTTTGGCCGCCGAACATTTGGCTACCAGTTTCTCCTTTACTGATTGCATAGGATTAATAAGACGGCTGCTTTATTCGGATGATAAATCCGATAAAGGAAAGAAAGGACTTTTTACACTTCTGCCTACCTCCGGTGCCGGAGAGGCAGTAATGGAATTCAAGGCCGCCGTGGAAGGTTTTTTTAATGAGATCGCTTTGTCCGCCTTTCCTGTTGCTTCCGTGAATCGCTCTTATCCTTTGCCTGCAGAAACTCCCTCGGTTGAGAAGCTTGCTTTGCCCTTACAAAAAATCGAATATCTTTTGGAGATAGCCGAAAAATCCGCGTCTTCGGAAGAGTTGGCGATGGAAGCTAAAGGAACGCGGGAGGAATGCCGGGCACTGGTGAAACGCTTGTCTTATATATTAGAACGAGGATGGGGAGAGGAATCCTGTTATGTCGTAGAGCCGGACGGGGCCGCTTTGCGCCGTGGGGAACGGAAAGCCTCGGCCATCAAAGCCATTCCCTTGGACGCTTCCGGCTTGTTAAGGGAACATCTTCTTTCTTCTGTCAAGTCGGTAATTTTCACAAGCGCGACTCTTTCAGTTGGCAACGATTTCGCATATTTCAAACATTCCCTGGGACTGGATGATTTTGAGGAAAAGGAAAGAGTCAAAACCCTGCTCGTCGGGTCGCCGTTTAATTATAAGAAGCAAGTGACTCTTTTTTTGCCCCGGTCCATGCCGCACCCGAAACGAGAAGAGGAAGGGTATACGCGGGCGGTTATCGATTATACCCGAGCTTCCTTAAAGCACTCCCACGGCAAAGCTTTCGTTCTTTTTACAAGTTTTAAAATGCTTCGGCAGGTATCCAAAGCGGTGCGTAGGGACATGGAGGAAATGGGAATTACCCTATTGATTCAGGGAGAAGAGGGGTGGGATCGTACCCGGCTTCTCAAAGTTTTTCGTGAGGATGTCCATTCGGTCTTATTCGGGGTCAACAGTTTCTGGGAAGGGGTAGATGTACCTGGAGAGGCGCTATCCAACCTGATTATCACTAAGCTTCCTTTTCAGGTGCCCGAAGGACCGTTGGTGGAAGCCCGACATGCTCGCATGAAGGAGCAGGGATTGGAGCCGTTCCAGGTCGAAAGCTTGCCGGAAGCGGTATTGCGTTTAAAACAGGGGTTCGGCCGGTTGATTCGTACCGCTACCGATGTCGGTACTGTGACCATTCTGGATCCACGAGTAACCAGCGAGCGATGGGGAAGAGTTTTCTTGAACGCGCTCCCCGAATGCGAGGTAGTCTATCTTTCCAAGCCAGGGACTCCTGAAAAAAAGCCAAATGCTAAAACAAAAATGAAACAAAATTGAGAATTTAATGTATTCATAAGACGGGGGAACCAGATTTCGATCCAAGGAGGTTTTTATGGGGAAAGGATTTTTGCTTGGAATCTTAATGTCGATCTTTACTGTTCTGGCTGGCGGATATCTTTTCGTGACAAAGGGCTGGATGCCGGCCAACGCCGATGGAACTCCACCGGCTATTGAGAAGTGGATGGCAAGAACCTCCCTTAGGGCCACCCTCCAAAGAGAAGCTCCTCAAATTCCTAACCCGGTTGCTTTGACCAATGAAAATCTGATTGTGGGAATTAAACTTTACGCTGTCAATTGCGCCGTTTGCCATGGAGCCGCCGATGGCAAGGCCTCCAATATCGCCGTGGGTCTTTACCAGCATGCGCCGCAATTGGCTATGCACGGAGTAACGGATGATCCGGATGGAAAAATCTATTGGAAAATCAAACACGGCATCCGGTTGACTGGAATGCCGGCCTTCAGTGAAACCTTAAGCGAAAACCAAATTTGGCAAATAGTGCTTTTTCTGAAAAATATGGATTCACTTACTCCGGCCGCAAGCAAAGTTTGGAATAAAGTTCCTGATTCGGGTTCGTATTAATATACCGTTCATCAAACGATAGTTCCTTTGCAGGATTTACTTAGGTTTGAAATTACATTGTTCCTTTCCCCTGAATTGCCTGTAAAATACCCCCATGCCCCGTCCTAAAACTGCTTCCAAACCATCTGTAAGCGACCCGACGGAAGAACTTCGCATGATGAATCCGAAAAAAAGTGGGGAGGAAGAGGAGCAAACTCTCCGGCCCCAACGTTTGGCCGATTATGTGGGCCAATCAGCCCTCAAAGACTCCCTTTCAATCACCCTTTCAGCGGCACAAAAACGTAAAGAGGCACTGGAGCATCTATTGCTTTCGGGTCCGCCGGGACTAGGTAAAACCACTTTGGCTTCCATCATCGCAAAAGAAATGGGCGTAAATATCAAGACCACGTCAGGACCAGTCATTGAAAGGGCTGGTGACTTGGCCGCGCTTTTAACCAATCTCCAACCACATGATCTCTTGTTCATTGATGAAATACATCGGTTGCCCCGTGTGGTGGAAGAGGTGCTCTACCCCGCCATGGAAGATTTTGAGCTGGATATTATGATTGGAAAGGGACCTACGGCCCGAGCCATCCGACTTAGCCTGCCACCCTTTACGTTAGTGGGAGCAACAACCCGGTCGGGAAAGGTGAGCGCTCCTTTGAGAGACCGATTTGGGTTGTCGTTTCGTCTTGAGTTTTATACTCCGGAAGAATTGACCTCCATTGTAAAAAGATCGGCTCAGGTTCTGAAGATTGAGATTTCAAACGATGGAGCGGTGGAAATCGCTAAAAGGTCTCGTGGGACCCCGCGATTGGCAAATCGATTACTAAAGCGTGTTCGGGATTTTGCGGAAGTGAAACGCAAGGGCCACATTGACCATGAAGTTGCGGATTCGGCTTTGAAACTTTTGGAAGTCGATGGCTTGGGACTGGACCGGATGGACAGGCGCATCCTTTCCTGTATCATAGAAAAGTTTTCAGGTGGGCCTGTGGGAATTGAAACACTTGCTATGGCGGTGGGGGAAGAGTCTGAGACTGTTGAAGATGTTTATGAATCCTATCTCGTGCAAATCGGATTTTTGCAACGAACCTCCAGTGGGCGAAAGGCTACGGTGTTGGCTTACAGGCATTTGGGTATAACACCTCCTTCCCTCGCACAAGGTAACCTCTTGTGAACAGCAATAAACCTGGGCTTAAAAGAGCTGAAATCCTACTTTATTCCCTTATTACGCTTCTTGGCGTGATTATCGGCTTGGTTTTCCCCCTCTTGCAAAATTTAAAGTCCACCAGCCTCTTCTGGTTTTATGTCATTTGTGTCTTATCAGGTGTTTTTGCGGCGGGACTAATCCTTTGGGTTGTTCAAAAAATTGTTTTAAGTCCTTTGGATGAGTTTTTGGATGCGATGGAACGGGCTTCCTTGGGTGATTTGAACGTTGCGATTGAAGGGAAATACATTGGGGATTTTCAGTCGCTGGCTCAACATTTTAACCTCATGCTTCAATCCATCCGTTCCTCAGTAGAACAACTGACGAAAAGTTCCGAGGAGACGCTCCATTTGGCCGAACAATTGACCCAAACAATCCAGCAAATGCATGGCGCCACCGAGGAAGTTTCCGCCACGATCCAAAATATATCAAAGGGCGCCGAGGAACAGGCGGTCAAGGTTCAGGAGGCTTTCAATATCATCGACAAGATGGCGGGAAACATTCAAACTTCAGCGGAGCTTTTAAGCAACTCGGAAAAGGTGGTTTCTCGGTCTAAAAATGCCTCTGCGGCGGGCAGTCACGCCGTACAACGAACCACTATCCAGATGAATGCGATCCATGAAGTAGTACAGAATTCAGCCCGTGAGGTCACGGAACTGGGTAACCGGTCCAAAGCGATTGGAAAAGTCGTTGAAGTTATAACCCACATCTCGGACCAGACCAATTTATTGGCCTTGAATGCCGCTATCGAGGCCGCGAGAGCCGGGGAATATGGGCGGGGTTTCGCGGTAGTTGCCGAGGAAGTGAAGAAACTTGCCGATGGCTCTGCCGAAGCAGCGAACCAAATCGGCGTCATGATTCGGGAGATTCAAAAAGAAATATCGACCGTGGTCAGTACCATGAGCGCGGGTGCCGAAAAAGTTACGGAGGGTTTGGGGGTGGTCGCCCAGGGCGGGGAAGCCCTTAAAGAAATCCAGTCCGCTTCCGATGAAGTGGCATTGCAGGTGCAGGAAATCTCAAAATCTTTTGAAAACCAAGCGGATCAAGCCGGGAAAGTAGTTGAGGCTATCACCAATATCGTGGCGGTTTCCGAGGAAAATGCCTCCGCTACAGAGGAAATCTCGGCGTCCACAGAGGAATTGACTGCTTCCATGGAATCCATGGTGGCAGCGGCCCGGCAATTGGAGGGGGTGGCCCAGCGTTTGAGGGAAGCTGCGGCTAATTTCAATGCTTAAAAGCCCATCATCGGACTGTTCCAAAGTAGTCAATCACTTTAAAACAAGGAACTAAGAACAGGTTTTTATGGTATAGTTTCCACTCGTTTTTAAAGAAATATATTGTTTTTTAAATGAATCAAAGGCAAAAAATTACTCTTGAAATTATTTGACGGGTTTATATATATTTTCACCCGGTGTAAGTCCTGCGATTGACAATTCGTCTTGAAAACTGCTAACAAAATATTTAAAAGGCTTCCCTCGTGATTGAAGTCAAAGATCTTGTGAAATCCTATGGATCCCTGGCTGCGGTAGATCGGGTCACTTTTTCTGTTCCCAAAGGAACTATTTTGGGTCTTTTGGGTCCTAACGGCGCAGGCAAAACCACCACTATGAGGATTTTAACTACATCGCTTGCCCCAAGCGCCGGGAAAGCTACCGTCGCCGGATTTGACGTGGTAGAGGAACCCCAAGAAGTTCGAAAAAGAATAGGTTACCTTCCGGAAATTCCCCCGATTTATACCGATATGTCGGTTATTAATTACCTTCGATTTGTCGCGGATATTAAGGAAGTGCCTGTTGATAAAAAGGCGAACCGCGTGGGTGAAGTTTTGGAAATGCTTTCGTTGGAGGATATGAGCCGTCGGTTGATTGGTCATCTTTCCTTGGGATACCGGCAAAGGGTGGGATTGGCTCAGGCGCTTATTCACGATCCCGAAATACTGATTCTGGACGAGCCGACCCGCGGTCTTGATCCAAAGCAAATCCTTGAGATCCGCAAACTCATCAAGTCCCTCAGCGGTAAAAAAACGATCATCCTTTCCACCCACATTTTGCCCGAGGTTTCCTCAACATGCGATGATGTGGTGATTATCGACCGTGGTAGGGTGGTGGCGGCCGATACAGTTGAAAACCTTTCACAAAGGATTTCGGGCGGTAAAACCCTCGAAATCGAAGTGAAGGGTCCCGCGGCAGACATTGAAAAAGCCCTGCAAAAATCCGAAGGAGTCACTGCGGTCCGGTCGGTGGCGAAGGAAAATCGTGGACTTTGCAAATTCGAAGTCACCACTGATGGAAGTAATGATTCTCGGGAAGCCCTATTTCAATGCATTGTGCGAAACAAATGGGTTCTCTATCAATTAACCCCGCTCGGGATGAGTTTGGAAGATGTCTTCTTGAAACTCACCACAAAGGATGCGACCGCATGAATTCACGGAAACTATTTGCCCTAGTTCGAAAGGAATTGACGCATTATTTTTCATCTTTTATGGGTTATGTTGTCATGTTCGCTTTTTTTGCCATCGGAGGATTTTTTTATTATTTGATCATGGTTCAAACCCGGCAGGCCAGCATGAAGCCGGTTTTCCAAAACCTTAATGTGATTCTGCTTTTCGTAACACCCGTGATTACAATGCGGCTTTGGTCCGAAGAGGAAAAAAGCGGGACCGCTGAGCTTTTAAAAACTTCCCCCATGACTATT
Source organism: uncultured Pseudomonadota bacterium (assembly GCA_963843375.1). Lineage (GTDB taxonomy): Bacteria > Oederibacteriota > Muellerivitia > Muellerivitales > Muellerivitaceae > CAWJKT01. The sequence goes on from CAWJKT010000015.1 coordinate 47,561, forward strand.
TGGGAAATCGTCATTGGAAAATATCTGGGAGTCTGCTGTTTCTTCCTAGTGACCTTGATCCCTACTTTCATATATCTGGCTCTTATCATGGCGACGGGAAACCCGGATATGCAGCCCATTTTAGCCAATTACATGGGTTATATCCTTGCGGCCATGTCATTTTTTGCCTTAGGCCTCTTGGCTTCCACCTTGACCGAAAACCAAATCATCGCCGCCGTTATCACATTTGCAATGCTTTTGCTTCTATGGGTTATTGGCGCCGCCGGAGGGAACGTGCAAGGGCCGTTAGGGGATTTCCTGAAATATCTGTCGATATTCGAACATACAGACGATTTTTTTGCTGGCATTATCGATTTGAGCCATATCGTTTATTTCGCCAGCCTGATTTTCCTCGGCTTGTTCTTTTCGGTCAAAATCCTGGAAAGCAAGAGAACCTGATATGAGCTACAACTCTTTTTTGATCCAAATGCGTTCCTACAACACAATACTTTTGTCGGCCGGGCTGGCCCTCGTTATCAGCGGCCTCTTGGCCGTGGGAATCCTCAATTCCACTAACTGGTGGAACATCGCCTTGATGGTATTGGGCCTGGTAGTCCTGGCTCTTTTTCTTCTCGCCAACTTAGCCGAAGTAAAGGCGGTTGGAAAAAAGCGATCTACCGCGGTCCGTGCTAATTTATCGTTGGTGGCCGTGGCGATGGTAGGAATCGTTATCGGTGTTAATTATATCGTATCCCGTCACCCTATCCGCTTTGACATGACCTCCAATAAAATTTATACCCTTTCCGACCAAACCCTGGATGCTTTGAAAAAGCTCACCCAGGATGTGGATGTCACCATGTTCACGTCGGCCAAACGTTCTTCCAGCGCCGAAATTCAAAAGGCCCAACAACTTTTAGAGGAATACGCCAAGAATTCAAGCAAGTTCCATTTTAAAATCGTGGATGGGGATAGGAACCCGGCCGAGGCAAGGCAGTTGAAAGTTACCGAGGCCAATACGGTCGTTTTTATGTCGGGTGACAACCGAAAAGACGTTCTTCAACGCGATTACGTGACTTACTCACTTCAGGGTCGCCAGCCGGTCCCGAAATTCCAGGGTGAAGCCACTTTTACCTCCGCCTTGATGCAGATGACCGACTCTTCCCATTTAACCTTTTATTTCACTGAAGGGCACGGAGAGAAAGACTTCACAAGTCCCCAACCTGATGGTTTTAATGGGTTCAAAGACCTTTTAGAAAAACAAAACTACACGTTCAAGACTCAAAACATCCTTACAACTGGAAAAATTCCTGATGATGCCTCGGTTTTATGCATCATGGGACCCGAGAAGCCCTTTCAACCTTCCGAGGTCGACTTGATAAAAGCCTATCTCCTTAAAGGGGGGAAGTTGGTGGCTTGCGTGGATCCGATCGTCAAATCGGGACTTGATTCTTTATTTAAAGATTACGGCGTCAAACTCGGAAATGACATGGTCGTGGATCCAACTATGAGTATTCCTCCCGATCCTCGAAATGTCGTACCCCAATATCAATACCATCCTATTGTCGAAAAACTTTCCAGCAGCCATGTCTTGACCATCATGCCATTTATGAGAAGCGTCCAGAAGGTTGATCCCGGGATCAAGGGCGTGACGGCGACGGTTTTTATGCAAACCACCGCGAATGGATGGGGTTTCACTGATTTTAAAGCCAAAAGTTTGAAATACCATGCGGGCATTGATACGAAGGGTCCTGTTCCCTTGGCTATCGCTTCCGAACTAGTTCTTCCGGATAATCCGGCCAAAAAGGCACGGGTGGTCGTTTATGGAGGGTCCAACTTCTTGTCCAATCAGTTCCTGCAAGCGCCAGGAAATGGGGATGTGGGTCTCAATACTTTTAGCTGGGTTGCCGAACAGGAGAATAAAATTTCTATCCATCCCAAAGAAGACGATAATCGGGTGGTCAACTTGACGACCGTCAGCGCGGCGGTCATGCTTTATACCGCTGTTTTCATTATCCCCTTGGGTACCCTACTTATCGGCGGAATTGTTTGGTATAGACGCCGTTCCCTATGAAGAACACGCTCATCTACCTCGCTGTAGCCGCTCTTTTGGGTGGTTATATCTATTTTTTCGAACGGGGTCCCGTCAAACCCAAAGATGAAGAAAAAAAGACAAAAGTATTCGATAACTTCGTCGCGGACGACATCCGGGACATCACGATCGAAAATTTGGGAACCACTTTAACCGCCAAAAAAACACCCATCGAGTTGAAAAAAGACGATAAAGATGTTTGGCAGATCATCTCTCCCAAACCATTTAAGGCTGATGAAGCCACGATCCGCACCATGCTTACGGGTGTAGGTGACTTTGACCCTGATACCACCATTGACAATCCCACCAATTTAAAGGACTACGGCCTTGATCAACCCTCAGCTCGATGCACCTTAAAGTCTAAAAATGGCACTTCTTTTGTTTTGCTGATAGGTGATAAAAACATGTCGAGTTCCTCCACCTACATCAAACGAGGCGATAAGAATAGCGTTTATTTAGTGGCATCTTTTGGGGCGGATAATTTAACGAAAGATCTTAATAATTACCGAAATAAGACCTTCTTTAAAACCGATCTGGTTTTGGCTCAAAAAGTCGAAATAACTCGCGATGGAAAGGCGATTACTTTTGAGAAGGACAAGGATAACAATTGGAACATCACTGAACCAATACAAGCCCGAGCCGACGAGGGTAAAATGCAGGGACCTAATGAACAATATCAGTTCTTTAAATATCCAGGATTTTGAAAATGACAATCCATCGGGTCTTTCCAAATATGGATTATCCAAGCCCCATATTCGAATCGAAGTTTGGTCCAGTGATAGCAAAACACCCCGGAGCATCCTGATAGGCCATAAGAAGGAAAAAACGACCAACTTATACGCTGATGTATAGTGAGACCGCCTCCGTTTACCTGGTTGGCCAATATATCGACAAAACTATGGATTTGAAACTGGCTGATTTTAGGGACAAAAAGGCCATGCAATTTGACGGAGGAGCGGTTAAATCCATCACGGTTAAGCATGGGGATTCGACCTTCGTTTACCAGAAGGATGCCAAAGGATCAATGGAATTCCCCTGGGCGGGCCGACGCCAATGGGGAAGGTACCGCTTTGGTGAACCAACTGTCCGGAATCACGATCACTGATTTTGCCGAAGAGGGGGCTTTGACCGGACTGCAGCAGCCAGCCTTTATTGTGGCGGTGGCATTGAGCCGATGGAACGATTCGAACCTTCCGTTTTGGGACCAGGGATAAGGGCAAGGTTTATTTAGCCTCGGATAAAACCAAGGACGTTTACTTGGTCGCCGATGGGGTTATTTCACTGATGGAAGTTTATTACAATACCGTCCTCACTCCTGTGCCTGCCATGAAGGTTCCAATCCGCAACGAAATAGGCTTCTTCCTCCAGTTCGTTCCAAGGGCTGACAGCATCTATCGCGGATGTTATAGTGTGCCTCATGCCTGACTTGATTCCAGATCGCCCCAAATATTTGACAGAACATTTAAACGAATTGCGACAAGGGTTGATCAAGTCCTCGGTTTTTATGTGTTCTTGGAATGGTCGCTGGCCTTTTGGAAATCGGATTTGCTTTTTGTGGTCCTTCTCAAACCCTTTCATGACTCCTTGGCCACCTTTCCCGAATTCAGTTCCCAAGTCCATACCCTGCAAACCCTCACCCCGATTGAGGCCTTCATGATCAACATGAAACTGGCCGCTATCGTGGGATTGATCTTGGCTTCTCCCTTTATTCTTTGGCAAATTTGGGGGTTTGTCGCTCCGGCCCTGAAACCCCAGGAACGCAGTGGGATTCTCATGGTCTTTTTATTGGGTTTGTTTTTCTTTTTGGGGGGGTTGGCTTTCGGTTATTTCGTAATTGTACCCATCGCCATGCGGTTTTTAATTCGATATAACTTGGACTACCATTTCATTCCCCAATGGACCTTGCAGGGCTATTTCGGATTTGTGATGAATTTTCTTCTCGTATTCGGGTGTGTTTTTGAATTACCGCTGGTTTTAGCGGCATTAGTCACGATGGGAATCGCGACACCCGCTTTTTTGTCGCAGAAACGAAAGCACGCTATTGTTGGAATCTTTATTTTGGCCTTTTTCATCGCCCCCAGCGCGGATCCTGGTCACACAGACCATTGTGGCCTTGCCTTTAATCGTTTTGTACGAAATTCGGGATACTTCTTTCGCGCTTGGCTTTTAGCCGTAAAAACAGGATTTCTTGATAATGGTCGTATTTAATTCAGGTAAAAGCCCGGCTTTATTGACATTTAAATAGTGAAAGTTGATAATTTTAAAAAGAAGAAGTATGGAGGACTAAATGAAGTTTTTTTTAGATACAGCCAACATTGATGAAATTAAGCAGGGGGTAGCCTGGGGCCTGGTGGATGGCGTGACCACCAATCCAACTCTAGTCGCCAAAGAAGGGGTCGATTTCCACACCCGAATCAAGGAAATCTGCGCCATGGTAAATGGGTCGGTTTCGGCGGAAGTTACCGCCACCGATTACGATGGAATGATCCGGGAAGGGCATATTCTCGCGAAGCTTCATGATAACGTGACGGTTAAGGTTCCCTTGATTCCAGAAGGCATCAAGGCCTGCCGAACTTTGAGCCAGGAGGGAATTAAGGTCAATGTGACCCTTTGTTTTTCCCCCTCCCAGGCCCTTTTGGCCGCAAAATCCGGGGCCACTTTCATCAGCCCTTTCGTGGGCCGGTTGGACGATATTTCCGAGGATGGGATGAAGTTGGTCGGTGAAATTGTCCAAATCTACAAGAATTATGGTTACCCCACGCAGGTCCTGGCCGCTTCCTTACGGCATCCCCAGCACGTGGTCCAATCGGCACTCATGGGCGCCCACGTTGGAACCATGCCCTTTGGTGTTTTGAAGATGCTTTTCAACCATCCTTTAACGGATATCGGCTTAAAGCGGTTCCTTGAAGATTGGGAGAAAGTCAAAGACAAGGTTATGAAGAAATAATTTTTCAAATATTTTTACGTAAAAAAGGGCGGCCATTGGCCGCCCTTTTTTATTGGGCTCGAAAGGCGAAAATGTCCGATTTTTCGATGATAGGGAAATGGATCTGTTTTGACCGGGTTGGTTGTTGGTGGTGATCGGGGCCCTTATTTGGGCCACGGGAAAAATTCCATTTTTAGGGCGCCTTCCGGGCGACCTTCGATTCGAAGGACAAAACTTTAAGTTTTATTTTCCATTGGCCACTTGTCTTTTGATCTCGGTTCTCGGTTCGTTATTACTCTGGATTTTTTCCAAGTTTAAATGAAAGCCATTCGCTTTTCTTTGCGCGCTTCTTTTTGTCCTGGAAGGTTGCGAGACCCCTATGGCTTATCAACCCCTCATCCGAGGCCGTTTCGAAAGCCAATATCCGAGAACCCCCTTCCGGAATCCACTGAAGTCCAAGGACGGTTCCCAACAAATTCGGGTGGCAATCGAAGTCCGCCAAAACTCAGTCCATTTGGTCGCTCCCGAGGAATTTATCCTCTCCGGATTTCCCTGGGGAACTCCCGTTGTTTCAAAGGGAGAAAACCGTTATCGAGGAAATCACCCTGACTTCGGATCAATTGTACGCCCATAAGGCACTATATCGAACCGACGGGTGACGGGGAAATCAAGGTAAACGGCAAGAGTTTCAAGGGATCCATGGAAATCGTTGAGGAAACCAAAGGAACCCTCACGGTCATCAACCAGCTTTCCTTGGAGGAATATGTGATGGGGGTTTTGGCGGGGGAGATTCCGCGAAACTGGCCTTTAGAGGCTCTTAAGGCCCAAGCCATCGCCGCCCGAACCTTCGCGGTTTTGTATCGCTCGGAAGCCCGCCAAAAAGGCCAACCCTATGACTTGGAAAATACGGCTTTTTTCCAGCGGTATCAGGGATCGGAATTGGTGAATGAAAATATCCAAAAAGCGGTTTTGGAAACGAAAGATGAAATTTTAACTTTTAACGGAAAACCGATTGAAGCCTTTTTTCACTCCAATTGCGGCGGACACACTTCCGGTGCCCTGGGAGTATGGAGTCATGATCAGCCCTATTTAAAGCCCGTCTAATTGCCCTTTCGGGAACCAAGGGGAACATTTCCGTTGGAGAGCCGAAATTTCCATTCCGGACATGGTTCGGAAATTGAGAAGCGCGGGAGTGAAAATCGAAGACGTTGTGGGGATCGATATCATGTCCCGGGACGAAAGCAATCGCATCCAGGAACTGACGATTACGGATGGGGACGGTTCATTGAAAAAAATGAAGGGCTCCGCTTTTCGAATGGCCCTGGGACCTGATTTGGTGCGTAGCACCCGGTTCGATCCCAAGGTTGAGGGAAAAAAAGTTGTGTTTATCGGAAAGGGTTGGGGCCATGGAGTGGGGCTTTGCCAGGAAGGGGCCTATGGGATGGCCCTGAAGGGCTACGGCGCTTTTGACATTTTGAGATACTATTATCGGGGCGTCATCTTGGAAAAGATTAAAGGAATGGACTAGGATTTTCGGGTTAGTTAACAAATGAAATATTGCAAAATCGCTCTAAGGATTTGAATGAAAACAAGCCTATTTGACTATCCTCTACCGATGGAACGTATTGCCCAATGGCCCCTGGAAAAACGGGACGCTTCCCGGATGCTGGTATTGGACCGTAAAACGGGACGAGTGGAACATAGCTGGGTCAGGGATTTGTCGAAATGGCTTCTTCCGAGCGATTTGATGGTGGTCAACCGAACAAAAGTTTTCCCCGCCCGCCTTTTCGCCACCAAACCCGAAACGGGAGCTCTGTTAGAGGTTTTTTTATTGCGTCCGGCGATGGATTCTTCGACTGAGGAGTGGGAGGCTCTCGTCAGCCCCGCCAAGAGGATCAAGGGTGTCACCCTCCTGAAATTGAAACCCAAGGGAGAAGTGGCCGTTTTGGAATCCCTTGGTGAAGGTCACTTTATCGTTCGGTTAAACCGGGTTGGGAATGTGAAGAAATTCCTGGTCCAACACGGCCATATCCCGTTGCCCCCTTATATCAAACGCAAGGATGATGCGTCCGACCGGGAAAGATACCAGACTCTTTTCGCCAAAAAAGAGGGTTCGGTGGCGGCCCCGACAGCGGGCCTACACTTCACTCCGGCCCTCCTTTCAAGCCTCAAACAAAAAGGGATAAAACAATCTTCGGTTACTTTGCATGTGGGTTTGGGAACATTTCTCCCTGTTTCGGCCGACGATCTGGAAGAACATATAATGCATCCCGAATGGTTTGAGGTTTCCGCCTCCACGGCCTCGACCATCCAAAAAACCAGGGCCCGCCATGGAAGGGTAGTGGCCATCGGAACCACGGTGGTGCGAGCCCTCGAGTCAGCCGCCCAGCCCGATGGAACATTCAAAACTGAAGCGGATGAAACAAGAATCTTTATTTCCCCGGGATACCATTTCAAATCGGTGGATGTTCTATTCACCAATTTCCATCAGCCCAAGTCTACCCTGCTTATGCTGGTATCGGCTTTTGCCGGAAGGGAAAGGATTTTAGCCGCTTACGAAGAGGCTCTTCGGGAAGGCTATCGGTTTTTATCTTATGGCGACGCGATGCTGATCCTTTAAAAGGTTGGGTTTCTAACACCGCCTTCACTTTTTATTGACCATCCAGCTGGAAAAATCCCGTAGAAAATTTTTGAACCCATCCAGATGTTCGGGAGGAAATTGATATTTGGAATCGGCTTTCTCCAGGATCCTCATAAAACAATCCAACCAGGTTTGACGGGCCTTTTCGTCAATCGCAAACGGCAGATGGCGCGCCCGCATGCGGGGAGGGCCGTGATCAATCACGTAGAGGGGCGGCCCGCCCAAAACTTGGACGAAAAATTTAGCCGATTTGTGGGAGGCTTCCTTCATGTCGGGGGGAAACAAGGCTCGGATATCTGATTTTTCCAATTCCTGATAAAAATCATCAAGCATCGTAAAAATATTCTCTTCCCCCATCCGGGCGTAGATTTCCCGGCTAGGGCCCGTTTGCGGCGGTCCTCCGGGAGGGGTGTAAATATCGCGTTCCATGGGCTTATTTTACAATAGGGCTTCCGAAAATCCCTGTAAGATAATCGGGTTTCGGAACTACATTACGGATGAAACATGCGAATTAAAAAAGATAACCTGCACGACTTTATAACTTTGTCTTTTTTATTGGTTGTGTGGGCCTGGTTTTATCATCGGGTGCTTTTCGGTGGGAACACCTTTGTTCTTGAAGATTCTTCCCGGTTTTTTTTCCCGCTCTGGAAATGGGGTTCGGAGGTTTGGCGAGATGGCTGGATACCGCTTTGGAACCCGGATGCAGGCTTTGGAACCCCTTACTTGGCGGACCCACAGATGGCGGTTTGGTATCCTCCGGTTTATCTTTTTTATCGTCTCTTTAATCCTGTTACCGCTTTTAATCTTCTTGTTTTAGGGCACCACCTTTTTGCCCTTTTGGGTTTTTACATTTTCGCCAGAATGAAAAATTTCTCTAGTGGGGTTGCCCTTAACGGAAGCCTTATATTTGGATTTTCATTTAATGCGGTCAGTTTGACCTGGGCTTCGCCCATGCTTTTCACTTATTCGTGGATTCCTTGGATCTTTATGGCGGTTCACGGCTTAAAGAGCCATCGAAAAGGTTGTTTTTTGTTTTCTGGTTTTGCTTTTGCCATGCAGCTTGCCGCGGGTTATCCCATTTTCTTTTATTTAACCCTACTCACTCTTTTGATTGAGTCCTTGTTTGAGAAAAAGGATGGAAGAACCTGGAAAAGAGAAATTTTCATGGGTTTGGGTGCTTTGACCATCGCCTTGTTTTATAACGCTGCCTGGTTATTGCCGTTCAAGGAATTTATTCCTTATAGTAATTTGACCCAGCGAACATCTTTTTTCGGATCCCTTGCCTGGGACGACTTGGCTAGTTGGTTAAATCCGTTTCTCAAGGGTCATCCCCTTTATTCCCATCCTGACTCCCCTTATTCCGTGAGCGTTTTTTTCGCGGGTTTGCCCTTGTTGGTTTTTATGATTTGGGGTATTTCCAATCGAAAGGTCAAACCAGCCCTTGTCTTTGTTTTTTTGGTGATTCTTGTTTTAAGTTTAGGGGAGACCGCACTTTTGGGGGGGTGGCTAAAAAGGCTTTTACCAGGTTATTCACTTGTAGTGAGGTCGGGATATTGGATACCTTTTGCGATTTGGGCAGCTTTAAGGGTTTTTTTGGAGGCATTGGCGGAACTTAATTTTCTTCAGGAAAAAAATTCCACTCAAATAACCCGGTTTTGGATATTGTTTGTGCTTTTGATTTATGGAGCGGCTCTAATTTCGGGGGTGCCTTGGGATTTGGGATCCTTTTGGATTTCTTTTTGCTTCTTATTGCCGGTAGGGTTATTTTGGCCTTTCTCACACAACCTTCGGCCCATTTTATTAACCTTTGCCATTCTGTTTTCCCTTTTTCCCGTGGCCCGGAATATGAATTTCACGATGGATAGGTCCTATTACGAGAAGAGCCCTCCGATTTTGTCTGAAATGACCCTGCCGGGGCGCATCTATCAATCGTCCAGATGGGTAGACTCGCTTAAAACTATTTCGGGCCAAAGCGTTGCGGATGCTTATGAGAATTTAAAGAAGGCTATTCCCCCCGACAGCCCTTTGGGCTGGGACAAAGAGGAAGTTTCATTCGCCAACTCCTTGTTTTTGAAGTCTTTTTTGAGATGGTATTTATGGACGGATCACACCGATGAAAAAACCGGGCTTCGGCTTTTGAATTTTCTCAACGTCAGGTACCGGGTTGGATCTTTGTCTTTTTCAGCTTTCGAGGTATCGAAGGAAACGGAAAACCCCGCCCCATTGATTGAGAATACAAACTTGCTTCCCAAATGGTTTTCGGTCGCAAAAGCGCTCCCGGCACCGGGGGAAACGGACGTTGAAAAAGGTATCCTGAATCCATCCTTTGATTTCGAAAATGAATGCTTTATCGCGGATGCATCCAATGCGGGCTTCTATCATCATCGCTCCGTGGAGGAGAGAGAAAGAAGAGCGGGAAGCGTTCATTTAAAAGCTTCCGGCAAGGGAAGGGGATTGTTGATTTCAAGCGAGATGGCCTATCCAGGTTGGCGGGCGAATGTTGATGGAAAAGACCGGGCGGTTGAGCTGATTAACCAGGCATTTCGAGGAGTCGTCTTGGCCGATGGCGAAGATGAGGTTGATTTCCACTATGTCCCCATCAGTTTTCGCCTTGGCTGTTTCCTTTCCTTGTGTATTTGCGGTATGTGGTTTGGAGCCATATTGAGAATTTTGAGGGGTCTGCATGCATGATTTCAAAGTAACGGCGAGGGATCACAAAACTTCTGCAAGGACAGGGGTCCTGAAGTTAACCCATGGGGAGATTCAGACTCCATGTTACATGCCGGTGGGTACCCAAGCTTCAGTCAAGGCGCTCTCTCCTGAGGATGTCCTGGCTTGCGGTTCGGAAATACTCCTCGCCAACACCTATCATTTGATGTTGAGGCCAGGCGCGGCCCTTATTGAAAAAGCGGGGGGACTTCACGCCTTCATGCATTGGGATAAACCGATTTTGACGGACAGCGGGGGGTTCCAGGTTTTCAGTTTGGCCGACTTGCGCCAAATCACCGAGGAGGGGGTCAGCTTTCAATCGCACTTGGACGGCAGCAAATGGCAAATGACCCCCGAATCCGCTACTGGTCTCCAGCACCTGATCGGAGCCGATATTGTCATGGCCTTCGATGAGTGCATTCCTTATCCCTCTGCGGAAGAGTACGTTGAAAAATCCGTTGAACGGACGACTCGGTGGGCGGTCCGTTGTCTTGAAACTCACCGCAAAGCCGGTAAGGAAGGTTCCCAATCGCTTTATGGAATTGTCCAGGGTTCGAACTTTCCCCGCCTGCGGGAGAAAAGCGCGAAACAACTCCTCGCTTTGGATTTTCCCGGTTATGCCATTGGCGGGGTTTCGGTCGGGGAACCTAAAGAAGTCATTTACGGTGTGGTGGAAAAAACAGCGCCCTATCTTCCGGAAGAGAAACCCCGCTATCTGATGGGCGTGGGGACCCCGGAAGATCTTTGGGAATGCGTCGAAAGGGGAATGGATTTATTCGATTGTGTCATGCCCACCCGGATCGCGCGGAATGGAACGGCCCTCACCCGAAAGGGAAGGGTGATATTAAAAAACGCCCAATATGTCGAAGACTTTTCACCCTTGGACCCTCGATGCGGTTGTGAGTGTTGTCGATTTTATTCCAAGGCCTACCTGCGCCATCTTTTCATGGCAGAGGAATTATTAGTTCTGCGGCTGGTCAGCCTTCATAATCTTCAGTTCATGACCGATGTCACGAAGATGATCCGGCAGGCCGTTCAAAGAGGGAATTTTACTGAAGCCAAGAACCAATTCATGGAGGATTATTTTGGGTTTCCCCCCAAGTCGCGGCCCACTTGATTGATTTTCCATGAGTCAGCCGGTAAGTTGAGCGTTGCGGCTGCTCTTGGCCCCCGCGTATAATGTGCCTCCAAGAAAAGGAAGGATTTATAATTTGAAAAACCATAAAACGACGCTTTCCTCCAAAGGTAAAAAATCCAAGGTCGATAATGGCGTTTTAACGTCATGGAAAAAGGTCCAACTGGCTCGGCATCCCCAGCGGCCCTTTGCCCTGGATTACATCCAGAGGATTTTCACTGATTTCCAGGAAATCCATGGGGATCGAGTCTTTGGCGATGACCATGCCATTGTGGCGGGGTCCGCCTTCCTAGGGGATCAGCCCGTTTTCACCCTTGGGCAGCAAAAGGGAAGAGACACAAAAGAAAACATAATACGAAACTTTGGAATGCCCAATCCGGAAGGTTACCGCAAGGCCCTGAGGATCTTGAAATTGGCCGAGAAGTTCAAAAAGCCCCTGATTACTTTTATTGATACGCCAGGTGCCTATCCAGGTTTGGGGGGCGAGGAAAGGGGCCAGTCCGAAGCCATCGCACGAAATCTCCTCGAAATGGCCAAACTGAGGGTTCCAATTGTGGCGGTGGTGACAGGCGAAGGGGGCAGTGGCGGCGCTCTTGGGATTGGGGTCGCCAATAAGATTTTGATCCTTGAAAACTCGGTTTATTCCGTAATTTCTCCTGAGGGCTGCGCAGCCATCCTCTGGAACGACCGGGCCCGCATGCAGGAAGCAGCCGAGGCGATGAAGATGACGGCCCCCGATCTACTTGAGCTTAAAATTGTTGATGAGATCGTTCCCGAACCGGTTGGAGGAGCCCACCTCAATCATGATTTAGCCGCGCAAAACCTCAAAAAGGCTCTGGAAAAGAACCTGAAACAACTATTGGCTTTGTCCCCGACCGCCTTGGAAGCCCAACGATATGAAAAGTTCCGCGCTATGGGAGTTTTCCAAGATAAGTAGCCCCCTGGTTTAAAATTCTTTCTTAAAAAGGTTTTTCCTTGGAGTTTAAGATATTTTTCAAATTAATGTTTCTAGGGTGGCTCCTTTCCATATTTTTAATTCCGACTCGGGGTTCAGCCAAAGCCTTGGTGGTGTTGGACGCGGCTCACGGAGGAAACGATTCGGGGGTCAAGGCCGGTTCGGAGGTGGAAAAAGAATGGAACTATAAGTTTGCCCAATCCCTTGAAAAAGCCATACAGGGATTAGGCTTCGAGGTTCTGGAAGTCCGAAAAAAAGACGAGACCATCTCACAGGAAAAGCGGGCCGAAATAATCAATACTTCCCAGGCCTCCGCCGTGATCGTGATCCACGCGGACAGGGAATGGACGGGAACCCAAAAAGGGCCCCTGATCGTCGTGGAACCCCCGACCCAGGGAAATGAATTTACGGACATATCCCGGTGGGGTGCCATTACCCCTTCCCATTACCGTTCCAGCCTGAAATTGGCCCGGGACATCGCCGGACGGCTGGGGATTGGAATCGAGTTGTCCTCCCTCTCCGACAGCCGGGGCGTCATGGGCGAAACCACTTCCCCGTCGGGCCGGCTCTATTGCCTCCCGCACCAAAGTCTGAGGTATTTGAATTTACCCGCGGTGGTTATTACCCCGCTTTTTCTGTCCTCGTCCTCGGATCTTAAAAAGTTCTCCAGTGGCGAGGTCATGGCGGAGTTTTCCTCCAAGGTGGCCAAGGGGTTGGCGGATTTTTTGCAGTAAGGAATTTCATCAAACGATATGAAAAACAACTTTTTTCCGAAAATTCTAGTCTCGGTGGTGATTCTCTGTGTTTCCATCGGGGGAATCGTTCTAGTCTTCCACTGGATTCGGTCAAAGCCGAAGATCGAGCCCGTTCATAACGCCACCCATTCACCCTTGTATGAACCGGGGGACAGGCCTACCACGATTTTCTTGAAGGAAGTGGAGATGGAAAGCGGAAAGGCTATCAATGTCCCCGCGGTGATCCGTGAAAGTAAAATTCGGGCGAACCAAATGCAACAGGCGGTCCTGGCTTATTTGCTGGGCCCCCGAACGGGCCCGGTACAGGTGCCTGTACCCGATGGCGTGGCCTTGAACGAGTTCTATTTCACGCCCACGGGCGCGGCTGTCGTAGATTTGTCCATTGGCCAGGTACAAAAGGAAAAAGTCGGTTTTACCGACGAGTCCCTCTTTGTTCGGGGCTTGATCGAAACCCTGTCCGGCAATTTTTTCGAGATCAAACAAGTGAAAGTCCTTGTGGATGGCCAGGACGCCCCGACGATCTTCGGCCATTATGCCTTGGGAACCTCGGAAGCTAGCAAGCCTGTATCGGTCCTCGCGGCCGGTCCAATCGATTAAAACGAAAGAACTCAAAATGGAAAATCCAATCGAAACATCACTTCCCTCCGCTTACGAACCCAAAAACGTCGAGGCCAGGTGGTACAAGCAATGGGAAGAATCAGGATTGTTCAAGGCCTCACAAACTTCTTCCAAACCGCCCTTTAGTATGGTCATGCCCCCGCCCAATGTGACTGGGAGTCTTCATATGGGGCATGCCTTGAACGACACTCTTCAAGACTTGGTCGCCCGTTACAAACGCATGCAAGGTTTTAATGTCCTGTGGCTTCCAGGGGTGGATCACGCGGGAATCGCCACCCAAAACGTGGTGGAAAGGGTTTTGAAAAAAGAAGGCAAAAGCCGGCATGATTTGGGGCGAGAAGCCTTTATCGAAAAGGTCTGGGCCTGGAAGGAAAAATACGGGGCCACAATCAACCAGCAAATCCGGAAAATGGGCGCTTCCTGCGACTGGACCCGCGAGCGGTTCACCCTGGATGAAGGCCTTTCCAAGGCCGTGCAGGAAGTCTTCATCACCCTTTACAACGAAAAACTGATTTACCAGGATTATTACCTGATCAATTGGTGCCCCCGCTGTCAAACCGCCCTCTCGGATATCGAGGTGGAGCACAAGGCCGTCCAAGGTAATTTCTACCACATCCGTTATCCCTTCGCCCATGACCCCGCCAACGGTTTGGAAGTGGCCACTACTAGGCCAGAAACTCTGCTGGGGGATACCGCAGTGGCCGTCCATCCCGGGGATGACCGTTATACGGGGTTGGAGGGTAAAAAGGTCAACCTGCCCCTAGTGAACCGGCAAATACCCATCATCGTGGATACCTATGTGGATAAGGAATTCGGAACGGGCGTGGTGAAGATTACCCCGGCCCATGACTTCAACGATTTTCAGGTGGGAAATCGACACAAGCTTCCGCGCATTAACATCCTGAACCCGGACGGAACCCTTAATGAGAATGCGGGCTCCTACAAGGGAATGGATCGAACTGCGGCCCGCAAAAAGATAGTCGTCGACTTGGAGGCCCTGGGCCTTTTGCTGAAGGTGGAGCCCCACGAACACAACGTGGGCCATTGTTACCGTTGCGGAACCATCGTTGAACCCTACTATTCCAAGCAATGGTTCGTGCGCATGAAACCCTTGGCAGAGACTGCCTTGAAGGCAGTGGCCGAGGGAAAAACCAAATTTGTCCCCGAAAATGTGGCGAGGAGAGTTTGAAAAATGGCTGAACAATATCCAGGATTGGTGCATCAGCCGCCAAATCTGGTGGGGCCACCGGATTCCCGTCTATAACTGCCTCTCCTGCGGTCACCAAGTGGCCGCAGCTGATAAACCCGTTTCCTGCCCCAAGTGCAAAAGCAACCAATGGGAACAGGACCCCGATGTGCTGGACACTTGGTTCTCCTCCGGCCTTTGGCCCTTTTCCACCCTGGGGTGGCCGGATAAGACCGGCAAAGATTTGAAAATCTTTTATCCCACCTCGGTTATGGTCACCAGTTGGGACATCCTTTTCTTTTGGGTGGCCCGCATGATGATGATGGGCCTGAAGTTCATGGGCGAGGTTCCTTTCCGGGAAGTCTATATGTATTCACTGGTTGCGGATGAGGACGGGAAAAAAATGAGCAAGTCCAAGGGAAACGTGGTGGACCCTCTTGAATTGATCGAGAAATATGGAACCGACGCCCTTCGCTTTACCTTAACCAGCATCGAGACCAAACAGCGGTACGTGGCCCTGACGCCCCAAAAACTGGAATCTTCCCGGAATTTTGTGAACAAACTTTATAACGCCACCCGTTTCGTCTTAATGGGGCTTGGCGGACGGAACGGAAGCAGGGGGGCTGTTGAAAGCGGACTATCCCCAGCTGAAGCTGGAGGACCGTTGGATTCTTACCCGCCTTTCCCAGGTGGTGGGGGAAGTCACCCGGGATTACGAAAAATACCGGGTGGCGGAATTGTCCCAGACCCTTTATCGGTTCGTTTGGAACGAATTTTGCGATTGGTACCTGGAATGCATCAAGCCTCGGCTTTATGCGGAAGCTAATTCTTCCGAAAAGAAACTCGCTGCTTCGGTTTTCGTGACGGTATTGAACGGAGTTTTACGGTTGTTGCATCCGGTGATGCCTTTCGTCACGGAGGAATTATGGCATAAACTGCCGGGCTCCTCCGAAACCATCATGAAAGCTGCCTGGCCCAAAGAAGGGGAATATCCCACCGATAATTCGTCCCTGGGGGCTTTTGCAACCCTGCAAGAAATCGTGACTGCAATCCGGACCAGCCGAAGTGAACTCAATGTGCCGCCCTCCGCCCACGTGATGGTTTCAACCCATGGAGATGGTGTGAAATTCGACCCGTCTTCGCAACAAGCCGCTTTATTGAAGACCTTGTGCAGGGTGAGTGTGATTTCCGAAACTTCCCAAAGACCGATCAAGTCCGCCTTGGCTGTTGTCAAAAGCGGAGAGATCTACATCCACTTGGAGGGTTTGATTGATTTGAAAGCGGAGGCGGTCAAACAACAAAAGGAACGGGAAAAGCTGGCCAAGTATTTCCGGGCCATCGAGGAGAAATTGAAAAACGAGCAATTCATGAAGAATGCCCCCGAGGAATTGGTTACGGGTGAAAAAGTCAAACTTCAGGAAACTCAGGACAAGATAACCCGAATCGACAACAATCTAAAATTCTTAGAGAATTAGACCTGCATGAAACCAAACTTGGATTTTCGGAAAATTCGTCCCCAGCTTCGCATGGCATTGGATGAAGATGGTGCTTGGTATGATCGGACCACCTATGCCGTGGTGCCCTCGAGTTTTAAAACCCGTGGTGAAATCCTGGCCAAAGCGGACGGGGTTTTGGCGGGCCTGCCAGTCGTGGAACAGGTATTTAAAGCCTTGGATAAACGCTGCAGGGTAAAGGCTTTATTAAAAGAGGGATCCAAAGTCCACAAAGGCATGAAGGTCGCCACCTTACAAGGTTACGCCCGTCCTCTTCTTTCCGGCGAGCGGGTGGCGCTTAATCTCTTGAGCCGCCTTTCCGGGGTGGCCACCTTGACTCGCAAATTTACCGATGTCGTCAAGGGACCTCGCATTTACGATACCCGCAAAACGACCCCGCTTTGGCGAACTCTGGAGCGTTATGCCGTTCGGGTAGGTGGGGGCCAAAACCACCGGTTCAACTTGGCCGGACATGTGCTGATTAAAGACAACCACTTGAGCCTCGGGGGAGGGGTTTATGCCTGCGTCCATGCCGCCCGAAAAAAATATGGATCCCAGGAATTCATCGAGGTGGAAGTGGAGAACTTTGAACAGGCTTCCGAGGCTCTTAGAGCGGGGGCCAATATCATCCTGGTGGATAACGCCGATCCGCGGGTTTTTCAGCGAATTCTGAAGCTGGTGAAAGACAAAATGCAGGTCGAAATCTCGGGGGGCCTCACTCTCCAAAACATCAAGAAATACTCCCGAATTCCGGTGGACCGCTTTTCTTCGGGCGCCTTGACCCATTCCGCCACCTCCGTCGATTTTTCAATCGAGCTTTACCCAGCCTAGGCTCAAATCGGCTTAACTTCCCGGAATTACCAATGCGATATTGTCGATTAAAATCAGGCAGATAACAAACACTTCAAATATCTCCCTGTGGTTCTGAAAACAAATTATGGTAACCTTTTTGAGGTCAGAGCGCCTCACCGGGAAATCATTCTCGTTGTCCTAATTGCCAACTTTTTCCTGTTAAACAATTCTTCCATCGGTTATTTTCTTTCGGCATGAAACATCCACCCTTAAAAGCCAAGATGACCCCGCAAGCCGTTTTAAGGGGGCTTAAAACCCGCATTTTAGGCAGAAGCCTCCTGTGCCTCGAAAAGACCAGCTCTACGAACGATGTTATCTTGGAATTAGCGCGACAGGGCGCCCTTGAGGGAACCACCGTAACCGCGGACATCCAAACCCAGGGAAGGGGACGGCAAGGAAGACGATGGACTCAAACCCAGGGGAAGGGGCTGGCTTTTTCCCTGCTTCTGCGGCCCAAGCTTCATTCGGATGAGCTTTCCGAAATCACTTTGGCGGCGGCTGTGGCGGTGGCGAAAACACTCGAAAGCTTCCAGCTAAAACCCCAAATCAAATGGCCCAATGATTTGCTTTTAAATGGGCGAAAGGTTTGCGGCATTTTGACCGAAATGGGGCCGAAAAAAGATAAAATGGTTTCGGTGGTGTTGGGAATCGGGGTCAACTTAAACCAAACCACCAGGGATTTTCCCCGGGAATTAAGGCGCACAGCGACGAGTCTTTACCGCTTTTCGGGGCGAAAAGTGGATCGCATCCGGTTTCTTCAAACGTTACTACATCATCTAGAAGAAACCTATCATTGGGTTGCGGAGAGGCAATTTTCCAAGGTATTGGCTGAATGGCGGAAAAGAGCAGTTACCCTTGAGCAGCAAGTCAAAATCAGCCAGGCCCAACATGTTTTTTACGGACAGGTGATAAATATCGATGAGAAGGGCGCCTTGCTGGTGAGAAATGACAGTGGAATTGTTGAAAGAGTGACTTCCGGGGACGTGGAAGTAGTCCCCGTGGAACCACGGAAGAGGCAATCATGATTTGGGCGGTTTTGATCGGCAATACAAGAGCTGTAGCGGCCTTGATGAAAGGAACAAAGGTGCTTCAACGCCATATTGTTTCGACCCAATCTTTTAGGAAATCCTCGTTTTATTTGACGTGGGCCAAGAGGCTCCGAAGAAAATCAAAGGTCGATGGCGTCATCGTGGCCAGTGTTGTTCCTTGGGTGGATTTGGACCTTCGTAGGGCTTTTAAAAAAACGTTCAATCAAAATCCTTTCTTCATAACCCACCAAAGCAAGCTCGGGATTAAAGTCAAAGTCAAAAAGCCGTCCCAAGTCGGCGCAGACCGATTGGCTAACGCAGTGGCGGCTCAGCATTTTTATGGGGTCCCTTCCATTGTCGTGGATTTCGGTACTGGAACCACTTTTGACGTTTTGGATAGGAGTGGGGCCTATTGTGGTGGAGCTATTTTACCGGGTGTTGGAACTTCCTTAAGGGCCCTTCACGAGTTCACTGCAAAAATTCCAGTTGTCCAATTTGAACCCATTCATTTTGCCGTGGGTAAAACCACGGAAGAAGCTGTTCGGTCAGGAGTTTATCATGGAGCCGTGGGCACAACCCGGGAACTGTTATTGCGTATCCGGGAGGAGATCGGAAGAAAGGCCCCCGCCGTGGCGACAGGAGGCTGGTGCCGGGTGTTTGAAAAAACCGGCCTGTTTCACCATATCGAACCTGATTTAACCCTTAAGGGCTTGGCGCTGATTTGGCAAAACCAATATGCGTAATATTGAGGATCTAGCCGCGGAGGAAGACTCGCGGATTTGGGAAGAGCGAAGCAAGGTTTTAAGGGTCTTCTTACTTTGGTTGGGGTCAGGTTCTGAAATCTGGGGTTGGTATCTCTTTTCCCAACCGCAAATCGGTAAAGGCGCCCTGTTTATTATCGCCTCCTTCGTGTTTTTTGGATTGGCCTGGGGAATATTAAGGGTTTTCAGCAATTCAACGATTCCTTTCGTTTTAGGACTGGCTTCTGGACTGGGTGGGTTTGCCTTTTATTCCTATTCCAGGTTGCCCTCTTTTTACTGGGGGCATGATCCATCTTTTTGGCTGTCGGTACAGGCTGGCGCCGTAACGGAACCATTCTGGTCACCCCTGAGCTATCTTTTGGCTGAAGCGGCTGGGTTCCTGCTGCCTCAGCTTCAGTTTTCGTTTCTTCCTGAACTATCCGGCGTTCTTTTGTCTATCACTTTATTTTTTATCCTGCAAGTTTATTTTTCGGAATTGCAAGATAAAACTTTTCGGAATGTTCTTTTTGCGCTTTTGATTTGCGTGGTGTTGGGGGCGAGCGCCCCATTTTGGAATTCGGGAACAATGGGGGCGGGAATCCCGTCTGTTTTAGGTCTTTTGATTTTTATTTTACAATCTCTCCTTTTCAAGAAAGAGGGAAGACCATGGAGAGGGCTTGCCTTTCTTCTGGGGTTATTGTGGTCAGTGCATCCGCTTTGGGGATTAGTGGGAACTTTAAACTACCTGGGTTTCCTCGATTTTGAGGGGAAAAAGTTGAGGCGATATTTTTTCCCGTTTTTACTTGGGTTGACTCCCTACCTTTGGATCTTGTTCCGAACGGGGAAGTATTTTCCTTCATGGGGCGGGCGGCAGCCTTTTTTGGAAATGCTGAAAGAGTGGAAATCGCTTTGGTTATTTCATGTGGCGCAAGACTGGATTCCTTTGGAGGCATTCAAGGCTCTGGGGTTGATCGCTTTAGTTTTAGGGGCCATTACCATTTTGGGTTTTCTTTTATACGCTTTTAAATGGAAGTCTGGATGGAAAATACAACTTTCAGTGATGGAGTTTTGGATTTGGGTATTCGCGGGGGTGGGAGGTTGGTTCTTTTATTCGGTTTCAACGGAATTGTTGGGGCCCACAATTTTATGGTTCCTGGCGGGTTTAGGGAACCTACTTTTAAAACTTTTTGAAAAGTGCAATTCGTCTCCTTTCACGGGCAAACTTCTGACTTGGTTCGCTCCAAGCGCCTTGGTTTTAAGTCTCAGCCTTGTTTTTTTTCCTGGCCAAAATTTTTGGAGAAGTCAGTTCTATTTTCCCCCCCAACATGCGATGAATCTGCTTCAAACCCTCGGTGAAAAATCCCTTTTGATTTGCCAAGATCCCTTTGAGGCCGCGGCCTGTATGGAAACCCGTCTGATGGAACCGGCCGCTCCTAATAGCATGATCCTGGAGCAAAAATACCTGAACCAAAAGTGGTATATCACCCAGGTGATGGCCCATGAACCAGGAATTTTATTTTCCATAATGCCGGAGATTCCCCAGGACATCCCCAAGACCCTCATTCTCGACAATAGCTCAACCTGGGACATTCAGTGGGACCTTTCGGTTTTGCCCAAGGGGTGGACGGAACCCGTGGGAGTTCCAACCGTTTTAACGGAGGAATTTGCGGGGAACCCCGCCACCCTTCTCGACCCGGAGCGGTTTCAATACCGGTTTGACCTGGCGGCTATGCCTATAGAAGGGTTGACTGGGGATGCAATAACAAGGAATTATTATTCGCGTTATGTGATTGGTTTTGATGAACTAGGGAAGTTTTTAATGGGTTTGGGCCGATATTCGGATTCGATACGCGCCTTTGATAGATCCCTCAAGCTCGACCCCTCTTTTCAGGAACCGCAAACCTTTTTGGCCCAAATGTATTCCCAAAAGAATATCCTGGAAGCCGCCCAGTTGGAATTTGAAAAAATAATCCATGTTCAACCGGATAAGATTTCAGTATTGATGGGGAGGATCGAGGAAGCCCAGAAGGATAAGGACGAGTCGGAAATAGGTTTGTGGTTGGATCAAATGATTCAATTGAATTCGGAATTGGCCAACGCCGAATATCAATTGTCGAAAATCTATGAAAAAGAGGGGCGAACCCAGGAGGCCAAGACAATGTTGGAATCCTCCGTCAACATGAACCCGCAACAATTGGGAGCCCAGATAACGCTTGGCCACCTGATGAAAAAATTAGGAAACCGAATCAAGGCACAAGAAGCTTTTCACTCGGCTTTAGTGATCGACCCCCAAAACAAGGAAGCGCAAGTGGAGTATTGGAAATTGCTGAACAATCAGTGAGGTTTTCAGTGAGAACAAAAGAACCTGAGTCTGTTTCCAAGGTGAAAATTAAAAGGTCGTTCTCTCTCTTTTTTCCCGGGGGTGGCCTCCTTTATTTATCTGTTTTGTGGGTAATCCTCTTGAGGGCCCAAAACCCTGGATTGATGTCCGATGATAGCGGGGAAATGGCCTCCTCGGCTTACGGGTTGGGGATTCCCCATCCTCCGGGTTACCCACTCTTCAACTTATTGGGGCATTTAGTTTGTTGGTTGCCGCTCGGAACGGTTGCTTTTCGCTTAAATCTCTTATCCGAGTTCTTTGTTTTAGTCTCCTTGGGGATTGTTTTAATTACCTGCCGAAGAATTGTTGATAAATTACCGGGCCCATTTCTGGGAAGAGGTATTGAAGATTTGCTTTTAATGATGGTTGGAATCTTTTTTATTTCTTGCCGGAGCATTTTTGCACAAAGCCTCACTGCAAAAGGCTGTATTTACTCTCTAACTCTGTTATTGGTTTCCTGCGTGGCCTTGCTGCAACTATTGGATGTTGGGAAAGTCTCTTTGAAGTTTTTGTTTTTAGCCGTTTTTTTATGGGCGGTAGGAATGGGGAACCATTGGCAAACCATGGTTTTATTCATTCCATTTTATTTATTTTGGTTTTATAAAAAAAAATCCGTTTTGAATTTACGAAATTTTATTTTCATGTTTATGGTCGTTCTGGTGGGGTTCTCTACCTATTTGTACCTGCCCTTGAGGGCGGAATTAAACTGCTCACCATCCTGGGGGTATCCCATTCATTTTTCTCTTTTCTTTTGGGTTGTTTCCCGGCAGTTGATTGCTGGCCATGAACCCTGGATCCAAAATCCCCTCTTTTATTTTGAGACGGTTAAGGAAATTTCAAAGGTTTTTGTTTTTTATTGGCTCCCCGGTTTTATTTTTTTTGTTTTGATCGGAATGAGAATCTTATGGATCAATGAAAAGAGAGTGGCTTTGGCCATGTTGTTGCTTTTGTTACCTGTTTTTGCAGGGATCGTGGCAATTCATGAACAAAAAAATATTTATTTACTGCATGCCTATTTGGTTCCGCTGGCGGGATTGATAGGAGTGTTTGGCTTTTGGGGTTTTCGTTCCCTTTTTACCTTTACGAATAACAAAATGACTCAGTGGATGATGATTTTTTTATTTATTTTTGTATCTGTTGCGTGGTTTATTCATGTTTTTCAAATTGAAAGCAAAAATGAGTATTTGGCGGCTGAGGATTTTGGCGAAAATGTCATGAAACCCCTTCCGGAGGGATCCATTCTCCTTGCCGAAGGGGATCATTACGTGATGTCGATTTGGTATGAACGGTTCGTGAAGCAGAAAAGACAGGATTTGATCTTTGAACCATCCGTATTTCTTCTTCATGGCTGGGGATGGAAACAACTGGCAAATCAATCAAAAGACTTGAATCAGGTCGAAAGCGGTTCAACCTTATTTGGGAATCGGTTGGAGTTTTTAACCCGCTTTCCTCTTGCCCACCCTCTCTATTATTCGCTATCAATGATGGAACTTGGGCCGGTCCTGGCCCAAATGCCCGGAATTTGGGTTCCAAAGGGGTTAACTTATGAATGGGAATCCCAAAAACCAAACCAACCGCGAATAGATCATCCAAATATACGAACCTTTCAGGATCTAAGAATTCGGGGAATGGATTATTGGGGAAGTCCCGCTATGGACCCTTCCACCGCTGAAATTTACCGTTATTACCATTCCGAGCCTTTTTGATGGTAAAACCATAAAATAATGGGTTTTTCCCCCTTTGAAATTGATATAATGAAGTCGATGTTTCGACGCTTTTAAACGCTTTCTGGGAGATGGGATGGACCTTCAGCAGCTCCTTTATTCCATGGTTGAAAAAAAGGCCTCCGATGTGCATATGAAGGCCGGTGCTCCTCCTCTTTTTCGTATTGATGGTGACTTGGCCCCCCAAAGCGAGAATCCCTTGACCCCCCAGGAACTAGCTGAAGTGGCTTCCTATCTCATGGATGAAAAACAACAAAGAACCTTTTTCGAAGAACATAAAGAAGTGGATTTGGCCTATGCCGTGGAAGGTTTGGCTCGATTCAGGACCAATGCCATGTGGCAAAGGGGATTGCCTGAGATAATTATGCGCGTTATTCCACAGCGCATTCCGAAAATTGAAGATATTAATATGCCGACAGCGATTCTGAAACAAATTGCCATGGAGCAACGGGGCCTAATTCTGGTGACCGGAATCACGGGATCGGGCAAATCCACTACTTTAGCATCCCTTATCAATGAAATGAACGTCAACCGGGCGGCTCATATCGTCACGGTTGAAGATCCCATCGAGTTCGTCCATCCTGACAAAAAATCAAGCGTCACCCAGCGGGAAGTTGGTCTTGATACCGAGAGCTTCAAAACGGCCCTTAAATATGTTTTGCGGCAAGACCCAGATATCATTCTGATTGGGGAAATGCGCGATATTGAAACGGTTCAGGCCGCCATATCAGCCGCCGAAACGGGCCACTTGGTTTTATCGACCCTGCATACGATGGATACGATTCAAACGATCGAGCGTATTTTAGATTTTTTCCCTCCGGAACAACAAAATCAAATTCGGGTCCAGCTTGCTGGAACCCTCCGGGCTGTTATTTCCCAACGATTAGTCAACAAGGCCGATGGTGTTGGGGTGGTGCCGGCTTGCGAAATCATGATTGTGACCCAGACCATAAAATCCTTGATCGCCGAGGGCAAAATTTCATCCATCCGGCAATTTATCGCGGAAGGCCATAGTCAATATGGCATGCAAACTTTCGATCAATCCTTGATTCAATTAGTTCGCGGGGGGTTCATCACGAAAGAAAACGCCATGGAGCAGGCGTCTTCTCCCAGTGAAATAGATTTGGGATTAAAAGGCATCTCTTCTTCGAAAGCCTCGGCTCAGTCTCTCATTTCTCAAATGGAGAATGCCCAACAAAAAGACCGCGTCAATGGCTGGCTTAAAAAGGGGCAGGAATACTATGAAAAACGTCGTTACGATGAAGCAAGGGGTGAACTCAAACGAGTCCTTCAGGAAATTCCGGAGCATAAGGAAGCCAATGCCCTGATGGCTCGGTTGCGGGAGATGGATAATAAGAGCGAAAAGAAAAAGGACGCGTCCACCAACATCAAAACGGCTTTACAGCTTTACCGGGAGGGGAAGCATCAGGCGGCGATTTTGGAGTTTCAAAAAGCGCTGGAACTCGACCCGGAAAACAAACAAGCTCAGGGTTATATTAAGGCCATCCAGGAAGAACTGGATAACCGATCCAAGGCCCGTGAATTCTATCAGGCGGCTTTAAACGCCCAAAATCAAAATGATTTGGCGGGCGCTTTGTCCTATGTGGATCAAGCCCTGGTTCTTGATCCGGAAAACGAACAAGTCCAAGTTTTACAGCGGGACCTAAAAATATCCGTTCAAAAAGAACAGGCTCGATCCAAGGCTGATTCATTCAATCAAACAGCGATCGATTTATACAAGTCGGGGGATTTGTTGAGCGCGTTGGTCGCTTGGAATAAAGCTTATGAGCTCAATTCCGAATTGGAAGATGTCGCCCGCTATCTTCAACAGGGAATCACCAAGCTTTTGTCATTTGGGGTGGATGGGTTGGATGCTAATCCAGAGAAACAGCTTATTTTAAACCTCTTCGAACAGGGAGTCCGCAGTTATGTCCGTGGCGATTTTCAAACAGCTATGGACTTTTTCAAAAAAGCCATTTCCAAGGCCGATGGAAATAATTATTTAAACGCCTATCTTCAAAAGTCCGGCCAAATGTTGGAACAACAGATCGGCGAGTTCCTTCAAGACGGGATTCGTGCCCAACAATCCGGAGATTTGACTACCGCCCAAAAGGAATTCACGAAAGTCATTCGGCTTTCCCCCGGACACCCTGAAGCCATTAAACAATTAGGGGCATTGAAGGTGACTATCCAGCAGAACATGGAAAAACTTTACGCCGATGGCAAACAATATTTTGATGCCAATGACATGGACCGGGCCATTCGGATTTGGACCCAGATTTTAGACCTGGAGCCTTCAAATGAACGGGCTCAGAAGCGCATTGAAGAGGCGAAGATCAAAAAAAATACCTTAAGCGGAATATTTTCAAAAATCAGTTGATCTTACCTTGGCTGTTTTTGACTTTTAAAATTAAAAAGGGGTGGAAATGAAATTAATGATAGTGGGTGCTGGAGTTTTAATTCTGATTTTTATCGTTGTGCTGAACACGTCAATGGTCGCGGACCAAGCGTTATCTTGGGTTGCGGCCAATCCAAAGGATCCTGGAGCCCCTGATGTTCTTTATCGCACGGCGCGGTGGTGCGATATGCTTGGTAGCGACGACAAGGCAGCATCCATATATTTACAATTGTACCAACAATATCCCGAGCGGGGGGACTTGTGTGCGCCCGCCCTTTATCATTTGGCGTACAATCTGGCGAATGGAACATATATTGTTGGAATCAAAAAACAAGCCCTCCCTTATTTAGAAACGATCATGAACCAGTATTCGAGTCAAGACGAATGGTCGACTAAGGCAAAACAACTTTATGATGAGGTGAATTATGCCCATTAAGCTTGGCCGGACTGCGGAATGTTTGATTTTAATGTCGGCTATTTTTGCATTAGGAATTGGGTGCCGTTTGTGGGCGGCAACGGTAGAGGTGGAAAATGAGGATGATGATATTTCCGTGATTCCCACGCCTGCGCCAAAGGCAATGAATCCCCAAGTGACTCCATCGAACGATAAAGGGGTTGATGCGGATATTGAATTACAGGGCGAAGAAAAAGAAGTTTTGCCATCGCCAACACCCGTAAAAAAACCAGAGGTGGATACACCAACTCCGAGCGTTGTTGCAAATGAAAGCCAAGTGAAAAAAAATGAACAGTCGAATTCTATCGAATCGACCTTACCTCGGGTTCGGATCAATGATAATGTTGGTTTTTATTATTTTGTTTCCGCCGGTTTCATGATTTCAGATAACGCCCAAATGCACTCCATAGGTAAAGTGATCGGGAACGCCGATACCAGCCTTAATTTCAGCATG
Source organism: uncultured Pseudomonadota bacterium (assembly GCA_963843375.1). Classification (GTDB taxonomy): domain Bacteria; phylum Oederibacteriota; class Muellerivitia; order Muellerivitales; family Muellerivitaceae; genus CAWJKT01. The sequence continues at coordinate 74,077 of CAWJKT010000015.1, forward strand.
CCCAAGAGAACTTATATTGAGTTGGCATCAGATCATTATGAAGTTAGGCCTGATGACTTATTAGTTGTTTTTCATTCGGTGCCGGCGTTTCATGATTCGCATTCCACATTTCCTGCATACCAAATCGAAAATCTAGCCATTGTCAAAGTCATCGAAATTCAGAAAAGACGTGTGCTGGTTGAAGTAAAGGAATCTTTCCGGACTTTTCAGGACGGGGACTTAGTGGAGACTTATGAAAATGAGATTAAAAGATGGAAACAGGCTCAAATTAAAAAAGTCCTTCCTTCGCACCCCGTTAAATGTTTTGTAATGGGGGGGGAGTTAAGCCGCCAAAATTACGAACAAACAGATTTTATTTTTCTTTCCGCTGGCTCAAAAGCTGGTGTTGTGGAAGGCCAAAAATTTGAACTACGGGAAATTGACAACACTGGTGCTATGGAAGAGCCTCTTCATGCGCTGCGAGGCGTCGCCCAAGTTATTTCTGCAGGACTAAGGTGCTCCACGGCACAAATCATTAGCAATAGTGAATCCATTAAAAAAGGTTTTGAAGCCGTTTACCAACCTTAGGAGGTTTTCGGACCCCGAGAGGAATCTCTCATGACTGTGATGATAGAGGAAGATCAGAGTTTTAAAAAAATATTGGCTTTTCTTTTGCGCTCAAAAGGTTTCGACGGTAATCACTATAAAACTAATTACATCAAACGTCGAATCGCGGTTCGAATGAGGGTGGTCGGAGCTTCAACCTATACCGACTATTTAAAAATCCTCCAACATAACCTTGAAGAACCAGCCAGACTTCTGGACCGCCTGACAATCCACGTAACAGAATTTTTTCGTGATCCGAGTGTTTATAAAGCGGTCCAAGAAAAAGTACTTCCCGGTTTTTTGGGAAAAGCAGGAAAAAAAATGAAAGTATGGTGCGCTGGCTGCAGTACCGGTGAGGAGCCCTATTCACTTGCGGGGCTGTTGAACGAATGGGTTTCTTCGAATCCGGAGTACTCTTTTCAAATATTTGCTACGGACATTGACCTAAAAAGCATCAGCTTCGCTGAAAAAGGGGAGTATTCACGTGAGTCCTTGGTAAAGGTGCCCAAAGGGGGGCTGACCCGTTGGTTTCGTTCCGATGGAACAAAGGTCTCAGTTTCATTTGAATTGAAGAATCATGTTCGATTCAGGGTACATGATTTGCTTGGGAAATGGATGGCAAGTTTGTCCGATTTCGACCTCATCTTTTGCCGGAATCTTTTAATCTACCTTACTGGAAAACAACAACAAAAAATTTATGAACAGTTTTCAAACGCCCTAAATCCCCAAGGGTATCTTGTGCTAGGGCTTACGGAAACCCTTCTGGGGCCCGCTCGGAAATATTTCCATTGCGTGGATGTTAAACATCGTATTTATCAAACCCTGGATTCAAGCGGTGAATTGGATTTGGAAAAGGATGCGAATGGATAAGGCACAAGAACACATCAATTTGGGGACGGCTTTTTCCCTTTCGCGTCGATTCGATGACGCCATCATTGAGTTCAAAAGAGCGTTGGAACTGAGTCCTTCTGACGCTGAGATACTTTTTCAATTGGGGGGACTCAGCACGAATGTTGGAAATTATGGGGAGGCGGAAAATTATTACCGCCGCTCGCTTGAAATAAATCAAATGAATCTAAACGCACATTGCAAGCTGGGACTCCTTTTGGAAGTTCAGGGGAAATATCAGGAAGCTATTTTGGCGTTTCAGAAATCGGTTGAATTAAATCCTCTTGATGTCGGCCTTTACAATAACCTCGGAAATGTCTATTCCAAAATGGGGAAATACCAGGAGGCGATTGGACAATACCAGAAATATATTGTTATCAATAAAAGTAACGCTGAGATTTACTTCAAATTGGGATATGCCTATGAACAAGCCGGTCAGTTGGAGGAGGCGATTTCTTCTTACGAACGGGCTTTGATTACGAATCCGCGGCACGCCGCGGTTTACGCTATTTTGGGAAACGTTTATTTAAAAACCGGGAAATACAATGAGGCGATCGTTCAATACCATCAGGCCGTGAAATTTAACCCTAACGAACCGGAAGTTCATCTTAAACTCGGCCAAGCCTATATGTCACTTGGTCAATACGAAAAGGCGTTGGAGATTTTGAATCAGGCAAAAATAAAAAATCCCAACAACGCTGAAGTCTATTTGAAATTAGGAATGATTTACGCAAGTCGGGGTCAACATGATGAGGCCATTCAAATGTATAGAAAAGTTATGGAAATCAACCCTAATGATGCAAGCGTTCACAATGTTTTGGGGTATATTTATGACAAGCAGGGCGACCTTCAGCGGGCTCGGGATGAGTATAAAGCCGCCAAGTTAATTAATCCAAACGATGTTCAGATTTTGGACAATTTAGGAAATTTGAGTTACAAACAGGGGAATTTTGACGAAGCGGTTGTCGAGTTTGAAAAACTGATAACTTTGAATCCTTCTCACCTGGACGCTCAGGCCAAACTGGGAAACATTTACATGAAAAAGGGCGAAAAAGAAAAAGCCATAGCTCATTGGGAGAAAGCATTGATACTCGATCCTTCGAATGATATTTTAAAAAATAATTTGAAAATTGTGCGAGGGAACTAATTTATGATGAAACCGCAAGAAAAATCATTGGGTGAGCTTCTTCGCCAAGCGGGAAAAATCACTTTTCGTCAAATTCAAGTGGCGTTAGGCGAACAAAAAAAAACCCATGAACCGATTGGGAAAATTCTGATAAAGCTGGGTTTTGTCGAGGAACAAGACATATTGCAAGTCATGCAAGGGATGATGGTTTTGACCTTTCGTGTGGAAAAAGAATGGTATGGAATTGAAACATTTCGGGTTCGTGAAGTTTTAAAATACTCACCATTTCAATTGTTGGAAAATCCGAATGGGTCCTGGGTGGGAACACTTTCTTTGCGAGGGAAAACTATTTCTGTTTTATCTTTTCGAACTTTTCTGGAAATGGGACAAGTTCAAAGTCCTGAGGGAACTTGGTTTATTGTTTTGGAAAAGAAAGGGAATCCATTTGTATTGTGGGTTGATCAGGTGAAAGAAGTCACGAGGTTTAAAATAGAACAAATTGAACCCTTGCCGCCTTATTTATTGGGTAAAAAAAACGACTTATATTATTGTTTGGGTAAAATAAAAGACGATCTTTATTCAATCTTAAATCCAGACAAATTAATCGACGATAACGGCGTTTTACTGCCATCGTCAGGGGTTGGTTATGCCTACCCGACCTGAAACTAAAACTATCCGTGAACTTGCCCATGGAAGCGATCAAGGGGACGCTTCTACTCACAATAATTTGGGCGTATTTTATTATTCCAAAGGGATGTATGCCGAGGCCATAAAAGAATTTAAAACGGCTTTGGAAGTGGATCCGGAAAACAATCAAGCGCAAGAAAACTTGAAGGCCGTGAACCGTCATACAGGGCTTTATGATAGGTCGATCGAGGCTTACAAAAAATCAGTCCAAATGTTTCCCCAGGATGCCGAGGCTTATTACAATCTGGCCAATGCATATCGTTATACCGGTCAATATGAAAAGGCCATCGAGGAGTATCGAAAGTCGCTCCAATTAAATCCGGACCATCCTTTTGCCAGGAATTATTTGGGGATTGCTAACAAATGCTTAGGCAGGTTTGATGAAGCACTGGCCGAATTTCGAAAGGCCATTGAAAAAAATCCTTTTTTTGCCGACCTTCATAATAATTTGGGCGAGGTTTATTATAAAAAAACTATGATCAACGAGGCATTGATCGAGTTTAAAAAAGCTATTTCCCTAAATCCTGATTATGCCATTGCCCATTACAATTTAAGTTTTGTTTATGGCGACAAAAATATGCTTCAAGAAGCGGAACGAGAATTCAAAAAAGCCGTAGATTTGAATCCGAATTTTGGTCAAGGATCACAGGCACTTTTGGCTATTGAACGCCCTAAAACCTTGGAAGAAAGGGTAGCGGAGAAAGTCGCAGCAAATCCCGCCGAACACAATGGAGTCGATACTTATTTGAGCTTAGCTTCCGCATATAAAGGAAAGGGGTTATTGGACGAGGCTATTCGGGAATATAAACGGGCCATCGAGGCCGTTCCTGGACAAGAAAAACTTTATCGCGCCTTAGGAGAAATATATCTTGTTAAAGGGATGTTGGAGGACTCCTTAGCGGCTTCCCAAAAAGCCATCGAATTGGCTCCCAAGAATGTTGAAAACTATATTCAAACAGGGATTGCTTTAAGAGAACTTAATCGAACGGACCAAGCCGCAAAACAGTTTCTAACGGCCATACAAATATCACCTGGATCTAGTATGGGCCATTTTGAACTGGGAGTGACCTACTTTAAAATGGGTGAAAGTGAAAAGGCGACCCAACAGGTGCGGGAAGCATTGGAAATCGATCCTCAAAATGCCGAAGCCCATTATTATCTTGGAGTTTATTACTACAAAGTGAATTTATATGACGAAGCCATTCGTGAAATTTCACAAGCCATTGATTTAAATGTTTCTATCGCATCCAGCGCTGAAGCGTTGACCTATCTGGGATTGGCTTTATCCGATAAGGGACGGTTTGAGGAAGCGATCGCGGAATATAAAAAAGCGATGGAGTTTGACCCCAAAAATCCGATAATTCACAATAGCTTAGGAGTTGCTTACAAGAATGCAGGTATGATTCAAGAATCCATTGCACATTACCAAAAGGCCATTGAACTTAACCCCCAATACGCAAAAGCCTACAATAATTTAGGCGTTGTTTACTTTAAAATGAGCCAATACGAGAGGGCCATTGAAGCATTCAAAAAAGCGGTTGAAATTGAACCGCTTTATAAAACAGCGCAAAATAATTTGGCCGTTGCCCTGAAAAAGAAGAATGTCCTGTCGGAAGCATCGGAAGTTCTTATTAAACAAATTATGGCGGATCCCGAAAACGCTTCTCTCCATTTCAATTTAGGAATTCTTTATAAGAATACTGGGCAGTTTTTGGAGGCCGTTAGGGAATTTCAAGAAACGGTTCGATTAGTTCCGAAGAATCGTGAGGCTCTTACAAATTTAGGTGAAGTTTATTTGAACTTGGAAATGTTGGATGATGCCATAAAGGTTTTGGCACGCGCAGTGTCCTGTGATGTTCAATTTCCGGAAGCTCATTTACAACTGGGCAAGGTCTACATTCGGCGCAAATGGTGGGACGAGGCGCTAGTTGAACTTAGAAAAGCAGAGGAGCTTAAACCGGAATTGAATGAGGTTCATTTTTATTTGGGGCAGGTGTATAGGTTTAAAAGTTGGTGGGATGAAGCGGTTGTCGAGTTTCAGAAATATATGGACTCCCATAGCCCTGAAGAAGATAAGGTGATTCAATCGATTGACATGCTTCAACAGATACAAGTTTGGAAAAGAGAACTACAGATTTCTCCCAGCGCCGATAAATCGAAATTGATTAAATAGTAAGGATATTCATGAAATTGCTTGTTTGTATTATTTCGCCCAAAAAAATTGAACAAGTTAAAAAGACTTTATGGGAAGCTGGAGTTCGAGGAGTAACCTTGTCGGAGGGGTATGGTTTTGGATATCAAAGGGTTCAGGTAGAAGCGATAAAAGGGGCGGATTATAAAGTCCAATACCAGCCGAGAATACGTGTTGAAATTGCATTGCCTAATAATGAAGTTGAAAAAGTGCTTGAACTGCTTTTGGAAACAGTCCGGACGGGTCGAATTGGAGATGGAAAATTCTTTATCTTACCTCTTGAGGATGCGATTCGTGTTCGCACGGGTGAACGGGGCGAAGGTACTCTTTAATAGGTTTTTATTGATTGGCATAAAGCTTAAAATTTAAAAAGGTTTTCATTTTTCAACAAAACAATTAACATCAGTTTGGATCGGAACTACAAATTTATTCGTTTTTAGGGAGGGTGAAGTGGCACATCGAGTTATGCTCGTTGATGATGCGTCTTTCATGAGAATGATGCTGAAAAACATTCTTGTGGGATCCGGATATGAAATTATTGGTGAGGCTGAAAACGGGGCCAAAGCGGTTGAACAATATAAGAGCCTGAAACCGGATTTAACAATCATGGATATTATCATGCCTGAAATGGGTGGTATTGATGCGGTACGGGAAATTGTAAAAATAAATCCTTCCGCAAAAATTCTAATGTGTAGCTCCATGGGTCAACAATCATTAGTGGTGGAAGCAATTCAAGCTGGGGCCAAAGATTTTATTGTCAAACCTTTTCAACCATCCAACGTATTGGAGGCTGTTAAAAAGGCATTGGGTTAAACCTAAAGCACTTTAAAGTCTATTCGGTTAAACAAAGTGGGTGGCGCGATGGGAATAGAATCTGAAATTTTCAGTGATTTTCAATTGGATGCTTTGCGGGAAATCGGAAATGTTGGAGCCGGAAACGCCGCCACTGCTCTTTCTCAAATGGTCGGGCGCCGAGTCGATATGTCGGTAACAAAGGTTTTGGTTTTGCCAACCGATGGCATTGCGGGTTTTTTAGGCGGGTTGGATCAAAATGTGGCTGCGGTTCATATGCCCATCTATGGAGAAGTTTGCGGTATTTCCCTTGTGTTCTTTCCACTGGATAGAATCAATGAGCTTTGTGGGATGTTGATCGGAAAAGTAGAAAAAGATCCATTCCATTTGTCCGAATTGGGCCAATCCGCCATTAAGGAACTTGGAAGCATACTAACGGGTTCCTATTTAAGCGCTTTGTTCAGGTTTGTCCATATTCAAATGATCCATGGTGTTCCTGGGCTTGGCGTTAGATATGGCGCAAGCCGTGCTTGATACGGTTTTGGTGGAATTAGAGCAAAAAGAAGAAATCGCCATCGTGATTGAAACAGAATTTCTTGAAAATGAAAAACAATTAACAGGTAGTTTTTTCCTTTTGCCGGAAGCCGGGTCTTTGAAAAAATTGTTTATTGCTTTTTCAAAATCACTTGGAATTCCTGGGAATGCCTGAAGAAAACTGGATTGTTGGCATCGCGGAATATAAGGTAACCCACAGCCCAAACAGGCTAGTGGCTTATGGTCTGGGTTCTTGCGTGGGGGCTATACTTTGCGATCTCCAGGCTAAAGTTGGCGGGTTGGCTCATATCATGCTTCCCTCAAGCCGTCTTTATGTTCAGACGGAATTTCCTGGTAAGTTTGCCGATACTGCGATTGACATGTTAGTAAATGAGATGGAAAAATTGGGGAGCTGTCCAAAAAATATTTTCTCCAAAATTGTTGGTGGCGCAAATATGTTTTCTTCGATCTCGCAAAATTCAGTTCCGATTGGGTTGCGTAACGTTTCTGCTGTTCGTGAAAAGTTGCAGCAGCGAAACATCCCTATTTTGGCCGAACAAGTGGGGGGGACCCAGGGAAGAACAGTCTTATTTGATATTGAGACCGGAAAGAGTTGAAATACGGAAATTAAATCAATTTTCGGAATGGATTTGATCGGAAGTGTGAATTGAGTGTTTCGTTATCGGAAGTATCTAATAGTTTCCAGGTTAGCGATGAATTCCAATGGGTTGTTTTCTGCATAGCTGGATCCGAGATGAGTGTTGGGATCAGTCATGTTCGGGAAATAATCCGTGTGGGCGAAATAACTCGAATGCCAAGGGCTCCCAAATTTTTGGAAGGAATCATCAATCTGCGAGGACGTATTATCCCCGTTTTAGACTTGAAAAGACGTTTTAATATGCCACTTGTGGATTCGACAAGTGAATCACGGATATTAGTAGTTGAAATTGAAGACCAAATGTTAGGTCTTTTAGTGGATAAGATTTTAGAAGTCATAAAAGTTTCTGTCGCAAATGTCGCTCCGCCAAAAGAGACGACATTGAATATCGGCCCCGAGTATCATAAATGGAGTGCTGACTTTGGATCGTCGAAAAATTCTTATTTTTGAACTTGCTGAAGCTTTTTGTATTTGAGGATATGAAATTATTTTCGGATTCTGAGGCGGGTTCTTTTGGGGAGGGAAAAACCATTGGCCATTAAAGTATTATTCGTGGATGATTCTTCTTTCATGAGAACTGTTCTGAAAGGGATTATTCTAAAAGACCCTTTTGAACTTGCAGGAGAGGCTGGAACCGGTAAAGATGCCGTGGATCTTTATAAGAAGTTAAAACCTGATCTCGTCACCATGGATATCGTGATGCCGGAAATGAACGGTATAGACGCCGTAAAAGAGATTCGACTCTTTGACTCGCAAGCGAAAATCATTATGGTAAGTGCGATGGGGCAACAGAATATGGTGATTGATTCTATACAGGCAGGTGCCAGGGATTTCATAATTAAACCCTTTCAGCCACCGCGCGTCCACGAAGCTTTGAAGCGGGTAATTGGTATTTAAGATGTATATATCAGGCCTTAGGAATTCTTTATGATGCCTGAAAAATCCTCCACCATTAAAGTTTTGGTCGTCGATGACTCCTACTTCATGCGAAAAATGCTTCAGGATATCTTGGCGGATTCAAGCGATGTTATCCGTGTAGTGGACACCGCTAAAAACGGTTTGGAGGCAATTGAAAAGACTAAAAAATTAAAACCTGATGTTATTACCATGGATGTCGAAATGCCTCGGATGGATGGTTTGGTGGCTCTTGAAAAGATTATGCGGGAACGACCGACCCCAGTGATCATGCTCTCGAGCCACACAGGAAAAGGTAGCGAAGCCACTATTCGGGCGCTGGAATTAGGAGCCGTTGATTTTATCGAAAAGCCGGTCGGCAGGATCTTGGAAAATGTTCGGGACATTCAAGGTGAATTGATTGAGAAAATTAAGATGGCGTCCCTAAGCAGGCCAAGATACTTTCCTCCATCGAGTCCAGAAGTTGAAACTAAAAGTTCAATAAAAAACCGTCCGCAGGTGAGCGGGGCTTCATCAAACGGTATCAAAAGTGAAAATCGGGCGACTTTTATTGTTGCAATCGCCTCGTCGACGGGCGGTCCCCGCGCACTGAACGAGCTTTTTTCTCGAATAACTGGAAATTCAACTTCGGCTTTCGTAATTGTGCAACATATATCCGTTGGATTTACCAAGGCTTTAGCCCGAAGGTTAGGGGAAGTGAGCCCATTAGTATTTTCAGAAGCAATAGAAAATGGTTACTTGAAAGCAGGATGTGTTTATCTCGCGCCTGGGGGATGTCATCTCGTTTTAGAGGGGTTGCCCGGCAATTTTCGATTTGCCTTTGACGACTCTCCTCCCCGTTTAGGCGTCAAGCCCTCGGCGGATATTACAATGGCCTCCGTGGCAAAGGTTGCTCCAAAAAAATGTTTGGGAGTTGTTTTAACAGGAATGGGCCGGGATGGAACTATTGGTTTAAAAAGTATACGAGCTGTTGGTGGAAAAACGTTTGCTCAAGATGCAGAGAGTTGTGTTGTCTATGGCATGCCTAAATCTGCGATGGATGCCAAAGTGATAGATCGACAATTGCCAATAGCCGCAATTGCGGCTGAAATCAATGCCTTTTTAAGCCACCAAATTGAACTCTAGTGACGGAATGTCATAACCAATGGTTTAAAATACATAAGGTGATTTGGACTTTGTTATTGACGGGAGCTTTTAGTGAACATCGGAGATTATAAAGATGCTTTTTTGACGGAAGCCCGCGAGTACTTATCGACACTTAATAATTCCTTGGTTTTGTTGGAAAAAAATCAAACTCAAACCGACGCCATTAATGATATTTTCCGAGCGGCTCATACACTTAAGGGGATGGCCGCGACGATGGGTTACGATCCAATGGTGCGGTTGACACACCAAATGGAAACACTTTTGGAACCGATTCGTTCCGGGACTCAAAATCCTTTCTACCCGAATGGTAGATGTCCTGTTTGTTTGTTTGGATCAGTTGGAAAAATGGTTGGAAATTTTAATGACGCAAGATTTTATTGAGGAAGAAAGCCTTCAAACGGTTCTTCAATTGCTCTATTCGGTTTGGGATGACCAATCTAATTCAGATGTTTCCGGGATCGATTCTTTTACCCCCGAAATCGAAATTCCACTACTTTTCTCGGAATCGGAAAATGAAATATTGTCCCAAGCTAAGATAAATGGCTTTTCTATCTTTAAAATTATCAATCCAATTAGTCCCGGATTGTAATTTCAAAGAAGTTCGAGCTTTCATGATCCTAAAAAACATAAATGTGTTTGGCGAAATTGTTCAAAAGCCGTCCTATTCCCGAAGAAATTGAAAAGGGACATTTTATGGACCGGTTTATATTAGTTGTTGTGACTGATTGGAAACCTGAAAAAATCAAAGAATCGCTTTTGAATGTTGGAGAGGTTATCGATGTTAGAGTCGAGGACTTTGTGCCCAGAATCTTCTTCGGCTCCATTTACTGGGAATGAGGAAGTTTTGGGGCTGAATTCGAAAACGATTTCTCTTTCTCCGCCGAGTCAGTCGGTGGCCCCGGAAGAGCGGAAGATTATTTTACCTACCATCCGTGTCCATACCTCGAAATTAGATAAATTAATGGCATTGGTTCAGGAATTGGTAATTTCGAAAATTCGCTTTGAACAAGTTGCTACCTCCAAAGCATTGAAAGAGTTGTCGGACCCGCTTTCACAACTAAATCACATTACCGACGAACTTCAGGACGAAATTATGAAGGTTCGTCTGATGCCCGTGAAACAAATTTTCGAAAGATTTCCGAGGATGATTCGGGACTTGGCCAAAAATTTGAATAAACAAGTTGATTTGGAAATGGATGGAGCGGAAGTTGAATTAGATAGGACAGTACTAGAGGAAATGAGCGAACCACTTGTTCATCTTTTAAGAAACGCGGTTGACCATGGGATAGAAGAACCCGAAATAAGGACCAAAGAAGGGAAGGAACCCTATGGGACCATCCGGCTTCAGGCTAAACGCGAGAGATCTTATGTTGTTATTTCCATTTCGGATGACGGTCGGGGGGTTGATCCGGATATTATTCGACAAAAATCTATTGAAAAAGGACTTGTGACCCCTGACGATGCGGCAAAACTAACAGATGAAGAGGTGATTCGTTTGATTGCCTTACCTGGCTTTTCAACCGTTGAAAATGCTACTGAAATATCTGGCCGAGGTGTTGGGGTTGATGTGGCCAAAACAAAAGTTGAAATACTTAGGCGGAACTTTTCGGATTCTAAGCAAAAAAGGACATGGAACCACATTTATTTTGAAATTTCCGCTTACTTTGGCAATTATTAAGGCACTTTTAGTCAAGTGTAACCAGGAAATATTTGCCATGCCTGTTGTCAATATCATTGAAACGCTCGATGTTTTTCCAGCGGAGAAAAAATTGATTCAACAACAAGAAACTATTATTTTGAGGGGAGATGTTATACCCCTTTATCCACTTCAGGAACTACTGGATTTGCCCATTCCCGATGTTAGTTACATAACTGGACTGGAGACTGTTCTGGTGGTTGAGGTGGGGGAATCAAGAGTGGGATTGCGGGTGGATGAGGTAATTGCCCAACAAGAGATAGCCATTAAATCCCTAGATCGAATTTTAAAAGGCATACGTGGTTTTTCGGGCGCAACTATTCTGGGGAATGGTAAGATAGCGCTCATATTGGATGTGAATAGTTTGATCGAAGATTTAAAGGACAAGCGTTTTCAGGTTGAACATCCTCTTTTTAGTAAGGAAGACGTTAATGCTTCTCAATCTCGATGAATTAAATCCAGCTCAACTGGATGCGATAAAAGAAGTTGGAAATATTGGAGCGGGGCACGGTGCGACAGCCCTTTCTCAGCTTTTAGGGAAAAGAATCTTAATCACTGTTCCTAAAGCAAACATCATTCCCTTATCAGAGATTCCGAGCTTAGTGGGGGATCCAAATACCCTGGTAGCGGGGCTTACTTTGTCTATTTTGGGGGATGCAACAGGAAAAATTATTCTTTTGTTTCCAAGGGATTCAGCGCTTCATCTTGCGGACATGCTTTTAAAACAACCGATCGGTTCCAGCAAAATTCTAACCGAAATGGGACATTCGGCCATTAAGGAAGCTGGAAATATTCTAACCGGAGCTTACTTAAGTGCTTTAAATGAATTTTTGGGAATGTTACTCCTTATTTCAGTTCCAACTTTAGTTTTTGACATGGCGGGTGCCCTTTTGGCTACTGTCACTCAAGGGTTGGAAGATGCGACAAAAGTTATTTCGATTGAAACACGATTCATTGATGACAACAAAGAAATAGGCGGTTATTTTATTTTGGTTCCAGATGCGGTTTCGTTACGTGCTATTTTTCAAGCAATCAAGGTTAAGTGAGATTTATTGTTAGTTTTTTGCGGTTTTGAATAAGCCTTTATTTGCGCCTTTCTGATATTTAATAAGACCGTGTTAATATAATGCCATTAAATTCTATGTTTGCTATCAGCTTGAATAAGAGGTTTTGTGAGTTCCGACACCACCCTAATTGAAAAACTCATTTCACGTTGTGTCAAACCCGCCAATTCATCAATCAAATCTAGTTGCATGCTGTAAAGATATTCTGGAAAACTTCAAATTTGACTGTGTTTTTTTGGCTCGCGCTTCCAATGCCGAAGAACCCCTTTCGATAGTGGCATTAGATGGTAAGGAAGAAGTAATGGATACCTGCCTTTATCGGTTGGGGGTGGAGGAGCGAAATGCACTTTCCAAACTTCCGCTAAAAACCTATTTGGATATAACTGGAAAACCTGTTTTCAATAAATCCGGGTCTCTTCGCATTCAAAAACCCAACAGCGGCGTGTTTATGGTATTGAACCGGGCAAAAAAAAATTATTTGTTATTTGGATGTGCTCATCAGAATTCGCAAGCTTATGATCATAAAACGCTGGAGGAGCTTTCCGCACTTTGGAAGCTGTGGCAGGAACCGTTGGAAAGAGCCGTTCTGCAAGTGTCCGAAACGGGGAAAAAGGACGGGGGAATTGATAATTCAAAGAATGAAACTGTTGTTGAAGAAAAACCGGGTTTCACTTTAATTAATTCAGTTACAACGCCCCAATCCCCTGAACTTAATCGAGATGGACGTCGCCCGATAGTCCTGGTGGATGAAGTGACTCGTCTTTTTAATAAAGAATATTTTGCCGAATGTCTTTCAATTGAGGTTGAAAGGGCGAAAAGATATTCCCGCTTGATGAGCCTTATGTTTCTAAGCGTTTCACCTGTTGATGGCGTTTCAAGCAAACTGGATAAAAATCTAGTGGCGACACAAGTCGCTGAAATTCTTTCCAAGAGTCTTCGCCGGGTAGATGTAATCTGTCGGTTAGATCAAAATAAATACGGAATAATTCTTCCGGACACGGCGAATAACACGTATGGAATTATTGCGAAAAGAATTTTTAAATTCTTCAAGCTAATTATGGGAGACGCGTCTCCTGTGTTTCTTAATATCAGTGCTTCTACTTATCCAAAGCATGCCGCGGACCATCATAGTCTTCTTGAGAATGCTGAAAAACTTTTGGCTCAAGCGCAAGAGGTTGGGCCGAACAAAGCTGTTCTACCGGAATGAAACGGAAAATAATTTAGTTCAAGGTCATCAATCCAAGTGAATAACCGTATAAACCTTCCTGACCTCCATCTCGAGGGTGTTATTGGATTGCGTTGATGGTAGTCGGAAAAAAATCGTTTTCCCAGTTTCGATTGAAGTTTTGGTGAGATACACAAAAGGCCTTTGACGGATCAACGATTGGCCTCGGAGTTTAGAGAGAAAAGACTTGGTTCAATAGGTCGCGGAACCTTGTCGTTTCAAAAATTTCGATTCGCGAATTTTTGTGATTTAAAAATTTTAAAATCTGATATTCGAAAAGAATATAAAAAAACGTCAAATGAAAGTGTTTAAAAGGGTTTAATTAATTTTTTTCTTCTCGTTTTGCGACCTGAAAAAGCCGAAAACTTGACAAACCCAACGGTACTACCTATTCTTGCCCAATTATAAGAGGCACCTATAAAATGGTTCTCGAATTGTAATCAACGCTTAATCGGAGATTTCAGTGGCAAAAACAAAAGCGAAAAAGGTACCGAACAAGAAATTAGTCATTGTTGAGTCACCTTCGAAAGCAAAAACAATCAATAAATACTTAGGTTCGGACTACGTCGTTTTGGCTTCGAAAGGGCATTTAATTGATCTTCCCAAGAGCAAGTTGGGAGTTGACATCGAGAACAACTTTGAGCCGAAGTATATCCCCATTCGGGGAAAAGCCTCCATTATTAAGGAACTCAAGAAGGCCGCCCAAAAGTCCACGGCTGTTTACCTCGCGGCCGACCCGGACAGGGAAGGTGAGGCTATTGGATGGCATATCCGAAATTTTCTTAGTTCCATGGAAACGGTACCCGTTATTTATCGGCTGCGTTTAAATGAGATCACTAAAGCTGCTATTGAGGAAGCGATTAATGCTCCCAGTGAAGTTGATATAAATATGGTTAACGCTCAGCAAGCTCGCCGTGTTTTGGATCGGTTGGTGGGGTATGGTATAAGCCCTCTTCTTTGGAAAAACATCCGAAGGGGTCTTTCGGCGGGACGTGTTCAATCCGTCGCTTTGCGCCTTATTTATGAAAGGGAGAAGGAGATCGAAGGCTTCAAACCTGTTGAGTATTGGACATTAGAAGCCGATTTCATCATGGAGGATGGTCGGGTAGTTCGCACCAAATTGGCTAAAATAGACGGTGAAAAAACCGAACTAAAAACGCAAGTGGACACCCAAGCGTTGATTGATCGTATAAAAAGCGCGGATTTCAAAGTTACGGCTGTTTTACACAGGGACAAATCAAAAAAACCCCCAATGCCTTTTACCACTTCTAAGCTTCAACAAGAGGCCTATAAACAATTAAGGTTTGGAGCCCGCAAAACCATGTCGGTGGCCCAAGGACTCTATGAGGGAATTGAGGTTGGTGAATCCGCTCCGGTTGGTTTGATTACCTATATGCGCACAGATTCCAAACGTGTTTCCCCCGATGCGAAGTTAGAAGCGGCTAAATTTATTGGTCAAACCTATGGCGAAAAATACTTGGGGCCTGGTGATCGTGATACTTCCAGCAAAGGCAAAATTCAGGACGCTCATGAGGCTATTCGGCCGACTTCAGTTTTCCGAACACCGGATCAAATGAAAAATTTTCTTACGCCCGAGCAATTTAAACTTTACCAATTGATTTGGGAAGACTTCCTGGCGAGTCAAATGAGTAACGCCCTGTATCGAGAAACGAGCGTGGAAATCGGCGCCAATAATGTGGTTTTTCGAGCCACTGGAACTGAAACTGTTTTTGAGGGTTATACCAAAGTTTATGAAGAAGCCGCCGATGAGGATAAAAAAGAAAGCCAGGGTGAGGGGGATGAAACGGGCCAAGTGAATCCCAATAAACTTGCGGGTATCAGCGAAGGACAAAAAGCTATTTGGAAGGAGCCGTTTCCAGAACAACACTTTACCCAACCTCCCCCACGCTTCACCGACGCCTCCATGGTTAAGACATTGGAAGAGATGGGAATTGGGAGGCCTTCCACTTATGCCCCGACCCTTGAAACCATTCAAACGAGACATTATGTAAAAAAGGAAAACGGGCGATTTTTTCTTGCCGAATTAGGAAACTTGGTTCTGGAAATATTGATGAAAAATTTTCCTGTAATTTTGGATTATGCTTTTACGGCCAAAATGGAAGGGGAGTTGGACCAAGTTGAATCCGGCGAACGGGAATGGCGGACCGTCATCCAAGAATTCTATACGCCATTCAAAGACACCCTTGCTGAAGCGGAAAAACTTATTGGCGAGGAAAAAAGTAAAATCGAGCAAGTAACCGATATTCCTTGTGAAAAATGTGGCCAGATGATGATAGTAAAATGGGGACGTCATGGGAAATTCCTGGCTTGTTCCAAATATCCGGAGTGCCAGAATACAAAAAGCCTTAAAGAAACGACGGATGGTTCGATTCAAGTCGATGTGGATACAAAAACCGATGAGAAGTGTCCAAAATGTGGAGCCGATATGGTCGTCAAAATGGGGCGTTTCGGAAAGTTCCTGGCTTGTTGCAAATATCCGGAGTGCAAGACAGCCAAGCCTATTTCGCTCGGCATTAAATGCCCGTTGGGGTGTGGTGGCGAAGTTGTTTCCCGCGGTTCTCGCCGGGGAGTTTTCTATGGTTGTAATAAATATCCCGATTGTAAATTCATATCTTGGTACAAACCAGTCAACCGCGCCTGTCCGCAATGTTCCAATCCTTACTTGGTGGATAAGTATCTTAAAACCTTGGGGCCCCATATCGCCTGTCCGAATAAGGAATGCGACTATAAAGAATTTCCAAAATCGGAAGCCCAACCAGCGGAAGTAGCGCCAACGGCCTAAGGAAACTTTCGTGCAAGACTCCATTCAAAAAGCTCAAATCCTTGTAGAAGCATTTCCCTATATCCGTCAGTGGTATGGTTCCACCGTTGTTGTTAAATATGGCGGAAGTACAAGATCGGGCGCAGAGGAACTCAAAACAACCTTACAAGACATTGTCTTAATGAAGTTTGTGGGAATGAGGCCTGTAGTTGTCCATGGTGGCGGAAAAGATATTACCCGGTTAACCGAAAAAATGGGGATACATTCCAAATTTGTTGATGGCCTTAGAGTGACAGATTTACCGACCATGGAAATTGTTGAAATGGTGTTGGGGGGAAAGATTAATAAAGAATTAGTGAGTGTTATCCACCAATTGGGCGGTTCGGCGGTGGGGCTTTCAGGTAAAGACGGGGCAATGTTAGAGGCTTCGCGAATTAAATCCAAATCTGGAAAAGATATAGGTTTCGTTGGGAAAGTCGCAAAGGTGAATACTGCAGTTTTGGAAACCCTCGATCGTGAACAATTCATTCCCGTGATTGCCCCCTTGGGCCTAGGTAAGGACGGGCAAACTTATAATGTGAACGCCGATGAGGCAGCTGGCGCTATTGCGGGGGCATTGAAAGCCGAAAAATTGGTATTTCTAACGGATGTTCCGGGCATTTGCCGAAAAAAGGATGACCCAAAGACGCTCTTTTCAACTGTTAGGGTTAAGGAAGTTCCTAAGCTCCTCAAGAGTGGTGTCATCTCGGGTGGAATGATTCCCAAAATCGAAGCTTGTCTTCATGCGCTGAAAACGGGTGTACATAAGACCCACATCATTGACGGCACCCTACCCCATGCACTGCTTTTAGAAATTTTCACACCTAAAGGGGTTGGAACGGAAATTGTTCCTTAAATTCTATAAATAAAGCCAAAATATACAAAGCCATGGCTATCAAGTTCTTGATAGTTCGTTTATTGATGTAACCTACCTGTGGTATAATCCGGCCGATATTTTTACCACAACCTGTTGAGGAGTTGTTCATGAAGTGCCCCTTTTGTGGACATCAAGAAGATAAAGTCATGGATTCAAGGCCCAGCAAAGGCGGTTCGGCGATTCGCCGTCGTCGGGAATGCTTGAAATGCGAGAAACGTTTCACGACCTATGAACAAATAGAAGAAATACTTCCTATGGTTGTTAAACGCGATGGACGCCGAGAACCTTTTGATCGTTTGAAGATTGTGGCCGGCATTCGCAAAGCAGTTGAAAAAAGACCGGTTTCCTCTGAGAAAATTGAAGCTCTGGTGGATGACATTGAAAATACATTGATGGAACGAGCCGCCAAGGAAATCAATTCCACTGAGGTGGGAGAAATGGTTATACGTCGGCTGCAGGACTTGGATGATGTGGCTTATGTGCGGTTCGCAAGTGTTTATCTCCAGTTTAAGGACATCAATGCTTTCATGGATGTTGTTAAAAAGGTTCTAGCCCGAAAAAGCTAACTCAGAAATCAAAACAAATTAAATTAGGGGAAAATGATGGCGAACATTATTCCATTTCGCGGACTTCGTTACCGAATGACTGATTCCAAAAAAATGATGAAGGTAATGGCGCCTCCTTATGACGTTATTTCTCCCCAACAAAAGCGGGAACTTAAAACGGCCGATCCGCATAACGTCATCCGCCTGATTATCGGAAATCCCAGCCACGAAAAACATAAGGCTTCTGATTACCAATCGGCGAAAAAAACATTTGCAGATTGGCAAAAGAAGGGAATCCTAATACGTGATAGTGAAAAATCAATCTATGTTTATCAACAAACTTTCAGCAATTATGGAAAAACCTACCACCGAACCGGATTTGTGGCTTTATCCCAATTAACACCTTTCGGAAATAAGAAGGGTGGAATCCTTGCGCACGAACACACTTTGAGCGGACCCAAAGCCGACCGCCTCAAATTAACCAAGGCTTGCAGAGCCAATTTCAGTTGTATCTTTTCCCTTTATCCGGATAAGGGAGGGGTTGGCAAGGTTTTGAAAAAGATCACCGCGACGAAAGCCGATATTACGGTCGAATTTCCTACAAGTATTCAGAATCGGGTTTGGAAGATTTCCGACGTCAATGTGATTAAAGAAATTCAGAAAAAAATCAAGAATGCCACGCTCTTTATCGCGGATGGACATCATCGATATGAAACTGCATTGACCTATCAAGCCTTTCGGGCCAAGGGTTTGCGGGGTAAACCAGGTTCCCGACCTTTTGACTTCGTCCAAATGATGTTTGTCGCGATGGAAGACCCGGGACTGGTCATTCTACCAACCCATAGGATGCTTCCGAAAAGACTGATTTCCTCATCGTCGCTTTTACTGAGTCGCTTATCGTCACTGGGAGAAATTCACGAATTCAAAAAACCTTTGAAGGGGTTGACGCCATGGCAGTGGATGGAAAAACTGGGAAAAAAACAACCTACAATCGGGATTTCTTTTGATGGGAAAAAACTTTATGCCCTTAGGTTTTCGAAATTGGTTGTCCATTCTCCTTTGTTAAAAGATGTTTCTGACGCCCAGAAGAAATTAGACGTGACTCTTTTGCACAGGTTAATTCTTGAACCATTCTTTGGGATCACCAAGGAAAAAGTGGAGCATGAAATTTCTTTTACCAGTAAAGCGGAAGAAGCCGTGGAGAGAATGCGTAAAAACGAATTCGCTGCCACCTTCTTTTTAAACCCCACGCGTATCGAGCAGTTAAGGGAAGTGGCTTTGAAGCAAGAACGCATGCCGCAAAAATCCACTTACTTTTACCCCAAGCTTGTCACGGGCCTCGTGATAAACAGTTTGGATTCTTTTTGATCCGTAAGGCTATAGTTTTACATGAGGGCTTGCCTGAAATTGCCAAGCGAAGGTAGAATCAGCCTTCGTTTTGATCTCCGTTTACCTGAAATCTGAGGAGGAAACATGAGTCGCCGAATCGCCGAAGTGAAAAGTCGTGAAATTCTGGATTCCCGCGGTTTCCCAACCGTCGAGGTCGACGTTATTTTGGAAGATGGGTCTCTGGGTCGTGCGGCGGTTCCATCCGGAGCTTCCACCGGGGAATATGAGGCCGTTGAGCTTCGCGATGGTGATAAGAAGCGTTTTGGCGGAAAAGGTGTTTTAAAAGCAGTCGCCAATGTGAACAATAAAATCGCCTCCAAAATCAAGGGTATGGATTCGACCGATCAAAGGGTCCTGGATACCTTTCTCTGCGAACTGGACGGAACCCCGAATAAGGCCAAATTGGGGGCCAACGCCATTTTGGGCGTTTCCCTGGCCATCGCCAAGGCGGCTGCGGTTTGGGCAAAACTTCCTCTTTATCGATACATTGGAGGTTCCAATGCAAATCTCTTGCCCGTTCCCATGATGAACATCATCAACGGAGGCATGCACGCAGATAATAACGTGGACTTACAGGAATTCATGATCATGCCTGTGGGTGGCGGAACCTTTCGGCATGCTTTGCAAATCGGTGCGGAAGTATTTCACAACCTGAAGAAGGTTCTCCACGATAAGCACTTGAAT
This sequence comes from uncultured Pseudomonadota bacterium, assembly GCA_963843375.1. GTDB lineage: Bacteria > Oederibacteriota > Muellerivitia > Muellerivitales > Muellerivitaceae > CAWJKT01. The sequence continues at coordinate 93,900 of CAWJKT010000015.1, forward strand.
ACAGCGGTAGGGGACGAAGGTGGATTTGCTCCCAATTTGAAATCCAATGAAGAAGCTCTACAGGTCATTATGGAAGCCATTAAAAAGGCCGGTTACCATCCGGGTAAGGATGTTTTAATCGCTTTGGATGCGGCGTCTTCCAGCTTTTTTGATAAGGCGAAAAAAATTTATGTATTGGATGCGGAGGCCGAGAAGGAAAAAACCAGTAAAAAAATGGTGGAGTTTTATTCTTCCCTGGTTGAAAAATACCCCATCATTTCGATTGAAGATGGTTTAGATGAGAACGACTGGGATGGGTTCAAACTCATGACTGAGAAGCTAGGAAAAAAGATACAAATCGTCGGTGACGACCTTTTTGTGACGAACACAAAAAAACTGAAGGATGGTATTGAAAAGGGAATTGCGAATTCTATCCTGATCAAAGTCAACCAGATCGGAACCCTAACGGAAACCCTGGATGCCATTGAAATGGCTAAAAAGGCGGGGTATACCGCCATCGTTTCACACCGCTCCGGTGAAACCGAGGATACTACCATTGCCGATATCGCGGTGGCAACCAATTCGGGTCAAATCAAAACGGGTTCAGCTTCACGAACGGATCGTATTGCCAAGTATAACCAACTTCTTCGCATTGAAGAGGAGTTGGGTGAAGCGGCTAAATACGTTGGCAAAGAAGTTTTTTACAACCTTTAATTGTCGGGGTTGTAAATGTGAATTGAGATTTTTTATTTATAGGAAGGTGGGTTTTCCCACTCTCTTGTTTTATTAAGCGAGGTTTGATATTGCTGCCAGCATTCTCGAATCCCCCTCGAATTTACGATAACGTCAGCGAATTGGTTGGAAGAACTCCTCTTCTACAAATCCACAGCCATGGTGTGCCGGGGGTCGAATTGTGGGCGAAATTGGAAGCCTATAACCCAGGCCGCTCGGTAAAGGATAGGCCCGCCCTTCGAATGATCCTGGAGGGTATCCGTATTGGGAAGCTCACTAAAGATAAGACCATTCTGGACGCTACATCGGGGAATACGGGAATTGCCTATGGTTGGATTGGTGCGGCTATGGGTTATAAAGTGGCTTTGGCCATACCTGCGAACGTTAGTGACGAGCGAAAACGAATTCTCAAATCATTCAATGTGGAAGTCCACTATTCGAGCGCCATGGAGGGTTCGGATGGCGCTATCCGCTTGGCCCGCGAAATCTATAAGGAAAATCCTGAGAAATACTTTGTGCCCGACCAATATAACAATCCCGAGAATCCCAAAGCCCATATGCTTTCCACGGCGGAAGAAATATTTGAACATTTAGGGGAAAAGATGACCCACTTTGCCGCCACGATTGGAACCAGCGGGACCCTGATGGGAACGGGCAAAAGAATCAAAGAGTTGAAGCCTTCGGTAAAGATAATCGCATTGGAGCCGTCCCAACCTTTTCACGGATTGGAAGGCTTGAAACACATGGCTTCTTCGATAGTTCCGGGAATCTATGATCCCGGGGCTTATGACGAGAATCTTCCTATCGATACGGATGAAGCCTATGAATGGGTCAAAAAATTGGCCCAGCACGAAGGCGTTCTGGTGGGGCTATCCAGCGGGGGCGCCATGGCGGGATGCGTTCAATTAGCCAAGCGAATTCAAAAAGGCTGCATTGTGACTATTTTCGCTGATTCGGGCGATAAGTATCTTTCGACAAGGGTATGGGAGTAAATCATGATTTCGTTTGACGAAGGAGCTAAAACCCAGATGATCGCCATTGGGGAGCGGGGCTATCCTCATGAAATCTGTGGTTTGATGTTTGGGAAAGCGGGCGATACCCGGGTAGTGATAGAAGTGTTTGAATGTGGAAATCTTAACAAACTCAAACCCGAAACCCGTTATGACATGGATCCAAAAGATTATATGAAGGGGGAAGCTCTGGCCCGTCAGAAGGGATTAGACGTGGTAGGAATCTTTCATTCTCATCCCGATCATCCCGACAAAGCTTCGGAAACGGACCGTCAGGCTGCCTGGCTTGGCTTTTCATATGTCATCATGTCTATCCAAAATGGAAAGTACGCTTCCATGAAATCCTGGGTTCTGAACGAGGACTCAAAATTCGACGAAGAATCAATCCGTTAAGCCGTTATGATTTGGCTCGGAATGGCAGTCGTGGCGGGATTTTTCAATGCCTTTTGGACCGCCTTATCCAAAAAGATATTAAATCACCTTTCCTCCCGCGAATTCACCATGCTTTTTCGAACTCAGGTTTGTTTGATGTTGCTGCCATTCGCACTTTTCCAATGGTCTTGGATAACTTCTTGGCACTGGTGGGCATTAACGACTGCTTCAGGTGTTTTTGAGGGTTGTCGGATCTGGCTGCTTACGACCGGGGTCAAAAAGGATTACTACTCAACGTATGCTTTTTATAATTTAACCCCTTTTTTTACAGTATTGAGCGCGCCCTGGTTGTTATCCGAAGCACAACCTCCGGCCCTCGTTGCAGGTGGAATCCTTATTGCAATTGGCGCCTTTGTGTTTCATAAAATGGGCCGGTGGTCCTGGCCGGGATTGATTGGAGCTGTTTTTTCAACCATAGCGGCAGTCTTAAGCAAAAAGGCGCTAATGGATTCACCACCATTGTTTTTTACCTTTTGGTCCTTTTTGGTTGCGGCTTTGATTCTCATTCCATTGGAATATTTGGAACCGAAACATATGAAAGGTTCCCGAGGATTGATCAGGAAGGACTGGATGGAAGTCCTGCCGGTGGCTTTTTTATCCTTCTTAGCCTCCCTTCTGTTTTATGTCGCCTTAAAATACGCGCCGGTCTCAAAGATTAATCCGTTAGTTCGAGCTAATCTGTTATTCGGTTTTTTCTTTAGTTACTACTTATTAAAAGAAAAATCGGGTTGGAGATCCAAAGCCTTGGGTGGGGGTCTTATCATCGGTGGACTTATTCTTGTGGCGTTTTCCTGATGTGGGTCATTTATGCCTTAGGCTCAGGAATTTTTAACGCCTTATGGACTTCCCAAATCAAGAGCAAGGTCCAACAAGAAGGCGCCCTGCCTTTCACGGCATCCATTCGATGGGGTGTGGTAGTGATCCTTGCGCCCATTGCCATTTTGAACTGGATCCCGGTTTCAATAAAATGGTGGGCTTGCACAGTATTCAGCGGAATCTTCGAATCTCTCGGCATTTGGACTCTGGCCCGCGGAGCCAAAATAAATTATTACTCCAGTTATGCCTTGAGCAATTTAACTCCGATTTTTGTTTTTTTCCTAGGATACCGTTTCCTGAATGAAAAAGTGGATGTAGCATTGGGCGTGGGAGCGGCCCTCGTTGGGTTTGGGGCCCTTTGGCTTTATTACCGAGGGCATTGGTCCTGGTGGGGCTTTTTAGCCTCCGTGATTGGAGCTTTTAGCAGTCTTTCCAGTAAGTTGGTCATTGACCAGGCGGATCCAATCCAACACGCCTGCTTGTCTTTTTTAGTTGGTGCGATTTTCTGCACCGGGTTTTCTGTTGGTAGCCATCCGATAAATTCGATTAGGCGGATAACGGCCAATATTTGGGCCTACCGATATCTAAACATTGGATCCGCTTTAGCAACTTACTGTTTTTACTTGGCCCTTTTCTTGGCCCCTTTAAGTCGGATGAGTCCCTTGGTTCGGATCAATATGGTGGCGGCTTTTTTATTGAGCGTATTTCACTTAAAAGAACGACACGACTGGAAAGGCAGGGGGTTGGGTGCCCTTCTCATTCTTTTTGGCATTCTTTTGGTAATATGGAAACGGTAGGGAGGTTCAAATGAAGTTTTTGACTGAATACATGTGGTTCAACACAAAGAAGCATCGGGAATATGTCAATATTACCGAGGACGTAGAAAAGGTGGTTAAAAAAAGCGGAATCAAAGAAGGCATGGTTTTGGTTTCGGCTATGCATATTACCGCCGGAGTTTATGTTAACGATGCCGAGGACGGTCTGATTTCCGATATCGATGAGTGGTTGGAGAAGTTGGCCCCCTATAAAGAAAATTACCGCCATCATTTGACAGGTGAAACTAATGGGGATTCTCATTTAAAAAGCCTTCTAGTTCATCATGAGGTACTTGTACCTGTTACGGAAGGAAAGATGGATTTCGGTCCTTGGCAACAGATTTATTACGCTGAGTTCGACGGCCAGCGCAAAAAGCGACTGATCATTAAGGTTATGGGGGAATAATGGAAAGCTCGAAACCAAAATTTGAAAAATATGTTTTTGTTTGTGTCAATGAACGGCCCGAAGGCGAAAGGGTTTCCTGTGGCGGAACCTTTTGTGGCAAAGAAATTTGTGAAAAACTAAAAGAAGCGGTCAAGCACGCGGGACAATCCGAAAGAATCCGCGTGTCCAAAAGCAAATGCCTTGATGTCTGTGAAGAAGGCGCCAATGTGCTGGTCTACCCAGATAACTTGTGGTTTAAGAAGGTGGAAATATCGGATATTCCGGCAATCCTTGAAAAGTTTGGGATTAAGCCGTAGCATGCGGTCAGCTGGTGAATTTAAACGTGGGGGTGACCGGTTTCGACTGGGAAGCTGAACTTTTGGGAGCGTGTCGAGGCGCCATCGCTCGTCAAACATGGCAACGGTTTAACTGCCGACAATCAGTTAGCTCTGGCCGCTTAAGCGGTTAGCGTTTCGCCTTTGATGCCTATTAGGGGGAGGAAACGTAAGCAGTAGGCTGGTCCGCAACAGGGTTGTTCCACCGATGGGCGGATGAGAAACAAAGGGACTGGCTTTCCGCCGGCTGCTCGGGAGCGAGCGGGAGGCGAGACTCATTCTTGAGCTACGCACGTAGGGCCCATTACGGATGTTTTTCAGGACGTGGGTTCGATTCCCACCACCTCCACCATTTTTTTAAACACCCTGTTCTAAAACTCAAATCTGGAATAAATTTTAGTCGATTTTGGGATTTCTAAAAATAATAAACCACCTTTTTAAGACTTTTTCATTAATAAATCATCGGGCAGTTACACGGGTAAAGTGAGTTCGCTTTAATGGGCTTTAACGTTTTAAACTTCTAAAGTTTTGAAACCATTTGTCGTTAGAAACCAGGACTCTTCCAACGAACTATCGGCATTCGGGAAATTAACTTTGCAAAGGTTTAGCCTTTTGTTAAACTGAAAAGTGATTTTCACTTTTTTTAAAAAAGAGGCCCTCTGTTATGAATTATCTTTTATCCTTGGCGACCGGTTTATTTCTAATGGTGAGTTTTCAAACTGCTCAGGCAGCTGGTCCTACCTATGTAAAGGATGCAACGATTGCGGCTTCCGCGGAATGGACGAAAGATAACAGCCCATATGTACTTCAGAGCGACCTAGTTGTTTCTCGAGGAGCCATTCTTACTATTGATCCAGGAGTTGAAGTTCAGTTCGCGGTTTCCGATACAACAAAACAAGGTGCGGGACCGAACTTAGTGATCCAGGGTGGATTAAAAGCCGTGGGTAATTCGACTACACCGATATTATTCAACCCTTCGGTTCAAGGTTCCTTATGGGGTGCTATCTACTTTTATAATTCTGATTCCGCCAATTCAATTTTACAATGTTGCATGATCAAAGGTGGGAGAGTTGTTTGTAATGGATCATCGCCTACTATTACACAGAGCGCTATTTATGGAGCGCGGAGTGGCGTTGAAGTGGGTGCCAATTCGCAACCGCAAATCATTGGAAACAGAATCACTGCGGATGGTTATGGTATAAATCTTTTAGCGGATACTGCGAGTCCAATCATTACGGGCAATGAAATTTACAACAATAATTACGGGTTTTATTTAAAAGATTTTGGAACGCCCAATATTTCTGGAAATAAGATTTACAATAACATCAAGTTTAACATTGTGAATTCTTCCCCAAAATCTTTGGATGCGCCTAATAATGATTTTCGAAGCCTGGACGCACAGGAAATCGTTCGCACCGTATATGATGGTGCATATAACCCTAGTTTGGGACGTATTAACTTTATGCCATTTGTGGGAATGCCTGTAGGGCAGAATCAACAAGTCGTTGCTAGCGCTCAACCGGCCGCTTCCAATCAGGAAAAACCAAAAATTCAAGAAGAGGATTTTTGGAGTTATGGCCGACCTTTTGACGCAATGAAAATCAGCAATGTGGATGCTCAAAAGAAAAAACCTTCAAACACGGTTAAGGTTTTGGCGGTTGGCGCTACGGCAGTTGTGACCGTAGTTCTTTTATTCCTTTAGTTTCAAAAATTAAATCCTAGGTTTATTTAAATAAATACAATGGTACTGGTTTCTTTTGTGCAACATTTTTAGCAGTTTTTTTGAAGTCTTTTTCAGATTTGAGAGACAAAGAATAAATCTGATTGTCCAATAAGTCACAATCCAAAAAATAAGTGTTTCAGATGGTTCATCTAAGAGATACTTCCAAGACCAAGCTTTCTGAGGCCGGGATTTTATGACATCATTTCTCCCTTCGGATAAGCGTTTTTCTAAACGGATCTCGGTAAGGATTTTCTTGCGCTTTCGCCTTTTGGAATCACCTTCTGGGGAAAAGCCTGAGTTGGAACTCCACAATGGAAACAATATTATGTCGAATATCAGCAGGACGGGCTTCTTTCTTTCAACAAAAAATTATTTAGAAGTTAATTCCCTGATTGAAGTTGAGTTTCCCTTGGAAAACTTTCATGCGGTTATTCGATCTGAAGCGAAAGTTGTAAGAGCCAATCACGCTAATTTTCCAAACCAGGGCAGGTATGAATATGGCCTTCATTTCGAGGCTATGCATCCTCACTTCAGGGAACTTTTGGAAAAACTATCAAAATTAACCGAAGGTTGATTTGCAAAAAGCCTGATTTATCGCAATTTCCAAAACCTTCCATTGTTCTCTACCGCTGGTTCGTGTAAGATTTCGCTTCAATTTCATCCGGCCTGTACGTCCCAGTGCTGGAAAATAACAAGGAGCTAACATGCGTTTTATAACTCTGTTGTGCTGTTTTTTAATTGCCACTGTAGTTTCGGCGAAAGATTTTAAAATTGCGATCGTTGACATGCAGAAACTTTTCAATAGTTATCCGGGAACTGAAAAAGCGAAGAAAAAATTGGGTGACCTTGAAGAAAAGAAAAAAGAAGACTTGGCCGATTCAAAACAGGAATTGATTGATCTGCAAAAAGAGCTAAGCGAAGGGGGCTCGATTCTTTCCGAGAAACAACGGTTAAAAAAGGAAAAGGAATATAACGATAAATTGGGCGCTTACAATCAAGCCACCGAACAAGTCCAGAAAGAACTGATGGCTGATGAAACCGAAATGACCCAAGACATCGTGGACCAGATCAAGAGAATTGTTGCTTCTGTGGCAAAAGATAAGGGAATGGATATGGTCTTGGATTCGGACAAGACTGTTTATGTCGACAATCCGACCGACTTGACGAGTGATATTCTTGACCAATACAAAAAGATAACTGACACGGATTCCAAGAGTGACACGGATTCCAAAAGTGATTCGGATTCCAAAAAGTAACGAAATGACCGATAAACGGTGAGAATGGGCGTTTCTTATTCGCTGGAAAAGTTGGCGCAGGAGATTGGGGCCACCCTGCAAGGGGATGGATCTGTGCGAATTTTTGGTATTGCACCTTTGGATAAGGCGAAGGAAGGGGACATTACCTTCGTCACGAATGCCCGATATAAAAAAACGGCGATGGAAACCAAAGCTTCAGCTATTTTATGTGAAGCCCCCATTCCTGGAAACTCCAGGGCATTTCTGTTAATTGCAAATCCCTATGTCGCCCTCGCTAAAGTTATCTCATTGTTTCATCCGAGAGTTTCGTTCTTGCCTGGGATTAGGACTGGAGCTTACGTGCATCCCGAGGCTTCCGTGGATTCTCAGGCTAGTGTTGCGGCCGGGGCTACCATTTCCGCCGGAGCGAAGGTTGGCTCCCGATCGGTTCTTTATCCCGGTGTCTTTATTGGCGAAAATACTGTTGTGGGAGAGGATTGTCTTCTTTATCCCAATGTCACGGTGAGGGAAAATTGTGTATTAGGAAACCGAGTTGTTCTTCAACCGGGAGTGGTTGTCGGCTCTGATGGGTTTGGTTTTGCCAAAAATAATGATGAAAGCTACCAAAAAATTCCCCAGGTTGGAAATGTGGTTATTGAAGACGATGTCGAATTGGGAGCAAATACCTGCGTCGATCGAGCTGTTCTGGGGACTACCCTGATTGGAAAAGGAAGCAAACTGGACAACTTAATTCAAGTTGGCCACAACGTTGTAATCGGGAACCATACGGTCATGGCGGCCTTGAGCGGTATTTCGGGTTCCACTCAGATCGGGAATAACGTCACGATGGGGGGGCAAGTAGGCATCGCCGGGCACCTTAAGATTGCAGACCACGTGACTTTAGCCACCCGTACGGGGGTTATGGAAGACATTGTTGAAAAAGGCGTCTATTGGGGTTCACCGTCCACGGAGATGAACTCAGAGATGAAGAATGTTGCTGCTTATCGACAATTGCCCGGGATAGTGAAGCGGATCCGTCGTTTGGAAAGGGTTCTTGAAAAGCTCAGTGGTGTGAAAATTGATGAAGAGTGATTTCGGGACAAGATTCCAAAAAACGATTGATCACCCCTTCTCTTTCGAAGGAGTGGGGTTGCACACAGGCGATACCTGTCGTGTTAAGGTATCCCCATTGCCAGAAGGATCAGGTATTTGTTTTTATAGATCCGACTTAAATGCCAATATTCCTGTAACGCCCGAGGCTGTTTCCAGCACAGCCCGGGGAACAACCCTCGTGGGGGAAAAAAAAGCAACTGTTCAAACGATCGAGCATTTTTTGGCGACCATTCACGGGTTTGGAATCAACAACCTCAAGATTGATATGGATTCAGAAGAAATGCCCATTCTGGATGGGAGCGCCGCCTCTTTTTGCGATTTTTTTAAAAAAGCAGGTGTAGTCGAACAAAAAAAACAAATATCACCCTTGAAGGTTACCGAAACCATTGAACTGAGCTATGGTGATGTTTATTTAAAAGCGGAGCCGGCAGACGGACTTGAACTGGATGTGACGATTTCTTTTCCATATCCGGGTCTTGAAAAACAAAAAAAAGTTTTTCATCTTCCGGAGCAAAATTTTGAAAGTGAATTATCATCTGCTCGTACCTTTTGTTTTGAGGAAGAGATCGAAGAACTTCGTCGGCAAGGTTTGATAAAAGGCGGGGATTTAAGTTGTGCCTTAGTGATTGGGAATAAAGGCGTTTTAAATGGTCCCTATCGTTTTGAAGATGAAATTGTGCGGCATAAAACTCTTGATTTGCTGGGCGACTTAATGCTTTTGAATCGCCCTTTGTTGGCTAAGGTTACGGTTCGGAAAGGCCGGCCACCGTTACCATGTTGAATTAGCCAAAGCCCTCCTGGAAAAATTCGGGAATGGGACCAAAAGCATAAAAACCATATCAAAATCAAAAGAGGAGACAATGTTAGATATTCTTGAAATACAAAAAATCTTGCCACACCGATATCCTTTTTTATTGGTCGACCGGATTTTGGAACTGGAACCGAATAAAAGGGTGGTGGGAATTAAAAACGTTACGGCCAATGAACCTTTTTTTCAGGGACATTTTCCAGGTCACCCCATCATGCCAGGGGTTTTAATTATTGAGGCTATGGCCCAAGTCGGCGGAATTGCACTTTTGAATAGTGGGGGCGAAAATCTTGGAAAAATTCTGTATCTGGCGGGAATTGATAATGCCCGATTTCGAAAACCCATTACGCCTGGGGATCAGATCCGCTTTGAGATCGATGTTTTGTTTAATCGAGGAAAAATCGCGAAGGTTTCAGGTAAAGCATTAGTGGATAGCCAATTAGCGGTGGAAGCCGAAATTACCTGCGCGATTGTTGAGAAGAACGCCCCCAAAAAGGAAAACTAAGTGCCTGTGTCATCGGTAAAAATTCATCCGACGGCCATTGTTGATGCGAAAGCTCATCTTGAGGATGGCGTCATAGTGGGGCCCTATTCGATTATTGATGAATATGTTTCGATAGGTGAAGGAACATCCATTGGACCCCATTGTGTCATTACGGGTCACACGGCCATTGGCAAAAGAAACAGGATTTTCTCGGGAGCGATCATCGGTAGCGAACCACAGGATGTGAAATACCACGGAGAAGAAACTTACCTTGAAATAGGTGATGATAATGTTATTCGAGAACATGCCACAATTAATCCAGGGACTGGAGAGGGGTCGAAAACTGTAATCGGGAACGATAATTGGATAATGATCCAAGCTCACGTTGGCCATAATTGTTTTATTCAAAATCATGTAAAGCTGGCGAATGGGGTAATGCTGGGAGGGCACGCGGTTATTGAGGACTATGCCACCGTGGGTGGAGGAACACCGGTGCATCAATTTGTTCGAATTGGGCGTTTTGCAATGATTGGTGGCGGGTTTCGGGTGGTTCAAGATGTTGTTCCATTTATGATGGCCGGGGATGAGCCTTTACGTATTTATGGACTAAATCAGGTAGGGTTGGAACGAAACAATGTTTCAAAAGAATCGATTGAATGGTTAAAGAAGGCCCACAAAATTATTTTTCGCCAAAAATTAACGACAAAAGAAGCGGTTCAAGTTCTTTCAACGGAATTTCCTCCCAGTGAAGAAGTGAAGCATCTTATTGAATTTCTCTCTACCTCTGACCGCGGGATCGTTAGGTAAATATGCTGGCACCTTCCTCCATTGGTTTAATCGCGGGGGAAGGAGAGTTGCCTTTTTACTTTGCGCGTCGCGCAAAAGAAAAAAGGTTTGTCCTCAAGACAGTTGCGATACGAGGTGCGGCTTCCCCTGATATTGAAAAACTAAGCGACGAAATTGTATGGTTGTCCCTTGGACAGCTGGGATCACTTCTTTCATTTTTTAAAAAACAAGGCGTCAATCGTGTTGTTATGCACGGTAAAGTTCAACACTCAAAGCTGTTCAAGAATCTGCGGTTGGATTGGAAGGCTCTTTCCGTCTGGACGCGGTTGAAGGATAGGTCCGGGGAATCTCTTTTGAAGGCAGTGGCCGGTGAATTGGAAAAAAATAAAATACAACTTTTAGATAGTCGTTATTTGATGGAAGAAACCATTGCCCAGTCTGGTTGGCTGGGAACTGGGAAAATTGATTTGGATACACGAAAGACCATTTCCTATGGACTTCAAAAAGCCAGGACTTTAGCCAAATCAGGCATCGGTCAGACGCTCGTGGTCAAACGTAGTGCGGTAGTGGCGGTAGAAGGTATGGAAGGGACAGATGAAACCATTCGCAGAAGTGGAAAGTGGGCCGGGGCAGGCTGCATTATGGTGAAGGTCGCCAGTCCTAGGCAGGATTGGCGTTTTGATGTCCCAACCATTGGCTTGAAAACAATTCAAGTGCTAAGCGGGATCAAGGCAAAAGGGTTAGTGCTGGAAGCCGGGAAAGCTTTTCTTTTAAAAAAGGAAGAGGTTTTGGCCGTCGCAAAGAAAGCCGGATTATTTATTTTTTCGGTTTGATTTCAAAAAATTCATTGAAAGATCGAATTTCAATCCCAGTTATTTATCGATTCTTCCAAGCGAGCATTATCGGGACAAGCAAAGCAAAGATAACGTTCACGACCCATACGGATAGAAAAGGTGAAATGACCCCCGCTTCGCCTAAGTGCTGCCCGATTTGCATTCCCCCCAAATAGACAAAACCTACGGCCATGCTAATTAAGAAACTGGTCACAACCCCGCTGTATTTTCGCATGGTCCAACCCCATGGAACCCCCAAAATGGCCAAAATGACACATCCGAAGGGAGAAGCGAATTTATAATAGAGTTCCACTAATTCCTTGTGGCAATCAGAACCATTTCGTTTTAATTGGTTGATGTATGCCACCAACTCCGTGATGTTGAGTTCGTTGGGTTCCTTTTGTTCTTTCAAAAAGTCACTGGGCTTTTCTGGAAGGGCAAGCGGCATTTTATCAAAAGGTTGGGCGGATATTTCGGCGTCGGAGTCGTCAAAGGTTCGTAAATATCCGTCGTAAAAAACCCACTGACTGTTCTCGTATTTGGCGGCTTTTGCATCTAGGCGGGATTCCAGGTGGCTATTGGGGCCGAATTCCAAAATAAGGATGTCTGATAAGGTGTTAGTGGTTCCGTCGAAAGCACCAATGTGATAGAGCTGGCCTCCGACGCCGATCATTGAAATGTCTTGCCGAAACTTATTGGTTTCGGTTTCGGGTTGATGCAATATTTCCACGGATTTGATCCGTCGTTTCAAAGCCTCGGCCTTAGGGACCACCAGTTCATTGAATAAAATGCTTGAGACACAAATGATTATTCCTGATAAAAATAACGGAATGGCCACGTAATAAATATTGATTCCGCCTGCCCTCATGGCAATAAGCTCGTTTCCTTTGGAAAGCCCGCTTAAAGAAAAAAGTACCCCAAACAAGCAAGCGATAGGGATGATCTGGATAATAAAACTCGGAATATGAAAAGAAAAATATTTAAGTGTCACCAAAAAATTAGGTTTGAATTCCATGATGAGATGCATATCGTTAAAAATTTGAACTAGGAGAAAAAGCACGCTGAATCCCGCGGTGGCCAGAAAGAAAGGTTTTAGGAACTCGTTTAAAATATATCGAGTAAGAATTTTCATCTAGGCGACGGCCTTTCGATTAAATCTTTTTTTGCGGATTGAGGAAACCCGGCGTCTAAAGGCCGAGTGTTCGGAAATCACAATGTAATAAATCACAATACCCGCGACAGCCAAAATAATATTGGCGCCCCAAAGACCTAGAAAAGGATCGATTTTTCCATCGTTACTCAAAGTCTGGCCAAACATGAACATTAAGTAATAGGCGAAAATCATGGCCAAACCCAGGACAAATCCCATAAATCCCTTGGATCGAGTCCAAAGACCCAAAGGAGCACAAAACCAGGTTAGCACCAAACAGGCAAATGGGAGAGCAAGGCGTTTTTGGTATTCGGTTTTAAGGTAGTTCAGTCGTCCCGGATCGGTTTCGTGTGGAATCGCGCGTTCTATTTCATGCAAGTCCATTTCCTCGTAATCTTTCTTGACGTCGGTTAGTCCAGCCAATTGATTTTCCAATTTTAATCGGATGATATAATGTTCGAAGTAAAGTTGGTTGTAAGTATGATAGTGATTGTTGTCCCAACTCATGACGCCGTTATTCAAATGGAAAAAAACTTGGTAGGATTTTTGATCGGTATCGAGTGTTCCAGTCTTGGCAAGAGTGGTTTGTACTGAAGAGTTTGAAGACCAATGGTCAAAGACTTTCACGTCTGAAAAGAGGCCGTCCGGATCCCTTCGGTCGATATAAAACTTGTGTCCCTCGAACTGGTCAATAAAAACTCTTTCTCGGATTGCGACATCCGCCTTTTTCTTGACAATGTTAAATTCAATTTTTTTGACCATAAACTGTGCGGCCGGAAGGACTTTATCATTGAAGTAAAGCATCAGACAGGTCATAAGAAGGCCAAACAGAAGGATTGGGGAAATGAGATGAAATAGGTGGCCTCCACCACTTTTGAAAGCCGTGACTTCCATGTCAGAACTTAATCTTCCGAAAGCAAGAAGGGTTCCTACCATCATGGCCATAGGAATGGTCAGCGAGAGTATCAAGGGCAGAAGGCTGACGTAGAGGAGTAAGGTCTCGGAAATAGAGACCTTTTTATTGAGGACCAAATCCAGGGACAAGAAAATTTTGTTGATCATAAAAAGAAAAGTCAAAATAGCGACGCATAAAAGAAAAGACGGCAACATTTCCATGAGAACGTAGCGATAAATAGTTTTCATTCAAATCCTGAGCAATTCATGCCCTCTGGCGCCCGGAATAGGCCGAAGGTTTAATGTGCCTAGCCTTCAATTAAATTGATTTTCGGCATGTGATCGAAGACAAGGGGCAGACAAGGTGAATCGCCGTCAGTATAACATAGGGTTTTCGCCCTTTTAGGTCCCTTTTCCGTCCATTCGAGAGTTCTCCGAACCATTCACAACCAAGATGAGATATTTTTACTTTAGGGCATCAGCCCTCATCTTCCGGATTCACCCGGTGATGGAAGGGCTGATATTGGGCAACGTCCGGGCCGATTGAAAGATTGGCCCGGCGTTATTTTTAAAAGCGTCTCATCCTCCAAAAACAATAAGGAAATGGAATGGAAAAGGTCAAAAATAGCCCATGGAACTTTCCGAGAATTGATATCATTTCAAAAGATGTTTCTTTTCCGGGTAAGATATCCCGTTTTTCGACCCAAGATGCCGGAAACCTCATCAATCGGAAAGAATGGACCATGAACAAAGCATGGAAAAAAATATTTTTACTAGATTTTGAGAAATCTTTTTTTTCTTCTTGCGGAAAATTGCTTCTTATTTGGAATCCTCTTTGGACTTTGATTGTGACCATTGCTTTAGGAAACCATTCCCTTACTTCAATCCTTTTTAGGTGGGGCTGGAATTTTTTGGAAGCCTCACTCGTTTGCTTCATGGGGCTCGCGGTGATACGGGTTTATCTTTTGGTTGAAAATATTTGGGCTATTAAATCCTCAAAAAATCAACCCCGCCACGGGACAGGCTGGTACATGTTTTTCCTGGCCTTCCTGGCGCCACCTGGATTGTTTATAGCGGTTCGATTAATGGTTGCCGGAATAAATTATTTTTATGCCGGTGCGCCGATCGCTCCAAGCTTTCAATGGGAATATTACGGAACGGAAATATTTTGGGTTTGGGCGCTTTTGCTGGTTTGCTTTTTGTTTATGTCTTGGCAGGATTTGCGCGATTCGGTCCAAAGAAATCAACTTCGAGCGGAGGAACTGGAAAAAGAGAGGCTTCATGCCTTATTAACCAAGTTAAAAGACCAAATGAACCCGCATTTTCTTTTTAATACTTTGAACACGGTGGCATCCTTAATCCCGGCGGATCCTGCCAAAGCGGAGCAAGTGGTGATTAAGCTTTCCACTCTTTTTCAAGGCGTTTTAACTGCCACAAGAAGAACCCACCACCCACTGGAAAAGGAATTGGAGTTTTGTCGTGACTATCTTGATATAGAAAAAGTCCGTTTTGGATCGCGCTTGGAGTCCCATATTCATGTTGAAAAGGATTTGGATCCGGCGAGAGTTCTTATCCCGGTTTTGTTGCTTCAACCATTAGTTGAGAATTCTGTCAAACACGGTCTTTCATCCCGGGCGACGGGAGGTCACCTTTGGATCAACGCGTGCTTGGCCAACGGTAATATGAAATTGAGTGTGGAGGATGATGGAGTCGGTTTTGGAAATTCCCCCTATTCGGGTTCAGGAACAGCTTTGGAAAATTGTAGAAAAAGGTTGGAGTTGGGTTTTGGAAAAGACGGGAAAATGGAGATTGTCCCTAGGGATAACGGGGGAACAAGAGTGACATTGATTTTACCGGTAATGAACGTTGATCTTTCGGATGAGGTGGAAAAATGATCAAGGTTATGATCGTGGACGATGAAACCCCGGCGCGTACGCGCCTCGCTAGAATGCTCTCCACTTTCAAAGATATTGAAGTTGTTTCTGAGGCCTCCAACGGATTGGAGGCTTTGCAGATTGCCGAAAATCTAAAACCGGACTTGGCTTTTCTTGATATTGAAATGCCCGAACTTAATGGTTTGGAAGTGGCAGAAGCTTGGGGGGGAGGAGGCCCGATGGTGGTTTTTGTAACGGCTTATAGTGAGCATGCTTTGAAGGCCTTTGAACTTTCGGCGTTGGATTATTTGGTAAAACCCGTTTCCACGGAAAGGCTGACCGAAACAATTGAACGGATAAGAAAAAGAAAAAATCCAACCCCATTGGGGAACATTCAGAAGTTTCTTGAGAAATTGGAAGAGGGAAGAGTGAAACGGCGAATGGCGGTCAAATGTGGGGCTAAGTACCGTGTTTTCGACCCAGCCCAAGTTTCAGCCGTGATCGCACGGGATCATTACGCTGTTATTTTGCTGGAAGGGCAAGAACTTTTGGCGGATGACAGTCTAGATACTTTGGCTCAAAGGCTGGACTCCGGACGTTTCTTGCGGATTCACCGCAGCGCCATTATCAATCTGGATTTTCTTAAAGAATTGGAACACGAAGGCGACCGAAAATATCTGGCGATTTTATCTGACGCAGTCAAAACACGTTTGCCTGTCAGCCGAGAACGATTGGACGAATTGAAAAAAGTATTGAACTTGGATTGAAGACGATGAAACACACTTTTTGTTACATGTGGGGAAATTGTTCTGGAGTGAGCCCGGTTTTTTATTATGGTTATAACGTTTTCTGGCCATTTTTTAAAAGGATTAATGAATGTGGTTTTCCAACATATACTTCTATGCAATAACCACAATTAAAAGCCTCCGGCTATTATTCGCTTTTTTTCTGCTGGTTTTGACGGCTAAGGGACTTGAGGCTCAAACAGCGGGTGTAACAAATTCTTCGGGTTCCGTAACGGCAATTCAAAGCGCTTCGGCCCCTGCTACCGATTTGTCCGTTAGTCCACAGGAAGAAATCCAAATTTTGGACGCTATCGAGGCCCAATCGAATACCATTTCGGCTGGTTCTACTGCCCAAGGAACCACGGTTTCCACAAATAACCAAGGCCAATCCATTGCGGGCCTTAACTCCAATTCTTCTTCAGTTTCGGTTTCTTCTCCGACTCCTATTGCGATGAGTTATGCTCCGCCATCCGAACCCACGGGATTGAGTTTCTTGATTCTGAAAGAAGGCATTTATCTCTCTTGGGCGGCAGCTTCGGCTAATTCAGCTGTCACGGCATATAATGTTTTCCGTTCCACAACCCCTGGGTTTGGATATAAAAAGGTTAATCTAACGCCATTGACTGCGCCTTATTTTCTGGATGGCGCCCAAAACAGCCTTTCACCCCCCCATAATGGGGAAGACTATTTTTACGTCATTACTTCCAACGATTCCCAAGGCAATATCAGTCCTTATTCCGACGAAATAGCGGTAACGCCCGAAGGCATGGAGATACCTGAAACGGAGGAGGAAAAAGAGGCTCGGAAACCCAAATCGAAGCCAACGCCCGAGGCTGAAAAGGTTCTTAATATACCGGATAAAATTAATATACAACTTCCTGCCGACACCTCACTTGCCATTCAGGGATACAAAAAAGTAGACATCCTTATGGCTTTCCAGGATTTCGACCGCCCAGCAATCAATGGAGTTTTACCGGAAGTGAACACGACCACCGTCAATCAAGAATTAGTCGTGACTTTGCAGGGAAAAGTGGGGAAAAACGTCGACGTGAACGTTGATTACAGCGATGTCAACCGGGCAGGGGGCGTGGACCAGACTAAGCAGGATATTTCTATCAAGTACCACGGGGACACAGATAGCGCTATCCAGGAGGTGGACTTCGGAGATCTACAACTTGTATTGCCTAACACGGAATTTGCGGGTTTCAGCAAAGAGTTGTTCGGCCTCGAGGCCAAAGTCAAAGTCGACCAACTCAACCTGACCACCTTTTTCGCTCAAACAAAGGGTATCTCTGAAACGAAAGTCTTCCAGGGGAACGCTACCCAAAACGACATGTATATCCAGGATATAAGTTATGTTCCTTATAAATACTTCCTAATGACTCGAGATTACAAGGCCTATACCGATCCGACGTCAGGACAAACGGTAAATGGGGCCGGGCCGCAAAATAGCACGGAACAGATTTGGGTGGACCCGGGAACCGGAGTGATTAATCCTCTTGGACCCAATTTCAATGGGCTTTTCGAGCATTGGCTACCGGGCCGGGATTACACGGTTGATTATTCAACCGGTATTATTACCTTCATTCGAGGGTTATCCCAATCCTCCCGGATCGCGGTATGTTTCCAAAGAAAATATGACGGGGCTTACATCGGGTTTGCCCCTGGTTCTACCACAACCATTGATCTCTCAAGCGCCAGTTTGTATGTGCCGGATGATGGAATTGTGGGAAGGATTCCCCCGCCACCAATTGATCCTGGAAAAACGGTTGAGGGACATTTAATTAAAGATAACAACAACAGTACAGGAGGAACCTCCGCTACAGCTGTCGCCCTGAGCCCCAACTATCTGGTGAATTACTTTAATTTGGGAACCAACAAAATCACTCCCCCTCAAGAGGATCCCAATTTCATGTTCCAAGTCATTTCTCAGGGCACCAATAACGTCTTACAAACGGGACAAGGGGTCACGGCAGTGGGGGCCACTAATCCCTGGGTATACACCGTGAATTTGGATTTTAACTATCTGACGGTCACTAATTCGAACTTTTACATAGCCCCTGGAACCATTCCCCCGGTGCCGAATGCTGCCACCTCCTTCCTTTGGCCTGAACGGCCTTTCGCCAATTTGGATACGACCGGCGGTTCCAGTTCAAGCAACACCCCCACGGACGTTTATGACCAGACCACAAGTCCAACCAGCCTCTATTCGATTCACATCCGATATAAAACCCAATTAAATTTCTACCAGATGGGTCGCTTCAATATCATTCGTGGAAGCGAGTCGGTTTATCTCGACGGTCGCAAACTGCAAAGAGACGTGGATTACACTTTCGATTACACCTCGGGATTTCTGGATTTTGTCAACAAGAGCATCCTGACGCCCGCCAGTCAGGTTGTCGTTACCTATGAATACGCTCCCTTTGGTACTTTCAGCGCCGATAACATCCTAGGAGCCCGGGCCGAATATGACGTTAACGACCATTTTTTTATTGGGTCCACTTTTCTGGAAAGTGACGCTCAACAACCTATTGATGTCCCGCAAATCGGTTCCACACCTGATTCCCTAACTCTCTTCGATGCGGATGCGAAATTAGATCTTTTGTCGGAGGATGTTCAATCTATTACCGGCATTATTCCGGGTTTGGAAAGCTGGAAGCCGCCTCTGACCATCAAACTATCCGGAGAAATCGCCCAAAGTTTTTACAATCCCGATACTTTCAGCGCGGAAGGAGAAAACGGCGTGGCGATGGTGGATAACATGGAAGGCATCGACAGCGTTTCGGGACCATCCATGAATCAAACAAGCTGGTTGGTCTCATCTGCGCCACAGCCTGTTTTCACGTTCCTCCCGGGTTTGGTACCGGTTGCAGCTTCGGGTCCAAGCAATAACCGAACCCGGTTTTATAACGCGGGCGACGTCTAATCCCACCATGACCATTTTCCAGACGATTGGGACCACAAATGCGGTTGGCGGCACATATCAAAATTTCCCGAGTGTTCCTGCCTACGGGGGAGAAACCTACGCCAATACCCAGCAGGCGAACGACGCGGTCGCTGTTCTCCAATTTCCCTATACGAATTTAACCAACCAGAAGTGGGCCGGTCTGAGGTCGGTCATTTCCGCCAATGGAACCGATTATTCGAACGTCACCTTTTTGCAATCTTGGATTTATAACGACGGCAATCCGAAATGGGTCATGGTGGATTTTGGGGTGATTAATGAGGATTCAAATGGTAATGGGGTGTTGGATTTTGATCCGGGAATGACGGCGGTTCCGCAAGTTGCGGCTAATCCGAATTATGGAATTCCCACATTTTATTTTCAGGGTAACCCTTGGACCGGAAGCGATACAACGCCATTCGCTTCTCTTTTTGGGGGTGAGACCACTTCACAAGAGGGAGTCAGCGTTGGAAACGGCACCAGTTATGTGACGGAAAACATGGATGGCACTGGAATATTAAACACCAGCGATGCTTACTATGAATATGGTTTCCAAGTCAATTGGACAGGTTGGAAACAAGTAAAGGTACCTGTGAGTTACACCTCGGCAGACAATATGACCACCACTCCGGACGGGACCACTTATTTTTTCCATACGCAGGGCTCTGCCAATCCGACCATTATCCGATCGGTGAGGGTTTGGACCACGGGGGAAAGTTCAACCCCGATCAGCGGCGATTTTTACATGCAAAATATCAGTTTCAGCCACAACCTTTGGGTGTTGTCCGTGGACCCGACGGTAAATGCAAATGAGGGCATCACCGTTAATACCTCGAAGTTCGACGTGAATTCCATCAGCCAGAACCAGAATTCGAATTACGTACCCACTTTGCGTTTCATTACCGTTCAGGCGGGTCAGGACCAATCGGCCCTTCTATACCAGGAAAAATCTTTGGAGCTCACTTATAACCTATCCAATGCGGATATTTATAACGGCCTTCCCGCTTATTACGCCACCCGGAGTTTCAATCCGGGGCTGGATTTCACCAATTACGATGATATCCGGATGGATCTTTACATGCTTTCTTACCAGCCCGGGGAAGTCCTCTTCGTCAGGATCGGGAACGACCAAGCGGACTATTACCAATACAACATACAATTGGATGCTGCGGCCGTCAGTTGTTTGGACAATTGGGGGACCGTTGACCTGCCTATAAATGGTTCGGGAGGAAACCGGCTACAGGTGGGAACACCTTACATTAACCGCGCCACCCAAGTCAGCTTTGGTATTCTTTCACCAAACGCCCCCGCGGCGGGGCACACGGGGGATCTTTGGATCAACAACCTCAGGGTCGCTAATGCCAACGTGCGAAGCGGTGTTGCCAGGCGTGTTGATGCGGCTTTTGTTTTTGGAAAAAACTTTGCCACCATCAATACCCGTTATCGGGAAGTGGACTCGGGTTTCACCGAAATCGACCAAACCTCCACCCACTTCCAGCATTCCACCCAATGGGGCGCGGATTTTACATCAAGCGGCGTAACCCTATTTTCCCAACCTTTGGTCACCCAAGCCTCGCTCACCAGGCAGGACCTCTATACCGAGGCCGCCTTACTGGACAACCCTTACTATATTAATCTTCCGGATAGCCTTATTGACAATTTCACCGGAAGCATCAGTTACACCAAAGATCTCGGCCCCAGTTTAGGGAGATTGACCGCCGTGCGTCTTTCCGGAAGCACCAACTATGAGACGGATGTCTATGAGGAAGCCTATCTCAGCCAGCCAGGTGTGCAGGGCAATACACAAAAGGGAGAGGCAATCGAAACCTTGGCCTCCACCTATGACGCTCCGAAAAAATTATTTTTTATCTCCTTGGGTGCGAACCAATTCACGGAAAGCTACAGTTTAACCCACGATACCCAGGAATTTGATAACACCTCCTTTGCTCCTTATGACCGGCTTACCCGGTCTCAAAATTATTCATGGACGAACACCACGGAATTGTTGAAAAATCTCGTCTTTACCCCCGGTTATACTTTGACCTTGGTGGACGCGACGGGAAATACCAATTCACCCGGCGTTCCCGGCAGTGTTCTCGGGCTATACCCCTTTCAATCAGCGGTACCAGCCCAAGTTGGGTTTGGTTTATCGGGGCATACCGGGAATGATTCCCGCGGTGGATTTTACCGGTAGCAACCAGTACGATTATGTTTCCTATCCGGACGGAACCCGGTTCAACAACGCCAATAACCTGAATTATTCCCTCAACCTGACGCCGGGCAGCTGGTTTTCCTTGTTCCAGAAAATGAACCTGACGATATTTGGCGGGATCACCGAAAGCGGTACAGCCGCTATTCCGGATATTGCCAGGATCAGCACCCCTGAATTTTCGGCATCGATGGTCTGACCAGCCCTGTATTGCCCCTCAATGGTTTTAACCCTTTTGACTTGCCTTAACCGGCAACCAGTCCATAGCCCATCAATTGAACGCCAGTTTCCGGCTTTTCGACGTCTGGGATTTCCGGCCTACGGGTTCCTGGACCGACCAGTTAAGTCTTTTGTCCCAGGGCACCTACCCCGTCAAACAGGATGGAGAAACACTTGGGGTTGACGACCATTTACAACAAAAAGATATTTACCCTTCCTTTCGTGAATTTCTCACTTAACTCCGCCCAATTTCAATATACCCATACGGGCACCATCCAATACGACAGCTCGGTTGCACCCGTTTCGCTGACATCGCTAATATTTCCAACGATACCACGAGCGATACCTATGGGATCACCTTGCCTTATGACATCAATAAAAAAGCCCAGGGCACCATCAAATTCCAACGCACCGTCGGTTACTCAGGATGGATTGTCCACCACCGATATTCCCACTTATCAATTGGATGACCAGGCTTCCATCGAATATGACCAGAAATTCGCGCCCAATGGAATCATCCATATTCCTTTCACTCATTTGAAGATCAAACTTCAGGACGCCATCGAATTACAAGCGATCTTCCTCATGGAGTTAATCAATAACCAATCGACCTACATTTACAACAAGTCCAATCCCAAAGGTACCGTGCTACAATTAATCTCAATTATAACGCCCTCAAGAATTTACGAGTCGGAATCGGCTTGGTGAATGAGTATTTCACAAATGACCTAAATTCCCAGTTGAGTTATACCTTGTGGCAGGTGACGTTTCCGCGGAAGCGCGGTTTTGAGGATTGTGGCCGTTAAAATGATCGGAGCTATTTTGAGATCACCTTGAGACTTCTCCATCTTGTGGCGTTAAAATTCATTATGAAGATGCGTTATTAAAGAGGCGAGGAGACACTGATTTGAAAGTTAGTTTTTTTAGGCGACAAGCATGGATGTTTTCGATGTTCTTGCTCATCTTCATCCAATCGGTTCCGTGCCCGTATCGGCTCAGGCCCCAGCGCCTAGCGGTTTAAGTGTTTTGCCGCCTTATGACGGTCAGGTGAACCTGGCAATGGACACCGGATATTTCCGAAACCCCAGCTGAAACGGCTTACGCGGTTTCCCGGGAATTGGTGAATTTGACCTGCTACCCCGACCCCCACATCCACCGGACCCATCACACCAATCCTTACTTGTACACCCTATTGCGACAGTACTTTTATCTGCTATGCCTTCATCGCGGGAACTCCTGTTTACCAGGATTTCCAGGTTACCAACGGCCGTTTTTACCTTTACCAAGTGCAGGGAATGGACGTAAATGGCCCAGGGACCGCGGCGCTGTGACTATGGCACCCTTATCTTGCCCCCGCAGCCGTCCAACCTGTGAGCGTCTTGAACATCCACTCAAACGCCTTGGATCTTTTTTGGGGAGTACCAGTTTCCAGTTTTCCTGTTTCTTTTTACCAGGTATACCGGTACGAATATATTGCCACAACAGCCATGCCGACGCCCACATTCACCAACAGTCCCACGATAACACCAACTATAACTTCGACCCCTACTGGAACATGGAACACCTCAACGGCAACTTCCACTCCGACGCCCTTTACACCTACTCCCACAGCAACCACCGCATTTTCCACAACACCTCCCGTTTCCGTGGCCACGATTTTAACTAACGCGACTCCAGTAGCGACCGTCTTCGGAACGACCTACAGTGACCTATTTTCCTACCCCCACCGGAGCAGAGGCCTACTATTACGTTGTAATGGCGGTTGATAGCGACACACCAGGAAATTTAAGCGCCCAGCCGACGCTTCCTTCCAATCCTGCATTGCCTCAAAACATGGCGCCGCCGGGCCCCGATAGCCTTACGGGAGCTACTCTCCACCACTTCCTATGGGGTAAGTCTTTCCTGGACGGGATCGTTGTCATCGGAGCAGGTAACGGCTTATCAGGTTTTGCAGAACGGTGTAACTTTGGCGACGATTCCATATTCAAATTTGGCACCGTAACCTATTTTGACAATACGGTTCCGGGGACAGGTTTACCGGTTACTTATATAGTACAAGCGACAAACAACTTTGGGACGACGCCTTCCAATTCTATCTTTGTAACCGTCGTGGAGTGCAATGAAGGGAGGGATTCAAGTAACCCCTAACGCGACCACGAACTGCCGTGACCATAACCTGGCAACCGGCCACGGCCGGAATTTATGGATTGGGGGTTATCAGGTTTATAAGAGCCTATATGGGGTACCGACCGCCAATTCAACCCCACGTTTCGGGGGAGACTGCGACTCCGACGCCTTTTTATGCCGTCACCTTTAACCCCACAGTTGGTTTTACGATCACTCCCGTAATTGATTCACCGATAATAAACCATATGAATTATTG
Source organism: uncultured Pseudomonadota bacterium (assembly GCA_963843375.1). Lineage (GTDB taxonomy): Bacteria > Oederibacteriota > Muellerivitia > Muellerivitales > Muellerivitaceae > CAWJKT01. Next base: position 117,844 of record CAWJKT010000015.1, read on the forward strand.
GGTCCAACCGATGGATTCGAGCGGGCACGGAGGAGTGGTGGGAGTGGCTTTTCCGCCCGCTTTGAACTTGGCGCCAACGCCACCCTCCAATGTGGGTGCCGCAGCTCCCGTGGGAAATGATCAGATTGCTGTTTCCTGGACGGCGGGTGCTCCTGGATTTTATGGGTCCACGCAGAATAACGTGATATTTCGGTTGAACTTTACCACGCCAACTCCAACTCCCCGATTTATCGCCAAGGTGCCAGCCAGCCAGCTTAGCTATAATGACATTGCCCCAGAATTGACGCCAGGCACTCTCATCGGCTATCAAGTCGAGCTGTCCGACGCGTTAGGAAACACCTCCGATGCGTCCCTTTCGTCCAATGGAGTTAATACTTCCGCATTAACGAATCCTCCGGCCACACCCCGGGTATTACCCTTTACAGGAACTGTCAACTCAATTGTCTTTTCTTGGGCCAATAATCCCCGAGCCGATTGCGTGACCAATTACCAGGTTTATGGTTTCGATTGGCTTACTCCGGTACCCCTTACTCCGACACCCGTTTTGGTTGTGCCGGTTACAGGTTCTCCCACCTTCGTTTTTACTTTTGCTCCTACACCAACCCCCTGGGCCCCCAATGATTATTATCTTGTTGCTCAAAATAGCATTGGCAATAGCCAGCCAGCGACCATGAATGGTATCCCGGTGCCAACCTACAATGTCACGGCCGTAATTCCAACTGGAACCCAGCAAGTTTCGGTCAGTTGGAACCTGGTTCCGGCGCTAACGGTCACTCCTGTAATTGATTCTTATGGAGTCTACCGATCCCTGACACCGGACGCGAAATTTACATCCATTGCGACTGTTCCAATTTCAAGCACTAGTTATTTGGATGTACCTCCCATCGCCACTGCTGGGGTAACTTATTATTATCGGATCACAGCAAGGTCGGGCCAGTCGGCGGAAAGTCCAATTCTTTTCCCAACGATGACGCCCGATCCACAAGCAAGCCTGTTGATTTGGCCCAATGCGCCTTCGGGAGTAACGGCCTTGTCATCCTCGTATAATCAAACGACTCTTTATTGGGCGGGGAACGCCAGCCAGGAAGGGGTGACGGGTTATTCAATTTATCTGGACGGATCACCAACACCGGTTGCCACAGTTGCGGCGTATTTAAGTCCTTCCCCAACTGTTTCTTATATTGCCCAGGAAACCCCAGGAAATCTTTCTTATTACAGTGTCCAGGCCAATAATCCCTCAGGGGGCAGTAATTTATCCCAATCGGTAAGTGTCTTGGTGCCTCCTGCCATAACGCCCGGCATAAACTTAACACCGCCGCTTTACGTGTCCCCAACTCCCAACCAAACTCCTGCATTTTCACCAGGGGTTTGGATTACGGGTATGAACTATTTCCCTTCGATGACCCCCACATGGGTTACGGGTTATTCCATTTACAGATTAAGCGTTCCTACCCCCAGCACCACACCCACGTTTGTTTCGGTGGGTTCAGTCGCGGCTCCCGTTTCCTATTTTGAGGACACCGGTTTTGTTCCCGGATATGTAAATTATTATCAAGTCGTGGCAAGTAACACGGGATTAGGGATCAGCGCAAATCCGGCTGTTTCGGCCCAATTAGGGGTCACCCTTTGGCCCGAACCACCCAATTTTACATTTACAGGGAACGCCACATCGGTAACCCTGTCCTTTGCCACCCCAACGGGCAATAACGTTGCGATATCGGGGTATGACATCTACCGCAGCCTTTATCCAACCACTACTCCCAACCCAACCCCTTATGCTCAAATCACTCCGCCCATTTCGACTTATTCGGATTCGGGAGTCAGCACGGGGACGGCTTATATTTATTGGATGGATGCTCAAAACTCCCAGGGGAATAGCGGTTATTCCGCGCCACAAAGTTTTATTCCTGTTCCGGTGCCGACCCTGTACCTGACTCCGCTTCCTGAACGAAATCAGCTTTTTTGGGCTCCCATAACGGTGGCAACGGCAAGTCCCGTGACCGGATATGCCGTTTACCGTGCGGCCGTTCCGACACCAAGCTTGACACCGAATTTCGCTCAAATAGGCTCGATCGTGGAGCCTATTTCTAATACTAATTATGTTGATACGACTGTCACCGATGGGGTTTCTTATATTTACGAGATCGCCCCCAGTTCACAAAATAATATGCTTGGTCCCTTTTCAAATACCGTTACCCAATATGTTTATCCCCAACCGGTGACCAACTTCATCGCCGTTTCGGGGGATGATTTGGTCCAACTGCGGTGGGCTTACCAGGGAATCGCCAGCAATACGGTTTACATCCAGCGGAAGTTGGGGCCGGCCCCTGGATCTACTTTCCAAACCATCACAACTGGATATCAGGGCGTGAATTTCACGGATACAGGTGTTGTCGACAAAAACTTTTATATTTACCATATTTATTCCGTGGATGCCCTGGGACTGACCTCAACTTCTTATGCGTCGGCTATTGCTTTGCCGGCAAAGCCACCAATACTCCAAATTCCCTCGGGTGCGACCGGGCCGCCAGTGACATTGACCCAGAACGCAAGCAACGCGCAAACTTTGATTGGAAATACACTCTCCTGGGGAGGGGCCGATCTAACGGGCTTCGACCCGACCACCATGTATCCATTGGGGGGATACTCTATTTCAAGGTCATCGGATGGTGGAGGGGTTTATCAAAACATTGCCATCGTTCCGGTTACTTTTGTGAACGGACTCCCCACGGCTGCCGCAAATTACTTCGATCAGGTTCCTTTGATCAATGGTTCGGCTTATACTTATTTAGTCCAAGCCTTTGACAATCCTCCTAACCTTCCGGTAGGGTTTTCCGAAGCCGTGACGGAGGGGTTGGTCCACCTCAGTACTTACAATCCAGTGACGGGTTTCCCCATTAGTCCCAATACAGCGTTGGACCGAAACGCAATCCATCCCACAATCGCTAATGAAAATTCCGTAAATATCCGTTTTATAGTCACCACTCCTGGCAACGTGACGATCAAGGTCTACACCTTGGACGGGACTTTCGTTATGCAACTAGTGAATCAGTATTATTCCCAGCCAGGTATTTTTTGGACAAATTGGAACGCCCACAATATGTTCGGAAACCTTGTGGCGTCAGGGGTTTATCTCATTACCACGGAATCTCCAGGTGGGCATCAGGAATTTGAAAAAGTAGCGGTTATCAAATAATCGTAAAATAAGCGATGATTGTTCAACGGGTTATTCCTTCATTTGGAACTGGCATGGAGGCTTTGATTCCCACTGCCTTAAGCACCAACCGGAAACTTTACAAAGCCGGGTTCATCGGGTTTGGTGCCATTGTTTCTAGCCGAACGCCACGGCATTTCAGTAATTCGTTATGTTGAATTCTCAATCTCGAATTATATTTGCCCTTATGTGACCCTTGACCCCCGAAAACCCCTGTGTTAGCTTAACCGCTCCTTATCCACCCATTTTTTGGAGGAATTTCATGGCGATCAAGGTCGGAATCAATGGATTTGGCCGTATTGGACGAAATGTATACCGCGCCGCGATGGGCAACAAGAACATCGACATCATTGCGGTCAACGATCTTACAGACGCAAAGACTCTGGCTCATCTTTTGAAATATGATTCCGTTCTGGGTAATTTGCACGCCGACGTAAAGGCGGGTGAAAACTCCGTCATTGTTAATGGAAAGGAAATCAAGGTTTTCGCCCAGCGCGACCCTGCGCAGATTCCATGGGGGAGCGTTGGTGCGGAATTTGTGGTCGAATCCACCGGCCATTTCACGGATAAGGCCAAGGCGGTCGCTCATCTGAAAGATACGGTAAAAAAAGTCATTATTTCAGCTCCAGCCACCGGAGAGGATTTGACAATCGTCTTGGGGGTGAACGAAGACAAGTATGATCCCAAGAATCACCATGTGGTTTCCAACGCTTCCTGCACGACAAACTGTCTTGGCCCCTTTCGCCAAGGTTTTGCATGACAAGTTCGGGATCGTAAAAGGCTTGATGACCACGATTCACAGTTTTACCAATGATCAGGTAACATTGGATTTTCCCCATAAAGATCTTCGCCGTGCTCGTGCAGCCAGCTTGAACATGATTCCGACATCGACCGGAGCCGCCAAAGCCATTGGTTTGGTATTGCCGGATCTCAAGGGCAAGCTGGACGGATTGTCCATTCGCGTCCCTACGCCTGTCGTTTCGGTGGTGGATTTGGTAGCTGAACTTGGCAAGACCGTAACCAAGGACGATGTTAATAATGTCTTGAAGGAAGCGGCCAAGAGCGTGAAGCTGGACAAGTATCTGGAAGTGACCGATGAACCCTTGGTTTCCTCGGACTTCAAGGGTAACCCGCACTCCTCCATTGTGGACGCTTTGTCTACCTATGTGACCGGTGGAAACATGGTCAAGGTGCTTTCCTGGTACGACAACGAATGGGGCTATTCCAACCGGGTTGTTGACCTGATTGAATATATGGCCTCCAAGGGCTAAAGCCTTTCTGGGGGGAATATGCATCCAGTAGTTTGGTGGATAGCGACGGCGGTTGTTTTTTTTATTCTGGAATTAACAACCGCTTCTTTTTTCTTCCTTTGGATTGGCGCTGGTGCCGTTGTAACAGCCCTCTTGAGTCTCTTTGTCTCCACGGCCTGGATTGAATATGCGACCTTTGCTGTATCTTCCATTCTCTTGGTTATCTCAAGCCGCCGCTGGGCCCCCCGTTTTTCTGGAAAAATTCAGCGTCTCTCCAATATCGACGCCTTAATCGGCCAAAAAGCCATCGTAACCAAAGTCGATGACCATAATTTGCTCATGGGTTACGCGAAAGTAGACGGGGAAATTTGGAAAGCAGAATCCGAAGATCAGGGGCCCTTGAAAGTTGATGCGAAAGTAAGTGTTGTTGCTGTGAAAGGAAATGTTTTAGTCGTTAAAATTTAGCGATCATTTGAAAGGAGTTCTTCCATGGATTTCATCGCGGGCCCGGCCCTATTTGTTCTCGCTGTTTTGGCCTTGATCTACGCTTTTCGCGCCATCCGAATTGTCAGGCAATATGAAAAGGGGTTGATCGAAAGGTTTGGAAAATATACCCGTACCGCCGATTCGGGTCTTACGATCCTAATACCACCTTTTGAGAAAATGAAGAAAGTGGACATGCGGGAGCAATTCATTAGTGTTCCGCCCCAGGAAGTCATCACAAAGGATAATGTGGTGGTGACTGTTGACGCGATCATTTATTTCCACGTAACGGACCCTTTTAAGGTCGCTTACAACGTGCTTTATTTCGAACAATCGGCCATGAAATTGGCTCAAACCAATCTTCGCAATACTATTGGGGAATTGGCATTAGATGAAACCTTGAACAGCCGTGAGCGGATCAACACCCAGCTCAGGGAGGTGTTGGATGAGGTGACGGATAAGTGGGGTGTAAAGGTGACCCGGGTGGAAATCCAGAAAATCGATCCTCCGGCGGATATTGTCAATGCCATGAGTGCCCAAATGAAAGCAGAACGGACTAAACGAGCCGCCATTATTGAGGCGGAGGGTGTCAAACAGGCCGCTATTACGCGCGCTGAAGGTGATAAGCAATCGGCCATCTTGAAAGCTGAAGGTGAAGCCGGAGCCATTCAAAACGTGGCTACGGCTAATAAATTTCAGAAGATTGCCTTGGCCGAAGGAGACAGTCAAGCCATATTGACCGTGTTCAAGGCCATTCACGACGGCAACCCAACCCAGGATCTTTTGGCCTTGAAATATATGGAGATGCTGGGCAACGTTGCGAATGGACAGGCCACCAAAATTTTCCTGCCTTTGGAGGCTTCCGGAACCTTGGGCGCCCTCAGCACGATCGCCGAAGCCTTTAAGACAGACCTAAAACCAAAATCCAAATAAGCGTAATTTTAAACCAGCCAGTTCAGAAAGGAATGGGAATGGCTTCTTACAATAAATTGACAGTTGAGGACTTAAATCCGTCTGGAAAAAGGGTTTTAGTTCGTGTTGACTTCAACGTGCCTTTGGATGAGAACTTGAAAATTACAGACGATACCCGTATCAGGGAATCATTGAAAACAATTCAATATTTGTCTGACAAAGGGGCAAAGGTCATTCTTTGCTCCCATTTAGGAAGGCCGAAAGGAATCGATGAAAAACTTCGCTTGAAACCTGTGGCCGATCGCCTCTCGGAATTATTAAAGAAGCCAGTGAAGGGCTTGCGGGAATCAGTCGGGCTGGAAGTTGAAAAGGAAGTTTCTTCCATGAAGAATGGCGATATTCTTCTCCTCGAAAATGTCCGCTTTCACGCCGAGGAAGAGAAAAACAATCCCGAGTTCGCAAAGAAACTTGCGGTCTTAGCCGATATTTATGTCAATGACGCTTTCGGAACAGCCCATCGGGCTCACGCCTCGACGGAGGGTGTTACTAGGTTTGTTTCCCAATCGGCTGCGGGGTTTTTGATGATGAAGGAAATAAAATACATGGGTGGGGCCTTGTCGAATCCTGCCCGACCTTTTGTTTCCATTATTGGTGGGTCCAAGATTTCGTCCAAGATCGACGTCATTAAAAATCTCATGAAAATAGTGGACGTGCTCATTATCGGTGGCGGCATGTCCTATACCTTTTTGAAAGCCCGAAAATTTGAGATAGGTAAGTCCTTGGTGGAAAACGATAAATTGGATTTGGCCAAGGAGTTACTTAGTCAATCAATAGACACGGATGTTCCTCTGCTCTTACCTATTGACCATGTCATTGCAGATAAGTTTGATGCCAAAGCTAACGTGAAACTCGTCCCGCGAGGTGGAATCCTTCCAGACTGGGAAGGGGTCGATATCGGTCCCGCCACTGTTGAAAAATATGCTAATTTTATTCAGACCGCTAAAACCCTTTTTTGGAACGGACCTGTGGGTGTTTTTGAAATGGAACCTTTTGCCAAAGGAACATTTGCCATTGCTAAATTGTTGGCCGAGGCTTCAGAAAGGGGAGCCATAACGATTGTGGGTGGAGGTGATTCTGTTGCCGCCGTAACCCAAATGGGGTTGGCTTCAAAGATGTCCCATATTTCAACCGGGGGCGGAGCATCTTTGGAATTCATGGAAGGAAAAGAACTTCCAGGGATTGTGGCCCTGACGGACAAAAAATAAATAAAAAGGATTTTATAAAATGGCCCGTACGCCCATCATTGCAGGCAATTGGAAAATGTACAAAACGGTGAGGGAATCCGTTGATTTTGCGAAAGAACTTGCTGAAAAATTAAAGAACGTTAAAGATCGGGAAATTCTAGTTTGCCCAACCGCTCTAGCTGTTGCGGCAGTGGCGGAGGTTTTGCGATTTTCGAATATCCAAGTGGGTTCCCAAGATGCCCATTGGGAAAGTGAAGGAGCCTACACCGGAAACATCAGTCCAGCCATGTTTAAGGTCGAGGGGGTTAAGTATATTATCCTTGGCCATTCAGAAAGACGCCAGTTCGACAATGACACGGATCAAAGAATCAATACCAAATTAAAAAACGTCCTTCGAAGCGGATTAAAAGCGATTGTCTGTGTCGGGGAAACCTGGCCTGAGAGGGAGGCGAATAGAACCCAAATCGTGATTGAATCTCAATTAAACGGATGTCTTGAGGGGATCGGTTTGGGTGACCTAAATTCTATTGTTATTGCCTATGAGCCGGTTTGGGCAATTGGAACGGGAAAAACAGCCTACTCCCGAACAGGCAAACGAGGTTCACGCTTTTATTCGTCAATATATTGGTAAAAAGTTTAATTTGGAGGCTGCTGAAAAAATCCGTATTCAATATGGGGGGAGTGTCAAACCTGAAAATATTAAGCAATTAATGGCCCAACCGGATATCGATGGTGCTTTAGTGGGCGGAGCCAGCTTAAAAGCTGAATCCTTCGCCGCAATTGTTCAGTTTTAAGTGGAAACCAATTGAGGTTTCAAAGATTTATTGGCATATTGGGGTTGGTTTCATTTAAAATAAACGAAATTTGAAAAGGTTAAAGGAGTTACATGAGCTTCTTCGTCACGCTTCTTTTCGTTTTGACAGCCATATTTTTGGTGGGAGTGGTTTTGATTCAACAGCCCAAAACAGCGGGAGGATTGTTTTCCGGAACGGGGCAAAGCCTTTTAGGAACCAGCGGTAAATCTTTTTGGACTAAATTCACCACTATTTTGGCTGGTTTTTTTATGGCGCTTTGCTTGTTGATGGCGAATTTGCCAAGATTTCAACAGCCGAAAAGTTCGGTTACGGACATCATTGAAAAGCAACAACAACAAGCTGCGCCAGCACCCGCGCCGGTAGGATCTTCTGCAGTTCCATCAGGCTCGAATTCTAAAGTTCCATCTAATCCCGCACCACAAAGTGTCCCAGGTGTTTCAAAAAATGTTGAGCCAATTTCTGGGAGTACAAAATAATTTCTTTTCAGACAAATAAATTAAATTGAGAAGGGCATGAAAACGATATGATAAGTGGAAGTAAATCTCGGGCGACTCTTAAACAAATAGCAAAGTTTTGCGGTGTTTCTCACACCACGGTTTCAATGGTCATTAACCAAAATCCCAGAATCTCAGCGGAGACTCGGGAGAAGGTTATGGCGGCAATCAAGAAATTTAATTATTACCCCAATGTGGCCGCTCGCAGCCTCGTGATGTCCCGAACCAATACCATCGGAATTTTTGGGACCATGTTTGATTCTCCGTATTACAACGAGATCATCCGCGGTATTGAGATGGAATGCCGGCATGCCAACGTAGATTTGAAAATTTACAACTGCAATGGAAGCTTGGAAGATTTTAACGATTTCTATGATCGAATTTTGGGGGAAAGGCGTATTGATGGGGTTATCGCCTTATCCGTTCCGATGGAAGATGCGGTACTTGAACGGTTTCAAACGGAGGAACTTCCTCTAATCATTCTCCAACCGGTTTCTATTGAAGGACCGAACCATCTTTTAGAAAAAATCCCAACATTACATGCGGAAGACCGAAAGGGAATTTACAAAGCGGTCAATTACCTTATTTCACTTGGACACAAAAAAATCGGTTTTGTTAATGGCCCGGAGCATCTCAAAATTTGTCAAGACCGATTGGCGGGTTATCGTGACGCTCTTCGGGACAACAACATCCCGTATCAGGAAAATCAGGTGGGATATTCCCATGTGAAACCCGACGCCTTTACAATGGATGCCGGTTACCAAGTTGCGAAGGAATTAATGGAAGGGTTTCCAGACTTAACCGCGATTTGCTGCGTTTCGGACACCATGGCCATTGGAGTGATCAAGGCAGTTCGTCACCGGGGTAAGTCAGTTCCAGAGGACATGTCGATCGTGGGATTTGATGATACCTATGTCGCCCGGTTGGCTGATCCCTCTTTGACCACACTTCATCAACCACTGCTCGAGATGGGAAAGGCTTCCGTGTCCTTAGCGCATGCCTTTTTGAACAAGAAACCTATTGAATATCTCCATCGAGGGTTTGATGTGGAATTAATTATTCGCGAATCCACTGGAAAGCCACGAAAATCCCCGAAATAAAATTGAATTGAAACTCGTTTTTTTGAAACTTGGATTCCGTTATTCAATGCCTTTTGGAAATCCTTTTTACCAACCTGTTATAATATTTCGATGAAACCAGGTCTTTCCCTCTTCTACCGAATCCTTTTATGTTTATTGAGCGGATCCCTCGTCTGTTTTTCCTTTCCGAATTTTATAGCAAGAACCCTAAACCCTCCCACGGCATTTTTGGGATGGTTTGCCTTGATACCCCTTTTCGTGGCCTTTAATAAAACTTCCCCAAAGCAAGGGGCTTTCCTCGGGTGGTTTTTTGGATTTGTCCAATTCGGAGGAATCCTCTATTGGATTGCTTTTCTGGAAGCGGCCCAGTCGTTAAGTGGCTTAGCATGGTTTGCGTTAGTTTTATATTTGAGTTTTTATTTTTTCCTTTTCGGTTTGATATACCGGATCTTGGACAAGAAATCGGGATGGGGTGTTTGGAGCGCCCCTTTTCTTTGGGTGGCTTTGGAATACATTCGCGGAAGCCGTCCCTGGGGTGGCTTTTCGTGGGGAGAAATTGGTTATAGCCAAGCTCCGTATCCCTGTTTGTTGACCTTGACTTCCTTGGCCGGTGTTTATGGTCTCACTTTTATGATGGTTTGGTTTAATGCCTGGCTTGCACATTGGTTTGTTACTGTTTTGGAGGGCCCAACAGAAACCTCGAAAAACTCTTCATCCGTTAAATGGCTATCTTTTGCATTTCCCCTTTTAGTTTTGATGTTTGTCATTATTTCCGGTGAAATTAAAATCAAAACTACCAAACAAAAAAAAGCTGGTTCGGTAGTTTTATTACAGCCGAGTATTGACCAGGATGTTAAATGGAGCAAAGCGAATGTGATCGCTACTTATAATAGAATCGAAAAGCTTGTAATGGGGACAACCCGCTTGCATCCAAGCTTGATCATTTGGCCGGAAACTGCGGCCCCCTCCTATCTCTTACGAACTCCCCAAGACTTAAATCGTGTCGAATCGATCATTCGGCGGTCACATGATTCCAACCTAGTTGGTTGCCTTGACGCCCCAATAGAGAAAGATAGAGAAACCCATTATTACAACGCGGCAATTTACTTCACCCCGAACGGCAAACCCGAGGGTATTTATCACAAGCGTCATTTAGTGCCGTTTGGTGAATTTGTTCCTTTCCAGAAATACCTTACTTTTCTGGGTCCCGTTGTGGGTGATTTGGGTAATTTTGATTCCGGACGAAGTTACGAAAAATTCAATGTTCCGGATTTTTCTTTTACTCCCATGATTTGTTATGAAGTTATTTTCCCTGGAGATGTTTATCAGGCCTTTAGAAGTAATGCCGATGCCTTAGTGAATATCAGCAATGATGCATGGTATGGGCGGACTGCTTCCGCCTATCAGCACGCAATGATGGCCGTGGTGCGGTCAGCAGAGGAAAGAAAACCGCTTTTAAGGGCCTCAAATACCGGGATATGTCTGGCGACCGACCCATTTGGAAGAATTCTTAATTCAACCCGGTTATTTGACGAGACAACCCTAGATGCGGATGTCTTTTTGATTGAAGATTCCCCGACACTTTATTCACGATGGGGAAACTGGCTACCCTTGCTTTGTTGGGTGATGGTGATTTTCTTTTGGTTCCGGGTACATCAAAAGCCAAAACAATCGGTAGCACGAATTGAGGTTAAAAGTTTTGACCCCTAAAAAATCACCGAAACTCTTAAAAATTGCGTCGATAAAAGAACTCAAAAATGGACAATCCAAAAAATTCATTCTTCAACGTTCCGACCGTAAAACGAAAGCGTTTTTAATCAAAATAAACGATGATTATCACGCTTATTTAAATTTATGCCGTCATTGGACTGTGGGGTTGGATTTTGATGACAATGATTTTTTTTCGGAAGATTCCCAATGGATTATTTGTAAGAATCACGGGGCTCTTTACAATCCATCAACCGGCCAATGCGAAAGTGGGCCATGTGGTGGTGTTTCTTTATATCGGGTCCCACTCGTGGAAAAAGACGGGTTTCTCTACGCCGATGTGATGAAGATCGACTGGGGCGATGCGTTCTGAGATCTTTTGTTGAGGGTAAAAATAATAATCAGATGGGATGAAGCCCGCGGCGGGTTAGCCCGGTCGTTTCATCTAAACCGAACATGAGGTTCATGTTTTGAACCCCCACATGGGCTCCACCCTTGCCTATGCTATCCAATACGCTGAAAACCACGATCCGCCCCCGGTTTTCATCCACATCCAGTCCAATGAAACAGAAATTTGTTCCGGAAACGCTGTTTACCCACGGATAAGGTTTGTATTGCCAGGAGGCGCCTTCTTCTTTGGGCAAATCGTAAAATTTCACGAAATACTCGTTTTTATAAAATTCCTTATAAAGTTCTATTAGTTGCTTACGGGTTACTTTGTGTTTTGGGAAAGCATGGCAGATATCCAAAATCCCCCGAACTATAGGGACATAGATTGGAGTAAAGCCAATTTTCACTTTTTTCTTAGTCTTAGAAAGAAGGCTCAATTCCTGTTCCGCTTCAAAGGTATGACGGTGTCCTGTTACGTTGTAGGGAATCAAATTATTGCCAATTTCAGCATGGTGCGCGGGCCGAGATAGGTCCGCCCCGATACCTGCAGTTCCGGAAAGTCCATCCACCGCAATTTTATCCGTGTCAATAAGATTGGCTTTGACGAGCGGAGCCAAACCCAAAATTGCGGCGGAAGCAAAGCAACCGGGGTTGGCGATTACACGGGCATTTTTAATTTCATCGCGGTGTAATTCGGAAATCCCATAAACAGCTTCCTTGGCCAGGTTCCAACTTTTGTGTTTTTTATTGTAAACTTTTTCCCAAGTAGGGCGGTCGCTCAGGCGGAAATCCGCGCCCTAAGTCGATAACCTTAGCGCCTTCTTTTAAGAATTTGGGTGCTAATTCCATTGGGACACCGGTTGGAAGGGCCATGAAAACGACATCGCAAGGAGTGGTTTGTTCAGGACGAATGAACTGAATTCCGGTACCAAATAAATTTGGATGGTAATCGGCGACTTGAGCTTCGCTGCGGCTGGTAGCCCAGGCGATTTCTACTTCGGGATGATCCATGAGCACGCGCAAAACTTCGCCACCCATATATCCTGTGGCGCCATAAATTCCGGCTCGAATCATATTATCCTCGCTTTTGAAGTGTCCATTGGTGAGGTTTGCAACCCTTTGGTATCCATGGATTTTCTGGTTGTAATTGGCGACCCCAACGGGAGTCGAACCCGTGTTACCGGGATGAAAACCCGGTGTCCTAGGCCTCTAGACGATGGGGTCGACTAGATTTTTGAAAAAAGCCCTGGAAAAGAGAGCAAATTCTAGGGGACGTGGCTTGGGAAGTCAAGAAAGGAAGGACCTAATTGGAATGAAATGCTAACCTTTATAACCGTAAAGAGATGAATTTTTGGGGTTGGGTTTTAAATCCAGAAAAATTTAGAAGTTGGATGATTCGGAAGGAAGTTGCCCATTATGATCGATTCACTCGAATCTTTGACACGGGAAAGGATTCTGTTTTACTATTTCACTGATAATTTATTTGGGAGGGCGAATTGAAGAAAAAAAAAAAAAACGAAAACGATCGGCAAGACAGTTAAAAAAAATACCGGGATTACAAAAATTCATTTTGAAACGACTCGAGGAATCTTTACCACAGAAATTTTTTCAGACGTGAAAGCACACGCGGAAAATTTCATCAGTCTGGTATCCTCGGGTTTTTATGATGGACTCATCTTTCACAGGTATGAACCCAACTTCGTCATCCAAGGGGGCGATCCCACTGGAACCGGAATGGGAGGGTCGGGTAAAACGGTTCCGCTGGAAATCACAAGCCATCGACATGTAAAAGGAGCATTGGGAATGGCTCGCTCACAGGACCCTAACTCCGCCTCCTGCCAATTTTACGTTTGTTTGACTGACGCTCATTTTCTGGATAATGAATATACCGTTTTTGGTCAGGTGGTTGATGGCATGGATAACGTTTTGAAACTCAGAAAAGACGACAAAATGATTAAAGTAACTTTAATGAAATAGACAAGACACGGTTGTATTTGTTTTGAGAAACTATGATTTTTTTTCAAATGGGAGTGGATAATGTTTCGTAGGTTTGACTTGTTTCAATTATGCGGATTGGGGCAGGGGGCTGCGCTGTAAAGGCCGATACTAACGGACTGTTGTGATAACATGATGGAAATGCCTTGATGAAAGTAAGTAATTGATCAAAAGTTATTGAAACTCTAGGTGGAGTAACGATTATAATGATCACTGAATTTACTATTCGAGAATAGGGGCGAAATTAAATGGCGATTACCATTAAGGATGTTGCTCAAAAAGCCGGAGTGTCCGTCGCGACCGTTTCTCGAGTCGTGAATCAAAAAGATATCCATAAGGTAGGCGTAAAGACTCAACAAAGAATCGAAAGAATTTTAAAAGAACTTGGATATTACCCGAATAGCATGGCCCGGGGCCTTAAAACCCGAAAGACTTTTAACATTGGAGTGGTTTTCTTTTGGTATGAAAAGCCGTCTTTAACCGATTTCTATTTGACCCGTGTTCTCGACGGTGTGATCAGTTATATCAGTGAGAAGCGTTACAACATCCTAATGAATACTTTTAGTCGGCAAGTTCAAAATGAAGGAATTTACGCCAGCTTTGTAAATTCAGGTCTTGTGGATGGAGTTCTCGCAATCGCCCCACCCGTTGAATCTCGGTTTTTTCAAGATCTTAAGCAAGGGGCTTTGCCTTATGTTTTAGTGAATTATCAAGTCAATGACCCGGATGTTTGCTTTGTGGATTGTTTGAATACCCAGGGAATTATCGATGTGGTTGATCATCTTGTTTCTTTGGATCATAAACACATTGGTTTTATTGCCGGGGATATCCAATATTCGAAAAATTCACTAGATCGCTTTAATGCCTTTAAATATATCCTCAAAAAACGAAATCTTCCTTTTCATGAGGAGCATGTTTATTTCGGTAATTGGACTGAACAAGCAGGCGCCAAGGCGGTTGAGGCCTTTTGGAAAACCAAACATCCTCCAACAGCCATAATCGGCTCCAGCGATATCATGGCTTTAGGAGCGATCCGGCAACTGCGAAAGCAAGGTTTAAGAGTTCCGCAGGATGTTGCCGTTGTCGGGTTTGATGATATTTCCAATGACAATAATTTAACCACAGTCCATCAACCGGCTTTTGATATGGGTTATGAGGCCGCCAAGATGCTTTGGAACCAAATCGAAAAAAGGCCGTTGGAATATACACACAGGTTTTTCCCAACTAAATTGGTAGTACGTGAAAGTTGTGGTTATTATTTAAAAAATTCCCACGATCAAAAAAGCTAAAAAGCGCTTTTTGTTTCTCTTTACAACAACTCGCTGAAAAGGCGTTGAAGGCCCTTGGGAATGATGTTATAAATGCCTGCCGATCGAATCCGTTCTGCAAAAAGGAAAAATTCAGTATGAAATCCTTGAGATTTTTTGTTTGGATTTTTTTGGCATCTCTTTTGGGTTACTTCCCAACAAAGATTATCGCAGCCCCGACGGTCACGATATCCGATACCTCCACTCCAATTCAGATCGACGGGGATTTGTCCGATTGGACGGCTCAACCGGCGATCACATTAGATAAAAAAGAAAATGTGGTTATTGGCCAAGGAGATTGGACCGGGCCTGATATCGCCAGCGCCAGGATTTATCTTACCTATGATCAGACAAATCTTTATATTGGGGCGGATATCACCAGCAAAACTCCCCAATTCAATAGCATGAACGCGAGTGACATTTATAATGGCGACGCTCTGGAAGTTTATGTCGGGACCGACCTTTCTAATCCCCAACGAAAAGCTTATTCCCCCACCGACGTCCAATTCGTCATTTCCCCTGGAAAAAACGGGGACGGAGCCGAAATTTATAGCATGACCGATCAGGCGGATATTCCCAATGCCAAGGTCGCCACCAAAATGACAAAGACCGGTTACACCATTGAGGCTTCAATCCCCTTATCTTTCTTCTATAAGATCAATGTTGGCCCCGGGAAAACCATTGGGTTCGATATCGCATTGGATGATGTGGGCGCCACCGGTAAAACCCGAACTCTTCAATTATCGTGGTCCCAAAGCGATAAAAGCTGGCAGGATCCATCCGGTTGGGGAACTCTCCAATTCAACGGACAGACAGTTTATGTAAATACGTCCCCTAAACAAGCCATGCCAGGATCTCAATCGACTGAGATGGATCCCACGGTAGGTAAGAAAGAGGCTTCCACCGAAGGAACCCTGATTTGGGGATTCAACGGTGATGTGGGAGGGTTCGAAGGAAAAGTGTCTCCTGAGGCTACAACGGTTACAGAAGGGACTGGAGCTTTACGTATCGATACGGATGGGTCACAAGGTTGGAACCAAAGCCTTGCGATTTGTTCTGCCGTTCCAATGGGGGATAAATGGGAAAATTTCAAGGCGCTTACTTTTGATATTTACTTTCCACAAGGCAGTTTGGCCAAGGCCTCTTATGGAGAACTTTACATTATTACGCAGAGCCCGGCCAACAGCTGGTACGAGATTAAAATGAAAATGAGGGAAGGATGGAACCATGTCAAACAAGACGTAGATTCAAGCCAATTTAAGGGTGGTGTAACCAAGGTTTATCTTGTTTTTAATTCCGGTGGGCCTATCACTGGTTCGGTGGTGTTAGACAACATACGCGGAATCTTGAAAGGCGCCGCTTCTTCTTTGTTGGGTAAAATTACTAATAAAGTTACTGGAAACCCCGTTAAGGGTGCAGAAATAGCCATTGCAAAAAAACTGGTAACTGCTGACGATACCGGTTCTTTCAAAATGGATTTGCCGGAAGACACCTATACCGCTGAGGTTTTCGCAACCGGATACAAGCTGGATAAAGAGAGCGTCACAGTTTCAGCTTCCAAAGAAAATAATTGGACGGTGGCGTTGGAACCCGAAGCGACCCTGGTGAAAAAGGCCGTGGTGGATGTCTTCTTTGATAAGAAAATTCGGACCATAAATCCACATTATATGTTTGGAAATAATATTGCCGCTTGGCATGAACCGAAGTGGTTCACCGATCCAACCGCTATGAAAGAAATGACGGATATTACTTCTTACGTCCGAATTCCTGGTGGGGAATACGGTAACATTTGGCAGTGGAAAACAGGTTCTACCCTCCAGAAGGATGGAAAAACAGTCCAAACCACCTGGCCCTTTGGATGGCCCCAGATGGTTGATTTCATTAAAAGGTTGCCAAACGGGGAGTTCCTTTATATTGCCAATATCATGACCATGGATGTCCAAAACACATTGGATTGGATTGCGGATGCCAAAGCTCAAGGACTCAAGGTCAAATATGTCGAACTGGGGAATGAACCGGATTATGAAGCGGACATGCAATATAACGGGCAAACCCAATACTGGACAGTCATCGACAATTATTGTCAGCATTTTATAGAATTCGCCAAGGCCATTAAGGCGAAATATCCGGACATCAAAATTATGGGTCCGACTCCCGCTCAATTTCAGAACCACGAAAGAAAAGAGGGTTCACCTTGGCTGGCTCCTGAAACCGCCCCCTGGTGGGTCGAGAAGTTTTTGGAAGAATGTGGTCCCTATGTTGATGTCGTTTCGATTCACACTTATCCCTATTGGAGCAATGATAGCGATTCCAACTTGCTGTCCAAAACAAGTTTATGGGCGGAGTACATACCTAAAATCAGGGAAGCCATTGCAAAAAATATTCCGGATCGTGCGGACAAGATTGAAATCGCTGTAAGCGAATGGAATTCGGGTGATGAACTTCCCGCTACTGCCAAGCTCATCAACGGTATTTTTTGCGCCGATTACCTGGCTCAAATGATGGTTTGGGGAGTGAACCAAACAAATATTTGGGATATGTTTACGCAGAAACCGGGACAAGGTGGGGGACACGGGTTGATCGATCCCAATAATGATCCGGAACGTCCTTTTGCCCCAAGAGTTCATTATTGGGCCTTATACATGATGGAACATTACTTTGGGACGACGTTATTCCAAGCGGTCTCTGATTCGGATGAGCTTTCTGCTTATGCCAGCTCGGGACAAGGGAAAAAATATCTCTTGGTAATCAACAAAACGCCTAAATACGCATACCAAACGGCGATTAATCTTGGTTCACCTCTAAAGTATAGATTCCATCTAGACTTTTATGAGTTGAGTTCCAAGGAATACCAATGGAGCGAGAACCTTTATAGGGCTGTTATTGACTCCGGGCCCTCCCACTTAACAAGCTCAAAAGTTGTTAAGGGGAGGTTTGAATATACTTTCCCCCCTTATTCCATTACTTGTATTGTAATGACACCCGCCCAAATAGTTAGTGACATCATACGCCGGCCAAACCTTCCGGACAAAGCCCTTGGCCCCACCAAAAGGCTGTGTTAAATTGTTTTTCACTTGATTTTAACGAATGAAAAAGTTCCCATCATCCTGGAGTTCCGAATAACCCATTTTCAAGTCTTTCCCCTGAAGGAGTCCTTCCCCGGTGGCAGAAGATAAAACCGTACTCATCAAGACGGCCTATTCCTATTACCAAAAGGGAGATTGGGACCGAGCGATTGAGGAATACCATAAGCTAGCCGAATTAGACTCCAAGGACCTAAACGTCCACAATATGTTGGCCGATATTTACGCCAAAAAAGGGCGATGTCCAGGAAGCCCTCCAACAATACGACCTTGTGGCGCAAGGGTTCGATCAAAAGAACCAAGTCGACAAAGTCCTCCAAGTTTACAAGCGGATGCTTAAACTCCTCCCGAACGATCCCGAGTTATTAAACTCTGTTAAAAATCTTATTGATAAATATCTTTCTCGGGCCTCTCAACTGGAAGAATCGGAACCGGATAAATCCATCGAAATATATCGGTCGGTTTTGAAGGCCGAACCCAATCGGATCGACGCGAATCTTTCCGTTGCCAAACTCCTCACTAAAAAAGGTCAAAAGTTCGAGGGCGTGGAAATTCTTATGAACCTTGCCATGAACTTGGATGAAGAAACCCAGACCGGCAAGTTGGTTGAGGTTTTGCAGGCGGCAACGGAATTGGATCCTTTAAATATTGAAGCCAGGGAAAAAATCATCAGTCTTTTTATTAAAGCTAAACAAACGGCTGCAGCGGCGAAAAGTCTGCAGGACTTGATTGAAATTTATATCAGTAAAAATGACTTTTCAAATGCCGAAACTGCGGCGCAAAAGGCGATCGAATTAGGTGATCCGAACACTTATTACCATTTAGGTGTCATTTATTTTAACCAGCAAAAATACCCGGAAAGCCGAGCCGCATTTGAAAAGTTTTTGAATCAGCAGGATGGCCATGTGGGAGCCCTGAAATACCTGGCACTTGCCTATTTACGCTTGAACCAGATCCCCGAAGCCGTCCAAGCTTATTTAAAAATTTTGGATGTTTATTTCAATGAAAATCTACTGGATGAAGCCCGCGAAGTCAGGCAAACGATTCTCGAATTAGACTCGAATAATGAAACCGTAGGGAAGTATCCATTGGATCAAAATGTTTTGGCCGCGGAACATCCCCCGGAGGCTCCAGTCCCCGCATTGCCGACTGCTGAGGAAAAGACCCGACTTGAAATGGATGAACAACAGGGTTTTTTGGTGCAGGCACAAGTTTTTACGGATAGGGGTCTCTACGAACAGGCTATTGATGTTTATTTGGAAATGTTGAAGCGTTGGCCCCAATCACCCGAGGTCAGGATGCGCCTCCAACAGGTTTACGCCTTAGTTGCGCGGGCGATGGAACCGGCCGAAAAACATCTCTCTGCCGAGGATATAAAGTCTGAATTGGAAAAAGAACTGCGGGAACAGATGCGCAAAGAGCTGGAAGAACAAGCGCGGGCAGTTCAAGAACGACAGCGAGAATTGGAGCATAAACAGGAGATTGAGCAGATTCGGCTTCGCCAGGAATTGGAATCTAAACTTTTTGAACAAGTTCAAAAGTCAAAAGAAGAGGAATTTCGTCAAAGAATCGCTAATGAATTTGAAGAAAAGCAAAAATTTTTGGCGGTTGAACGCGAGCGGATTGAAAGAGAAAAAAACCAATCCATGATTTTGGCCCAAGCAAGCCGTTCCAAAGAGGAAGAATTGCGTCAACAATTCGCCAGGGAATTCGAGGAAAAGGAGCGGCGGCTGTCTCTCGAAAGGGAAAAAATAGAAAAAGAGAGAGTGGAGTCCCTTGGGCGTCTCCAAACTGAACTCGAAGAAACCAAGAGCTCATTGGAAAGCAGCATTCGTAAGCAAATCGAAAGGGAAATGCAGGAGAGAATCGAGAAGGAATCCCTGTTGAAAGAAGCCTTGAGACAGGGGGAAGAGAAACAACATCGCGAGGACGAAGAAAGAAAAAAATATACCGAACAAAAGAAGGCGCAAGAAGCCGCGAAAGCCAAAATCAATCAGGAAATTATGCAGGGTATGGAAAGGCTTCGGGGAGAAAAAGAAAAGGAGGGAAAGGCAAGCACTGCACCCGTACCGGCCAAGGTTCCTGCCGGGCCTTCGCAAATATCTTCACCCCAACCTTTGAAGAGTTACGAATCCCAGGATTCCTTGGAGGATCCCTTTGTACGCCAAACTTTGGCCGAGATCTATGCCAAACAAGGTCTTTACTTGGAGGCATTGAAAATTTACGAAAGAATACTGACAGAGGAACCCGCTAATGAGGAGGTCCGTGAGAAATTAAGGGATATATTGCGGTTGAAGGGGATTTAGAAATTATTCTTATTTTTTCAATGGATCGGGAATATTAACGCCGAAACTTTGTTTTTGAGGTAAGGATTATAAACCTCTGAATGGGTATATTCTTTATTGACTGGATTGGAATTTTTGAAAAAAAGAGAATTTATCTTTAGGATTTTGGGTCATGTCAAAATCCAAACTGATTTCTCGTTAAAGTGGCAGTTTTAGCTCTAATTGCCGTTGATTTAAGAAAAATTAAGTGTTATTTTAAGGCGCTTTAATTGGCACCCAATTTGCTGTTTATATTGAAACTTACTTAAACTTTTTAGGGGGCGAAGATGAATTCATGGCGTATTTGGTTGGTGGGAGTCGTTTTAACCGGGTTAGCGGGAATGGGTTTGTTTGTGGGTTGTACGAGAGATATCTCGGTTCCCGTCAGTCCAGCCCTCATTGCCAATACTCCAACGCCTCTCGTTACTTCAACTCCTACATCTTCGCCAACAACAACTCCAACTCGCACACCGACGCTTACGGCGACCCCGACTATTTCTCCCACTCCGATTGGTCCGACGAGTACCCCCACTAATACTGGTACAAGCACGGCCACCCCAACGATCACTAACACCTTTACAATTACTCCTACACCAACAATTACGAACTCCCCAACAGTGACGCCCACGTCAACTCAGACAGGCACTCCGACGGCTACGCCGGCGGGTTGCGTACCCACCTTCCAAGCGACTTACACTTTCCCAACTGACAATCAATGTTGGTCGGCTTGGGGAAGTTTCACGCCAACTGTGAACTGGGACAACGTCGATACCTACAATGGTTCCAATGCGATACAGGTAGCCGTTACCTTCACCTCGGAAACACAGTCCGAACTCATTGGTCTTAATTTAGGAACGCCTGTCAACCTACCAACTGGCAGTGTGATTTCCCTTTATTATGAAGTTGTGGGTACGCCAAATCCAAACGGTCAAATTGTGATTAGCGGAACCACCGGCGGCACCACCGGCGCATGGCAAAATAGTCTTGCCGGAACTTATACCCAAGAGGCGGTCACATTGGCTTCAAACGCCACGGGGGTTTCCCAGATTGGATTCCAGCTTCTTTATGGCGGCACACCCAATGCGGGTGGGCCGGAAGCGGTAACAGTAAACATCGCGGCAGTTACGATTACGGTGAACATGTCAGGTACGCCCACACCCGTTCCCGGTTATAGCTGGACTTGGACTGATGGTTTGGCGGATTACTGGTCTTCTGTCTACCCTGCGACGGGTGCCAGTGCGGCCGCTACATCATTAAGCGCGGCTGGGGTAACAAGTTGCGGCGATAGTAGCCTCTATGCCTTGGATATTACCTTTATGCCCACCTCAAGCAATAATGACATTCAAACACAAGTAGGTGGTCCAACATCCGGTACCCCACCGCCACCTGTATTTCCACTTAACTTCGTCACACTTGGGGCGACGGGAGTGCGGTGCAATGTGATGGTGTTGCCCGATGCCTACAGTGTAAGTACAAGCGAATATATCGGCGGTGCCTTGTATGTAACGAGCACAGCCTATGGGAGCAGCACCAGTGACGCCGACATATTCGGAGGAACCTATGAGGGTTGGACCGGTGGCGGGTCTCCGACCAATCTTGACGCTTATCCAGCCGATACCTGCATTCCTTTGAATATCACACCCACCGGAGGCAATTGGACTACCGATGAAACTTCAATTGCGGCAATTGGTGTTGATTTTAATATGAGCACTGCCAACATGCCGACTCAAGCGGATTTCTTGGTTGATAACGTCGTCATTTATTAATCGAACAAAAAATTAAATCAAAAGCGGTTCGCTTCCAAGCGGACCGCTTTTTTTATTTGGGGATATGGTTGAGATCGTGATTTCCACGATCATAAAAATTGTGGCGCAATGGAGTTAATGATTTTTGTTGGGAATTATTAAAATATGAACCTTGAATAATAGGTTTGGATATCCCACAATCCATTCATGCTCTTCGAACTTACATCCAATTTCAAACCCACCGGGGACCAGCCCCAAGCCATAGAAAAGCTCACTCGGAACATTGAAAAAGAGATCGCTCACCAAACCCTTTTAGGGGTAACGGGGTCGGGAAAAACCTTCACGATGGCCCAGGTCATCCAGAAACTCCAACGGCCAGCCCTTATCGTTTCGCATAACAAAACCCTTGCGGCGCAGCTTTACAGCGAATTCAAGGATTTTTTCCCCAAAAATGCCGTGGCCTATTTCGTGAGTTATTACGACTATTATCAGCCTGAGGCTTATATTCCCCACACAGACACATTCATTGAGAAGGACGCTTCGATCAACATGGAATTGGATCGTCTCCGGTTGGAGGCCACGGCTCTTCTGCAGGAAAGGCGGGACGTCATTATTGTGGCCTCGGTTTCGTGTATTTATGGACTGGGGTCACCGGAAAACTACAAGTCGATGCACTTGGTGATTCGGGAAGGACAGGAAACCCCGCGGGAAAAATTACTGAAGGAACTGGTCGAAATCCAATATGCGCGCAATGACATTGATTTCAGCCGCGGCAAGTTCCGGGTGAAAGGGGACGTGGTTGAGGTTTACCCGGCCTACGAAGAGAACCCATTCCGAATCGAATTTTTCGGGGACGAGGTGGAAAAAATATCTGAGATTGATCCGGTGACCGGAAAGGCCCTCAACCGCAGAACGGTATTTCCGATTTATCCGGCCAAACATTATGTCATGCCCGAATCCGTCATCAAGCGGTCCATCGGTGACATCCGGGACGAACTTCGGGAGCGGCTCCAGGAACTGAAAAAAGCCGAAAAACTGGTGGAAGCCCAGCGGCTGGAACAGCGCACCATGTTCGACCTGGAAATGATCGAGGAAATGGGCTATTGCCAGGGCATTGAGAATTACAGCCGTCATTTTGAGGGTCGTAAACCGGGGGAACCTCCCTATACTCTTTTGGACTATTTCCCCAAGGATTTCATCACTTTTATCGACGAGTCCCATGTGACCCTGCCCCAGCTTCACGGGATGTTCAACGGGGATTATGCCCGCAAAAAGAACCTTGGTGGATTTTGGCTTTCGGTCTGAAATGCGCTTTCGACAACCGGCCCCTGAAATTCGAGGAATTGCAAGAAAGAATAGACCAGGTCATTTACGTTTCCGCTACACCTTCCAAAGAAGAGCTGAAGTACTCGAACGGTGAAATGATCGAGCAAATTATCCGTCCTACTGGATTGATGGACCCTGAAATCGAGGTGAGGCCCGCCGTGACCCAGGTGGACGACCTCATAGGTGAAATCCGAGAAAAGGTCAAAAAACAACAGCGGGTATTGGTCACCACCCTCACGAAGAAGATGTCGGAGGATTTGACCAATTACTTGAAGCAAATCAACGTCAAGGTGGCCTATCTTCATTCGGATGTCGAAACCTTGGACCGGATCAGGATCATCCGGGATCTCCGGCTGGGGGTTTACGACGTTTTGGTGGGGGTAAATTTGCTAAGGGAGGGCTTGGACCTGCCCGAAGTCAGCTTGGTCGCGATCATGGACGCGGATAAAGAAGGGTTTTTGCGCTCGGAGGTATCCTTGATGCAGACCGCCGGGCGCGCCGCCCGGAACGTGGAAGGGAAAGTCATTTTTTACGCCGATAAGGAGACCGAATCCATGCGGAAAACCCTTGTGGAAACAAAACGCCGGAGAACAGTGCAAAATGAGTACAACAAAAAACATGGGATCACTCCCGCCACTGTAAAAAAACAAATTCGGGAAATATTGACGACTGTTTATGAGGCCGACTATTACACCATTCCTGTATCCGCTGAAGAAGGGGAGACCTACTTGGTACCCGAAGCTATTCCCCGCAAAATCGTGGCTTTAGAAAAAGAAATGGTCGAATACGCCCAAAAATATGAGTATGAAAAGGCCGCCGAATTGAGGGACGAGATCCGAAAGTTGAGGGAACGGATCAAAAGTCCAAACTAAGTGACCCTGAAAAGTCAAAAAATATTTTCAATATCAAGATGTAAATTACTCTGAAAAAGGGACACTAATAATACCAAGCTTGAAAGGGTTCGGAATTAATACTGAGGTGGAAATTGGTTGATGAGGATTTAAGTAAAAAAATCGAGGTGCTGAAAAAAACTGCTGCGGGTTTCCCGGATTCGCCCGGCGTTTATTTGTTTAAAAACCCCAAAATAACGTTCTTTATGTTGGCAAAGCCATTTCGCTGAAAAAAAGAACGGCTTCCTATTTCAACCAAAATGCCCTTGCCAGTCCTAAAATCAGTTCTCTGTTGGAACAGGCTTCTCAAATTGAATACGTCATGACGGAGGATGAAAAACAGGCCCTTTTACTTGAAAGCAACCTCATTAAGCGCCATCGTCCGCGATATAACGTGGTTTTGCGGGACGATAAAAGTTATCCCTATTTAAAGTTAACGACACAAGAGGATTTTCCAAGGATTTTAATTTCCCGCCGGCCCTCGGCGGATGGCGCCAAATATTACGGCCCCTATCCCAATTTGAAACTTCGAGAAATCATGAAAATGATCTACCGGTATTTCAATATCCGGGATTGTAATATTGAAATCGACGGCAAAGCCGATAGGGCCTGTTTGAGTTATCAGATCAAACAATGCCCCGCGCCTTGTATCGGGCTCATCCAAAAGCAGGCCTATGGGGAATTGGTGGATAAGCTCCAATGGTTCCTGGAAGGAAAGCATGACGACCTGATGGAGCATGTTCAAAAAGAAATGTTAAAGCCGCGGAACGGCAGGAATACGAGGAAGCCGCCAAATACCGGGATCTATTGGAGACCATCCGGCAAATGCAAAGCGGATATACGGTCATCATACCGGTAAAAAAGGATTTGGATGTTTTCGCCTTTGCCCAAGGGCTAGCGAAAGTCTTGGTTTCGGTCCTTCAGGTTCGGCAGGGAAAAGTAATCGACCATATCAAACTGACTTTGGAAAACGAAATGGAAATGGGTTTGGAAGAAGTCGCCGCAGCCTTTTTCCCGCAGTATTACGTTAAGGGTGTTTTTATTCCGGAGGAAATGTTGATTTCTTCAGAATTGACGCTGGAATCCGATGTTGAAAATATTCTTACCCTTCAAAAGGGCAATCGGGTTCAGGTCAAAAATGCCAAAGAGGAATGGCGGCTTAATTTAATGAATATGGCTGAAAAAAACGTTCTGACGGCCTTAAAGGAGGATCTCGCCCAGACTGCCTTATTGAAGGAAATCCAAACCTTGTTGAATTTAAAAAACATTCCACGAAATATTGCCTGTTTCGACATCTCAACCCTCCAAGGGGCTTTCACCGTAGGTTCGGCTATTTTTTTCAGGGATGGAGTGCCGGAAAAAAGCCGATACCGGAAGTTCAAGATAAAGGAAATTGCGGGACAAGATGATTTTCGCTCCCACCAGGAAATGATGCGCCGTTATCTGCGCCTATTGGAAAGGGAGGGTAATCCCATACCCGACCTGTTTTTGATTGACGGTGGGAAAGGACAGTTAAGCGCGGTAGAAGCGGTTTTGGAAAGTGAACTGGGAAGGAAACTTACGGCTTGGCATCCTTGGCAAAAAGAGAAGAGGAAGTTTTTGTTCCGGGCCAAGGTAAACCCGTTGACTTCACTGGTCATTTAAAAGCAAGGCATCTTACTCCAGCGGATTCGGGATGAATCCCATCGTTTTGCCGTTGGATATCATCGGATCATCCGGGATCGACAAGCGGTAACTTCCATGCTGCAAAAGGTCAAAGGTATAGGCCCAACCCGACTTGAGATCTCTTTTGAATCGCTTTGATTCCGATCAAAGAGATAGAAAAGGCCCCCCTTGAGGAATTGGAGACGGTTCCGGGATTTTCAAGGGAATTGGCCCACCAATTATTCAAAGCTTTCCATTCGAGATAATTGAGTCAAAAACACTTTAAAAAATTAATCGTCAAGAATTTTACAAAATGCTTCCATTGATGTTATAATTCAATCATCCAGTCAATTAAATGACAGGCGTGGCTTTCATTGTCAGATTTTAAAACATCGGAAAACCATATCTAGAAGAATAATTTCGATACCGCGGTCCAAAATTGGGCTGGCGGAAGGGATTCGAGGCTAGAGCACGAAACCGACTGGAAAATCGTTTTAAAAGATTTGCCAAAGACCTAATCGATAAAGTCAACTCGCGGAATTTCAATGAAAACATCCTCACCCTATTTTCACGGAAGTATTCTGGCCGAATTGGTGAGTCGGACTTTGTTCGTGGGGATTGTTATTCTTTTTGTTTACGGTGGATTCGCCTATTACGTTTCTAAAAGAACATTCGATGTAGAAATGGGAGACCGCCTCTTAGCCATTGCCAGGTTATCTTCGGGGCAAACCCGTGCGGAATGGCTCCCCTTTCCTTGATGGAAAGGGAGAACTCTATGAGAAATTTCGTGATTTTTTGACCGAGAAAGAAAGGGAAAGTCAGGCTAAAAATATATTTATCTTAGACCTTTCCGGTCGTGTCCTTGTTGACGCCAATGGACAATATGATTTTCAGGAGAATAATTGGCTCCGTGACTTGGATCCGGAGCCTTTTCTCCGGGCCAAAAACGGTATTCCCTCGGCGTCTATTTTGTTTCCGGAAAGTGACGGGGGAATTTATAAAATCGGATATACGCCCTGTTTACAAAATAAAAAAATTATCGCCGTATTAGGGGTTGAAGCCAGCGCCAAATTCATTGATGGACTCAATCAATTTGCAAAAGTGCTCTTTGCGTTTGGACTTGTCTGCCTAATTCTCATGGGCGGACTTCTTTTCGCATTTGGAAGGCGTTTTATTTCACCGATTGAGGCAATGGCTAAAGCCTCCCAAAAGATCGCAGAAGGTGATTTCAGCCGCCGTATTCCGGTCACCTCCACCAATGAACTCGGCGCCTTGGCTTACGCCTTTAATGAAATGACAAAACGTCTTCAAAGCCACAACGAATACATTTTGGAAAGCATGTCGAATGGGTTATTAGTCTTGGACCTGAATGGAACTGTAACAACATTCAACCAGGCTGCATCCGAAATTCTTGAGATCCCAAAAGAAGCGGCGATGGGCCAAGATTTTGAGACCGTATTCTTGAAATTTCCAGATTTTTTGAACGCAGTTAAAACCGCCCATCTAACGAATCATCATCTCGAAAACCAGGAAATCAATCTTTCCGAAGAAAACCCCAAATTCATTCGCCTTCGAAGCGCGCCGTTATTAGGCGCGGATTCCCACGAATTGGGGACTGAAGTGCTTTTCACGGATGAAACCCAGCTGCGACGGCTTCAAACGCAGATCAAAAATACGGAAAAAATGGCAACCATCGGTGAATTGGCGGCGGGAATCGCCCATGAAATACGAAATCCACTCGGCGCCATGAAAGGCTTTACGGAGATTCTTCAGAAAAAACTCGTCAAGATTCCTGAGGCCAAAGAGATGGTCGCCGATATTGCTTCGGAAATCGAAATTTTGAATAAGATCGTGACCAATTTCTTGGTTTTTGCTAAACCGACTTCTCTGGAATCTCAGGAAACTAATTTATCAGAGGCGATTCAAGGCGTCCTTCCTCTTATTGAAAAAGAAGCGGAAGTGAAAAAAATAAAAATAATTTTTAACAAAAACAAAGAATTATTTTTACAGCTCGATGTTGAGCAGTTTCGAAGGGCCGTCTTAAATTTAGCTTTGAACGCCATACAGGCTTCGTCCCAAGGTAAGGTAGTTGAAATCGAGATGGAAAATTTTACTCGCGTGGAATTATGTGATTTTTTAAATGAAAACGGATTTTCGGATTTGGTGCCAGCCGAAACCGAAGGGAATTGGGGAGGCGTTTGGGTATTAGATCAAGGCACTGGAATTGATTCTGAAAATTTTAAAAAATTATTTAACCCGTTTTTCACAACAAAAACGGAGGGGTTTGGTTTGGGTTTGTCGATTACGCGGAAAATTGTTGAGTCAATGGGGGGGAGTGTGTCGGCCGCAAACCGCCCGGAAGGTGGCGCCATGTTTTTAATCATATTACCTATTCGAAAGAAAGAGGAGGAGGCTGTTTCATGAGCACGATATTATTGGTGGATGATAAATCCAGCATGCGAAAAGTCTTGCGGCAAACACTTGAAAGCGAACAAAGAAATGTTTTGGAAGCTGAAGATGGGGAAAAAGCAATGGAAACTATCAAAACTAAACATGTGGACCTTGTTATTACCGACATCAAGATGCCGAAACTAGATGGGATGAGTCTTCTTAAAATGATTCGAGAACTTGATACGGAAATTGTTGTCATCATTATGACGGCCTACGGCACCATAGAAACGGCGGTTGAAGCCATGAAATTAGGAGCTTATGACTACGTCACCAAGCCCTTTTCTACCGAACAAGTAAAATTGACGGTCGAAAAGGCCATTGAACGCCAGAAACTGCTTTATGAGAACAAATACTTACGCGAAAAACTGAACGACCAATATAACTATAAACGAATTGTTGGAAACAGTCCTTCCATGCAACCGGTTTACGAACTAATTGAAAAAGTATCTCCGACTGATACTGCCGTTCTTGTTCGTGGAGAGTCAGGGACAGGAAAAGAACTGGTAGCCCATGCGATTCATTTTAATAGCCGACGAAAAGAGAAGCCCTTTATTAAAGTAAATTGCGCGGTTTTGGCGGAAGGTGTTTTGGAAAGTGAATTATTCGGGCATGAAAAGGGGTCGTTTACAGGGGCCGCGGGGAAAAGAATTGGTAGATTTGAATTGGCCAATGGGGGATCCATTTTCTTAGACGAAATTGGCGATATTAGCCTTTCCACCCAAGTGAAACTTTTACGCGTATTGCAAGAAAAAGAGTTTGAGCGGGTGGGGGGAACCGAATGCATCAAAGCGGATGTACGAGTAATAGCCGCCACTAACAAAAACCTGGAGGAAGCTATCAAGAAGGGGCAATTTCGGGAAGATCTTTTTTTCCGTTTGAATGTTGTTCCCATCAACGTTCCTCCCCTTCGGGAGCGAAAAGAAGATGTTGAACGGATGAGCTTTCATTTTCTAAACCGATATAGCATGGAAGCGAATAAAAAAATTGGCAAAATCGAGAAGAAGGCGCTTGAATTGATGACTCGATATAACTGGCCAGGAAATGTCAGGGAATTGGAAAATGCCATTCAACGAGCTGTTGTTCTGGCCGACTCGGACACCATCTATCCATCGAATTTGCCTTTGGATATCCAAACTTTTCAAAAGGATGAATACCTCCATTATTTAAAGGAAGACGCAAGTCTCACTGAAAAGGTTGAGAATTATGAGAAGGAACTTATTTTGAAGGCGATGGAAAAAGCCAATCATGTTCAGACGAAGGCGGCCAAACTTTTAGACATCAACCGGACCGCCTTGATATATAAACTTAAAAAATACGGTTTGCTGACAGATGGAAACGACGGTAACAACCCAGAGGCATGAAAAAATCATTTTTAATATTCATTTTAATTTCGTATCTTGCGACAACAAGTCCTGGGTATCCTCAGCAATCCACAATTCCGGAGTCAAGCACCGGGGCTGTTCTGTCTGAAACTCAATGGAAAACGGTTGTTACGGAATTTGAAAAATCGGTCATGGATCTTTCAACCACTCTTGAAAAATACAAATCTGATTTCAATTTATTGCAGGAGAAAATTCAACATCTTGAGGACACGATTACGGAACTTCGACAAAAGAACGAAAAAGGTTCGAATGTTTTCGATGAAATCAGGCTCAAGGGCCTTTTGAATGATTTAAAAGAAGATTTGGAAAAAAGTTCTGATCTTCAACACCAACAGGATGATATGCAGAAAGAATTTGAGCAAAAAGCACTATCCCTTGTCGCGCTTTACAATGATCGAATTGAGAGTGAATTACAAACGAATGGTGTTTCTCTTGGGCCGTCCGAGCTTCAGTTTAAGTTGGATTCATTAGCCATTTTGATCCAAAAGCGAAATCACCTTCAATCCTTGTTGAAAAAGTATCAAAAAAAGACCAGAAATGCGGAACCGCTCCCCGTGGAATCGTTGAATTCACTCAAAACAAATGATCGGGAAAGTCTTCAACTAACCCTGGATTTAATTCAAGACCGAAAAAAAAGCATGGATGAACAACTCGAAAAATGGTCGATAGAGGAAGAAGAAATCAAGAACGAATTAAAACTACAAGGCAAAATGCAGGAGTTTTTGGATGGTATCCGACGGATGAACGAAGACTCCGATTTCCCCAGTGGAAACCTAAAAAAGAATGATTTGGGAAACGCCATGGGCGGGAAAGAGCACATCAAATTAGAAACACATTTAAATAAAGTCCAAGGATTGATTCAACAAGGCCAGGAATCATTGGCCCAACTAAATCAACTTATGGCGAAAATTCAAAATCAATTAGAGAATTTTGGAGAGAGGAAATCCAAATGAACAATATTCGTTTTTATCTTATTTTTATTTTATTCCTAATTCCTTTTTGGAGCGTGGCACAGGAAACCACTCATCCGGATCCGTTCCAATTAGAGGCGGTCCCGGAGCCGGTGGAAGTGGGTTTGCGTTATGATGACAATGTTTTCCGGGAAGTTTCGTTGGAAGACCGCTTGCCAGACGAAGTCTATTCATTAAATCTCGGCGGGGAAGCGAGCCCAAGTTATGATGTTTTTAAAGGCGACCTGGAATATCATTTGGGAGCTGATCAGTATGAACTTTACACGGTTCTTAACAATTTAATAAATGATTTTAATCTTTCGATCGCGATTGCTCCAACGGAATGGAGTTTTTCTTACAAGAAAGAGTTTTATTTACGAACCAGCGATTATTCCGATTTTAATTATTTTGATGACAACAATTTTTTTGAAGTTCAATGGGCTCCCTCCGGATCAAGGGAATATGAAACCGGCTATAAATACTATTCACGAAATTATTACGATACGAGTTACACTTACCAATCCAGGAATTTCGTGGATCAGGAAATACTTTTGAGCGTGCAACAGGAAATAAACGACAAATTTTCTTTGAAATTGGAAGGAAATTACAATAACCGCCAATTCGACCGAAACCCGGTTGGAATGGAAGACGGAAATCTTGTTAATTTGACTGGAATTCAAACCGATCAAACCTGGTCCGGTATTTTAACCGCACATCTTTATTTTGACTCTATATTTCAGGACATTAATTTTGAACATCAAAGAACCAATTCGAACAGCTACGGATTTTCCAATACGGTTGAGAGTGTTTCTTGGGCTGCCGTCATCCGGCCTGCTTCGTCTTTATACCTTCAATTGTTTTTCAGGTTATATTCCAAAATTTACGATGTGGCGCCACTTATCAATCCCTACCTGCAAATAGGTTATGTGGATGAGGACAGTCAGGATCTTCTTTCCATCAAAGGAAGTTGGGAATGGACTTCCCAGTGGGTGGCCAACCTCAGTTTGAGTCGCCTTCGGGATGAATCGACCCAACCTGGCGAATTTTATATCAAGGATATCCTTTCGCTTGAAATACAAAGAAAGTTTTAAAAATGGTGAGGTGGATTAAAAACTTCATGAAACTGAATATGTGGTTAATCAAGAGCCGTTGACAAGATTCGACGGCACTTTATATGATGGATAAATAGTAATCGGAAGGCGAATGGATGCGGAAGCCGGATGATGAGTTAAAGATTAATATCTCTGAACTCTTTGGAGGGGATTTACCGAGCCCTTCTGAAATCTTGGAAGACATTACAACCGACGAGCCTTTCACTGTTTCTCCAGCACAATCGGGAATTCCTTCGGAAATAGAAAATCAATTTCATGAATGGATGGATCAGCGCAACCAAAAACTGGAAGCTCACACTTTAGAATTAGAACGAAAACTGAAAGAAGCGACTCCTCCTGAAGGTCCCCCTATTGATACTCTTGAACCCCTTACGATCCAAGAGATCACAAACAATACTGATGCGCCACCTGAAACAAAACGCGTCTTATCCGATTCGCCAGTTGATTTTGACGCTCCCATTGCTGCTCCTTTTATGGGCGCGGCAGCAAGTTCAGGAGTTTTGCAAAATCAATTGGTCGAAACATCGCAACCCACCGTAGAGGATCCGGCTCTAAAATCAGTACAAAACAATGATGATTTAAGAAAAGTCCAAGCGGAGCATGAATTCTTGATGCTTTATGATGAATTTCGAACCATTATCCTATACGAGTTGAAGAACTTGGTTGGAGAAAAGAAAACTTTGACGATGCTTGGAAGAACGGTTGAATTGGCCCGAGAAAAGTTTCCGGAAATATTAAGAAACGTCAATTGGGATTTTAAAGGCAATTTGTTGGAAGATGGCTCGATGGAAGGGCAAAGAATTATTGAGAACAAAAAAACCATAGATCCGAATAAAGCTGAAGAAGTTGTCGATGCCGCCTTGTCCGGATTATTAAAGCTTCGACTTCAGGCGATAGAAAAGGGTTTGGGTACTGGACTCAAAAATAAGGTTCGTGCCCGTATGTATCAATGGATAAGCGAAAAAACTCAAAAAGCCGCCAGTGAAGGCAAGGATGGGTTGATTTTAAAACGCTTAAGTGGTTATGTGGCCGCAACTTAGGTCGAAGTTGACAAGGTGAAAAACCAAAGATAAAATTCAGTCCACTTTTAATCTATTCGGTTATGCCCCGACCCCGTCTTGTCAGTGAAAGCAAGATGGGGTTTTTTCTTTATTGTTGGAGAAGTGAGGAGAAGTTATGTCCGTAATGATAAGACCAATTCAATTTATCCGGAATTTTACGAAATACGCCGAAGGTTCGGTTTTGGTATCGATGGGAAATACAAAAGTCCTTTGCACGGCTTCCGTTTCCGAAGAAGTTCCGCCGTTTTTAAGAGGGAAAGGCAAAGGATGGGTAACAGCCGAATACTCAATGCTTCCCAGATCCACGATTGAAAGGATTCCTCGAGACGCCGTAAAAGGAAAAATTAACGGGCGAACACATGAAATCCAAAGACTGATTGGCAGGTCCTTGCGATCCATTGTTGATCTTCAAAATTTAGGAGAAAGACAGATCCTGTTGGATTGTGATGTGATTCAAGCCGACGGAGGTACCCGAACGGCTTCGATTAATGGAGCCTATGTGGCCTTGGTAGATGCTTTGGCGGGGTTGGAAAGGAAGAAGCTGATCGCTCAAACGCCCCTTCGGGAACCCGTTGCGGCCATTAGCGTTGGAATCGTAGATGGGAAACCCGTTCTCGACTTGTGTTATGAACAGGATTCAAACGCGGATGTTGATTTTAACGTAGTTATGACGGCTTCTGGTAAATTTGTTGAATTACAAGGTACGGCGGAAAAAAATGCCTTTTCGCGAAAGCAGTTGGACGCTCTTTTGAAGTTGGCGGAAAATGGAATCAAACAAGTCATGAGGGCACAGGTTAAAGCCTTAAAAAATGAAAAAATTAGTCATCGCCACGCATAATCGGGATAAGTTTGCTGAAATGAAAGTAGCCCTGTCTGGAATTGGCTGGGATATTATTCCGGCTTATGATTTTTTAGGGGTTCCGGAAGTAATAGAAAATGGACGAACACTTGAAGAGAATTCTCTAAAGAAGGCCCTGGAAATTTCGAAATTTACCCAATTGCCATCGCTGGCGGATGATACGGGATTATTTGTCGATGCCCTCCAAGGCGCTCCTGGAATTTACGCGGCCCGTTTTGCGGGCGAAAATTGTACCTATTTGGATAATGTCAACAAGCTTTTGTTTTCTTTAAAAGATGTACCGGAAAAAGGGAGAAGGGCCGTTTTTCGAACTGTTATCACTATTTTTTATCCTACTGATGAAATGGACCAGGTTGTTGGAGAAGTCGAGGGTTCGATTACGTTGAAACCGATGGGGAAAGACGGTTTTGGTTACGATCCGATTTTTTTACCCGTGGGAAATAAGAAGGTATTTGCAGAAATGAAATTGGAAGAAAAAAACAAAATAAGTCACCGAGGGAAGGCCGTCCAAAAAGCAAAGGAGCTGTTAACGAAAAGGGTTTAAAATACTTACGCGAGTTTGCAGAAGCCTGTGTTGCAATGAGAAAAATATTCAATTCTAGCCGACAAGTTAAAGTGTAGATTTCAAATCGGGTTTATTGTTGAATGAAATACTAAAGATGTCATGAGCCGGGGCGTAGCGCAGCGGTAGCGCACTTGGTTTGGGACCAAGGGGCCGTGAGTTCGAATCTCACCGCCCCGACTGATGACATCTAATAGACGGATCAGTTTCTTCGAAATTAATAAGATGAAACAAGGTTGACGAGAATTGTTTTCCAGAGGCGATTTATGGGGCCTCATTGGATTTAAAGGCGCCTGTAGCTCAGTTGGATAGAGCAACTGCCTTCTAAGCAGTGGGTCACCGGTTCGACTCCGGTCAGGCGCACCATCTATCGTTTTTTTCATAAGATTGTCCTTGGCAAAAGTCTTTAAAGCCCTTTCAACCTTGGCGAAAAAGCCAAATAAAACCTTTACATTTTTCAATCAGACTTTTACACTTTTAGGGCTTTTCGCCCGAAATATTTTTCCTTATTGATGGGCGCTAAAGTTGCCCCTGAGATGATCCGGCGGTGCGGAAGCGTATGGTGGGAGTAGCTCAATTGGTTAGAGCACCAGATTGTGGATCTGGGGGTTGCGGGTTCGATTCCCGTCTCTCACCCCATTTGTCATGGTGAAAAAAGTATGCTGGCAAGTGAGAACTCCTTTATCCATATGCTGTCTGATGGACCGAGAGGCAGGCCTGGTTTTTGGTCGGGTGAAAGGCAAATGCGCCTGTAGCTCAGTTGGATAGAGCGACAGATTCCGGATCTGTAGGTCAGAGGTTCGAGCCCTCTCAGGCGTACCATTTTTTGTTTTTAATAGGCAAATTGTTTGGCAACGTAACGGGTGATTAGCTCAGTTGGTAGAGCAGCTGACTCTTAATCAGCGGGTCGCAGGTTCGAGCCCTGCATCACCCACCATTTTTAGTTCTTGCTGAATCTAAGTTTTTTTGGTGGCGTTATTTGTCGGTATAAGTGGATGAACTCAAGCCGAATTTCCATGGGACAAAGGGGAATTATGCGTTACGGTTATTTTGACGTTGAGAACAAAGAATATGTTATCGAACGGCCAGACACGCCAGTGCCCTGGATGAATTATCTCCATAATGATGAATATTGCGCCTTGATATCAAACAATGGGGGTGGATATAGTTTTCACCTTTCAGCCCGGGATAAACGCATTCTGCGATACCGTCTTAATAACATTCCGATGGACAGGCCTGGACGTTACATTTATATCCGCGACGAAAAAACGAAGGATTTTTGGTCCGCCACATGGCAGCCGGTACTAAAGGATCTTTCTGAGTATCAAACCGAGACCCGGCATGGTTTTGGTTATACTCGTGTCACCTCCACCTACCAGGGAATTACTTCGGACACCCTTTATGTTGTTCCAGTCAATGACAATTTGGAATTATGGAACATCACATTAACAAACCGTACTTCCTCCACAAAAACGCTTACCTTAATCTCCTATGCGGAGTTATGCCTCTTCTTCGCCCAAAACGATATGATTAATTTTCAATACACATATAACATCGCCAAGGCCTATGAGAAAGGCGGTGTGATTCATCACACAACGATGCTTGAAAATGCCGGCCATTATGCCTTTTTTTCAGCGGACAAAAAGTTCACTTCTTTTGATTGCGATCGTGAAGCCTTTATGGGCTTATATCACTCAGAAGCCAATCCTAAATCTGTCCTGGATGGAAAATGTTCAGGTTCGACCGCTGACGGGGGAAATCCAATTGCGGCAACAACTATCCCGATAATTTTGAAGCCAGGTGAAACAAAATCCGTAACCTATATTTTGGGCGTTGCTTCTTCAGTCGCTGCAGGATCCAAGCTTATCGCCGCCTATAGCAAAGCGGGAACCGTCGATAAGGTAATGAAAGACCTTAAGTCCCATTGGGAAGGTAAACTAGATTCACTTCAAGTCAAAACACCGGATAAAGACGTGAATCTTTGCTTGAATCAATGGAATGCGTACCAAGTCCATACCACGTTCAGTATGTCCCGCGGCCCCTCGATTTATGAGGGCGGTATTGGCCGGGGAATGGGATTCCGGGATAGTAACCAGGATGTTCTCAGCGTCATCCATAGCGTCCCCGGGAAGGTCAAAAAACTCATAACAGATTTGGCCAAAAACATGTTTAAAGATGGGACGGCTTACCATCAATTTTTCCGGTTAACTGGGGAAGGCGATGGGAAAGGATATTCGGACGATCCTCTTTGGATCATTCTTTCGACAACCGCCTATGTAAAGGAAACGGGTGACTTTAAATTTCTGAATGAGAAAGTGAAGTGGGCCGACGGAGGTTCGGCCACTATGTATGAACATTTAAGAGCGCCCTTGGACTATACATATAAGAATGTCGGCGCCCATAAGATTCCCTGCATGGGTTTTGCGGATTGGAATGACACTTTACATATCAACGGGCCTAAGCCCGGTGAAAGCGTTTGGGTAGCCGAATTTCTTGTTAAATGCGCCCGGGATTTCGCGGAATTGGCTGAAACCCTTGGAAAAACCGCCGATGCAAAAAAATACCGACATATTGCTGATGACATGGCTGCCCGGACAAACAAAGTTTGCTGGGATGGCGATTGGTATGCCATGGCTTTTGATGGATGGGGAACCATGTTGGGGTCTAAAAAACAAACCGATGGGAAAATATATTTAAACACCCAAACTTGGGCGGTCATATCAGGGGTGGCCGATTCTAAACGAGGTCCTGCCTGCATGGATGCCGTTAAGGAACATTTGGATTCCAAGTATGGCGTCGCTTTGATGTATCCCGGTTTTAAACATTTTAGCTCACGGCTTGGCGGGGTAAGCACCTTTCCTCCTGGGCTCAAGGAAAATGGGGGGATTTTCTCCCATGCTAATCCATGGGCGGTCATCGCCGAAACGATCTTAGGGCGGGCTGATATTGCCATGAAATATTACAAACAACTGCTTCCTACGACGAAGGATCAAATCCAAGAGATTCATAGGGCGGAGCCCTATATTTACGCCCAGGCAATCGCCTCGCGAGAACACCGGGATTTCGGTTTTGCCCGTAATTCTTGGTTAACTGGTGCAGCTAGTTGGAATTTCGTCGCCGCAACCCAGTATATTCTGGGTATTCGCCCAACCTACTCCGGGTTGATGGTTGATCCTTGTATCCCCAAGGATTGGGGCAAGTATGAGGTGACAAGGAAATTCCGGGGTTCCACTTACCATATTGTCGTTAAAAATCCACATCATGTCAGTAAAGGTGTATCATCAATCTTAATCAACGGAAAGAAAATTTCTGGGAATACAATTCCTGCTCAACGCTCACAGAAATTGAATGAAGTCGAAGTCATTCTGGGATGAGTGAGGAGGGGCTTGATTGACAGCCCCTGGCGCCCGTGATATAAAAATTCGGGTGATGTGGTTGAGAGCGGGGAGAGAAGGAGCCGCGCTTGGTCGGGATAATGACGCTCAAAGTCGCCGCAAAAAGTAATCCCTCCACCGTGGCTGGAGCCATTGCCAACAACGTGAGAGACGGAAAAAGCGTAGAAATTGTGGCGATGGGGCCAGAAAGTATTAACAATACCGTGAAAGCGATCGCGATCGCCCGTGGCTTCTTAAAAGGTGACGGAATGGATGCGAACTTTAAGCCTGAATTTGTCCACTTGACGATTGAAGGTGAAAAGAAGAGCGCAATTAAATTTTTCTTGAATGTCGAGAAAATCTCAAAATAACGCAATAAACATTAAACTCTTCTAACCCTAGCCGTTTTTTACGAGCTAGGGTTTCTTTTTTGTGGCGGAATTTTGGGCGAATAGCTCAGCTGGTTAGAGCACCTGCTTTACACGCAGGGGGTCACAGGTTCAAATCCTGTTTCGCCCACCATGTTTTTCAACAATTTTACGATTTTGAATCTTGGCCTAGAAAAACCCGTTTCAAGGAATGTCCTATGTCTAAAGTCAAAGTGGCCTCCATCGGGGTTTCTGTCGATGGTTTTGCCGCCGGTCCGGACCAAAGCCTGGAGAATCCTCTGGGGGTTCGTGGCCCGGAGCTGATGAGCTGGTTCTTCCCAACTAAAGTATTCAAGGATATGCATGGGAGCGGTGGTGGAACGACCGATTTGGACAATCAGTTTGCCGAGAGGTCATTTCAGAACATCGGGGCGTGGATCATGGGCCGTAATATGTTCGGGCCCATTCGCGGGCCTTGGGTGGATGAATCCTGGAAAGGCTGGTGGGGAGTCAATCCTCCTTATCATGTTCCAACTTTCGTCCTGACGCACCACTCCCGTCCACCGATTGAAATGGAAGGCGGGACCAAATTTATATTCGTTACAGACGGCATACAATCGGCCCTTAAACAGGCCCAAAAGGTAGCGGGGGATAAGGATATCCGGATCGGCGGGGGTGTTTCGACCATCCGACAGTTCTTGAAGGCCGGCTTGGTCGATGAGATGCATCTGGCCTTGAGGGCGGTTATTTTGGGAAACGGCGAAAACCTTTTTTCGGGGCTCGATTTACATGAGTTGGGTTATAAATGCGTTGAGCGCGTTTCCACCCAACAGGCAACCCATGTGGTCTTTAAACGCTAAGAAAAGTATTTAGTTTTCCCCGAAACGGCCGATACCCTCCTGTAAAAGGGGGCCTAGGAACTTATTGTGGCACAAGTTTGAATCCACTTTGTTAACCATTTCGGGTTAGTTAATGGCCCGAAATTATTTATTTCTTTTGTCCGATTCCAAAATCTTAAGAGATTTTTCTAGTTCCTTGACTTCTCGGTTTACAGGTTCTATTTCCATCAAATCCGCATGGTGTTTCAAAAGAGAAACCGCAATCTCAAGAACTCGTTTACGGGCGAAATGTTTGTGTTCCGCCGCTACCAGATTCCAGGGTGAGTGTGAAGAGTTGGTCTTTTCAAACATTTCCTCGGCGGCTTCCACATATTGATCCCATTGCCTCCGGCCCTCGATATCCTCAGGAGTGATT
The DNA here is from genome assembly GCA_963843375.1 of uncultured Pseudomonadota bacterium. Taxonomy (GTDB): domain Bacteria; phylum Oederibacteriota; class Muellerivitia; order Muellerivitales; family Muellerivitaceae; genus CAWJKT01. Next base: position 157,119 of record CAWJKT010000015.1, read on the forward strand.
TTCCATTGTTTGTATGGGTCCTTTAGTCTTTGCTCAAAACGGCGCAGTTGTTCCTCGGGACTGATGGCTAGGAAGAACTTGATTAGGTCGATCCCGTCCTCCACCAGCATTTTTTCAAAACGATTGATTTCCTCAAAAGCCTGCGACCATCGATCCTTGGGAGTAAGCTTTTCCACCCTTTCCACCAAAACTCTTCCGTACCAGCTTCGGTCGAAAACACAGATATCTCCCGGTTTCGGCAGAACCGTCCAAAAGCGGTAAAGGTAATGACGCCCCTGTTCTTCAGGCGAGGGAGGGCCGAAGGAATGGACCCGTACGCTTCGGGGATCCAACATGGAAGTCAACCGCCGGATGGTTCCGCCCTTGCCGGATGCGTCGAATCCCTCGAACAAGACAATGGCCCGCCGTTTTCCATGCCATACCCCCTGTTGCACACGCAACATTTTTAATTGGAGTTTTTCAAGTTCCAATTCGGGTTCCTTAGAGTCATCCGAGGGGAAATTCTTAGAGGAGAGCAAATCTTTCAAACTTGGATAGGTTTTAGGCATGGTAAACCCCCTGTGTTAAGTTTCGGATAAGAATATCCAAAACCTAGCCCGAGGAAAAGATCTCCGGGCAGTCGACGATGCCCGGAGATCCTCGTCGATTTTCAAGCCTTCAAAATCACCTTCAAAGCGTTTTCCTTGGCGGCGTTGCCGAAAGTGTCGTAGGCTTTCATGATGTCCGAGAGGGCGAACTTATGGGTTCCCATCTTCTTGGCGTCCAGTTTTCCCGATTGCAATACCTTTAACAGCATGGGCGTGGTCACCGTATCCACTAGCCGGGTGGTGATGGCCATGTTGCGGTCCCAGAGTTTTTCCAGGTGCAGCTCTGCGGGCTTGCCATGGACCCCGATGTTGGCGATCCTTCCGCCCGGCGCGATGATGCTTTGGCAGGTTTCGAAAGACGAGGGAACGCCAACGGCCTCGATCGCCACATCCACCCCCTCGCCGTTGGTCAACAATTTCACCCGCTCCTCCACATTTTCATCCTTGAAATTGATGGTGTGGGTCGCGCCGAAAGTCCGGGCCACCTGGAGCCGGTTTTCGTCCTGGTCGATCAGGATGATTTGGGCGGGGGAATAAAACTGGGCGGTCAAAAGCGCCGCCAGTCCGATGGGGCCGGAGCCCACGATGGCCACCGTGTCTCCCGGCTTCACCTGGCCATTGATCACCCCGCACTCGAAACCAGTGGGAAAAATATCCGAAAGCATGACCAAGGCTTCCTCGTCCATGCCCAGGGGCGCGTGGTAAAGGCTGTTGTCCGCGTGGGGGATGCGGACATATTGGGCCTGGGTCCCGTCGATCATGTTTCCTAAAATCCACCCGCCGTTCCGGCAATGGGAATACATCCCCTTCTTGCAATAATCGCATTTCCCGCAGGAGGTGATGCAGGAGATGAGAACATTGTCCCCCTTTTTGAAATTGAGAAACCCCGGTCCGCATGTCCTCCACTATCGCCGACCGCCTCGTGGCCCAGGATGCGTCCGTCGGTCACGGTGGGCACATCCCCTTTCATGATATGAAGGTCGGTTCCGCAAATGGTGGAAGTGGTGATGCGGACGATGGCGTCTGTTGTTTCCTTCACGACAGGCTTGGGTTTATCCTCCCAGGACCTTATTGGCCGGGACCGTGATAAACCAAGGCCTTCATGATTGTTGTTTTTTTCTCTTCCTTGACGATAGTGGCCATTTTTATCCTCCTCTGTTTTTGCTCTTTTCCTACATCTTTAACTTACGGTTAAAAAGCTTGGTTCCATATGACCGGAGTCATACCTTTGGGCACCCCGATTACTTAGGATGAAATTGAGGTGATTTTAAAGAGAGTCCCATGAAATCATTCGAAGGAAAAATCTAATTAATCACCGGAGCGGGTTAAGGTTTCAGACAAACCACCGCCTTTCCGCCAATTGATGGGGTTATTTGGCTAGATAGTTAAGGAGATTTAAATGAGAAGCGAAATATCTTGGGTGAAAAAATTCGAGAAAGTGGGCATACAGGACATTCCCCTGGTGGGGGGCAAGAACGCCTCCCTTGGGGAAATGACCCAAAACTTAGCCCAGGCCGGGGTCAAGGTGCCCGAAGGGTTCGCCATCACCTCCAAGGCCTATTGGGACATCCTGGAACAAAACCACCTGGCTGGCGCGCTGGATCACCTGGCCGAAGAAGCGGAGAAGAGCCCAAAAAAATTAAAGACCGTGGGAAAGGCCGCGCGGGGGCTCCTGCTTCACGCCCAATTTCCCCATGGAACTCACCTTGGAGATCCGTCGAGCCTATCGTGAACTTTGCGAGAAGGCGGGGGACGGGAACCTGGCGGTGGCCGTGCGGTCTTCCGCCACCGCCGAGGACTTGCCGGATGCCAGCTTCGCCGGACAGCAGGAAACCTTCCTTAATGTAAGGGGCGAAAAGGCGCTTCTGGACGCCTGCCGCAAATGCTACGCCTCGCTCTTCACCGACCGGGCCATCAGTTACCGAATCGAGAAGGGCTATTCCCACACCAAGGTGGCCTTGTCCATCGGCGTCCAACGCATGGTGCGCTCCGACATCGGAAGTTCCGGCGTCATGTTTTCCATCGATACCGACAGCGGGTTTCCCAAGGTGGTCCTCATCAACGCGGCCTTCGGATTGGGGGAGACGGTGGTGCAAGGCGAGGTGGACCCGGACGAATACATGGTCTTCAAACCCCTTTTGGAAAACCCAGACCTGATTCCCATCCTGGAAAAAAAACGCGGGGGCAAGAAGGTCAAGATGGTTTATCGCCCAGGGGGTGAAGGCACCCGGCTTAAAAAAACAAGCCCCAAAGAACAAACGAGCTATCGTTTTGACCAACACGGAAATCCTCCAACTGGCCAAATGGGCCGTCCTGGTGGAAAACCATTATGGCAAACCCATGGACATGGAATGGGCCAAGGACGGAAAGACCGGGGAACTTTACATGGTGCAGGCCCGGCCTGAGACGGTGCAATCCCGCAAAAAGGTCGGGGTGTTGAAGAAGTACAGTTTGAAGGAAAAGGGCCAGGTTCTTCTGACCGGCATGGCGGTGGGGGACGGCATCGCCGCCGGGCCCGTTTGCCGGGTCAAGAGCGCCAAGGAAATCGGAAAATTCAAGGAAGGCTCCATCCTCGTGGCCGAGATGACCGACCCGGACTGGGTGCCCATCATGAAAAAGGCGAAAGGCATCATCACGGACCATGGGGGCCGCACCTGCCACGCCGCCATCGTGAGCCGGGAACTGGGCATCCCGGCGGTCGTGGGAACGGCCCGGGCGACCCATATCCTCAAAAGCGGCCAACCGGTTACCCTTTCCTGCGCCGAAGGGCTGCAGGGCGAGGTGTACCAGGGGGAACTGCCCTTCGAGGAAAAGGAAATCCGGCTGGACCAAATGGCCGACACCAAGACCCAGATATTGATGAACATCGCCAGCCCCGACGCGGCCTTCCAATGGTGGCACCTCCCGGTCAAGGGCATCGGCCTGGCCCGGATGGAATTCCTGGTGAGCGACACCATCAAGGTCCATCCCATGGCCCTGGTGAATTTCCAAAAACTCAAGGACAAGAAGGCCAAGCGGCAAATCGCCGAAATCACCCAGGGCTACAAGGACAAGACCGAATATTTCGTGGATAAGCTTTCCCGGGGGCTCTGCCAAATCGCGGCCACCCAATATCCCTATCCGGTCATCGTGCGCTTGAGCGACTTCAAGACCAATGAATACGCCAACCTCATCGGGGGGGCTCCCTTTGAGCCGAAGGAAGAAAACCCCATGATCGGCTGGCGGGGAGCGTCCCGTTACTACAGCCCGGGTTACCAGCCGGGTTTTGAGCTGGAATGCAAGGCCTTAAAGCGGGCGCGGGAGGTGATTGGGCTGGACAACATTATCGTCATGGTGCCCTTCTGCCGGACCACGGGGGAAGCGGACAAGGTTTTGGCGGTAATGGAAAGCCAGGGCTTGAAGCGGGGAGAGAAGGGTTTGAAGGTTTACGTGATGTGCGAGATTCCCGCCAATGTCATCCTGGCCGAGGAATTCGCCAAGCGCTTCGACGGTTTTTCCATCGGTTCCAACGACTTGACCCAATTGACCCTGGGAGTGGACCGGGACTCGGGGGTGTCTGAGCAAGCTTTTCGACGAGCAGGATGAGGCGGTCAAGCATTCCATCGCGGAAGTCATCCGCCGCTGCCGGGCCACTGGCACCAAGATCGGCATTTGCGGCCAGGCTCCCAGCGACCATCCGGATTTCGCGGCTTTTCTGGTGCGAGTGCGGCATCGATTCCATTTCGCTTAATCCTGATTCGGTAGCGGCGGCTTTGAAAAGCGTGGAGGAACAGGAGGCGAAGCAACAGAAGAACCAGGGTAAGGAGTCAAAATGAATAAACAATGGCACTTGCGAAACAAAATTCCGAAAAATGCAAATGCCCAACGAAGATGGCATGAAAAACACGCCGAATATTGTGGTTGCCGGCCCATTCCCAAAAGTTTATTAAAGGAGGTTGAAAATAAAAAAGAAAAATGATTTTTAGAAACTAGAAGGAGGATGCCATGAAAACCAATGTCGGAAACAAATGGGCCAAGCAGTTAACCGAATGGATCGGCGATGCTTGCTTTGGTTGTTTGGAAAATTCTTATATTCCTCGCTGGTTGCGAAGGAAAACATCCACGATGTTCGAAAAAAGCGGACCCAATCTTCGCCTAAACCCGCCCATACTCCCAATGGAACCCGCGAGCCCAAAAATTCAAGATGGGGAATCGGTGTTTTTTTGCTGGTCGCGCTTTTACCAGTCTTCCCGGCCCTGGCCCAGGACTTGGCCCCCGACCAAAAGTGGATTGAGCAGGCCGATGCCGGTTTTGCCATACCCGCAAGTACAAATGTCGCCTCGGTTTTCAATGTCGGCATAGGCGGCGATATTCTGGTGGGTTACCGTTTCGATCGCAATTTCAGTTTATCCACTGACTTGGGTTATTTCCAATGCGACCAAAAAGGGGGTGATGGAGCATGGGTGTATGTGCCGTTAATGGAAGTGGCCCGCTACAACTTCGGTTCCGGAAAAGTACGTCCATATGTGATTTTGGGAATGGGGGCGGTTTTCAATAGTTACACCCAATCCCTTCTAAATATGAGTCAGGCTTTGAATTTGTCCCATCAAGAAACCGATTTTTTTCTGTCCCCTGGCGCGGGGGTCTTGTTTGTCGTTTTCAGTGACGCCGCCGTTTATCTCCAAGCCAGGATGGATTTGAATTTTACGTCAGGTAACCCCATGAACAGCCCAGCCATGGACAACCCTTCCATTTTCATTCCTTTGAAGGCTGGCATGAGTTTTTTTGTACTGTGAAGGAAGAAGAAACAAAACCCTATGACTGTGGTCATAAAGGGTTTCCTTTGAACGACCTAACATAAAGTTGAATAGATAAGAGGTGCCTCATGGCGTATCCAAAAGAATCCTCAGAAAAGAACCAAACAGGTTTTTTTCAAGCGGCGGGAAAAGCATTTGATTTCCTCACAGCAATTCGTCTTTTTTTTGCTGAAATCAAGGAATCTTTCGCGCGGCATTGGGATTGGTTCCTTCGACGAGTGGAGTATCTATTCGTCGTTTACTTGTGGATTTCAGTAGGAATTCTTTTGATGGTCTTGGGAATATTCGATCTTCTTATTGACTATTGTCGGATTCCGCGGGGAGTGGTTTTTTCTTTTGGCGGGTTGGTGATTCTGTTGGTTGCGGTTATTTTTTTACAGGCGGCTAAAATGAAAAGACAAGGGAAATAAAATAAAAAGGGGGAAATTATGGCGCTCAAAGATAAGGCTTCGGCAGCGTGGAGCGATCTGAAGCAAAAATTACAGGATAAGGAGAACCAACGTCGGGTGAAGGAAGAAATTGAAAGACGACTGAAACAAGGCCGGGAAGCTTTTGACCGCATCGAAAAAGAACTCAAAGATCCCGAGAATGAAGCTAGGGTAGAAAATAAAATATTTGACGCTCGGGAGAAGTTGAGAAAAGCGAAGGCCCAGTTCAACGAAAAAAAGGCACGGGCCGTTGCCTACACCAAAGATAATCCCGAAAAGGCCTTGGTGATTGCGGCGGCGGCGGGTGCTTTAGCCGGAACCCTATGGACTGTTTTCAAAAGCAAAAAGTAGGAAGGTGGAAACATGAGAAAAACCCAGACTAAAAAACAAAACGGGTTTTTGGATCCCAAACAGTCAAATCCTTCTCATGGTCAGTTGAGAGAAGCGGCATATTATCGCTGGTTGGAGCGGGGGATGCCCGAAGGGGAAGGGTTGGAAGATTGGTTTGAGGTGGAGAATAAGTGGAGGGACAATATTGTTCCTTCCCGAAATGATTGAAATCACCCTTCGAACCCATTGAAAAGTTCAGGGAAAAATGCAAGTAAGGAGGATGAGATGACAATGACGAAGGAAAGTAAAAAGGTGTCCAAGCATTCAGGGGCGAGGAAGCCGGTTGAACTAATGACTAGGCAAGACCTTGAAATGGCGGCTTATTTCCATTGGCTGGGCCGGGGATGCCCCAGCGATGACGCCCTGACGGACTGGATCGCGGTTGAGAATAAATGGGGTTTGGAAGCTATTTCTGACAAGATGGATGTTCAGGCCTGAAAGCGAATAAAGGAGGGCTCATGAAAATCGAATTGATGGATAAATTCAAATGGCGCATGGCCAAGTGGTTGTGGGCCCCGCCGGGGGATATGCCCGTGTCCGACAAGAAATACGCCGATTGGATCAAACCTGCGGGAAAACCGGTCAAAAACAAACGGCAGCGCCAACCGTTGACGGGCCGTGGAAATCCTCCAGGTGGAACAAAGCCCATTGAGGAATTTTACCACCGTGGGGCCTACTCCCAGCATGAAGTACGGGCGCACCATATGCCCAAAGTGGCATTACCTTACCGGGGCAAGGGAGCCAAAATCGAAAGGCGTTCCACCCGAAGCCGAAACCGACGGGCGGAAGGGAAGTAAGTTATGCATCACATCATGGCAAAGTTCTGGTGGATATTAGCTGCCCGTGGAATTTTAGGGATACTTTTGGGATTGGCAGCCATAGGGTGGATCATAACTTTGAATGGATATTATCCCGATGGTTTCGGGTTGTCTCTATTCGCCAAATGGGCGACGATTGTCGCAACATTGGTTTTGGTTTTGGGCCTTTACGCCTTTTTGGACGGACTCTTCGCCATTCTTTTGGGAGTCCAGGATTATGGCGATGGCCGTCGCTGGTGGGCCCTGATTATGGAAGGGCTTTTGAGTATAGAATTGGGAATTCTCGCCTGGCTTAAGCCTGAATCGGCTGTATTGGTGCTTCTCTACTGGGTGGCCGGCTGGGCTTTTTTCACTGGTTTCCTTGAAATCTTTCAATCCGTTGACCTGAATGAATATAGAGAAAGAAGGCGCCCCCTTCTTTTCGCAGGACTCTGCTCGGTGGTGTTTGGGGTTTTGATTTTGGTATTCCGCGAGGGTGGAATAACCCTTGTCTGGCTTATGGGAGCTTATGCTTTCTTATTTGGCATTCCCCTCCTTTCTTTTGCCTTCCGTTTGCGTGGTTTTACACGAGTTCCACACCAGGCCTGAACTTATTGCGATTCCCCAAAACCAGGGTTTATTCCAATTTTTTTCATCTTTCCCTTGTGAGATAGCAAACTAAAACAGTAAAATTTTCACTCTGTTTTATAGTCCTGTCCGGGAAAGTCCTGCCATTGAAGAAAAAAAAGATCAAAAAAACGGCTCTTAAGCACACAGCCCAACCCAAAGCCTTTTTCGAGGCTGATAAAAACCTGAGAAATGAAGGCCAAGTGGACCGGTTTAAGGGTGTCCTCGAAGCTGCCCCTGACGCCATGGTTATTGTGGGAAAGGATGGAAAGATCATCCTAGTGAACGCCCAAACCGAAATCCTTTTCGGTTATAACCGGGAAGAATTGCTTGGTAAGCCCATCGAAGTCCTTATCCCAGAGCGTTTTCGGGCTCATCATCCCGGCCAACGGAGCGGTTATTTCGCCTCTCCCAATGTAAGGCCTATGGGCCTCGGGCTTGATCTTTACGCTCTTCGAAGGGATGGCACTGAATTTCCAGCGGAAATCAGCCTGAGTCCAATAGAGACACCGGATGGAATTTTTGCCACCGCCGCCATCCGAGACATTACCGAGCGCAAAAGGCAAATGGAGGAAGAAAATCGACGTATGCAGGAGGCAAGCCGGCTCAAGAGCGAATTTCTGGCCAATATGTCCCATGAGCTCCGCACTCCCTTGAACGCCATCATCGGGTTTTCTGAACTGATGTACCATGAAAAGGTCGGACCGATTTCGGAAGAACACAAGGAATATCTGGGTGATATCCTCACCAGTGCCCGTCACCTTCTCCAACTCATTAACGACGTCTTGGACCTGACCAAGGTAGAAGCTGGTAAGATGGTGTTCCGCCCTGAAATCCTAGACCTTGCCAAAGTCACCGGTGAGGTGAAAGATATCCTGAGGGGATTGGCCAGCCCGAAAGGCATCCAGGTGGATGTTCAAATCGACCCCCTCCTCACAAAAGTGATTTTGGATGGTTCGAAATTCAAGCAAGTGCTTTACAACTACCTGTCGAATGCCCTCAAATTCACCCCTGATCAAGGTCGTGTCACCATTCACCTGAAACCCCTCGAAAAAACCATGTTCCGCCTCGAAGTCGAAGACACGGGTGTCGGGATCAAACGGGAAGACCTCCACAAACTTTTTGTCGAATTCCAACAATTGGATGCGGGTTCAGCCAAAAAATATGCCGGAACAGGACTTGGCTTGGCCCTCACCAAACGAATCGTGGAAGCTCAGGGAGGAAAGGTGGGTGTCCGAAGCGAGTTTGGGAAAGGAAGCGTATTTTTCGCAGAATTCCCCTTAGAAATGAAGGGGGTGTCAGGTGGCCGGTGAAACTATCCTGATCGTGGATGACAGCCCTATTAATTTGAAGTTGGTGAAGGTGTTACTGATCAGGGAAGGATACCAGGTCCTAACCGCCACTGACGCGGAGGAGGGTTTAAAAACCATCCAGGTCTCCAAGCCCCGATTGATCCTCATGGACATTCAGCTACCCGGCATGGATGGACTGGAATTGACTAGGAGGCTCAAAGCCTCCCCTGAAACTTCGGACATTAAGGTGGTGGCCTTGACCGCTTACGCCATGAAAGGTGACGAGGAAAAAGCAAGGGCGGCGGGCTGCGATGGTTATATTACCAAACCTATCGATACTCAGGCCCTACCGGGGTTGAT
>CAWJKT010000016.1:0-42038 GCA_963843375.1 uncultured Pseudomonadota bacterium
AATAAATTCCTTCTGGGGGGCTTTCGTCCGTTTGTCCCACGTGATATCGGATTGGTGCAAAAGGCCTTCCAATCCATCCTCAATTTCCATGAACAACCCAAAATCCGCGATGTTCGTCACGGTGGCTTGGATATTCGAACCGATTGGATACGTTGGGCCACATTTTCCCACGGGACTTTTTTCAAGACGTTTAAAGCTGAAACTGATCTTTCGTTTTCTCGAAATCCATCTCGATAATCTGGGCTTGTCGTTTTCTCACCCACTTTGAAAAGTTCGGCGGGTTTCTTTAATTTTTTGGACCAGGAAATCTCGGTCACATGGCAGAAGCCCTCCAAATTATCCACTGTCCTTAAAAACACCCCATAATCGGCAAAATGAGTTACTTCCACTTCGATCGATCTGCCCGACCCGATAACGTTTATCCGCCTCGGTCCAGGGATCGGTTGTCATTTGCTTGATCCCCAGGGATATTTTTCCCTTTTCCTTGTCCACCTGAAGCACCATCACCTTGATGAGGGCGTCCGATTTCACAAAATCTTCGACTTTGTTCACCCTTCCCCAGTCAATATCGGCGATATGCAAAAGGCCATCCACTCCTCCCAAATCAACGAAAGCCCCATAACTCACAAGGCTTTTAACCCGGCCTTCAATCACATCCCCGGGATTCAATTCGTTTAGCCGTTTGTTTCGGTTTTCGCTGCGTTCAACTTCCAACACGGGCCGACGGGAAACGACCACATTGGAACGGCTGCGGTCGATTTTGATGATTTTGAAATCGTAAATCTTTTCAAGATGATCCTCGCCAGCCTCGGGATTTTTGTGAAGGGTCATTTGACTGGCGGGTAAAAAGGCTTCTACCATCCCCAAATCCACGCGGTAACCGCCATTTACCTTTTTGGTGACGCGTCCTTTGACAAGACCTCCCGCATTATTCATTTCCTCAAGATTTTGCCAAACCCGGCTTTTGTCCACATTGCGCTTGGAAAGCCTGAGACGGCCGTTGGAATCGGCCATACGTTCCACGGAAACCTCTACTTTGTCGCCGACCTTGACCGTCAGTTCTCCCGTGATGTCTTGAAACTCCGAACGGGGAATAACACCTTCGGTCTTATAACCCACATCAATGACGAGTTCTTCATCGCCGATTTTGACAATTTCACCCGTGACCACTTGGCCTCGGGCAACGCGTTTCTCCTCATTTAAAAGCTCTTCCATTGTCATTTCTGGGATGGGTGAATCAGCCATGGTTGACCTCATAAATTTTGAATTCTTAACTCCGTGGGGGAGGAAAGTGAAATTAATAGAAGGCACATTCTACAACAGGGGAAAGGCTGATGGATACTGTTTCGAGGAAAAGAGCCTTATCGAAAGGATTTTACGAATTTTCGAAGGTCGAAGACGGCGTGATATTTTCCATGACACGATCGGCGATCTTTATGTAAGTGCTTTTTTCGGCTTTTTCACGGTAAAGATCATCCAATGGGACAGGCGGACCATAAGTTACTGAAGTTTTTCCCGGGCGGGGTAACAGTTTACCTTTGGCCAGCAGTGCAAAGGTCCCATCAATATACGCCGGAACTACCGGAACCTTGGCGTTGTAAAGAAGCATTCCCGAGCCCTTTTTAGCAGGTTGAAGATCACCGGTTAGGGTTCGGGTACCTTCGACAAAAATAACAAGGGGTTTCCCTGAATGTAAAAAATCATGGAATTTTTGGATCGCTTCCCTATCTCCCGACTCCTCTTTTCACAGGAAAAGCGCCACAATAGGCAATGATCCACCCGAAAACCGGAACATGAAAAAGTTCTTCCTTGGCCATGAAACCCACTTGCCTTTCAATGCTGGTATAACCGATAAGGTAAGGATCCAGAAAACTAGCATGGTTGGCCACGACCACAAAGGGTCCGGTTTTCGGAATGTTTTCAGTGCCCAACCCCTCGGTATGGAAATAAGATTTGATGAACCAAGTGGTGAAAAAACGAAGCTTGGGAAAGGAAGCCATTCCCATCCTTTCAGGAATTGAATTTAATTCGCAATGATGAATTTTGAAAGGAATCCTAAATAACTTAAAATCAAAATTAAAAATTAGGTTTTATCGGTTCCAGAGTTTCTTAAGCCGTTGGTCGGCGGAAAGGAGAAGTTCTTCGGTCGTGATCCAATTAATACAGGCATCGGTAATGGAAACTCCATACTTTAATTTGGACCTGTCCTTTTGCAGAGGTTGGTTTCCCTCGTTCAGGTTGCTTTCCAGCATAAAACCTACGACCGATTCATTTCCTTTTTCAATTTGATCGATAACGGCGTTGAAGGCGACTGGTTGTAATTTGTAATCCTTGTTGGAATTTCCATGGCTGCAATCCACCACAATGTTCTTTGGCAGGCCTGCCTCTTCCAAGGCTTTTTCACAAGCGGCGATTGAAGCGGGATCATAATTGGGCTTGGAGCCGCCCCGAAGGACAATATGGGCGTAGGGGTTCCCAGTGGTCCGGAAGACGGCCGTCTGCCCGTTCTGGTCGATGCCCAGGAAATGGTGGGAAGTCCGGGCGGACTTGATGCCATTCAAGGCCACTTGGATGCTTCCATCGGTGGCATTTTTGAATCCAACGGGCATGGAGAGTCCACTGGCCAATTCCCGATGGGTTTGGGATTCGGTCGTACGGGCCCCAATCGCCGACCAGCTGATCAGATCGGCCAGGTATTGGGGAATGATCGGGTCCAGAGCCTCCGTGGAAGTGGGTAACCCCAACCCGGTGAATTTCAAAAGCAGACTTCGTGCCAGCAGGATACCCTTTCTCAATATTAAAGGAATCGTTCATGTCGGGGTCGTTAATGAGCCCTTTCCATCCGATGGTAGTCCGGGGCTTCTCAAAATAAACCCGCATGATCAGAACCATCGTGGATTTCACCAGACCCGCTAACCGCTTGAGCTTGACGGCATATTCATAGGCGGCCTGGGGGTCATGAATGGAACAGGGGCCCACCACCACGAAGAGGCGGCGGTCCTTGTGATCCAAAATCGCTTCCAATTCCTGGCGCCCCGCGAGAACTACCTCATAGGCCCGTTTGTTCCCAGGTAACTTACTTTTGACTTTCTTGGGCGTGATAAGAACTTCTTCCCCTGCCACATGGGTGTCTTGGGTTTTTGCGCGAAGGGACACCTTCCCGATTTGGGTGATTTTTCTTTTGGGTGGATTTATTTTTCGCCATGTCGTTTCCGCGCTTTCGCATTGGTTTGGAGGTGGAATTATAAGGAGTTCGCAATCCACTTCCAAGGGACATTTAAACCGCCAAAATATGATTTTATTGCGGATCGGCACTTCGTCGGTGAGTGACCAAGATGGGGCTGAACGATAGACTCCACCTTGGTTTGAAGAATGGAGGCGAATTTTTTCGGGCTTGGGCAGTTTAAAAGAACCAAAAAGCCCGAAGGGCTTCCCGTATCAATCTCGATATGGCCGAAATTTAAGATCAGGCCAACGAGGCTTTGTTGGTATCCCACCCGACGGACCGAACCATAAGGTATGCCGATGACCCGGCGGAAAGGAAACCAGCTTTCAACATGGATATCGTGGGATGTCAATTGATACCGCGTACCTAACCTGCCAGAGGTTATGATAAATTGCCGCCGCAATGGCCATCCAGGTCAAACCCCTTTCACCCCAAAAAAGCCCCAATCGGCCCAAGACTGTGGAATACCCTTTAAATGCTTCAGAACTTCATATAAGTAAGGTGGAAACCAATGAAAGAAACGTTGAACCCCATAGCAAAAAACCGCCGCCAAAAGATAGCTCAGAAGGACCACCCACCAGGAAGGCATGGACTTGAAAAAAAACTCAGTGGCCGGAGAGGGCAGCGAGGACTTGGTTCGGGCATGGATGATCGACCGTGATCTTGGCCGTCTCGGGCTGCTTTTTCTTGAAAATGTTAATGACCGGTGCGCGCATCCAATGTCCTTTAAATTAAGAACGGCTAACTGTACCAGAAAAACCGTACCTTTTCATCCCCGAGTTTCCCGAAGCGCCTTATTAAATTAAAACTTTTGACTCAAGTCCCACCCCAAGAGTCATCCAAGGCTTCCAAAGTATCGGGCTTCAAAAAAGACTTCAAGAATGCCAATGGAATCCTCAAGCGTCAATTCACTGCGGACAAGGTACCCTTTTCCAATTTTTTGGATGATAACCGCTCCCTGTTCCGGATGCTGAGAAAGAACAAGCGGGGCTTTCCATTGACCGCCCGCGGGAAGGAGCCCATGGCTGACCTGCCCCACTTCCTGGTTCGGGCCGAATCCCAAAATTTGGGCTAAAGACTGGTTGGTGCCTCCTTCGACCTTGAACATCCAAAGGTGGTACAGGTTTATTTCATCCCCCGTTTTCGATGTCAAGCGCAGGGTGGTTTGATTGGACGTGATGTATTTTTCGGGAATGTCGAAATAAATGGCAAGAAAATGTCGGGTTGTGCCGTCGCTTTGGGTCCGAATACCTACTTGTTTCCATTCGTCACCCACCTGGACTTGCAAGGCCATTCCCTTAATGTTGTGTCCTGTATTAACCCGTACCCAAAGGCGGTGCTTGATACCTGGCTCACTTTTGACCGAAAACTGGTAATACCCTGTGAAACCTCGGCCGTCATCCTGGATCATTTTCTTTTCGTTCTGGCTGTCCGGAAGGTTTTGGGTGTCTTCAAAAGTCTCCCCCGTAAAAGTAACTGCATGGGACAATTCGGAGCCCGAATTGTCGACATCCACTTCGTCCAAATACTTCTGGTTGGACTGCATTTTGGTGGAATCGGAAACGACAACATTGTCCGGCAGGGTTCCCTCCTCCCAGCCACCACCGCTCAAGGTCACCAGCCAGTCGGGCAGGACTTCCCGGTCGGGGTAAGAAGGGCCGAGGAACAGGCACCCTCCCTGCTCGATATATCTTTTTATGGTCTTACCCAATTCGGGGTTAGTCCAGTAGGAAACGGGTTTGAAATTATTTTTTCCCGTCGAAAAGGCTCCCCGACCAAAAACGGCTAGTTTGGCCTTGGGATTACCTTTCTCGTCCATTAAGCCTCTGGCGATGTCTTCCGGTGCGACCGGTAGGTCAATATCCAGGAAACTGACCGAGGAGGTCACGCGATTCATTGTTTTTAATTCGCTGGTTCCAACCGAAAAGATATCCTCGGGCAAAACATGCTTGTGCTTGTTCATGATTCCACTGGGTGAGGTGATTAAGAGCAAGTCAGAACTGGGAACATCATATGGATCGGGATGAAACGTCTGTGGCTTAGGAGGGGTCAATTCCTCGTCGGGAAGCAGAGAACCTTCCGAAAGAAGGAAAACACAGTCCTTATCCGCAGTGATGGTAAAACTACACCGACCCTCGCGCCCCTTGGAGTCGCTCAACGTTTTGTCCCAGGTCACAGTTTCATCAGTTGCGATGTCGGAAATGAGACGGCGACTAGCCCAAAAATCCATTATGACGTCCATTTGTTCCCCCCGATCAAGGTGAAGGGTAACCGTCCAACTGCTGGAATCCACTCGTTTCAGAAAAATTGAAACTTTTAAAGGGCCGACTAAAAGACGTTGAGCTCCGAATTCCTTCATATCTTCTGGCAGGTGGGGTGAAAAAACCACACGGTTGTCGCCCGCGTCAGGCGAAAAACCAGTCAAATATTCCAAAATGCCTTCCACATTCAAACCGCCTTCCCAAGGCCGCAATCTTCCGCTGGTGCCTATCCCCCAGGCCGGAGGATTCCATGGATGATAATCCCCATCGTACATTTCAGCGAAATCACCCGACGGAGAAGCGGTTTTCAAGACGGAAGGGTAAACCTTATCGGCCCAGGGCAAACGGGCCTTGCAGAGGGCGTACAACAACTGACCGGGATTCATGCCCACGAAAAAATCAATTGATGGAGTGGATTTCCAAAAACTATCTTCGCGGCCCAACCACGGATAGGCGTTTTTGATGGCCTCCACCGCGCGTTTGGAAACATGGGAGTCTCGCCTATTGGATCCAGATCAGTACGGGAATAACCACACCAAAAGGGATTGAAGAGGATATTGGCGAAAGGCGCGTTGTAAAGCGGGCCCAAAAGTGACTGAGCCGGTTCCCAATAACCCGCTTTTTCACTCCAATAAGTTTCCTCAGCTTTATCCCGAACATTCTCTCGCTAGGGTCTTGAGCGTGGAAACATCTTTGTCCATTTCCAGGTATTTTCCCATATAGGCCAAGTGGTCGGCGGCGGAAACTAGATCAAAGCTAGAGTCAACGGCAAAAGCATAAGTGTTCAGCATGTAATTCGGAAAAGGAACATGATCGAAAACTCGGGACTCCAGGCACCAGAGATAGGTCTCGTCCCGATTGAAAAAATACTTGTTATCCTCATTGACTTGCCCCTGAATGCATTGTTTCAGGTAAGCCCATCGCCCACGGATATATTCGATGTCCCCGGTGGTCATGTAATACCACCAATGCTGCAGCACAATCCAACTTGGCGTTTCGGCATGGCCCACCTGTAAATGCGAAAGGTTTTTCAGGTGATAGTTCAGGGAGTAATCGACTCGAACGCTGCTGGGAAGAGTTCCCATGGAGGAACTGACACCATAGAAAAAATCCATTGGCTTCTGGCTTCTTGGGGATGGCCCGTTTTCAAAAACCAGCGGATGGGGCCGTTGTTGTCCCTGATCCAGGTATAGGAATAACCGATCAAGGGCGAAAACCCTCCCGTCCGGGCCTGGACCGCCTTTAAGATGATGGACTCAACCTCGAAAAGATCAGCCACTTTGGTGTCACCCGTGAACTGGGTACCGGATTCGAACCATTTTTGGTAATAGTCCCGGGTTTGATCCAGGAGAACTTCAGCGGGCCGGTATGCCGCAGATCGCTGACGAGATCCTCAATTTCTTGGGAGGAATCGGCAGAGGCAAGGTAGAAGGACACCCAGGTTTCCTGGCCCGGATCCAGGGAGGGCACGCTGTAATGAAGGTCGTTATCCCAAATACGGACATCCTTATTGATTAAAAGCTCCCAGCCTCCAGAATGTCCTTTTTTTGGCCCTAGAAGGCTTTTGATCGATAAGCAAGTCCCGGCTGTCCACCTTTTCTTTGAATTTAAGGTTCCAGGCCGGTTGGAGTTTTATGGCGATATCAAGATCGGTTCTCGGTCTGATCTCCCCCGTTCACGATATGGACTAGACGGACCAATACCGCTGGGTTGTTCCAGGCATTGTCCTCCGATGGGCGAAACCGGCGCGAAATCGTAACTTTCCACCGTAAGTCCGGCTCCCACGGCTTTTACTTTCACGACGCCCGAGCGTTTTACCCAGCCGATTTGTTGTTGGGTTAATTTAGCGTCCACGCCAGCCCGGGTAACGGTCATGCGCATATCGCCCAGTGTTGGCTCTTGATAGGAATCGCCATAGATGTTCGACCAGTTCCAGAGCGGGCTAGAAAGGCCGACTAATCCAAAAGCCCGGCCATTTCCCACACAATAGGCGCCGGTCAAATTGGGAACCACCTGATTGGTGCTCCAAATCAAAAGTTTCTTTCCAGGAATAAAGGTCATTCATCCAGGGCCGATCCTGAATTACTTGGATGCCCGGCTTTTTCCAATGGCAGGTTTGTCTTAACAGGAGTTGGTTGAAGGGTATCCTTTTCTATAGTCGTTGGGGCTAAAGACAGGACCAAAGGTTGGAGTTTGGCTGAATAACGTGCCCGAATTTACAAGAAAATAAGAAAAAAGAAACATTCCCAAAGAAGTGAAAAAAAATATTTTCCTCATGAAGTTTCTTCGATTTCTTTTACTTCTTCGGATCAAGCCGGCACATGGGGAGTGGCCTCTGACGCGGGTGCTTCCATTGGGGTTGGTTCCAACAAGCTGGCAAAAATAAACCTTTCCCCTATAAGTGACCGGTTCCATTCCGTATTGGTGGAAAAAATCGGACATTCGTCCCTTCGGCAATTTCAACATGGTTTCGAGTTTTTCCCGCCAAACGTCGTTTTCATCTTCCGTTTCGACCATGACCCAAACTTGTCGATGATGTTTCCACTTCTCCTCAAATCGGTCCGCCAAATCCTTCCAGGGATCCGGGCGTTGGGGTCGGGCTTGCTTCGACCGAAACGGCGACTTTTCCCTGTTTTGATTTCTCTTCCTTATCCTTCAATGCCGCGATCTGATATCTTCGAAAAAAAGGATAAAGCCCCAGATATTCTCTTTTTTGAAATCGATCTAGGTAAAAAGGCAAGGTATTGATGCCGTCAAGAACCAAGCAGGTCATCCACTTGCACTTTCCAGTCCAGGGCGCTCATCATCGGCCGGCGGTCATGGGTGGAAGCAACAGGGTTGCTGGACCAGGATATCACTAAAATTATATAAGAACAACAAACCCATGAGGCCGCCCCAGAAGAGCGAGTACTATCTCCACGGTTCGCAATTGACAGAACCGGATTATCCCAACGATTAGATAATTCGGCAACCACCGTGCCCATGAGTATCCAGCAAGGTGGAGTGGTGGTTACCCAGAATTCAATATTGTCGGGATCCCACCAGATGAAAAAAGGGACAAAAGGCAAAAGCCACAAGAAGAAAAAACACAGCACCTGACGGTGGTATTTCCAAAAAAGATTAAACCGCATGACAAAAAAAACCAGAAGGGCGAAAAGACTATATTCCAGAATGCTTTGGGCGGTTTGCAAGGGTAAAAGAAATGGGAAAAGTCTCAAAAGAGTAAGTATTTCCTAAGAAGGCCTTGAGGGTTCCGAATTTGGCCATGGCAAAACCGCTGGGACCGAAATTCCCACGGGGCCAACCGGGAATATGGGAATAGGCCAGAATCCAGGAAATCCATTTGGCATAGGTCGTCCGGTCGCAAGCGAACCTTCCCACAAAACCGTAAACCGTCAAAACCCAAAATCCTAAAGCGAATAAATAATACAAACTGGTTTTGAAACGTTCCACACGGCTCTTATTGCTAACGCACCAGATGCCGGCTAAAAAAGCCGGAATCAAATAAAGATTGGTCTGGTGCCCCAGGACGGCAATGCGCGTGCGCCGAACCCACGGCTAAACCAAACCACGGTTTATGGTCCTTTGAGATAAGTCAGCACATACCAGGCGAAAAGCGGAGTAACGGAAGCGAATATCCGCACTCCAGGCGAAGTTGAAAAATACCAGTAACTGAAAGGAGAAGGCCAATCCCAATGCCGTCAAGGCGGCCACAAGCCGGTTTCCGGTTTCCCGGACCAACAGATGGAAGGCGATCAATACGCCGGTCAGCCCGATGACTATATCCATAAACTGGAGGGTCACTAGACCATCCCAGATAGCGCCTTGGGCCCTTCCCCAAACGAAAGACCATCCGGCCCAGGAACGTATAAAGAAGATGGTGCGGATGGAAAAGATCCCATAGGCGAACATGATCGTTCTCAACGCGGGAAGCGAAAACCATTCCATCGTAGGTGTAGTTCAAGGGTATTTTCGAAAGATAAACAAAAAGGCAGAGAACTCGCAAGCTGGATCCGAGAAAAAGGGTGCTTGCCGGCTTGCTCCATTCACGCATGGGAGTCCTTAATTTCTAAAACAATTCATTTTTTATTCTCGTCTTGCCAATTCTTCACGCCAAACCTTGTTGAAGTTTTTCACCCATCACTGAATAAGGGCGGTGAGTCCCGCTTTTGCCTTTTATTCGAATCGGTTCCAAAGCCTCCATCCGGAACATGTCCCCAGCGATAAGGGCCAAATCCTGATTTATCAAAATTTGTCCGTCTTCCGCGATAGAACAAAGCCGAGAGGCGAAATTGACATTATCGCCGATGAGAGTGAATTCCATTCTACGGGCGGAGCCAAGGTTGCCGATAATGACATCGCCCCCCGTCATTCCTATTCCCAAACCCGTATGAATCGTTTCGCTGTAATTTTCCTGAAAATTGACCTGGATCTGATGAAAAGAATCCTGCATCCTCAGGGCCGCCAACAAGGCTTTTTTAATCGCTCCATTCGCTGATTCTTGCGGAAAAGGGAAATAAGCCAAAAGAGCGTCCCCAATGAATTTATTAATTTCCCCGCCCGAAAAGGCGATCACCTCCTCAAATTCCGTGAACATGCGGTTGAGATAACGGAGGGTTTCCTGGGGTTTCAATTTTTCCGACATGCTCGTGAAACCCCGCACATCAGAAAAAAGTACGATAGCCCGTCGTTAATTGCCCTTCCCAAACCGCCTGTCTTCCTTTTTCGGTGGCGAATTGGGAGGCCTTGGTACCCACAAATTTATCCAATATATACCGGGTCTCCGTTAATTTTTTTTGGCTTTGCTGGAATTGACCGGAAGCCAAATCCATCAGTTCACGTTTCTGTTGCTCCAAGGTCTGCAAGGATGGATGTGCGAACGATTTTGTAATCTTCCGGTAAAATTCGACTGCGAACCAGGAAAAATTGAAGTTCAACAAAAAAACCTTTTTTGAGCTTTATTAAAAATATCCGACGAAGAGAGGTAAACGAAAATGACGATCCAATAAGGCCAACACTTAAACAAGCCATCCAATTTTGACTAAAGTACCAACAAACTCCGGCAGAAAAAAAGACCAGGACTATGATCCATTTGGTCATAGCTGAAGTATCCAGCCGATAGTTAATTTTGATTCTCCGAAGAAGGCATTTTAAGAGATCCCTTTCGCATCGTTTAACTTTTACTACATCATACAACTAAGAATATCGATACCAGCTATTGACCGTCAAGGAATGATTTTAATTTGTCCGGTCAAAGAATATTCGGCTGAAAAGGAGATTATTTTGGATTTTGTCGAATGAATTGGTAAAGGGCTTCGGCGGATTCCTCAACCGTTAAATCGGAATGGTCCATGACGATGGATTCAGGGGTCTTCCGGAGGCCGCCACCGGGTCGATTATAATCCCTTTCATCACGGGCTTTGACCTCGGCCATGACTTGATCAAGGGTTGTTTGGATGCCCGGCTTTTTCTAACTCTCGCAAGCGACGGCGGCTACGCGTCTCAACGGAAGCATCCAGGAAAAACTTGTACTGTGCATCCGGGAAAACATCCGTTCCAATGTCCCGCCCCTCTAAAACCGCCCCCCCATAGGAAAAGCTTTCCTTTCGGCCCATTTGTTGTTGCCTGGCCACTAATATTTTTCGGACCGGAACCGAATTGGCGATATATGCCGAAGCTTTCGTGACTTCGGGCGATCGAATTTCCCTTGTCACTTCCTCCCCGTTCAAGAACACCTGATTTTCCGCTTCTCCGGGCTTTAGTTGGATTTTTGATTCACGGGCGATTTTCTCTAATTCCAAATCGTTTTCCAAATTGGCCTTTTGTCTTAAAGCGGCCAATGTAACTCCCCGGTACATGGCACCCGTATCAATGTGCAAAAAACCAAGTTTTTTAGCCAACGTCTTAGCCACGGTACTCTTCCCGGCTCCCGCGGGGCCGTCAATTGCGACAATGATAACTTGGCTCATGGGATTGAAACTTTCTTCAGTAAATTTTCAAACCCCGGAAAAGAAGTGTCAATATTTTCCGTATCCATGACAATGGTGGGGCCCTTTGCGATCAATGCGGCAACGGCCAAGGACATCGCAATCCGATGATCCCCGCCCGAAGAAAGCCGGCAACCTTTTAATGGCGTTGGCCCTTTGATGATCCATCCATCGGCAGTCGATTCAATATTGGCTCCCATTTTCTTGAGGGTGACCGCCATCATGAGAATCCGGTCGGATTCCTTCACCTTCAAATCTTGCGCGTTTCGGACAATCGTGGTTCCTCGGGCCTGAGTTGCGGCCACCGCAAAAATGGGAAATTCATCTATCATCCGAGGTACCGTTTCTCCACCAATCTCTATCGCCTTCAAGTTTGAGGAATATAGGGTGATATTCGCAATGGGTTCTTCGCCCTTGCCGGTTTTCAAGGGCGAAACAATGATATGAGCTTTCATTTGTCGCAAAACATCCAACAGGCCCGTGCGGGTGGGATTGATTCCAACATTTTTCAAAACAATTTTTGACCCGGGCACGATCAAACCGGCCACCATGAAAAATGCCGCGGAAGAAATGTCGCCTGGTACTTTGATCACTCGGCTCTTAAATGGCGCCACGGGCCCTTTCACGGAAACCCCATGATTTTTTCTGGAAAAAGGAATGGAAAAGGCCTTAAACATCCTTTCCGTATGGTCCCGGGTGGGAAGGGGTTCCACAACCTTCGTTTTGCCTTCGGCAAAAAGGCCGGCCATGAGAATCGCGCTTTTAACTTGTGCACTAGCGATCGGAAGGCGGTATTGAATACCCTTCAATTTTCGGGCTTCGATTTTAAGGGGTAAAAAGTTGCCTTCACTGGGCCCGGTAATCCTGGCGCCCATGAAAGCCAATGGCGCGACAACCCGTTTCATGGGGCGCCGCCGCAAATATCGATCCCCAGTCATCCGGCTGGTAAAGGGTTGGCCGGCCAATAGTCCTAAAAGAATTCGTGCGGAGGTTCCCGAGTTTCCAGCATCCAAAATTTCGGAAGGAGGCTTTAGTGAATTTAAGCCCTTGCCTATAATGGAAACCTGATCTCCGGATTGCCGGATTTGAACCCCCATTTTTTTAAAAATGTCGATCGTGGAGAAGCAATCCTTCGAAGCGAGAAAGTGGTCGATGCGGGTCGTCCCATAAGCCAAGGATCCCAGCATCACCGCTCTATGGGAAATCGATTTGTCCCCGGGAACTGTCAGGGTTCCTTGGAGGGATTGAACGGGATGAATAACGATTTTTTTCACTCGATTTTCTCCCGAAAGGTTCTGGACTTTTCAAAAAAATTCAACCAGTAACTGGCATTCCCTTTTTTAAGATTTTTTTCCAGTTCGCCTAAACGGCGTCGATAGCGGGAAAGGAATTTTTTAATTTCACCCGCATTCATCGTCACAATATCCCCCCACATCGAAGGATTACCCGCCGCGATCCGGGTAAAATCTCTGAATCCCGAACCGACCGCTTTTTTGAAAACCGGGGTTCGTCCTTGATTTTGGCCGTAAAGCTCCATCAAGGCCGAAGCCAGGATATGGGGAAGGTGGCTGGTCAGGGCCACGCTTCGATCGTGAATCAACGGGTCCGTCACTACGGGAACAGCGCCAACTTTTTTCCAAAAACGGAAAGCTTGTTGGACCAGGCTTTTCGCGTTTTGGGGTAATGGGGTAATGAAAACTATTCTTCCTTCATAAAGTTCCGGATCAGCAAAAGAAGGGCCCGACTTCTCCTTACCGGCCATGGGGTGACAAGGCACGAAATGCCGACCCATTTCGGAAATTCGATTCGCTTCCCTTACGACTTCTCCTTTCACGCTGGAAACATCCATGATGAGGGTATGGGGACGAATCAGGGGAACCAATCGGCGCAGTGATTCCGATATGGAACCGGAATGGGAACAAAGGACGATGATATCCGCATTTTGTGTGGCTTTTTCAAAGCTGTCAGCCACGGGAATCAGGCGTGAGGCTTTCTTCCGGGAACTGGCCCGGTGATTCCATCCTACTAACTGGACATCTTTTTTCTTTCGGAGGGCAAGAGCAAGGGACCCTCCTAAAAGTCCCACCCCCACAATAGTGATTTGGGTTCGATATGCCATCAGACTTTCAAAACCCCCCGCGGTGCCAAAATTTCGGAAAAAACTTTTAAAAAGTTTTCCGTTTCGGTTTCAGTTCCTGTGGTGACGCGCAAAGCCTCAGGACCCACGGGCCGGACAATGACCCCTTTTCTCAAAAGAGCTTGGTAAATATCACGGGCGTATGGAATGTTGAAATAGACGAAGTTTGCCTGAGATGGGGTAGGTTTCAGATCCAACTGGGTGAGACCCGTGAAGATTTTTTTCCGCATCCGGCTGTTCAACTCTACCGATTTCTTCATGTGGGGTATGTCCGTCAACGCGGATTCGGCGGCCACCATTGCCAAGCTGTTCACGTTGAATGGCTGACGTGTTTTTTGGTAAACCTCCACTAATTGGGGGTGGGCGATACCGTAGCCTACCCGCAATCCAGCCAGTGCGAAGGCTTTTGAAAATGTTCGCAAAATAACGAGGTTGGGATAACTTTCCCTCAAACTCAAGGACTCAAAATAGTTTTTTTCTTCGACGTACTCGTAATAGGCCTCGTCCAACACAACTAAAACATCCTTTGGGCATATTTTCAGGAAAGCCTCGATGGCCAGGAGAGGCACCATCGTTCCCGTTGGATTGTTGGGATTACAAATAAAAACCAGGCGGGTTTTGTCAGTCAAGGCGTTGGAAAAGGACTGAAGGTCATGGGTTTCATTTTTTAAAGGGACCATTTTGGGAACAGCCTCAAAAAGCTGGGTGGTTAGGGTATAAACGAAGAACGTATTTTCCGAGAAAAGGACCTCGTCCCCCGGATTTAGGACCATTTGCCCCAAAAGCACTAAAAGCTCGTTCGAACCGTTTCCCAATATAATTTGACCCGCAGGAACCGTTAAATAATGGGCCAGCGCTTGCGAAAGATTGTGCGCCGCCCCATCCGGATACCGGCTGATTTTACTCAAAGCTTTGGCCAATGATCCCAAAACTTTTGGAGAAGGCCCCAGAGGATTTTCGTTGGAAGCGATTTTGGAAGCGTTCTTGATCCCTAATTCCCTTTCCAATTCCTCAATCGGTTTGCCAGGGACATAGGGTTTCATGCTTAAAAGATGATTCCGGAAAGGAACGGGGAAAGTCATTTCATCGCCTTTTTCTTTCAGGAAAGCCCGGGCAGTTAAACATTTTTATTTCTCGCACCGTGGGTAGGAGCCCAGGACCTTTATTGTTAAGGACGCCTTCTCGATTTCTTTGATGGCCGCTTGGACCTTCGAGTCATTGATATGACCCAGAAAGTCGATGAAAAAATAATAATCCCACGCCTTCTTTCGGGATGGCCGGGATTCAATATTGGTGAGGTTCAAACCTTGTTTTTCAAAAGGATAAAGGAGTGAAAATAGGGCACCTACTTTGTCTTTAATGGAAACCATGACCGAAGTCTTGTCATTTCCCGTTTTTTCCGCGGCGGTCCGACCAATCACCAAAAAGCGGGTGTAATTATCTTGCATATCTTCAATGCGTTTAGCGATGGGTTTTAATTTATACAATTTCGCCGCCAGTTCGGGAGCGATTGCCGCCGCGGAGGGGTTAGAGGCCGCTTGTTCTGCCGCCCGCGAGGTACTGGCGCTTTCGACTATTTTTACGCCGGGCAAATTAGCTTCCAGCCAAATACGGCATTGTCCTAAGGCTTGGGGGTGGCTATAAACCAACTTAATTTTATCCATGTCTCCCGTCTTGGACATGAGGGTGTGGGAAATGGGCATTAAAATCTCGGAACAGATTTTCAAATCCGATTCCACGAATAAATCCAGGGTATGGTTGATCATTCCTTCAGTAGAATTTTCAATCGGCACAACGCCGTAGTGAGCTCTTCCCCGCTCCACCTCCAAAAAAACATCTTTCAAAGTTGGACCGGCGATGTACCCGGTGGAACTGCCGAATTTTTGTAATGCGGCGATATGCGTGTTGGAACCCGCTTGCCCGAAATAGGCAATTTTTAAACGGGCTTCCAGGGCAAGGGAACCTGACATAATTTCGCAATAGATATTGTTGAGAACTTCGACCGGTAACGGTCCCTCGTTCAATTTGGCAATACGCTGGTAAACCTCTTTTTCCCGGTGTGGAGCGTAAAAATGAATTTCGGCTTTTGATTTGAGGGCTTTCACTTTCAATATGCTCTTCGCTCGTTCATTCAATAGTTGAACGAGTTTTGAATCGATTCGGTCGATTTCATTTCGTATTTTTTTAAGGTTTTTTTGGGAAGATTTCATGGTCGAAGCTTTCGGTGATTTCAATAAAACATAAGCGAAAATGTGATTATATTATATTTAAAGTGTTCCAAGGAAAGATTATGAAATCATTCCCCTTTTTCACCCCTGCCGATGGATCAGGAATTATCAAATCACCCAGTTGCGGAAGGCATGTCGTATTATTTTCCATCGAATTGGAATTACCCGTTTATTAAAAAGCAGGGACCTCCAAAACATCCAAGAATTCATTTTAATTTAAACCTTGCGGTTAAGCCCTTCGTTTTAGGGACGTTTATTTTTTTAGGGGGTTGTAGCGTTTGTTCTTCCATCAAACAAGTTGAAAATCAATCTTAAACTAGATGATGGGGCCCTTTTTTCTCCTCAATAGGGGTCCTGCTATTCCGAAGTGGTCCACTCAAGTAGTAGGGTTTTTGGACAAAAATTTGGACTTATTAAAAAAAGCAGTTTGATTGATCTCCACCAGGATAATTCCTTGGTTAAGACCATCTGAAATTGAGGAGAAAACAAAATCCTTAAACCTTATTCGAGCTTTCTATCTCGTTACTCTTTTGTAAAACAGGCCAACAGGCTTGTCTCGTTATTTTGGAAATACAAAGTTAATCCGCATACCCCTAAAATCGTTGATTTTGTTGACTTTTTAGAACGGACCTCATAAACTGCCTTCCAGGATTAGTTGAACGACAAGAATTTCATCGGGGATCAAAGATTGCGCGAAACCTTTAAAAGCCTCTCGATTTTCTCCGCAATGCTGTTGTTGTTGTTGCTTATTTCCACCGGTTGCGACGTGAATATCCCGGGTTGCGGGAAACGCTCCCTCCCTTTTTTTAGGCCCATTGCCCCGGCACAAGCCTTAAAAACAACTGTAAATACGCCCTCTCTTCCTCCTAATATCACTCCTTCTCAATCCTCAACCCCGACCTCTTCCACTGCACCATCAACATTATTAGCCAATCCCCCCTCCAAGCAACCGGCCCTTGAGTCATCCGTGGAAATGTCCATTTCAAAACCCAAGCCAACCGCTACAACGACCGCCACACCCACGGCTACCCCTCAAGAAGTTGAGAAATTTGCCTTTACTACGATTGAACGAGGAAAACCCACTCTCTGGACCATGAATGTCGACGGTACGAACAGAGTCCGGGTGACGCCGATTGGAACCAGTTCCTGGTTTCCGCTTTGGTCTCCTAATGGAAGCCTCCTTGCCTTTCTTTCGGACATGGGGGATGGAAAAATGAACTTATATATCCTCAAAAAAGGTACCGTTGAAACAAAGCAAATCACTTTTTTTTCGGATATGTCCTTTGCGGATGCCAGTAATTTAAAACCTCCTTTTTCCTGGTCTCCCCGTAGCGATGAAATTGTTTTTTATTACCACAACCAAATTTGGAAAATTGGTGTTGACTCTTATTTCCAAGAAAGCATCGTCATGGTAGATCCAAATTATTCCATTTCGGCAATTGAATGGGCTCCCCATCGCGATAATCGGTATGTAGCCTATTTAGTAAAGAAAGGCGAAAATTATTTTGGTTTAAAACTGTCCAATCCTCGTTTAAAAGACGACTTAAGACTGGTGGATTCTTCCGTTCCCCTTTCGGATATTTCCTGGTCTTCGGATGCCCGGGATGTGGCTTATATATCGAATAACACCGTGATTTACTCCGCCTCGGCTCAGACTTCCCTTCCTAAAACCTTAGTGAACTTGCCCGGCCCCATTTTGGGACCGTTGGTGGCATTTTCACCCTCCGAAACCGGAACTCTTTTGATGGTTTTAGCCAAACAAGATCCAGTGGAATTAAAGTATCGCGTGGCAATTGTGGATAAATTTGCCACGGATGAGGATCCCGGCAGTTTAAAATACTTGACCGATCCGGGAGTGGATTACGCCATTTGGTCGCCAAGCGGCAACAAAATCGCTTATCTCCAATCCGGTGAACTTTGGGTGATGGACGTTCCCTACCGGCGCTAACAAGACAAGAATTGCCGCAACTGGGATTGAATCTCCCAGTTGGTCGAAAAAGTGAGCCAGAAAATGAATCTTCAAGCTTTATCAAGGTTGTCTTTATTGTGGGTTTTCCTATTCCTTTTGGGCGCAGCTTTTACGACCGCATGCAAACCCAAAAAGGTGGAACTTCCCCCTCCGACCCCCATACCCACGCCTGTCGTTCCGCCCGGAAGCATTGTTTTTGTTCAAAGGGGCCATTTAGTTCGTTTGGATTTGGATTCGTCCCAAATCACGCCGTTAACCAGCGGTAAAAGCACCGAATGGTATCCCGCTTGTTCCCCCAAAGGCGATCAAGTGGTTTATTGGTCAAACGCAGTTGATCGGGATGATCATAATAAATCCGATACCGGCGTATACAACTTATGGAAAATCAATCTCGACGGTTCCAACCGGGTTCAACTCACCTTTGATGAAACCAATTCGCTGAAGAGTGCCGACCAAAACTTATTGGTCAACAACACTCCTTCTTGGTCTTCGGACGGTAAAAAAATCCTATACTGCGCCTCTGGGGACATTTGGATGATGGATTCGGATGGTTATAACCCCGAAACCCTTCTTCTAGGTCATTCCGCTCTTTGCCCGCAATTTTCTCCTGACGGGAAGTCCATCATTTTCATCAACAACATTGATGATGCCGTCTACAACATTTGGACCATGTCCGTTTCGGACAAGAGCCTGAAAAAATTGACAGCCTATACCGATTGGAATGTTGGCTCGCCTTCATTTTCAATGGATGGCAGCAAGATCCTTTTTAATCTTTACCGGTCGAACACAACCCAGGTTTATACGATCAACGCCAAGGATGGAGAAAACCCCGTTAACATCACCAATGACAATCGGAGTCTTTGCCCTAAATTCGCACAGAATGACAGGAAAATTTTATATTGTTCCTACGGGACGGGTGAGGATGTGGCGCTGGATATTTTTATCGCCAACAGCAATGGCACCGAATCAAAAAGCTTGAATCTGGAAGGTGGATCCTCCCCCAGTTGGGTGCCGGCCCGTGTTTTAACCGCGATTCCATCCATTCTTCCAACCGCGGCACTGCCTGCCCCCATGGGCAAATAAACCGAGTTACTTTCCGGCCAACCCTTTTAAACCATCTTTTTTAAATCCCTTTTAACAATTCGGGATAAAGTGGGAATTTTTTTGTCACTTCCGCGATCTCGCCCTTCACTTTCTTGCGGACCCCCTCATCCTCGGGGGCCGAAACCACTTCATTAATCCACTTGGCAATCAACTTGAATTCTCCTTGCTCAAAACCCCGGGTGGTCAGGGCCGGTGAACCGAGCCTCAATCCACTGGTGAGAAGGGGTGATTCGTTGTCCCAAGGCACAGCGTTCTTGTTGGTGGTAATGTTGGCCTCGTCCAGAGACAATTGGGCTTGTTTGCCGTTGATCTTCTTGCTTCGAAGGTCGATGAGCATCAAGTGATTGTCCGTTCCGCCTGAAACCACTTGAAATCCGTAGCCCATCAGTCCCTCGCAAAGAGCCTTGGCATTCACTTTGACCCGCTTGGCGTAATCCTTAAACGTCGGTTTTAAGATTTCGCCGAAGGCTACCGCTTTGGCGGCTACCACATGCATCAAGGGCCCGCCTTGGATGCCCGGGATTATCTGGCTGTCCAAAAGCTCGCTCATTTTCCGGGTCCTGCCGCTTTTGGGAGCCGTAATTCCGAAGGGATTATCAAAATCCTTCCCCATCAGGATCATCCCGCCCCGGGGACCCCGTAAAGTTTTATGTGTGGTGGTCGTGACCACATGGCAATGAGCCATGGGATTATTTAACTCGCCCGCCGCGATCAAACCCGCTGTATGGGCAATGTCTGCCCAAAGAAAGGCACCAACCTCGTCGGCTATTTTCCGGAACTCGGCGTAATCCCAGTCTCGGGAATAAGCGGAGGCTCCGATGCTAATCATCTTGGGTTTGTGTTTACGGGCCAGGTCCTTTACCTGGTCTAGATCCACCCGGCCATCTTCCTTGCGAGTCTGGTAGGCAAAAAAATTGTACATTTTCCCCGAAAAATTCACCTTACTACCGTGGGTCAGGTGTCCCCCATGGGATAAATCCAGACCCAGGATCGTGTCGCCTGGTTTCACGAAAGTGAAATAGACAGCCATGTTGGCCTGGCTTCCCGAATGGGGCTGGACATTGACATATTCGGCGTTGGAAAATATTTTAGCGGCCCTTTCCCGGGCCAAATTTTCCACCACGTCCACATACTCACAACCACCGTAATAGCGATTGCCAGGATAGCCTTCGGCGTATTTGTTGGTCATCACCCCGCCTTGTGCGGCCATAACCGCCAAACTGGTGAAGTTCTCGGAGGCTATCATTTCCAATTTCTCGTTCTGTCGCTTGAGCTCGTTTTGGTTGGCCTCCCAAACGGCGAGATCAGCGTTTCTCAGGAAATCAATGGACATGGTTTCTCCTTGATGGGGCTTATTTTTCGACGGGGCTTTGAAGTCACGAATTATAGGGGAAAGGACTTTCCCTCGCAAGGATTGGAACGGAAGGTAAATCCTTCCTTTTGGAAAAAATACTATGCCCTGGGCAAGATATCTCTAGCCTCCCCCTACTCCTTTATCTTTCAGCGAACGATGAGGACTTTGAAAATTTTAATCGTCTGGGAATTCCCCACTATGGCCTTCACCCGGATGTAATAAAGCCCATCGGAAACGGGTATTCCATCCTTATCTTTCAAATCCCACGAGAGGAAAGTTTTTCCAGAAAGTGGTTGAGATCCCTCCATTACCTTGCGAAATGCAATTGTGAAAACATCCCAAATGAGATTGGCGCCCGGTGGACTTTGGAAATCCAATGAAACCGGTCCCCCGCCTTCGATAGGATTGGGATAAGGTGGTCCAATTACCACTTCCGTCATGGCCGGGGTCGGAATGCCGAAGGGGGTAAGGCTAATCGTCGGCGTCAAAGTAGCCGTCGGGAGAGGAAGAGGCGGTGTCTGGGTGGGTGTAAGAGTGATACTGGAAGTAAAGGTTTCGGTCAGCGTGTTAGTGGCCGAACGGGTGGGACTGGAGGTTGGAGTCATTGTCGTGGTACTCGTAAGTGTCGCCGTGTTGGTGAAAATGGCAGAGGATGTCGGGGTGGAAGTGAGGCTATTCGTAGGGGTACCAGCAGGCGTCAAGGTGGGAGTGAGGCTCAAGGTCATAGTCGTCGTCGAGGTAAAAGTGAAAGTGGCTGTAGAGGTGGTCGTCATGGTTGGCGAGAAGGTCAGGGTAGGGGTAGAGGAGGCCGTAAACGTCGAGGTGACGGTGGGACTGAAGGTGTTGGTGAAAACCGGATAAGTGTCCCCAATGATCTGGCTCGTAAACGTGGCCGTGGGCTGGGTTCCAGTGGCCGAGGGGGTCGAAGTCGCTGTGCCGGTTGCTGTGGCGGTAGGTAGTGTGCCCGTGGCCGTTGGAATCAAAGTCAGAGTCGCCGTGGGTGAAGGGGTGAAGGTTGGCGTTGACGAAAAGGTTGGAGTCATGGTGGCACACCCCCCCGTGTTAACTTCCACCGGCCCGAAACCCATGGTCACCAAAGTACTTTGATCGCTGCTTTCGACCAATCCGATTTCGAGTGGTGCGGTCAGGGTTACGGTCGCCGATCCCAAACTGGACCAAGTTCCAAGTTCTTCAATGTAGGCCGTGTAGGTATTGCCCGATTGGACTAGGGCATAATCTATCGGCTGGCCAATGCCATGCAGGGATACCGCAACCGAAGGGACTGCCCCGGCGGTCCCACGGTAGGTAAGCTCGATATAATCCAAAAGTACCGTAGAGACCATCACAAAAGGAGCATCGGCTGAAAGACCCGAACGGATCATGAGACCCGTTTTATCATTCGTTGTAAAAGTGGAGGAGCAGGGAGAAGCGCAGGCATAGGATACGGCGGTAATTGCCCCATTGCCGCACAAAGGTTGCCAAAGAAAATTGAAAGCGTCCGTACCCGTGTTTAATTCGTTCCCGGAACCAGAGACGTAATAGTTTGAGCCGTCAAAGAGGGCAGTTCCCGCGGCCGGAACCGCGCCGATATCCTGGTCCGTCCAGGGAGGAGGCGCTGGGCCCAAGGTGGCGGTCATCGTGGCAGTGGCGGTGGTGGTCGCCGTGGAAGTGGGACTGCCGGAGGTGGCGGTCGGGGTAAATGTTAGGGTAACAGTTGGGGTCATTGTGACGGTAGGGGTGAAGCTGTTTGTGAAAGTAGGTGTCACCGTGGCCGTTGGCTCGGAAACGTAAACCACGTTCGAACAGGAGGCCTCCATCCCGCCCTGGTTGTTGATGGCATCCGCGCTGATGTAATAAGTTCCTGCGGAGGGGGGTGTCCACACCAGCGTGTAGGGCGAAGTGGTGGAGGTGCCCACATACAGGTCGTTGACCATAAAATCGACTTGGCCTACCGTGCCACCCGTATCCGAGGCAAGGGCCGTGAATGTGATGGGCGTAGCCGAGGGAAAGTAGCTTCCGGTCAAAGGTGAGGATATTTGGACCGTGGGCAGTGGATAGGCGCCTGTATAGGGAGTGTTCGGGAAGTTCTGGTTGATCTCCAGAGCGTTGTCGGCCGCAGTGACAGAAGCAGGGTCAACCCCGGTGGGCTGTCCCATAAAATTCACTGCGGGATTGGAATAGTTCAATATCCAGTTCCCCGGCTGATAGGCCATGATAGTGATAAAAGTGGTGCCCCCCGAGGCAAAACGGTAACCATAGTTGAAGCCGTTTCCCGAAGGCACGTCATCGGTCTGGCGGTCGTGGTGGCATCCCATGTTATGGCCAACTTCGTGGGAAAAGGCGATGTCCGCATACGGATAATAACACACGGTCGCAAACCCCGGTAATTGCCCTACCCCGGCCACGATTCCTCCCCCAGTCGTCGTGGCGGCCGAACCTACGAAAAGCGAAACGTAGTTCGCGCCATAAGTGGCCATCCATGCGCCAAGCTGTGGAAAATAAGCGGCGTTGGTCAGGTTGCCCAGGTCGGTGATGACGTCGCCCGTCTCGAGGTAGGTGACCGGCTGGGTAGCCACCAGTTCCATCTCAGCGGTTACCCCGCTGTTATAAAAGGCCATATTCATGCCGGCCCAATCCATGTCTATCAGGGTTTCCAGGGCCTCCGCGCCGCCCGCATTTTCCGCGGCGAGAGCCGTGTAAAGCACCATGATCTGACTGACTTTAAGGGATTGAGAGTTTGGGCATCCACTCTGGGTAGCCTGGGGATAAAAAGTCGGAACGCCTTGTGAGGCGACCCATTCGGCACCGGTGGGACCCGCTTTCTCGGGTCCCCCGTCCAACAGCACCTGGCCCGGGGCGGGATTGGTTTCAGAAATAAGGTGGAGGCCATTCTGAAGGTAGCGCACCTCGAATTTGTTGTGTCCAGGGACCCAGACATCAGCTTGGAGAATTCCATCACGATAAGCCATGATCACCCGCCCGGTCTCTTGTCCGGGGATCGATCCCCAGACCACCCATCCCCCTTTCGGTCGCACCCGAAGACGTTCCACGCTCCACTCGACTTGAACATCGTCGAACAGATTCAACTTGAATCCTGGATTCCAGCCTGGATGCTTAAACCGGCTTGGTAATCCATCCAAAAGCGTCCGATCAAATTGAACATAACCTTCTCGACGGATTTTGCTCGGCAACGCGACCGGGCCCGCGGGTACCGGCATGGAATGAAAAAGTCCGGTCTGTCCCCCGTTTCCAGGAGCAGCCTCGGTGAGGACCGGAATACATAAGAAGGTCATTGCCCATATCAGGGATATCCTGGAGGAAGAAGCAATCTCCGGAAAAAAAAATCGAATAAGACGAAGAATCATGTTCCTCTTTAAAGTGTCCATACCTTCGAGGCTCCTACGTTAAAGCTCGCTTAAAATATCCGCTAACTCTGCCTCGCTTTGGTAACCCGTCGCGTCAATGATTTCTTTTCCATCGAGGAAGAAAGCGGTTTGGGGAAGCCCGTAAGTATGACCACCGGGAGTGGTGGGTACCGCATATTCGTTCAAAAGCGCTTCGTTTTCGTCGGCGTTCACCCGGACCACGATGACTTGACCGGCGTAATCACTGGCGAACTGAGTGACCACGGGAGAATAGATTGTGCAGGTCGCGCACCAGGATGCCCAAAACTCCAACACAACCGGCACCGTAGTATTGGCGAGGATCTCGCTGAAATTGGCAGTTGTCCCAATCACTACGGTTCCAGGTGGAATGGCTGTGGGCGTCGCAGTGACCGTTGGGGTAGCGGTGAAAGTCGAGGTGTCGGTTGGCGTATGAGTGGGAGTTGTCGTTTTGGTTCCCGTATCAATGGGTGTGGAAGTGGAAAGACTCGTAGGAGTGTCGGTCAAGACAAAGGTAAAAGTTGCTGTTGGAGTAACCGTACATGTAAAGGTTTGGGTAAAAGGAATGGCAATGGCCGTGGAACTAGGGGTCAGGGTGGGCGGAGTGGAGGTGAAGGTGACGCTAGGCAAAGCAACCGTGGATGTAAAGGAGGCAGTTGGCGTGGGTGAAAATACCGGCGGGACATAAGCTGTAGAACTGGGAGAAGGGGTTCCCGTCGAAACCGTCACACTAACAGTCGAGGTGGAAGTCGCGATTGCAGAGGGCGTCGAAACGAGGGTGGCTGTCAATCCGGGGGTAGAGGAATTATTTGGACTCACGGGTGTTGGATCGAAAGGGCTGAGGGGTGAAGTTTGATAAGATTTTTGGCAGTTCATTCCACAAACAGCCAAGACGGTCCAAACGGTAATATAAAAAGCCTTCATGTATTTCAAAATTGAGTCCTTTCGGTTGCCCCTGTTAAATCCATGGTTCTAGGGCAGTCACTTTTATAGTGACCAGAGAAGGGACTTTATTCCAACAATGCTTGATTTATCTTTGAGAAATGAACAATTGAATAACCGTGTTCAAGAATTCCAACTGCCAACCTTGGACCCGGTTTTTCACGGGTGAACGGCCATGAAACAGGCCGTCCCTCCAAGACTGATGGAGGACAGCGCGGTTGGCGGAGTAGTGGTGATATTAGCCTCGTAAAGGACTTGGGCGAAATAACCTGGAATATAAGCGGTAGACCCATCCTTTGATAACCAGTCGTAGTGGACGTTATCGGTTGTGCTGTCGAACATTAATTGGTTGACGTAACTGTAGGTGTCTGTTGCCGTATCCACGCTGAATTCCTCTAAATAAGTATCACCATCGGAGGCTACCCAGAGAGTGGACCCGTTGGAAGAAAGGGTATTGCCCCGGAACCCGAATCCTGAACCTCCGGTGAAAGTGGTGACCGTTCCAAATGTTGAGGTATTAATAACCTGGATCCCTCCGGAACTCCACATTGAAAGGAAGGCCCGGGTTCCATCCGCCGAAACCGAAATTCCTTGGGGATTGCCGCCCGTGGTCAGTGTAATCTCCTGTTTCGTCGCAAATCCAGAGGAAGCCGGGTTGCTGTTGATGACGGCCACCAGCGAGGGACTGCCATAAGGGCCGCTCTCAGGCCACCACAGTTGGTTTCCATTCGGCGTAAATGCCGCCTCACCGATGAGACTTGTCGTGAAACCGGTGATATCCGCCACCACCTGCTGATAGTTGGGGCTGGAGGGTTGGATATTGAGAACTTCCATGCCACACCCGTCTGAGAAATAAGCGTAGGCTCCCGCAGGATCAATCCATACCATACCGACTGCGGTGCTGTCGAGGCGCAGATAGGTGACTTGGTTTTCATTGGAACTGGTTGGATCGGTATTGATGACGGCCAATCCGCTTAGACTTCCGCCGAAAATATTATTGGCGACGACGTAGAGCTCTTTCCCGTTCGGGGTGAAGGCCATGTTATTGATAGACGTGGCCTGGATGGGAATATTTAGGACGATGGCCCCGCTATTGATAGCCTGCACGTTAACCGTTGTGGAATTGGACACATAAACCGTTCCGGTTAGAGCCGAAGGGGTTCCTGAAACGCTGACGGGGGCAGTGGAAACACAGGCATTAAGGGGTGTTCCGGTGGGGGTCGCAGTGCCCGTGGATGTGATCGTTGGGCTTGCCGTAGGCGTTCCCGAGAAGGTTACGGTGGGCGTGAGCGTGGGGGTCGAACTGGGAACAGGAGAGGTCGTCTTGGTCGGGCTGGGTGTGGACGTTCCGGTGGATGTGGGCGTTGGCGTAACAGTCTGGGTCGGACTGGACGTGGCCGTTCCTGAAACCGTCCAGGTCAAGGTCGGCGTCGAAGGCGCTGGGGGCAAGGAAGGAAGGGGTCTTCGCTCGCAGCTCCATAAATCCATCATCACGAGAATCAAACCCGCGAAAAGAAAATTAAAAAATATTTTCATGACCAGTCTCCGAATGTTTTTTCCCACCGTTGATATAGTGACAAGCGGATGAGCTTTATTCCCATTTCTCAATAAGAAATCTTTTAAGAATAACTTCCCGTTAATCATATCCCCAAACAGGTGACCACCAGGGTTAAAACAAACTCGGGCTTAAGTGACAACAATGACTCCCGAACTATAGTGATCGGCAAAACCCTTTTATTCCGTTTACTTTAAAAATATTCCACAATAATGTACGTTCTCAAAAACCATCCAACGATATAAAATATGGCCCCGTTAGCCATTTGATGCGGCGAAACACGACACTTTTAAAAAGGCCAAAACCATACCGGTTCGCCAAAAGGCTTGAACGCCATGATTCTATTTGTGATTCGACAGCTTTTAAATCGGTCCTTATTCCTTTCCGGGCTTCTTTTCTTTCTCATCCTCACAAGCACTTCCCTTTCCTTTCAAACACCGACTGCTGGTTCCTGTTTTGTGTACCCTTCTCCCGCCACCGGCAGCTCAGTCTGGGTGGTTTACACTATGCCCCAGAACGGATCGGTGGAGGTGCGAATTTACAACGAAGCAGGGGATTTGGTTTTAGAGAGTACCGACCAGCAGGCAACCGGCGTCCAAGAAACGGGAATAAATATTTCTTACTTGCGCAACGGGGTCTATCTTTGCCAGGTCCTCCTAACGCCGGAGGGTGGATCGACTCAAGCCTTAAAGATCTTTGAGTTCTCGGTTGTGCGATGAAAGTCCAGTGGTGGAAAGGCATTCTAAGAATCCCATGGTTAGTATTTCTTTATTCGCCCGTTCTTTCCTTTGCCGACCAAACCACCTACACCACTGCATTTATTCCCTATCCATTGGAAAGCCTGGACTATTCCCCCAGAGCCGAAGCCATGGGCTCGGCTTTTACTTCAGTCGAGGGCGACTCCGCTTGCCTCTTTTATAATCCAGCCGGGTTGGCGGGCGTTTTAAATCCGGAAATTTCTATCGTTCACCAATCTTGGCTCGCCAACCTCTCGCAAGAAAACTTGTCCGGAGCCCTTTCGATTGGAAAAGCGGGGACCCTGTCCTTCGGAGCCGATTACCTCAGCTACGGAACTTTGCAAGGCTATGACGCCAATGGCTTTTCCACCACCACCTACCAGCCCTTTCGCACCTCTCTCGTAATGGGTTGGGGATGTTATCTTTTCCCTCGTTTCGCCATCGGATTCTCCCTGAGGGGACTAGACCAGTCTCTATTCACGGGAGTGGACACAATGGCTTCGGCGATCGGCATCGGATTCCTTTGGCGCCCCTTACCCCGCTTGAACTTGGGAGGCTTTTACACTTTTCTTTATAGCGATGCCGAAGCGGACTTGGGCCAGCTCAAATGGGGCGCTTCCTATAAACTTCCTGTTTTTGGCAAGAGCTCCGCCCTTTTATCAGTGGATTTTTCCATGCCGCCCGACGGGGTTTACCAGATTCAATGCGGCGCGGAACAGTCCATTTTCAACATCCTGACCTTCCGACTGGGTAATCAATGGGACCTGAAGGACAATGAAATTGCAGGATTTCGGGAATTCACAATGGGGTTGGGCCTGCATTGGAATGGACTGGACCTGGACGCAAGCTTTGTCCCGGATGGGGACTTGGGCTCCTCCCAAATGCTTGGCTTGACCTACCGTTTTCCTTCGGAAACACCCCATCTCCCTCCCGCCGTTCCGCTTAATTTTATTCCCCCGTCGGAAATAACTCCCGCCGACAAGGCGCTGGATGTTAAGGTACAGTTCTCAAAAGGCCCGGGGATGGCGGCTCCCAGTCTCTCTCCCGAAACCCAGAAAGAGCTGGATATTCTGGGGAAACAAGTACAGGACCATCCCCAGGACGTCACGTCTTGGGCTCGGTTGGGAAGACTGTATTGGCTCTCCAACCAACCTGAGTATGCCGTTCAGTGTTTTGAGGAAATTCTCCGTCTTCAGCCTGGGGACGCTTCTTTAAAAGCCTGGTTGGATCGGTACCATCAACAACACCCCCCGCATTCCAAGTCCGGGGAATAATTCGGGCAACTGAAACACTATACAGAGGGAAACATTGGCGGACGAAAAGGAACTGGTCCAAAAAATTCTGGCGGGCGATCCGAAAGCCCAGGCCTTTTTCTACGCGGAAAACGCGCCCCGTCTTTATCCGGTTTGCGTCCACTTCCTGGGATACCAGGATCCGGACGCGGAGGATATTGTCCAGCAAACTTTTCTTATCGCCCTTCAGAAATTGAGGGCCTTTGAATTCCGGTCCAGCCTTTACACCTGGCTGGATCACATTTGCGTGAACCTTTGCTATGAAAGATTGAGAAAAAGGAAAAGGGAGCTGGCGTCCCTGTCGGAGGACTTGGAAAAACTCACCCAGCCCCAGGCCGGATCATTGGACCACCAGCAAATGGTTGAGGATGAGAAAAAAAG
This sequence comes from uncultured Pseudomonadota bacterium, assembly GCA_963843375.1. Taxonomy (GTDB): domain Bacteria; phylum Oederibacteriota; class Muellerivitia; order Muellerivitales; family Muellerivitaceae; genus CAWJKT01. The sequence continues at coordinate 28,557 of CAWJKT010000016.1, forward strand.
AAGGCTTGAGATTTTGCGGAATCTCACCAAATCCATGAGCGAAAAATGCCGGGAGGTTCTGGTTATGAGGGATCAAAAAGGCGAAAGTTACATCGATATCGCTCGCAGCCTCAAGATTCCCATTGGGACCGTGATGTCCCAATTGGCCCGGTGCCGGAAAGCCCTTCGGCACATGATGGAAAATGAAATCAAGGGAGCCCATTCTTGAACTTGATCGAGGAATATTTTAAAAGAGATTTGACGGAAACCGAGGAACAAGAACTCGCGGTTTGGCTGGAATCCCATCCGGAAGATTCGGTTCGTTTCGCCCAGATGATGAAAAGTTTTTATGAACAAACAGGCCTTCCCGAACCCGCCTGGCCCCATTCCCCTGATCCCACTCAGGTTTCCGCGCCTCTGGTGAAATGGCTGATCCCCCTGGTTTTACTTTTTATGGCTTTCGGTGTCTACCTTTGTCGGTCCAAAATCACCGCCCTTTTCCAACCTTCCTCCGCACCGGTCATTGAAACGGCCCCGGCCCCATCGATTGAGGTCCCGGTTCAAAAGCAGAATCCAATTCAAGAGGAAGTGCCTGTTCCCACTTCCATCCCGGAAGAAACTCCGGTAAAAAAGCCTTTACCCGTCCCCACTCCCTTCCCCAACAATCCCAAACCGGTAGCGATTCTTCCTCTTTTACCTATTCCTCCCCTCGCTCCCCTTCCAACCGCCCGACCTACGGAACCCGTTTCAACAGGAAGGATATACGAACGTCTTTCAGTAATGGTCAACTTGCCCCAAGGCGGGCTAGCCACGGTGCGAGTCGTCGACAGCCAGGACAACGATATCCGGCTTCTTTACGCCGGTATATTGCCGGCGGGCCAGCAAACTTTCACCTGGGATGGGAAAACGGCCCAAGGGGCTTTAGCTCCCCCAGGCCACTACTTCGTGGAAATAAAATCCGGAGCGGATGTTTTGCGCCAGGAAATCCATTTGCAACAGGACTCATCGGCACATTAATTGGGTAGATGGCAATGATCCCAAGGCCCTTTGTTCATCCCGTTTTTTCCGGATCAGTAACAGCTGGCATTTTAACGCCCTTTCATCATGGAATAACTTGGCTCCCCGCTTCGGTTCACAGGTTATCAAGCTTTCATCAGGCTAACGGTCGACAAGAACTTTTAGGATTGTGGTTTGATTGACGGGACCGGACACCCTGACCTTTAAATAATAAAGTCCGTTGGCCACTGGCCTTTGCCATTGATCCTCCAAATTCCAAACCAAGTTGAAATTATTTCCCGGAATTAGATTTGACCCGTTCAAAACCTTCCGAAAGACCGTCGTAAAGACACTCCATTCGATCGTCGAGCCTGTGGGAGACTGGACCTGAATGGTCACTGGTGCTGGGCCATAAACCGGATTGGGATAAACCGGACCAATCACAACACCTCTTGAATTGGGGGTTAAAGTAGGTGTGGAAGTAAAGCTCAAAGAGGGGCTTTGTATCGGTGAATTTGTTGCGGTCTCGGTCATTGTAACGGTAGAACTCAGGGTAGGCGAATTGGTCGGCGTGGAAAAGCCGGTCGGGGTCGATGTTAGTGTCACCGTAGCCGTAGGAGTCGAACTCGGCATTACGGTCGCGGTAGGGGTGGGCGTGAAACTATTTGTCTGAGTCAAGGTTCCAGTCGCTGTAAGTGTTGCGGTACCAGTCATGGTTGATGTCGGGGTGTTGGTTGCGGTTTTGCTAGCTGTCGGGGTTTGGGTTAAAGAAGCGGTAGAGGTAGCTGTCCTGGACGGGCTGTCCGTAGGGGTGAAGGTGACCGTTGGAGTTCCGGTAAACGTAGGGGTACCCGTCGCGGTATAAGTCGGAGTATTGGTTGAACTTCCGGGTTGGGGAATAATCTGAATCGCGTTAATTTGGGCGTTGTTTTCACTGCCGTTAGTGAAAACCAGGACGATCTGGCCGTTGGCGTTGGGCGCAATACTATTGTAAACCTCGTTGACCGCGATAAATTCCCCGCCTGCGTTAGCAAAAATATCGAAATTTGTGGCTTCGGTGGTCCCGTTTATGGAATAGTTGAATTCCCTGTCGCCGGATGCCGTAAAGTAATCCTCCGCGAATTTCAGGGTCACCTGGTAATTGGAACCGGTCGGCACGCTGAAAGCATATGTCACTCCCGATCCAGTAGCAGTGTTCAGGTAACGGTTGTACTGGTAAAGCTGCGAGTCCGAGGTGTTGGAAACGGTAGTGGCGGCGTAGGCCGGCAGGCCGTTCTCAAAGCCGAAATTCGTGTCCGCCAGCCAAGTAATGCCACTACTCGGGCTCACGTAATTGCTGCTATCCCCGCAGGCCACGTACCATGAGCTTTGAACCACCGGAGTGGGTGTGGGTGATCCCTGCTGGTAAACCCTGACATAGTCCACCAGCATCGTCACCGGAAAAACGGTGGTTGCGTTCGGCGCTCCCGTGCCGGCATCACCCCCGATGGCCATATTCAAAATAATATATTCCGGCTGGATGTAGGGCCATCCTCCCGATTCGTTGTCCGTTTCATACAATTGCCCGTCCACAAAAAACTGGACCATGCTCGCGGGGCTCGAGGTGCTCAACGCCGCAAAGGTATGGTAATCCGTGTTATAGCCAATCGTGCCGGGTCCCACCAAGTTGTATTGGCTTGTTTCACTCACCTCCCCCGCTGTACCGAAATGCAGGGAACCCATGTTGATGTTCAGTTGGGACGGCGTGGCCCCAGCCCCGAAGTTTTCCATGATGTCGGTTTCGCCACAGGCGGGCCATCCCACTGTTGAATAATTGGACCCCAAAGTCCAAAAAGCCGGCCAGGTTCCCACTTCATATGGCATGTGGACACGGGCGACATAATAGGTATTAGCCTGGTTGGCTCCATATTGCTGCAAGCCGGAGGTATCGATACGAGCTGAATGGTAGTCCCCCGCCATGCCGTTATTTCCACCCGGATCGGTGGCGATAATCGCCAAAGAGGACCCGTCCACCGCGTTGGGATCGGACACAATCTGGCAATTGGTCACTCCATAAGAGGCGCTGTAATACTCCAGTTCGGCGTTCCCTTCCCCGCTGCTGTTGGTTTCGATATTCCAATTGGCCGGGTTTGGAAGGTTTCCCGCCGTCCCATTAAACTCGTCGCTCCAGGCAAGACCATAACCTGGCGGAACGCCGTCCCAACTGCCCGCCCAAATTTCGCCTTTGAAAGTGAGGAAAAGCAGAAAGGAAAAACCTAATATTTTTGTTTTTTTGGAGAGGAACAATTTCACTGGTAACCTCGACAAAGGATTTTATCAAATTCTTCGCCGGAGGAGCTCAGTGGAATTCATCGGGCGCCCAAAAGAGGGGACGCAGGAGCCGAGGTCTAAGAATAGAGGAATAACCCAAAGGAAAAGGTTCCGCCTTAAATTTCCAAGACGGGCATTTTAATTTAAAAGTTTATTCTTCCCCAAATTTGTTTAAAAACAAGTCACGGATAGATGCGCAAGCGTCCCGGGCGTCCTCGCCTTCAAATATGAAAGTAAGCTCCGATCCGTAGCCCGCCGCCAATGTCAACAAATTGATCAGGCTTTTGGCGTCCGCGTTTCGATGCTTATTTTTCACTAAGATCCGGCACTTGAATTGGGAGAGGGCCCTTACCAACAAGGCCGCAGACCGGATGTGAACCCCTAAACGATTTATGATTTTCACTTTTTCGGTGATTACCATGCTCTCCTCCGTTTCCAAAAATCATCATGAAACAACTTGATCCTTAAGGCTTATCGTTTTGTCCAAGTAGTTCTTTAAAGTCTCCAAATCTTCAGGCCTTATCATGACAAAACGGAGGCCCGCACCCGTCACATTGGCCCACACCACTTCGGCATAAACAACCAATGGTTTAACTTTAGGTGGAAGGAAAATATTAAAACGCAAAAGACTGTTCAATGTTAATTGTTGGTCCACCGCCACATACATTCCGCCCAGGCTCAAATCCATGATTTCCGCTGGTTTAGCTGTTTTTCGCCATTCCTCAATGCTTTGGAGTTCCCGCTCGTCTTCCGTTAATCGGAATTGAACCGGTAGTTTCACCGAAATCCGAGGATGAACCCGTTTTTCCATGAACATTTTAGCGTCAATCATTTGACCCTTCTCCCTTTTCCCGCGCGTGGGATGATTTTAAAAACCCTTGTTTTTCAATCCCCCAAAACAGTTGAAAAAAATCTGGCATTTCAAAACTTCTCAGCGGCTTCCCGTTCGTTCTTAAGTATTTGGAACAAACCGGGAAGGTCTAAAAGATCAAGCACGTTGTAGATATCCTGGTTCACTCCCGTGAGTTTGATGTCGCCCTTGTTTTTTCGAACGTCCTTGATGAAACCGACCAGCACGCCTATTCCGGCGCTGGAAATGTAGGTAAGTTTTTCAAAATTGATAATGATTTTATATTGTTTTTTTCTAAAGAATTCCTGAAGCATGTCGTCAAATGCCCCGACCGTGTTGATATCCAAAACACCCTCAACGTCCATCACGGATACCGCCGTATTGGACATGGCTGACCGCGAAGCCAGAACACAACTATTCATGAAAGACCCCCCATTCGCCTGAAGTTGGAACATTTGAATTTTTAACGTTTAACCTCGTATGAACAAAAAAGTCCTGTCAAGGATTTCTGATTCACATTTCGAAAATTACAAATTAACTATGTATTATTTTTTGGAGAGGCATTTTCACGAAGGCATTCGTGGGAAGGGAAAATACTTCACTAATATTAACCGGCACTTCCCGTCTTTTGCAATTGAATCGTAGTTTTTTTGTTCATGGACTACAAGAAAAATCTCGGTAAATACTTAAACCCTATTTCAATCTTGAAAAAGCCCTTTCATCCCTCGTCCTTGCTGACGAATCATCCAAGTCTCATCAAATTGTGGGATTTTTAAAGGATTTCGAGTGGCCCAAAGGGAGATTCCATCCGCCAGTCTTGCCTTCAGCGGGGGAAAGAAGCAACATAAACTGCAACTGATAAGCCCGCTTTCCCTAAAACCTTTCTTAAAGAAGCCGGCTGAACGGTTGTTCCAATTTTAAAGGGAGCCTGATGAAACGCCTGATATCTCTTCTTTTGGCTGCCATTTTTGTCATTTCCTGTAGTAATAATAATAGTGCTAACTCCACTACCCCAACTTTACCCGGCGGCGGAAACGGCAGCGAAGGCCCAGGAGGGAACGGGGGTGGAGTGACTTTCTTAACCTCGCCTATGCTGGAGGCTGCCATTGTGGATAACACTCTTGCAGTTTCCACTACTCCTACCATCGAAGCAGATGTAAACATTGCCGCATCCTCAGGCCCCGTGACCAATGCGGCAATCACCTTGTCCGGTCCAGTCGTCGGCAGCCTCGCGGTGACTTTTTTGGGATCCACTTCCCTTCCCGTTAACTTTAATGGCGGCGTCAGCCTCGTCCCTTTTGGCAGTTACACCGCCACCGGATGGACTTATGCGGTGGGCGAACCTTATACGGTGACCGCTTCCTTCGGCGGAGCCACCTATACCGCTTCTATTACCGCCGTAGGGAACGTCACCGTTCAAACTGGCGGCGTGGGGACGGCCGTGACTTGCTCCTGGACCAACGCCGTTGCCACCTCCTCCGCGAATCCGCTGAATATCAGCCAATTTATCGCAACGAACTCATCAAACGCCACCCTCTATTCCGATCCCGCCACCTTAGCGGCTCCCTACCTTACTTCTCCAGTAACCATTTCAGCTTTTTCCCTAACTGGGTCCGTGGTGGATGTTTCCCTGACCACCGGAACCATCCTTACTTCCGCTTTCCCGGGAAGCTTTTCGCAATCTTATATTTTATCCAGCTCACAGGTTCAAACCTTATACTGATTTCTAGCCTCGTTCCATAAAGTCGACGATAAAGCGCCAAGGTAAATATGACTCCCAAAAAAGATTATTACGAACTATTAGGCATCTCGCGCGCCGCTAGTGCGGATGAAATCAAGAATGCTTTCCGAAGCCTGGCGAAAAAGTACCATCCGGACGTCAACCCCAACAACAAAGGGGCCGAGGAAAAATTCAAGGAAATCAACGAGGCCTATGGGGTCCTATCCGATCCCAAAACGAAATCCGAATACGACCAATTCGGGCACGCGGGAGTGGGAGCCGGAGGTTTTCGTCCCCCGGGTGCCGAAAATGTTACCGATGATGAGGGTGATATCAACGATGTTTTCAGTCAATTCTTTGGGAACAGAGCAAGAGGCCGTTCAACACCCCCTCGAAGACAAGCTGAAACGGGCAACGACCTCCGTTTTGACTTGGAGGTCACGTTTGAAGACGCCGCTTTTGGGACAACCCGTGAAATCCGGTTTCGCAAGCTTTCGATCTGCGAGATTTGCCATGGCTCCGGGGCGGTGGCCGGTTCAGGGCAAGTGGTTTGCCCGACTTGCCATGGGTCAGGTCAGATTCAAGAATCCCAGGGCTTTTTCATCACCACCCGGACTTGCAGCCGTTGCAACGGTCATGGGCAGATACCCGGTTCCCCCTGCCCAACTTGTACCGGAAATGGCCGCCTTGAGAAAGACTGTTTTCTTTCAGTGAAAGTACCTGCAGGGGCGGATGAGGGCTCTCGCCTCCGGTTTCGCGGCGAGGGAGAAGCGGGACTCAATGGCGGACCCGCGGGGGATCTTTTCGTATATCTGCATGTCAAAAAACATGAATTCTTTACACGGGAAGGAAAAGACCTTCATTGTGAGATTCCCGTTAACCTTGTCCAGGCCGCTTTAGGCGCCGAAATCGAAGTCCCTACCTTGGAAGGACCCGTTAAAATGAAGATACCCTCCGGCACCCAGACCGGCCTAATTTTCCGTTTAAAGGATAAGGGTATTCGGCCCCCCAACGAAAATGCGCCGGGCCATTTATTTGTGAAGGTCTCGGTGGTGGTTCCAACAAACCTTACCCATGAACAAAGGATAAAGCTCGAGGAACTAAAAGACCTTTTGACAGAAAACAATTCACCACCCATCACCGATTTCATGAATAAAATGAAAAGATATTCTTACCGAAAATATTAGATTGCCCTCTTTTTGGCCAATTTTAAAAAGTCAATCGCGACCCATAAAAAGACCCGTCTTTAGTTTTATAAACTCCAGCGTTAAAACAGTTTGAATTGTGACCGTTTTAACCTTACCGATACGAACAATTTACCGAAACGTTTCTTGGGAGAAAAGCCTATGTGAGTACCGTCAGTTTTAATAGTCTTCCTTTTCAATCAACCTTTTTAAAAGGAACTACCATGACCCCTCATGATCGGTCTTCCATTGAAACCCTTTCCGCTAAAAACGATTCCTCCTTTCCGTCTCGCATTGACCTTTTCAACGCCTTGGAGAACATCCTTTGGTTCTGGCCCGACCTTTTCATCCAGAGCGCGGAATTCGGCGAAAACCTTTCAGAACATCTTTCCCTCGCCCGTTCCGTCCGGCTGACGGGAACCCATGAGGGTTTTGTGGTTCTGCGAACGACACCGGGCTTGGGGGCAATGATGGCGGAAAAACTTTTGGGACCCGGGGAAACAGATTCTCGCTCTGCGGACGCTTTTGCAGAATTCGTGAATATGTTTTGCGGTTATCTCATGGCCAGAATCCGCGAAAAAGGCAAGGCCTCCTTCCGACATTTTCTGCCTGTGAATACCGCCAAAAAAGATTGGCCCACCATGGAACCTAACGCCACCCTGGTGGTAGGCGTCCAAGACCACCTCTTGGAAATAAGTCTTTGGACCAGTCCTTCCACCGTCGAAGAGCCAAGCGAAAAACCATGACCACCGAACCCGGGCTCTTGGAATCCGTCTTCCGATTGGATCAAATGCTTTCCGCAATTGCCGAACAGGCCAAAACCGTTAGCTTGGAAAAACCCGATAATCTCCTGGAGCTTTGCGGTGAGTTTGAACAATGGACCGACAAGGCCATGCTTCATTTTGGTCCCGGGATCGCCACCCTGGCACGCCAGTCCAAGCAGTTGGTCAAGGGCCTTCAGGCGGGGCGGCCGCCGCTCCAGGGTTTAGAAAAATTGTTACAGGGAATTTTGGAAGCCAGCGATCTACTAGCCCATTTCCAATCGTCCCAGGACCCCAAATCCAAAACGGAAACAGGAAGGGAAGTCTATTTTTTTAGCCCGGAGAAACCCGAATCCGCCGGTTCCACGGGAGAAATCTTTCTCAAGATAAAGGAAGAGGATCTGGAAGGTTTTCAGGATTTTCTCCGGGAAGTCCCCGACCATCTTTCCGCCATTGAATCCAGCCTTTTGAGTTTGAGCCGGCAAGGCGACTGGAATGTCATGAAAATTTACCGGCCCTTCCATACCTTAAAGAGTCTTTTTGGTTATCTGGGATTCACGGCCATGGCCGAAGCGGCCCACCTGGCCGAGGCTCTGCTGGAACCCTATAAAACCGGTCAAGGCCGCCCCAACGAAGCCCAAAGGGAAACCCTTTTGAAATTATTGGATCTCTTCGTGCGTCAGGCGCACTTGATTTCAAAGGGTTTCGAAAAAAGGCAGGTGGAACTCTGCCGGATTCCGGATTTCTTGAAAAATTCACCGGAACCTTTTCCCCATGGTCACCGGAACGCCCAGTCGGTAAGTTCAACCGCGATGAATAAGAACGTCCCGGAAAGTCCCGTCACCGGCGAGGAAATCCAGGAACAATTCATCCGCGTCAACGTCAGCAAGATGGACGGTTTGTTGGAAGTCATGGAAGAATTGGCCATCGGCCAAAACCAGTTGTCGGTTATAGCGCAGGAAAGCTCTTCCCCCTCTTTGCGGGAAGCCGTGGAAAGGTTGGGAAAGTTTTCCCGTGTTCTCCAGGATCAGATTCTGTCGATGCGCATGGTCCCGGTGGAACCCCTCTTTCAGCGTGTTTCCCGCTTGGTGCGTGAACTTTCAAAAAAAACCGGCAAGGCCGTTGAACTTCAGACCGAAGGAGCGAATACCGAATTAGACAAGCGTCTGGTGGATGAATTGTGGGAACCAGTCGTACATTTGGTTCGCAACGCGATGGACCACGGCTTGGAATCTCCTGAAGAAAGGGCATGGGCCGGGAAAAGCGCCCATGGGACCTTGATCGTGAAGGCAGGGCACCGGGGCGGGGATTTTGTTTTAGAAATTACCGACGATGGACGGGGCTTGAACCTCCAAAAGATCGCCGAAAAAGCCGGCCGATTGGGATGGCTGCCACCGTCCGGAATTTCCAACTCCTATTGGCTGGAGGAATTGGTTTTTAGTCCGGGTTTTTCCACGTCTGAGAAGGTCACCGAAATCTCGGGCCGAGGAGTGGGATTGGACGTAGTGAAGCGCCGAATCCAAAGCCTAAAGGGCCTCATCCACCTGGAAAACCACGAAGGCAAAGGATGCCATTTCACCTTGCGCATACCCTTAACGCTGGCTCTGATGGAAGGGGTGCTTCTTCGCGCCGGACAGGGGCTTTACCTTTTGCCACTCACCCAAGTAGGCCGCTTTTGGAACATGGTAGGCATCCAAGCCCTGGAAGCCGGGGACGTCTCCCCTAACGAAGAGGGGGACCAAGCCCATGTCCTTGCGAAAAAATTCCCCCTTCGTCGCATCGACCTGGCGGAAAAATTTGGCGAACGACCCGATCCTTCCCGTCAGCCCGTGGGCATCCAAGTCGGCCTGGAGGAAAACCAGGCCTTCCTTTTGGCGGATGAGATCCTGGGCAAAAAACAGGTGATCCTCAAGGGCCTCTCGGGCGTGATGGAAGGGTTTCCATCGGTCAACGGTGCTGCCCTCTTGGAGGATGGGCGTATCAGCCTGGTTCTGGATATCCCTTCCCTGCTCCTGGAAACCACGGTTTCCCCCGGAGGTGTGTTTTGAATGAGGAAGCCCTCTTGGAGATCGCCTTTCCCGGCACCTATTTCGTCTTCCAAATGAGAGATAAATTATTCGGTTTCGAAGCACGCTGTCTTTGGGAAATTTCCACTACCGTGGCCCTTTCACCCCTTCCCCTTTCCTCAGTTCGTTTGACCGGTATGACGCACCTGCACGGGAAGATTATTCCCGTAGTGGACCTTTGCTCGCTCCTGGAACTGCCCTTCCTGGAGCCGCGCCTGGCGCGCGGTTTCGTTGCCGTGAAACCGCCCGGCTGGAACGCTCCGGCCGGTTTTTACGCCGGAAACATTTTGGGATTCGAAAAATTCACGGATGCGGAAATCGAGGCTTCGCCTGAAGGCGCCCTCCCTTTCCTCAGGAGAAGAACCGGCTCCCCCGAAAGACCCGTTGAACTTTTGGATATGGGCCGGCTTTTTGCAGGGGTCCAGCAAAATCTGCTGGCGGGCGTCCTTCGGGACACCACTTTTAACTTTAAAGGAGCAAATCATGTTTGAAAACTTGAGCCTTCGAACCCGACTGCTGGTTAGCGTGGCCATCCTGGGCGTGGCCCTGGTGGGCACCACTGTGGTGGGCCTGCTTTTGGCCTGGCAGATGTCGGACAGCCTGAATAAAATCTACAATTCCAGCGCCCCGCTAAACAACCTGAAAAAAGTTTCCGACGCTTACGTGGTTGGAATTGTCTCCGCTATCCAAAAGACGAGGAACGGGGATAGCTGGGAGTCAGGCCGCCAGACCCTGGAAGATTCCCTGAAGATCAGCGACGAAAATTGGAAAGCCTACCTGACCTTTCCCGACATGAGCCCGGAAGAAAAGACCCTGGTGATGGTGGTTAGCGCCACGATGAAGGACAACAATTACTTCATGATGCAGTTGCGCGAAGCCTTCGAAACAAAGAACAGCAAGGTTCTGGATATCCTGGCCCAAAGCAATCTCTACCCCGTCATCGATCCCATCACGGACGAGATCAACAAGTTGGAGGATCTGAAATGGAAAACCTCCAAAACCCTCGTGGAACAGGCCGAAAGAAATTACCACTGGGCCTTTTTAGGAATGGTGGCGGCAGCCATTCTGAGCCTTTTATTGGGCGTGGGTATCAGCGTGATGGTGGCCTTGAGAGTGTCGAGGAAGTTCCATTCCATCGTCGGTAGCCTGGACGCCAGCGCCAACCAGGTTTCTTCGGTTTCCACCAAGGTGTCCGCCGCCTCCTCCCAATTGGCTTCGGGCGCCGCGGACTCGGCCAGCAACCTGACCCAGACTAGCAGCGCTCTGCAGGAGATGTCCAACGTGACTAGGAAGAACGCCGAAAGTGCCACCAACGCCAGCCACCTGATGGACATCAGCCAAACCACCATGATCAAGAGTAGCCGTTCTATGGAAAATACACTGGGTGCCATGAAATCAATCAACCAGAGCGCAGACAAGGTTTCGCGCATCGTGAAAACCATCGAGGAGATCGCCTTCCAAACCAATATCCTTTCCCTGAATGCCTCGGTGGAGGCGGCCCGTGCGGGCGAACACGGAAAGGGCTTTGCGATCGTTGCCGAGGAAGTACGGAATCTGGCCCAGCGCACAACCCAAGCGGCCAAGGAAACCTCCCTCTTGATAGAGGAAAACGCCCAGCAGGCCCAGAGCGGCATGGAAGTGACCCAAGAGACCGGCGAAGCCCTGCGGGAGATGATCGCCGAAACCCACCGGGTGGCGGAAATTCTAAACCAGATCGAGACTGCCAGCCACCACCAGTCGGAGGGCATTCACGAGATTACGTCGGCCGTCTCCCAGATGCAGAACGTCACTCTGAACAACAACATCAACGCCAAGGAAACGGCCGCCGCCAGCGAGGACATGGCCCTCCACGCCGCTTCCCTGCGGCTGGTTGTTAAGCAATTGGTCACGATTGTGGAAGGAGTGAAAAAAGGGACATCAAATGAAAAAGTCCTTTCGCGGCCAACTGTGGTGAAAAACAGGGCGCCCCAAACGAGGCCTATGCCAGTTGCCATATCGCCCCTGGTGATAGACCCGCTAATTTCAAAGCCGTTAACCCATGAAAAAGTCAGCTCAAATTAACTTTTTTACGGTATTTATTTTTATTTGTTTGAAGGAGGAAATATGGCAATCAATGTATTAATCGTGGATGATTCTGCCACCATGCGGGGATTCATCAAAAGAACCCTAACCTCCACCCAATTGTCCTTGGGTGATTTATATGAGGCTTCCAATGGACTGGAAGGTCTGGCCCTGATGGAGGCCCATTGGGTGGACCTGGTCCTGGCCGACTTGAATATGCCCGATATGACCGGCGTTGAGATGATCAACCAAATGTCGAAAAACCAGGTCCTGGCCGCCCTGCCGGTAGTTGTGATTAGTTCGGAAGGAGACCAAGCGGTCCTGGATTCCCTATCACGCAAAGGGGTTCTGGAATTCATCCGCAAACCCTTCCGGACCTCCTTGTTGCAGGAAGTCGTGGAGCGCGTGCTGTCTACTAGCCCCTAATAATGAAAGGAACAACTTTGACCTACTTATCCAATAAAACAAATGTGAGTCTGAAAAAAGTGCTGTTGGTGGATCCCGACAGCCGTACCCGCAATTGGGTGGCGATCCGGTTGGAATCGATGGACCTCCATGTGGCAGAGGCCCTCAACGCAGAGGAAGCCATGAATATACTGGACTCCCAAGAAATTCACTTAGTCGTCACTGACGGGCCCCTAGAAGGCGGCCTCAAGGTCGAGGCTTTTTTCCATAAACTCAACCAGTTCAAGATACCTTTCTTCCTCTTTTCCCAATCCCCTCGAGGAGAGGAAAGCACACGGTTCATTCCTCGCCAGAACCGGGACCAGTTGGTTGAACAAGTCGCGGTTTTTTTCGGCTCCAACCATAAAGCCCGCCACATTCTGATAATCGAGGATTCTCCTACTTTGCGGGGGTTCCTGCGCCGGGCTTTGGAAAAGGGATTTCCAGGAGACGTGATTCGTGAAGCCGAGGAAGGGCGCCAGGCATTTTCGCTGATGGCCCAGAAGAAAGTGGACCTGATCATCACTGACATGGAGATGCCAGGAATGGACGGCCGGACTTTCCTCAACCATTTGAATGCCAACCCCATCCTGTCGAAAAAACCAATACTGGTTTTTTCCTCCAATATCACCTCCGAATTGGAGCAATTGGCGGCCAACCTGTCTAACGTAAGGCTTTTGGCAAAGCCGGCTGACCCCGAGAAGGTCATCGCAGAAGCCTCTGTATTATTGGGTGATCGAACCACCGCCTGAGGGGCGGGAGTAAAGAATGGATTTAAGTCTCAAACCTCTTACAAACCGAAGAAAGAATTAGGTTTAACAAGACAAAACCCTCATAAATAATCACAGGGCAGAACTCAAAGGTTTTTCTTCTACGCCAACGGAGGCGCTTTTAAACCTACTTCACCACCGTTTGCGCGTAACTTTCCGAAATCTCAAAAGCGCCCGTTGCCCCATTGGTAAATATCGTAGTTAGTGCGACTGGATCTGTTGAAACCGTATAAGTGACCCCGCCCGTTTGAGGATAGGCTGAACTTGGAATTGAGAAGGGAGATTTGGCATCGGTAATTCCCGCCGTTTGGGTATCGTAAGTCACGCTGCTGGGACCTGAT
>CAWJKT010000017.1:0-23717 GCA_963843375.1 uncultured Pseudomonadota bacterium
CCTGAGAAAAAGGGGAGGAGGCCTATCGGAACGGGCATGGCATAACTCACCATCAAAGTTGCGACTTGTTGTAAAGTTTGTTGGTAATTAAGGGCATATGATGGAAGGGTAAAGTTTCCGTTCGCTCGGTCATTGAAAAATTGAAGGGCGCCTTGGGAAGCCAAGTAATTCAATTGCTGATCCCATAAAACTCCTCCGCTAAAAGTAAGGTATTTCACTCCGAAAATCCCCTGGTATTCCTGAAAACGCTGGATCGGATCCACAGAATCCCCTAAAGCTTCCTCAGGAGTGAAATGGACGATCGGGAGACCCGTGTTACTGGTGTCAAAAGCGGAAAAGCCGGAGGCGACTGTCCAGGCCGATATATCGGGCAAAGCGAGCTGGGAAGGATTCCAGACCATTCCGAAAATTCCCATGGGAGCCGCCGCCGCCGCTCCACCGATGGCAAAACTATGAGCGTCTTGAGCTAGTAAGCGTGCCGGAAGCAGTAAAAAGAGGAGGGGAAGTAAGCGCCACCGGTTCATGTCTCTTGTCCTTTGCTTAAAACCTTCAACAGGAAATGGAGGAATGGTTTGGCACATATCCCGGCATAACTTTGCGGGCGGTGTTCGAAACCTCTGGGGTTATCTTAACCTTGGGTTCGTCTTAAAATCAAAATAAATTGAAATTCCAAGGGTTTGTTTGAGCTTTTGAAAGACTCTTTCGCTTGTTACAATCAAGCACGTGCCACTAAAGAAAAATCTCTCCCATTCGACAGCTTTTTTCCCACCTTCTCGATCTAATATTCTCTGGGGACTCGTGGCTATTCTCACCTGGGCAGGGGAACAAATATATCATTTCCAATTAGGTATGCCTTTTTCTGTTTTGGTTTTTGGTAAGGGGCTTTTATTATTATTAGAAGCCGCAGTTATTTATCACCTTTCTACTCATTTTTCCCTGAAAGGGTTTGGGTTTTTGGGCCTGTTCCCCCTTCTTTGGCTTTCGGTTTCTGAATTTCAATGGCAATTATGTTCCCTTCAAGAATACCGATATTGGCTATGGTTGGCGCTTTTTCTAGCCTCCGAAATTATAATCCTGACGGTTTGGGATGGCCGAATACTGTTGGGAGGATTGATTTTTTTTTGGACGATTCTGATTTGGCTCTTTAAATTTTCCTTTTTGCTGCCTCTGACATTTATCACCGCCCCGGTTAATCGGTTTAAAAACGTAAAATGGGTCCGGATAGGCGGGGTTTTGGCGGCCTTGGCTTTATACCTTTTATTCAAAGGTCATTATTACTTCCAATTGACTTGGATTGATCTCTACGAACTTTTGTTTGAACAGCGTTTTTTCCCCTTTTTCCTACTGGGGTGGCTAGGTTTTGCGGCGTTTGAAGGAGAAAAGGAAGGGCCCTATCGGCATGTGGTGTTTCCTCTATTCTTAATAATGGCGGGTTTTTTATGTTGGTCGGGATTGAACCTAACTGCCGTCCTTGAGTTTGAAATCCTCAAATGGGTCCTGGTTTTTATGGCTGGTTTTGGTTTTGAGGCTTTTCGGGAATACCTAATAAATCCTGGTTGGATGGGCCGAGCTGTTTGGTTGGCACTGGGATTAGCGTTTTTTGCCGTAGTAGTTTAAGAATTCGATGGGTTTAACAAGATTTTAAACCCCCGTTTTTCTCGAGTTCTATGATCTTTAGCCCTTTTAGGAAGCCTTTACTTGTGGTAAAAAACTTGCGGGAAATTTGAGCCGACCGCTCTCTTCTTGCTTTTCGACGCTATCGAGATAAAGATGAACCCGAGAACCCTCGGAATATTTTTATGACAGATATCTTTTTGGAGGCTTTGGATGAAATCTTTTTTCATGTTTTTGGCCGCTTTAGGAACCCCTTTATTTGTTTTTGCTCAAGGCGTTCCCACGCCTGTTGTGAACGCAACCGATGCTCCCAAGGTTACCTGTGCTCATCCAAACTTTGATTTCAAAAACGTGGATGAAGGCCCTGATATCGTACATGAATTCCATTGCCGCAATCGGGGGACGGGTAAATTGGTCGTCACAAATGTTTCAACTTCCTGTGGTTGCACCGCGGCCGTTGTCAAGAAGCTCGGGGCTAAACCTGGATCTGATGATAAGGCCTCATACCCTGTAACGGTTTTGCCGGGAACGGCATTCGTCGTCAAGGCCACCTACCATACTTCGGGCCGCCCGGGTCACGCGACCAAAATCATCACTGTTACCAGCAATGACCCGGTCAATCCTGCTTTTCAAATGAAGCTGGATATGACAGTCGTCCGGGAGATAGATCTTCATCCTGACCGTCTTTACCTCTATGGGTTGAAACATGGTGAACCACATAGCTCTTCCATTACGGTTTTGGGAAAACCCGGCATGCCTTTGAATATCCTCTCCGCGCAGAGTTCCAACGGGGTGGTAACGGTCAGTAGCGTTACTCCTTATAAGGACGACAATAAAGACCCGACTCAAATTCGAAGCGGCGCCATCATCCAAGTTGATGTGTCGGCCGCCCAAACAATCGGAAACTTTACCGACAGTATCGATATCAAAACGGACAGCGCGAAAAAACCAGATGTAACGGCTCCGGTCTTGGGCGAGGTTACCGGTAAAGTGCAATTTAATCCGAAAAGTCTTTACTTCGCTCCCCAGCAAAGCAACCCGATTACTATTACTTTTACCGCAGATCAACCTCAAAGCTTCGCCATTCGCCGGGTGGAATCCACCAAGCATTTGGTTCGGCCCTATATTTATAAAACCATTAGTTCTTCGGGTTTCGACCAATATTCCCTGGTGGTAACTGTGAATAAAAACATTCCAAAGGAAAGCGATGGAAAAGACCAGGTGATTGTTTATACAAACGACGACGAACAACCACAGATTCCAATTGATGTGCAGGCGAACAAGTAGGAAAAGGTCTTGAAAAACTGGTGAGAATTTATAATTTTTATGTCGGCTAAGGGAAGGTTTTTATGGCAACACAAGCGGATTCGGGTTTAGAAGACATTGTCGCAACCAGCACTTCGGTTTGCTCCATTGAGAATGGAGTTTTGGCTTATCGTGGGTATAACATCGATGAATTGGCTGAAAAAGCTACATTCGGCGAGGTCACTCATCTTTTGTTTTACGGCCATTTGCCAACGAAAAACCAGCTGGAAAAATTGGAAAATGAAATCGCCATTGGGGGTAAAATCCCCGGTGCCCACCTAGAACTCGTCAAACAATTTCCTTTAAGTGTTCCGCCCATGGATTGGCTGCGTACCGCGGTGTCAGCACTCTCTTTTTATGATCCTGATTATAAGGATAACAGCGCGGAAGCTAACTTGCGAAAAGCCATTCGATTGACTGGCCAAATTCCCAGCTTGGTGGCGGCCTTTGATCGCCTGCGAAACAAAAAAGGTATTCTGGAACCCAAAGCAGGTAAGAGCCAGGCTTGGAATTTCCTGCATATGTTGACTGGCCAGGAGCCGGATGAGGCTTCGGTGAAGGCCTTTGACGTTTGCCTTATCCTCCACGCTGACCATGAATTAAACGCCTCTACCTTTTCCGCACGCGTGACGGCGGCTACCTTGAGCGATATCCACTCTGCGGTTACTTCGGCGATCGGAACGTTAAAAGGGTCTCTGCATGGGGGTGCCAACGAACAGGTGATGCTGATGCTTCAAAAGGTGGGGGATGCCAGCAAGGTGGAAGCTTGGATCCATGACGCCCTGGTCCGCAAGGAGCGTATTATGGGTTTCGGCCACAGGGTTTATAAGAACGGCGATCCCCGGGCCAAGCATCTCATGAAACTCTCCGAATTCTTGGGAAAATTGAAAGGCGAGACCAAATGGTACGAAATGTCCCGGGTGATTGATGGCGTGGTTCAGAAAGAAAAAAAACTCTTACCCAACGTGGACTTCTATTCCGCCTCCACTTATCACTACCTTGGGATTCCCACGGATCTCTTTACCCCAATCTTTGCTTGCAGCCGGGTGACGGGTTGGACAGCTCATGTCATGGAACAATTGGCCCACAACCGCCTGATCCGCCCCCGCGCTGAATATCTGGGCGCTCGCGACCAGCATTACGTGCCTATCGATAAACGATCCTAGACGGAAAATCCCCGGTTTTTGTGGAGGAGGTTTCCCCTTTACTTCGTTAAAATAGCTCCGCTCAAAGAGCCCGGACCCTCATCGGGGCCTTTTTCATTTTCAAGGAAGGTTTATGCCTGCCCCGACTGACTTTAAAAACTCCCTCAAACTATACCTGCGACTTTTCGCCTATTTAAAAAATTATCGCATAAGAGTGATTTTGACTTTTGTTTGCATGGTACTTTCCGCAGCCTCCACGGATTATGTCATGTACCAATTTAAACCATTGGTCAATGGTGCTTTCCTCCATTCGGAAGACCCGCAGGGGGTTTTCCATCGTTTGGTTTATTTTACGGTTCCTCTGACCTTCTTGGCGGCCATCGTGCGAGCGTTGAGCACTTACGGCCAAGATTACCTCAATCGCTACCTGGGACAGCGGGTGGTTCAGCGTCTGCGAAATGACCTTTATTCGCATTTTTTGACTCTTCCGATGAGCTATTTCAATACCCAACGGACCGGAAGCCTGGCTTCCCGGATCACCAATGATGTACAGATCCTCCAAGATTCCATGATTAGCGCAGTAGGGCAGGGGACTTATTCCGGTTTAATGGTTTTGGCCTTGGCGGGCCTTCTTGTCTTTTTGGACTGGCAGATGGCATTTATGGCCATGGTGGTTTTTCCCGTCGCCCTCTATCCCATTTTTCAGTATGGCCGAAAATCCGTCAGGCCTCCGGAGAGGGGCAGGGCATTCTATCGGACTTGAACGCCCAAATTCACGAAACATTGGCGGGAATAAGGGTGGTCAAAGCTTTTGGAATGGAACATTTTGAGAAGCGAAAATTTCAGGAAACCAATGACAAATTCTTTGGGGTAACGATGCGGGCCAACCGGGCCTATGCCTCATCTTCGCCTATTGTTGAAACCATCGGAACGGTGGCGCTGCTTTTTTTGATCATTTGGATGGCACACCGGTCTCTCTTTCAAAATAACCTTACGGTGGGAGATTTTGTGGCTTTCATTGCGCTTACCGCGACATTGTATCCTTATCTAAAAATCTTCAATGGCCTTTGGGGGAACCTCCAACAAGCCTTAGCTTCGGCCGACCGTTGCTTTGATATTTTGGATACGGTCGATAATCTAAAGGATTCTAAAGATGCCGTAGAAGTTGAACCCTTAAAAAAAGCCATCGAATTCAAGAACGTTAGTTTCGAGTATGTTCCGGGTCACCGTATTTTGCGCGAGGTGTCCTTCAAGATAGAGAAGGGCGAAGTGGTGGCGCTGGTAGGCCCCTCGGGAGGTGGCAAATCCACCTTGGCCGACTTGGTACCCCGCTTTTACCAACCCAATTCGGGGCAAATACTTTGGGATGGTCAGGATATTTCCCAAATCAAAATCTCCTCCCTGCGTTCCCATATCGGAATCGTGACCCAGGAAACCATCCTTTTCCACGATTCCATCTTGAAAAATATCGCATACGGAAGGCCCGGGGCCACTTTTTGGGATGTTCAGGAGGCGGCCAAAGCCGCTTACGCCAAAGCAGTTCATCGACAACACGCCTAATGGCTTCAATACCCTGATTGGGGAGAGGGGCATCAAACTTTCCGGCGGCCAACGGCAAAGGTTGGCCATTGCCCGGGCGATCCTCAAAAATCCCCCCGTCCTGATACTGGATGAGGCTACTTCCGCCTTGGATACCGAAAGCGAAGTTTTGGTCCAGAAGGCCCTCAATGAACTCATGGGCCACCGCACCACCCTTGTAATCGCCCACCGCCTTTCAACTGTTCGC
The DNA here is from genome assembly GCA_963843375.1 of uncultured Pseudomonadota bacterium. Taxonomy (GTDB): domain Bacteria; phylum Oederibacteriota; class Muellerivitia; order Muellerivitales; family Muellerivitaceae; genus CAWJKT01. The sequence goes on from CAWJKT010000017.1 coordinate 5,851, forward strand.
AAGGCGGACCGAATCCTGGTTGTCGACAAGGGAAGAATCGTGGAACAGGGCAAACATAGTGTTCTTTTGAACAAACGGGGCCTGTATGCAAGGTTGTATAAAATGCAGTTCCGTTCATCCACTGTTTCCAAAGAAGAGTAAAATCATTTAGCTTTAAATCGACGCAATTGCACCCTGATAAAAATCTTAGTCTAAACGGCGATAATTAGCGGAGATTTGCGACAAAGGACTTTGGGCTTTATGAGAAAAAAGAAGTCGCCGCGCCCGGCGGTATTCCTGGATAGGGATGGAACAATCATCGCCGACGCGAAGTATTTAAGCCAACCCTCCCAGATCAAGCTTTTTTCCAAGACTTCCGAAGCCCTCAAGCTGTTGAGAAAAGCGGGTTATTATCTCTTTGTGGTTTCGAACCAATCAGGTGTGGCCCGGGGTTATTTTTCCGAGGGCATGGTTCGAAAGGTCCATCAAAGGCTCCAACAAATGCTGAAAGCCAAGGACGCCCTGATTGACGCCTTTTTTTATTGCCCCCATCACCCGGAGGGAAAGGTCAAGGCCTATAGTAAGGTTTGCGCTTGCCGCAAGCCCGGAATCGGCATGATCGAACAAGCGGCCCGAATCTACCCTATTGATCTGAAGCGAAGCTATATCATCGGGGATAAAATGGATGATCTTTTCTTGGCCCGGAAAGCTAAATTGGCAGGGGCATTATTGGTTTTGACGGGTAATGGCCGGAAGAGTGAAAAAAAACTGAAGGTCTCTCCTCTTTCCAAAAGTTTTGTAGTTTCCGATATTTTAAGTGCGGCGAAATGGATTTTGACTCAACAATCATTTTGAAAGGTTTGTATGGCTGAAGTGGTTTTAAATCCAAATGAACTTTCCGAGAAACTCGGGGCCTTAAAGGCGCAAGGCAAGAAAATCGTTATGGCCGACGGATGCTTTGACCTTTTACATGTTGGCCATGTGCGTTATTTGCGTGCTGCCAAGGGGTTGGGGGATGTGTTGGTTTTAGCAATAAATTCCGATGAATCGGTCAAAAGGATTAAGGGTTCGGGCAGGCCATTTTTGCCATTGGAGGACCGTTTGGGAATTTTGGCCCTATTTGAGATGGTCGATTTTGTGACTTCATTTAAGGAAAACAGTGTGGATTCCCTGCTCGGCTTGTTGCAACCTCGCGTTTATGCCAATCGTTTTGGAAATTCCATTAAAGCTGAATCTTCTTTTGGCGGTCAAGTAGTTACGATTAAAGAGGGAGCTGACCATTCGGTGGACAAACTTATTCAAGAAATCCTCGGCAAATACGGGCCCTTGTCCCCGAAATTATGAACGAAACCGTCCCTAAACATATTCTTGTGGCGCGAACTGATAAAGTCGGAGATCTTCTTTTATCCTTGCCGGTTTTTCAAACTCTTCGGGAAGCCTTTCCTGAGGCGCGGCTCACGGCCTTGGTCAGTTCCTATGCCAAGGAGATTGTCCAAAACCACCCGGCGGTGGATAACGTGGAAATATTGGAACCGGGAGAGAGTCTTTTTAAGTTGGCGACCCGGTTTAAAACCCTGGCTCCGGATATTTTCATTTCCCTTTATCCGAGGCCTAACCAGGTGATCGCAGCCTGGATGGCGGGAATCCCTATTCGAATCGGAACCGCCTATAGATGGTATGGATTTTTTCTAAATCAGAGAGTGAAGGTCCACCGGTCGGTTTGCGACCGACATGAGGTGGAATACAACCTGGACATGGTGCGCCCTCTGGGAGTAGTCCCTGCCATGGAAAAAATCGAATTTCCCCTTTCTGACAACGAAAGATCTTTTGCCAAGGACCTCCTCAAGGAAAAGGGTATAGACTACGGGACGCCTTATGTGGTGATCCACCCCGGCCACAAAGGCTCGGCTCTCAATTGGAAACCAGAACGTTACGGCCAAGCCATATCTCAACTTTCTTATCGGGGAAGAAAAGTCGTGATCACGGGCGGCCCCGATGAAACCCCGCTCATTTCCCAGGTTATGACCCATGTCCGGGGACTGGGAAAGGATCAAAAGCCGGTATTGTTAATTGGCGAATGCACTCTGCGCCAATTGGCCGCGGTTTATGAGGGCGCGGATTGCTTTCTTTCGGGTTCCACTGGCACCATGCACTTGGCGGCAGCTGTTGGAACCCCCACGGTGGCCTTGTTTTGTCCCATCCCCGCAACCACGCCCGTGCGCTGGGGCCCATGGGGAAACAAGTCCACTGTGCTTATGCCTCGAAATTTGCAATGTCCTGATTGCCAATTGGGACATTGCGTTCTTCATGACCCCATGGATGCCATCAAGGTTGAAGAAGTTTTAGAGGCCTTGGAGAAGTACATCAAAAGAACAACGAAAAAAAAGTGAGCCATCCAGACATTGAAACTTCAAGAAAGGCGAAAATTAAATTTTTTTTAGTGTTTTTGTTTTTCTGTTTTCCTTTCCTCGAAAGTTGTTCCTTGTTGTTTGTGGCCAAAGGTAAAACCAGCACCGCCTCAACTCAACCAGTCGCGGTCCCTTGGGCAAATTCCCAAGAAAAACAAATGGATCAAATGGTGGTTCTTCACTACAAAGTGCAGACGGGCGATACTTTGGATTTCATTGCCGAGGCTTATTACGGTGAGGTTTCCGACAAGAAGAAACTTGCTCGGCAAAATCATTTAAATCCCCATAAACCCCTTCAATTAGGTAAGGAGTTGAGGATCATCAACCCTGTCAATTTTCCCAATAAGGGTGAACTGGACCAAAAGCGGCAAGCTTATCTCCTGAAAGCAACCAATGGCACTGTTCTCGTCGCTGGCATTAAACCTTCCCAGGCCTTTTCAGAAGAAGCTACAAACGAAGACGAGATGGATGTGGAAAAGATTCCCAGGCCCAGGGTCAACAAGGCTTTTGCGGCGGGAGAAAAACTTACCTATGAAGTTCGGGCCATTGGGGTTCTCGGAGGATACGCGACTCTATCCGTAGAGGATTACGTGAAAGTGGGCAACCGGCCTTGCTATACCCTGGTGGCAAGGGCGAAATCCGCCTTTCCTTTTAGCACTTTTTATCCCGTGAACGACGTGCAAACAAGTTATTTTGACTCCGTGGATTACCTTACATGGAAATTTCAAAATGACGTTCATGAGGGAAATTACACCGCCCGCAACCGGGAATCTTATGACCAGATCAACCATGGAATGGTTCACCAGCACAACCAGGACGCGGTCGAAAAAGTGGATATCCCGCCTTTTACCCAGGACATCATCTCTTGTTTTTATTATTTTCGTCTTTTGCCCCTAGAGGTAGGAAGGAAATATCTGATTCCGACATCTTCGGCGGGGAAGAATTACAAGCTGATCATAAAGGTCGTAGGGCGGGAAAGGATCAAGAGCCCAGCAGGAACCTTCAATTGTCTTCATGCCAAGCCTTTTGTGAAATACGGGACGGTTTTTAGGAACAAGGAAGATATAGATCTTTGGATTACCGACGATGACCGGCATATTCCGGTATTGATTAAAAGCGCAATTGTGATCGGCAATATCGAGGTTTCCCTGTTGGATGCCGTCGTTCCGGACTTTAACGGGGATGGTGGCAGGCTGACTTCGAGGATTTCACCCTGAAAATGAATATATTGCGTTTACAACGAAATGGCTTCAGCCAATAAATTCATTACCTAAGTCAATGTTATGAAAAGGAGGTAAAAACCTCTTACAATCCAAAAGAAAATGAAGAATTGGTGCATAGATAAGGCGAAAAGTATGAAAAATACTAAGTTGTGGATTCTGCTTGCACCTGTTTTTTTAATTCCTAATTTTTTATTTGATATAGATTGGATGCCTTTTGATGAAGACATAATTTATATCTATAAACCAGTCTGGGTGAGTTAGGGTGTTTAAAATAGAACTTTAAAAGTTCTATGTTTCAACCACCATGGACCGCCATTTTGTTCGCCTTTCTAACGTTGTTTTTCTTTCATGAAAAAATAACCCGCAAGTAGTTCTCAATCCGTCCAATCTAGCCCTGATCTAACTTTTAGAATTGTCTCCATCCAATCTTTAAAATCAAATAAAAAAATTTCTGGGAGCAATACTCGAGTCAGCTAACTTTCACAGTTTAGTGTGTTATTGGCGAGCTTGGTGAAAAGCTTGTTGAAGGTGACATTCCCCCCCAAATCTGTATTCCAAATTTTAGTGCTCGTTCCACAATGACTACTAAAACTCGGGATTCCGGTCCCCCGGGATTAAAAATCGTCCTCTCGCGGGAATAAACCGCCCATACCAAACACCAATCCCTGAAGGATAACCTCGCTTCCGAATGCCTTGTCCTATTCTGAAAACGATTTATTTGAAATTTAAATCGAAAATAAATTTTCGTTGCACCAATTTTGGCGATTTTGAGGAGGCTACTCATGGACTTCAAACGAAAACTGAAAATTTCGTTCATTCTGGTAGCGGCGTTATTCAGCCCGGCGATACAGGCCCTTGCCGGAACCTGCACGGTGAACGCTAGCCAGACGTACCAATACATCCATTGCATAGGGGCATCCAGCGCCTGGAGCAGTGTCGACGGTTTGGGAACCGAGTTTTTCGCTGACGACAACGTGAACGGCCACATCGGGCTTACATCGTTGAGGGCCAGGATTGATCCAACCGACAACTTTTCACCGGAAGTGAGCACTTTGGTTACGGCCAAGGCCAGCAATCCCAATATCCTCTTTTGGGCAACTGAGTGGTCGCCGCCTGCCCAGTACAAGGCCAACGATAACGTCGATGGCGGCGCCAGCAACGATACCTTTTTGGGGGCCAGCTCCGGATCTGCCAACAGCGACGATACGGGATTGGCAAGTTACCAAGTCTCGTTTATCCAATATTGCAAGAACCAGGGCATCGACCTTTACGCCCTTTCGGTTCAGAACGAACCGAATTTTAATCCGACCTATGAAGCCTGCCTGTGGTCGGCGGGCCAGTTTGACGTCTACGTAAAAGCCTTTTATAGTGCCCTCCAGAGTGCCGGTCTTTCCACTAAAATCATGATCCCCGAGCCGGACAACCCAGGTGGCATGAACCTGGCCTCCACGGCTATGGCTGACTCGGCCGCGGCTCCTGAAATCGGCATCATTGCCTCCCACGCGTACGGTGAAAATCTCGCGCCTATTTCTTCTTACGGTTTTAGCAACATCACGAATCAGGAATGGTGGGAGACAGAGGTTTCCGGGAATACGACGGATGTGCCGGGTGCCTTGCAGGAAGCGGGCTGGATTCACACCAGCTTGGTTGACGCCAGCACGAACGCCTTTCACTATTGGTGGCTCCAAGACCTTATCAGCGGCAGCAGCCTCGACATCAAGGCTTTCGCCTTGGGCAATTACAGTAAATTCATCCGGCCCGGTTATTACCGCATGGGTGCGACCGAGGTCCCTTCGTCTGGGGTGTCGGTGAGTGCCTTCAAAAATACTAATACTTCATCCCCCACCACCATCGTGTTCGTGGCCATCAACAGCAACGGCTCATCGGTCAACCAGACTTTCACGGTCAGCGGAGTCAATGTGACTTCGGTGACTCCTTGGGTGACCAATGGAAGTACCAACCTCGTGGCGCAGCCTGCCGTGGCCGTTTCAGGGGGGAGTTTTACCTATTCCCTGACTGCCAGCAGTATTACATCCTTCGTGGGCGTGGTCAGTGGAACTGTTGCCAGCACCTCCACTTTCACCCCGGTGCCTGCGACGGCTACCCACACCAACACTCCCGTGCCGCCGACAGCGACCAATACCTTCACGGCGACCCACACTAGCACGCTAGTTCCGCCCACAGCCACCCCCACGAATACGCCGGTGCCTCCGACGGCCACGAATACCAATAGCCCGGTTCCTCCGACGGTAACGAAAACGCCATTGCCGCCCACGGTGACCAACACTCCGGCGCCCCCGACGGTAACCAATACCCCTGCTCCGCCCACGGCGACTGCGACAATCACGAATACGGCATTGCCCCCTACGTGGACGAATACACCGGTTCCGCCGACCGCTACGGGGACCTATACACCTGTTCCTCCTACCGCTACGCATACGCTGGTGCCGCCGACGGCAACCTTCACTCTTACGCCGCTTCCGCCAACGGATACACCTACAGCGGTTATCTCCAGCGGTGCCTTTACGGTGCAGTTGTTGAGTGGCGTGACCAACGACACCACCAACAGTCCCCATCCCTTCATCCAAGTGGTGAACACGGGTAATGGGCCCTTGAACCTGAATAATGTGACGATAAGGTATTGGTTCAACTGCGATTGCACAACCCAATCCCTTCAGGCATGGGTAGACTGGGCGGGATTGATCCCGGCTGGGACCAGCGAGACCAGCAACGTGCAAGTCTCAATCCAACCCACCAGTTTGGGAGGACAGACGGATTACGTCCTCTATAGCTTCACGGGGAACCTGGTGTTGCAGCCAGGGCAAACCATCCAAATCCAAAGCCGATTCAACAAGAGCGACTGGAGCAACATGAACCAGGCCAACGATTGGAGCTTCGCACCCTTCACGAGTTATACCAACGCGCCGCAGGTGACGGGATACCTAAGTGGAGCCCTGGTCTGGGGCGAACAGCCTGCGGGTGCCTCGGCGGCGGCTTTGTCGGTGGCCCACGTCATCTCCTTCCCGAATCCCTCCACGGGGAACGGCACGACCCTTTCCTTCACTTTGGGAGGTACTCTTTCAGGAGTGAATGCGGCGGACTTGAGTGAAAGCAACCCCTCATTGGTGGACCCCAACGCCAAGATCACTTTGAGCATCTATAGCCTGGGGTTCCGGCTGATCTGGACCCAAACCTTAACGGGTGGGGGTTATGGAACGACCGGACCCCATGATGTTTATTGGAACGAGCGTGACTTGGGCGGGGCAAAATTGGCGAACGGCGTTTATTTCCTGCGAGTGACCGTTGAGTCGAACGGTCAGACCACTTCTTCCATCGCTAAGATCCTCATCCTCGGATGAGGATATGGCGGGGAAGCGAAGGCCAAAAGGGCTGAGTTTGAAATAGCAGAAGAATGGGTAGGCTGCCGCAGTTAATGGAAGGGGAAAACAACGGGCGTTGTTTGGGCCCCCTTCCAACTGCGGCTTACTTTTTTAGCCCTATCGGGAGTAATGCAGTGTTGTTTCAAGCCGAACTCGGGCCTAGTTTTTTTCTCGTCAAAGAGTTTTTGAAAAACCTTAAAAGCGGTGACGGTGCAATTGACCGACAAATGGGGAAAACCCCTGGCCAACGGACTCTACTATCTGGTAGTAAAGACAAATGGCGGCCAGTCCGTTGGAAAATTGCTGCTTATCAAGTAATACCGGTGGGCATCTTACCACTTCAAGGGCTCCGGTAAAGTATTGGCCACCAGCGCAGATTTCCATCGCCGGTGCTGAATCCTAAGCCGAGTCGCAAGTCTATTCAGCCCTCATTTTTTCCAACTAAATGACGAAATCTCCATCGTTTTTTTAATTCATGGGAATAAAGACTCCGCACAAAACACATATCCATTAGACGAGGGCCATCCGCTTTCAAGCGGAACCGGTTTGGTTGGGGCTTTGATTTGTTATCTATCAGGAAAGAATCCCGAAGTTTTTTCTTTCGAAGTTGATCTTTTCTTAAATCGTTTTGGGCGGGCCGGATTCAGGTGACCTTGGATCTGGATTATTTATTTCAGTTCGTGGCCCTTGGGAAATAGGTAAGGGTGATTTAAAAGCGAACTTAAGGGAGATTGAATTGAAATTTCTAAAAGCGGCTCTTACTAGCTTAAGTATTCTTTTGCTGGGAGCGAGCGTTTCCGTCCTTTACGCCCAGACCATTCCCACATCCTTTTCATGGACATCGACCGGCCCACTCATCAGCGCCAAAAGCGACTCCACCCACAATATGATCGCAGTCAAGGATCCCTCGACCGTCTACTACAATAACCAATATATTGTTTACGCCTCCTCGGTCAACTCCGCTGGTGACTATGGCATGGAATACCTCAACTTCACCAATTGGAATGATGCCAGCGCCGCCACGCCCTATTTTATGGATAGCAACCCCAATATCGGGAGTGGTTATCACACCGCGCCCCAGGTGTTCTATTTCGCCCCGCAGAACAAGTGGTACCTAATCTTCCAGAGCGGCCAGCCCCAGTACTCCACCAACAGTGACCCCACCCAGCCCCAGAATTGGAGCACTCCGACCAATTTCTTCGCGTCTCAGCCCTCAAGCGTGAGCAATTGGATTGATTTCTGGATTATCAGCGATTCCTCTAATGTCTATCTCTTTTTCTGCGGTGACAATGGAAACTTCTATCGCAGTTCGACCTCCCTGGCGAATTTCCCGAACGGTTTCAATACTCCCGTCATCGTCTACACGGATTCCGAATTCAATCTCTTCGAGGCCGACAATGTCTACACCGTCGAGCAAACCGGTACGTACCTGGCCAACGTCGAGTGCATCGGCAGTGACGGGCATCGTTTCTTTCGCGCCTTGACCGCCCCCACCCTCGGCGGTACCTGGACCTCCCTTGGCGATACGGCTAACCTCGATACTCCATTTTTGGGAGCGCACAACGTCACCTTTAATGCCGGTGTTACAACCTGGACGCTCGATTTCAGCAGTGGCGGGGCGGTTATCGACGGTTATGACTCAACCGATTCCATCAACCTCAACAACCTGACGTTTCTCTACCAGGGCGATAATCCCAATAATGGCGCCAGCTCTTACAATCTGATCCCCTGGCAACTTGGTCTGGCGAGTTCCAAGGCCAACATCACCACTACTCCAACCAATACACCAGCGGCAGTGCTTCCAACCGCAACCTTGACGAGGACGCCTACGCCGGTCACCGCCTCCACCTGGCGGGTGAACGCCGGTGGACCGTCCTATACCTCCTCCTCAACTGGTTTCGCCTGGTCCGCGGATGAGAATTTCAACGGCGGATCCACCATTGCCGAGGGAACCACCATTGCCGGCACCAACGATTCCACGCTTTATGACACCCAGCGCTATGGGGCCAGCTTCAGCTATTCCTTCAACGTGCCCGCTGGAAGCTACCAGGTCAGTCTGCTTTTCGCCGAGACCTACTCGGGCGATTTTGCCAAGGGAGACCGGGTTTTTAACGTGGCAATCGACGGGACCACGGTGTTGTCCAACTTTGATGTTTACGGCCAGGTGGGCGCAAACACTGCGGATGTGCAGGTGTTCAACAATATTGCACCCACGAGCGGTGTCATTACCATCACCTTTACGGGTACTTCCAGCACGGATACCAATGCTATGGTGGAAGCCCTTCAAGTCGTTCCTATGCCGACCTCAACGCCTACGGCTACAATGACCCCGACCAATACCGCCGTTCCCCCGACTTCAACAGCCACTTTAACGGCCTCGGCAACAGCTTCCTCGACCTCTACCAAAACGTCTACGAGTACCGCTACGAACAGCGCCACGAGTACGGCGACCTTGACCTGGACGAATACGCCCGTTCCACCCACCGCCACTTTCACCAATAGTCCCGTGCCTCCGACGGCTACTCGTACTAATACGGCCATTCCGCCTACGGCAACGAATACGAATGTGCCTCCCACGGTAACTTTCACGACTACGCCCATGCCGCCGACAGCCACCTTTACTTTGACACCAGTGCCTCCGACGCCGACGGATACGAACAGCCCTGTGCCTCCCACGGCGACCAAAACCAATAGCCCGGTTCCTCCGACGGTGACGAATACGTCATTGCCGGCAACTGCGACCAATACGTTAACGCCTACGCTCACTCCGGCACCTCCGACGGCAACGAATACCTTCGCTCCGCCCACTGCGACCGGCACCTTTACGCTGACCAATACGTCGACTTTGGTTCCGCCAACTGCCACGCATACGCCATTGCCTCCGACGGAAACCTTCACCCTCACGCCGCTTCCGCCAACGGATACGCCGACGGTGGTGGTCTCCATTGCCAGTTTCGAGGTTCAGTTGCTGAGCGGAGTTACCACCGATATGACTAATAGCCCTCATCCCTTTATCCAAGTGGTGAATACGGGAACGGGGCCCTTGGACTTGAACAACGTGGAAGTGCGCTACTGGTTCAACTGTGATTGCACCACTCAAACGATTCAAACTTGGGTGGATTGGGCGGGACTTTTGCCCGCCGGTACTTCGGTAACCGGGAATGTGGTCTCGACGGTTCAACCGACCACTCTGGGAGGGCAGACCGATTACGTGAGCTACAAGTTCACCGGAAATCTGGTGCTCCAACCTGGACAAATGATCCAAATCCAAAGCCGGTTCAACAAGAGCGACTGGAGCAACATGAATCAGGCCAACGATTGGAGCTTCACCCCCTATACGAATTACACCAATGCGCCACAGGTTACGGGATACCTGGATGGAGCGCTGGTCTGGGGCGAACAGCCGGCAGGAGCCTCGGTGTCCGCCTTGAAGGTGGCTAACGTCATCTCCTTTCCGAATCCCTCCACAGGGAACGGGACGACCCTTTCCTTCACCTTAGGCGGTTCTCGTTCAGGAGTGGATGCGGCGGACTTGAGCGAAAGCAACCCGTCGTTGGTGGACCCCAACGCCAAGATCACCTTGAGTATCTATAGTCTGGGTTACCGATTGATCTGGACCGAGACCTTGACGGGTGGGGGATATGGGACGACCGGAACTCATGATGTTTACTGGAACGAGCGCGACTTGGGTGGGTCAAAATTGGCCAACGGAATTTATTTCTTGCAGGTAACCGTCGAGTCGAACGGCCAAAAAAGCTCGGCCTTTGCGAAGATTTTGATTTTGAAATAGAAGTAGAAAAGAGAGAACGCCTAGGAGTGCCGTGATGGGGTTAATCTAGTCTTCTTAATAGGTAGGCCTTAAAATCTTGCATCTATTCCCAGCCCGGGATTAGATCCATTGTTTTAAGGCCTTACTTCGTTTGTCCTAGTAAAGAGGGTCCTGATTTCAAAAGGGTTAGACGGAAGAATTAATAAATCGTCCCTTCTCGTCGTTCGCCCAGCAAATGGTAGTTTTTTTCCGTAATGGCCCTAGTGAACAAATTCCGATTTTTATAGAGGGATTTAAGTGGCAGGTTATGTAGGGCCAATCCCGCATGAAAAAGTATGTTGCAAGAAAAGAGAGTAATGGTGACGTAAGAAAACCACTTTTTCGAAACCCATGGGCTAAAGACATAAAAACCATAGAGCATCGCGACTGGCAAAGCTAGGTAATAGGTATGGGCGGCTGGAGGTTTGATGGCAAAGAGGAAACTGAAGTAAATCAAGAAGAAAGTTCCAAGCGCCAATACTCTCACCGCGGGCCAGTCTTTTTGGGGATGATTTTTCCGAAATAGGGAAACAATCAATGTTATCAATTGGATCAAACCCAAAATTGCAGCAAGGATGGCAAAAGGCGCAATCCATGGATTTTCCGATAAAAAGCCTAACCTCTCCGCTTTGTTTGCGCCGATGAAACGTGGAATTTCGCAAGCGGATAGCGCGAAAAAGCGAACCAATATGTTGAAAAAACTTTTAAAGTTTTCGGGGTTAAAGGCGATGGCGTTGAAGGTCCCTCCTGAGCCAAGGGTGAATCCATATTTAATATAAGTAGGGATGACGAAGCCGGCCGTTATTAACCCGCCCAATAAGAAAGTTAATATCGGCAAAGCCATTTCCTGGGAGGGTTTTGAACGGGCTCTTAGGATTAACGCCGCCAAGACCAAAGGGATCAAAATGACGTAAGACATATGGAATTGAGCATTCCAGATGAGTGAAAAACCCATCAGGAAACAGGCGAATGGCAAAGGAATGAGTTGGAGACTTAAGGCGGGTACGGTTTCCAAGAAGCCGATAAAGAAAAGGCAACTACCGAATATCACATAGGAATCATTATCGATGTTGGTCGACCAATTCAACACCCAAGGAGCGGTTAAGAGCCAAGTGTAAATCATCCAACGGGGAAATTGGGGAAGGCGTTGTGTGCAATACCATCCGAAAAAACAAAGACCCGCAAAGGAAAGGAGATTCAACAAAATATAAGGCGCCTCGGGTACGGGCATTAGGAATAAAGGGAGTCCCACCATGAGGCCTTGGAGCGCTCCGGGTAGCTGGATATGAGGCGCCACATCCGGGCCGAAATAAGGCCAGAAGCCGGTGGTGTAGTATTTCAAACCGATCAAATAAATTTGTTGTTGGTCGATGAACCAGATTTCGGAACAAAGACCAAAACCAAGGCGGAATAAGAAGGTCAAACCCAAAGCGAAAATAAACCATGACCGGTGTTGAGGGTTCGAGATGATGGAAGGATTCGGAATAGGCTTATTCGCCTGGGGGGGAAGTCTTGATTTCAAAATGATATAAATCCTTCGTTACAGGGATCCCGGCTGCCATTTAGAAGTACGCTCACCCAGCTTTGGTGCCGGGGATAGGGTCCGGGACTAAAAAACGAGATGGCCCATTATTATTGGCCCGTGAGTCCGCATCAAGTATATTACCGCCTGTTTGGGGTGGCGGATGCGACAATCGGGCGTTAAAATATTCCGCTTTCGTTTAATTTAGTTGAGGCAGAGGAGCGCATTTCATGATCGATAAAATCCGGGGCCGTATCGAGGAAAGCATCCAGGTCAAACAAAACCTGTTGGCCAAATGTCTGCCGCAAATCGATAAGGCGGGGGAAGTTCTCGTCAATGCGTACAAACAGGGGAAGAAAGGCGGTTTGGTTCGGTAACGGAGGCAGCGCCGCGGATGCCCAACATATCGCCGCTGAATTAGTGGGGGATTACCTAAAACGCCGACGGGCCCTCATGTCCCTGGCCTTGCATACGAACACCTCTACCTTAACGGCTCTTGGGAACGATTATGGTTACGATCAAATTTACTCCCATCAAATCGAGGGACTTTGCGTGCAGGGCGACGTGGCGGTGGGCCTTTCCACCTCGGGTAATTCTGAGAATGTGCTCAAAGGGGTATTGGCCGCCAAGAAAAACAAGGTTCACACCATCGGGCTATTGGGTCGGGACGGCGGCAAGATCGCCAAGGAAGTGGATATTGCCATAATCGTTCCCGCTTCTTCCACCGATCGTATCCAGGAATGCCATATGCTGATGGGCCATATCTTTTGTGAACTCATCGAATCCGCGATGTTTCCCTGACATGAAAAAAAAATCCATTCTTTCCTCCGTCGACCAAACCGAATTGCTGGCCTTGGTCGGGGCACTTCAAAACAAAAAAGTCGTCGTCATCGGCGACGTGATGCTGGACGTTTACATCAAGGGTGAAGTGGCCCGCATTTCTCCGGAAGCCCCATACCGGTGGTGGAAATCAACGAGGATGATAAAAAAATGCCGGGCGGGGCGGCTAACGTGGCGGCCAATATCACCGCTCTGGGCGGGAAGGCGGCCATTATCGGAACTATCGGTAAGGATACGGCGGGCAAGGAATTGTTGAAAGGAGCTAAAAATCCTTAAAGGTGGACACTTCTCGGCGTTTTGGCTCTTTCGGACCGACCCACTACGGAAAAGACCCGCGTTATCGCCAATACTCAACAGGTCGTCCGCATTGACCGAGAAATTAAATCCGCCCTGTCGGACAAACAGCAGGACCAGGTAATCCAAAAGGCTATCGCAGCGATCCACGACGCTGACGGGATCATTTTTGAGGATTACAATAAGGGGCTTTTAACCTCCAAAGTCATCCGCAAAATCATCGCTTATGCCAAATCCAAAAAGAAAATCATTACGGTGGATCCCAAATTTCACAACTTTTTCGAATTCAAGGGCGTAACGGTCATGAAACCGAATATGAAGGAAGTAACGGAGGCCTTGGGTCCGGAGGCGGTGGGAAAGACTTTCGAAACTATTGGTTTCAAGGTGATGAAACGGTTGGGGTGCAAATCAGTGGTTTTGACCCGTAGTGAACATGGCATGACCCTGTTCGAGCCGAACCAGCCTCCCCGAACGATCCCAACGGTTGCGCGGGAAGTTTATGACGTTTCAGGAGCCGGGGACACGGTGATCGCGACCTTAACCCTGGCTTTAACCGCCGGCGCCAGTCTTTTCCAAGCGGCTGCCTTGGCCAATTACGCCGCTGGAATCGAAGTGGAAAAACTGGGCGTGGCTACGGTTTCGGCGGAGGAACTCAGCCAACGGCTTCTGGAAGAAATGAACCGCTAAGAAAGTTTTAAGTTTTTGGTTTTAAGTGTTAAGTTTCGGCCGTTTTTAACCTTGGTTAAAAACTTTCTTTCAACTAAAAACTAAGAACTTAAAACTTAGAACCGAGACTTTAGATGCTGTTACAGCCGCTCTTCTGGTTTTTTCTCCTGCCAATTCTTAATATTCATTTATTTGGTCAACCGGGTCAGCTTTCATCCCCGAAAAGTGATTCCGGAAGCCCTCTGGGTTATCTTGGGAACTCTATCCATCTTTGGAATTCTATCGGTTTTGATTTTGGGTTTGGCTCCAGTTTGGGATTTTCGGATGGAATCTTTTTTATCGTGACTTTCCCATGGAAATTCTACTTCCGCTGGTTCAGTCTTGTGTGTTCTTTTTATGGCGTTTAACCACTTGGAATGGTATTGGTTCCGTTTAAAACCAGTGGATGCCCGAATGATTGCCCAACGTTTCCCAAACCATCCTCCTCGATTTAAAGTGCCAATGGCTTTCTTGGAAAAGTTATTCATTAAAAACCAGTTATATGACCTGGAAGTGGTTCAATACGATCTTTTTCTGCCCCAGTGGCCCAAGGAATTTTCAGGGCTTTCTCTTGTCCAGATTTCGGATATCCATTTCGGGAAATATATCCACAAGGATTACCTCCGAATGGTTTTTGAGGAGGCCAGGAGACTTAAGCCGGACTTTTTCGCTTTAACAGGAGATTTTGTCTCTCGTTTTGAGGACATTGCCCCGATGGGCGGGCTTCTTAAAGGGTTTAAGGCTCCCCTGGGGGTTTACGCCCTTTTAGGAAACCACGACCATTGGGCGGGAGCGGCTGCCATGCGAAAGGTCCTGGAAAACGACGGAATCAAGGTTTTGCAAAATGATGTGGTTTACTTGAAACGCAAAGGAAAGACACTGGCGTTATTGGGTGTAGATGATTATATGGGAGGGGAAAAAGAGACATCAGCCCGCCCTTTTAAAGCCAAAGGGGCTGCAAAGATTCTATTGGCTCATCAGCCGGATCATTTTTATTTCGCCAAGAAATTGAATGCCCACCTCCAGATATCGGGCCATTGTCACGGAGGACAAATTTGTTTTCCGTTGGTGGGTCCATTGATTGTTCCGAGCCTCCAGGGCCGCAAATTCGCAGGTGGATTTTATGCGGGAAAAAGGAACCACACTTTTTATACACCGGGGTATCGGAGGTTTCCCCCCTTGCGAACCCTTTGCCGGCCCCAGGTGGTAAAACTGGTTTTGAAAACGGCTCCTAAGAATGATTAAGAGGTTATTCATCATCCTATATAATAATAAAGTTTAGTTGTCAGTCTAACCCCCTTTCCCTATAATTACCCATCCCAGTTGAGATAGAGACGAATTGGATCATTTTTTAGAACCCTCCAAGTTAGAGCCAGTCTTAAAAAACCTTCAAAAACAAGGCAAAAAAGTAGTCTTCACCAATGGTGTTTTCGATCTCCTTCATTTAGGCCACGCTACTTATTTAAGTAGCGCCCGAAAAGAAGGCGATTTACTGGTGGTGGGTTTGAACAGCGACGCTTCGGTGCGCCGTATCAAAGGGCCTTTGAAACCGCTGCTTAGGTTGGAAGAAAGGGCTGAAATGCTTTTGGCCCTGGAATGCGTCGATTTCGTCACATTCTTTGAGGAGGAAGATCCTTATAAAATCATCAAAATTTTACAGCCTGACGTCTTAGTAAAGGGCGGTGATTGGGCTGTGGGCAAAATCATTGGCGGCGACTTGGTGCAGTCTTGGGGTGGCAGGGTCATGAATATCCCCGTGGTGGAAGGGCGTTCAACCACCAACCTGATCCAACTGGTGAGGGAGCGCTATGGGAAATAAAGTCATCGGTGTCATTCCTTCACGTTATGGAGCTCAGCGGTTTCCCGGAAAACCATTGGCCTTGATCGCTGGTGTGCCCATGATTGTACGAGTCATCCGCCAGGCTCAAAAGGCGAAGCGTTTAAGCGAGGTTTGGGTGGCGACCGACGACAGGCGTATCGCAAAGACGGTGGAAAAGACCGGAGCCACAGCGGTCATGACGCCTTCGATCTTAAAATCAGGTACGGATCGAATCGCTTTTTCTGTTCGAAATCTGAAAGCCGATATCATTATAAACATTCAAGGGGATGAGCCCCTTATGGCTCCGGCCGCTATTGACGCGGCGGTTGAAACACTTCAAAAATACCCGCGCGTTTTAATGTCCACGGTGGTTATTCCCTTGACGAGCAAAAAAGAATGGCTCGATTCAAATGTGGTCAAGGCAGTTTTGGGTTCAAAAGGTGATGTGCTTTATTTTTCCAGGGCGCCGATTCCTTATCCCCGAGAAGGCGGGATGCCAAAGGCTTATAAACATATGGGACTTTACGGGTACCGTCCAGCCTGGTTGCAACTAATGGCGACTTTGAAACCGACGCCTTTGGAATTGACCGAAAAGCTCGAACAGTTAAGAGCGATGGAAAACGGGGTGGTCATCCGGGCTGCTGTCCGAAAAGTCGAATCGATCGCCGTTGACGTCCCCGCGGATGTAAAAAAAGTTGAAAGGTATTTGAAAAGAAAAATAAAGCCAATACAAAGCCCAAAGATCGTGAAATTTAGAGGTATAAAGTAATATCTTTCCATTTGTTCTGGGAAGTTTTGTGCTGAAAGCAGTTTGAGGTTTTTAATCTTGCGGGAGGAATTTGTGACTAAATATATTTTCGTGACGGGTGGCGTGGTTTCATCCTTGGGCAAAGGAATCGCTTCGGCTTCAATTGGAAGGCTTTTGGAGTCCCGGGGTTTGAAAGTGACGATCGCCAAATTCGATCCCTACCTGAACGTGGACCCTGGAACCATGAGCCCCTATCAGCATGGGGAAGTCTTTGTGCTGGATGACGGCGCCGAGACGGATCTGGACCTGGGCCATTACGAGCGGTTTCTTTCCGTGAAACTTAGCCGGGTCAATAACGTCACCAGCGGCAAAATTTATAACACGGTTATTTCAAAAGAGCGCAAAGGGGATTACCTGGGAAAAACCGTCCAAGTGGTTCCCCATATCACCAATGAGATCAAGGAAGCCATCCTCAAAGTTTCCCAAGAGCAGAAAGTGGATGTTTGTATGGTGGAAGTGGGAGGGACCATCGGAGACATTGAAAGTCTGCCCTTTTTAGAAGCCATCCGCCAATTTAAATTCGACGTGGGAAGTGAAAATGTAGCCAATGTCCACCTGACTCTTGCTTCCTTATATCGGGGCATCGGGGGAATTGAAGACCAAGCCCACCCAAAAGACCGTCGCCGAGTTGCGCGGCATCGGTATCCAGCCCGACGTGATTCTCTGCCGAACGGAAGTGCCTTTGACTGATGAGGTGAAGGCCAAGATTTCCCTTTTTTGTAACGTCGAACAAAAAGCGGTTTTTGAGGCCCTGGACGCCAATTCGATTTACGAAGTCCCGCTGTTATTTCACTTGCAGGGCCTGGATGATTTCTTGGTCAAAAGATTGAAGCTCAAGGCGGGGGCCCATGCCAATGTGACCCAATGGGCCAAATACGTGCACCAGGTTTATCATCCGAAAAAAGAAGTCGAAATCGCCATCGCTGGAAAATATGTGGAGCTGCACGATGCCTATAAGTCCATCATCGAATCCTTCATTCACGCGGGGGTGCCTAACCAGGCGCGGGTAAAATTGCGCTGGGTGGATTCGGAAGAAGTGGAGAAGAACGGGGCCGCGATTTTATTGAAGGGTGTTTCGGGA
>CAWJKT010000018.1:0-79338 GCA_963843375.1 uncultured Pseudomonadota bacterium
CCCATGCAACCTTACGGTATGTGTGGATAAGAAGCACGAGTGCATGGTGGCATTAAGGCCGGAGGACGTGTTGAAAGACTTGAAGCAATTATTGAAGAGGACCATCGTGGTTTAAACTGAAAATTTGAATCATTTTATTGGGGGAAATGGCCGCCGAAAAGGCGGACGTTTGTGATAAAGCAACCCTAGTTTATATGAGTTCCCAAATCGAAAAGATAAAAAAGATCGTCACGTCGCTTACTACCCCGGTTGGGGCAGTTCCTCGAGGTGACACAGTAAGGTGAATATGGTTTCTTTTCAAAAAATTCTCCTGATCCGTCCCCGGTTTCTGGGGGATATGATTTTGACCACCGGATTAGCCGAGGTGTTCCATCAGGATAGCCCGAAAGCCGAAGTCTGGGTCTTGACGGAAAAGGCTTATGCGGACTCCCTTCAAAATCATCCAGGTTTGGCGGGTGTGTTGGCTTTTGATTTTTCCCGAAAGAATAATCCCTTTTATCTTTTGGTCTTTTTACAGCAACCTTCGAAAGCATAAATTCGACGTGGTTTTGGATTTATTCTGCAATCTTCGGACGGCTTTATTTTCTTATTTTAGTGGGGCACCCGTGAGAGTTGGCTTTGAAATGCGGGGGAGATCCTGGGCTTATAACGTGATTGCGCCGCCTTCGTCCGTACCCTTGCCTTCGGGTCGAAGGCCGGTGGTGGAAGGCGTTCTTGGATCAAGCCCGCGCTTTGGGTTTAAAACAAAAGTCGGTTTATAAGACTTTGCTAGGTGTTACAGAGGATGAAAAAGCCTACGTTCATAAATTATTCGATCGAGCGGGAATCAAATCGGGTCAAAAAGTGGTGGCGATTACCCCTGGGGCATCGTGGCCCGCCAAGCGTTGGCACTTGGAGCGGTTTATCGAACTGGGCTTTTGGCTGAACCGTTCAGGCATACGTCCCCTTTATCTTTTCGGGCCTAAAGAGGCGGATTTGGCGAAGGAATTTGAAGCGCATATGGATAAGGACTGGCTTTTCATCAACCAACCCAATATCAGGGGCCTGATGGCTTTTATTGAGGGGGCGGACGCCCTGGTGGCCAATGATTCGGGGCCGATGCACGTGGGACCGGCGGTGGGGACCCCTACCTTAGGCCTCTTTGGACCCGGGGAACCCGAAGTTTGGTTTCCCTACGGTAAACCCCACAAGTTGGCTTATGCTGAAGTTGCTTGCAGCCATTGCGGATTGGATGATTGTTCATTCATGGCCTGCATGGATCATTTGGAAGTTAAAAAAATCGCTCAAATTGTTTTAAACTTAGCGGGTCAAAAACCCATCCAATTGGAGTGAGATTTATCCCGTTTTACCCCTCCTTTCCCGTCAAAACAATTAATTAAATATTCACCAGCACTCGTAAGTCCGTTTCCCAAAAGGTCCAGTTCTCTTTATAATACGGCGACTTTATCCCCCACTTCAGGAGCCCACTGTGTTCGGCAAAGGAAAAATCTGGTTCGACGGGAAAATGGTTGATTGGAAGAAAGCCAATATCCACATTTTGTCCCACGCGATTCATTACGGCTCGAGCGTTTTCGAAGGCATTCGATGCTACTCGACTAAACAAGGCCCGGCTATTTTTCGCCTGGAGGCTCATATTGACCGACTTTATGATTCCGCCAAAATCTATCGGATGGATATTCCTTACACCAAAAAACAATTTATGGACGCAGTGGTTAAAACCGTGAAGCTCAATAAGCTCAAGAGCTGTTACATCCGCCCCTTCTTTTTCAGGGGCTATGGCGCTATGGGACTTTACCCGATCAAAAATCCCGTCCAGTGCGCGATCGCGGCTTGGGCTTGGGGATCATACCTCGGCGTGGATTCCCTGGAAAAAGGAATCTCGGTGCGTATTTCCTCCTGGCAGCGGCCTGCGCCGAATACTTTCCCCACTTTGGCGAAGGCCGGGGGAAATTATTTGAATTCCCAACTGATGAAGATGGAAGCGGTTCAGGATGGTTTTGACGAAGCCATTGCCCTAGACCACTATGGTTACGTTTCGGAAGGTTCGGCGAGAAAACGTATTCATGGTGAAGAATGGGGTTATCTTCACGCCGCCGACTAGTTCGGCCATTTTGGCCGGCATCACCCGCCATTCTATTTTCGTGTTCGCCCGGGAATTGGGCATCGAGATTCGCCAGCAGGTATTGCCGAGGGAAGGGCTTTATATTGCGGATGAGGTTTTCTTGTCCGGCACCGCCGCCGAGATCGTGCCCGTTTCCAAGATCGATAACATCGTCATCGGAAACGGCAAGAGGGGCCCGATAACTGAAAAAGTCCAGAAGACCTTCTTCGAAATTCTCAGGGGCGAGACACCGGACCGGTTTGACTGGCTGACGCCGGTTCAATAGAGGCTGGAACCCATCCGTAACGCTCGAACCAAAAAAAATACTGGTCATACGCCTCAGGGCTATCGGCGATATTATTATGGCTACGCCGGTCTTGCGGGCCCTGCGCAAGGCTTTTCCTTCCGCCCAAATTCATTTCGCACCTATGCTTCCAACGAACCTCTTTTGCGGCATAATCCGAACCTGGACTGGCATGGAGATTTACCGCTGAAATCAATTCGCCTTTTGGTGAAAAACTAAAGTTTTTGACCGGCGGTGCGGCGGGAAAAATATGATTGGGTTTTCGACCTGGAAGCCACGCCCCGAAGCGCTTGGCTGACTTTGGCCACCGGCGCCCCGGAAAGGGTGGGATACGCCTTTCGATGCGCAAATGGGCCTTCACCCAGCGGTTGCCCAAAAACCAGGTTCGGAGATTTCAGAGCGATGTTTGCCTGAGCCTGATCCGCCATTTGGGAGTGAAGGATGATGGGATTCGGACGGAGATATTCCTCGGTCCGGAGGAGAGGGACTGGGCCCAAGGATTATTTCAGCCAGCCCGAACTTGTCGCGACAACGCTGGCGGATCGGGCTCAACCCGACGGGGGCTTGGACTTCCAAACAATGGCCCGTGGAGCGTTGGCGGCAATTGATCCTGTTGCTGAATGAAAGCCTTGGGATCAAACCCTTTCTCTTTTGGGGGCCTGGATCGGAAGGGCTTGTAAAGGAGATATCCAAAGGATTAGAGGATCGGCTGATTTTGATTCCTGAGACGACTCTTTTACAGGCAGCAGCTTTTGTTTCCGGGTTTGAATCTTTTAATCGGTACAGATGGCACGCCCCAGCACATGGCCCAAGCCCTGGGAACCCCTAGTCTTACCCTCTTTGGGCCCAGTTGGGGAAATGGATGGACTCTCACCGGTTATCCTCGCTACCGTTACTTGCAGCATTTTCTGGATTGCGGCCCTTGCGACCACACCCTTTGTCCTTTTCCCGAGCGTCCTTCGGGTGTTTCCGGTTTTCCACCGCTGGGGTCGCCCCATTACCACCGAGAATGCATGGACCGAATCACTCCTGAAATGGTTCTGGGGGTTGCCCGGCAAATGCTTCCTTCGGCTGATTAACTTATCAAGGATTCCGACTGTTTTTTTGAATGCAGAAGCAAGGCCATCCAAGACCCCAACAACCCACAGGGATATAAGGCTTAAAAAAAGACCAAACCTGAAACTGGTAGGTTCGTAGGAAAGTCGTGCTTCTTTATCCCCCGCTTTTATCGCCACGGCTTGAAATAAGCCGTCGGCCAAATGGATATCGGCAGGTTTGCCATCCACCCATGCCCTCCAACCCGGCATGGCATTTTGCGTCATAACTAAAAAACCATTTTTTTTATCGGGGGGGATAGAGATAATTTGGGCGCCGATGGGGGATTGTGCCGCCAGTGGGTTCTGGGAAACGGGAAAAGTATCGAGGAAAAGATTTTGAAGGGGACTCGCTTTGCCGCTAGCGAAAGTCGGTGAAAATGCTTTTTCGGTCGGCGGATTGGGCGGTGCCTCTGAAAAAGAAATGGGAACCGACCGAATCTGGATTTTGCCAGAGAGTCCATTTTCCATCGGTTTCGATTTTAACGAAAGGCAGGGGCAAGTTGTTTTGAGGCAAATAAAGAAGGTCGATTCCCAGCAAGTCCACCAGATTCGCGTTGTCCGAGGGAAATAAATATTGGAAATAAAACCCGGCATCCAGCGCGCCCCAGGAAGGCTGAGTAGACCCATAAAAGGTGGCCAGGGGCAGAGAAACGAAAAGATTTGAGTCGGGGATGAAGTGTTTGAAAAGAGGCTTGCGTTCGGGATCGGGCATGGGGGTGTAGAGTGCTTGGTGTTCCTCGAGGCTTGGCAAAACGAGGATGCGCCCCGAACCAAGATGGTTCTTTATTTTCTGGGACTTCAGCCTCCAATTGCCCATTGGGCAGGGCGAGATTTGACTCAAGTGGATGAACCCAAATGGGGATAAGCAGATTCAATAGGCAAGCGGCAAGAGCAGGCCATTTCCAATTTCCTGGATTGGGAAAAATATCTTCCAGTAATAATCCCAACGAATATTAATTCGAAAACATTGACGAGAACCCAGCATTTAGCCGGTTCCAGAAACCCTGGAAAAGGAACATGGATGGCTTTAAGCGGCATCAAAAAGCAGCCTAGCGACCATAAAATCGAAGAGAAAAAAACCAACGAGGAAGAATCGGGTATTGGGTTTTAACCGTTGAAAACGGAATAAACCCCAAAACAATAGGGATAAGGGGATCAGTCCCGAGTAGAAATTGAAATAAAAAAAGCTTGGGGAGGCCACATAGTCGGGTTTTCCATCTTGCGCCAGCGCATTGGGGTTAAAGAAGGTCTTAAGGTTTTCCATTGGGAGAAAGAAATTAGGATTGTCATGAACGGCAGGAAGGCGCACGCAATTGATAAGGAAATATTCCGCCGATGGAATCCATTGGGAGGCGGCAAGCAAAAGTCCTCCTATCAATGGAAAGAAAAGGACTTTTACCGAAGGCCAGCCTTTTGAAAAGGCAACATAACAAAGGCATCCTAAGACCGTGTAGAAAATAATTTGTGGGTAACCGGCTAAAATTTGGAAGGTTAAGTATAAAGCGAATCGAATCCGGGCCCAAGGTCGGCTTTCAAGGCTTTGTTGGGTGGCCATGAATACCCAGGGGATCCAAGCCATGGTATCCATGGAGGAATTGCTTCCTAAATGATTATAGGCGCAACTATTTAAAAGAGCGATCGAAGCACTGAGGAAAGCCCAAAATGGCCTGACGCTTGAGTTCCTTAAAAAGCTATAGATACCAACCGAAAAAACGAGCAAATGAAGAAGTCCAGAATAATTCCATGCGGAAAGCCCCAACCAGGTAAAAAGAAGAGTGCCCGGGTAAAAACATTCCGTTTGCCAAGTCGCCAGCCAGGGTATTCCAAAGGCCGAAAGGGGATTCCATAAAGGAAGATGGCCATTCCTTAAGGATGAAAGAACGGACCAACGGATCGGGAGGTTCCAGGTGTCATTTTCAGGACAAGCGGTGTGGAGTTCTGGGTGCAGCAAAAGGGGACTGTAGGCTAGCAAGAGCAGGCTGGTCCAGGCGATTATCAATATCAGTTTTTGAGGAGGAGAATTTGGGATAATGATGGGCTTTTGCATTAACTTATTTTAACTGTTCCGACTCCGTGTTTCCCAATGAACATAAGTGGAGTCCGGCCTTTGCTATTACGTGTGAAATTCCCCGCCCGATATTTCCGGCTCCATACCCATATCCTTGATCATCTCATGGTCGGCATTTTGTCCCTGTCCCGAAGTGGTTAAATAACCGTTGGTGAAAATGGAATTGGCGACATAAAGAACCAAGGGCTGAAGGGAGCGAAAAGTGACTTCTCGGCCTCCCGCCGCTCGGACATCCACATCCGGATGGACAAAACGGAAAAGGCTTAACACCCGAAGGGCGTAATAGGGCTCGACGTGGGGACGGCCCTCGAAGGGTGTTCCGGGACGGGGATCAAGGAAATTAACGGGTATGGAAGTGGCACCGATGTCCCTCAGAGCGAAGCAAAGATCGACGACATCTTCATCCTCTTCACCCATTCCGATGATTCCGCCGGAACAAACTTGCATGCCCGGCTTCCTTGGCAAACCGCGTGGTTTGTACCCGATCCTCATAACTGTGGGTGGACACGATTTTTTCATACAACCGCTCGGACGTTTCAAGATTATGGTTAAATCGGTCGACCCCGGCTTCGGCAAGCCTTTTCGCTTTTTCAGGAGTCAGGATTCCCAAAGAGGTGCAAACCTTTACACCGATTTCAGATTTGATACTGGCGCGTCGCCTCGCAAATCACGTCCAAGTCCCGATTGCTGGGACCTCTTGTCGCTGTCACCATACAATATTTCCAAGCGCCGGCCGCCTTTGCTTTTCGGGCGCCTTCCACCAATGTTTCCACTTCCATCATGGGGTATTGGAGGGAAGGGGTTTGATATTTTGAGGACTGGGAGCAAAAGCCACAATCCTCCGGGCAGGCCCCGGATTTGGCATTTTGCAAAACGTGGATGCGGACCTTGTGACCGTGAAAGGCCCGCCGGACAAGGTAAGCGGAGTGAACAATCGACAGGGTTTCCGATTGAGGGGCACGAAGGACCGTAAGCGCTTCTTCCTTGGTGGGTGTTATTTTATGGAGGGCCTTATCGGCCAAACTTTCCCAGAGCGAAGCGTTAGAAATGATAACCGCCATGGTGTCGTCCTTTCATTAATGTCCCGAACAAATCGCGGGTGAGTATAACATAACCCTTTAACTTGAAATTTAACTGATCCATGGAGTCTCCAGGTTCTATCCCAAATATTGAAATGAAAAAAAATTCGGAACAGTCCGTGAATCGGCTTTAAAAGCTTTCTCGGGTTGAGGTTTTTGTTTAGATGGTTTTGGAAGCTTTAAAGAAGTTTTGGCCATTCTGAATCAATAGTTCCCCGTGAGAACAAAATCAGGATTGATATTGATAATAAATATCATGCAAGAATGAGTTTACTTTCATTACTTTCATGGTTTTTGACCATAATTACTTTGTTAAAATTATATTTATCCTTATTTTTCAAGGCTTTTTCACCCCAAAATAAACTGAATTTTTATCTTTGAAATGGTAATATTTTACTCATACAAGCCGTTAGGTTAAACGTAGAAGCATAATTCTTGAAACGTTTTTTGCTTCTTTTTTTTCTTCCAGGTGACTGAAATCATCTAATAAATGACTGCTTTAACGATTCTCGAAAGCGATCAAGTCATTTTCCGACATTCCTTAAAATCTAAATTCCATTGAACCGGAAAATTCAAAATTGAGTATTGAGTGTTTTTAATTAAACGTGAAATCGTTATTGAAAGCTTTTGGATGAACGAACCAAAGTTAAATAAAAATATTATAGAGCGATCAAAACGGGTTGGAAAATCCTGTTGGATAGCCTTTGTCATTTTGGCTAGTTTGGCAAGCCATCCTTCCGCGGTTTATTCTCAATGTACCCCCACTTCCGCCACGATGTGCTCGTCGGGTGACGACGACACCACGATTTACGTCGGCGGAGTTTCCATCGGTTACTTTCCTTATGCGGGGGCCACCGGAACCGGCGATGCCGGAAATCCCACATGTGTGAGCGTTCCAACGGCTCTGTTGACCGGTGCGCAAGTCTGTTTGGCTGTTTACACCCAAAACACCGCTCCTCTCGTCAACTTTTCGTCCTGGGATTTGGACATAACTTGCGCCGGGGGGGAGCATTCGGAAATTACTAGTAACAATACCTCTGACATGACCCTTTACTACACGAGCACGGGCAATCCCTCAACCCCGCCGCCTCCCGATGGTAGCGGTAATCCCTGGTACTCTCCAAATTACAATCCCACTTCAAGCCTCTTTACCCTTACCGCCGCTGCCGTCACTTGCGCCGAGACCTGGGCCGAACCTATTTACAACCCTGTCACGGGCGCCCAACTGACGTTCCAAGCAAATGAGTGCGATGCGGATACCGGCAGCGGCAACATCACGGGAGCATTGTTTTGGCGCGAGTGCGAACCCATTCCCCCTCCGGCACCACTTTTGGGACCGACCGCCTTTACTATCACCAAGTCTATCGTTGGAGGGCCGGTCTATAATGTTCCAGGTTCGAATGATGTCTCGGTGACTTATGCCATCACTTTTTGCAACACAGGCGCCGCCGTCACTACCCCGGTTACCATCCAAGACAATATTTCGGGCGGCGGCAT
This sequence comes from uncultured Pseudomonadota bacterium, assembly GCA_963843375.1. Classification (GTDB taxonomy): domain Bacteria; phylum Oederibacteriota; class Muellerivitia; order Muellerivitales; family Muellerivitaceae; genus CAWJKT01. The sequence continues at coordinate 8,147 of CAWJKT010000018.1, forward strand.
GCAATACAATTCGGGCTGCATTCCCGCTCCCAGTCAGCCCCAACCTTACACTCCCTATTGCGGCGGAAATGGATCTGTGATTTACCCCCTGGGGATGCCGGGTAATTATTGCCAATCGGTGACTTTTCTTTATACCAACTATTATTATCCGAATGACTTTTGTGCGACCTTCGTCAATAACGCTACTATTTCTGATGGTGTCGTCAGCACCACCTCCAATTCGGTGACTGCCAATATAGTTTGTGCGACCAATACTTTCACCTATACGCCGACCTATACCTACAGCCCCACTCCCAGCTATACCCCAACACCAACATGGACTCCTACCCCGCCACCTTCTACCCTTAGTCCAACTAATACTTACACCTTTACCCCCAGCTACACCCCCACCCCAACTTGGACGAATACAACTGTTCCGGGAACCTTTACAGCCACCAATACTTATACCTTTACCCCCAGCTATACCCCAACCAATACTTTGACGGCCATACCTACTGCCACAGCAGGGGCGGCTTGCGGATCGAGCTCTGGAATTACCACACCTAACCTGACTTTAGGAGTTGCCATGGGGCAGTGTACCGGAGAGTTGAGTTACTATTTTTACGTTGTGAATAATGGGGCGACGGCGGTTCCGGTTGCCGATGTTTGTTTTGAGTTTTGGGCCTATGACACAGTTGCCACCGCTTGGGGCTCGCAACAAGACAGCCTCGGTGGTACTTACAACAGTGGCGGTACTGGTTACACGGGTGCAAATGGAGCCTTTACTGTGACGGCCACAAAAATGTCCACTCCTTGCACTGTTATTAACGGAGTCGTAACGACTTACGCCAATTGGGAGTTTACTGTTTGCAACTCGACTTCCACGAGCATGATTCCGGCGGGTGGCGGTTATTGGTATGGAGGAGAAATTGGTCTTTATACTTCAGCCCCCTCTGGATATAGCTACACTCCCGGACTCTCCTCTTGGTACAGTACGGCGCCTCCAGGAGGTTCGTGTTCCTCACCAACCGTGGCCGGATTTGGCGCGGGTGGATTCTATAATATTCCGCAATACGCTTTGCTTTACAACGGCCAATTAGTCAACGAGGGTGGAGGAACGGACGCTAATACGGGAGTGGTTCCTTGCGCTGTCGCAAACACCTGTACACCCACCTTAACTCCTACCCCCACCATTACCCAATCCCCCACCCCAACTTATTCCAACACAAGAACCTATACTCCCACGAGCACTTTTACCAATACCGCCTCTTTCACGATCACGAATACTTTTTCACCCACATTCACCTATACTTTTACCCCCAGCTTTACTCCCACCCCCACCTATAGCAACACTGCTTCTCCCACAATTACTAATACCTTTACTTTGACTAATAGCTATACACCTACCGCAACTTACACCAATACTTTTTCTTTCACACCGACTCCTACCTACACCAATACCTATTCTCAGACCCCTACATCTACTTGGACCAATACCACTACCTGGACGCCAACCAATACCTATCCCTCCAGTACCGCCACCAGCACGGCCACTAAAACAGCAACGAATACGCCAACGAACACGACGACGACCACCCCTACCAATACCGCAACAAATACTCCAACCAATACCATTACCCAAACTTTGACCAACACCGCGACCAATACCGCAACCAATACGATTACTCAGACCTTGACCAAAACCGCAACGAATACTCCAACCAATACTATTACCCAGACATTGACCAATACGGCGACGAACACCCCGACCAACACGATTACTCAGACGCTGACCAATACGGCGACCAACACACCAACAAACACAATTACTCAAACACTAACCAACACCGCTACCAACACACCAACCAACACGATAACTCAGACCTTAACCAACACCGCGACCAACACACCAACCAAAACGATTACCCAGACACTGACTCAAACCACGACCAATACCCCCACTAATACGACGACGACCACTCCGACAAACACAGCCACGAATACCCCGACAAACACCATTACTGAAACACTGACAAATACTGCTACCAACACCCCGACTTTCACCACGACGAATACCCCGACTAATACAACTACCAATACGCCAACGAACACAACCTCCAATACCCCGACTAACACGTCCACGAATACCGCGACGAGTACTGCGACCAACACCACAACGAACACACCGACCAACACTAAGACCAATACACCCACTAATACGGCCACAAATACGGCGACGAACACGACTACCAATACAACCACAAATACGCCGACTCCGACCACGTCCAATACGCCCACGAATACCGCCACTCCGACGACGACCAATACACCAACCAATACCGCCACGAATACACCAACGAGCACCACAACGAACACCCCGACCAATACGACGACCGCCACGCCAACGAATACGACCACCAATACGCCGCTTAATACCCCGACCAATACGGCGACGAATACCGCGACCAACACCACAACGAACACGCCGACCAACACCACGACCAATACACCAACGAATACGGCCACAAATACGGCGACGAACACGACTACCAACACAACCACAAATACACCGACTCCGACTACGTCCAATACGCCCACGAATACCGCCACCCCGACGACGACCAAAACACCAACCGATACCACCACGAATACACCAACGAGCACCACAACGAACACGCCGACCAATACGACGACCGCCACGCCAACGAATACGACCACCAATACGCCGCTTAATACCCCGACCAATACGGCGACGAATACCGCGACCAACACCACAACGAACACGCCGACCAACACCACGACCAATACACCGACTAACACTTCCACGAATACGGCAACGAACACGACTACCAACACAACCACGAATACGCCGACTCCGACCACGTCCAATACGCCCACGAATACCGCCACCCCGACGACGACCAATACACCAACCAATACCGCCACGAATACACCAACGAGCACCACAACGAACACGCCGACCAATACGACGACCGCCACGCCAACGAATACGACCACCAATACGCCGCTTAATACCCCGACCAATACGGCGACGAATACCGCGACCAACACCACAACGAACACGCCGACCAACACCACGACCAATACACCAACGAATACGGCCACAAATACGGCGACGAACACGACTACCAACACAACCACAAATACACCGACTCCGACTACGTCCAATACGCCCACGAATACCGCCACCCCGACGACGACCAAAACACCAACCGATACCACCACGAATACACCAACGAGCACCACAACGAACACGCCGACCAATACGACGACCGCCACGCCAACGAATACGACCACCAATACGCCGCTTAATACCCCGACCAATACGGCGACGAATACCGCGACCAACACCACAACGAACACGCCGACCAACACCACGACCAATACACCGACTAACACTTCCACGAATACGGCAACGAACACGACTACCAACACAACCACAAATACGCCGACTCCGACCACGTCCAATACGCCAACGAACACGGCGACCAACACCGCCACCAGCACGGCTTCGAACACGGCGACGAATACGGCTACCGCGACTCCGACTAATACGGCCACGAATACCGCCACCCCGACGACGACCAATACACCAACCAATACCGCCACGAATACACCAACGAGCACTACAACGAACACGCCGACCAATACGACGACCGCCACGCCAACGAATACGACCACCAATACGCCGCTTAATACCCCGACCAATACGGCGACGAATACCGCGACCAACACCACAACGAACACGCCAACCAACACCACGACCAATACACCGACTAACACTTCCACGAATACGGCAACGAACACGACTACCAACACAACCACAAATACGCCGACTCCGACCACGTCCAATACGCCAACGAACACGGCGACCAACACCGCCACCAGCACGGCTTCGAACACGGCGACGAATACGGCTACCGCGACTCCGACTAATACGGCCACGAATACCGCCACCCCGACGACGACCAATACACCAACCAATACCGCCACGAATACACCAACGAGCACTACAACGAACACGCCGACCAATACGACGACCGCCACGCCGACGAACACGACCACCAATACTCCGATAAATACACCCACGAATACGGCAACCAACACGCCGACCAACACCACAACGAACACGCCGACCAACACCACGACCAATACCCCGACTAATACGGCCACGGATACGGCAACGAACACGACTACCAACACAACCACGAATACGCCGACTCCGACCACGTCCAATACGCCCACGAATACCGCCACCCCGACGACGACCAATACACCAACCAATACCGCCACGAATACAGCAACGAGCACTACAACGAACACGCCGACCAACACCACTTCCGATACGCCAACGAACACGGCCACGAATACCCCGATAAATACACCCACCAATTCAGCGACGAATACAGCGACCAATACCACGACAAACACGCCAACGAATACCGCCACGAACACGGCCACGAATACGACGACCAACTCACCGACCCCGACTCAAACGAATACGCCTACCAATACAGCCACGGCCACAACTACTGGCACGCCAACGAACACGACAACGAATACTCCGACCCCGACCACTTCCAATACCGCCACCGACACGGCTACGCCGACTCAAACGAACACTCCGACGAACACAGCCACCCTGACGCCCACGGGCACATCGACCAACACGGCCACGGATACGGCCACGGCGACCGCCACCAATACCGCTACGAACACTTCGCTGAATACGGCGACCAATACCGCCACCGATACTGCCACGAACACGCCGACGAACACTGCGACGGCTACGGCCACCAGCACGGCTTCGAACACGGCGACGAATACGGCTACCGCCACGGCTACCGGAACCCCGACGAATACGGCGACGGTGACGGATAGCTTTACAGCGACGAATACCGCCACCGACACGGCTACGCCGACTCAAACGAACACTCCGACGAACACAGCCACCCTGACGCCCACGGGCACATCGACCAACACGGCCACGGATACGGCCACGGCGACCGCCACCAATACCGCTACGAACACTTCGCTGAATACGGCGACCAATACCGCCACCGATACTGCCACGAACACGCCGACGAACACTGCGACGGCTACGGCCACCAGCACGGCTTCGAACACGGCGACGAATACGGCTACCGCCACGGCTACCGGAACCCCGACGAATACGGCGACGGTGACGGATAGCTTTACAGCGACGAATACCGCCACCGACACGGCTACACCGACTCAAACGAACACTCCGACGAACACAGCCACCCTGACGCCCACGGGCACATCGACCAACACGGCCACGGATACGGCCACGGCGACCGCCACCAATACCGCTACGAACACTTCGCTGAATACGGCGACCAATACCGCCACCGATACTGCCACGAACACGCCGACGAACACTGCGACGGCTACGGCCACCAGCACGGCTTCGAACACGGCGACGAATACGGCTACCGCCACGGCTACCGGAACCCCGACGAATACGGCGACGGTGACGGATAGCTTTACAGCGACGAATACCGCCACCGACACGGCTACACCGACTCAAACGAACACTCCGACGAACACAGCCACCCTGACGCCCACGGGCACATCGACCAACACGGCCACGGATACGGCCACGGCGACCGCCACCAATACCGCTACGAACACTTCGCTGAATACGGCGACCAATACCGCCACCGATACTGCCACGAACACGCCGACGAACACTGCGACGGCTACGGCCACCAGCACGGCTTCGAACACGGCGACGAATACGGCTACCGCCACGGCTACCGGAACCCCGACGAATACGGCGACGGTGACGGATAGCTTTACAGCGACGAATACCGCCACCGACACGGCTACGCCGACTCAAACGAACACTCCGACGAACACAGCCACCCTGACGCCCACGGGCACATCGACCAACACGGCCACGGATACGGCCACGGCGACCGCCACCAATACCGCTACGAACACTTCGCTGAATACGGCGACCAATACCGCCACCGATACTGCCACGAACACGCCGACGAACACTGCGACGGCTACGGCCACCAGCACGGCTTCGAACACGGCGACGAATACGGCTACCGCCACGGCTACCGGAACCCCGACGAATACGGCGACGGTGACGGATAGCTTTACAGCGACGAATACCGCCACCGACACGGCTACACCGACTCAAACGAACACTCCGACGAACACAGCCACCCTGACGCCCACGGGCACATCGACCAACACGGCCACGGATACGGCCACGGCGACCGCCACCAATACCGCTACGAACACTTCGCTGAATACGGCGACCAATACCGCCACCGATACTGCCACGAACACGCCGACGAACACTGCGACGGCTACGGCCACCAGCACGGCTTCGAACACGGCGACGAATACGGCTACCGCCACGGCTACCGGAACCCCGACGAATACGGCGACGGTGACGGATAGCTTTACAGCGACGAATACCGCCACCGACACGGCTACGCCGACTCAAACGAACACTCCGACGAACACAGCCACCCTGACGCCCACGGGCACATCGACCAACACGGCCACGGATACGGCCACGGCGACCGCCACCAATACCGCTACGAACACTTCGCTGAATACGGCGACCAATACCGCCACCGATACTGCCACGAACACGCCGACGAACACTGCGACGGCTACGGCCACCAGCACGGCTTCGAACACGGCGACGAATACGGCTACCGCCACGGCTACCGGAACCCCGACGAATACGGCGACGGTGACGGATAGCTTTACAGCGACGAATACCGCCACCGACACGGCTACACCGACTCAAACGAACACTCCGACGAACACAGCCACCCTGACGCCCACGGGCACATCGACCAACACGGCCACGGATACGGCCACGGCGACCGCCACCAATACCGCTACGAACACTTCGCTGAATACGGCGACCAATACCGCCACCGATACTGCCACGAACACGCCGACGAACACTGCGACGGCTACGGCCACCAGCACGGCTTCGAACACGGCGACGAATACGGCTACCGCCACGGCTACCGGAACCCCGACGAATACGGCGACGGTGACGGATAGCTTTACAGCGACGAATACCGCCACCGACACGGCTACGCCGACTCAAACGAACACTCCGACGAACACAGCCACCCTGACGCCCACGGGCACATCGACCAATACGGCCACGGATACGGCCACCAATACGGTTTCAAACACCCCAACCAATACGGCAACGGCAACGGCAACGGGCACGCCGACGAATACCCCAACAGGTACCGCCACCGATACCGTCACCAATACCCCAACCGATACAGCCACCCAAACTCAAACGAATACGCCGACAAACACGGCCACCCTGACGCCCACGGGCACACCGACCAATACGACGACAGATACAGCGACTAATACACTAACGGCCACGGCCACTTCCTCGGCAACAGCCACTGCGACCGGTACGCCCACGAACACTGCGACCAACACACCCACTTCCACGACAACGGCCACGCCTACGAATACGACCACATCTACTGCTACGGGTACGTCCACGAATACAACGACCAGTACCCCAACTTCGACTATGACGCCCACGGCCACGAATACGGCCACTTCCACGGCCACCGGCACTTCCACTAAAACGGCGACGAATAGCCCCACCGCAACCGCAAGTAGCACTGCGACCCACACCACTACTTTTACCTTTACAGGTACTCCTACCCGCACACTGACTTCTACAGCCACTTTTACACCCACCGCGACCCTGACCAACAGCCCGACTTTCACCGTGACCGCCACAGCCACGAAGACCGCTACCAACACGCCGACCTATACATTCACCTATACGGCCACTCCGTCACCCACATTCACCATGACCTTTACGCCGACTCCAACGCCTTTCCTGACCTTGTCGAAGACCGCTCCGGCCACGGCCCAACCCTTGAGCGACGTTCCCTATACCTTGACTTATTCAAACCTGAATTCAGCTGGAGTTTCCGATGTGGTGGTCACCGATTCCTTGCCAGCAACAACGGCGGGTACCTATGTCACCGGATCTGCTTCCGGTGGAGGGGTTTATAATTCCGCAACCAACCTTCTGACTTGGACAATTCCCTATGTTCCGGGAAATACGACAGTCCAACTGACATATGAATTGCAAATGGCCATGATGGCGGCCGAATACAACCCAGTGGTGAATACCGCCCAATTGACTTACTTTGGAGGTGGAGTCGTCACGGCTACAAATTCAGTCAGTATTATTGGAAATTATGTAGTCAATCTATCCGTCTATAACGGTGCTGGCGAAATCATCAAGACCATCGCCGTCTTTACGACCAACATTCCGATTTCAGATTTTTCCGTGACCGGAGGAGTTATCACCACAAACTCGGGCGTCGCCCAGTTCTTCTACAACGGGATTCTTATTGGAAGCTGGGATGCGACGTCCACATCGGGCCAGAAAGTGACCAACGGCGACTACATGGTGAAAATAAATAGCACCGATCCCATGGGTGTGGTCACGACCGTAATTCATGATGTCACGGTTGATATCAGCAGCAGCACCCTGCAAATCGCGGTGTACAACGGAGCCGGGGAAGCCGTGAAGACTTTCAGCCAGGCGCAGTTGGCGAATCTGTTGACGGGCGGTTCCATCCTGCCATCGGATTACAACGTCACCGCAGCGAAGCTCTCGAGCCAGACCATCGACCCGACTTATGGAGCACCCACAAGCGCGGATAATTTGCTCACTATCACTCTGGGTTCTGGCGACAGCTTTACTTGGAATGGAAGGGGAAACAACGGGGCAATCTTAACACCCGGCGTCTACTTCATCGAAATCCAGTCCCAACTTCCAGGTCAAGCGTCCCAGCAGATCACAATGGAAATTCGTGTAATCGCAAACAATTCCAATAATGTCTCGGGAATTGTTCTGGGCCCCAATCCAATCCATTTGAGCCAAACCACCCAGGCACAATTCTTTATCAATAACACGAACCTTCAATTCGACACGGTTCAAGTCCGGCTCTATACCGTGGCGGGCGAACTGATGAAGACACTCGTGAGTGAGCCAGGGAATCCCTCAGTGGTAGTTTGGGATCTCAGCGGTGGCGGGGTCGCAAGCGGTGCCTATTTAGCGGTGGTGGAACTTCAATCCAATGGCGGCCTCGTTGGAAGGCAAATCTTAAGAGTGGTGGTTCTCCACTAACCCGCCGCTGGGTGGTTCAAGCTTTTTCGGCGGGGGCACTAAAATTCCGTTAAAAATTTCCAAATCCCGCTAAAATTCAATTATTCTTTACCCATCCATTTAAAAGGTGGGCTATTTGGCGGCGACTGAAAAAAAGGGCAAAAAAGGAAAAAGTTTAAAGTTTTTATTCGGCTATTTGGCGGGTTTTTCTTGCTGGTTGGTGGGCCTTCCCTGTTTTGAAGAGGACTCCCAAGGCCGGGTGTTTCTTTCATGGCCTAAACTCCTAAAACATCTCAGAAAAGTATTTTTGTGGGCCTTGGAACTGACCCTTCTTTACCATCTGTTTGGGATGTACTTTAACTGGCTCTTGGGGGCCACTAGCCCCGAAAAAGTTACGGCGATCCTAGTCAAGTCGGTCGCCTTTCTTTACGTGAAGGTTTTTTGGCCCAGGGTTTTACCTGAAATTCTTCCCGGCCTCCATGTGTTCTTGTGCCCTCAATGCTACCAACGGCAAACCTTCAAGTTCCTGCCGGTTTCATTCCGTTATGGATTTTTCGTGACCTATCTTTGCCGGTATTGCTCTTGCCTAGTCGATGGATGGGGAAAACAGATTTTTTATCCTTCATCGGTTTCCTTTAAGGATTTGGTCCCGAATTTAGTTAAAACCCTGGTCCCGGTTTTAGTGGTTTTAGCCCTGGGAATGGCGGGGTTCGAGGTGTTTTGGAGAAATTTTTAACGATTTTCAATGACCATCGAGTCTCGCCCTGAAGTCCATTGGAGATTAGGCAAGCATTAATGCGGGTGAGGCTTAAAAAAATACATCAGGATGATTAAAACCAACAGTAAAAATCCCAATATTACCGGAAATCGATTCCAAAAGGGAACCGTAATCGAGGACAGTTTGGAGGATAAAAAGGCCTTCGCCTTCTCGTCCAGGAAATCGACGGGAATGGAAATGGTTGCTCCGGTAGGGGAGATTATCCTCCAAAGTTTTCCGTTTTTTCGGAGACCCTTGAATATCGCCCAGGGATTTTTCACCGAACCCAATTCCGATTGAATCACCAGGCCCTCGTCCGTCATGCGGTACTTCATCACCGGTGATTTCAGCTTTTTGATCTGGGTTAGACTTTTGGAATAGGCCGAATAGAGCAGAAAGCAAAGAAATAGGGGGATGGCCACGGCGGGCAAATAGGACAGATAGGTCTTCCAGTCAGGAACGCCACCCCGGGAAATAAAGATGTAAATATTGCTGATTAATGCAAGAAAAACGAAGATGACTATAAAGATTAAAGGACGAAACTGGTAATACAAAGTCCACTTCACTAGCCGTGGTGTAAGAGTTACGGTGATTTCGCGATCCATTTTATGGCCCTCCTAATTTTTTTTATTTTCGTCCAATGTTTCCGCGTTTTTTTTGTTTGTCCAGGATGAATCCCCTGATTGGACAATGCTTGATTGGCCAATAAAAGTTTTCCACTATTGGGTAACCATTTAGGTCATTTTATATAATAGTAGACTCATTCTATATTATTCAGTAGCGGGCTAAACCTCCCAACAACCCCATAAAGCCATTAGGTTATGTTCCTGATTCATCCGCGAGTGTGATACAGTAATAAAAGCATTGCGAAGCAAGGAGGTACAAAATGGCAAAGAAAGTAAAGAAAACCGCAAAGGGCAAAAAGAGATTCTAACAGGGTGGTTGAAAACTGATTAATAAATACACCGATAGTTTTTAACCCTAGCCCGAGCGACTCGTTCGGGCTTTTTTATGACCTTTTTTTCATTCAACTATCAAATCAAGAAAAAAGCCCAAATTTACTGTATATATAATGAAAGCGCATTGACATTTAACCCCGCTCTTCGCAAACTAAATAAGCAATCATTAAACAAGGAGGAACTTCATGGGCCTTTTAACTCAAGATCAACCTATCGCATCAAGTGTCGTTTCCGAAGACGCCCCCACCCAGATGGCTTTTCTTCAGAAAGTTTATTCCCTTTTCTTATTGGGATTGGCTGTGGCCGCCGGAGGGGCGTTCATAACAATGACGAACCCCGATGTCGCTCGGGCGGTGATGGGACATTTCATTATCGGTATGGTTGTTTACTTCGGGGTCTTTTTTCTGGCCATGGCTGTACGCCGGAAGCCCGGTATTAACGTAGTGGCCCTGCTTTCCTTTACCTTCGTTAGCGGTGCTTTTTTGGCGCCTGTACTCATGTTCGCCGTTCTTAAAACCGGCAATATGGACGTAGTATTCCAGGCTGCTGGCATCACGGGCTCCATTTTCGTTGGGTTGACAGCCTACACCTTCATTTCAAAAAAGGACTTTTCGTTCCTCGGCGGCATAGTCTACGTGGGCCTTTTTGCGGTGATGGGCATCATGCTGGTGAACATCTTCGTCCAAAGTCAAGCCGCCGACATGGCCGTCTCCTGGATCGGTTCGGTTTTGTTTTCCCTCTTCATACTTTTTGACACCTCCCGCATCATGCGCACCCACGAGAGCGACGAATATGTGAGCGGGGCCTTAAGTCTCTACTTGGACTTCATCAATCTTTTCCTCTTTATCTTGCGCCTCCTTTCGGGTGGCCGTCGAAACTAATCTTTTTTTTGAATTAGCACTGTCAAACCCTGCGCCTTGCCCCATGGGTAAAAATAGCTGGCTAATCCCTTGTAAAATACTCGTCAAAACAAGAAGCCCTGTGATTTCACCGGGCTTTTTGTTTTCCTGTATTGAAAAGGTCTAGTGCGAGTTTCATCGCTCTTCGGAAAACACAATGTGGAGGTCGACAAGGTTTGTAAAAATCCCCTTGGAGTTTAACGAAAAAGGACTAGGGGTGGATGTAAGGAGCGAGAGCACTTTTTCCCACAACAAGTGTAAAGTTTCCATAAAAGGAAAAGTTTGTAATTCGAGATCGATTCTGAAGGTCTGGAGAAAGGATAAAATCTGTTGAGGGGGGCTATCAAATTCATAGCGACACTTTTTCCTGACCCCATACGGCTATCGTTACTGAGCCTCTTGGTGGCCGCAATACTGCCTTTCCCTCTTTTTGCCAAAGAGTCAAAGGCCGATAGCTTTTTGGGTGTTTGGGGCGTTAAAGTGAATGATTCCGAAGGGCCTGATCGAAACGACCGTTTCGTGATCCAGATCAGGAAAAACAAGAAAGAGGATATAGCGGTTTATTTTCAAAACCTAGACGATCTGGGTGGTGGGGAAAATATGCTATTGGATCAAGCCACTTGGAAAGGCAATGAGTTAGACGCTGAAAATCACTTCCTGGCCTTAAACCTGATGCCTGACACCTCGGGGATCCTCTTGAAAGGGACACTGAAGACCTTGGCCGATGGAAAAATTTACCCCATCAGCTTTAGTCGAAAGTTGGACTTCACTCTTCCCCGGGTAGACGCCAATGGAATGGCCATCACCACGTATTCTTATCAACTTCCTTCAACTCTTTTAGACGGATGGAAGGTGGGGGATTTAAGGCAAAGCGCCCTGGATCCAAAAATTATCGAAACAGGCGTCGATCAAATCCTCAACCAGAAATTCCCTTATATTGAAAGCTTGGTCGTCGTTCAAAAAGGCCAATTGTTGTTGGACGAATATTTTAAGGGCCTCGGACCCGGCGACAGCCACCAGTTGCAATCCGCTACTAAGTCAGTCCTCTCTATCCTTTTTGGTATCGCCCAAGACCAGGGTTTGGTGAACGAGACCGAAAGGCTTTACAACTATTTCCCGGAATACCGCACCCGACCCGGGTGGCAAAAAGATAAGGATTTGATTACGCTGGACGACCTGATGACCATGACCTCGGGACTGGCCTGTGATGACTGGACTCCCTCCCAAGATTGCAGTCAGGAGATAGTGACATCCCCGGATTTGCTCTCTTTTGTCCTTTCCCAGCAATTGGTAAACGAGCCTGAGGAACATTTCACCTATTGCACCTGCTGCCTGGAACCCCTGGGAGCAATCATCGCCCTCAAGAGCGGTATGTCTGTGCCGGATTTCGCCCAAAAATACCTTTATGATCCTCTGGGCATTCAAGCTCACGACTGGTGGACTGCCCCCCACCAAGTCACTGAGGTTGGGGGGAGCCATTGGTTGAAGCCCAGGGATATGGCCAAGCTGGGGACTTTGTTTTTGAACAAAGGTAAATGGAATGGCCGGCAGGTAATTTCGCGGGAATGGGTGGAAGCCTCCACTCAAATCCAGGGACCCACTCCCAAAGAACTCCCTTGGAATTACGGTTATTTATGGTGGATGGAAAATATGCCGTTCAAAAACAAAAAGATCCATGTTTTTTTCGCGGCTGGGAATGGCGAGCAATTTATTTTCGTGGCACCCGATTTGGATTTGGTCTGTGTCATGACCGGGGACAATTATAAAAATACCCATATTGTCGGGGACCCGAGCGTTGAATTTTTCCAAACGTACATTCTTGGGGCTTTTAGGTAAGGTATTCCATTTATGCTAATCAAATCATTTGTTGCGATTTTTTTTTCGCTTTCAGTTTTGTGTTTTGCCGACGGTCCACTTTTAGACCACAACAGCCAGGTAGTTGCTTACACGGATTTAAAAGGAAACGGCTTAAAGGAGAAAGTGATTCTCAATGGAAGCCCGTACAATAACCTAGGCGATTATTATTTCAAAAGCCTCAAAATATTCGAAGACGTCCGATTGGTTTATGAGTTCGATTCTGGAGATGGATTCGATGAAGTTACAGTAGATCATTATGTCGTCGCCCCTTTGAGAAACAGCCGAAAATCCCAAATTTTAATACTACTTCGCGGTTCGGACGCAGTGGAATCAAACCTGAAAATCATTGAATGGGATGGCCAAAAATACGTTGAAACCTTGAACGAGCATTGTCGAACAGCGGATGTCCAGGATCTGGAAAAGAAAGGGGAGTTCCAAATGATTCTGGGCCAAAGGGACCAAATACCCCATATATATGATTATGATTCCCACTTGGGGGGATACGCCGTCTCGGATCAAAAACACTTAAGTTTCTTTAAAAAATTAATTAAAGAATACGAATCTGATTTAGCGGAGGATTATCAAGATAGCACTAGGCTCGTAAAGCTGAAAAAAATCGCTGATGCGGCCAAATTGGTAGGGGACATTGCAAAAGAAAAAGACGCTCGGCACAGGTTGAGCGAATTGCGGGACAAAATGGCGCAAAACAATAGTTCTTCAAAAGATTCCATCGAACAGACAAAACAATAATTCCTTAGCCAACATCAGGCATGAGTTCACCAAAATAAATAATTCAAATCCATTTAAAACTGCAAAGCGTTGAAATGATAGAGAACCGTACTTATTCAACTGTCCTAGAATCGATTATCAATATCAGGACAGTTTTCCAACAAAAGAGAGGATGAGCCGGGATTTAGATAAATGGTTTAACCAACAATAGCTATTTGTTTATAAAGAGTCGAATACCTCATATGGATGTGATGTCGGCGACGGTTTTGGAGATTCGACACCGAACTTCTTCATTTTAGGTTTCCAAAAAAATAATGTTCCAAACAAAAAAATGCATTTATTAACAAACACTTAATAATCTATTTATTAAAATTAGCAGTAAAACAATCGCAGCTATTGGAATGAATAATGCATAAGTAATACTTCTCGTTGAAGGCCTCAAGATCAGCTCTTAAGCTGAGGAATGAGTTTTCAAATGGGTCCACAATATCTAATGGAGTCTGAAGCGGAATCAAAGCGCCTCCTTGTCAAAAACTACCAAGAGAAAACTGTGGAACAACTTATCGAGACCGGAATCCAAAACCTGCCCAGGGGATCTCATTTCGTCGATGCGGGTTGTGGTGTTGGTCATGTAGCGGAAGTTATGGGCTGCCTCCTCAAAAATTCCATCGAGATTCCCCAGATAACACTCCTCGATTTTTCCGAAAAAAGATTGTCTGGGGCCAAATCCCGTCTGGAAAAAGCTTCTGATGTGGATTATCACTACATTTCTTGCGATTTGACCCACATCCCCCTTTCGTCCCATTCGGTCGATTATGTTTTCTGCCGGTTCGTTTTTGAATATCTCTCCAATCCCCAGGCTACATTTGATGAGTTATACCGAATCCTCAAGCCGGGCGGGAAATTGGTAGTGGGGGATTTGGATTACAACTGCATGACTCACTATCCACTCGATCCTCAAATTGAGGCGGATCTTTTGAGCCTAGTGCAGACTCTTGAGGAAAAAAAACTTTTCGATCCCTACGCGGGCCGAAAACTTTATTCCTTCTTCCACCGAGCTCAACTTGAAGACATTCAGGTTCATCTGCATGATCACCATCTTTTCTATGGGGATTTATCCCCCTCCGATGAATTCAACTGGTTGGCCAAAATCGACAGGTTGATCGAGTACCAAAATGAAGGGAGTCTCAGGTTCTCATTTGACCTGAAGGATTTTAAACGAAGATTTTTTAATTTTTTGAGATTTCCGGGACGATTTAGTTACACGCCGCTCATTCTTGTGGAAGGAAGGAGGCCGATATGACCGCGGCCGAAACGGAAAAGCACTTGATGACAGACAGGGTCTTGGAACACAGCATTTTTTCCAACCGGCCCATTTACATCATGGACAAAAATGATCCAGACAAGAAATCCTCCTTTTTCGTGGAAGAAATTCTTAAAGATTGTTTTATCGCAGAGGTCGGCCCCGAGAATTTCACTAAGGTAAAGCGCGAGAGCCTGAAGGCTAAGGACCTCCAGGTGGTGATTGGACACAAGGACCAGGCTTTTATCTTTTCCTCCCAACTCATGGATTCTTTAGAGGAAACTCCGAGCAAAAAGAAGAAAAAAAGAACACATTTCTTCTTCCGGAAACCCCCAACAGGCGAGTTGAAGAACCAAAGGGTGGCTACCCGATTCGCCCTCAATAACAATTCCTTTTTGCTGAAGGCGGAGATCAAGGTTACGAGCAAGCTTGGCGATTTTACATTCGAGACCCGTCACCTTGTGGACCTGAGCCAAACTTCCCTGACGTTGTTCCTGGATCGCACCCAGGGGCTGGTCCTACCCGGGGACAGGGTCAAGTCCCTTACGCTTTACAGCCAAAATGAGATTGTCCTAGAAACAGAAGGTTCTGTTCTGCGCACCGACATGAAGCGGGTGAGCGAGCAGATCGGGAACAGTTATTTCGCAGTCATTGAGATGAAGCGGGAGCCCGTACCAACCCAATGGCCTCTTTCGGAGCAAAACGGCACTTGGGGTATCCGCATGGACCGGAACAAAGCTTTCGTCGAGGCAGAGCACTCAATCTTACAGGGATACGGGTTTTCAGGCGAGGTCCGGTACCTTTCTACTTCTAACGTTTCTTTTTCCGTCGAGAAACAGGAGATACCTTTTGTCGCCGGTATGGTCTTCAACGACATCTACATTAACATCCCCCCCAACGATCTAAAGCTCAAGGCCTGTCTTCAGATCACTCATTGTAATTCGGAGAATGATCCGGAGGGGAGTTGGTGCGTGGTTTACGGGAAATTCCTTGGCATGTCAATTGACCTAATCAAAGCGGTCAACCGCCTGAAGGACGGGCTTATCGACCTGCGACTGGTGGAAGCGCAAAGGGAGGATTTTGACCAACTCATGGAGTTCTTCTTCGATACGGGGTTCATCTATTCCGCCAAGCGAAAGCAACTCCAGAAGTACTCCGAGGGTGTGAAACGAACCAACCTGAAACTGCTCAAGTCTGATGGCGCCATCATCAAAAAGGTCATCTTCAAGGACCACCGCGAAATCAAGGGACATATCTCTGCTCTGAGGTTCTTTGACCGCGCATGGTTGGTTCAGCACATGATGACGCATAACACGCCCGGAACGGCAATCGCCCGAGCCATTCTCAATTCCATCTCAAATTTCTTTCAGGACCCCGCCGCCAACCGAAAGGTCGGTACTAATTTCGTGACTTGCTACTACCAGCCGGGCAATCTCTATCCGGAGATGGTTTTCGGGGAGACCCAGCGAATGGTCGCCAATCCGGATATTTGCGGCATAACTGACCTGGATTTCTGCGTCTCGGCTGCGGCGGAAACCGGGCCTGAAGAATGTGAGGGGAAAATCAAGGATCAAATGTCATGAGGCCCAAGCCCGAGGATCTGGCGCGCCTGGAATGCCTTTTGGTGACCCAAGGACATTTCTTTCCCATCCGCATTGAGGGGCTCACCGCCGAGGGAATGACGAAACTCGAAGTGTCCGAGGAATACCGGAAAATTGGCCTTTACCGCCACCGCCGAGTTTTCGTTGCCAGGGATTCGGATGGGGAGGCCTTTATGCGATTTGCAACTATTCCTCTCCGGGTTGCAACCTGTCGGAACTGACGAACTCCTTCCGTTTTTATTATTCCGGCTCAGGGTCGCAGCCTTCCGCGGAGGTGGCCAATGCGCTCAGCCAGCATGTCCTTTCCACTTACCGGGAAACGGAGATGAACGCCCCGGCCTTGCTATTGGGTGCCAACCAATTGATACCGGACAAATTCAAAAAAATCCGAAAATACCGTTACTGGTATTTCGACGCAGCATTCTGCGACCTTTTTAAGAGAGTTTCCGAATTCAACCTTACCAATGCGAAGGAGATCCTAAAGAAGCTCAGGGCGGGAACCGATTCTGAGAGCGCCAATTTTGGAAAAACAAATCCAGAAACGATAGACAAAAAGGACAAGAAATATGAGTCTGTCTAGCGGCAAACCCTTCTATTCCGACAGGTTCTACAATGTCAAGATTATGAGGACCTATGTCGCTTACCTGAAGGAAAAGTGTCTTTGGCCTAATGAGAAGATCGAGCATTTGTTCGATCTCTGCCACTGCGACATCACTTTCCTGGACTCGGAGGACAATTGGTTCGACCAGGACTTGGCGGATAGCTTTTTCGAGAAGGTTCAGAAGATGACGGGTGATGACCAAATCGCCTATAAGGTCGGCAGCTACGGCTTTTCCGCCTATGCCCGGGGCATCTCTGGAAGGTTGATTCAGGGTTTCGCCACGCCCCAGGTAATTTTTCAGAATATCGGTAAGAATTCCATGGCCTATAGCCGTGGAGCGGTTCTTAGTCCATTGAGTGTTACGTCCAAGTCCGCCGTTTTAAGGTGTACTCCGGTGGAAGGGTGCGATGAAAAACCCTATCAGTGTCTGAATCGCAAAGGAATGCTGGAATCAGTGCCGCTTTATTTCGGTTGCAAAGAGTCTCGGATCGTGGAAAGCAAGTGCATCCACTGGGGCGACAAATATTGCGAGTACTTAATTGAATGGAAGAACATGACATTTTTCCCCCGGCTCGCGATCACTACCGCGACCGGCGGCGCCATCTTTGTGACGGCCTGTCTACTTACCCAAAGCCCTCTTTTTTCACTGGCCATAGGGGCTGGAATGGGTCTCTTGGCCGACTTCTGGCTCCTCAGCCGTACTGTGAAAGTTTTGAGGGAATTGATCGTGGAAAAAGACAACGCGCTCCAGGAGTCTTTGCGGATCTTCAACAGGCGCTACGAGGAAAGCGCTTTGAAGCAGAACCTCATCTTCAGCGCCTTCCAGTCCCTCTCAGTGGAAGAACTATGCCTTAAGACGGCGACTACTACCAAGGAAATCATGAAATTTGACCGGGTGTTGATCATGCTCAGCGACAAGGAACGTAATGTTCTCAAAACCGGAGCTGCGGTTGGTTTCAAGGGGAATCTGAAGGAGATCGTGGAAATGGCTGAATTCAATATCGACCCCAACAATACCACGGGCTTTTTTATCAGCGTTTACAACACTCGGAAGCCGCTTTTCCTCCGCGATATCCCTCATAAAATGAGCAAATTAAGTCCCCGAAGCCAGCAGCTTCTGAAACTGATGGGGACGAAAGCTTTTATCGTTGTCCCGATCGTCACTTCCGACAAAGCGGTCGGCGTGATGGCCGTGGAAAACTTGGATGAATCCAGGCCCCTAATTAACGACGACATGGATATCCTCATGGAGATATCGAATTTGATGGGGCTCATCATCCCCAACGTCAAGAATTTCATCGCCATCAAAAAATCGGAGAAACTTGCCAAGTCCCTTGAGGCGCAGGAACGTCAGCTCCGGCAGATTTTCCAAAAGTTTATACCGGGCGAGGCGGTTTCTCGTCTCCAACACTATGGAAGCGAGTTCCTCACCGTTCAAAAACGAATGGTCGACGTTATGTTCGTGGATATCGTGGGTTTTACCAGCTTTAGCGAAACGATTCCCCCGGAGGAAGTAGCTGATATCCTTAATATTTATATCCATGAGGTCCAGGAAACGGTCGACCTTTATGGGGGTAGGATCAACAAGATTATAGGCGACGGGTTACTCATCTATTTTGAGGACGTGGGTCCTAATTCGATTTGCGCCGGATACGCCATCCTGCAGGCCTGCAAAACGATTAACGAACGTTTGACTGCGAAGGGTTATCCCCCTGTCTCCATTGGAGTTGGAGCGCACCGAGGTATTTGCAGCATTGGCTATATCGGGACGAAAGAACGACTGGATTACACCCTTATTGGCGACACGGTTAACGTAGCTTCGCGCATCGAGGGCTATACCCGGAAGATCGGCCCGGACACCTTTTGCTTTTCCTCGACTTTAATTGAAGCGGCGAAAGATTTTGAATATGTTTCCAAAGGGAAAGTTCCATTGAAGGGAAGAGAAGAATCAATCGAGGTACTGCAACTTTTGAAACCCTTGAAGAAAACAAAAAAGGGACTGCTCAAGCCTGTTATTAAACACTTATCTAAGGAAGAGTCCAAACCGGAGTTCACAGGAAAGATCGGCCAGGAATTTCGGGAGATTGAGAAGCCTGCCATAGGTCGGTTCAACTAAAAACCGCTTTTTCTCGGTTGATAAATTGTCTTTTTGTGATCCTTTGGCCGAAAAAAGAATATCCTGTTCCGAAAACGATATTTGGTTGCAACACTTTCCCGGAAGGTCGTTAAAATTCCAGTGTTAATGCAAAACCCAAATAATTATCGTTAAACCCTGTTCGAATTTCCTGCCCAGTCCTATTCTAGAAACAGATCAAGTTTGTGTGACCGGCTTCCCTTTTTAACCGTTTTAAAAAGGGGGCCATCTCGTTTTCTTTGTTGGCTGATCAAAGTAAGCGGGACCGCAATCCCCCTCAGCCGTCCATAAGGAGGTACTTCATGACCGATCCAGCGGGTGGTTTCTCGCAGGTCGTTCTTTCGGTCCTTTTCTTTCCAACCTTTTTTGAAAATAACATGATTATTTTTGCTTGGGGAGCTGCGGATCCCGGCTGGCTGATGGCGGCCAAGCGGGTCTTGCTGCTTTTGCCCGTGGGCGCGGTGATCACCAGCCTCTGGGTCAGTGTCCTTTGCATTCTCTCGGTGGTGGTCCGCCAGAAACGTAAGGACTTCTTCCAGGCGTTTCTTCTGACTTGGTGGGACTTGGGCAAATCGATTTTCGCCTTTTGGGGCGGTTTTTTGAAATTTTTCCTTGTTCTTGCCAATTCGCTTTTCGCTTTTCTGCGGGTCCTTGTGACGGGGCTTTGGCTTTTGATACAGGATATTCTGTTGGCGCCGTTTCGTCTCATCAAGACCGTGGCGTCAAACATTTCAGCACCTGGTATTCCATGGATCGCGGTGACCTTGACGCTGGTCTGGTGCTTGGTGGAAGCGGTCATTTTCACTTACGTCATGACGCCTCTTGTTATGGACACTTTGTCCAATATGACGGGCGGAGACTTGACCGAAGCCGTTATCCGCATACCGCTTTTTCTCTTCCTGCTATTCCTGGTTTTGGGAAGCTATGCGGTACTTTCCAACTGGACGGAGGTCGTTAAAAGCCGCAACGTCGGAGCCATCGTTAAGATTACGGTGGTGGAATTGGTAGCGGTTATGGTGGAAGTACTGTTCCTTTACCGGGAACTGGTGGATTCGCTGGTGCCCTGGTTCGCCCAACACGCTTCCAAGGATTTCGACCTGGGGATCGGCGGTACCCTGGGCATCGCCGTTTTGGCATGGTTGGGAGTGAGGGGCTTGACTTGGTTCCTTTTCGCGTCCCACGGTGTGCCCATCATTACGGCTGTTATACAAGGTAGGGGATTGAAGCCCACCGAGGCTGGAGAAAAGGCGCAAATCAAAGATACCTTCGCCTATACGGGGGGGTTTTATTACCACCTCAAAACAGACATAAAGTTCATCCAGGAAAAGGGAGACGAGCTTTTGGGTGCTTTTGTCCTGCCTCCGCTGCAAGTGCTCTCGGCGGTTCTCAATTTTTTTACCCTGCTGGTGGCGGGGCATCATCTTTTTTCCATCCCATTTAAGAGTTTCCGGGACGTGATGCATTCGAAGGAACTGCTCCAACCTTCTCCCGCACACAAAGAGCGGCGGGAGACAAAACGGCCAAAACCAGAATCCTCCGCAACCTTGGAGGTGAAGCCATGAACCGGCCTCTCTTTTTTCGATCGGCCTTGGTCGGTGCCGGACTCCTCTTCCTGTCGGGGTGCTCCTTCTTTAATTTCAATGAGGCACCCCAGCCCCGCATGGTGATGTTCGTGGGTGTGGACATCAGCGGGTCTTTCTTAAAAGGGAAATATTTCGACGATTCGATGGATTTCCTGGCCCATTACCTATACGCCCATTTGAACGGTCTAGGGGGTTTAGAGGTTCCCAAGGCCCTTTTTGTGGGCTCTTTGGGGGGAAAACGGCCGGGGGAACCTAAGGTCTTTTATCCGATCGAAACCTTCCAAGGCAAATCGGTCTCGGAAATCGACGACAAGTTGAAGGAGATTTTCCCCAAAAACAAGTTGGATCCCTATACGGATTACAACGCCTTCCTTGAACAGGTATCCGACATGGTTAAGGACCGGAAAATGGTCTTGAAACCCATTTCAGTGGTCATGGTGAGCGACGGCGAACTGGATGTGCCGAGTAAAAATGGACGCCATGACTACCGCAGCATCGATTTTTACCCTATGGAAAAGCTTTCCCGTAATATCACCGTGAGGCTGCTTTACACAAACCCTACGGTGGGGAAGAAATGGGAAGACGAGATTCCACGGCAGCGGGTAAAAGTTTGGACCCAGGACGCAGAAGTTTTAACGACCTGGAAGGACCCCAAGATCTTCCAGCCGGATCAGCCAATCGACAAACAGGACAAGTTCTTCGCCTGGTTGAAGGACAATGTGGATTTTAGCGTGAGAATGAAAAGGGTGGATTGAAGTTTTCGTAGGGTCGGAATCTAAAGACTTACCCCGGCGTCTTTCGAGATGCCCGGGGTTTTTTATTTTAAAAACAGACGGCCAGAGCGTTAAGGTGGAGAAACGACTGATGGCTACAAATAGGGTTCTAAGGGATTTGTTGTTTTTTGGAAAAGATGGAGGCGACGATTTCGGCGAAGCGGCTGGGGACTTCCAGCTTGCGGGGCTCATCGCCGATAATTGGCTTATCGAACAAAGCGTAAACCTGATTGATTCCCACGTCCTTATACCAAGCAAGGCCCGATTCCATGGCGCCAACGATGGCAATGCAGGGAATTCCCATTTTTTTTGCCATCTGAGCGACCGCCACGGGAGCTTTTCCTTCTCGGCTGGATTTGTCCAAAAGGCCCTCACCCGTAATCACTAAGTCACAGCCCTTCATTTGGTCTTCTAATTTGAGGGTTTGGGCCACAAAGTCAAAACCGCTTTCCAGGTTTGCTCCTAATGCCAGGAGGGCCATTCCCATTCCCCCGGCGGCGCCCGACCCTTTTTCGTTTTTCAAAAGCATTCCGCAGGCTTTCGATAGGACCCCTTCAAATTGGTAAAGACCCTTTTCCAACTCTTCGATGGCGTCGGGTGTGGCACCTTTTTGGGGACCGAAGAACCGAGCTGCTCCACTATCCCCCAAGATAGGGACATTGACATCGACTAAACCTATTACATCGATCCCTTTGAGGAGGAGTTGGATGGGTTCCAAATCAATGGATTGGATCAGTGGAAGATGCTTTCCGGAAAGCCCCTTGGGAGGCAAAGTGCCTTTAGCCTTGAAGGTCGCCCCTAAAGCCTGAAGGAAACCAAGACCTCCGTCGATCGTGGCGCTTCCTCCTAAAGAGATCTTCAAATGGCGGACTCCATGTTTTTTGACTGCTTCGGAAACCAGTTCGCCCGCTCCATAGGTCGTAGTTTCCATAGGGTTTCGTTCTTCGGGTGTAAGGCGGAAAAGGCCAGAAGCTTGGGCCATTTCGATAATGCCGGTATCTTTTTGGGGCAATTGGGCGATGCCGTATTGGGCTTGTTTGGGCCGCATGAGAGGGTCGTTGACTGTGGTGGTAAGGGTCTTCCCTTTCAGAAGATATATGATGGAAGTCAAGGTGCCTTCGCCGCCATCGGCCACTGGGCAGAGACGAATTTGGGCATCGGGAAGGTTTTTTTGGATTTGGTTTCTGAGAATGACCGCGACTTCTTGGGCTGTCGAGACTCCCTTGAACTTATCGGGGGCAATAAGGATTTTCATAAGCTCCTATCACGGTTAGTCTTGATTCGCTTTCCTCTTTGGCTTTGAGGGGTATAAAATCCTTTTAAGCCAACCGGCACGGCTTTGCTCATTCTTGCCGAACTACCTGTTTACCGGGACTATTTTAGGGGGGAAAAATGACTCCGCAAGATCAATCCATTACTTCTTTACAAAAAGATTCCCTAGCTTTTCCACCTCCCCAGGCTTTGGCGGCCAAGGCCTATATCGGGACTTTCGAGAAATACAAGGCAATGTATGAGCGTTCGCTGAAAGACTCCCACGGTTTTTGGCTTGAACAAGCCCTTCAGGAACTGCAATGGTTTAAAAAACCGACTCAAACCCTGGAATACACTTGGGATACCCCCAAACGCATGGTTCAACATACCTGGTTCGCGGACGGTGAGTTGAATGTTTCGGTAAATTGTCTCGACCGGCATTTAACAGGCCCGACAAAGGATAAGGTCGCAATCCTGTGGCAGGGTGAAAAAGACGAAGAGGTCCGAAGCCTTACCTATGCCGAACTTCACAAATTAGTCTGCCAGTTCTCCAATGTCCTGCTTTCAAAGGGGATCAAAAAAGGTGACCGGGTTTGCGTCTATATGCCCATGGTGCCCGAGGCGGCGGTGGCCCTGCTGGCTTGTGCCCGCATCGGAGCCATCCATTCCGTCGTGTTCGCTGGTTTTTCGGCTGAGTCTCTCAAGAGCCGCATCCAGGATTCCGACAACGTTGCGATTGTAACCGCCGATGTGGGGTTTAGGGCGGGAAGAACCATCGCCCTTAAAAATATCGTGGATGAATCACTGAAAGAGTGCCCGATGATCAAGAACGTTATTGTCTTCCAGAGGGGGGACGGAAAAGTCGAAATGAGAGCGGGGCGAGACCACTGGTGGCACGAAGAGATGAAGAACGCCAGTCCTGAACACCGGGCTGAACCTATGAAAGCGGAAGACCCTCTTTTTATCCTTTATACGTCCGGATCCACCGGCAAACCCAAGGGGGTATTGCATACCACGGCGGGTTACCTGTTGTGGGTGGCCATGACCCACCGTTATATTTTTGACTACCACCCCCAAGACCTCTATTGGTGTACAGCGGATATCGGATGGGTCACAGGCCATAGCTATATCGTATATGGACCACTGGCTAACGGGGCCACCTCGATGATGTTCGAAGGGGTTCCCAATTATCCCGACCCGGGGCGTTTTTGGCAGGTTGTCTCCAAACATAAAGTTAACATCTTTTATACGGCTCCCACGGCCATCCGGGCCCTGATGCGGGAGGGAGAAGATTGGCCAAGGAAGTATGATTTGAGTTCCTTGAAAATTCTGGGTTCGGTCGGTGAGCCCATTAACCCAGAAGCATGGCTTTGGTATCACCGAAATGTGGGACGGGGGAATTGTCCCATAGTGGATACCTGGTGGCAGACCGAAACCGGGGGATTTATGATTACCCCTTTGCCGGGAAGCTCATACGCTCAAACCCGGCAGCGCCTCCAGGCCTTTTTTTGGGGTTGAACCAGTAGTTCTTCGGGACGATGGCACGGAATGCAAATCCAATGAAGGGGGAAAACTTTGCATCAAGAAACCCTGGCCCGGCATGATGCGCACAACTTGGGGTGACCACGAGAGGTTTATCAATACCTATTTTTCAACATTCAATAATGTTTATTTCACCGGGGATGGATGCCGTATCGACCAAGACGGCGACTACTGGCTTTTGGGACGAGTAGACGATGTGGTCAATATCTCGGGACATCGGATTGGGACTGCCGAGGTGGAAAGCGCCCTGGTTTCATTTTCGAAAGTTTCGGAGGCCGCGGTGGTGGGTTATCCTCATGACATTAAAGGTCAGGCCCTTTACGCGTATGTCACCTTAAAGGAAGGTGTGAGGCGGGACGAGGAGATCAAGAAAGAACTGATCCAACATGTGCGAAAGGAAATTGGACCCATAGCCCAGCCAGATAAAATCCAATTCGCAGACGGGCTGCCAAAAACCCGGAGTGGAAAAATCATGCGCCGGATATTGAGGAAGATTGCTGAAAACGACACTGGCAACTTAGGGGATACGAGTACCTTGGCTGATCCATCGGTGGTGGACAAACTCGTGGAAGGGAAGCAATGAAGATTTGTCGGCCTTCGGCGGCCAGTCGAACCCCTGACCCGAAATAAACTGGAATTTTGGCCTGGTCGATGGGATGGGAGTCTATCGAAACAAATATCTCTTTGAATACGTCATAATATTAAGTATTAGGGAAGGGAAGCTAACCTTCGTGCAATAATAGCCCATGCAATCCATGAGAGGGTATTATGAAAAAAATATTGGTTATCTTGTTTGCTTTATCTTTAATGCCGGGCGCTTTGGTTTTGGCCCAGGATGGTGGAGGCCGGAGGAGCGATGAGGGCAACGGGGGTAAATCCGGCTCTGGTAGCGGAGTTCCATCTAGGAAGCACTCCAGGGGTCCTAAAAACCATAAAAATCCGGGTGGTCGGAATAATGGAGGAAGTGGCTCCAATTCTTCCTCGGGGGGCTCTTGGAATGGGAACGCAAGTGACACCATGCCGCATCATTTCAGCTCAAACCAGCCTGAAAATCATGCTGGAAACGGATTTTCCAGCCCCCAAAACAACTCTAACCATGCGGGTGGAAGTTTCAACCATTCGGGACGGGTTCCGTCCAACTTAAGGCAAATGGGGATCAGGCATATGCCTGCGCCCCTTAGCAAAAGTAGGATGCTGACCGCCGATCCCCAACACTCTTCCATTGTTCGGCCGCAAGTGGGTCCCAGGGGACAGGTTTTGAACGCCTCGGTGATTGCGCCCACGAGCACAAACGCGGTTTTGATTCGAAACAATTTAACATCAATCAATCACAGTCCCGCCGTCATGGCCCAAATCAACATTTACAACAACCATGAAACGGTCGCCGGCCGGTATTACTGGCATAACTGGAATGGAACCAATTACTGTCATTATTATGACTCGTGGGGATACCATTGGTATGGTTGGTATTGGGGCAATACCTGTTTTTGGTCCAGGTGGTATGGAAACAATTGGTGGTGGTATGACCCGGGTTATGCCCGTTGGTGCTATTGGTATGACGGTTACTGGTGGTGGCAAGATCCTTACCAAAACGTGGTTTATGTTTATAACAATGGCGAATACGATTCCACGGCCGCAAATGGAGCGCCGGTAGCCGCTAACGGGGCATCGGCACCCGCGGGTCCATCCGCCGAAGTCGACTATAAGAGCACCGATGGCAGCCGCATGGTCAAGGTCCTCGGCGACGACGCCTTTCTTTACGATACGGTCGATACCGTCAATAACAAACCGTTCTATTTGGCTTCGGGTGTAAATAATGTCAAATTCTCCGATACAAATAATGGCCAGCCACTGCAAATCATGCTGACCTTTAATAATGGCACGACTGAAACGTTTGATTCCGATGGTAATCCTATTAACAACGGTTCAAGCGCGCCCAGCCATTAAACGGTTCAAAAGCTTCTTGGGTTTACGGATTAACTTGCCCGGAGTTTAAAAATGAATTTTCAAGCCTTTGAAAAGTGGTTGAAGAATTTAAGCGAGGCCGATCGGTCTTATCTTCATCATCATCCGGAATGGAAAAGGGAATATCAAAAAATCCAGGAAGCGGGGGTTCTTTCCAAGGGTTTTATTGAAAAAACCATGGAAGTTCTGGAAGGTGGTTCTGAAAGTGAAACCTAAACTCCTTGAAGACATGAATTGGATTTAATGACAACCTGCCCGCCTTTTTTTGTGAATAATGGAATCTTAAGTTCGTAAATTCTCGACCGATGCATCGGTTTATTTAATATGATTGTGGTGGCTCGCGTTGATCGATCCCGACCATAGAAAGGTTGATCGTATGGATGATCCTTGGGATGGTTTCAATTCGCGGAAGAAAGGGTCCGGCCTTTTTGCCCTTTCATTGCTTTTAATCCTTATCCCATCCATGTTTTGGGGAAAAGGTGTTTATCAGGTGATGGCGGCGGCCGATCGTTCCTGCAGGTCGATTGATACTTTGGTGAAATCCAACGCCGTATCAATCCTTTACGTCGCGGACAACGCTTCCGATGGGAAATCCAACTGGGAAAAGTTCGATACCCTCGAAGAAGCTAAAAAAGCTGGTTCCGGCGGTTACTCCAGAAGCGCGAAAGTATATTTTAATAATTCTTTGGTAGTTCGAGTTGATTTGGAATTGAAAAGCCCGTCCAAAGAATGGGTCCATTATATCCGTTATTATTTTCGTGATGATGGAACCCTGGAAAAATCAAGTTCTGATTTCCGAAGATTCGGCGCCTATGATCAAGAGCGGGGCATGGAGCAGGAATTTTTGGTTAAGGTCCTTAGGGACAAATATTTCGATTTGATGGGGAAGATGGTTAAAAAAGGGAGCCCCCGTTTTTTTAACATGAGCACCATGAGAGAAATGAAGAATGTCGTTTACACAGACGGACCTTGGCCCATTTATGCCAAAACCTTACAACTTCCTTTTGCTGGGATTTTAAAACCGGTCGAAACCCCCGCTCTTTCGAACCATGGGGAAACCATTCGATAATTTAACCCCTGGTTTTCCCTCCTGTTGTGGTCCAATCGGCCTTCCTGGCCGTAGCCTATTGAGCTAAGTGAAACCGATCGCCGTTAACAATTAGGCTAAAAGTAAACCCTTTTGTTCAACGGGATTGTCCATTTCTACAAACCTGTTTTGTTTTCCAGGTGACAATCAAAATTTAAGTCCTAAAGCCTTTAAAAACCCTTGAACTAACATTCCACTTGGCGCTACTCTTGCATCTCTTCTTAGCTGTTCTATGCCTATCAACGCTTCGCCTTTTTCACTTTTGTCAAAGTAGGGCTGTTTAAAGCTGGTAAGCCGCTTATCAATCTGACAAGGAGCCAAACGCATGTCATCATCCCGCAAGAAGATCGCCTTATCCATTGGAAAGGAAGTTCCTCCCGCTGAGAACTATATGACCGAACCTGGACATGAAATCTACGGATCCCTTGTGTTCACTGACGAAGTTCAAAGACAGTATTTATCGAAGGACGTCTACAAGAAACTGCACGCGACGACCATGAGGGGCGAACCGTTGGACGCCTCCATTGCCGATCAAGTCGCCCAGGCTATGAAGGAATGGGCCCTGTCCCACGGGGCTTCCCACTATACCCACTGGTTCATTCCCTTGACGGGATTGGGAGCGGAAAAGCACGATTCGTTCCTGGAAACCACGCCCAGCGGAGGGGCCATTGCGGAGTTTTCGGGAAAAACTCTTATCAAGGGTGAGCCGGACGCCTCCTCTTTCCCCTCGGGCGGAACCCGTTCAACTTTCGAAGCCCGCGGATACACCGCTTGGGATCCGACTTCAGCCGCCTTCATCCAAAAAGAAGTCAACGGAGCCACATTGACCATCCCCACGGCTTTTGTGAGCTATACCGAAGAAGCCCTGGACTTTAAGACTCCTCTCCTGCGCTCGGGGGAAAGCCTCTCGGTCCAGGCCCTGCGCCTGCTGCGCTTGTTCGGCAACAAGACTGCCAAACATGTTTTTACCAACATGGGTCCCGAGCAAGAATATTTCCTCATTGACCGCAAGTACTATGAGCTTCGGCCCGACTTGGTCGCCGGGGGTCGCACTTTATTCGGCGCACCGCCTTACCGGGGTCAGGAATTGGAAGATCATTATTTCGCCTCCATCCGCGAGCGTATCTTGGCCTACATGATGGACTTGGACCGGGAATTGTGGCGGTTGGGCATTCTCTCCAAGACGCGACATAACGAAGTAGCCCCGGCCCAGTTCGAGATGGCGCCCCTCTATGAAAAATCCTCAATCGCTGCGGACCACAATATGATCGTCATGGAACTCATGCGAAAAGTGGCCCTGCGGCACGGCCTGGTTTGCCTCTTGCACGAGAAGCCCTTCAAGGGCATCAACGGCAGCGGCAAGCACAACAACTGGTCGATGGGGACGGACGAAGGCGAGAACCTGTTAGAACCCGGAAAAACGCCACATGCCAATGCTCAGTTCCTGGCCTTCCTGGT
The DNA here is from genome assembly GCA_963843375.1 of uncultured Pseudomonadota bacterium. Taxonomy (GTDB): domain Bacteria; phylum Oederibacteriota; class Muellerivitia; order Muellerivitales; family Muellerivitaceae; genus CAWJKT01. The sequence continues at coordinate 37,812 of CAWJKT010000018.1, forward strand.
TGCCATTATCGCTGCGGTGGACAAGTATGCGGAGCTGCCTTCGCGTCGCCATTGCTGGCCCCGGAAACGACCACCGATTGGGTGCCAACGAGGCCCCGCCGGCCATCATGTCCATCTTTTTGGGTGAGCAATTGCAGGACATCGTGGGACAGCTGGAAAAGGGTCCCGCTTCCTCCAGCAAGTCGGGCGGAACAATGCAGCTGGGAGTTTCCACCCTTCCCCCGCTTCCCAAGGACGCCACGGACCGCAACCGAACTTCGCCTTTCGCCTTTACCGGCAACAAGTTCGAGTTCCGTGCAGTCGGATCCTCGGCCCCGATTTACTGGCCCAACGCGGTGCTGAATACAATCGTGGCGGAGTCCATTGACCGGATCGCCACCGAATTGGAAAAAGGAGGGGACTTGAACAAAACCTTAGCCACCATCCTTCAGAGGGAAATCAAGGAGCACAAGAAAGTCCTCTTCGACGGCAACGGCTATGGCGCCGATTGGCATGCCGAAGCCCAAAAGAGGGGATTGCCCAACCTCAAGACCACGGTAGACGCCCTCAAGGCCATGGAGAAAAAGGAATACAAGGAAGTTTTCGCCAAGTACAAAGTCTTGAGCGAAAAAGAGTACGAGGCTCGCGAGGAGGTCATGTGGGAGCGATACGTAAAGGTAACTAATATCGAGGCCACCGCCACTGTCGACATTGCCCGAAACCTGATTCTTCCGGCGGTCCTCAAGTACCAGAGCCATTTGGCGGGGACCATTCAGGCCACCACAGCCGTGGTGAAAACCGGCCAAAAAGGCCAAACGGCCCTGTTAGAGGAAATCGTCAAAGGCGCTAGTGAGTTGTACGAGACTACTGAAGCCTTGGACAAGCTTATCGAAAGCGCCAATAGCGGGTCCAGCTTGCACCAAATTGCGGCGTCTTTCAAGGACTCGGTCATTCCCGCAATGTTGAAGGTTCGGGAAATCGCCGACTGGCTGGAAAGCTTAGTTGACGACGATCTCTGGCCGCTGCCGAAGTACCGGGAGATGTTGTTCCAGTACTAAGTCACTTGTCGTAACTCAAAAGGGCTGTTCCTGTAAGGGGACGGCCCTTTTTATTTTAATTTCGTGAAATGCCCAGGACTTCCTGTATTTGTTGGAACCTGGGGTTGATGAGAATTTTCCCGCCTATTTCCACGGTCGGAATCACCCTTTTTCCATTGGTATAACTCAGCATAGTTTGATGGGCCGATTTATCCTTCTCAATATCCTTTTCTTCATAAGGGATGTTGTTTTCCTTTAGCTGGGTTTTAAGCCTGCGACAATCCCCGCACCAGGAAGTGGTATAAACAATCATTTTTTCGGCCATGACCATCCTTAGGAAAAAGATTTACACCGTCATGGTCGGTCGGGGACTCAAAAGTTTCAAGTGGCTTAGAGGTAGATCGGTGCTTGTTTTTTACATTCGGCTTTGGTTATAAAAGGCCCGGTATTAAAACTGGGGAAGGAAATGAAATGAGAAAAGAACTGGTTGTGTTTTTGCTCGGTTTCTTGATTTGGGGCTCCGCCGGCGCAAAGATGGTGACCCAAGCGGTCGATTATCAGGACGGAGAAATCACCCTGGAAGGCTATTTGGCCTATGACGATTCCATTCACGGCAAACGGCCCGGCATCCTGGTGGTGCACGAGTGGAACGGTTTGGGGCCTTATGTCCAAGGTCGTTGCGAACAGCTGGCAAAATTGGGTTACGTGGCCTTCGCACCTGATATATATGGAAAAGGGGTCAGGCCTTCGACTTTCGATGCCTGCAAGGCGGAATCGTCGAAGTATTACGCGAATCGGAATCTGCTTCGTAAAAGGGTGAACCTGGGATTGGATCAACTGGAGAAAAACGAGATGGTCGACAGGACGAAAATCGCGGCCATCGGTTATTGTTTCGGCGGCGCCACCGTATTGGAATTGGGAAGAAGCGGGGCCGATATCGCCGGAATAGTCACCTTTCACGGCGGACTCGATAATCCTAGTCCTCTCGACGCCAAGAACATCAAGGCCAAGGTCCTCATTTGCCAAGGCGGGGCGGACAAGTTCACACTCCCCGCGATGCCGGGGTTTAAAAAGGAAATGGATGACGCGAAAGTTGATTACAAGATCGTCACTTATGATGGCGCGGTCCATGGTTTCACCAACCCCGACAACAAAGGGACGGTTCCTGGTTTGAAATACGACGCCAAAGCCGACAAGGCTTCCTGGAATGAGATGAAAAAATTTTTCGAGAAGATATTTAAATCATAATGATCGACACTTTTAAAAGCCCCGATCCCGAAGAGGATCAGGGCTTTTTTTATTTTCGGGGAATTTTATTCCCGAAAAGGGGATTTGGCTTGGCCGGTGTTTTTTGGAGGGGTTTTCGTTTTTTTCCAAAACCCAACGGCGAAGCTTGTTTTGAGCGCTGGCGAAGGGTAATTGGACTAGTTCTTTGCCGGTCACCCATTTGAAATCCTTGGGAAGCTTAGGATTTTTCGGCGGGATGGATTGGAAAAACCTCAAACGAATTTTATGATGCGTAATTTGATGGCGGACTTCCAAGGAAGGCCGACTATCGGATTTTGTTTTTAGTTCCTTTTCTAACTTGAGACGGGCGTCCTCGAAGGTTTTTCCCTCGACGCTGGGGAATTCCCACATTCCCTTCAGCCACTTTTCTTCCTGCGAGCGTTTTTTAACCAAGAACAGTCCTTTTTGTTCTATTGAAAAAGCGGCCATCCAGATTTCCACGGCTTCTTGGGACTTTGGCATTTCCGGCAATTCGCTTTGAAGTCCCTTTTGGGAGGCACCGCATTGGGATTGAAAGGGGCAAAGAAGGCATTTGGGATTATCCGGCAGGCAAAGGGTGGCGCCCAATTCCATGATCGCCTGGTTAAAATCCCCGGGACGTTCCTTGGAAATCAAGTTTTTGGCCAGATCCCAAACTTTTTGGTGGCCCTCCCCCGCCTTCAGGTTACCCCGTAAAATAAAAAGCCGCGAGAAAACCCGGATGACATTGCCATCCACCACCGGGAAAGGTTTTTGGAAACCAATGGAGAGTACGGCCCCCGCGCTATAGGGGCCGACTCCCGGAAGCTTAGTGATTTCTTCCAGAGTGTCGGGAAGTTTTCCATTGTAATCCCGCATTACCATTTGGGCCGTGGCATGGAGATTCCGAGCCCGGCGGTAATAACCAAGTCCTTCCCAAAGTTTTAGCACTTTTTCTTCTTTGGTCTTGGCGAGAGATTTCCAATTAGGAAGTTCCTTCAGGAATCGGAGGTAATAAGGAATAACCGTCTTTACCTGTGTTTGCTGAAGCATCATCTCGGAAACGAAAGTGGCGTAAGGATCGTTGATGTCGCGCCAAGGCAGGTCCCGCTTATTGCGGTCATACCAATGGAGAAGCTGTTTTTGGAAAAGCGCGGGGTCCTGGAATTTTTCGTCGGTGGAACGTGCCATTAGATGAATTGGGTTACTTCAAAGGTTTTCAAGGGCTCCATGGATCCTTTGACGGCAATTGGATTCAAAGAATTGGCTTTTGCCTTGGTTTTGATTCTTTCATAAGTTTCCTCGGAAACGACGGTTTGGCCCGGGGCCGCCATGGAACAAAGGCGAGTCACCACGTGAAGGGCTTCTCCGATAATGCTGTAATCAAAATGTTTGTTGGATCCCAAATTGCCCGCAACAACCGTACCTGTATGGATTCCAATCCCAACCGTGAAAGGGGGATAGCCTTTTTTGATCCGGGAAATGTTAAAATCCCTCAAGGTCTCCTGAATTTCCAAAGCGGCTTTTACCGCGCGGGTTTCCTTATCCTCGTGGGTGAAAGGCGCTCCCCATACGGCGATAGCCGTATCGCCGATGAATCTATCCAACATTCCTTCGTATTTAAAAACAACATCATTGATGATGCTGAAATATTGATTTAGCGCTTCCACGAGGGCTTCTGGCGCCATGTTTTCGCTCAGGGTGTTAAACCCTTTAAGGTCAGCCCGCATTAAGGTGCACTCGCGCCTTTCTCCTTTAAGCGCGAAATAATCCTTCTCGGCGAGTATCTTCCGTGCCGCCTGGGGATCCACCACTTTGCCTAAAATCAGGGATATCCGTTCCTTTTCTTTCAGGCTTTCCAGCATTTCCCGCAGAGCGCTACCCAATCGCCCCCATTCGGTCCAGGGATCATGGGAGATGGAAACATTTAGATTTCCCTGGGCTATACCGATAATTGATAGGAGAAGCCCATTGAACGAATGGATATAAAACTTTATCCCGGCCAATACCAATAAAACCTCGAGGAAAAGAAACAAGAGGCCGGTTTTGAATAGGCTCTTTTGGGGTGTTCCCTCCACGGTTTGAATTTGTTTCACCGGTTGAAAGACCGCTAGGTAAGCGGCGGGTTTTTGATCCAACCCCAAAAGGGGTAGCCCTTGGGTGAGAAATGTTGCGGGACCCATGGAGATGGAACAAGCTTCCGGAAGATTCGTGGTTTCCAGAATCAAGGGGTAATTGATCGGGGGAGGTGGAATAGTGGCCGTGCACCAGGTTTGGGATTGGGAATAAAGGGCGATGTCATTGACGGAGGCCTTTTTAAAGGATTTCATGAAGTTATCGTCGAGTTTGGATCCGACGGCCACCACTCCCAAAATTTTATCCTTGCCTTCAACGGGGACCAAAAGAGTAAGAAAGGTCGAGCTTTGGAATGTGAAAAGTCCGCCTACTTTGGACCCCGCCAAAGCCACTTCCATTCCAGGCCATTCCTTGACGGAGGCCAAGATGAGTTTTTTGGTTTTGGAATGGGATTTGGTTTTTTTGACGACCACAGTGTGTGAAGGGGATGGAGTGGGTTTTGGAATACCTAGATTGTCATAAAGGACCTCTCCGTCCTTATTCGTCAGCACGAAAAAGGCAGAGGGATATTCGACCAATTCAGATTCGCCCATTTTCTTGAAAGGTGTTAACGAAGTAACTGGACCCGAAAGGGCGGTTTTAAGGCTCTCTTTGGCTGTGAAATGGAGCGCATTTAGGAGGTTGTGGTTGAATTCCTTGTCATAACTTCCGGATAAGCTATTGAGGCTTTGGGTGAGGGCGGGCTGGGGATCGTTCACGATGGTGGTCTTAATACTTCTTTTCAAAATCGAGGAAGTGATCCAGGTAAAAAGGGCCATGGGAAGAATGGCAATACAAAACAAGATCACCGGCACCAAGCGGAAGTTTTTCAAGTTTTGAGGCCCTTCTTTGGGAAAGCTGAGTGAGTAATGACAGCTACTATATTAAGGTTCCTGAAAAATTCAATCTTCCCGCCCCTTAATGAATATAGCCCCCTTTTTGGAGGTTCCATAGTTTCCGGTATAACCCGGGTTTTCGGATCAGGGTCTTATGCGTTCCTTGTTGGACCACCTTGCCCTTGTCCAGCACGACGATGTTATCGGCGCTCATGATAGTGGAGAGCCGGTGCGCGATCAGGATGGAGGTGCGTCCCTTCATCAAGTCCTGAAGGCCTTTCTGGATTTCGTTTTCCGTTTCGGAATCCAGGGAGGAGGTGGCCTCGTCCAAAACTAATATTTTTTTGTCCGCCAGAAGGGCGCGCGCGATGGAGACGCGCTGTTTTTCCCCTCCTGACAGTTTGACGCCGCGCTCTCCTACGATCGTATTTTCCTTTGAGGGGAGGCTTGCGATGAATTTCTCCAGTTGGGCGAATCGAATGGCGGAAAAGATTTGGGCCCTGGAAGCCTCGGGATTGGAAAAGGCGATATTGTTATAAATCGTGTCGTCAAACAGGATGCATTCCTGGGGAACCATGCTCAGACTGTCTCTCAACGACCCCTGGGTCACTTCCGCGATATTTGTGCCGTCAATGGTAATGGTCCCTGCCTCCAGGTCGTAAAGCCGGTAAAGAAGGCGGATCAGGGTTGTCTTTCCGGCTCCCGAGGGGCCGACGATAGCCACTTTTTGGTGGGGTGGTATTTTCAAGGAAAAACCAGAAAGGATGGGACGTTTTTTATAAGTGAAAGTCACCTCCCGGAAATGGATAGCGCCCTGGGACACCTGTAAGGGTTTGGCGCCCGATTTATCCTTGATCTCGTTTTCGATTTTTCCGTACTGAAACAGGTCCTCGAAATCTGCCGTGGTACGGTAAAGGTTACGGATGCCATAAACGAATCCTGAAAGATGACTTACGAGAGTGCCGAAGGTCGTGTAAATAAAAACGAAGGTGCCGATGCTGATGGTCCCTTCGATCAGGCTGTGTACAGAGAAATAAATCAAGAAAAAGGTCCCTAATCCCAGGATGCCGATTTGTCCGGATTCCAAAATTTTATAGTAATTCCAAAAATCCAATTGAAGTTGCTTGGTCATTTCACTCAATTGGTTGAAGCGGTTTTTGATGTAGTTTTCTTTCGCGAAATACTTGATGGAGTCTATGTTTGTGAAGACGTCGGCGATATTGCCCTTTTCCAGGTCGGACATGTTGTTGAACCGGGCGTTAGACCTTCTTTGCTTCTCGTTCAGGAACAGAGAGAAGGCGATATAAGCGGCGGTCGTGAAGAAAACCACTATTCCCACGGGCAGGGTGAAGTAAAAAATAGAGCCGCTGACTAAAATCATTTGAAAGAAAAGGGGGAGGATTTGGAAGATGAAGACGTCCGTCATGGTTTCCGCCGCGCCCGAACTCCTGGAGAGCCGGGAAATCAGAGAGCCGGTCTTGTGGGAACTGTGGAAACCGTGGGAAAGTTCTAGGAGATGGTTGAAGTAATAGCGTTTGATGTCGGTGATTAGGTCCGTTTCAAGCTGGTTGGTGAAACGCAAATGGACCCATCGTCCCAAGGCCCGTGCCGCCGGGATTGCCAACATGACGGCAAAAAGAGTGGTCAGGGAATGGGTGAGTGATTCCAAGGTGATTTGATGATGGGTATATTGGGTTCCGATGTCGACGATCAATTTGAAAACGTAATTGAAGGCCAACTCGAGGGAATTCAAGACAAACACCAGGAAAACGAGAAAGAGAGCCGCTCCCTTATATTTCTTCAGGAATCCGAAATAAACTCCCAGGTTATATTTGAAGTCAATGACTTCCTTGTCGGAAACTTCGATGACGGCCACGTTTTAATACTCCAGCTTTATTATTGATCAAAATAAATGATTCGAAAGGATTTATGACTAGGGGGTTACTTTAAAGGAGAGGGCGGCAGGGTGTAAAGGATACCGGAGAGTGGCCCGGGCGGACAGGCTATTGAAGGGGCAAAATAAAAAAACGGATGGGTATTGGGCGGCCCATCCGTTTGGAAAGAGAATAGTGTGGAATTATTTAGTCGGACCGGTGCTGTTGGAGGCGGGACCGGTACTGTTAGTAGTGGGGCCCTTGGAACCCTTCTTGTGTCCGTGGTGGTGATTGCTGCATTTCTTTCCGCTGCAGGCAGGCGAGGTTCCGTCCGCCAAAGCAATACCTGAAACCGCAGCCGTGAAAAACATTGCCAAGCCGAGTGCTATTATTTTTTTCATTTTTATCTCTCCTTTTGGAATTTAAGAGCTTCGCGATTCTCTTAAAATTTGGACGCGCGGTTTCCGAAAAAGTGTCGTCGTTTTAGCATGAATCAAATTAGAAATATCCCGTCTTTTATACCTATTTCTTGACCATCCATTTTTAAAATGGATATCATAGGAACCAGCCTCCCGTATAAACCGCTTGAAAGAGAAATTATGGCCCTGCAACAAGAGCTGGAAAAAAGCGGTTCTTGGCTGTTCAGGTATCGATCTTTTGTCCCTCTTCTGGTCGTTCCTTTATGCGCCTTTTGTTTGTATTCTTCCAGCGATTTCACCCGCACTCATCTCAATAACGACGGATGGCAATTCGTTTGTTTGATCCTCTCTTTTATTGGTTTCGCGATTCGGGTCATCACCGTGGGGTATGCGGCCAGGGGAACTTCCGGGCGAAACACGACACGCCAAGTGGCGGATAGCTTGAACACGACTGGAATGTATTCCATTGTCCGAAATCCTTTGTATATCGGGAATTATTTAATTCTCTTGGGTTTTTTGGGGGTTTTTCAAAATCTGTGGCTGGTGTTATTAATCACGGCTCTTTATCTTCTTTTTTATGAGCGGATCATCATGGCGGAGGAATTGTTCTTAAGGCAGCGTTTTGGCAAAACCTTTGAGAAATGGGCCTATAAAACCCCCGCCTTTTTCCCCCGGTATTCCCAATGGAGTTCCTCCAAGAATTCTTTTTCCTGGAAAGAGGTTCTCTCTCGGGAATACAACGCTTTCTTCGTCATCACTACTTTTTTTTCAGTGGCCGATTTGATTTTTGAATCCAGTTCCGTCCACCAATGGACCATGAAGCCGGTTTGGATGGGTATCTTCATCACAGGGGTTGTGGTACTAATCGGTTTGCGAACCTTGAAACGCTCGACTCGGGCCCTGAAGGATGCGGGACGGTAATTTTTATAAAAGCCGCCTAAAAGGTGCTCCCGGATTTGATAAAGCATAGGACCCTTTTTTGAAAAACAAATATTTTTGCTTCGTATCCTTTTTGTTCTTGGGAACCCTCTTAAGCATTCAGGCGCTTGGCGCAGAAACCGTTGTTCCCACAAATCCAACTCCACCGCCCTGGAGTTCACGGTGGGGGGATACGATACCCCCAACGGCGGTTATTATGATTTCAATGGAAATCTAGTGAACCTTCCCGATTGGGGTTATGGTCTTGGCCTAGGTATCAAGACGAACTTGTCCGAGCCGATTCCCGGGGTTTTTTTCCAGGGGCTTTCGAGCCTGACCTTTTCCCAGGATGAATATGAAACTTCCCCAACGACCGTTAACAGTCAAAACGTACAGGTCGGTTTTTCGGACAACGATTCTCAACGATAAAGCCTCACGCTTTTTTTGGGAACGGGATTTGAGGCTTTTTTACCTTATTTTAAGAATTTCTCCGTGGAAGGAAATGTCGGGATTTCGTTGAATTCAAACTGGAACCAAAACAAAGTCACCTATAATCCCGCCGTCGCTTCCTACACGAATTATTTGAGTTCCACTCAAACAGGCACGGTGTCCTTCACAAACAGCAGTTTTTCAATATTGAACCTAGCCGTCCATTATTATTTTTAACCAAAACCTCCCTGAGAGGTTTGCAATTCTAAGAATCGGGATTTGAAGTCGACTATGACCCCATGGGTAAATCAACCTCCACTCCGACCCCCACGAATTACAAGACCAACACTTCCACCGGCACTGTGACAAATACGCTTACCGATACGTCAACTTCCACGGCTTCCACCTCTTAAACTGAAATTTTTTTTGAAGTCGAGTGGGTTTTCCATCGTTCTTCACCTGAAATAGGTGTTTAATCATTGAAACTGGACAAAAAAGATGGAGGTTAAAGAAGTTTTAGCCGTCCACGCCGGGGGGACCCGGTTTGGACGATCTTTGACACGCCAAAAAGCCGTAAAAAGGCTATTTAAGCTGCCCACGATTGGGCCCTTGTCGCGAAATAAACAAACGATGTTCGACACTATAAATTGAGGGAAAAATAATTTTGGGGTGTCTTATGAAAAGTTATCTAGGTTTTTTACTCGCGTTTTCCGCCTTTGGGATACTTAGTTTTGAGGGCTGTACAAAGACGTCAACGCTGACCGAACCCGTAGCCAGCGCTCTCTCCTGGAAAACCATGGGAAGCCCTTTCAGCACCGGAACGGTCTACTGGAACTCGATTTACGTTACCAACGGCACGCCCTATATCGTTTTCGCCCAACCTTCAAGCTACGACCTTTCAGTCGACGAATACACGGGTGGCTCCTGGGTACCTGTGGGCAGCCCGTCTTTTAGCCCCGAGGCCAGTTTCCAAAATATCACGGTCTATAACGGTATGCCTTACGTGGGTTTTGAGCAGTCTACTAACGGCGGGGTGGCCTCGGTGATGGATTTAACGGGCGGAACGTGGAACTACGTAGGGGGTGGGAACCTAACAACGACCCAAACCGTTTATGATTCCATGGCCATCGGGTCCGATGGAACGGTTTATATGGCCTTCGATGATTCCACGGGCAACACCGCAGTCATGAGCAACAGCGGGGGCACCTGGAAACAATTGGGTGGTGACCTTTCCACCGGCGGTTCCAACTATGTTTGGATGGCCATGAATGGCACCACGCCCTACGTGGCTTACCAAGACGAAGGCGCCGGAGGCAAGGCGACGGTCATGACCTGGAACGGAAGTTCTTGGACTCCCGTGGGCACGCCGGGCATTTCCCAGGGCGAGGCTTATGACGTGGTCCTCAGCGTCAGCAACGGCACACCCTATATTTCCTACCAGGACGGCAGCAACAACTTGGGCATCAGCGTGATGAAGTTCAACGGAAGTTCCTGGGCCTACTTGGGAGCACCGGGTTTTACTAATCAATGCGATTATCAGTCGATTTTCGTGGACAACGGAGTTCCCTATCTTGCGTACGAGGACAAGATTGCCGGAAGCGGAAAGGGCATCGTGGTGAAGTATATCTTATCGGCCTGGGTGACCGTAGGAAGCGCGGACTTTACGCCTGAAGTGATGGAGGACGTTTCCCTCTACGTTGACAACGGCACGCCTTACGTAATCTACGACATTGGTCCTCCGGGTTTCCGGGTGATGGGCTACTACTAAGAAAACAACGTAGCCAATTCTCCACTTTTGGCGATGATGCGGTTCCGCTATTCTTTTGATTGTTCAAAACGGGGGCCTAGAGTGGACATGTAAAAAGAAAACTTTGATGCTTATTTTTTCTTCGAATCCACTAGACTTTCTCATGGTCAAAAATAACTTTTAAAGAGTCAAACAATTCCTGAATAATCCGTAGCATCTACAAACCCTAGCCTTTGTAGCGTCAGCGTTTTTAGCAGGCTTGGTGGCGGTAGGTTATGCGGGTCTTTTTAAAATATTTGAGGGTTTTTATCACCAAATTTCAACGGCTCATCCCTTTGGATTTGGTTCTGGACCCCTCTTTGCCTGCTGGCTGGCTGGGCCATGGTTTATTTTCTTGCGACGGATGGTGTTGACGGACTTTTGTCTATCAAAGTAGTGGAGAATTTGAGGAATGTTCGCCAGCAGGAGATCGAATTTTTCAAGCAGAACGGTCAAAAACAAATCACTCCCGACCAAGAGAGCCAGTTGACGGCAATGTTGCAAAGGAATCCGATCTAAATAAAAATCATATTTAATGCCCGATCAGCGGCATTTCCAACATTCCGATTCTTCCCTCCGTAACGGGAGCCCGTTGCGGACAAATTTATTCGGGAAACCCCAACGGAATAATTCTAGGTTTAACCTTCCAGTTGTCGTTGGAACCGGTTCCATTTTAAAAAAATGAGCTCAGGTTTTTTTTACGGGATAAAAATTAAGATCGAAGTGGAAAGGAGTTGGCTGCAAAGGATATGATGCCAAGTAATTTCTGGACGATTTCGAAGCCCTAATAAAAAAGAACCCCAGAGTACAGAATTTTCGTAGTAAGGTTTTTGACGCTGAAAAATAAATAAATTTCTTTCTGGCTTCCCGCACTACTTGACCTCTGGGGTAAAAAAAATTTAATTTAGAACATCTTAAAACGTTATTTTAAAAGAAAGGTCCCCGCCCTTGAAGCCGATCCTTCCTTCCGGCCCCGCCGGAACCCTTTTAAGGGTCTTCTTTCTTCTCTTGTCCGGTCTTTGGGTTTCCCAAGCGGTGGCTCAGACCACCGCCACCTGCGCCCAGTACGATACCATCAGCACGACCGGTTCCCCCGCCTACAACGTTCAGACAAATTATTGGAACGAAGGCACTTGCGCGGGCACCCAATGCGTGACCATCAACGACGCCACCGGGGCGTTCGGTGTCACCGAGGCCACATTCAACTGCGGATCCACCGTGGCCAGCTATCCCTCCATTTATTATGGTTGCCACTTCGGCGATGCCAGCCCCGGCACCAATCTCCCCATGCTGGTCAGCAACCTTACCTGTGTCACCTCCAGTTGGAATTTCACCCCTCCTGCGGACACGACGGGGGATTCCTTCGATATCGCCTATGACATCTGGTTCGCCCCCGCCAGCCAACCTACCTGCGCCGATGACAGTGGCGGTTACGACAATGGAGCGGAGCTGATGATTTGGTTGAACTATGTGGGCGACACGCCCCTGCCTACGGCTTCGGTGACCGTTGCCACTGGCATTTCCCTGGCCGGATATACATGGAACATCTATGAAACACCTTCGTCTACCCTCGGGTGGACTTACATGTCCTACCAAATTACCCCTAACGTCACCTCGGTTAGCAACTTGGATCTCTTGGACTTCTTTAAGGACGCCCTTTCCCGGGGTTTTATCGAAAATACTTGGTATCTCGCCGCCGTCGAGGCCGGCGACGAGTTGAGGACGGGGGGGGTGCCTTTTGTCAGCAACTCCTACTCGGTGGCCGTCAATAGCGGTTGCACCGTCGTACCCACCTCCACTCCCGGCAATACCTCCACGGCCACTCCGACCTTTACCTTCAGTTCCACTCCCTCCTCCACGGCCAGCGCCACGCCTACTTCAACGAAAACCGTCACCAGCACCCCAACAAACATTTTTACGAACAGCCCGACGAGTACCCCGACCTCCACAGTGACGTATAGTTTGACGCCCACTCCTTCACGCACTGCCAGTGCCACGCCGACCTCGACGAAAGCTCCCACCAGCACCTCAACCGCCACGCAGACGGATAGTCCGACTCAAACTTCGACGGATTCGACGACCCCGACCGATACCAACACCGCGACTGTTACGCCGTCCCTCACCGCTTCGGCTTCACCGACGCCAACTGCCACCAGTTCGCCCACTACAACTTCCACCGATAGCCCGACCAATACGTCCACGAACACGGCAACCTCAACACCTACTTTCACTCCGACGAATAGTCCCGTGGCCACACCGACTCATACCATGACTAGCACGCCCACTCCGACTCCGCCTACGACCTATACCGCTACGAATACACCCGTCTATACCGAAGCCAACACGGCGACCAGCACGGCAACAACGACTGCCACCAATACGGGCACGAATACGGCAACGTATTCCGCGACAACAAGCCCCACCAAAACATCTACGGCGACCGCTACCAACTCTCAAACCAATATATCGACCGCCACCCCGACCAACACAGCCACCAATAGTCTGACGGCCACCTCTACGAACAGTCCTACTTCAACCTCGACCCTTACCCCCACCGTCACCCCAACCCTTACGAACACCGAAACCAACAGCCCGACCCAAACCCCAAGTAGCACGGAGACCCTTCCTCCCACCAACACCCTTACCAATAGCCCGACGGGCACTTTTACGTATTCGATGACCGCTTCGCCGTCCTTCACGGCTTCGCCTACGCAAACGGCTACCACGACGAACACGCCAACCGCGACAGCTTCGGCCACGCCATTCTTGACTCTCGCTGCGTCCAATAGCTCCACCTCCACGGCCGTCCCCACTTCCACTAATAGTCCTACGCTCACCAACTCACCGACGGTGACGAACAACGCTACAGTTTCGACCACACCCACAAAATCCCCGACCCAAGTCTCGACGGGGGTTGTCATAGGAATTCCTTATCCCAATCCCGTGAAGGGTTCGGGCCCAGTGACCCTCCCGCTACAATTACCCCCCGGCTCCACGTTCGAATGGAGCGTTTTTACGACAGCCTTCCGCAAGGTCCTGGATATTCCCAATCCCATTTTGGGCGATAGCGCGGTCCTAGTCTGGAACTTGGACGATGCTTGGGGAAAACCGGTGGCCAGCGGTCTTTACTACCTGAGGGTCCAGGTCGCCGGTCCGGTCAAAACCTCCAAAATTCTGAAGGTTCTGGTGATCCGCTAAAGCAGTCCGCTGAAATGAAAATTTTTATCTGAAATAAAGTTCATTAAAAATCTTGAAAAGTGTTTGTCCACGACGGAGACTCAGATTGGATGAAAGTTTTCGGTAATTTGGATTTGAAAAGACGGTTATCTCGGGTTTGGATGTCAGGATAAAAAATTATGGTAATTGTCTCTTACTTCTTTTGGCGGCGGACCTAGGTTACCCGTCACATTTAACCGTCCAGGAATCGATATCCGAGTCTCCCTAAGAAGTCAAATGAACCACGATTGGAAGGAGATTCGTCAAATTTGGGTCAATTTTGTCCGGGGTTTGAATTATTTTTGAAATTTTCGACTTAATCCATCAGACTTTTTCCTTGGCATTAAATATGCCCTGTAAAAGTGCCAATGTTAAAAATAGGCATTGGGTGAAAGAACTTTTATGATAACGGGGGTTCCAGTATTTCTGGGGCTAAACTATTTAAAAATCAATTTTTGACCTGATTAAATTTCAGATATTTATTTATGGAGTCTATGGGTGCCTTGTTCGCGGATTCTATTACGTGGTGGTGACCACCCCGGAGAGAAGGCGTTCCATCGGGAAACTGCTGATTTTGAGATGAATCCCTAATAATAGACATAGATCGACTTCTTGAATTGGCTTGCGAGTAGACAAATATATTTCTTTAGTAAATATTTTATTTGAAATTAGTCAGGGCTGATTAAAAATCAAGCCAAATGAATATTTTTGTTGTACACGATGGGGACCCGTAATGGACAATCAAACCTTTAAAATGAAAGAACGGTTTTCGTGAATTATCTAACCCTCTTTGACATAACAACCGTAGGGTATAAGTCCCTGCCTTCCTTAGGACCCGGCTTTATCATTTTCTGTGTTGGGTTGCTGGTTTTTTTCGCCAATGAAAAGTTAAAAAATAGGATTTTTGGACCGTTTTGGACTAAGTCAAGGTTAAGGATCTTTTCAATCATTTATACCGGTTTTGCGGCTCTTTTTTCTATTTCCGGATTAGTACATACCTACTCTGATTATTCCAGACTGAAAAGCGCATTTTTGAACAATCAGTGTGAAATAGTCGAGGGTGTGGTCACTCAATTCGTACCCATGCCCGTTACAGGCCATGCCGATGAAAGTTTTACCGTAAACAATCATAGTTTTAGGTATTCAGATTACGAATTAACGGCGGGATTCAATAATACACAATCCCATGGTGGGCCGATCAAAGCAGGCTTACAAGTTCGTATTCATTGTCTAGGGAACGAAATCGCAAAATTGGAAATCGCCAGATAAAAGAAAACGTGAACAAACGGTTTTCGGGATTGTCCACGGCGGGGACGCAGAAGGAACAATTGCAAAGAGATTAAATGAGGTTCTTGGGAGGGAGTATTTATGATTTTTTTGAAGTTTCCATTTCTTTGCCTAATTGCGGCATTGGGTATTTATTTTGTAAATTTTAAATATGGAATTTCACAAACAAATCCAACCCCAGAAATGAACGTTCCAATCACGATTCTGCAAAAACCTGTCCTGGTACGATTGAAACAAACAAAAGATGATGTTTTCTTAATCAGTGTTGATTTCGGAAAAGACCATTTTTCTTTCAAGTCCGAAGGCTATGACAATTCCTTGCCCGAATATTTAAAAACGTTCGGGTGGAAAGAAAATTATTTATTTGTTCATCAGTGGAATGGTTGTGGGAGTTGCCATAAAGGGGTTGTGGATCGGGTTTATAAAATCATAAACGGTCATCTGGTTGAATTGGGTGAAATACGGTCGCCCGAAGATGCGAAATCCCCTGGGGAAGAATATAACAATGGTTTATTTGAAGATTTGTATAACAAGTTTGAGGGCACTGATTTAACAGCGCA
Organism: uncultured Pseudomonadota bacterium; assembly: GCA_963843375.1. Classification (GTDB taxonomy): domain Bacteria; phylum Oederibacteriota; class Muellerivitia; order Muellerivitales; family Muellerivitaceae; genus CAWJKT01. The sequence goes on from CAWJKT010000018.1 coordinate 53,513, forward strand.
TGTACATAGTCCCGATATGTTATTAGCGTTGAGGGAAAGTGAGGGAAAGTTGCTTGTCGATTTGCGTGAAACATGGTTAAAAAATGAAACTGAGTATTTAGAAACGAACGGCAAACTCGAAGCGTTTTCCACCCCGACTGGCAAAGAAAACGATCGACAAGAATCACCACTTTGGATGATTTTGGGAAACGGTGTTGTGGCCAAATATTGCAAAAAGAGCAAAGAGTTAAATAAAACAATGCAACAGGCCAAAAGGCTTTTAACGAACGAAGATATTAAAAAAATTAGATCTGTTTTGAATGAAGTTATTCCTGGAGAATTAAGTCCTAGAGAAGATGAAATGCCCTAATGGGTGGTTGTCCACGGCGGGGAACCGTCGTGGACAGGTAAAGTAAGATGATATTATGTGACTGCCACAAATCGACCTAATTTTTTGTATTAAAATTGTTTTTAGAGGTATGCCGGTATTTGTGCGATTTAAGGATAAAACAAGAAGTGATAATAATTTGTTAAATTTGTCCGAAGGGTCAAAAAGTCATTGGACTTTCTTGAAGAATTATTAGAATGTAAATATATGGTTGTCAGATATTTTTTTGGGGTCAATAGTGTTTTATAAAGTAGGTATATCTTTCTTTAAAAAAAATATTTTTTTCCTTTCGTTTGCTTGTGCTATTTGGCTGTTTGGGCATGACGCCGCAGCTCAAACTTTCCCGCTACCCATCCCAACCGTTTGTATTTGCTTGGACAGCGGGGATGGGGGGGATTTGATTGTCTCGGATGTGGCCAATCCCCAGGATGTGGGTTCCATCGCACCCGTGGTTAGCGTGAACCCCTATCCAGGTTGGTTTCCTGCCTGCGGAAATTCCAACTTTATTTCGGATAACACTGCGGGGTTAGTTACGCCTGCGACAAGTGAAGACACCAACCAAATTGTTGTCCAAAGAACACTCAACCTTAGTTCCTTAACTGCCTCTCAACTGGCCCAAGTGACTTTCAGCCTTAGCGTCAAAGCAGACGACGCCATAACGGTTATCGTGAATAACAATTCCGGCAGTCCGGCATTGAGCTGCGGGGGGGTGAGTTTACCGGCTTGTTTTCTCAACGGTTGCGACACGCTAACGGGCACCAATAGCGGCGCTTTTCAAAACCAATTCACTGCCGGCTTTAACACTGTCGATTTCGTCATCCAGGATATTTACGGCGGCCATATCGCGGGGGATTTTGAGCTTTGCGCCTGTTATCCGGCGCCTTCGCCCACGGCCACCTTAACCCCCACCGAAACCTCAACCAACACCCAAACGAATACCGACACCTTGACCCCAACCAGTTCCACAACCTACACTCCCAGCCCGACGCCGACACTCACTCCCACTCCGACCGCAACCAACACCCAAACGAATACCGACACCTTGACACCGACCAGTTCCGCCACCTACACACCCAGCCTGACGCCGACCATCACTCTTACCCTTACCCCCACCGATACAGCCACGAATACGCCCACCTCAACTCCGCCGGGTTGCTATAGCTTGTCGCAAGTCCTGCCTATCAATAAATCCGTGGCGCCCGCAAGGATCCAGGGACCTTCGGACGTGGCGGTAGACCCCACAACGGGGGACTTATTCACCGTGGGTTCAGATAATGCGAAAGCCGGATTTTCTAACCAGATCGTGGTGAAGTCCGACCCTGCGGGGAACTTTATCATGTCCTGGGCCGTTCCCGGCGTGGCGATGGCGGCCCATCTAAGCACGGATTTGAATGGAAACGTTTATGTGGGATACCAAACGACGGCTGGGCGGAATTTCGTCCAAGAATACAGTTCCGTTGGAACGCCCATCGGCGGTCCTCTGGGCCCCTTCGGCACGATCGATCTCTTTATGGCGAACGACCCAGTTACCGGAGACCTCTATGTGCTGGATGGTTACCTGGTCTATCGTTATGGCCCGGGCAATGTATCCTTGGGCCCACCCTTCACCCTTTCCCGGACGTTATTCCGTTCGGGAGCAACCACCGGCATCGCCATCGACGGATCCCAGAACATCTATATCGGGGACAACGGCACGCGAAGCGTGGTGGAGATCAGCGAAACGACAGGCCTCCTTGAAAAAACCATTTCCTTGCCGGTCGGTAGCGGAGTAGAGGACCTAGCTTGGGATCAGGCTACGAACCAACTTATCGTTGGTTATATCAACCATTTCCAGGCGATCGACAGCAATGGAAACTTGGCGGGCACCTTTGCGGGTTCCGGTCAATTCACCGATTTGACGGGAGTGGGAGTTGACCCCAACGGCTGTGTCCTGGCGACCGTCGACACGAGTAGGGACGTAGAACGTTGGTGCCCTTGCTACCTCCCAACGAAAACTCCAACCGATTCGCCTACCGCCACTCCAACCCTAACTCCGGAAGCCACCGCCTGTTTCAAATACGTTTCGGTCCTGGGGGCCTTTGGCGGCGGGGCGGCTCCGGGAGACCTAGCACTGCCGTACACCGACACGGTGGACGGATCGGGCAATGTTTTTGTGCTTAACGGTTCGGCGGGGAATAAAACCCTTATCACTAAATACAATTCCGCGGGGAAATATGTCCTTCAATGGACCGTCCCATTCAATGACGGACCGGGGGGCTTCATCGCCGCCAACAGCAAGGGCGATGTTTACCTAGTCTATCCAACAGGAGATGGCGTTTACTCGATCCAAGAATACGGCCCAACCGGTATGCCCCTCGGGGTCCCCTTCGGCCCCCTTGACAACGTAGCGGGTATCGCTATCGGCCCGGGCGATCGGCTGTATGTCCGAACCTTTCCCCCCACGAACGAAGGTCAAGGAGATGTTTGGGTCTACAACTCCTCCAACGTCCTCTTGCCCGACAGTTCATTTACTTACCCCGGCCCAGGCGGCGGATTCGGGATCACCGTGGATCTTTCAGGTAATGTTTATCTTGCAGGTATTGAGAATGGAATGCGGGAATACAATGCCGGCGGGCAATTGATCAATCAATTCAAGGCGAATTCGGCCGTGCAAATCGCCTTTGACAATGTGACAAATGAGGTCCTGTCCACGGACGGCTCCAAGGTTTATATCTATAGCCCGGGCGGGCTATCCTTGGGATCTTTCGGAGTTGCCGGGACGGGCCCCGGAAAGTTTATTTATGCCGACGCGGTCGCTGTGGACCAGTCCACTGGCTGCGCCTATGTAGTGGATCCGGACCAGCAAGTGGTGGAGAAGTGGTGCCCGTGCGGATCTGGCGGCACCTCAACAAACACCGCTACCAATTCGCCCACCTTCACTGTGAGCCAAACAAGGACGTCTACGGGCACTTCGACAGTTACTTTCACCTTAACCTTGACAGGGACCTTTACAGCCACCCCAACTCCCACCCCTTCACCGATCCCTTCCAACACTCCAATAAGCTCGGCTACCTCCACGGCATTCTCGACGGCCACCGGTTCGCCCACTCCTAGCCCCACTCCGACGGAAACTCTGAGTCCCACGGGAACGGAGACCCCCACCCCGACAGAGACCAATACCGCCACGAATACGGCGACCCTTTCCCCAACCCTTAGCCTTACCCCAACGGAATCCAATACGCAAACAAATTCAGCCACCCTTACCCCTACTTTTAGCGTTACCCCGACGGCTTCCCCGACAACCACCGGTTCGGTCACCTCCACGGCAACCTTTACCCCAACCTTAAGCTCCACTTTAACGGCAACCTTGACTGCGACCACTACTTCCACTTTCACCATAACTTCAACTGCGGCTTGCAAATGTGTCGGGTCATTTACTTCCTCCCGGGACGTGAACAATATCCTCTTTCCGGCTCCAGGAGAATTTTGTTATTTCGTCAATCTGGGTATAACTTTCTCAACATGTTCGGGAAATATCCCCGTTTCTTTCTATGCCACCAGTACGAACGGAGACATATATACTCCCAGCACTATATCGATCACCCTTTCCTCGGCCAATAATTTTACCTTCGAAGAACCGGTCACCTTTTGCGGACCACTGGTCCCGGGAAATGTCATCACCATATTCGCCGCCTTTCCGGGAACTTGTTATGAGACCACCAATTTTGGAACCGAAACCGTCGTCGCCCCTACTCCTACTCCAACGATTACTTCCACCCCCAGCTGTAGCTGTTCTTCCTTTAACTTTAACTCTTGCGCGACGAGTGCAACCTCGATCGGTTCACAGTCGGGCTGCTACAAGGTTTTAGTGAATTATCAATGGACAAGTTGCGCATTGCTCACCGGGTTCCCGGTTTCTTTCTTTGTGACCTCGGCCAGCGGCGATTACACCATCAGTCCGGATTCGGTTACTTTCGGCGCCTGTGGGGCTGTGCCCTGTGCGGGGGCGGTGGCGGATTTCCCCTTCACCATTTGTGGCCCGTCGTTAAGCGGAAATCCAGTGACCATCAATTTCCTCAATCCCAGCGGAACCCTTTGCGACGGACCGGGTCAATGCGGACCTATCTTGTTGCCCACTTTTACCACCACTCCCACTGCCACGAAATTGCCGACTAACTCGCCAACCCCGACACCGACCTTTACACCCACCAGTACACCTATCGCGATGGCCATGGCTTCCCGGTCAGACTTCATACAAGCCTCAAGGTTGAATCCGAACTCCACCGGGAGCCCCTCCAACACTTCCGGGTTGTTGGGGAATGTGGCGGCCCTGCCCAACCTTTCAAGAGGGTTCGAGCCGATCAAGTTCGAGGTTATTCTGGGACATCCGGCCCAGTTAACTCTTATCATCTATAGTTTGTCTGGGGAGAACCTTTATTCGACAGTTTGGGAAGGTAACGCTGGAGTGAACCAATGGGTTTGGAATCTGGAAAACCGCTTTTCCCAACAAGTGGCCAGTGGACTTTATATTTATTTGATCGAGGCCAACGACGGGCAAATACGAGAATTGGAAACGGGAAAACTGGTTATCCTTCACTAGAATGTTTAATGCAGGTTTTCTAATCTTCGGCTTACTGGAAACAAAATCATTTTTGAAAGGACAGGAACGCACTTGGGTTTATTTGAGTAAGTAAATAAGTTATCCACGATGGGGAGCCGGATTGGACAAGTTTCTTCGAGGGAGTATTAAATGAAACGGTGTATTTTGACCGGTAGCCGGGTTCCGGTAAGGCGTCGATACTCCACGCCCTGAAGGCGGAAGGCTATCCGGCCATCAAGGAGGCATTAGGTGAAGCGTTGTTTCCTTTTGCTGTTCCTGGCCTGTTTTCAGGTGTCCCTCGCCTGGGGGCAGGCAGAGTATTCCCTCCCCAATTCCGGGCAAATCCAGGTAGGTTCGAATTATTTTGGACAATCGTTGGGCCTCTCCTATTCCCGGGATTTGGCCGGGCCCCTTTGGGCCGATTTCGCCCTGGAGACCCAAAGCATTTCTTTCCAGTCGGTCGCTGGCCAGACTTTTTTCGTGTTTAACAACAATTCCTACACTAATTTCAATATCGGCCTGGACGTCCATGATTTCGTCACAATGGACCTATCCTTCCACCGCTCTGATAAATGAGTTTTCCGTATCCTCAATTCGCTGGCGGTCGGCATCACCCATTTTGACATGACCTTCCACCTTTCCTTCAACGGGGCGGACCCTTCCGATACTTTCCAGGGGCAGAGGGACATTTCCGCTTTCGCGCTTTATACGGACCTTCACCTGCTCGATTTTTACCCGCCTCACGACAAACTCTTCTTTTCTCTGGGAATCAAGGGCAATACCGCCTTCCTTTCCAGCCCGCAAACGGTGAACGCCACGGATGGTTCGGGGGGAACCGCCTTTATTTCCTATTCCAGCGGGAACGGAGGGGCGATCATGTTTCCGGATTTGGAATTGTACCTAGGCCTTGGCTATGGTTTCGAATGATCGGGAGTAAATACGGAAAGCGGAGGGGGCTGTCCACGGCGGGGACCCGGATTGTACAAAATTAACCGGAGATAAGATTTGAAAATATTTAATAAATCCGTTCCTGTTCCAGTCTTAATAATTTTTTTAGGGTGGTTGGCTTTAATCTTTCAAGTATTTTTTTTCACGTTGGGCATGAGAATCGTTACCGATTGGGAAATTCGTTTTCTTTTATCCATGGGCATTGACCCGAAAGTTTTTTGGTGGATTTTCATTTTTTTAGTTGTGGTAATAAGTCCATTCTTTCTGAAGTATTACAACGATATCGAGAAAAAGAAATAGTTGAGGTTTGGGGTGAAAGGTGGAGATTGTTCGCGACGGGGACCCGGATTGGACAGCGTGCCAGGATCAAGGATGCAGCAGCCAGCAGGTGCGGTTCGATATGAACCAAGTCCTGACGGGGTAACCGCCCGAGGGCCCCGAAGTCAACCTCCGTGGCAAGGAGCAATATCGTTTTTTTTTTTTTTTTTTTTTTTTTTGTACACGTTCAGCTTCGTATTGCTTACTTCCTCGTCGACGACCCGCGCTACGTCACCGGCCAGTTCAATGCGCACATGGCGAGCTGCCTCCTCCTGCAGGCCGACGAAGCTGTTTGGGCCGCAGACAAAGCGGCCGAAGGACGGCTCAAGGGCCTCATCACTTCGCCTATCCAACAAATCGAGGCAAAGGGCGTCGACCCGATCCGGCTCAAAAACTACGTCCGGCTCATCATGACCTCGAACGAACCATGGGTCGTTCCGGCCGGTCGGGACGAACGCCGCTTCGCCGTGCTCGACGTCGACCCGCGTTGCGCCGGCAACCACGCCTATTTCGCCGAGATGGAGGCGGAGCTGCGCGACGGCGGCTATGCGGCGCTGCTCCATGACCTGCTCGCCTTCGACCTCGACAGCGTCAACCTCCGCGTCACCCCCAAGACTGAGGCGCTCCTCTACCAGAAAGAGCGCACGCTCGACCCGATCAGCGCCTGGTGGCTCGATCGGCTCGTCGCCGGCCACACGACGCGCGCCGGCGACGCGTGGGAGCCGTACCTGCCCACGAAAACGCTGTTCGACGATTATCTCACGACGGCGGACAAGGTCGGCGTCAAGCGGAAGGCAGACGAGACCATTTTCGGCCAGGACCTGCGCAAGCTGATGCCGGGAATCGACAGGAAGAAGCGGATCATCGGGGCTGTTCGGACTTGGTGCTACCTAATCCCCTGTCTCGCCGAGTGCCGCGCCGCCTGGGATGAGGCCATGGGCCAGACCCGCGATTGGCCGCCGGAAGACGAAGACGAGCCGGATTGGCCTGGCGAGAGAGCGGGGTCGGCCGATTTTTGAAAAACCCGACGCGCCCCACCTGCCCCACCTGCCGCGGAAGGTGGGGCGCGGAAAAAGGATAGACGAAACAACGATGTGCCCCACCTGCCCCACCTGCCCCACCTGTTTCCTCGCGCGTGCGCGCGAGCGTGCGCCCCAGGTAGGACTACCTTTTCCACTTTTTCTCAAAATAGGTGGGGCAGGTGGGGCAGGTGGGGCAACGCCTTTTCCGTCAACGGGTTGCACGCGCCCCACCTCAAACGGAAGGTGGGGCAAGGTGGGGCGCGGCCGGGGCGACTGCGCCCGAGAGGACCTATCGACGATCGCGCCGCGGTATCGCGCTAGAACGCGCGCCACCGTGGCGCGCATTGGATATGCGCTTCAGTGTGAAGCGCATATCGCCAAGCTGCTCCGCCGTGAGGACGCCTGTCGGTCCAGGGGTTTGGGCCACGGTGGCGCAAACCCCGCCACGTGGGCGGTCACCCGCCGGTCGCCGCCGTGATCTCGGAAGACGCGCTCGCTCCCCGCGCTCGCGTCGCCGAGGTTGCGGCGGCGCTTTGCCTGTCGCCACGTGCGGTGCAGGCGATGGCGGCGCGCGGCGACTTGCCGGGCGCGGCGCAGATCGGCAAGCTATGGACGTTCGATCGAGAAAAGTTGCGGCGCTTCATCGCCGCCAAGGAGCGCGCATGCGCGAGCGAAACCTCTACCAGCGGGGCGGCATTTGGTGGTTGCGAGCCTCCGTCGACGGAGTCGAACGCCGCGAAAGTTTACGAACGCGCGATGTCAAGACTGCTCGGAGGATCCGGGACGCGCGGATCGAGGCGTTCACCGCGGCTGCGTTCCGGGGCGAAAAGCGCGTAAGCTGGAAAGAGGCGGTCGCCGCCTGGGCTGAGCATGAGGCCGTCCAGATCGCGCCGTCGACGGCCAGGCGCTACGCGGTCAGCCTCCTGCAGTGCGAGCCGTTCCTCGAGTTCGTTCGCCGTCGACGAGATCGACGGAAAGTCCATCTCAGCGCTGATCGCCGGGCGACGGAAGCTCGGGGCGACCCCGGCGACGGTCCGCCGCGACCTGACGGCGGTCTCCCGGGTCCTCGAGCACGCCGAGGCCGAGGGCTGGCGGGAGGGCAACCCGACGCTGTCGAAGAGGAAGCTGCTCAAGGAGCGCCGCGACCCGATCGTCCTTCCCGAGCGGGCGGCGATCGAGGCCGTGATCGACGCAGCCACGCCCCGCTTCGGCGCGCTGATCCGCGCCGCCGAGCTCACCGGCGCACGCCAGGACGAGCTCGTGCGCGCGACTTGGCGGGCCTTCAACCCGCGCGCCGCCACGCTCGAGATCATCGGCAAGGGAAGGAAGCGCCGCACCATCCGCCTCGACGAAGCCGCGGCGGCACATTTTCGGCACAGCCGCGGACCCTCGGCGCCGAGCAGCGGATATTCTGCCGCGAGGGCGGCCTGCCGTTCGCCCAGGCCGCGAGCGACTTCACCCATCTGCGCCGCCAGGTCGAGGCCCAGGCCGAGCGAGAGGGCCAGCCTTTTCGCCGCTTCCGCTTTCATGACCTGCGCCATCTCTACGCCGTCGAGGCCCTCCGCCGAGGCGTCGGGATCTATGACCTGTCGAAGCATTTGGGGCACACGTCGGTGAAGACAACCGAGATCTATCTTGCCTTCCTGACCTCGGATGAGGCAGAACGAGCCAAGGCCTCGACGGCACAAATTCCGGCACAGTCACGGCGGTTCGCAGGCTGAGCAACCGAGGTAAGCCGTTGAAGTCGCTTAAGAAGGAAGGATGGCCGAGTGGTTTAAGGCAGCGGTCTTGAAAACCGCCGTGGGGGCAACCCCACCGTGAGTTCGAATCTCACTCCTTCCGCCATTGAGCAACTTAACTAGTTGAAAATGTTTGATTTATTTCTCTACCCCTCGTCGTGCGCACAAACATGCGTCCAAGCCTCGTCCGGCTTTCTTCGGATTACGTGGGACGCTAAGGTCTCCTTCCCTACCAGGTAGAAATCATCGGGAGGATCTGATGACGCAAAATACTGAGCGCGAGGATAAAATCCAGGCCGTGTTCAACGAGGCAGTGGAAACGGCTAAGGTCACGCTTCCGTGGTATGTGCGTGTGGGTTTTCCAGAAAATTCAGACGCCGCCACCGTCACTATTACGTTTTACGGCGTAAAAGGACCTTTTGACGTAACCTTTTTTGTTAAGCCAGACGATGGTATAATTGCGAAGCGGCCCGACGGCAGATTAATAGCCGGAGTAGGCAATTTATACGATGACAATGTCGCAGACGCGGCCGCTCACATCATGAAAGCTGTGGCCGACGAACAGGCGTGAGAACCGCCCCAAAGGACTCTTCCCTGTCCTGGCACCAGGGCCGCAGTGCGCGCCACGATCGCGCCGCGGCGATGGGTGCAACTCAGGACGATGCGCCACCCCTGGCCACGGAATGAACCTCGCGCCCGTAGGCGTCGAGCACGCGCATGGTGACGGCGTCGGGCGGCCAATCCGCGTCCACAATAAGCTCGATCACACGCGTGACGTTTTGAGCGGTGTCGATCCATTCACGAATGACTTTGCCCGCACCGTCGAGGAATTGGATTCGGTATTGCATGTCAGCGGTCCCAAGGGCGGCGCTCGAGCATCCGGGTTGCAGTGTCGAGGCCGATCCTCTTCCCCGTCATGCGCGCCACGATGAGCGCGACGCGCCGCCAGTGCTCAGGCGTCCGGCCGGCGTGCGTTGTCCCATCCGGCAGGACCACGTCACGCTGCCGCCAACGGGCCTCCGCATAGGCCCTGCCACCATGGTCGCGGATCAAGGCCTCGGCGTCGGCCTGCGCCAGCCGTTCGGCTTCTTTGCGGCGCCGGAGCCATCGCAGCATTTCCGGTCCCCCTTGCGCACGCTCTTGTCCGCCCATACCTGCGCCGCAGTGTCCAAACTGTCCAGCGCCGCAAAAGATCGGCGAGCCCGAGCCTCTCAACATGATCCGCATCGCCATCACTGAGGCCGCCCTCGTCGCCATCGGCGAGATCCTGCCGGAAGGAACCGTGCTGCAGATAGACCGACGCCGCGGGCAATGCTTCATCCACCTCGAGGAGGCGATCGTCGATCGTCTTGGGGCCATGCGCGGGCCGCGGGAGAGCTATTCCGACGTCATCTTTCGACTCGCTCAACTGGAGGCGAACCGGCTCGCCTGAAACCAAACGTCTTCGCGCTCGGAATGCCCCGTTCCGGCGTCTTGCGGCGGGACAGGATGCCTGAACACGACTGATGATAGTTCTGTTGACACAATCTCTGTGGTTGCATATTCTTCGGTTCGGGACAGAACGGGGGATTGTGCAATGAGAACACTGGTGGTTGCGGTTTGGCTGTGTACCATGGCGGCAACGGCGGCGCAGGCCGCACCAACTTGTTCGGCATGTGGCATTATCCATCCCGCGCCGGCTCCTGAAATCGGCGCTGGCCTTCCTACCCTGCTGGCAGTCGGCGGTGTCTTGCTTGTGGCGCGGCTCTTGAGGCGTGGGCAGCGAGCCTAAAAAACCGACCTTCGGACTAGGTCGTCATTTCGCAGGATCAGGGCCCTCGACGTCAAGCCTCCGCCAGGCGGGGACCGCGGGGAGGCTAGCGTGACGGTTTGATGGCAGGCGCCGCCGCGCGCTCAGTTGGCGTTCCGCCAATATCTCCCACCCCGCAAGTCAGAGGAGGGTGGCAGCAAGGAGGAGGTAAACGTGATGACCAAGATTGCAGTCTTCGCGCTGATCGCAGTCGGCCTAGTCGTGACCAGCGCCCCGGCCCTCGCCAACTGCGGAGGACACTGTCAGCAGATGAAGGTGTGCGGAGCCCAAGTGAGAGCCAAGGGCACCGCCAAGGCTCAGTTTCAGGCCGAGTACAACAAGTGCATGGCTGACCCGCACAATTACAAGTGACCGTTGCACTCGGCCGTGAGCGAACAAAAAGCCCCGCTCCGGCGCGAACTGGAGCGGGGCAATGGTGGCGCGCCATTGCTGGGGGGCGTAAATGCGCGCCGACGCTGATCCTACCATGACGGCGTGAGTGGTGACATGCAAAAAGGCGCGGCCGAAGCCACCCATGCGCGCCTATGCGATCATGACCTTCCCTGGCGCCGCCGAAACGATCGAAATCAGCTCGCTCGTCTGCTTGCCTTCCGAGTTTGCGAGAGTGAGCGAACCATGCGGGTGCAGTGCGCGGGCGATCATCACCAGATCGGATGTTCCGTAGCGCCTCGCGTCGAGCCTGAGGGAGGCCCCGGCCTGCGCCAGGCGCATCAAGTCGGCAGGACTCTTCCCCTCAATCATATCGCACGAGCCTTTTTCTGCAGGCTCAAGAGACTGTCCTCAGTATCGGAAATTTTTCAAGACGGTTTAGGATGGAGCGGCCCGTCGAACGAAAAGCCCCGCTCCAGGCGAGCAGAGCGGGGCACAGTCGGCGCGTATCGCTGGCCGGATCGCGTCCGGCTAGACGAGGAGCTGGCGACGCGACGGCTGTCCACGGTGTGGCGCGCCGCTTCCGCGCCCCTCATTGGTTATTAGCCGCCACGCGCGAGTGAATGTCCATCGCTTAATAGCGCAGGGACAAAAAAACCCCGCCCCAGGGCGAGCGGGAGCGGGGCAAGGTGGCGCGCCTCCAGGGTTGGGGGGGTCAACAGGCGCGCCAGTCGAAGGAAATGCGGCGGCGCTTGCGTTGTTCCCGGCCAACAGATTGGCAACCTCAATGGACTGGCCACTCATTGCTTCAGGAAAGTGTCGACCGCAATTGCAACAGCGCCGTATTCGGCGTGGATCAGCGGCAGGGTCGTCTCAATCAGACAGAGAGTGTTCAAATATTCGAGATTTTGCATGAACCCTTCGGCGATTCCGGGCGACCTTGCAAGGGCCTCGCGGGCGTCGGTCTCGTCCTCGACGGCCTCATCGAAAGACCGCTCGTAGGCGTCGTAGCTCGCGAAATCAGTCTCTTTCATGGCCCAGACCCTTTTTTGCGCGCGCCAGTGGGCCATCATGAGAGGGCGCCGATCGGGACGAGCCCTCTCTATGATGGAGGTGAGCGTCGCCAGATGGGCGGTATATTCCTTTGGATCGTAAGCCATCGTTTCCTCCAGTTACGGCTCTCAGGCTGAGAGCCACGAAGTATTATCTGCGCGATTAAACTGAATGTCAACCTGTTAGCGCAGAACAGCTGGCAACTCCAAGAATTGTTCAATTAGCAACGTCTTGCTAATCTGACAATCATTGCCAGATACATCAACTCTATTGCGCGATTGACATTGCACCAGTTGCGCTATTCCCTAGGTGAAATCGCAACGCGTTGCTGAAAACACAATTTGCGTCGCTCGGCGCGCCCCGGCGGGTTGGTCTTTCCGGCCCGACGTTAATGTGAGAACATCCGGACCGCTTGTCGAGAAGGCGTGGGCGGAGGGGCGGAGGGCCATTAGTGCACGGATATTGGCAATTCCGGACGGAGCACGGTGCCTTTCGGATCGTGCCCGACGCCGCTCAATTCGTCGCTTTCTTCGAAAGTGAACCTTTGGGGTCTTACGCTTCCGCGGAACAGGCGCTTGAAGACCTGGTCGGCGGCTCCACGGCTTGGCCGTCAATCGGAGATCCGGCCAATTTTGGGTTACCCGACGATCTCAGCGAATGGGAGTTCATGCGGGCGCTGAACTGATGGCGCGCCATTGCGTTTTTGGCAACGCGCGCCTCGGATTGCGGATAGGCAAGCAACAATCAATCGACGGAGCCTATCGACTGACCGTTGATCATAGGAACACTCTATGAAGGTGTCGAGGATGAAGGCTCAATTCTTTACAACCCAGCATGCCCGGTCGCGCCCGGGCGAAATGTACGCGCCGTGCGCGTCACTTGCGCCGGGCGACGTCAGAAAGCCAGTAGCGGCCAGAATTTCATTTTTAATGTGCGGCCATATCTGCGCTGCGACAGAGGCGCCGTCGACCAGGACTGTGATCGGAGTTTGATTGATTTATCACTGGCGCGATGTTGATCGGCTTGCTCAGGCCTTGCGCCCGCGTGACCATGAGGCCCTGCTCGCGACCGAGTTCTGGATCATTTAGGCCGGTGTATCCTGCGCCGCGTAGGGCTTTGCTGGCGCGGCTGGCGTTCCAATAGTCCTGAAGAAGGCCCGGGTAGGGCGGCGTCTGCCAGTCTTGAATGCGGACGCCGCCCCCTGCGTATTTGCGGGGAACAATGACCTGAGGCCCGGCAGACGCGGGAGACGACCCTCCGCCGAACAGTAGGTCGTAGATGGCGTTGCGGTGGGTCCAGAGCTCGTACCCGCCCGCAGCCGCGGCCCCCCAGAGACCCAGGCGGCCGAGCATGCCCAGGCCGCCCGCGCCAGCCGCGCCTGCGCCGCCTAGACCGACCAATGACGCCAAGCGGCCGAGACCCCAGCGCGCGCCAACGGCGAGGCCAACATCGGTTGAGACGGCCTGGGCTTTTCCACTGATGGTCGGAAACGTATCGGTCACGGCTTTTATCGCGTGCAGCGCCGCGTCAAGCTGCTTCAGCCCCGCTACGACGGGCGGGAGGATCACCGCGCCAAGGTCGATCAGCACGGACTGCAGGGCGCCCCACGTTGATCGAAACTGAACGTCGGGCGCGTTCGCCTGCGCTCGCGCCCAGTAATCGCGAATTGCCGGGAAATTTGCCATTTCCTGCCGCGTTTGGCCCAGGATCTTCTCGACGATCGGATCGCCGAGAAAAGAGAGCGCGCCTGACCCCTGCGCGCCAAAGACCTGGCGCTCTGAGACGAGCCGTTGCGCCGGGGTCATTCCCTGGTAGGCCCTGGCGGCCGTGTCGATCAGTTTGAAGAAGTCCGGAGCGCCATTGTCACCGAGGAACGTCGGCTGCCCGTGCGCGTCGACGAGGCCGAATGCGTGCAATCCCTTCTCGTGCGCTTCGAAGAGCCTTTTCGACATCAGGCTGGTGCCGGGCAAGGCCCGGATACCCAGCTCTCTAAGCCAAGTGCCTGCTTTTGTTGATAAAATTCCCCCGCGCTGCATCGCGGTCATCGCGAGCATGACTGCGTCCGGATCATAGCCGCCGCCGACAAGCGTCGGGATTGCATACCCGGCTGCCTTGGTCATCGCCGCCAGGTTAAGCGGGTCAATGCTGCTGAGGTAGGTGAAGTCTCGCATGATATGGCGAAGCTGCTCGGGGCCGTATTGCCGGCGCATATGCGCCAGGCCGATAATCGCCTCGATCCCCTCGGTGACCGTCGTGCCCTTCTGCCTCGCCTCCGCCGCTGCACCCTGAAGGAGATCGGGCAGGAGGTCGAGCCGCTGCCCGAAGGGCATGCCGGCCAGTTGTTGCATCGCTTTCAGCGAAGCCGCGTCGAGCTCCCTCAGCGGCGCGCCGGTCGTCGCCATGGCGCTGGTGATTGCCTGGCGGAACGCTCGGAACAGCGGGTCGTCTCGAAGCGCGCCCTTTGGAAGGATGTTGGCCGTGGTGAAAAGCTTCTGCGCCGTCGATTCGATTTCGCCCTCTTCGTAGGCGCCGTACCCGAGCAAGCCGAGACTGGCGAGGGCGGCGTTCGAGCGCCCCAGATGCGCGTGAAAACCGCCTGGAATTGCGACGCTCGGGCCGGTAACACCAGGGATTGCGCCGTGGCCGCCGCCTCCACCAACGCGCGGCACGCCCGCCGCCGCGATCGCGCGCGATGCTGCGCCGATGCTCGCCATTTCAGCCTTCATGGCCTTCAAGGAGGGGATCGCCGACGCCGCTCCGGTGTCAACAGACGAGAAGGTGGATCGCATGCCGGCCGCCGCCTCGCCTCCGGCCATCTTGATGAGCGCCAATTGTTCATTTACGCCGGCGAGGCCCTCGGTAGCGCCGGTGAAGCGTATCGCGCCGATCGACGCCAACTGCTCGCGGACTTTCGCGGTCTGGGCGTCAATTTTGCTGAACAGGTCGGATATCCTCGTAAGGACCGACGAGGCGCGATCTATGACAGTGAAACTGGCTGCAACTTCATAACTTGTTGGCATTGTTTTCTATTTCCCCTCCAGAATTTCCACTGCGAACGCGCTGAAGATCTCCGCAGCCGGCGCTTCCGACCGCGACATTGCCAACGCCAAAAACGGCCGTGGAGGTTGGTGCACCGTCCCTAATTCGAACCAGAGAGCGTTTTTGTCGTTGCTGCCAATGACGCCCTCGGCGCCGCCGGGAATCGCGTGAGCCTCAGCTTCGATCGAACTCGCGCATCGCCCCTGTCTCGATCCCAGGAGTATCCGCAGCCTTTCTCTCAAGCGTTCGCGGCGACAGCGCGGGCCAGCCTTCCTGATAAACGCCGAGAAGGGATTTTGCGTCCTCGGCGAGGACGGTCACCAATTTCGCCGTCGGAGCGACAAGATCGGCGCGCGCGCGACCGGCCGCGACATCCAAAATTCGCGCCATCTCAAGGCAGGTGATCAGATGTAGCCCCCCGTTGGCGGCGCGCCCGTATTTGGAGAAACGAACGCGCCGCCGCCCCGCGCCGGAACCGCCAAGTTCAGCGCGGGGGAGTTCAAAAAATTCTAATCGGGCGCTGAAGCGCCATTTTCATGAGCTGTAGCGGGCTCGTTTCGACCTCGACGCCGATCGCTCTACCAGAGCCTTCGCCTTCGACGCCTGCTGCGGAGGCGCGGCGCGCTCGCGCGCGACCTGCGACGAGGATCTTATCCATGTTCGGGGGTTTGCCGGCCGGGCGTCGCTTCGATCAGTGCGCAGATCCGCCGGAGTTCGGAGAGCGAGTGACCGCCCGTTTTGCGGAGCTCTGCCGCCATCATCATCGGCCTTCTCCCCTCGGCGGCCAGGGCCTCAGCGGAATGCCGCGCACGAGTTCCTTGACGCCGTCTGCCGGCCTCGCGGGCGGCGTAGGCGGAAACGGCGGCTGGCCGTCCTGGACGATCTGGCCCGTGGCTGGGATAGGCGTCACCGGCGTCGGCGCGGGCTTCGACCGGGGGCGACCGTCACGGGCCCCGCGGGCGGGTTCTTCACAGGGTTCCCGCGGGTTGTAGCCGGAGAGTCGTGGGTGCATGCCGCCGTTTCCCCGGGTACGGATTTGCCATTTGTTGTCCTTTCAAGTGTGGGCGCCGTTGTCAGTGGACTGTCGCCGTCGCTAGACTTCTTAGGCGCTGGTAGTTGACCAGTTGGTGAGGCGGCATCGTCTTTTGCGATGTGAGCCTCAATCTCGCCGCCGAGACCGGCGCGCTCGAGCGCCCCAACGACTTGTCGGAGCTGCTCGTCGAGAGTTTCGAATTCTGCGCGCGCGGCGGCGACCTGGCGGTCGAGCTCGGCGAGCCTCTTTGCGCATCCGCGCTCGGCCTCGGCGGCCTTCTCGGCTTCCTCGCGTCGCGCTGCGCCTCGAGTTTTTGCTCGAAGGACGCTGATCAGCAGCGTGAGGGCCGTGATCCATCGTCGGAGCCGGCGCGTTCGCTACGTTGCTTTTTGTCGTTGCATGTGGGAAACATCCTCTGAAAATCTCTCGTTTGAAATGCGCGATCGGCTAGTCTCGTCCTCGCGTCGGTCGAGCGCCCGTTCGGCGCGCCTCTGGCGGCGTTGCGGGGCGTCATCTGGTCGAGCTCTCGCTTCACCTCGGCGGCGATGCGCGCCCGCTCGTTGATGTCGCCAACGAGGTCGGGGCGAACCATCGCCTCGATCAGATCGATCGCGGCGGTGGTGACGGCCGCGCGCGCCTCGTTGTGAGAATTCATTGCCTCGGTTCGGCAGGCGAACAGTGCGTCCCGAATTGCGTCAGACCGCTGGGCGCCGGCCAGCAAGGCCTTCGCCGCCTCGCAGGCGGCTTATGTGCAAGTCGGCCGCCTCGACAAGTCAGCGCGACGCGGACTTTCTCCGCAAAAATCTCGTCGCTGATCCGGCGGAAATCCGCGTTCAGCGCCAACTGGCGCGGCTCGACCGCCTTCGCGCCGTTCACCGCAGAAGCAAGCGACGCAGCCGCGGCGACGCGCTTGCGCGCCAAGGCTTCGCGCGCTCGGCTATGTGCGGCGACTGGCGTCGGGCCCCTCGCAGCGTAGTCGCCCAAGGCGCGACCAGGCGGCTTTTTCGGCCTCAGTCGATCGCGGCCTGCTCTGCGTCCAGACGCGGCAAGGTCGCGCTCGGCCGATAGGCGGGCTTCGTCGACTTTTTGAAAGCGCGCGAACTCCGCCTCGACGGCGTCGCGCTCGGCATAGAGCGCCGCAAGCGGATCGGTTTCGGTTGCGGGGAACGGGAGAACTTCGGCGGTCATCATGCTTAGGCTCCGAGATTCTGTTGGGAAAAGCGGTGGTCATGGCCATCACGGCGGGCTCTTGCGCTGGGCTGAGGCGTTTGAAGCCGGCGGCGATCAGCGGGCCCGGCGTCCGTCTTCAGTCACTTCGATAATCCGGTCGGTTAGGAACGGCAAGTTCCTTGCCGCTCAGAAGCCTGAACATGGAGACGCCGGAGAGGCGCCAAGAGCCGCACCATCGGGCCGGCGGGCTTGGCTCGTCGCCTCGCCGGCGAGCTGCGCGATAATAATTCCAACCATCCGTCCGCGACGCCGCTTGCGGACGTCAGCACGAGAGCCGCCGCGGCAGCATTACAACGTCATCATGGGCGTCCGGGCCCATGGTCAACCGAGTCCCGGCCGCCGCGGCTCGTACGGCGCTCGAGGCCAGCAAATTGTGCGACCATCCGCGCATTGTCGAGCAGGTCGACGCGGCCTGAGTTGAGCAGCGGGAGGAAGGCGAGATAGATCTCGCTGCGGTTCATGCCGGCCGGCTCATAGCTGATCCCGTGCACCGAGAAACGCTCGCGTGGCCACTCGCCGGCATATCGATCGCCCGTGACCGTTGAGATGCGGTAGCTTTCAGAAACGTCTCGCGAACTCGGCGACAGACCGAGTCCGGGCTGAAAATGGCGGCTTGACGTTCGAAGATGCAATCGAGCATAGCCGCTCGCCCTCGCGATGCGCGACGCCATGGTCATCGAGTTGCTGGATCCGCCGCTGGGATCGACGAAGCCGACATACGAGACGCCAGCGAGCGGCGGCGCGCACCGATGACTGCCGCGCGACACGGCCGCCTCGATCGCGTCGCGTCGAGACGAAAGCGCCAATGTCGCTTGCGGAACTCGGCGCCATATTCAGCCGAGGCCGACTCGGGATCGGCCTCGAAAGCACGATCGACGACGCTCTGAGGGAGGCTTGGATTCATGGTTCGCGACGGCGCTTTCGCGACCAAGATCAACGGATGGCCGGCGGGGCCATAGTGTCGCTTAAATGTGTCGTAGAGCGCGCCCCGCTTCGCGTGCGGGCTTGAGATGCAAATCAGCGGGCCGCCCGTCGTCGCCAGCGCTGGACGCAGCGCTCGCAGGATCTCTACGTCCGGATTTGCCGCGACGTCACCGTCGGTTCGCCAAAAGGCAATCTCGTCGCCGATCGCGCCGACCGCACACATCGCCTCGGATCGTTCGGAAGCTCAGCCGGCCGGACTGTGATGTCGACGCCCGTCGTACAGCGAGATGGAATCCGCCGTCTACACTCTCGACAAGGGCCTAGAGATGCGGCGAGCCGTTGTGAAGACGCCCGCAATGTAATTGAATGCCTGGCGCCGCCTGCGCCGTGCTGACGCGGCCATGACCGGCAGCACGCCGCGCTCGCCCGGCGCCAGGACGTCGCGATGGTCGATACAGGCGCGCCAGATACCCCGCCAGGATGCCCGCCGCGCGGGTTTTGCCGCCTCGACTGTCCGATGATGGCCCAGAACTCTTCGACCATCTCCAGCGGCTCGCGCTCGCGGCCTGTCGGGCCTTGAACACCTCGCGCTCGCTCATCCGTCAGTTCCTCCCCACGATCGCAATCAAGAAGCACGCGCCAGGCGGCGCCAACAGTCGCCCGCGAGCAGCGCTGCCGAAGTACCCGAGGATCGTCGAGCGCCTCCCGCATGGTGACGAGCTTCCGGAGCCTCATCGGCGTGCCTCCCGGCGCTCAGGGAGCCGCAGAGAATCCCGCCGCGAAATCTTTTCTTGGCGCGCTGCTACAGGAACGCGCGAAAAGGGTTTTTCATTTTTGGTCTCAGCGGTGCGCTGCGCACCAGGCCGAGGACATTCTGTGCGGCGGGATATTTTTGCCGGCGTGGCCCTGGCTCGCAGCTAAGCCGTCGGTTTTCTAGGCCTTTCACGGCGCGACACTCCGCGCCAGCGGGCGAGAGAAGTGCTCAGCGAGAGGGCTGGTCGGCCTCTGCACGGCGGCCTTGAGACCGAGCTCCTTCAGCATCAGGCGAAGGCTATTGCTTAGCCCGCCGTATGTCCTGGCGTCGTGAGACGTCCAGCTTCCTGCGTCGAGCTTGGCGTCAAAGGCCTCGAGGCGGAGCGTGTATCTGGCGATCCGCCGAATGAGCAGCTTCTGCCCAAAGCTCGGCGAACCTCCGACCTGCGCGGTCAATTCAGCCTCGCATTTGCGCAGGAATTTCCCCTCCCGCGATCGGCCGTCAAACTCATCGCCAAGCGAGCCGCGCGTGAGTGCGCGGCAGTGAGGGCCGACTGCGTCGGGTATTCGAGGGTGAAGCGTTCATGCTCATGCGGTGAGTATGAGGCAAAGCGGCGAACGCGGACAGAACAATTTGTGCGTAGACGTGTACGTCGCTCGGACCTTGCGGGACAAAATGCCAGCGATTTCCTAGATGAATGCCGGCACCTATGGCGGAGACAACCTCCGTCGAACCTCATCGGCCAGCCCTCTGGCGGCGCTGGAAAACTGCAGCCGGGCGGCGCGTCCCGGCGGCGCGGTCGAGCCCGCACTGCCGGAGCGCGGCGTCTCGCCGGCCGGATGGCGGTCGAGCGCGCCGGAACCACGCGCGGCGCAATAAGGCGATTGTCCGGACACGGCCCGCGAGGGTGCGCTTGGCTTCGCGTTGCCAGCGATGGGCCACGGATGGTCGAGCCGATGAGGCGGGCGAGGTTGCAGCCTAAGCGAACGGAGCGAACGCGGCGAACGGAGCGAACGTTTTGTCACACCTCGTTCGGAGCGAACGCGAACGGAGCGAACGTAGGGCCTTATAAAAGGCCCCGTTCGTTCGGTCGCTGCGTTCGGTCGGTTCGCGTTCACGGCTGGACGAGCGGCCAGAGGAACGTCGCCGCGGCCTCGGCGTCACCTATCTCGCGGGCGTTCATAAGTTCCGCGGCAAGCGCGGCTTTGACGCTCCGGCTGAAGGCGGCGCGCTTCGCATCGGCGTTGTCGGCCTCGTACGTCTTCATGAACTCGGCCCGCACGGCTTCCCTTTCGGCAGCGAGGACTTCTGGTCCGTCGACGAACGGGCGCATTCGTTTGCCCGATGATGTCAGGGCGTAGTCGAGCGCCTTCTTGAATATCGCGAGCGACCTCGGCCAACGCTTCGCCCTCGCAGGCTCGTCGGCTGGGCGCGTAGTGGCGTGTTCGTCCCAGTCGACAACGAGCGTCGTCACCGCGTCGTAGCCCGCATTCTCGTAGACGATGACCTCTCGCATCTTGAACGGGATCGCCTCGCCCGTCGGCGCGCCGCGGACCTTGCGGACTGCCAGGCGCGAATTGCTTACGTTGCCGGCTATGTCCCGGTCACCGAGCAGCGCGAGCACGGCGTCGGCGGCGCCCTCCTTGGCGGAGGAATTGCGCGTTCCGGTCGTGACGTCCTTGCCGAAATGGTCGACGGCGAGGACGAACGCTTCGGCCTCTCTTGCTGCAGCGTCGAGCACGCTCATCACGCGCTGAGCTTCTGCAGCATCGTTCGCGTCCCGAAACTGAGATGCGACCATGAGAGTGTCGATTATGACCAGCGCGAGCGGCAGGCTGAAGCGCGCCTCAAGGGCGCGGCGGGCCTCCGCCACGATCGCGCATAGCGTTTCCGCAGCGTCATCGGCCGTGAGGCGCGGGCAAGTCTCGATCCAGGCGAATGGCAAGCGCGTCGGGTCGACGGGTTTAGCATCGCGAAAGTTTTCGATCCTCGCGATCTTGTCGCGCGCGATTCCCTCGAGGCGCACGCGGACCTCGTCCTGTCCTTCGGCAGCGACGAATAAGACGGCGCCCTGGCGCATGACGGCGCGCCCAGCGAAGGGAGTTTTCGTCATGACGCCTCGGGCCAGGTCCTTCGCGAGGAAGGACTTGTACGTACCCCATTGGCCGGCCAAGATGCCCTTGCCCACTTTCGGGATCGTCTTGTTGACGAGCCATTCTTTCAGCGGCGCGTCGTCGACGTCGCCGTGGAACTTGAGCGGATACGCCGCAGCTTTCGCCTTTGAGGCCGCCTCGTCGAGTTGCGCCTCGAATGTGGCGAGGCTCATCATTGGCGGGATAGGCGTTGCGCCAGCTCCGTCGTCAAAATGGGATTTCGTCATTGATCGGCGCCCGCTCGCGTTCCCACGGGGCCGGCCCGTCTCCTATCTGCTTCGTAGGTGCTGCCCAGGTCGCCTGCCCCGACGAGGCCGCGAGGCGAGCGACGGCGCCCTGGTCGATCGTCCGCGTGCCACGTGCCGGCGCTCTGGCGGAAGGCAGCTTGTCTGCCATCGGCTTCGCTTCCCGCGGCTTCGGCTTCAGCGCCAGGACGCGGTCGGCGGTCAGCTTCAGCTTAAGCCTGGTCTCGCCGTTGCCATTCGTATGTCTCGACGTGGAGTGCGCCCGACTGCCGAAAGCGAGGCGCCATCGGTCAGAGCCCTCAAGCGCTTCCCTAGCGCTATCCGAGAAGGTGACGACTTCCCAATATTCGAGAGCGCTGCCGTTCACGACTCTCGACTTGAAGGCCGTCAGCGTGCCTCCGGTCTTTGTCGGAAAGGTCCGCGGCTTCTCCGGACCAGTCGGCCGAGGATTTGCGGCGAGGAGCTCATGGCTCGCCTCCGTATCGCTTTCGTCGTATCAGAGCCCGCGTCATCTCTGCCCACGACCAATCCGAAGAACAGAGGACGCCTTTCTTGACGACGTCGATTTGCGGCTCCGGGACAACGATCGGCGGGAGGGCGCCGTAGTCGATCCGGCCGCACGCCGCGACGAGGTCTGCGTTGATCTGCTCGACCTGGTCGCGGAGCTGGTTGGTAACCTGCTCGAGGCGGTCGCGAAGCTCGCCGAGAGATTCAGCAGCGCCCTCGCGGATGAGATCGACGTCGGCGCCGATCTGCTCGTCTATGGCCTGCCATGCATCTGTCTCCCAGGCGTCTCGCGCGCGCCAGACGCGTTGATCGAGCGTGTCGTCGAAGTAGGGCTTAACCGCCTCTTCGACGATCTCACGCAGCACGCCTGGCCGGAGCGCTTGCAGAGCGTCGATTTCGGTTTGCTCTCGGCCGAAGGCTTCGCGCCAGCGGTCGGCACGGCGCTCGGTCTCCTTCAGCGGCGTGGACGGGAGGTCGAAGTCGACGGCCTGCTCGGCGGTGAGCGCGACCGGAACAACCTCGAAGTTGAGATCGGGGAACTCGAGGTCGCGAAGCGCCTGAAGCTTGCGCCCGATCGAGACAGGCATCTGGAAACCAGCCGGGTCGAAGTCGGACAATGTGAAAACGACCATCACTCGGCCGTCTTCGGCGCCGCGCTTCGCCATGGCGTAGATCAGCGTATCGGAGATCTCGCCGGTCGGGAGGAACAGGTCCGCCTGGTAGCGGCGGCATAGCGGGCGGAGGACAGCGCCGAGCGATGATTTTTCGCCGAAGAAGACCAAGTTGTATGGTTGCCGCCCAAAGAAGCCGCTGACGTTGACGCTGACCGAGACGCCCCTAGACGAAATCTCCTCGGGATACGGGATGGGGACGTAGAAACCGGCTTCGACGATCGGCCTTGGATTTTCGAACGCCTCTCGAGGTGTGAACTCCGGCTCGTCATTTCGATTGTCGACGATTTGATCAAACGGGGTGAAGCCGAGCCACCGCGCCGCCTTCGCCGCAGTCTCAGACAACCACGACCAATCGGCAAAGCTGTTGACGTATGGCCTGCCATTCGGCTTCAGCACATCGCCACGCACCACAAGGCTATAGTGAAGACCGCGGAGGTGAGTCGTTCGATCGCCGATCTGTTCGGCGAACCATGCTCCGTCGATTCGCCCGGCGGGAGTATCGGCTCGGTAGGGATCGTTTTGATTGGCAAGCACAGTGAGAGCGCCGAGGCTGACGCCTTCACGCTCGCACTCCGCCTCGAGGCGCGTCTTAAGCGTGCTGCTCTTCGCTTGAACCGCCTCGGCTGCTATGCTATCTTTTTGATTGAGCTGGTCGCCAAACTGCTCAACCTTCGAAGGCGCGTTCCCTGAAGACTCAGGGGCGCGCCTTCTGCATTGTGAGCGCGCCATCGATCACGCCGCGCCTTGCGTCTGGCGCTCGACGGCGCGCTTTTGAATCGCTTCGATCTCGTCCTCAAACCATCCGACGATGCGCCCGTCCGGGTCGAGTTTGTGCGGCTTCGGAAACTTGCCGCGTTTTATCTTTTCGTACAGCGTCGAATTGGAATATCCGGTCGCGGCCAGGACGGCCGGCTTTCTCAGCACTTTGCGAACCATGGGAGTTCTCCTCGTCCAGCGGGATTGCACGGGACGCGGAGAGATTTGTCAGCGCGGGTCGAATAGGTCGATCCCGTAAAGCTGCTTCGTTTAGCTACGTGAAGCTGGTTCGTTTCCTGAAATTTTGCCTGCCAACGTCCCGGCGTGAATCATTTCGCTTATGTGGGTCTTCAGCGTCTTGTGCGACGGCGCCTTTGGATCCAGGAGCTTCCAACTATTTTCAATCTCGCTCGCAATCGTGTCCTGAGACGCCGAGGGATCCCTGGTCCGGGCGACTCTCGCGAGCTCTTCCGCGTGCGGAACCCATGGACGATTGGCCCGCCTTGTCTGGCCGCCCTTCTTGCCGCCTCTCACCGAGCGCGCAACGTGCTCCTTCTTGTTCGCATAGATCTCAGCGCTGCCGCTTATGGTTCCGCGGCTTCCGGCGTAGAAGCATGCGCTCATGAGATACCAAAGCATCTCGTAGCCGTGGGTCGCGATTGAAGGCTTCCCCGCCGCCGCGAGCGTCGCGATAAAGTTTTTGTCGAGCTGATCGAACGAGTACAGGTTGCGCCGAGCGAGTTCCAGCGCCTCGCGATCGCCATCCGTCAGCGTAGGTGCCTGGAGTCCGAGGTCGATAATTTCCTTCACATGGCTCAGAAAGGAGACGGTTCTGCCACGGGCTGCTGCCCAATCTCGCGGATCGTAGGCGTCCATCGCTCAAGCCCGCCCACGAAATCGGCGTGACGTTGTCGCCCCGCTCCGCGGGCGGGCCCTCGCAAAAGTCGGCCCAATCGGCCATGAGGCGACGACGCTTCTCCATCATATCGCCCCGGCGGTAGGCGGCCTCGACCTTGTCACCGACCGCGTGCGCCAGGGCGAGCTCGAGCATCTCGTTGGGAAAGGCAGTCTGCTCCGCTCCCCAATCCCGGAAACTCGACCGGAAGCCATGCACCGTGACGCCCTTCCCCCGCATGCCGCTGACAAGTTCGAGCATCGCCATGTTCGAGAGCGGCTTGCCGGCGCGCGCGCCGGGGAAAATGAACTCGCCGTCCTGAGGAAGGTCCGCCAGGACCTCGAGCGCTCGATTCGAGAGCGGGACACGATGTTCCTTGCCCGCCTTCATCCGCTCGGCCGGGACGGTCCAGAGTTTCTCCTGCGAGGTCAATCTCGCTCCATCGGGCTCCGATGATCTCGCCCGTCCTGGCGGCTGTGAGGATCGTGAATTCCAGCGCCCGGGCGGACACGCCTTGCTTCCCGCGAAGTTCTCCCATGAACGCGGGAAGGTCCGCGTAGGCCACGCGTCGTGGTGCTCGACGGCCTTGATCTTCGTCGGTTGAGGAAGCGTCTTGTCGAGGTATCCACGCCAGCGCGCGGGATTATCGCCCTCGCGGTAGCTGCGGACCCGTGCCCAATCGAGCACGGCCTCGATGCGTCCGCGGATGCGGCTCGCGGACTCGGCGTCTTTGTCCAGATCGGTTCAAGCACCTTCAAGACGAGGCCGGTATCGATCGCCGAGACGGGCAGAGCGTTGATCGATTCTGTCGCTGCCGGGAATCGAGGACTGCCGCGCTTCGTCTCGTTGAAGGTCGCGAACCACTGGTCCGCGTGTTTTTCGTTTTTCCAGCCGGCGCGGTTCGCGGCGATGTATCTGTCGGCGCATTCCTTAAAGGAAACGGCCTTGGCCGCCTCGGCCTTGCGGCGGCCCCGCTCAGCCTTCTCGGCCTCGATGGGGTCGATCCCCTTCCGGACGGCCTTGCGGGCTTCCTTTGCCGCCTCGCGGGCCTCGGCGAGGCTGACGGTGTGAGTGGCGCCGAGACCCATCTTCCTGGCGACGCCATCGAGCATGAACCGGAAAATCCACGACGTAGTCCCGAACTCGCTGACCTGCAGATAGAGGCCGTGCCCATCCCCATGCAGGCCGGCTTTGACGCCCGGCTTCGACAATTCCGCGACACGGCGAGCAGAAAGCTTGTTTGCAGCACGCATAGGAGTCGAACTCCGCGACGAACGAATCTACGCACAAATGTACGCCGCATTCTGTCGGACGTCAACGGATATTGTCGGAAGGGTAAACGTGGGAAAGAGGCCGGAGTTATCGGAGTTTCCGGGCCTTACGGGACGCGGTCGGACTCAGGAAAACGGAC
>CAWJKT010000019.1:0-36853 GCA_963843375.1 uncultured Pseudomonadota bacterium
CTCCAACTTGTGGAAACCGTATTTGCGCTTGATGGCGTCCACACTCTTGAAAAGAGCTTCTTTTTTCTTGCTGCTCATCTCCGGAAACAACCACTGGGATTCTTCCTCCCCCTTCTCGAACTTAGAAAGGGACACTCCCAAAAGCCTTATCTTGCGTTTGCGGACGTGGGATTCCTGAAACAATTCGTACGCAGTTTTCATGACCATCGCATCGTCGCTGGTCTCGGGAATGGTTTTGGCTCGGGTGATGGTTTGAAAATCGTCATAGCGAAGTTTCAAAGTGATGGTGCGAGCCCTCTTGCCGATGCGCCTTAGGCGATAACAGCCCTTTTCCGAAAGCCACGCCAAGGTCTGGTGAATTTGTTGAAGGTCCTCCGTGTCTTTCTCGAAGGTCGTCTCATGCCCCACACTTTTGGCGTTATGAAATGGATGCACCTCCGTATCGCCCATTCCCCTGGCCGCTTCGTAAAGCCATTCTCCCGCCGAGGACCCGAATGATTTCTGGAGCTTGGCGAGCGGGATAGAAAGGATATCCCCGATTCGGCGGATGCGCATTTCCTTCAGCCGTGGCTGGGTCTTTTCCCCCGCCCCATGGAGTCGTTCGATCGGCAGGGGCGCCAGGAATTTTTGTTCACCACCTTCCGGCACCACAACCACGCCCGTATTCTCGACCACTTTTTTGCCCAGCATAGCGGGATCCGGTTTCACCGTTTTACCCGCGATCTTCGCCACATACTTGTTTGAGGCAACAGCGACCGTGCAAGAAAGTTTCGTTCTTTCGAAGACCGAATCCCTTACCCTGCGGGCCATAGCCCAAAGGTCGTTTCCGTAAAGAGCCTCACAACCGGTGAAGTCCAAATAGAACTCGTCGATGGAGGCATACTCCACCACAGGGGCGATACGCCGGAGGAGCACATAGACCTTGCGTGAATATTTCGAATAAAGTTTATGGTGGCCCGGAACGAACAAGGCTTTGGGGCAAAGTTTCTCGGCGGTTAAAAGCGGCATGCCCGACTTGATACCGTATTTTCGGGCCTCGTAGGAAGCCGAGGAAACTACCCCACGCTCCCCCCTGTTCCCCCCGACGACAACCGGCTTTCCGTTTAAGGCGGGGTCCATCAGCCTCTCGCAGGAGACAAAAAAGGAGTTCATATCGATATGGGCCAGGGTTCGTTTCATGGTATACTATAGTATACTTTTAGCTACCCACGTTTCAATCCCGGTTTTCCATTTATAAACGCCGGTTCCTCATGATCTCATCAAAATGAACTTATCCCTTTTCACCACGCTTCCATTGCGTTGAACCACGTAGAAATAAATGCCCGCAGCCACGAGCGACCCCTGGAGATTGAGTCCGTTCCAATCATATTCCCCGTTGGGGACCGTAACTTTTTGCACCAGTTCCCCCGACAGGGTAAAAAGTGAAATGGTGTCATTAGGTTGAAGGCAGCCTATTTTGAAGAACCCTCCCAATGCGGTTTTAGGATTGTAAGGAACGGGCCAGGCGTGAATTTCACAAACAGGCGTTGGGCTGGGCGTAATGGTGGGACTGGGAGTCGGGGTTAGAGTTGGAAGACTGGAAAAGACCATGCCTGCGGGATAGCCGTAAGCGTCACGCACGTTAAATCCATAGGATTCGGCACCAAAAGGCCGGGGTCCAGAAAGCTGGTGAAGCCCGGTTCCGATGGTGACCTGGGCGCTGGAGTAACCGCTTGTTCCCACGGCCGTGAAACTTCCTGCTGGAATAGCCGTTCCATCCAGTAAAACGGCCCCCACCGCTGAATTGGGCGCTGCCACGTTCAGAAAATTGTAGACGAACCCCGTGGAAGGGGCGACGGTCTGGAAGGCGGTTCCGTAATTCGAAATGGGCGGCACAGTAATTTCACTGGGGTCCGCCATTGCCACCCCGCCATAAGTGGCTTCATCGTAGGAATGGCTGTTGGAATATTGCATGACCATGATGGGGGCTGTCGCCGTGATGTAGGAAGCCGTGGACAACATTTGTTCGTAAAATCCGCCCTGGTTCAGGGTGGCCACAGCCAAACCATTGACACTGACCACTGTTCCATTGGTGGCGCAAAGATATCGGAAGGTGTCCGAACTTCTCCCCGCCAGAGGTACGGTGATGAAAGCCGTCCCCCAGGTGGAAAGCGGCAGTTCCTGTTCCAATAACATGTTACAGGTAATGTAACTGACCGGAACGTCAGCGCAGGCATTGGCGCCGAACAGGGCCACGGAATTGTTTGCCGTCACCTGGGTGCCTGTCAGGTCATTGGTGAGAATATTAGCCTGGAGCTGGTAGACCTGCCCATGGTTAAGAGCCACCGTATAAGGAACCCCTGCGGCGTGGGAACCCACCGCGATGGCTGGCGTGATGGTCACGCTGGTGGAATCTTCCCCCGCCACTACGGCGAATTCACTAGAACCAACGGCCGTCGCGGCCCCGTCATTCACGTCCGCCGTATAGCTGGCCACCCAGTAGTCCGTGCCAATGGCTCCCACCGGCAAGGCCAAGTAACCGTCAGTGGTGTATTGTTCGTATTCCAGGCCGAAAATGGAAATATTATTGTCGGAAGTGACCTGGATACCCAGGTTCTGCACCCCATCCATCGTGGTCAGCATTGCCCCCGAAGGCACCACCAGAGTCACGGCCGAACCGGCGGCGACGGAGAAGGGCGCGGAATAGGAAAGACCCGGAACCGAGACGAGCCCCGTTGCGTTGGTTTGGGAAACGATGAAAAGATCCAGCGTCTGAGAACTTACGAGATATTGGGTGGGAAAGGTCAGCCAAAATTCGGTGCCCTGACTGGAAACAGGTCCGGCGAAAGAGACTTGCGGAAACATCAAAACCGCCCAAGCCCCCCAACTAATAAAAAAAATTGGGAAATAAAATCTCAACCGCATAGTTTCCACTTCAAGGCCTCTCGGCCCACGGCTTTTATTCTCCCAGTGTCAGTTCGACCCGTACCGTCTTCTTGTCTGTCGCGATGGGGATCAGATTCCCGCTTACCGTTTGCCCGTCCACCTTAAGGGATTTAACGCCTCGACAGACGCCTTTAGGATTGGAAACATGGACCTGGTATTCCACTCCCCGATAATACCGGGTAACATTAAATTTTTTCCATCCCTTCGGGACACAAGGGTCGATCCGGAGTCCATTGAAATCCGGCTTCACGCCCAATAGCCCTTGTGAAACCGTGAGGAAAGTCCATGCGGCGGTTCCGGTCAGCCATGAATTCTTGGCCTCGCCTGGGGTGGCTGCGTCACGGCCCGCGATCATTTGGGCATAAACGTAAGGTTCACTGCGGTAGATTTCAATCTGTTCTTCTTTGGCTGAGGGGCAGATGGAGAGGTAATATTCCAAGGCCCGGTCCCCTTCGCCTAACAGACACCAGCCCAGGTTGATCCAAGTGTTGTTGTGGCAGAAAATTCCCGCGTTTTCCTTGTACCCCGGTGGATAGCTGGTCACCTCGCCCAATTCCAGGTGATAAGTGCTGTAAGCCGGCTGCTGGAGGATTACTCCATTTGGGGTGTAGAGGTGCTGATGCACGCTTTCCAGGGCTTGCCGGGCCCGGCCGTTATCTTTGCCTGCCCCGCCCAATACGCACCAGCCCTGACTCTCGATGAATATTTTCCCCTCCTCGCAAACCTTGGATCCCACCGGTTTGCCCTTGGCATCATAAGCTCGGGTGTACCATTCCCCATCCCAAGCCTGCTCCTCGACTGCTTTCAACATGCCGTCGTAGGCCTTCTGCATGCGGCCCTGATCCTGGGGCTTCTTCAAATACTCATAAAGCGAGCCCATCTCGCGGGAGGCGTAAAGGAAAAGGCCGGCGATCATGACGGATTCAGCCTTGGAGCCCTTCACATCGCCCGCCGTCTGAAAGGATTCGTTGGGTTCGGTGGAAAAGCAATTCAGGTTCAGGCAGTCGTTCCAATCCGCGTGGCCAATCAGCGGAAGGCCTCGGTCGCCCCGGTTCTTGAGGGTATAGGCGATGCTTGTTTCCAAGTGGTGCAGAAGGTTCTCTTGAGATCCCGGCTTGTCGGGGTAACCCACCGGCGCATCCAGGATGGAGGTGTCTCCCGTTTCCTTGATATAAGAGCAAGTGGAAAGAATGAGCCACAAATGGTCATCGTAGAAATCCCCTCCGATCTCGGCGTTACCCTTCTTGGTCAAGGGCTGGTACTGGTGATAGCAGGTACCATCGGAAAGCTGCGTTCCGGCGATGTCCAATATCCTTTGGCGCGCCCTTTCGGGAATCAGGTGAACGAAACCCAGCAAGTCCTGGTTGGAATCCCGGAAGCCCATGCCCCGGCCAATCCCGGTTTCATAGAGGCTGGCCGAGCGGGACAAATTGAAGGTGGCCATACATTGGTATTGGTTCCAGGTATTGAGCATACGCTGGGCGTGGGGGTCGGGACATTCAACCTGGAACTTGGACAAGAGCCCCTGCCACATAGCGTTGATGGACTGGAAAGCCCCGTCCACCGCGCCGGGTTTACAATACTTGGCCAGCAGGTCCCGGCCTTTGGTTTTATTCATCACGGGGAGGCTGCTCTTGGTTCCCTCGACGGGTTTGTCGAATTTAGGCAAGTCCCCCTGTTCGACATAGGCCAGAATGAAAGAAAAGGTTTCCAATGCTCCAGGTGCCAGTTTCAGGTGAAGCTCATGGGACCCGATGGGATTCCAGCCGTGGGCGATAGTTTTTTTGGACTTCCCCGCGAAAGGTACGGCCGCCTCATGAAGGCCGTTATGGACTCCCACAAAAGCGTCCCGGGATGTGTCGAACCCCGCCACTTCTTTGGTGCAGGCGAAAAGCGCGTAATGGCTTCGGCGCTCCCGGTATTCGGTTTTGTGGTAGATGGCGGACCCTTCCACTTCGACTTCCCCGATAGAATAGGTGCGCTGGTAATTCGTCATGTCGTTCAGCGCCTCAAAGAGGCAGAACTCGACATAGGAAAAAAGTTTCAGATCTTTGGTCGTTTTGCCATGGTTCTTGACCGTGGTCTTCCAGATTTCCAGGTTCTCACCCGGTGGTACGAAGAACAGCATCTCCACTTCCACGCCGTCCTTAGCGCCTAAAATTTTGGTGTAGCCCAGCCCGTGACGGCATTCGTAGCGATCCAATTGAGTCTTCGTGGGCTTCCATCCCGGGTTCCAGACCGTGCCGTTGTCGTTGATATAAAGATAACGGCCTCCCAAATCCATTGGCGTGTTGTTATAGCGGTAACGGGTCAGGCGGCGCAGCTTCGCGTCCTTCCAAAAGCTGTAACCCCCGGCCGTGTTGGTGCAAAGCCCGAAGAACTCGTCCTGACCAATATAGTTAAGCCAGGGAAGGGGCGTATCAGGGCGGGTAATCACGTACTCTCGGGCGGGGTCGTCGAAATGGCCGTAAGGATTGGTCACAAAAGCTCCTCGGTTCTGAGATTGAGCGAAGAATTTTACTGACAGAAGGGACCCGAAACTACCCAAAAGTAACGGCCAAATTTTCAGAAAAGTCAGAAAAGAAGGGAAATTAGGTTCGTTTGAATGTCAGCTTGAGGGAATTTTTGGGTGGCGGGCTATTAACTGGCTTTTGAACCTGCGGCTTGGCCGCCTCGTCGCGCAACCGCTGGTCTTCAAGAGCCCGAAGGGTCTCAAAATCATGTTTGTTGACCGCCGCGAAATGGAGGTCGCCCCGGAAAAGGGGCCTTCGGAGTCTCCATGAAAGTTTCGGTTTTCTTGACCTTAGCTAAAAGCCGAAGTTTCGCCTGGTGTTTAGCCACGAAAAGTTCCAGTTCAACAATCTCGTTCTTGGAAAAAACACTTCCGGCAGTGAGGAAAAGTTCTCCATAGTTGGTGTTTTTGTCCAGGACGTAATAAAGATTCTCGTCCCGATAGTTGCTGGGCGGCCGGGGTTGGCCTTTTTTCTTGCGCGGGGTTTTCTTGACCTTCACGCGGTCGTATTTCACTTCCACCATGGAGACTACCCGGCCCTTGTTGTATTTTTCTAGCCATCCTGTTTTTTGACTCACAATTCCAGTTCCCTTCAAAGACATTCAAATGAGCAGTAAGAAGATACCACCAAACGGTTTACCTAACGGTAACTTTCTAAAATCTTAAATTAAAATTTTACGGTTAAACCGCTAATCTTACGAAAATATTTTCGAAAGGCTCGGCAGTACATTTTCCCTCGTCAGCATCCTTATTTTTTCACCCTTGCCTTCCCATCCCTCCAGGCGCCTTTGATGTTCCTGGATGATCGGCCTCACTGAGCTTTCGGCGAAAACTGCCTTGAGATGAAGGGACAACTGTTCTTCCGAGGGCCGATTGGCCCCGGTTAAAAGTTTGGCGGCCCCATCCTGGGCGCAGGCGGTGACAAGAAAGGAATTGCCGGTGAAGGAATAAATTTCCAGATTGCTGATGACCACCTTCCCGCCCTCTTTTCCCTCCACCCAATTGGCCAAAACCAAGGTTGACTTCTGGTCCGGCGCCAAAAAGTACGCGCCCAAAAGAAAAGCGTGGAAGCGTAGGAGTAATCCCCCAGGCAAACGTAACCTTCTTCCGAAAGTTTTTGGGTAAGCTCGGCCTGCCACTTGGGAGTGAGCTGTTCGGTTAGCTCCTGGGGAGCCTTGACCAATTGGACGGATATCTTGGCCATCCCGCTAAAAGGATTTTCCGAATCCGTTTTTTTCTTCCCAAATGATTTTTCGGCAAGGAGGATATAAACCACAACACCAAAAATCAACAGTAGGACAATGACACCACCCAGACCCATAGGAACCTTTCAAATTAAGTTCTGAGTTCGCGGTTTTGAGTTTTAAATTTCGGAAGTTCTAAATCCAATTAAAACCTTTAAACATTCGAAACTTGGAATTCAAAACTCAAAATTGCACTTTGGGCGCATCCTGGGCCTCGTCCTTCGCCTTGAAGTAAGAATCCCTCACTTTGAAGCCGCCGATGGAAGCCATCAGGTTGGTCGGAAAGCTTTGCACCTTCGTGTTGTAATCTTGCACCGCTTCGTTATACCGCTGGCGGGTAACGGCAATTCGGTTTTCGGTACCGGCCAATTCATCCTGGAGTCTCAAGAAACCCTCGTTAGCCTTCAGGTCGGGGTATTTTTCCACTACCACCATCAATCGTCCCAGAGCGCCTTCCAAATCGTTGGCAGCCTTCACCTGTTCTCCGGAGGTCTTGGCTGCGCCCCATTGGCTTCTTAAACGGGTGACTTCCTCCAGTACGTCCGCTTCGTGTTTGGCGTAGCCCTTAACTGTGGCAACCAGGTTTGGAATCAGGTCATACCGGCGCTGGAGGTCGGTTTGGACATTGGCCCAGGCGCTGTCGATGGCCTGGTTGGACGCGACCAGCCCGTTATAGGACCCCACCAGCGTCAGACAGAAAATGACCGCAAATCCAATTATCGCCCACAACCATATTTTGGATGACATAGAACCCCCAATTTTAAGTTTTTAATTCCCAATTTTAAATTTCGGTTTTTACCCGAATTCAAAAATTAGAACGGTTACTTCCCGTACAGCCCCATGATCTGCGTGTAGCCCAGAATGTGATTGGCCATGGCTTTCTGCAACTGGTAACTGGATTCACCCGCGGGTAAATGTACCGGCCCGTCCAGGGCCCAAAGCTTGAAGTAATATCGGTGCATGCCGCTGGGAGGACAAGGCCCGTCATAACCGATTTTTTTGAAGTCATTCACCCCCTGTAGGATCCCCGCCGAGGTTTCCTCGTCCCGCGGAAAGTTCTCCAAAAGCTCGTAGGTATTGCTGGTCGGGTCGATGGGTTTGGCCGGGATATTGTAGATTACCCAATGGACCCAGGTTTGGGTGGGGGCGTCCGGATCGTCTACGATAATCGCGAAATCCTTGGTATTGGGCGGAACGCCTTTCCAACTCAATTCCGGAGAGATATTCTGCCCGTCGCAAGAGGCGTATTTGGCGAGAATCATACCCCCATCCTTAAAAGAGGAACTCTGGAGCCTCAGGGTAGACTTTTTCTTGGCACCGGCGGCCCAGGCCGTCGGATTCAGAATGAGGACTGCTAACAACAAAACGGCTCCTCTTAAAAAAGCGGGCTTAAATTTGGACATTCGCGCCTCCCTTTCGAATAGGATTAGTTCACATTATCAATGATAGACTCAATGGCTCCGAGATATTTTTCAAAAGTTCCCAGGACATCAAGGTTTTTGATCTTTTCCCTGTGTTTCAGGCGGTTCACGATTTCAAAAGGTTCCAGATCAAAAGAGATGTGGTCCTTTAATTTCCGCAGAGCCTCCATCTTCCGCGGTGGCGGGGTGATGCCATAAAGCCACAGGGCGCTCTTGAAGAGAATAAGGAAAGTGGAAAGGGATTCCACCATGAGTTTTTCCACCATTCCGGGCCGGGCTTCGGTCAACATGAATTGGGTCCGCAACTGGAGAAGTTTACCTTGAAGTTCGTGCTCCATTTCCATCCGCAGGTGGTCGTGGGAAATGGAAAGGCCCTTCACTGGGTCGGGGCCGAAAAGAACCTGGTGATTATGTTGGATATCAAGGATCTCAACCGGGAAGACAGTTACGAAATCTTTGAGATGTTCCTGCGTCAAGAATAAAGGTGGAGGATTGCCCTGTCCCTTCCAGGGGATCGACCGCCTTGGAAAGTCCGAGAAGTTCCTTGGGATAAAGGGGGTGGGTGACCACCAGAAGATTAATATCCGAGTTTTTTCCCGCGTGGTCCCCGCCAGCCGCTGAGCCATACAAGACTACCGACACTAATTGGCTTCCCAAAAGGGCCTTGAGTTCCTCGGTCATTTTTTCCGCCGTCCAATTCGCCATAACTTCGCCTCTCTATTCAAAATTAAACAATGCTGACTTCCATGACCCACCATCGCCTGAGTCTCTCCCACCCGATTCTGTCGCCGCCGTCACCGTTTGAACCCCCGCCACCGGGACCGCTTTGCTTTCTTAAATAATTTACAAAGAGGGCCAGGGCCAGAAAAAGTCCCGTCAATAAAAAGAGCAAATAATAGAAGTTTTGCCATCTACCAACCTCCGCTGGCCCCGCCGCCGCCCGACCCGCCCCCGCCGAAACCGCCAAAACCTCCGCCGCCTCCGCCGCCAAATCCCCCGCCACCCCATCCGCCGCATAAAATCCGCCGCCGCCCCAATAACCTCTCCGACCTCGGGTTAAACTGTTGATAATGAAAATTAGGATAAAAACGAGGATCAAAAAGATTTGAATCCAACTCAGCCTGCCCGATCCCTCATCCCCTTGGTTTTGAACCTGTGTTTGGCCGCCCGCGTCCGGGGCGATTCGTTGGACGATGGCCTGGACCGCATTGATCAAGCCTTGGCCATATTGTTGTTGTTTAAAAGAAGGGTAAACTTGCTGCCTCAGGATGTCCCCAGCATCGCCGTCGGTGAGGACGCCTTCCAACCCATAGCCCACTTCAATCCGTGCCCGGCGATCCTGGATGGCCGCCAGGATCAGAACACCGTTGTCTTTTCCTTTTTTGCCAATACCCCAAGTCTTGTAAAGCTCCACCGCCGCCGCGTCCACGTCCCCGCCATTGACCGAAGGCACGGTTACTACCGCTATTTCGGAACCGGTCTTTTGTTCCACCTCTTGCAGGAAGCTTTCCAGCGCCTGGGCCTGGTCAGCCGGAATGACATGGGCGAAATCGTTGACATATCCGACAGGGGCGGGCCATTGGTTGGCGGCAAGAACCGTTCCGCTGAGCGCCCAGAGAAGAAAGGAGATGAATTTTTTCATAGTTGGAACAGTCTCGAGAGGGTCTTCTTCTGCGAATTTCCAGTGTTATTTTTTCTCGTATTTGCCCATCAATTCCGCCTGCTCCACAATTCGCCTTTGGATAGCCTTTTCAAACTGAGACCTTTTGACGCCTTCCCCTAAATCCAAAATCGTGGTGAGGGCGTAAATCTTGAAGAAATATCGGTGAATGCCGCTGGGGGGATCCGGCCCTTGGTAGCCGAGGCCGCCGAAATCGTTAATGCCTTGCCGGATTCCGTTGGGCATGGACTTCATGGGGGGAAATGCTTCCGGAAGCAGGATCACGGTGGGGGGAATATTATAAACCAGCCAATGGGTAAAGTCCCCGCTGGGTGCATCAGGGTCAAACACGACCAGAGCGAAGCTTTTAGCGGTGGGAGGCGGATCAAGCCATTCGATCGGCGGGGAGACATTGTCCCCCTCCGCGGTGTAATGGGTGGGGATATCACCACCCTCCTTAAAAGCCCTGCTGGTAATTCGAAAAGCCATTAAACCCTCATCGTTCAAGTTTCACTTATATTAATGCAAACACTTCCTCATAGGCTTTTAATGTTTTGGGAATGAAAAAATTCTTCCAAGTATTAGCTTATTGTTTTGCCCTCACGCGGGAAGCTACCACCCCCAAGCAAGTGTCCGAAACCACCTTGATTCCCGCCTTTTCCAGTTTGGCTTCGGCTACAGGGTGGGTGATGCCATTCTGCAGCCATACGACCTTGGGACGCTTTTCCTCAGGCAAGGCCAGAATCTCCTCCACTAGGGCGGGAATTACGTCGGGCTTTCGGAAGACATCCAGGATATCCACTTTAACCGGCACGTCTCTAATCGCGACGTATGCCTTTTCCCCGAGGGACGATTGGATGTGGGGATTCACGGGATAAAGTTTGAGGCCCCTTTCCTTGAGCATGGCGGGAATCTGGTACGCCGCCCGATCCATTTTGCTTTCGTCCTGCATGCCCTCCACTGCGACGGTCTTGGCGTTTTTGACGACTTCGATCATTTCGAGTTCGCTGACGTTCATGGTCCCCCTCATAGACAAGATAGTTTCAATAATAGGTAAAGGCCGGTGGTGAAAACAACCTGTCCGCTAAAACTTTAGTGGGAGGGATAGCCCCGGATGCGGGGTTGGGATACAGATACGCCTTTTTGGGGAAAACTCCAGCCCAGCCCTTTTATTCCCTCTAAATATTGTACTTTGTTACAGGAAATCATTTGGAAAATAGGAGCGAAAACAGGAAATAAGAATCCCCCATAGCCGGGGTAATTTTAAACCTGCGGGGATGGCAGCTGAGGAAGGTTTATTAATTTTGACCGCCGAGACGTGGCTTAATTTCGCATGAACAAAAAAATCAGAATTTTTGTTCTTTACCCCGGGGCGTAAGGTGGGTTTCAAAACCCCTGCGCAAAAGCCGGAAATCCTCCCCCCAGTTCAATAAACAAAAAGTTCAAATTGGTAATTGAATGGGTGTCGGCCCCCTCGGCGATGAATTTCAGCCGGGCTCCAAGGTCATCAAGTTAAGTAAGCTTTTACCGTTTGCGCTGAGGAGCCTTTTCATAAGGCGATATCGCTTTTGAAACGGGAGAGTTTGTAAACCATTTCGGCTGCGGCCTGCAAGTGAAGGCCCAAATGATTCTTGACCACAATGGTTTTATGAATAATCACGTCCGACCTCCCAATATGGAAATACTAAGAATGACCCTAACCCCGGCCCTGGAAAACCTTTATCCAGCGAATATCCCCGCCCGTCCCGGGCAAGGTGTAAGATGGTAATCTAAATTTTTACTCCATCATTCACGCTTGCGGAAGGAATCAAACGATGAGTTATCGCGGTGACGTCATCAATGCAATTGAAGGAAGGGCCAAATGCGGCGTGGTTTACGTTCATACCCAACCTGTGCGGATTGTCCTGGATGGAAGGGTTCTCTTTCGCGGAAAAGTGGAAGTGTTCGACTTGAAGGGCCATCCTTTCGCCAAAAGGGCCTTCGGGTGGGCCATTAAACGCAAGGACAAGAAAACTCAATATGTCACGGTCATCGGTATCCCCCCATTGGATACCCCCCTCATGGCCGCTAAAGCCTATTTAGCGAACCAAAAAAAATATTGAGAGTTGTATTCGCCCCAGCCTGAATGGTACAAACGCTAAAATAACATCTTCCAGTTTTTCAAAAGGGGTTCATCCAATTGTTTTTTAGCGATGGGTTCCTGAGCATTCCATTAAAGTTTTCGTTTCCCTGAAAAAATATCCCCCACCGGTTATAAAAGAAGCGCCTGAAAATCTCGAGAAATGCGACCAAGATAATCCTACCCGGGATCAGATAAATTGCCGCAGGGCCCAGTTGGGCTTCGAGAAGTTTCCACTGCTTCCCCAAAAAATAGCCCAACAACAGGTGGCGTGCAAAGTGGTAGAAACCGCTATATTAGCAACCCCATGGATTGCCGACGGACGCCATAGGCCCATGAGTCGGTCATAGAAGCCTCCTGTCGTGCACAGCCAAAAACCTTTTTTTACTCTTTCACCTGATCCAACAGTTTGTAGGACTTGAGTTTCCGGTAGAGCGTTGCAACACCCATTCCCATCAAATCTGCAGCCTTTCTCCGGTTACCTTTGGTTTTTTCCAGTGCGCCCAAAATGCAATCCTTCTCTACGTCCCTTAAAAATCGGGGTACCCCTTTATCGGAAACCAGGGTTGCCACTTGGCGCACCTCAGGGGGAAGGTCTTCCAGGTCAACGCGGTTCGTCCTAGCCACCGCGACCGCTCGTTCCATTGCGTTTGCAAGTTCCCGGACGTTGCCGGGCCAAGAGTAACCCAGCAGTTGGTCCAACGTTGGGGTGGTCAATCCGTCTATGGGCTTTTTCATCTGGATTGAAGCTTCCGCCAAAAGCATCCGGGCGAGAGGAAGGATGTCCTCCCGACGGTTACGCAGGGGCGGAACGACTAGTTCAACGACATTCAGTCGGTAATAAAGGTCCTCCCGGAACCTTTTTTCCGTCACTTCGGCCTTTAGATTCTTGTTGGTCGCGCTGAGGATGCGCACGTTGACCGCCCGGGTTTTGTTCTCGCCAACGCGCCGTACTTCCTTCTCCTGCAGAGCCCGAAGAAGTTTCACCTGCATGGGAAGATTGATTTCACCAACCTCATCCAGGAAAAGCGTCCCGCCGTTGGCCGCCTCGAAAAGCCCCGGGCGGTCCACCGTTGCTCCGGTGAAGGAACCGCGGGCGTGGCCGAAAAGTTCGCTTTCCAGCAGGGTCTCGGTGATAGCCCCACAGTTCACCGCAATGAAGGGTCCCGCCGAACGAGGGGAATGATCGTGTACGAAACGCGCTACCCGTTCCTTTCCTGTACCGCTTTCGCCCGTAATCAATATCGTGGAATCGATCGCGGCGATGGTCTTGGCCAGTTCCATCAATTTGCGCATCTCGGGGCTTCGCGCCATGAGGTCCGACGGGTCTTCCTCAATCTTGGCGATAACCGCCAACTTTCGTGTTCTTTCCTGCAATTCGCTTTCGGTGCGCTTTAGTTTGGTAGTCACGTCCCTCAAGGCTTCGTCTATCCCGGCTCGCTTGAAAACCGCCAATTCACCGTCCGCCTCCTCGCCCCATTCTTCCTCGCTTTTGATCATCACGTGGCAGGCCGTATCCCCCTTTCCCATGCACTTGTCCTCCAGCGCGTACATTTTCTTGTCCAAGGAGAAACTCAGGTAACCGCTGATGAACCCGCAAAGGTCCCAGCAAACGGGCTTGTCCGAGCGGCCGTTCAAAAGGAGATGCTGCTCGGCTTCATAGGAAACCCGCCAGTTTCCACCCTCCGGGCCGAAAGCCTCGGGGTGGTTGGGGTCCAGCATACAAAGTCCCTGGAGGGCCAGTATCCGTGCCCCGGCCCTTCGCCAGTCCTCTTCACTATCCCATTTAAACTTGGATTTCAGGGCGGTAGCCATGCGCCTCCCGTGGATATAGCCGAAGCGGCTGAGGATGCCCCTGGCCGTCCTTTCGCCGAGGCTGTCGATCAATTCCTTTCGATGAAGACCGTGAGATACGGTATCGCAGATCATGGCTCTCTCGCCGGCAAAGCGAACCTCTCCTTTCTTGGGATTTAATTCTAAAAGTTCTTTTAAGTCGAGGTCTTCTACTCGCATAAATGGCTCCTTTCAGGGATCATTGGCGATGATTGCATTCGAATAAATTGGTTGGATTTACTAGCCGTCAAATAGGCCTAGATTTTTATGCGGATCTTTTAATCTCCCGCAATTATTTATTTAATTGATCGTGATTTGAAAAGACCGAGTGGGTTGAACCAAATTGAGACTTAAAACTTGGTACGAATTCCATAAAGACATTCACCGGGGCCGGGATCAGGGGAACGAAGCCGCCCGATCCATATGATCATACGCTTTTTTGTTCGCCTAAAACTAGAGTATGGATTTAATTCCCCCTTTACTTTCCGAGCGGTCTCTCAATTCGATAGGTCCTTCCCTGCCTTCATGAAATTTCCCCCACTGGTGGTGGAGGCCCGATGGACAGGACAATAAAGGATAGCCCTGCAATTTTTTTCGGTCTTCCTGCGAACTTTTTTCATGAAAAACTGAAATTAATGGAAAACAACGGGCTTGTTTGAGCCCTTTCCAACTGCGACATACTTTTTTAAGCCCCATCGCTTTTATAATATCGATCTTTGGCTCA
This sequence comes from uncultured Pseudomonadota bacterium, assembly GCA_963843375.1. Lineage (GTDB taxonomy): Bacteria > Oederibacteriota > Muellerivitia > Muellerivitales > Muellerivitaceae > CAWJKT01. The sequence goes on from CAWJKT010000019.1 coordinate 14,439, forward strand.
AAATGTTAAAGACGGTCGAAAAGCGTGCCTGACACTTTTTTTATTCACTTTATCCCGTCCTGGGTTCCCGGCATGGTCAACTAAAAGCCCCGAAGTTATCTAGCCAGCTTCACCTTCCACGACTCATCTGTGGTTTTGGTCTTGATCGTCCTTCGTTCCGTTATTTCACGATGACTTCAAAAAGTACCCTCATGTTGGCTTTCGCCGCCGTAGAGTAATGATTTTTCGGGGCGGCTTCGAACATCGCCGGTCTTGTCTCGCCGTATCCGATCGTAGAAAGCCGGTCCTTTGAAGCAATCCCTTCCTTGACCAGGTATTCCTCAACGGCTTTCGCCCTTCTCACGCTCAATGCTTGGTTGTATTCCTCCGTGCCCGCCGCGGAGGTGTATCCTGCGATGCGGATATGCGCCCTTGGATTGTTTTCCAGGATCTGGATGGTTCTTTTGATGACCGCTTTCGCGCGCTCCGAAAGGGCTGACTTATCGTAATTGAAATGCACGTCCTCGAAAGCGAGGACGACCGTCTTCTCCTCGACGGGCGGATTACCCGCGATAGCGGTTATCCTCTCCTCGACTTTCGGCTCCTCCGCCACATAGATGACTTCCGTGGAGACGACCTTGGCCGCTTCCTTTTTCCCCGGTTCCCCGCCAAAAGCGAAAACTAACCCGAAAGTAGCGTTGATATTTTGATAATAATTCTTTAGCAACGCCGATTCATAAAAGGTTTCGGTAACCATGTTGTCTCTGGCGTCGATCCTCAGCGCGAAATTATCCGAGAGCCAGAATTTCGCTCCCAGGCCCAGGTCGAAAGTGGACATATCCCTGGTGGCGATGGAGGGGGTGTAGCTTACGCCGCCGAAACCACCGAGAACGAAAAGGGTGAAATCGTCAGCCGGAATGAGATTGAAGACGGCATCAAGTGAGTAAAAATACAAGGACACCTGATCGATGGGGTAGCGATATTGCCCTTCCTGGTCTCCGGTGAGCGTCTCATCGTAGACGCTGGTATTGGCGAATTCCATGGTGGTTTCCAGTCCAAAAATCCGGGTAAAGTTGTAGCTGATCCGGCCGCCATAGAGCAAGGTGTTGTTCAGGTTTTGGGACGGCTCGAAAAAATTATAACCCAGGAACGGGTTTAACTCGACGCTTCCCCCATTGACGCCTGAGCGGGCGGAGAGGGGAAGGAAAAGCAAAAAAGCGAACAACACCCAATTCATTATTTTTATTGCAGAGGCTTTCGAAAATATTTTTTTCATCCACATCCCCTTTTACCCACCCCGCCTTAAGGTTGGGTGATGGCGTTCTGTTCCAAGGTGACATCGGTTTGGGAGAACAGTCTCCCGGACACCGATGCGCCCGTCACGAGGGTGATGTCCTTGTAATCCAGGATTACACCCTCAAAATAGGCGTTCGACCCGATCGCCGTAGTATCCGCAACCGTCCAGGTGACGTTCTGGGCCAGCCCGCCGTTTTCCATGATGATCGACACGCCGGAGGCCAAGGTAAGGGTGCCGCCAACTTGGAATATCCAAGTGGCGGTCGAATCGCCTAGCGCGTCGAGATAGAGATTCGTCGTTATGTCGACCGCGCTGGCCCATTCGTATTTGCCCCGGGTCAGGGTGAGCCCGCTGAGGGTTCCACCATCCAGTCCTGTGACGCAATTCGCCTGCCCATTAGCGTTCGTGTAAGCGGTATCCATGTCGGCGATGGCGGTATTGATGGCGGTGGTGGCCTGAACAAAACAGGAGGGACCCGTGGGATCGATCTCGTATATGGTTCCGTTCACCTCGGCGCAGGTTATCCCGATCTCGGTGCCTGTACCGGAGTTCGCGACATTGCCGGTGACCGCCGAAGAAGGGACATCGGTGATTCCCGTTTCCGCCAGGATCACATAATTTCCGGCCGTACCCAAGTTGACAGCCGCAGGATTGGCACAGGCCGCAACGGGTGTAATGGTACCGCTGGGCGTGGTCGTGGGCGTACCCGTGGGGGTGGCCGATGGCGAGTTTGTTGGCGTTTCCGTTAGGATGGGTGAAATCGTGCCGGTTGGCGTCATTGTGGGGGTGCCTGTTGACGTTTGCGACGGGGTGGCCGAAAAGGTGCTTGTTGGGGTTTTTGAGGCGATGGCCGAAGGCGTGACTGTTGGCGTCCTCGTGGAGGTGGAGGTTATTGCGGGCGTGGTCGTCAATGTTTCTGCCGCCATGGGACCCGTGACACCCTTATTCCAGGTTCCGCAGCCGGCCGTGATGAAAATGACCGGGCTTACCGACAAGAACAATGTCATTAGAAACTTCTTGTTCACGATCAAAAACTTCTTTGTCCTTGAAAACATGATCTCTCTTTTCTTTCGTAAGCTGATGGTTCGCCGGGTAGCCGCCCCTTAAGGGCGTTCCTGTTTGAAAACCACAACCTGCAATGGTCAATGGAGTTAATAGAAAGCAAATACTGTGCCCTTCCGGAAACCCCATTTTTCTCGGTTTTCGCGGCATCTCCCCTATCAAAATGAAAAGAAGAAAAGATCAGTCTGATTGAGTTTTGTTTGACGATAATTCCGAGCCTTTTTCTTTATCGTCCGAAAACCCCTATCAAATTGATCCCGCAGGACAAAAACGGGGAACTTTCAAATTCAGAATTATTTTTCGCGGGAAATGGTCCAGCCTTATCTTCACACACCGGAGATCTTCAATATTATTCGTGACTGTTCACAAACATATAAAAAACCATTTTTGGACTTTTTCGGTATCTTGTTAAAACCTGGTCATCCAAAAACTTAACGAGGAGAAGGATTGAACAGTTGGAGTAATCGATATTTTTTGTCCACGACGGAGACCAGTCGTGGACGGGATTATTTTAAACGTGTCCCAAGTTTTCGTTTCCAGGAAAAAAATCTCCCCGAACGGTTATAAAAGAAACGCCTGGAAATCTCGAGGAGTGCGGCCAAAACTATCCCACCCAGGATCAGATAAATCGTACCGGGACCCAACCAGGCTTCGAGAAGTTTCCACTGCTTCCCCAAAAAATAGCCCAACAGGATAAACCCGACGACGTAAACCACCGACCCTGTGAAGTTGTAAAAAAGAAAGATACCCCACCGCATTTTAGCCATCCCAGCCAAAAGATTGGGTATGAGGGAGGGAAGCAGGGGGATGAACCGCGCGATAAAAACCGCCTTAGCCCCGGAACGTTTGAAAAAATGCTTCATCCACTCGAACTTTTGGGGGGTGAGATGCAACCAGTTGATTTTTTTCAGATGGCTGTGACCCAATCGCCTTCCCAGCCAAAAGGCAACCACTCCTCCCAAGAAACAAGCGCCGGTTCCAGCCGCGATGGAATTCCCCAAGGAAATCCCTTCCTTCCCCAGAATGAATCCAGTGCCAAAAAGAAAGGGTTCTCCCGGAAAAGGAAAACCAATGCTGTTCAAAAAAGTGACGATGAAGACAAGCCTGTATCCATAATGAGGAAGATGCGGGAATAAAGAACGCAGCCAGTGGATCATCGCGACGGCTCTTTCGAGCCGAAAGTCACCGCCGAAGAGTCAAGTTGCCCGCTATGGGCTCCCTGGTGATGGCGGGGTTTTTGAAGAAGGGCCGAGAAAGAATCCAAGTTTTTAACCAGCGTCCTGAAACTTCTTTTGCAGCAGAGTAGTGGTAACCATGCTCAAGAGGCAGTAACTCATAAAGAAATAGAACCCAAGAAACAGGTCGGCCTGGGTGGATTTGTTGGCTCGGACAGCGAAATTGGACAGAAGGATCGCCGCCACGAAAACGTCGGCCATGGACCATTTGCTGATGGAATGCAGGAAATTGGAGATTTTCATTTTTTTGGATAAGGACGAGCATTCAAGGACGAAGATGGTCAAACCCGCTTTGGTAATGGGGATGAGGATGCTGAAAACCGTAAGGCAGGCGCCTATCAGCCAATAACCTTTTAAGTATAATTCGGTAATAACGCCCAGGACGCTTCTGATCTCATAATGCAAAACAAAATGAGGAAACATTGGGGTTTCGGGACTGACGATAATCACCATTGCGGGCGCGACGACCCCGATCACCAAAGAAAAGACGGAGATAATGGTGAGAGCGAAAAGTGAATCGAACCTAGCTTTGTTGCCGAAAACGGCCGTTAAGAAGAAATAAAGAAGACTGATCAACAATAAAAGCAACGACCAAAAACGCGTGCCTGGCTGACTCGTCCTGGGCCTTTTGAATTAAACCCGGAATGGTATCCAACGCCTCCTGGGCATCTTTCCGCGGAGGAATTTGAAATTGCTGATTAATGGAAGGTTCGAAAAAGCGTTTGATCAAAGGCCCAAGAAAATGATGTTTCGCGGAAATTTCCTTCCAAACCGCCGTCTCTTTGATGGCGCCGTTATTTTGAAAATTGTTGGCGATGTAGGTCTTTTTCAAATATTGGACTTCGACGTTGGTGTGCCGGATGGTCTGATAAACTGGTATCCCCGCTGAAAATAAATAGGCTAACGCCATCCAAAGATGGAGATACCTCTTCATAAACTCTCGCCTTTCATGCCAGTTCCACCGTCCATTTTGATTGCCGGCTTCCACCCACCTGTTCTTCCCCGTCGCTATCGATTTTCTTACATTAACCTTAGCTAAGTTCGGAAGCCAGGGAGACGCTAATGGGAATAAGGCTCACGAGGTTCCCAAACCTCCCGGTCAAACCGCAGCTTTGGCCGGGAGGGGATTGAAGTTCATGAATTTGTTCACTTCCGCTTCCAACATCATGTTATTGGATTTGAGTTCTTTGTTGTTGCTTTGGAGTTGGTCAATCATCTTTCGCATGTCTTCCGAATGCCGATAGAGATCGATCAAAATGGACACCTTTGCCCGCAGCACCGATGGGCTGAAGGGCTTCAGCAGATAGTCGATCCCCCCCACATCGTAGGCCCGAATCTTATCCTTCTCGCTCTCCTGAGCCGCCGTTAAAAAAATGATGGGTGTCTTGCGGTGAATGTCGCACTGGCTGATCGCGATCGCCGTTTCAAAACCGTCCATCTCAGGCATCCGCACGTCCAATAGAATGACAGCAAAATCCTCGCGGGTGAATTTTTCCAGGGCCTCTCTTCCCGAACGCGCCATCACCAAGTTGAGGTTCATGACTTCCAACACGGCCTCCAAGACCATCAAGTTGGCGGGCTTGTCATCCACTAAAAGAAGATTGACGGGTGTTTCTTTTTGGATCATGACTGGTCTCCTTTGAATTCAAGGGGTAAGGCGATCGGGGATGGAGTTAAGGCTGGCGTCCCGCTTGGGGCTGTGGAATCGGAGAAGATCACTTGTTGAATTTCCCCCTTAACTTCAAGTTTAGGCTTTTAAGTTCTTCGATGTTACATTTGATTTGGTCGATCAGTTTTCGCGTTTCTTCGACAAGTTGAGGAAGGGTCACGTGACAACGGGGATTGCGCCCGAGTATGGTGACCGCGGTTTCAACAACTTCCATCTTCATTAATCCGCACGTGCTTGCGGGTGATGGCAAAACCCTCGCACATGAAACGGCGTAAGGTTTCTTCGCCAGAACACCTATTCAGCATTTTTAGACCCCTGCTTTCCAAAAAGACTTCAAGGTCCGATCGATGGGCGGGTCTGTCGTCTGCCAAAAGAATGTTCGAGGTTTTTTTATTTATTTCATGGCCTGTCTCCTATATGTTCAACGGGGATGGCCTTAGGCCCCCTGTAGCCCGGGATATTCTTTAAATCTTGAAACTTTCCAAGGTTTTAGCCCTCAACCGTCCGCGTCTTTCGGGGAATGATCGAGGGCTTCCCTTCAACGAAAAATTAAGATCAGTACAACGATCAATATCACAAGTCCTATTCCGCCTCCAATATACATAACGCCTCCTTTTACTTTTTCAACCTACTCTTGTTTCCAAACACCCGCACTTCGCGGACCTGGTTAAAATCTTTTTCGGAAGGGTATTGATCATTCTCTTCTTTTTTAGCCGGGCATCGGATAAATCTTTTTAACCGCCAACCCCCGCGGGAGCCATCATTTCCAACACGGCTCTATTTTCATCATGCCGCACGAATCTGCCGATATGAGCGGTGTGTTTCAAAGGCTCGGAGGATCCCCGGATGGACAGGGTCACTTCATTGGCTTCCGGATTGGGTATGTTAAACTCCTTGGCCGCCCAGGCCAGGATCTTCCGAACCGTGGTCGAGGGCGAGAAGTGGGTTTGATGCTCATGGCCATTGAAATGGACCACCACCCCAATCTTTTTCTGCGTGTGAACGTGATGGATCTTATGGCGAGGGTGTTTTGCCTCCACCCGGTGATTCGGATTTAAGGGAATATCTTCGTTTTCCAAAAAAAGGTGAGCTTCAGTCGCGGGAAAATTTCCGATCTGAGCCACGGAGACGATGATTTCCTGGAAGGTGGCCCCGGGTTTAATCGCTACCTTGACCATCCCGGCCAATCCGGCACCTTCTACCAAAATTTCTTCCTGAGCCAATAAGGCAGCTTGCGCCTTGGCCGCTTCAGCCGCCAATTGGGCCTCTTTCGCCAAACGCTCTTGATCCGCTAATCGAACTGTTTTGGCAGTGGCTTCCTCGGTCCATTTGGCATCGTTTCCTAAAATCACTTCATCAGTCAAAAGGGCCCATTGCGCCGAATTCTCTTCCTCATTCGATCCGGCCGCTTTTGCGGCCGCTTCTTCACGAGCCAATTTGGCGCTGTTGGCTAAAGTCGTTTTATCCCTTTGGTAACGGGCTCGAACCATCTGCGCCAACAGGAGAAGCAGAAGAAGCCAGAGAAGGAGCCAGGGCCAGCCATACGTGCCCCCCATAAAACTTTGGGGAAAATGGGCCGCCACTGGAGGCAATGGCTGGGAAATGGCTGGGGGCGCCGCCACCGACGCCGCTAAAACCACCGGGAGGGCCTGAACGGCGGTCCAACCGGCGGAATGGGAAGCGATTGAGGGTTTTTCGGTTGCCTTATCAGCCGGTGGAGCGGCCGAGGCGGCTGGAACGACCTCGTTGGTTTCCGGTGCCGCAGTCGGCTCAGGATTGAGGACCGATTCGGGCGCCTTTGAACTCCGGATGTCGCTGCCAACGCAGGAGGTAAAAAACAAAGCACAAGAGCCAAGAAGAAAAACAATAAGGATGGAAGAAAAGGGATGTTTCAAGAGCGCCTCCTCAGACATTGCGGTGGGTTCTTGCGGAGAGCGCCTTATGATCGGTCGCCCCCCACAGAACCATCGAGAGAATCATTTCTTAAGCTTTTAAAAGCAAGGGACGTGCCATTGTCCGGGAACCTCTTTCTATACCTTCAAAACGATTTCTTCAAAATAGCGACTATCAATAAAATAATTAATTATCAAAGTGGGAGACCGTGAGTTTGTTTGAGGTCATCACCACGTCATTGATTCCGAATAGCCCAAGTTTTTCACTTTTAACGACTTATCGAAGTGGGTTCGGATTTCGGGAAATTCCATCGTTGAGCCGGTCAGGGTCCGAAAGGGCGGTTCCAGCGAGGCCAACCGAATCGCTTGGGTGATCACCAACGTGCTGGTGAAGACACTCACGAAGGGAACCGCCACGTTCGCCCCGGCGATTTCGGCAATCCCGCACTCCTCCTCGGGGTACTTTCGCGCCTCCTCCCGGTAGGAACGGAGGGCCTTATTCGCCTCAATTCTTTGGTTTTCCCCCGCCCCGTCATCCTTTAGGATGTCCTCGGGCCTGAAGTTTTCGTCAAAAACATTCACCCGGTAAAGATGGTAGCTGTCGGCCCTGTTCCCCAGTCCCGCGTCGATCACATAATCGAAATTGGCTTTTCCCAGAAGTCTGCGGGTCGCTGCGTTATCCAGCCCTGAGAGGACCATTGAAGGCTCGAAATTCCTGCGCCGGGTGTTTTCGTCGAAAGGCCGGTCGTTGCGGGTCACCTTAAAGCCCATACGGAGGGCCCAGTCCTCCATGATTTTGCTTTTGCGCGCGCCCACGTCGTCATGCCCTGTCAGGACAGAAGTTCCGCAATTGGAAGGCTGAACAAAGTCGAAATCCTGGAGCAAAAGCTCGACCTCTTGGGGTTCCTTGAACGGAAGCAATCCCAGGGTCCAAAGATAGGCTTGGCCCAAATTCCCCAGGCCCAAGGCCCAAAGAGATTTGGGCAGGTAAACTTGTTTCTTCTCGGGGTTAGAATTTTGAACCGGATCCCAGATGGAAACAGTGGAGGATTTCCGTCCGGCCCTGGGATCTCCCAAGGCGCGTTTAAAGGCTTCCGAAACCGCCAGGGACCCCGCTGCGATGCCCGCCAGGACGTTGGAACCGACTCCTAATGGCTGGCTATCATCGATAGGACGAAGACCGACTTTCCATCCGTCCCACCAGGGTTTTACCGACCAGCCCGTCCAACCAGTTTGTGAATAGCCAATCACGATCGAGTAATCGGCCTTCACAGCCTTCTTGGCACCCAACGCGGCCGCGGCTTCCCCCACCGTTTGGTGGGGAGGCAAAGAAAGAATCAGTTTTTCGTGGACCGCTCCAGTCAGGCAAACGCCTCCCCGGAAACTGCGCACCCCTGTCACCACCGCGGTCAAGGCGGCGGCCTGAGCGGCGGGCTGGGCCGAATCCGACACGCTCAAGTGCACTTCAAGAGTTAATTGGTTGAAAAATACTTGGCCTTCCTCCAGGCCGCCCAAGCCGCTTTCCGGGTAAAGTTTGAGAAGCCGGGTCGTTTCAGGGTCGATATTCATGTTAGGAGGGGTCCAATCGGAAATAGCGGGGACCTTCCAGTGAATGGTCGGTCCAATGGTGGTTGCCCTGGTACTCATAGAGACCGATGTGTCCGGGTAGAACGTTGTTGAGAGCGTAATGGGAAAGGATGACCGCCAAGTGCCCCGCCAGGGGCATCATGGGATGTTCCCGATCGGACGGGCTTTGCCCGAAACCAAGGGCATGCACATGAACGTCCGCGACAACTTCCAAACCCTCGTCCCGGCATATGTTCCAAAGCGATCCATATTGGCCACCGTCGAATTCCACGATTCCTCTGTCAAAACAGTGTGGGTCTAAGTCGTCGTAATAGACGAACCGGAGGATTCGCCGGGTTTTCGCTTCCTTTTTGCCGAGCAAGAATGCCCCGCTCTCCCGGGCGTTCCCTGTACGGCGCTGAAGTTCGCGGGCTCCCCTATCCCAAAGGCTTTTCGCGCAAGCCAACCCGGGGGAAGATTCAGCGATTTTCGGATGGAATGTGGCGGTTGAGCCGTTCATAAATGTCCTCCAACACAAAAGTTAAATCCCGGTCGGGGCGCCAAGCCAAATAAGGATGTTTGTTTTGGGCGTCTAAGTGCGGACCCGCTTCTTTTTCCCATGGTCGGTAAACGTGGCTTTCCTGCCAGGGCTTGAAGGGATCGAACATTTCCCGGGTTCCGTCGGAATTTTTTTTTCGAGGCCTGTTTTCTTCCCGGATTTCCCTGTCCGAATCCATCTCCCAAAGCTGGCAGGAGGGCGCCTGTCCTGGGTAGCGGTTCAAGCCGAACTTGAACCGGAACCAGATGGGAGTTCCATTGCCTTCGCCAGCATTTACCAGTATGAATAAAATGGGAAATTCGAAGGACTGGAGTCGCCAAAAACCCCTGCGGATTCCGGCTCGGAACGCAACGGAGTCCAAATCCCGTTCCACCCAATCCAGAGCAGGGTCCTGGATCGGCATTTTACCCGTTCACTTTCGCAGGGGTAATCACGTCCAACTCCAATGTGTGGCGGTCATGCGCCACGAAACGGCCGATATGGGCGTTTCCGCTCAAAGGAACGGAGGAGCCGTGAAGGGCCAGGTATAATTCCGTCGCATCCTGCTCGGGAATGTTGAACTCATGATTCGCCCAGCCCATGACTTTCTTGACGGTGGCCGCAGGCGAGAAATGCATTTTGTGTTCCTGGCCGTTGAAGAACACCCCCACATTGATTTCCTTCTGCGTGTGGACGTGATGGACCTTGTGGCGCGGGTGCTTCGCTTCCAGGACATGGGTTGGGTTCAGGGGAACCGCTTCGTTTTCCAAAAAGAGGTAAGCTTTTTCCGGGGAAAAGTTCCCGGCCCGGGCCACGGCCACGATGATTTCCTGCAGCTTGGCTCCGGTTTTCACTTTCACTTCGATCACCTCGGTCATTCCGGGACCTTCCACTAAAATCACTTCATCCAACTCCGTCGTTTCGTTTCGCATGAGGGTTCCTTCTTTCTCTAAATCTAAAATGATGGACAAGAGCAAGGTTAAAGCAACTATCGTGCCCCACCCCGCCCGGAAGGAACGGCGCCGAAATCACTGGCAGGCGAAGGAAAATCTTTTTTCGGGGTTCAAAAAAGGAAGCCTGAGGGCGGAAGTGGCAAAATGATTCGAGGGACTATCAATTTGATTTCAACGGAGTCATTACCTTCTCCGGAGGACGTCTCAAAAAATTCCTATAGGATTTTTCTGGCGACTTGTTCAAACTCGCAACTGCCGACTAGTTTAAAATCCGTTTTTCATTGCCCCGTGTGGGGCGGAGGTGAAACCTGCTTCGCCCCCCACTTGGCGGTTCCGCTGACCTCTCGGACAGGCTTGGTCCTCTTAGGATGGCGGCCGAAGGTATGACCCTTTTCGTGTAATCGAATCCACTCGGCCTTTCCATTTTCCTGGCCGGACTGCGCCGGGACCATGGTCCCCGCCGTAGCCGTGAAGAGGATGACCGCAGCTAAAAGTATTTTTTTCATGGTCCTAACTCCTTATGTTGGGTTTGGGGTAACTTCCCGCTCCCTTGCTTCTTGGCCTGCCTTGCCAACGATCCCCCCGATTGGATCAATTCTAATCGGTCACGACGCAACCCGCGTTATCGAGCTCCATGATTTCAACTGGCACGTCCGGGTTCGTCAGGGGGTTACCTGGAACGTAGATTTCGCATTGGTGAGTCCCCAACCCCGAATTATTCACCAAGGATTGCAAATCTTGAATTTGGTTTGCGTCCAGATCCAATTCCGACAGATTCGGCAACCCGGACAGGGCGGCGATGTTGATGACCTGGTTGGTGGTGACCTCCAGGAAAACCAATTTCGTCAATCCGGACAACGCCGTTAGGTCGTTAATCGCGTTGAACGAAATGTCTAGGTTTATCAAATTCGTCAACCCAGAAAGAGCAGCGATATTGCTGATTTGGTTGCCCGAGATGTCCAAGGCGTTTAATTGTGTCATTCCGGTCAGGCCCGTGATATCGCTGATTTGGTTGTTACCGATTGAAAACGAATAAATACCTGTCAGGGCGGCTAGATCGGGCAAGGTCGTGATCTGGTTATAATCAAGTTGCAGGGAGGTGAGGGCGGTGAGATTTGTCACCGGCGACAGGTCGCTGACCTGCCCCGTAAAGATGCTCAGCGAGAGCAGCTGCGTCATCCTGGACAAAGCCGTGATGTCGCTAAAGGGGTTGTCATCAAGTATCAAGCTGTTCAATTGTGTCAATCCGGCTAGATCGGTGATATCACCGATCTGGTTTATACCGAGATCCAAAACCTTTAAACCAGTGAGACCGGAAATGGACCCGGGGTTGGTGATTTTGTTTCCCGACAGGTTCAGGCCAGTCATGCTAGTGCAATATTCCAGGCCCGTCAGGTCAACGATGTTGTCGGAAATGGCGGTCAAGTTGACGAGGGTGGCCATATCACACGAGGTGATAGTGTCCGAGGCGCTTGAAATGATCCCGTTACTGATCAATACGCTTTGAACTGCGGCCAATAGGTTGGGGTCAGGGATATTCACCACCCCCGAAGGACAAGTAACGGTGGGTGTCGCGGAGTTATTGCCCGTCGGGGTTGGCGAACGAGGAGGGGTTGAAACCGGAATATTGTTTGGCGCCGCGGCGCCTGTTGGGCTGACGATTTGGGAAGGGCAACCGATGGATAATAATGCGATTCCAATTAAAAGGGAAAAAACCCCTGCGATTCGAAGTTTCATTGTGAGGCCTCCAACGGAATTTAAAACTCTTGGCCAAACAATGTCTGGGAAAATGTTTTAGTTTAAAGACCTTAGGCGCTCCCACGGATTATAGATATAGGTAAAAAAAATTAAACGACTGAAAACCCAAAAGTGAAATAATAAAAAATAATTCTCGATCGTGGGTCGTCGAATTATCAATGTGATTCAAATTTGTTTTTGAATCACGGGGTCAACCCCGCCTCGATTAAAAAATCTACGTTTCACTTTTGGCTAAAGGCGTGCTTGAGAAGCGAATAAAAGCTATCGGGTTGTCCATTCCGAGTCTCCGCGACGCTTTTAAAACGATTCCAGGCTGCGCGAATACATAAAAGGCTTCACGGCCCGGACAAGGTTTTTCTCTTCGGTTTACTCCATTGCGTTCTTTGCCCGACTATCAATTCGAGAGACATTTTCGTGGGGCGTTTAAAAAACGAAATAGTTCCGAATATTCGAATTTATTTTTCCAATCAAAAGTATAATTAAAGGATCAAGTGGTTTTTTCTCGGATCGATGTCCTCGGAAAATGTCTCTCCGGAGTTCGCGCCAAAATTTTTTCCCATTTGTTCAACCGAATCGGGCCCGCGTTTCACCGAACCCAAAAACGCTCTAACGGAGGCGAAAGTAATGATGATCGTTCGAAAGTCGGAAGAGCGCCGCCACATTGAGAAAATGGGCCATAAAACCTGGATTACCTTCGACTGGGAAAATAAGTCCGACCCCCTTCAAAACGGCTTCGGTCTGCTCAAAATACTTAACGAAGAAATACTTTCCCCGGGCACCGGATTCGTGCTTCACACCCATAAGGATATGGTGATCATCACCTATCTTGGCGAAGGCGTGATCATCTATAAAGGCCCCTTGGAAGACGCTGATTTATTGTGGGCCAAGGAATTCCACCAGGCCAACGTCACTCCCGACAGTGAACAATATGCGTTTAATGTCTCAAAAACCGAGGATGCCCATATCTTCCAAAGCGGGTTTGCCCCCCGCGAGGGTTTTTTGAAGTCGGATGGGGTCAAAAAACTCTTTACCCACGCTGAGCGTCAGGGAATTTTAAAACTGATCGCTTCTCCAGACGGAAGGGAGGGGTCGCTTCCCATACAGCAAGACGCCCAAATGTACTCCGCCTTCATTCACAAAGGAAATCACATGGTTCATCCGCTTGCGCATGGCCGAAGCGCCTGGCTTCATGTGGTAAGGGGTGAAATTCTAATGAACGATTTCAACTTTCAATCAGGGGATGGAGTAGGTTTATCCGACGAGATTTCCATTCCCTTTACGGCCCAAATGCCCACCGAAATCCTTCTCTTTGATCTCGCAGAAACGGTAAGCCCCAAAATGGGGATGGAGCCGCAAAAAGAAACGGTTCTTTCCCAAAAATGAGCTTCCAATTGGTTAGACAAATGGGAGCGGGGGTCCAGGGCCGTGTTGTTTTTCTGATTCTCCTGTTTCTTGGGGTGTCGGGATGTGGAACCGTTCCACCGCGCCATGAAGAGACTACGGTTCCTGATGGCGGCGGCGCCCTTCCAACACCTAATGCGCAGGCAAATGAAACCGTACTGCCTCCACCGGCCAGAACCTTTCCACCCGTTAAACCCGCTATGGTTCGCCTGCCGGTCGTGGTGATCTTTCCCCAAGGAGGCGGAGTCTTTCAACATATCGCCAACCTAATCAAAGGCGGGATCAAGCAAGCGGCACAGAAAACGGTTTTGAAATCCCGCATGAGGTCACTCTGGGCGAAGATGGAGTCGCCCATCCGCATGGACAACAACCTCTGGCTTTTAATCCGGCCAACCTCTTTGAGCGTCGGGAAGATGAGGACCGACCTGAAGCTACCCTCGACCCTTCACGCAGTTTTGGAAATGACCGCTTCGCCCGAAATCCTTTTCGGGCCCATGCCTTTAACCACCCCGGTGGAAATGCCCCCTCTTCAACCCTTCCAGCCTGGGCCGGGTATCTTTCAAGCGATGACTAATACCCACATCAATTATGAGGATGCCAACCGTTATTTTCGGGACCCCCGCATGGGTATTATCGGCAAAGTCCTGCCCGGCACGGGGGAGCGAAAGCTGACCATCGAAGGTATCCGGCTTTCCGGGTCGGGCGGCAAGGTGGTCGTCGAAGTAAAACTGCACTACAATCCTCTGATTGTTAATTTGACTGGCAATCCGGCGGACTTGACCCTTTATCTTCGGGGCACTCCCCGTTATCTTTTGAAACAGCGGGTGTTTGATTTGCCGGACCTGGAATACGACATCAAGTCCAACGATTTGATCCTTCAAGTCGCCGATTTTATTTTCAAATCGGATTTTAAGGACCAATTGCGCCGAATTGCCGTGGTCCCCGTCGGCTTAAAGATGGACATCCTCAAGGATAAAATGAGTAAAAAATTAAACCGGGCTTTGGACCGTTATATCCATGTCCGGACCCAGGTGAATTCTTTCGAGGTATTGGACGGCTATGCGGACAACGAGGGGATTGAAGTGCGGGTGACCCTCAAGGGAACCGCAACCCTTGAAGTGATCTGGATGTAAAGAAAAACTTGGACGTGAAAAGCCAGCTCGATTTCCCCTTAATCCCATTTCACCTGCATGGTCGCGGCTCCCCTGATGGAAATCCTCGCTTCAATCCCATCGTTGTCGGCGAATCCGTCCAGCATTTTCAAGGAATTTACCTGGGTGCTGAGGCTGATATTGTGGCTCAAGGACTTGTTTAAAACGACATTCAATCTGGCTTTAAGGGAGTCCATTTTAGGGCCGACGGGGATTCGGGTGAACTTGCGCAGTTGATTTTTTAAATCCGAATCAAGAATCCAACGGGCGATTTTAACCATTAAATCATTGGACTTGATGTCGAAGTCCAGGTCCGGAAAATCAAACGCCCGTTGCTTGGAAAGAAACCGGGGCGTGCCCCCGAGGTAAAGAGTCATTCGGGCGGGCTTGCCGGTCAAATTGACGATCAAGGGATTGTAGTGCAGTTTCACTTCAACGATTACTTTTCCGCCTGAACCGTATAGCCTGATCCCTTCGAGGGTGAGCTTTCGGTTTCCCGTACCCGGCAAAACCATACCGATCAGTTTCAGCCGTGGATCTTGTAAAAATCGATCGGCCTCTTCATAGGTAATGCGGGTATTGCTCATCGCTTGAAATATGCCCGGCCCCTGCTGAAAAGTCCGAAGCAGAGGCATGGCAACGGGAGAGATCAAGGGTTTGGGCCCGAAGAGGATCTCGGGCGAGGCGGTCATTTCCAAAACCACATGGGTCGTCGACGCCATTTTGAGGTCGGTTCTTATCTTTCCGATACTCATGGTTTCGGGCCGGACTAAAAGCCAAATTCCCTTATCCAAGAAAACAGGCGCCTCCATATCCGCCCAAAGGCCCTTCAGCTTGGACTTCAAAACAATCCCCTGCGCCAATTGTTTGATTCCGCCTTTGAAAAGATTGGCGATATTTTGGACGACACCGCCGCCACTGGGAAAGGTAATGACCACCGGCAGGCGAACCATGGAAGATTTTACCGGTGGAAAACTTGTCACTGGAGCCGGCAGTACCGTCACCTCGTGGATCGGGAGGGTGCTGCATCCCGCAGCCAAGAAAGGCGCGAGGATCAGAAAAAGGAAGGTCCTCCTTATCCGATTCAAGGGGCGCGGAGTAGTGGTGTTCATTGGGTCAACGGATGGGATAGCCGTTCCCGTCATAAGGGGAAGGGCTTTCGGGAGTGGGGGTGGGATCATTCGGAAACCGGGGCGGAGCGGCGGCCACGGGCCGGATGCGTACCACCCAGTTGTTGGTGATATCTGTCAAGTAAATCCGGCTGAACCGGTCGCTAGTGATTCCGTGGAACCGTGGGCTGTTTTTCAATCCTGCCCAACGACGCCCTGCCTTCCACCGCCCCAGATACTCAAACTCGTCGTCGTCGCCATTATAAAAATCCACGTGATCTCCGTCAGCGATGGCGACTAGGCGAGTCGGAGTAATGGTGGCCCCGGCGGGTTCCTTGAATTGGTAAGGACCCTCGCCGTACCAGCCTTGTTGGGTGACAGGAACGGCGCGGTTGTCGAAAACCTCGAACCGGAAATTCCCCGTGTCGGCGATGATTCCTTGGTCGATATGGTTAACCGCCATTCCCATGGGATTATTGAATAGGTAATCGGCGTTTCCAAAGGAACCCCAAACGAAATGAAACTCACCCATGGGGCTGAATATTTGGACCCGGGAATTTCCCGAATCCAAAACCCAAATATTCCCGAAATGGTCCTTGGCGATGGTACGGGGCATGTTAAATTCACCGTTGCCTGTACCCTGGCTTCCCCAAGTCGTCACCGCCATTCCATTCGCGTCCAACACCACTACCCGGTGGTTGAGGGTATCCCCCACGTAAATTTGACCCGAGGGGTGGATGAGGATTCCACTGGGCTGGTTGAACTCGGGAGGGTCTTTCCAATCGGCCTTATCCCCGAAGGTTCCAATGGTTTTGAAGGTTTTACCGTCTGGAACCCAAACGACGATCCGGTTGTTTCCCGTGTCGGCAATATAAAGCGTGCCGTCGGGAGCGATTGATAGGGCTTCGGGATCCTTCAGACGGAGGATATCGGTTCCATCCGCGCGCCAAATCTTGTCCAAAACATAAAAAGTGTTATTTTTAGGGGCGGGTGTTGTTATGAGAGTAATTGGGGGGGTGCCGGAGGAGTTCTGTGCTCCGTACAAGTCGGGTGTTAAGAAAATGGCCGCCATCAAAAAAAACCGCCGGAAATAATTATATCGAACCATTTCAAAAACCTCTTTTAACCTCGGTCAATTGGCTTTCGATGTATGGACCTAATCCGTATCAGCGGTTTCGTAATGGAAAGGATGGCCTTGGTCGTCGAATATGTCGTAGGACCCGTCGCTTAATCTCAGGACTATTTGCTGAGGCCGGCCGTTGTTTGGGTCCGAAAATAGGACGCTAGTGACGCCCGAAGCCATATAGACCGGATTAAACGATGGTGGATTCGCTGTATCGGTCAAGTAGGCGTCCCCATCGCTTTGGACGATATTCACCGACCTATTTCCGTCCGGACTGTTATAAGCCAGTTCGCTGGACTGTTTTGGACCCGTCACAATCACTTGGTCGTCTGCGGAATTGGCGGGGATGTAGCCGTCATTGTTATAAACGTAAAGCTCGCCCACGTGATAGGGATCCTGCCACCACCAATAATTGTCGTTATAAAAATCCCAGCGGTTAAAACCGGTGTCATACCACCACCAACGGCCGTTATAATTGCGGGTCCAAAAAAACTGGTCGCTCATGTACCAGCCGTACCATTGAAATCCGGAATTGTCGATATAGTGGGCATAAGCGTAGTCAAAGCCGCTTCCCGAGTGCCAATAAACATGGTTCCGTTGGGTTTCATCGGCGCCTTCCCGGTTGATTTGCCGCATATAGTCCGGACGGCTGATAACGGCCATCTGATTGCGCACCACCGGGCTGTTAAACTCCCGGGGGGAAACCAAGGTTCCCTTGAAGGCTTCGCCTTGAGGGCCTGATTGGGGAAAATTGACGGTCGAATGGGCTCGGTCCGAAGAAACAATCTCGGAACGATCCGTAATATAGTTGGGTTCGGATTTCACGCCTATTTTCAGTAATTTCTTGCGGATATAACCTTGCGTGTATGGATGATGATGGATGACGTTGGCCATCCGCATGCCAGAAGCTTGGTTCATACCGGGTTGCCGATCGGCCTGGGCTTCTAAAAGGGGTTGTTGAAAGGTTTGTGGCAATGTTTCTTGACGGCCCTGGGATGACTGATTCAAATGAATTTGACCTTCAGAGTGGCTCCAATGGGTTTGGCCGTAAGAAGGGTAGTTTTCCGAGTGGAAAGTGCCGACATCACCATAATGATTCATGTGAATCACCACCGAGTGTCCGGCTGACCGGCTTGCGTGTCCGCTCGAGGATGAACGGCCCACACCGCCGCCCCGTGCACCCTCTCCTCTGCCAGGGCCTGTGGCTGCATAAACTGCCACACCGAGGAAAAAAATCGCCGTCCAACATAAAACCATGGTTCGTTTCATAGCGCTCGATTTTGAAAAATTTTTTGATGACCCATGGGTGGAAGTAAAGCAAGAAGTGAGCCCGTAAAACCTTGGGGTATCCCGCCCTTCGCCAACCTTGGGACGATCAAAACAATAGCCCCTTCTCGTTTTGATATTCGGGCCTCTTCAAGGCCCAGGTGGTGTCTGTATCCATTGCCGGGACGAACCTCGTGAAAATAAAAACCCCGCTCTTCCAAAGGAAGGCGGGGTTGACGGCTTGTTAAGTTTCAGCTTACAACAGGAAACTCAGGCCTATTTGGATAGGGATCGAAATAATCGGGCTATCCGGCGTAGTGCCGTTAAGAGGAATAATGTTTTCGCCGCCCGCTCCCGTAGTGGAAGCAAAATCCAAGTCCAATTTGGCTTGGGCGAAAAGATTGAAGTCCTGAGCGACGTTGAAAGCGACGCCGATACCCGGATCCAACTCGAAATTTGTCCAGCTTTGGCTGGTGGAGAAAGGGTTTTGAGCGGAGTAATCAAAAGCCACACCGGCGCCTAAAACCACATAGGGCGTCACCGAACCACCAATAAAGTTATATTGGGCCACTAATTCCAGGGGAATATGGTTAAGCCCTCCTACTCCTCCCCAAGCTCTGTTGGTAGCTGGGGTGGACCAGGTATCCAGACCGCTCTCCAAGCCCAAAGTGAAATCCCTCGTAAAAGCGTAGCCGATCATGCCCTCAAGGCTTAATCCAGCTGTCGTGTTTGAAGACAAACCATCGCTGGTCGGAATCGACATCCCGCCCTGAGCCTGAACGACCCACTTTCCGCTATCCAAGTTGCTGGTGGTCGTGGTGCTGGATACTGTACTGCTAGAAGTCGTGCTGCTGGATGTCGTACTTCCGGATTGATCCTCGGCGGCGAGCAAACTAGAAACCGTAAGCATTAATCCCACAGCCAAAGCTAAAGTCTTTCTCATTCTTTATCTCCTAAAAATTTTATTTCTTGTTCCCTCGGTGGGATCAGAAGAAGGTAAAGCAAGAACCGGGCCGATAAAGCCAATGTTAATTCCTTCCTCCGTCGCCGTCAGGACGATCAAAACAATAGCCCTATTCTCATCTTGATATTCAAGCCCTTCCAAAAGGACCGGAAAAAATTCAATTCTTCACACATAAGGCTGGCTCCATTTTTTGTCCCTGAAATGATGGCTGGGACAGATGTACTTGAACAGGTCATAAACCCGGTGGGCTTTCGTTTCCCAATCTTGGTCCCTGGTTCTGTCTTGCGAGAAGGCATAACCGAAGATGGCGCTAAAATAATCCTCCGTTGCCTTTTCCCTTTGTTCGTTGGTTTCCCAGGCCTGGCGGATTTTCAACAACTCCCCCATATTCAGCCAATAACCGCCGCACTCTGGACACTCATTCACCGTCACTTCCCTTTTCACGCTGAAAAAATGGCTCATCATGAAAATGCGATCGGCGCAGTGCGGGCAATGAAGGATCCGGTTGATATCGGCCGGCACCACACCCTTTTTTTGAAGGTGCGCCAGAATTTCGCCGTCATACTCTTCAGGTTTGTCGATTTTTCCCATTTGAAAGTGATTCACCCAGAGGCCTCCACAACCGTCCTGACAGGCCTGCACATGAATGCTTCCGGTTTTAACATCAACAAGCATTTGACTACAAGCGGGGCATTTCATATCGTTTCCTTTCTGTTGATAAATTAGATTCTAACTTTTTTCAAATTTCTCTTTCCAACCATTTTTCCCAAGTCAAAAACCATCGAGGCCCCGCTCAGTCGGGGGTTTTCCATTCGTAAATCCTGTAGCCGTCGCTTTTAGCCACACCCTCGAACAGATTTCCCTTTCGGTCCACGAAAAGGGCATGGTCATGAGCCACTCCTAAGTTTTTGTCCGGAACTATGAGGTCGACGAGGGCATATTTTTTTTGGACTGAATCCTCTACGAAAACCGAATCGATGAAATCGCTGTTGCTCTTATAACAGACGACTTGGTAATAGATTTTCCCAACTCTTTCGGCCAGGGGGGCCGTACCTTCGACGAAAGGTTGACCCATTAAGAAAAACTTCGCGTCCTTTTCCACCCGCGGATTGCCCTTGGCATCGTGTGTGACCCGGCTTTCGGCCCGGAAAACCGGAAGGACCTTTACATGGCCGTTCCAACGCGTCGGGCTAAAGGCGACTGCCGCGAAGTTCTCAAAAAAACCATCCTTCACCCCTGAGCCGAGGTTGTCCAATAAGGAGTAGGTTCCGTCGTCATGGATGGCATAAATGCCACCGTTTTCCAGATAATAATCCGAATGGGGTTCGACTGGGTCCACTTCCTCTTTCTCACTTTTCACCTTTCCATTAGCCTGAAGGACCACTAGGCGGGCTCCGGGCTTGGACCGCAGTTCGAAGTTGTCCTTTTCCCTTTGTTCCAAAAGACTTTCCATGCGCTCCAACAGCAAAACTCTACCATCGCCTAGAGCCTCCATGGCCGCGAAGCCATAGAAATTCCTCAGCTTATCCAAAGGAGAGACTGTTTGAAGATAATGTCCATTGGAAGAGTAAAGGCCGAAGTCCAAGTCCGATTCGAGCCAATAACGGCCACGGTTATCCACCACCATCCACTCGACTCCTCCCGTGGAAACACCGGGATGAGAACCCTTGCACCAGGGGAGGGTTGCCAGCCTTTGGGGTTTGGAAAAAGACAAGGCTTCGGCCCGGACGGGGAAAAGGCCCAAGGCCATCCCGCTTAAAGCCAGACAGAAGGCGGTCCAAACAATAGGAAGGAGACGAGCGTGGTTAGGCATGTTGCTTCCTCAAACTGGCCCCGGAATGCTTGATCCCCGAATTACGGGGGTCGGCCTCCAAGTTGCCCTCAGAGTCGGTCTTGAACTGGAATTCGTCCAGCCGCTCCCAACCCGACATGATGCTGTAGGCGCAAGGCACCACTACAAGGGTAAGGAGGGTGGAAAAGATGATTCCGCCGATGACGGCCACCGACATGGGCTGGCGCAGTTCCGAGCCGGGCCCCAGGGCCATGGCCGCCGGGAGGGCGCCTGCTACGGTAGCAAAGGAGGTCATCAGGATCGGCCGTAAACGCATGGGGCAGGCGTAAAGCAGCGAGTCCGTGAGGGTCTTTCCCTTTTCCCGTGCTTGGTTGGTGAAAGCCACGATCATGATGGCGTTTTTCTTGACTAGGCCCAGTAACAGGATGAGCCCAATCAGGCTGTACATGTTCAGGGATTGGTTGAAAAGCCACAAGGCGACGAAAGCACCGGTGATAGAAAAGGGTAGCGCCAACAGGACGACCCAGGGCTGGAGGAAACTGTTGAACTGGGTGGCCAGGACCATGTAGGCCACGATGACCCCCAGTGCCATGGTGAGCATCAGTTGGATATTCGTCTGGGAACCAGCCTGGGAGGTGCCCGTCAAACCCGCGTTGTACCCTACGGGCAGGACAGCCTTCGCAATTTTCATGGCCTCATCCAGGGCTTCCTGCCCGGTAGCCTTCGTGGAGGCATTAGCCAGGAAGTAGATGGCCCTCATGCGGTTGTCCCGAGTGATCTGCTGGAGGGCGGGTGCCTGCGTGATGGTGGTCACATCCGCTATAGCGACCAATTCGCCGCGGTTGTTTCGTGTGTAGACCTTCTTCAGGTCGTCCGGTTTCAGTCGCTGATCTTGCGGCATTCGGATGAAAATGTCATTGTCATGGCCCGACTCATGGTAATAAACCGACTCGAAAGTGTAGCCGCCGATCAGGACGCCGAGAACAGTTCCCAAATCCGCAATATTCACCCCTCTCTCAGCGGCCTTGAACCTGTCGGGAACCACCTGGATTTCAGGCAGGCCGGACAGGTAATTGTTGTTTACGTCAGCCAGCAGGGGGCTAGCCTTCATTTGCTTTTCGATCTGCTCCGAATAGCCCGCCAGTTTGTCCCAATCCGGCCCGGTCACGATGAATTCCACATCATAACCCTTCCCCGTCGACAGGCCGCGCTTGGAAAGGTCCACCAGGAAGACCTGAAGGTCGGGGGAAACCTTTGTAAGCGCCTTACGGCAGACCTCCATGAATTCCGCCTGGGTCAGCCGCGGCTTTTTAAAATGATCAAAAAGGCTGATGAGGAAACCCAGGGGCCCGGAGGGATGGAATTTTTCCGCCCAGGTGGCTACCGGCCTTTTCCCCGGGTCCTTCATTGTGGTGAACAGCAAGGCTGTATTGGAGGATGTGGCCCCAAAACCCCCGATGGCCGCGTAGAGGTTTTGGATTTCCCCCCGCCCCTTGAGAAGGGCTTCGCATTGCTTGACGACTCCGTCGGTTCGGAAAATGGAATAATCCACCGGAAGCTGCAGATTGATCATGAAAACGCTCTGATCCGTGGAGGGCACCATTTCCTTCTTGATGATCAAAGCCAAAAACATGGACCCCGTGAAAATCACCATGACGAT
>CAWJKT010000020.1:0-39166 GCA_963843375.1 uncultured Pseudomonadota bacterium
TCAAATGGGAACGACGCTTGAGATTTCCCGTCCATCCCCCTGTCAGATTCAATTTACGTTGAGGGCTGACAAGGCTGGATTCCTGGTTTTCGACGAAAGCTTCGCACCCGGATGGCACGCCTGGGTGAACGGAATTCCGAAAACCATATTCCGGGCCGATGGGTTGTTTATGGCCGTGCCGCTTAATGAAGAAGGGGAGAATAAGGTGGATTTCAGATATGAACCGGCTTCTTTCCGGCTTGGTTTGTTTATTAGCTTGATATCATTGGTGATTGGATTTTTTGTTTTATTCACAAAATCAAAAAAGATGTTCAATGTTTTTATTTAATTAAGTTTGAATGGGACTTTTGTTTCAACACGGCCATCGCTTTTACAGCCGTACAAGGGTGGTTGAATAAAACGATGTGTGCTGATGCGTTAAAGCTCCTTCTCTGGTGCCTCCTCAAATGAATTTTAAAGTTTAAATTCCCTTGTAAAACGGTTTTCCCTATAAATGTAGGATTGGCATTGAACATAGATGGTTCAATCCGTTTAAATGGTTAGGCGGGTGTAGTGTGCTTGTGCCCAAACCTGGAAGGGAATCTGAAAGTTTCCTTTTCGGTATTTTACACTTAAAACATTTTTAGTAATAACCGGGGTGACTCCCGTTTAGGACTCATGAAATCTAAAAGACTCATGGCCGGGAATTTAGTTTTTAAAATTCCGGTGAGCCGATGGGTTTGAATTTTAAACCCACCTTCCTTGCCTATTTCCATCATTCTTCCTATGTAACCGGTTTAAAATCCAAATGGCCTGAAGTTTTCGCCTTTCTTATTTTTTTAAATGTTCTTCCTGTTTTTTCTCAAACCTGCAACACCAACACTTCTAATGTTTCCAATCTTTGCATTACGGTTTCACCTGTGAATCCGCCTCCCGGTTCTTCCATAACGGTCACTGCCACTTATTGCAGTACGGTCAATGGGGGAGATGGAA
Organism: uncultured Pseudomonadota bacterium; assembly: GCA_963843375.1. Classification (GTDB taxonomy): domain Bacteria; phylum Oederibacteriota; class Muellerivitia; order Muellerivitales; family Muellerivitaceae; genus CAWJKT01. The sequence continues at coordinate 973 of CAWJKT010000020.1, forward strand.
CCGAATTCATCGTAGAGTTGAACAGCAACGCCACGACCATTCAGGCTTGCCCGACGTCGGGACAAATATTTCTGGTGGATTTAAATGGACAAAACGAAGACGATTCCAATCCTTGCGGAGCCAGTGAGGGATGCGATATCGGTTGGTACGATGGCATTCTTAACGCTGGTGCGACCTGCACAAGTCACTCAGTCACCTGGACTTTGACCGTTCCAAGCAATGTGACCGTGGGAGGGACTTACAACGTTATTGTGGCGGCGGGGGGATATACTGATCTGCGTTGTGGCGCCGCTCCCCTTAATTCTGTTTCAATCCCCGTGACGATTCCCCTGCCGGCTCCCGCGATTTCCGCGGTAAAAAGCGTTGAAGAAAGTAGTACCACGGTGAATCCGGGAGATCTTTTGCTGTTCAGCATTGATTATTCCTTCGTCAATACCAACGACTTTCAGATTACCGATACGGTTCCCCCCAACACAACCCTGGTTTCAACGGGGCCCCCAGCGATAGAAAGCGGTGCCGTTTCCGGAGCAGCAGCGGGAAGCGGAGTAACTTGGTCTCTTGGGGCCGCCACCACTCAGACCACGGGAGAAGTTTGGATGCTGGTAAGGGTCAATTCGGGGGCCTCCGCGCCCGTTTCGGGCACGGCCATTTCTAATACCGCTTCCCTGACATCGAGTGATTTCACCACGCCCATTTCCACCAACACTGCCTCTGCGACAGTTGGCCCTGGTTTTACGATCGCCAAAAGCGAATCTTCCACCTCACTTCTTCCTGGGCAAAATATTACCTACACCCTCACTTACAGCCACAAGGGTCAGAGCCTTCAATTATTTGATTCTTATGACAACGATGGGGTTGGAACAAGCGGCGACGGTATTGAAGGCTTCGATGGCACCCCTTATACGACCTCTGGGGGGGTTTCCTTTACAGTGGCATCCGATCCTGTAGGCAACCACTACATCGTGGCTCAAGCCTGTCTGGGGGACTCCCAAAGTACGACCTGTAATACTTGGGGGACATTGTTGAGAAATGGACCGACCGTTAATATTTGTACGGGTTATACGGTCGAAGGGAATTATTATATTCCGGTCGGCGACCCTGAGGGAGCGGACGCGACGATGGTTATCGGGGAGGCCGGGACTAACGCTTATATGTTGGGAATATCCCTCGACCCCTACCCGGGCAATTTTTTCCTTCAGAAAAACATCACCGGAACGGTGACCGATCCGGTAACTCTTTTGGATAACCAAATCGGCACCACCATTACCGCCGGTGTGTGGTACACGGCTGAAGCCCAGATTACCTATAATGGAACTGATATTATCATCTGCGCGTCCGTGTGGCCGACCGGTAGCACCCAACCCGCCAGTTGGACCTTTTGTTACACGGATACCAGTCCTCTTCCTTGTGGTCCCTATCAAATAGGATGGCAGGCGGACGGGTCGGCCAATGTCGATTATTATTCTGATTTAACCCTTTTTGGTCCCGATCCCGCTGTCAACATGCAGGTTTCGGACACAGTTCCAACGGGAGTGGCATACCTGGGTAACTCGGTGGCAACGGTAGTCGCGACGCCTGCCGCCACGGTGACATTTTCTCAGGGTCCACCCTTGAGTTGGAGTTTTCCTGGCACACTCTATAATGGACCTAGTGGAGCCATTTCCTGGTGGGGTTCGGTAGACTGCACTTCAACCGGGGCTCTCGTCAACAGTTCAGACATCCAGGCCTCCGGAGTCAGTACCGTAATATCCAATGCCGTGACGGCTTCCGTAGCCACTTGTAGCTTTACACCCACGCCCACCAATACGCCGACCAATACCGCTACCTTGACCCCGACTTTTACACCAACCAATACCGATACCAAAACTCCCACCAATACCACAACCAACACAGCGACGAATACACCCACACCCACTCCAACGAATACAGCGACTTTTACCGCTACCATTACGACAACCAATACTCCAACCAACACTGATACGAATACCCCCTCACCTACCCCGACCAACACCCCGACCAACACGCCCACCCCGACTTCCACGAATACACCGACCCTGACGGATACCAACACCCCTACTTGGACGGCTACCAATACACCAACCAATACTCCAACCTCTACCCCTACTTATACGCCCACGCTCACGCCGACTGATACTTTTGTTTTTACGGCGACGAACACCGATACGCCTACGCCTAGCAATACCCCGACCAATACGGACACCAACACCCCCAGTTCCACATTTACGAATACCCCCACAAACACTCCCAGTATGACCCCAACTTACACCCCCACTTTAACGGAAACACCTACCCCGACTAATAGCCCCACCAATACCTTTACCGCTACACCAAGCGCTACACCTACCAACACCGTGACCCCAACTTTTACTTACACTTTGACCCCGACCTTCACCGTTACCGACACGCCCACAGCAACTGATACTTTTACCGTTACGAATACCCCAACCCCCACATTTACAATGACTGAAACCTTCACACCCACAAATACCCTAACCCCGACTTATACTTTTACCTCGACTCCGACATTTACCTTAACCAACACCCCCACCCTCACGGATACCTCAACGTCAACCAATAGTCCTACAAACACTTTCACCTACACTAGTACCTTTACTCCGACTATGACCCCAACCCAGACTTTCACCCCAACCCCCACAAATACCGCCACACTAACCCCGACTTCCACCGATACTTCCACACCCACCAAAAGCCCCACTCCAAGCGCCACGGCGACGCCCACCAACACATTTACTTCCACGCCCACCCCAGTGGCCGAAGTGGCCATCCAAAAGAAGGCTTCGGAAACCACCGCCTCCTCGGGTGATATTATTAACTACGACATTACCTTGAACGTAACCGGCAGTACGGCATTTAACCCAGTCGTCGTGGATACATTGCCTGCAAACGTCACCTTTAATAGTTACGGATCAGACCCGCCCGGGACCACCACCCTTCCTCCAACTGGATCTCTTTTGACATGGAACCTTCCCAACTTAAGTCCGGGTACTTACGACTTGTTTTATTCGGCTCAAATAAATAATTTCGTGGCGGGAGGCACTGTGTTAGTCAACAAAGCCTGGGTCACCTATTTGGGAGGGGGGCCCGTTACCGCGGTTGCGAATGTGACAGTGGCTGGGCAATATACAATCCAGGTGAACGTCTACAATGAAGCGGGAGAGGTCGTGAAGACCATTCTGGTCACACAAATGTCCCAGCCGATTCTAAACATCCAACTCGCCCCCGCAACCATCACTAGTCTGGAAGGGCAGGTGCAGATTTACGACGGAAGTTATCTTATTGGAACTTGGGATGGAACGACCAACAACGGGACCCCGGCTACCAACGGCGTTTACCATATCAGTGTGGACAGCACCGATTCTTCTGGCGTCATCCAAAGCGTTACACAAGAAGCCGTGGTTAGCCGGTCTATCGCGCAAGTGAACGTTAATATCTACAATGAGGCGGGGGAAATCGTGCGGCACTTATTCGCCTATATGGACGACCCTAATAATAGTTCGATTTCAGGATTCAGTCTTTCGGCTGCCACGATCGTACCTGGCTCATCTTCTCCCGGGACACCCAGTCAGGTCCAAATCACCAGTAACCTGGGTACTCTTTTGGCGACTTGGAATGGGCTAAATGATTCAGGTTCTGTGGTGACCAACGGGGTTTACTTTGTTGAGATGACAGTCTTTAACGGTGCGGGAGGAGAATCCGTTATGACGAAAACGGTGAGCGTATTACAACAGGGAAACCATTGGGCCGCGGGAGTAGTAACGGCTGCCCCGAATGAAGCTGACGCGGATCATCCGACGATCACGTTCATAACCGGGACACCCGGGTTGACCCTGGAAGTTAAAATTTACGATATGGCAGGTGAATTGGTGGCGAATATCACCGGGGTTACAGGAACCAGCCAGGTCCAATGGACCCCAAACCGAACCGCCAGCGGAATCTATATTGCGGTAGTGGGCCTAGCTGATACCAATGGCCATTGGGCGGGCCAACAGACTTTCAAGTTGCTGGTCCGACACTAGGATTCTTCCGGCGTTATAACCATTTCCTAAAATAGCTTCTTTGTGCATTATATTGTCCTGTCTGAGTAAACTATGTTCGAAACAACCCGCAACTGGAGGTTTTTTCACATGCGCAAGTTCCTTTTGGTGTTTTTTTGTTGGATATCCTTGGGTATCGCATGGGCCAAGCGCGAACCTCCTCCTTTTATCCCTCCCGTGGACGATGGTATATACCGCTTCGTTTTAAGGGAAAACAGTCAGCCGGATAAGAATAATGTCTATAAAGGAGGACATGTAGAGGCTTATCTGAAAGTCACGGGCGAAAAATTGTGGGAGAAATACCTCTATAAAGTACAGTTGGATCCAACTGTCGAAAAAGATGTGCAAGATGTTTTTATTTGTGAAATGTACCTGGATAAACCCAACCGGCTGATTCTGAAAAACGAAAGAGGGGAATGGTTTGTTTTAGAGCGCCGAACCGGGGACCTTCTTCAAGTGGCGGATTTCAAACGGGTAGAGGAGGAGAAAAGCCCCGAAGATCCTGACTCCACTCAAGTTGAACCCATTCTTCAGGGCAATTTCCTGATTGAGGCGGACGAATCAGTCAGCTATGGCCACCAAAAGGTAAGAGTTTTTGACGTGCCAACTGGGCAACTGCTTTGGGAAAAAAAGATCCCCTCCCCCAGTGATGGGAATGGAGGCCGAAGCCATATTTCCTTTATGTTGTTGAATCCGGGAGGTCAGTTGGAGATTAATTTCGAAGATAGTTCTGAATGTTTAGTGGACGTCAAGACGGGGAAGTTGTTGAAATAAAAGGGCATTCAAATAAAAACCCCTGACTCCAAAGTGGAACCAGGGGTTTTTGTTTTTAAAGCGGATTTTTAGGCGATCGTGACGTCTTTACAAAGGTAGACATCCTGGATGGTGTTCAGGAGTTTGGCCCCTTCTTCCATCGGGCGTTGGAAAGCTTTGCGGCCTGAAATCAGACCCATGCCACCCGCGCGCTTGTTGACAACCGCGGTTTTGACCGCTTCGGCAAAGTCGTTCTCGCCCGAAGCGCCGCCTGAATTGATCAATCCGGCCCGGCCCATGTAACAGTTGGCCACCTGCCAACGGGTCCATTCAATCGGGTGGTCGGGACAGAGCGTGTCGTACATGCGCTTGTCAAACTTTCCATAGGAAGATTCCTGGTTCAGATAGGCAAACCCGCCGTTATTCTCCGGCAGTTTTTGCTTGATGATGTCGGCTTCAATAGTGACCCCCAAGTGATTTGCCTGGCCCGTCAAGTCGGCGGATACGTGGAAGTCTTTTTCTTTGGTCTTGAAAGCCTTATTGCGCACGTAGCACCAGAGAACCGTGAACATTCCATATTCGTGGGCTTGTTGAAAAGCCTTGGTGGTTTCCTCTATTTCTTTTTGGGAGTTCTCGCTTCCGAAGTATACGGTGGCTCCGATACCCGCGGCACCCATGTCATAGGCTTGCTTGACCGAGCCGAAGTAGAACTGGGAGGCCTTGTTGGGATAGGTTAATAGTTCGTTATGGTTAAGCTTGACCAAAAAGGGAATTTTGTGGGCGTATTTACGAGACATGATGCCCAGAACTCCCAGCGTTGAAGCCACCGCATTACATCCGCCCGCCAAGGCAAGCTTAATGATATTTTCGGCGTCAAAGTAAATCGGATTCTTGGCAAATGAAGCCCCCGCGGAGTGTTCGATGCCTTGATCCACTGGCAAGATGGAGAGGTAGCCGGTACCCGCTAAGCGGCCTGCGTTGTAGAGCCAATTCAAACTGGAAAGGACGCGGTTGTTACGGTCCGATTGGGTGAAAATGCGGTCAACCCAGTTGCCATCGGGAATATGAAGCGAATCCTTGGAGATTCCCTTACACTTATAGCCCAGTAAATCCTTTGCCTGGCTTCCTAAGTGTTTTTCGATATCGGAAATATTCATGGTCCCATCCTTCGTTGGAGTTTGAAACACGATTCAGCGTGGTAAAAGGCCCTTAAATGAGCCACTACTAATACAAAATCGGTAATGAATAAGCAAGCTTTTGTTTGCCCGGGAATGGGTGGAAATCACCTGTGGCAAAGGTGTCTCTTCGCGCCTTTCATTAAAAATTCCCGTCACTTCCAAATTTTGTTGAATTCTTCTTCCTTGAAGCCGATCGTGGCTTTTTCGCCCTCCATAATCAAGGGACGCTTGATGAGTCGACCGTTTTTTGAGAGCAGTTCCAATATTTGTTCTTCCGTCATGCCTTTCACCTTCTCCTTCATGTTCAGCAAGCGGTATTGCTCACCGCTTTTATTGAGGAGATCGGTTATTTTTTTGCCGCTCAATTTCAATATTTCCTTTAATTCGGTCTTGTCCGGCGGGGTCAAGGTGATATCAGCGGCCTGGAAGTCCTTGTGCCGCTTTTCCAGCCACTTTTGGGCGTTCCGGCAGGTCGAACATTTGGGGTATTGGTAAAACTTGAACATGCTTTCCTCCATTTAAATTAAAACAAAAATTTTGAGAAGGGTTATTTAACTTGAGAAAGAATCTAAAAGCTAGTTTGATATAACCCGTTTACTTTTGCCGATCTAAAGCCAAGGATAAAGTTTGACCATGTTGGAGCGAAAACCATTCCGTGCCTTGTGCTTGGGCAACGTCCTGGTAGACGTGCTAGTAAAACCAGTGGATAAATTACCCCCGTCCGGGGGTCTGCTTTCGGTCAAACATGTGGAGTTGGCACTGGGTGGGTGCGCTTCCAACACTTCGGTGGCCTTGAGCCGTCTGGGAGTCAAGACCTCTCTTTGGGGCAAGGTGGGGCGGGACCATTTCAGTCAGTTTGCCCTGGAAGAGCTTAATCGGTCGGGGGTGAATACTTCCGGTATGGTAAGAGACCCTCGGGTTTCGACTTCGGCCACAGTGGTGCTGGTGGATTCCAAGGCCCGGCGTTCTTTTCTTCATTCGGTCGCGGCCAATGACCATATTCATCGAAGCGATTTAAAAATTTCCCGCCTTTTCACTTTTAATCATTTGCACATAGGCGGGTATTTTTTATTTCCGGCCTTGGACGGCGCTCCAATGGCCAGGATTCTCAGGGAGGCCCAGCAGGAGAAATTGACCACTTCTTTGGATACAGCCTGGGACCTGAAGGGCCGATGGATGAAGGTCCTGAAGCCCTGCCTGCCTTACTTGGATTATTTCGTGCCCAGTCAGAGGGAAGTGAAGATGCTCTTGGGTTATACCAACCCGGTCAAGGCCGCCAAGGTTTTTATCCAAATGGGCTGCAAATGTGTCGTTGTGAAAATGGGAGAGAGGGGCTCTTATTTCTTGACCCGAAACCAACAAAGCGCCCGGGTTCGGGCATTTAAGACAAATGTCGTCGACACGACCGGCGCCGGGGATTGTTTTTGCGCGGGTTTTATCAAAGGCTTATCCCTCAAACGGGGCTTGGAGGAATGTCTTAGATTGGGGAACGCTGCAGGGGCCTGTGCCGTTTCCAAACTGGGCGCCACGGCTGGGCTGCAATCCTTTCAACAAGTTTGCCGTTATTTAAAATGATTTCCATGGAAAAGTTTGAGGTTATAGTAATAGGGCTATGAAAAACCTTTGGTCGAACAAAGAATCGAAAAAATTCTCGGGCGTGGACTTGCTCGCTTATACCAGCCGCCTTATTGGAGCCAACCCCGAATTAGTGGTTTGGGGCGGGGGGAACAGCTCTATCAAGTGCGTGGAGCCGGATCACCAGGGCCTGGAAACCCAGGTGATGTATATCAAGGGTTCCGGTTCGGACATGCGCACCATTGAACAGAAGCATTTCACCCGCCTGCGCTTAGAAGAACTCCTGCTCTTGGAAAAGCGCGAATCCATGACGGACGAGGAAATGGTGGAGTACCTGGGTCAGACCATGATGGGCGGTAACCAGCCCCGGCCTTCCATTGAAACCCTGCTTCACGCTTTTGTGCCCCACGACCATGTGTACCACTCCCACGCCGACGCGATTACTTCCCTGACTGACACGCCCAACAGCAAGGCCTTGATCGCCAAATTGTTCGGGGAGGAACTGGCCCTCGTATCCTATACCCGTCCCGGGTTCACTCTTTCCAAGTGGGTGGCGGCCATCGCCCAGTCCCGGTTGAGTTTGAAAGGCGTCATCCTGGACAAGCATGGGTTAATTACCTGGGGAAAAACTGCCCAAGAAGCTTACGAAAGAACCATCGGTTTTTGCACAAAAGCCGAAAAATTTATCCTGGCCGCCAAACGTAAAAGGCCTTTCCCCCTGGGTCGGATCACGGTGAGGCCGGTTCCGCTTTTGGACCGTCAAAAAAGAGTGGTTGAATTGCTCCCCGTGATCCGAGGGGTTGTCAGCAAAAACCAGAGAATGATCCTTCTTTGGGATGATTCCGCCGAGGTTTTGGACTTTATCGGCCGACCCGGAGTCGCCAAGGCTTCCCAATTAGGTCCCATGACGCCGGATCATTTGATGCACATCAAACCCAGGCCCCTGTTTATTAAAAAGCCTTCCGCGGATCCCTCGAAATTGGCCTTACAGTTGAAAAAAGATCTTCTTCTATATGAGAAGAATTACGTCCGTTACTTCAACCGCTACAAAGAGGGTCCATTGACACCGTTGGATCCCAATCCCAGGATCATCCTCATTCCTGGTTTGGGAATGTTGACCACGGGTAAAAACTGGCAAGCGGCCAAGATTGTCCAGGATCTTTATCGTCATAATCTGCGGGTGATTCAAAACGCCTTTGCCATCAACCGGTTTGAGTCCATTAACGAGAAAGAAATCCATCGTTTCGAGTATTGGCCCCTGGAAAATTACAAACTGACCCTATTGCCCAAAGAAAAGGAGTTTTCCAGGCGCATCGTGCTGGTCACCGGCGGGGCCAGCGGCATTGGCCGGGCCACGGCCTTCGCTTTTGCCCGCGAAGGGGCCCAGGTTTTTTTGACGGATTTGAACGTCCCAGGCACGCTTGAAACGGTTCGGGCCATCTGCCAAAAGTATGGGGATCATGCTGCCGAGGGCTGTGGGCTGGACGTGGGCGACGAAAAAAGCGTTCAGACGGCTTTCGAAAAGTGTCTTCTGGCTTTTGGTGGATTGGACATCGTTTTTTCCAACGCGGGTATTGCCAAGAGTTCGCCCATCAAGGAATTAACCCTTCCGGATTGGGAGATAAGCCTGAAGGTTAATGCCACGGGACATTTCCTGGTGGCCCGGGAAACGGCAAGGGTTCTAACCCGGCAGGGTTTGGGTGGTTCTTTTATTCTCAACGCCACCAAAAATGTGATGGCACCGGGTAATGATTTCGCCGCCTATAGCGCCGCGAAAGCCGCTTCGGTCCAGGTTGCCCGTATCCTGGCTATGGAACACGGGAAAGACGGCATCCGGGTGAATATCGTGAACCCTGACGCCGTTTTCGAGGGTTCGAAACTTTGGGAATCGGTTAGCCGCCAGAGGGCCAAGGCCCATGGTGTTTCCATCGATGAACTCAAGCAGTTTTACGTCCAGCGTAATCTTCTTAAAACCCAGGTGAAATCCGAGGATGTGGCCGAAGCCGTTTTGTTCCTCGCCTCTGATCGGGCCGCCAAGACTACCGGCGCCATGTTTCCGGTGGACGGTGGAATAAAGGAAGCTTTTCCCCGTTAAACCAACCCTAAATAATTGATTTTGGCCATGCCCTCAAAACACAGTCGCTTTATAATACCGCCCGTTTAACTTCCTTTTCCCCGGAGGGTTCGATGAAGTCTAATGTTTCGCCATTACAAGCTGCCCGCGTTACCTATAAACCAAAACTTCCAAAAGTCTTAATGGGTAGTCCTTCAAAAGTTGCCGCTAAGACGGGTAAATCAACCCGATCCATCAGCGACCAAGCGGCCATTCAGGAGCTTTTCCCCAGCACCTACGGCCAGCCGGAAATCTCTTTTGTCTCCGGCAAAGGAGTCGCGATCCTCAAGAAGCAATGCAAAGTAGCCTTGGTCCTTTCCGGTGGTCAGGCTCCTGGAGGCCACAATGTGGTGGCTGGACTTTTTGACGGACTTAAAAAACTAAATCCCAAAAATACTTTGACTGGTTATTTGGGGGGGCCTTCGGGTTTGGTTGAGAATAAAAAGCTGGAAATCACTGGCAAACTGTTGGCGAGCTATCGCAACACGGGTGGGTTTGACATCCTGGGTTCCGGCCGAACCAAGCTGGAAACGGAAGAACAATTCCAGGTTGTCCAAAAGAACCTTGTTTCTGCGGGCATAACGGCACTCGTGGTAGTGGGGGGAGATGATTCCAATACAAACGCGGCGGTTTTGGCCGAGTACTTCAAGTCCCACCAGGTTCCCTTGCGGGTGATTGGCTGCCCCAAAACGATTGATGGAGACTTGAAGAACGAACAGATCGAAGTCAGTTTCGGCTTTGACACCGCCACCAAGGTTTATTCGGAGTTGGTGGGTAACGTAGGCCGGGACTGTCTTTCGGCAAAGAAATACTGGCACTTCATCAAGGTCATGGGGCGATCCGCCAGTCATATTGCCCTGGAAGTGGCCCTCAAGGCGCATCCGAATATCTGTCTCATATCGGAGGAAGTGGCGGCCAACCAATGGACCCTTGGGCAAATCACCTTACAAGTCGCGGAAATTGTGGCGGGTCGGGCGGCGAAAAAGAAGAATTACGGCGTTGTCGTTGTTCCTGAGGGTCTTCTGGAGTTCATCCCCGAGATGAAAAAACTTATTGGGGAATTAAACGAGTTGTTAGCCCATAACGCGGAATTCGAGAAACTGGAAACGGCCGAGGAAAAAACATCTTTTGTTCGTTATAAATTGGGTTCCGATTCGAAGAGCGCGTTTGAATCCCTGCCTCCTTCCATTCAATTCCAGCTTTTGGCCGACCGGGATCCTCATGGAAACGTGCAGGTCTCGAAAATCGAGACGGAAAAGCTTTTGATCGAGGCGGTCGATCTCAAACTGAAACAGTGGAAAAAAGAAGGGAAGTACCATGGAAAGTTTTCGGGGCAAGGCCACTTTTTCGGATATGAGGGCCGTTGCGCCGATCCCTCCAACTTTGACGCGGATTATTGTTATTCCCTGGGCTTCACCGCTTCTTACCTGGTAGGCTCCGGGCTGACGGGTTATTTATCCGGCGTACGGGACCTTCTGAAACCCGCCTCTCAATGGAAATCGGGTGGAGTTCCCTTGACGATGATGATGAATATGGAGCGCCGGCACGGGCATGAAAAACCGGTCATTCAAAAGGCCCTAGTGGACCTGAAAGACAAACCTTTCCAGAACTTCGCCGCCTTGCGTAAACAATGGGCGGAAAATGACGACTTCCGTAGTCCCGGGCCGATCCAGTTTTGGGGGCCTTCGAATGTAGCCGACGCGGTGCCGGAAACTTTACGGCTTGAGCGGGGGAAGTAAGGTTATTTCGTGCAAGAGCGAATCTTTTCAGATCGAAGTGAGTGGGCATGTCCGCGATGCCGGGAAATATCCGCCGGCCCCAACTGTGATAGATGCCGGTTTTGCATTTACGCCGGCTTTATACCCCGCGTTTTTTCTTCCGTGATTGATAAAGGAATCATTTGGTCAGCGGCTCGACTTTTCCTTTTGTTTCGAAACTTCTCTTTAACCAGTTTTTGGGCTATTACGATTGTGGGTTTCTTTTTTTATCGTTTTTATCATATTGGCTGCGTGGCGCTTTGGGGCCAGACGCCGGGAAAAATGGCGGCTAAGATTAAGGTCGTCAAGGTGGACGGTTCTTCTCCAACCTTGTTAAACGCTTTTTTGCGAAATTCAGTGGAGACCCTTTTGACCTTAACCGTCTTGGTCTTGGAAATGAAGGCGGTCACCATGGTTTCATCGGTGGAATTTTCGGCCACCGATTTCGGCAAAAGAGCCGATTTATTGAATAAGTTTGTACCCGAAATTGTGGTTTATATCGGCTGGGCTACCCAGGCTTTCGTTCTAAGTGAGTTCATCGTCTTGCTCTTGAACAAGAAAAAGCGGGCCATCCATGATTTCATTGCCGGAACAGTGGTGATTCATGATCCCCGACTGCCTTTTTTCCCCTGGCGTCGAAAAACATTGGAAAGGGCCAAACCAGCCTAAAACCCCATTTTTTCATATTGCATTCAAAAGGCCACCGGGCCTATACTTCACCTCCCTTAAGGTTTAGGCCTTAAGGTTTGTTCCCGCCATGAGCGTCAAGCTCCTCGCAGGAACCTTGTTCCCCTGGGCAAGAGAAGGGGGACTATCCTTATCTTTGATGAGGAATCCAAAAGGAGGTTTGTCCATGTCGAATCTTTTGAAGTATGACGTCATCTACATTCTGGATCCCAACGCGACCGCCGAGGAAATGACTGCTGTTTCCACGAAGGTTGAGCAAATTGTCACCGATTTCAAGGGAACCGTCTTGAAGAAGGATGATTGGGGAAAACGCCGTTTGGCCTACATGGTGAAAAAGCACCGTGAAGGGCATTACGTTTTCTTTCATCTTTCCATTTCCACTGAGGCCATCGCGGAAGTCACGCGTAACCTTCGCCTGTTGGAAAAAGTCATCAAGTTTTCCGTTGTCAAAGACACCATCAGTCATCTCAAAGCCAAGGTGAAACCGCCCCGCGTGAAGACGAGTACCACGGAAGGATCTTCTTCCCACCGTCCAAGCAGTCAGCGCCACCCCGGCTCGTCCCACAGTCATTCCACTTCGGCTCCAACAAACCCGGCTTCCGCTCCGGCGCCCAAGGCCCCTGAAGTTTCCGCCGCTCCCGTAGCCCCTTCACCCGCGCCGACGAACCCTTAACGGTTTAGAATCAGGAGAAAAACATGGCGAATTTTAATCGAGTGATCCTGATGGGAAACCTCACGAAAGATCCGGAACTGCGTTACACAGCCGGTGGAGCCCCCGTAGCCAACCTTCGGATGGCGATCAACCGGGTCTACCAATCCAAGACCGGAGAGAAGAAAGAAGATGTCTGCTATGTCACGGTAGTGGTTTGGAACAAACTTGCCGAGACGGTGGGAGAGCTTAAAAAGAAAGGTGATCCCATTTTCGTCGAGGGCCGGCTTCAAAGCAAAAGCTGGGAAACCGAGGACAAACAAAAGCGAACCGTCCTGGAAGTCGTGGCGGACCGTATTCAATTCCTCAACCGTGGCAAAGGCGCGGGGAGCGAGACGGGCAGCCATGAGGCGGTGGAGGAAGAGGGCGTGGTCCAAGGGCCCGCTGTTTCCGGCAGTGAAGAAGATATTCCCTTTTGAAAATTAGTTATTAACCCTGAATCACAAAATTATAAGGAGAGTAGAAAATGGAAAAAGCACCTGAATTCAAAGGTCCCCGAAGTGAAGGTCCCCGGGGCGAGGGTCGTCCCCGTGGCGAAGGTCGTGAGGGTGGTGGAGGCCGTTTCCGCCGTCCGCGCCGCAAATCCTGCCGCTTTTGCCAGGAAAAAGTTGTCGCGATTGACTACAAGGATTTCAACCGCATCCGTACCTTCGTCAGTGAGCGCGGGAAGATTGTTCCAAGCCGCATGACGGGTACTTGCGCCAGTCATCAACGCGAACTAACGACGGCCATCAAGCGCGCCCGCAATATCGCCTTACTTCCGTTCGCCAACGCTTGAACTAAGGGGGTCCCTTGGAAGCGCTGTTCGTCCTCGTGGTTCAATTCGTCTTGGCGGTTTTTTTCTTCCTTTTCACCAGCCTGGCTTCCGCTTGGGCCCTGTTGCGGAGTTTCAAGCCCCGGCAGGTGGTTTTGACGGGCGCTTCCGCAATGGTTTTAATGGCCTTGGCGGTAGCTATCCTCAACCGCCCCGACCCAAAAGAGAATGCCCTCGTTTCCTTCCGGCAGTATTTCACCGATAAGCATTTCGAGGATGAGTGGCAGGAAGATACCCAAACTGCCGTCAAGATGGGCGCGCCCCTGGATAAGCTGGAGGGGTTCAAGGACGACTACAAAAAATATTTTTATGATCTCCTTCCTTCGTGGGTTGTTTCAGGGTGCCTGGTTTTCGGACTTTTGGCTTATTACCTGGTTTCTTTCGTCCTTGCCCGAGTTGACAACCCGGGTGCCCAAAGCCATGGCATTCCAGGAATGGGTGATTCCCGAACCCCTGGTTTTTGGCTTGATCGTTGCCGGGATTCTCAAAATAGTGGCTGGCGAGAAAATATGGCTCGATATCCTGGGAAGCAATCTGTTGGTTTTCTTTTCAGTGGTTTACGTTTTGGGAGGATTCAGTATTGTTTCCTTTTTTCTCCACAAGTGGCGACTGCCCGCTACGGTTCGGGTCTTGAGCTATCTCATATTGGTGCAACTGCCGCTGGATACGGTTTGCGCCTTGGGTGTTTTGGACATTTGGTTTGACTTCCGAAAACTTAAAACACGCCAACCCGAGCGCAACGGCGTGACCGACAAGAATTAGGAGGCGAGGAGCTTATGAAAGTCTTGCTAAAAAGCGACGTTCCCAAGATCGGTAAGAAGGGCGAGCTATTAGACGTCAAGGAAGGCTATGCCCGCAATTTCCTCATTCCCAACGGCTTGGCTATTGAGGCTACCGGCGGCACGATGAAGCAGTACGAAGAGGAAAAAAAGGCCGGTGACCGCCGCAAAGCGAAAGAAAAAGAAGACGCTCAGGCTTTGGGCGCGAAATTAAAGGGATCACGATCACGTTGCGTCATAAGGCCGGAGACGAGGGAAGGCTTTTTGGCTCAATCACCTCCACCGAAGTGGCTGAGGCCTTGAAACAAAAAGGGTATGAGATCGACAAGAGACAGGTCGTTCTGGACGAGCCTATCCGACTGGTTGGAAAACACGAAGCGAAGATCAAGCTTCATTCCGAAGTCATGGCCATGGTTAATATTGAAGTGGTGAAACAGCAGTAAATTTCGATATTTCCACGATTACCCTCCAATTCTTTTAATTCAAAACCTTTTGAACAATTGAAAACCTTTGTAAAATCGGATAGTATACGGGTGTATACCTTATTCGCGGTTGATAAAACGCCAGCTCTTTTCCACGTTCCATTTTTGAACTTCCAATCAACCCCGAGCCGATTCCAGAGAAGAAAAAGGTTCGAAAACAATTCAGAGGTTATACCAAAAATAAATTTTTTTCCGACGCCTTTTGTGGACAAGTAAATTCATTTTGTGGACAGATTGTGAGTAAAACTAAATTCTTTATTTTTTTAAAATTTATCCTTTGCATTCGGGATTGGAACGATAGAATGCCCGCCTAATAAATTTTTTTGGAGATCCTGCCCATGGAAGTCGCTCGTAAAAGTAATCCGCCCTCGCCTTTTCCCAATAATTCGGAGTTCCGCGTACCACCCCAAGATTTAGAAGCTGAACAATCGGTCCTGGGCGCAATGATGTTTCCTCCGAGGCTACCCGCATCGTCATCCCGCTGTGCAAATCGGAGGACTTCTATCGGGAAGCTCATCGCAAACTCTATCAGGCCATTGTGGCTTTGGATGACCGCAAGGAACCGGTGGACATCATCACCCTGACCAATGAATTGAAAAGAATGGGCGAGTTCGACACCATCGGCGGGGTTTCCTCTTTGACAACCCTTATCGAGCGGGTGCCCACCGCCGCTAACGCCGAGTATTACGCCCAAATCGTCAAGGAGAAATCCGCGGCCCGCAAGCTCATCGCCGCCGCCACCCAGGTGGTGGCCGATGCCTACGAGGATTCAGTCCCCATCAAGGAACTTTTGGACGATGCCGAGCATCGCATCTTCGAGGCCACCGAGCTTCGAGAGGCAAAGGATTTCGCGAGCATCAAGGACTTAATCGGGAACAGTTATGAATACGTCAACAACCTGTCGGATCAGAAGATGCATATTACGGGAGTACCCACGGGTTTTTTAGATTTGGACGAACTAACCGCGGGATTGCAACCGTCGGAAATGATTGTGGTCGGGGCCCGTCCCTCCATGGGAAAAACGAGCTTGGCCTTGAATATCGCCCAGCATGTCTGTATGGGAAGCAACCAGCTGAAGAAAAAGATACCGGTTGGATTCTTTTCCATTGAAATGACGGCCAAACAACTGGCTTTGCGCTTGCTTTGTTCAGTGGCTCGAATTGATTTGCAGAAGGCCCGTTCGGGACACTTGAGCGATCAGGACCGGGGTCGACTGGTCAATATCACGGGCCAGTTTTACGAGGCCAAACTATTTATTGATGACACCTCTTCGATGTCAGTTTTGGATTTGAAAGCAAAGGCCCGGCGGTTGAAACGGGAGCATGGGATCGGCCTGCTGATTATCGACTATCTCCAACTGATCCAGGCGGGTATCCGCACCGACAACCGTGAACAGGAAATCGCCTATATTTCCCGTCAATTGAAAGCCCTCGCCAAGGACCTGGATATTCCCGTGATCGTGCTTTCCCAATTGTCCCGCCCCCAAAAGGGCCAGGAAGAAAAGCGGCCTGTTTTGTCCGATCTGCGGGAATCCGGGGCCATTGAACAGGATGCCGACGTCGTGGTATTCATCCACCGCGAGAGTGAAGGCCAGTCGGAGGACGGCCACCCGAATTTCAAGTATGAATTAGTGATCGCCAAACAGCGTAACGGCCCTACCGATAACGTTGACGTGATTTTCCGCCGCCAATATACCTCCTTTGAGTCGGCTTCGCGGGTTTCGGAACGGTAACAGTCGGCCCCCATTTTCGGCAATTTTGTTACAATAAAATCCGTATGAAAACAATGCTTTCCCCAACCCCGGCATGGGCCGAAGTTTCCATCGGCGCCCTGAAACATAATTTCCGGGAACTTCAAAAACTTGCAAAAGGGTCGGATGTCCTGCCGGTGGTCAAAGCCAACGCTTATGGTCATGGTCTGGTTCCCATTTCCCAGGCGCTGGTACAAGCGGGAGCCCGGTTCTTGGCTGTAGCTTTCGTGCAGGAAGGGGTGGTTTTGCGCCAAATGGGATTCAAGGTGCCGATTCTGGTATTGACCCCCACTTTACCCGCTGAAATTCCATCGCTTTTGAAAAATAAACTCATTCCCCAAGTTAGTTCATTAAAAGGCGCCCAGGAAATCTCCAAAGCCGCTGGAAAACTTGGGTTGGGTTCTGTCCTCGTTCACGTCAAAATCGACACCGGCATGGCAAGGGTCGGAATCCAGGTGGACAAGGCTATCAAAGAAATAGAAGCTATTCGCGGGGTGCGGGGAATTCGCATCCAAGCGCTCTATACCCATTTGGCGACAGCCGATTGGTCCGATCCAAAATACGCCTGGAGCCAAATCACCCTTTTTCAACAGGCTTTGGAAAAAATAAACCAGCGAGGGATGGCCCCGGCCACCCATGTGGCTAATAGCGCGGCACTGATTACCTATTATCCCCAGTCAAAAGGGACCTGGGTGAGGCCGGGTATCGCCCTTTATGGGGTTTATCCCAATCCCAGGATGAAAAACCGGATAAAACTGATGCCTGTCATGCAGGTGAAGACAAGGGTTCTCCATACTAAGGTCCTGGAAAAAGGAGAGACGGTTAGTTATGGTCGAACCTTCACGGCGAAAAAGAAAATCAAGGTCGCAACGCTGGGAATGGGTTATGCAGATGGGTTGTTGCGCAGCTTGTCGAACAAGGGCCATTTCCTGATCAAAGGTAAAAAGGTTTCGCAGTCATCGGAACAGTTTGCATGGATATGACCATGGCGGATGTTTCCCATGTTTCCGGAGTGAGGATGGGAGACGTGGCTACGTTTTTTGGCCGGGATGGAAAAGCTTTTTTACCGGTGGAGGAGCAGGCGGAACGGGCCGGGACGATTTCCTATGAGTTGCTTTGCGCGGTTGGGGAGCGATTGCCGAGGATTTACCTTAAGTAGGAAAGCCATGAAAAACAATAATTGGATCGAACGATTCGGAAAATTCCTCGCTTTTTTCATCCATGACATGGGTGAAATGGTTTTTTTGACGATTGGAATCAACCGTTGGATGTTCAAAAAACCCTTCGACGGAAAATTGATCCTGGAACAAATGGTGAAAATCGGGGTGGAATCCATTCCGGTGGCGGTCAATACGGCGCTTTTCACCGGTATGGTGCTGGCCCTGCAGTCGGGCTATACCCTGGAAACCAAGATCAAGGGCGTCTCCCAGTTCATCGGTTCGGTGGTTTCCATTTCCATGGTCCGGGAACTGGGCCCGGTCTTGACGGCCATGGTGATCGCGGGCCGAATGGGGTCGGCGGTGGCGGCCGAAATTGGCACCATGCAGGTGACCGAGCAGATCGACGCGCTTTATACCTTGGCCGCGAACCCGGTGAAGTACCTGGCGGTTCCCCGGTTCCTGGCCTTTACCTTCATGCTGCCTCTCTTGATTATCTTTTCCGATCTCATCGGTTGGATGGGCGGGCTTTTCATCTGCTCGATGAGATTCACGTCCTCCACCGTCTATATTGAAAGCACCCGGACCTCCCTGGAAACGGGGGACATTATGGGCGGGGTCATCAAGGGCATGTTTTTCGGGGCCATCATCGCGGTTGTTTCCTGCCGCCAGGGTTTCGCTACCACCAACGGGGCCGAAGGGGTGGGCAAAGCTACCACGAACGCTGTGGTTTTTTCCTTCATGCTCATTCTTATTTCGGATTACTTCCTCAACGCCATCTTAATAGCGTTGCACATTTAGGGGGAACCATGGACGGTCAAAAAGACAATTATCAAACTCCTCAACGTCACCAAAAGCTTTCGGTGACCGGAAGGTATTGGACGATATCAATCTGGAGGTTTTACAGGGAGAAACCCTGGTCATCATCGGGCGGTCCGGGGTTGGGAAAAGCACCATCCTGAAGCATATCGCGTGCCTTCTAAAGCCTGATGCCGGTGAGGTTTGGGTGGAGGGACAGGAGGTCACCCGAATCGAGGAAACGGAGATCAACGAACTGCGCAAGAAGATGGGAGTGGTTTTCCAATACGCGGCTTTTTCGATTCCCTGACGGTTTTCGAGAACGTAGCTTTCCGGCTTTTGAGGGATTTCCGAATGCCCGTGGCTGCAGGCCGTCGAGGTGGTCAAAAAGAAACTGGAATTGGTGGGCCTTAAAGAAGATTTGTTGGACTTGAAACCGGCCCAGTTATCGGGGGGCATGCGTAAGAGGGTGGGGTTGGCGCGGGCCATCGCGGTAGACCCGGAGATCATTCTTTACGACGAACCAACCTCCGGTCTGGATCCGGTTTCCTCGGAGGCCATCAATGACCTCATCGTGGAAATGCAGAAAAAACTGGGAGTCACATCGGTGGTGGTCACCCACGATATGCACAGCGCCTACAAGGTGGCTAACCGTATTGCCATGATATATGATGGGAAAATCATCGGGATCCGGCACGCCGGAGGAAATCCGTGCAAAGCCAGGATCTCTATATCCACCAATTTGTCACCGGCAGCGTGGAAGGGCCCATGCCGGTTCGTTGAAGAGGCGTTTTTCAACTCTGGAATAAGGAAGACCTATGCCGGACCTCAACCACAACTATAAATGGACTTTGGAGTTCAAGGTTGGGTTGATGACTCTCTCATCCCTTTTAGCCCTGATGGTGGCCCTGCTTTTCGTCAACAATTTCCAGTTCGGGACCAGTGGTCGGGTGGTCACGGTTTCCTTTAATTTCCTGGGGACTTGAAGATCAACGCGCCGGTGGAATACGCCGGGGGCATCAAGGTGGGTATCGTTAAGGACATTCGCCTGGGAGACAATAAGGCCCTGGTGGACCTTCTCATTACCAACAAGGATTTAAAACTCCGTAAAGATTCCCAAGTCGCTCTTTATAGCGCCGGGCTCCTGGGTTCCCGTTATGTTCAGATCGGGGCCGATCTGGGGAGCGGACCGGAACTCGGAAAGGATGATGTGCTGATCGGGAAGGATTCGAACAACTTGGATTTGACCTTCAGCGAACTCGGGGACGTGATGGAATCTTTCGAGAAGATGATGGGTGACCCCGTGGCCAAGGAAAGCTTTCTTCACTCCTTTAACAATATGAACAAGGCGACGGACCAATTGTTGGCCTTGACCATCGCAAGCCGCACCAAGATAGAAAAGATGATCGATCAAATGTCCCACTCCAGTGACCAGGTTCCCGAGATCGTCGCCAACGCGCAAAAGGTTTCTAAAAATTTGGAGGAACTGACCAATGCCCTGAACAAGCAACAGGTCACCCAGTCGATGAAGAACCTGGATAATACTTTGAAAGTCATGAATGAAGTGGCCAATGATATCCACGACGGCAAAGGAGCCGTGGGCGTTCTGTTGCAAGACCAGCAAATGGGGGATGATATCAAGGACTTGGTGGAAGAACTCAAGGCCCATCCCTGGAGACTCCTCTGGAAAAAATAGGATTAACACAAGGGGAAACAAGTTTTAATTAAGTTAAACAGGGTTCCGGATAGCTAAACCTCTGCGCAATCCCATTTCAATACTCTTAAACCCCTCCCGCATTATGTCCGAGGCCCTTTCGATAATTTTTGTTTGGCCAAAAGGTATACAACTGTATAATACTTTGATCTTTAATGATTGGAGAGGTTTTCGAATGATTCGAAAAAGAGTCTTTTCGTCTTTCGCGAGAATTGCGGTTTTGGTTGGACTTTGTTTTTTTCTACTTCCGATCCGGGTGAACGCAGCGGAAGTCATGACGAATGACGGCCAAAAGTTTGTCGGAAAAATATTGGAAGAACAATCCGATTTCCTGGTAATGGAAATCGAGAACGGCGTTCATGTAAGAATTGAGAAGTCCGAGATCGTTTATATTCAAAGGGAAGATGTTAAAAAACCTTCGAACGAATACCCGGTTCTGGGAGTAACTTACGGTACACCGAGCGTGGTTAATTTAGTGACTGGTTATTATTTAGCTGATTTTGGATTGAAGCTTACCGGAGCCTATTGGGCCGGAATCCGGGGCATCCAGGCCGACCTGTCGTACAAGATCGTAGACCACTCGTCTTTTATGGCTGACCTTTCATTGGTGGGGGGGGCCATGCAAACCAGCGGCGCCACGAACGGGTTCTCCCTCTGGAGCTCCGGCGCTTGGGGTGGAACCAATTGGACCTATCATGGTCTTGGTTTCGACATAAATTATGGCGGTTTTGTGTTTGAGACGGATTTCGTGACCGGTCCATTTCCCAATCCGGTTGCCATTCCCATTCAAATTGGTTTTGTTCAAAGGTTTAATTAAGGATCGATATGGCCAAAATAAAAACCCAATTTGTTTGCCAAAACTGCGGAACCAAAAGTCCGAAGTGGCAGGGAAAATGTAATGCCTGCGGAGAGTGGAATAGTTTTGTCGAGGAAATCCTGGACTCGGGAAAATCGCAAGAGCGTGGGCGAAAGCTTTCCAAACCCTCGGAATCGACGATTCCGGTATCCCTGGATGAAATCGATATTGATGAGGGTTACCGTCTAAAGACCCATATCCACGAATTTGACCGGGTTTTGGGAGGTGGAATTGTGCCGGGAGAAACGGTCATGATTGGCGGGGACCCAGGCATTGGTAAGTCCACCCTGCTGCTTCAAGTGGTCGACCGCCTCTCTAGACTCCAGAAAGATGGCCAGGGCAAGTGCCTCTATGTGACGGGAGAGGAATCGGCCCAACAGATCAAGCTCAGGGCTGAGCGATTGGGCATCCGTTCCAATAATCTCTATATCTTTCCCGAGACGGATGTTTTCGCCATTCTGGATCAGATTGAAAAAACCAGGCCGATACTTACGGTGATCGATTCGATCCAAACCTTGTTTCTAGCCGATATCGCCTCGGCGCCCGGCAGCGTCTCACAGGTTCGCGAGTCCGCCGCGAGGTTAACTTATCTGGCCAAACGGGAAAAATTGCCCCTGTTTCTGATTGGGCACGTTACCAAGGAGGGGAGCATTGCCGGACCCATGGTGTTGGAGCACATGGTGGATGCGGTGCTTTATTTCGAGGGAGATATTCAACGACATTACCGGCTATTGCGGGCGGTCAAAAATCGCTTTGGAAGCACCCAGGAGATCGGCATCTTCGATATGAGAGAGGATGGTTTAACCGAGGTGGCGGACGCATCCAAAGCTTTTCTGGACGCGCATTTTGTCCATAGTTCGGGCTCGGTCATTACGGCCAGCCTGGAGGGTACCCGGCCGCTTCTTTTGGAAGTTCAATCCTTGGTGAGTCCCGCTAATTTTGGTATGCCCCAGCGTCGTGCCAGCGGTATTGATCCCAACCGGTTGGCACTGATCCTGGCCATTCTTGAAAAAAGACTGGGAATGGCCATTTCCTCCCAGGATGTTTTTCTCAATATCGCCGGTGGCATTAAGGTTGTGGAACCATCGGTTGATTTGAGCGTGGCAGTGGCCGTTGCCTCCTCTTTCCGGGAAGTTCCGGTTGGCGCCGATACCCTGGTATTGGGGGAACTGGGTTTGTCCGGGGAAGTGCGGGCGGTTTCTCAAATAGGCCCTCGCTTAGCCGAAGCGGCCCGCTTAGGCTTCAAACAAGCGGTTATTCCCCACGGCAACCTGAAAGCCATTTCTCTTTTGCCCGAAGCCCCGTTGGAATTGCTGGGAGTAAAAACACTGGCCGAAGCCATAGGTATTTTAGCGTCCCGGTAAAATAGCCTATCTTCTTAGCTCTTATGGGCGACTTTGCGGTGAAAATTGGGTTTTTATTTGTTAGACTGTCCGCCCTTATGACAAAAGCCAGACAAAAAAAAATCCAACCCTGGGCGGCGCTGATTGTGGCGGCGGGCCAGTCCAAACGTCTTAAAAGCCAGGTTCCTAAACCGTTTCTCTATGTGGATACCCGGCGCACCATGCTGGATATGTGCCTGGAGGCCTTCGGACAGGTTCCCGGGCTGGCCTACGTGATTATCGTGACCCGCTCCGAATATCTAGAACAAGCGATCCAAGCCATTTACCGTTGGAAGCTTGCGGGAATCGTGACCAAAGGCGGGGCGGAGAGAGAGGATTCGGTTAAGCGTGGATTGGAAGTTGTTCCCCCGGGTGTGCGACACGTCCTTATCCATGATGCCGCCAGGCCCCTGGTGAGTCCCGGCCTTATTCACCGGGTGTTGGAAGGTGCAATGAGTTACGGAGCGGTTATCCCCGTGATTCCAGTGAAAGATACTTTGAAAGTGGTCGAGAAGGGCCGGGTCGTAAAAACTTTAGACCGGACAAAAATCGGGGCGGTCCAAACACCCCAGGGGTTCAAGTTAGCGGTCCTACAGAAAGCGTTCCAAAAAATAGGGAAGAAAGCCTCCCGCCTTACGGATGACGCCGCCGTGGTGGAAGCCGCTGGCTTGAAGGTTCGCGTGGTGGAAGGGGATCTTTTGAATTTCAAAGTGACGACCCCCGATGATCTTCGCCACGTCAAAGACTTGGTTTGGTGGGAAAAGAGCCGAGACTACCAGCATTAACCGCAACGATTAGATGGCAGACATCGGCAACCAACCAGACTTTCTTTTTTGACTCCGGTGTAAAAATATATTTTTAGGAGATTTCTTGGATTATAGGGTTGGTATTGGATATGACGCTCATCGGTTCGTGGAAGGAAAGTCCCTTATCCTGGGCGGTGTGACAGTGCCCAATGATAGGGGCCTTCTAGGCCATTCGGATGCCGACGCCCTTTGCCATGCGGTTTCGGACGCCATCCTGGGCGCGGCGGCTTTGGGGGACATGGGGAAATATTTTCCAGATACCGATCTTAAATGGAAGGGCGCCGACAGTTTGATCATGCTCAAGGAATGCGCCCGGATGGCCAAGGCCAAAGGGTGGAGGGTTTGTAACGTGGACGCCACAATCGTGTGCCAGAAACCTAAGCTGTCTAATTATTTGGTTTCGATGTCGCAAATGATCGAACAAACATTGGAAGTGAGTTCTGACAAGGTGAATGTTAAGGCCAAAACAACCGAGGGAATGGGGTTCGAGGGCAGGGAAGAGGGCCTTTCGGTGCAGACTGTGGTATTACTCCAAAGGGAATAGAAATATGAGTGAACAAGTAAGGGTCAGATTCGCGCCAAGCCCCACCGGTGATCTTCATTTGGGCAACGTGCGGACGGCGCTTTATAACTGGTTTTTCGCCCGGCACACCCAAGGCGTTCTAATCCTGCGCATAGAGGATACGGATAAAGTCCGGTCCACCGAGGAATATTGCGAGGAGCTGATGGATATCATGACCTGGCTGGGTCTGAAATGGGATGAGGGCCCCCGGGTGGGTGGGCCTTACGGGCCCTACAAACAATCCGAGCGCACCGCTATTTATGAGGAGCATTTAGAAAAACTGAAATCCAAAAATTTGGTTTATCCCTGTTATTGCACTGAGGAAGAATTGGAATTGGAACGCAAGCGGCAGTTGGGCCGGGGGCATATGCCTAAATATGGCGGTAAATGCAAGAAGCTTACGCTTGAGGAACGGAAGAACCTGGATTTGGAAGGAAAGCCTTCAGTCCTGCGATTCATCGTACCGCCGGGAGAAATATTGGTTCATGACGAGGTTCGCGGTGAAGTCCGGTTTCCCGATGACCAACTGGGGGATTTCGTCCTTACCCGCTCGGACAAAAGCCCGACCTACAACTTTACCGTTGTTGTTGACGATGCCTTAATGAAGGTTACCCATGTTATCCGCGGAGAGGACCATTTATCCAATACGCCAAAGCAAGTTCTTTTATACAACGCCCTGGGTTATCTGCCGCCCAAGTTTGCCCATCTTTCCATTATTAAAGGGGCGGATGGTCAGAAACTTTCAAAACGGCATGGGGAAACCAGCGTGGAAAGCTACAAAGCCAAGGGTTACTTGCCTGAAGCCTTCTTGAATTACCTGGCCCTTTTGGGTTGGGCGCCGAAAAATGGTGAGATTCTTTCGTTGGCACAAATGGCCTCGGAGTTTGAACTGACCCATGTGGGTAAAAGCGGGGCGATTTTTGATCCGGTCAAACTTCATTGGATGGGGCAGCAATATGTCGCCAAGATGTCTCTGGAGGACCTGGTTCGGGCTCTTTTGCCCTACCTGGAAAACGCCCAATATATAACCCGTGAGCAGGCTAGAATGAAATTCGATTGGCTCAAAGGGGTTGTGGATACGGTCCGGACCAGTCTGGGATGCTTTTCGGATATCGTGAAAGAAACCTTTTTCTTTTTCTCTGACGAATTGAGTTTTAGCTCCGAACAAACCGAGGAAATGAAGGCCCAAAAACTTTTGTTGGAGGCCTACCAAAAAGCATTGAACGCCGTAAATGAATTTAACGGGGATTATTTCCTAAAAGCAGTTAAGGAAGTGGGCAAGCAAATGAATTTAAAGGGGAAAGCCTTGTATCATCCCTTGCGCCTAGCTATAACGGGCCGGGAAGACGGGCCTGAGCTGGTAAAAATCGCCCCACTTCTGGGAAAAGACAAAGTCATCGAGCGACTTGGGGTTTGGACGACCGATCTGCCAAAGTAAAACATGGAAAAGGGGATGAGATGTTTCGATACATCAAATCCGTATTAGATAGGGATCCGGCGGCAAAATGGTGGGAACTCCCCCTCTATCCGGGTATTTACGCCTTGTTATTTCATCGGCTGGCCCATTTTCTTTGGAGTTTTCGAATTCCTTTTATTCCCCGGTTGATCTCACAGCTTTCACGGTTTCTTACGGGTATCGAAATCCATCCCGGCGCCCAAATTGGGAGATGCTTTTTCATTGACCATGGCATGGGCACCGTTATCGGAGAAACCACGGAAATCGGAGATTATGTCACGCTTTTCCAGGGTGTCACTTTGGGGGGGACAGGTAAGGAAAAAGGGAAAAGACATCCAACCTTAAGGGATCATGTGGTTGTTGCCGCCGGGGCTAAGGTGCTGGGGGCGATTGAGATCGGTGATTACTCGAAGGTGGGAGCCAATGCGGTCGTGGTAACCAAAGTGCCTCCCCATTCAACGGTGGTGGGTGTTCCGGGACGGGTGGTTTCGTTAAGAGGCCAAAAATTGGAAGGGCACGAACTAGATCATAATAAACTTCCAGACCCTCTTTTGCGTCGGCTGGAACATCTTGAGAGGGATTTGGCCCGTCATGCGGGATCCTGGGTTCCGCGCAACGAAAAAAAGTCTAAGTAAACATAAGGTTGCCCAGCCTTCTTCCCCTGTGTACCCTAGATTATCGTCCAATTTTTTTATGAGGTTTTTCATGCTGAGAGTGACCAATACCCTCACTGGGGAGAAGGAAGTTTTCCAGCCCCTGAATTCTCCCCGGGTGAAAATGTACGTCTGTGGGCCAACCGTCTACGGAGATATCCATATCGGTAATGCGCGTCACGAAGTGGTTTTCGACGTTATTCGGAAATACCTAGTTTATTCGGGTTTCGAAGTGACCTATGTCGTGAATATTACTGATATCGACGACAAGATCATCAAGATTGCCAATGAGGAAAAAAAGACCGAAAAGGAATTGGCTGAAACATATACCAAAGCTTATTTTGAGGTATTGGAAAAACTGGGGGTTCAAAAGGCCGATCTACAGCCCAAAGCAACGGATTTCATCGGAGAAATGGTTGATTTGATTTCTGGTCTCATGGAGAAAGGACATGCCTACACTGTACCCTCTACCCAATTCGGCAAGGACGTTCTTTATGACTCAACATCCTTTAAAGAGTATGGGAAGCTTTCGGGAAAGAACCTGGATGAGCTTTTAGAAGGTGCCCGGGTGGAAAAGAATGACACCAAAAGGAACCCCACCGACTTTGTCTTGTGGAAAGCCTCCAAGCCCGGGGAACCCCAATGGGATTCACCCTGGGGCAAGGGGCGCCCTGGATGGCACATTGAGTGCTCGGCAATGGTAAGAAAACTATTAGGGGATTCCATTGATATCCACGGCGGAGGAATCGACTTGATTTTTCCCCATCATGAAAATGAAATCGCCCAATGCGAGGCTTTTACCGGAAAGCCCTACGTGAAGTACTGGCTTCATAACGGCTTTATTGAAATTTCGGGCCAGAAAATGAGCAAGTCCCTGGGCAATATTTGGAAGGCCAAGGATGCTTTGGCGGATTTTCGTCCTGAAGTCCTGCGCTACTTTTTTTTAAGCGCCCATTACCGTAGCGGACTCAATTATGACCGTCCTATTTTGGAGGCCGCGGCCAGGGGCTGGGAGGAATTCAACCAGACCTTCCAAAGGATTGAGGACGCCCTTTCTGGTTCGGATGGCAATGAACCCATGGATCTTCTGGAATTGCGCCTTGCGATTGATGAGGTGGAAAATAAGTTCAAAGAGGCGATGGATGATGATTTCAACACCCCGAGAGCCCTTGCGCTTTTGTTCGATCTGGCTCGAGAGACCCGCCGGGTTTTGAGTCAATCGGCGAGGCCTACTGCCGGGGCCAAAAGTCTCCTGGAGGAAGCCTTCGGAAAGCTTAATCGATTAGCCGGTGTCTTGGGAGTCGTTTCGGACAAGCGGGTTTTGATTCCCAAAGAGATAGAGGAACTGGCCCGGGCTCGCGTTCAAATGAAGGCCGAAAAGAATTTTCACGAAGCCGATGAAATACGGAACAAAGTTCTTGAAATGGGGTTTACAATTGAAGATGTGAAGGGCGGTCAGTTTAGAATTCTGCCCAAAAAGTAACCCCCGGGTGTTTTAATGAGCGAAAAAATATACGGTCGTAAACCTGTTTTGGAAGTTATCCGGTCGGGTAACCGGGCCGTCACGCATGTTTACTTATTGCAGGGATCGCGAGATGTGGTCTTGGATCAAATCGAATCCCACGCGAAGGCCCGGGGTATTCCCATTAATTTGGAAACCCGGCACCGTATGGATACTCTTGCGGGCAGTGATAATCACCAGGGTGTCATTGCCGTGGCAGAAAATTACCAATACGCGGACCTCCAAGATCTTCTCGACATCGCTCGGGATAAAAACGAGCCCCCCTTTATTCTCCTCCTCGACGAGATCGAAGATCCACAAAACCTAGGAGCCATTCTTCGCTCCGCGGACGCCGCCGGAGTTCATGGGGTTGTCATCCCTAAGCATCGGGCAGCCGATATTACAGCCGCGGTTATAAAATCTTCCGCCGGCGCGGCCGAACACGTGAACACCGTTAAAATCACCAATCTCAATGAAACCATTCGTCTGC
This sequence comes from uncultured Pseudomonadota bacterium, assembly GCA_963843375.1. GTDB lineage: Bacteria > Oederibacteriota > Muellerivitia > Muellerivitales > Muellerivitaceae > CAWJKT01. The sequence goes on from CAWJKT010000020.1 coordinate 29,021, forward strand.
TCAAAGAAGCTAATGTTTGGGTGGTAGGTACAGATGGGGAGGCGGAAAAGAATTTTTATGACTACGATTACCGCCAACCAGTAGCTTTAATTATCGGGAATGAAGGCAACGGTTTGAGACGTCTTGTAAAGGAAAATTGCGACGAACTGGTTAAAATTCCAATGGCAGGAAAGATGTCATCCCTGAATGCTTCGGTGGCTGCGGCTTTGGTGCTGTTTGAAGTGACCCGACAGAGGAAATGGGGGATGGGTCTTACCAGCAAGGATCCACCTCTTTCCTCCTATGGGGTTGGCTTGTCCCCCGAAAAAGACTTTTTTCGTTCACGCCCTGATCCGGCTCCTGAAACGCCGGGTGAGGGCGATCTTCAAAGGTTCGATATAGGTCCTTCGGATAATCTGGAAGAGAATATTCCACAAGACTCGCCTGGCAACAATAAGGGCGGTGGTTTTAAGTGGTGAATGGGGCCTTGTCGCTTGACGCCCCGGAGTGGCACTTCTATAATCCCTTTTCTTTTGACTAAGTATGCTTCACTTGCTTGGGCTGGCGTAGCTCAGTTGGTAGAGCAGCCGCCTTGTAAGCGGCAGGTCACCGGTCCGATTCCGGTCGCCAGCTCCATTTTTAAAAAAACTGTTCCCAGCAAGGTTTTAAAAGCCTTTGCTTGTAAGGGTTTCACGACCTAAACGGGCAAAGGCTCCTTTTTTTGAATTGATCGTCAAAGATCATCAGCGATCCTAAAAACTCATAAAAAAGCAATTCGATTGACACGTATATGACAGGAAGATTTATCGAAATTCCTGTGGATATGAACTTGTCAACTTTTGCCGATGGGAATAAAGATAAAGGGTCTTTGGTGTCCCATTAATCTTTGAAGAAGTCAAACCGCCATGAATACCGGGAATTTATTCAAAAAAATTGAGAGCCATACCCCTCCTCTGCTAGTCGGTTTTGCCACTTATTCGGGCCTTAAATTCATCCTAGAGGGCTTTGGGGTAATAGGTGTCTCCGTCAATCCTTTCGACACAATTTCGATCCTTTCTGTGGGTTTTCTCTACATGTTTGAGAAGCATGTCCGTTTGGACCACCTCGTGGCCTTAGCCCCCGCCGTCATTTCTTTAGCCTTTTGCCATGACTTTTTCGGGGTGATGTTGGGGACGGATGGGTTTACAGGGGATGTAGTAATGGGCATTTCCATCCTCATTGGTTTTTGCGTTTATTTCATCCATTTCACAACGGCAAAAATCGCCGAGCAATCGGCGGAATCACCAAAAGGAGAGAAAGGGAAATATCCCCTTTATCTTGATTCCGAGGATAAGTATTTCATCCCAACGGAAATGCTCAAATACCACGCGGAAGTTATTGGATCTTCCGGCACCGGAAAAACCAACATCTTCAATCACATGATCGAGCAAGGAATTAAAAATGGGATTGGTATGTTTGTTTTCGACGCAAAGTCTAACTACAACAAACACATCCCTTATTTCGCATCAAAATATGGGAGGCTCCATGACCTGAAATATTTTGATTTAGCCGATGTGAAGAGGAGTCAGACCTATAACCCCGATTTCAAAGATAAACCGGACGAGGTATTTAACGGCCTCATGAAGTCATTATTTTATGGTCCCGTTAAAGAAGAGTATTACAGGGACCAAGCAAGCGAAGTTTTAAGCAATCTAACGAACCTTCTTTTTAAGGAATTTACCCATGTCACAAGGATGGATTATCAGAACCTGATTTCAAACGAGATCAGATCGTTCAAGACAATCCAATGGCTTGCCACGAAATACGAAGACACGGTTTCAGGAAAATACTTTTTAGAAAAATGGATGCACATGTCCGAAAAGGACAGGGAATTAAACCTATCCGGCCTGACCAGCAAGCTTTCCAGATTCACCAGCCGGGAATGGTCGCCATTAATCAACACCCTAAATCCTGAGATCAAAATGAGGGACGTAGTCGAAAAACAGCAGATATTCTTATTTGGCACATCTTCCTTGGTGAACCAGGAGGATTCAAAACCAGTGATTATTTCGGCTTTGGTGGACTTGGCCGGTGTAATTGGAAGACGCCTTATTGAGAAGTCCCAAAAACCCTTTTTTGTCTTTTTGGACGAGTTCTACACCGCCGCATATCCAGGATTGAATGACCTAATATCCCTTGGACGGGAGGCCAATGTTTGCTTTTTCTTGGCCCATCACAGTTTGGGCCAGCTTGGGGCGGTCAGTCAGGAGTTTAAGGACGACATATTAACGAATACGAACCACAAGATCGTGATGAACATCACCGAAAAAGATACGGTGGATTTCTTCGCCTCCATATTCGGAACTAAGGTAACGAAAAAGGATGTTTATTCCTTTGATACCAGATCAGCCCAGGCGAGGGGTAGGACTGAAAAGCCGGATGAGGAATTCATCATCCATCCCAATTACCTTAGGCTTATGAGGCGCGGGGAAGCTGTCTGTCGAATCGTTTATGTTACCGGTCCCAGGATATTTAAAATGAAACTCAAAGAAGTCAAAAGCCCTCCGGCCAGCTTTGATTATGTGGGCTGTGTTCCTACTAGGAACAATCATTTGAAGCCAAATGAATACAACAAGATCGTTGTTCCCAAAGTCGAAACAACTCCGAAAACCAAACCCAAAAAAGAGGGGGATCAAGTTCCTCCCACCAAAACCGTTCCTGAAACGAAACCCAAAACAAGTGGATTGAGCCACGGAGAAAATGCTTCCTAAGGGGGATTAGAAATACTAATGACCGATTTCATTGAGATAAACGAAAACGAAGCCGAACACCTTGCTTGGATTCACTCGAATAAATTTACGATTCCCGACGTATTTCATCAAAAATTCTTTAAGTCAAGTTACAGGTACGCTTGCCGAGTCCTTAGAAAATATTATTTAAAAAAAGGTTTTCTAAGAATGACAAAAGCGGAAGGGACAACTTTTCAAGATTCAATGTATTTTCTAACGACAACCGCATTAAGGAGTTTGGATTCCAAAAACAAAATATTGGTGCGGGGAACTAAATTTCCAGTAAAGGTGAATCCATATGAAAGGCAACATGATCTATTTGTTCAAGAGATCAGGGTTGCTATTGAGTCTAGCGAAGACCTTTCTGACATCTTCTGGGTAACGGATTTTGAAATGCGGTCTGGAATAACCCCTTCCATTAAAGCAAAGTTCTTTGAAGGTAAACTGGACAAAAACCAATGGCGGTCAAATGGGTTAAACCCCAATAGCACGGGTCGGAGAACTCCTGACGGTTATTTCGAGGCGGATTTGGAAGGACAGAGAGAGGGGTTTACCCTTGAATTTGAACATCACCCTTACGATGACAGGAAGTTCAATCGAATGGCTTGGTATCTTAAACAGTATTTTCCAAATGCAACCAAGCTGGTAGTTTCGGCGAATCGCGAGAATGCAGTACGAATGATAAAGGCACTTCAAACAAAGATTAAAAGCGGGGAACAACACCAGTGGTTTGTTTCGGATTTTGAAAAAGTTAAGACTTTACCCTTTAAAAAGATTTGGCATCAACTGGACCATAAACTTGAATAAAGAGGTTTAGTATTCGCTGAGTCATTTAGAAATATTCAGGCTTTTATTATCGCTAATCCACCAAACTTCAATTATTCCGACCCTGATATTGAAAAGGATTTGATGTTGTGACTGTAGTAAAAGCTTGATGGGGTTCATTGATAGGAGTTTTCTATGTTTCCTTTAGAAGATGAAATATTAACTAAAAAGTATGATTTAACGAAAGGGGACAAGCCCGAAGACCTGTTTTTGAAGGCGGTTGGACTGAAAATTGATTCCCTTAATAAGCTTTCCTCGGAAATATATGCAGATTTTGACGAAAAAAGTTTAGGCGTTAAATGGTGGAAAGCTTATCAGGACTTAGGAACCAAACGCCGAATATTTATAAGTGATTATCTGTTTATGTCACTCCAAAGCATAAACATTAACTTAATTGACGCTCGTCTTCATTTGCACGAATTCGATAAGAATTGGGAAAAGGAAAATCAACTTTTACAAAAAGAATATGAAAATTCCGGTTTTGAAAAAATTGTTTCAAAAAGGGAATGCGCCCTAGATGATCTTTCGAGGTACATATCTGAAATGAATATTGTTGGTTATGTGCGTGCGATTGGATCTGTTTTTGATTGTTTGGCCGCAAGTGTAATAGGTGTAGTTGGTTTAGATTTAAACATAAAACGGGCCGACTTTAAAAAAGTAATGAGTTATTTACAAAAATCTCAGGATGATTTGGAGTTGAAATTATTAGACGTTATCAATCAAAGTTTAAGGGATTCTGGACCCGAAGGCTGGCTTGTTTGGGTTATTGATTTACGGAATATGTATGTTCATCGAGCAAGAAGAACAGTAATGAGCCAAGTTGTTCAAGAAGAATAAAATTGCAACGGTTAAAAAGGTCAAGTGTTTCATATAATCCTCCCTGAAATTAAAGTTTTAAATACGACCACCCATATCATTAATTGGAAGTAATAGGATTTTCACCCAGAGCCTTAGAGTTCTTATTTAACAATTTATTGAGTTGTTTTTGTTGATCGTTTGTTAGTTGGTGTTTATTGTTCTGCTTGTAGAAAGCCAGTTCCTGGTCTCGGATTAACTTCAAATTGGTCCGCAAAGAATCAGCCTGGTCCTTAGTGAATTTTCCCGATTTGGTTCTTAGTTGAACAAGAAGCCATTGATTTTGAAGGCGCATATTGACTTCATGAAGATAGGGATTATTAGAAACGGTGGAGTTTGTGGGGGTTGGTGTTGAAGCCGTCCACCCTCCCGTAATGGAACCCAGAAATAAAATTAAAAAGTATAGAAAAGCCAAACGGTTCATAAAAAACCCCAAAGAAAATTTATTGGAAATACTTAGACAAGTTATCACTCTCGTGATTATTCTTCAACTTGATCAAAATTCTATTAACCTTTTTCGACCTTCCTCAAATTGGGTTTTAAGCAATCCACAGAGTGCAATCGTCAGAATGTTAATTTTGTGTAACCGACTTTTAATAATTATTAAAAAAAAATACGATTTTGATCAATTTCAAAGGGAATTTTTAAAAAAACAGTCAGAAAATAGACATTTTAAGTTTAACGTTGTTTTCGTTTTAAAGGTGGTGACTTTTAAACCCTACTGCTATATTTGTCGAAATTTACGGAAACCATATTTCTCCAACAGTCACTAAAACATTATCCTCCAATAATTTTTTGAGGAACAATATGAATCAAAATAATCTGCCGTTGAACGGGACCAGTAAAAGTAGAAATCTAAAATATTTAGTTTTTGGAATGTTGTTTTTGTGGATCAGTTTTTTAAACGGTTTTGTCCTAGCTCAAGAGGGACATAACAACCGCCCTTCCTTTTTGCAGCCCGATGAAAATTTAGAAAGAACTATCAATGGTTCTGTTTTTGCCACTTCTGTTCTTAAAGAAAAATATCCAGGCAAGAAATTTCCAGTCCCGAATAGAATTTATTTTACGGATAAGAACGACAATGTTTTAAAAGTGTTTAATTATTTTCCCGACGGTTCCAAAAAACAATCTGCAAATTTATATACCTATGGTTCTAGAAAATACATCGCTGTAAGTCGGTTTTATGATTTAAATGGAACTGAAATTTCTAATTGCGCAATTTTGAATTTAAGTGGCACTGTTTTATTTACAAAAAAAAATGATGGAACGTTATTCATAAGCGATTCATTAAATCGCTTTGTTTTTGTTGATCCAATGGATGGCCAACTTCAAATATTTGACGATCATGGAAACTTATTAAAAGAAGAAAAATACTCAGATTTTACGGAAGTTCCTCAGGACGATGAAGAGGTAGATCAGCTTCAAATGGATGCAGGAAAAGTTTCGGATGATGGGAATGTTTTTTGTTTTCCCCGCTACAAACCGGATAGTAAGAATGTTTTTTATGAATTAACTCTTTTGGATTTTGATGGTCGGATTTTGCTTCAAAAAAAGATTAGTAATTGGTATGGACAGATTTTAAAAGTTTTCGATGAAAACAAAATCATTACTATTTTTGAGAGAACTTTTACTCCTGGGGTTTTTCGTTACGTTGGGTATGATTTTGATGGAAATTTATTGTGGGTAACAAATAGTCCGGGTTATGTATTCAAAGAAGTGTCTGAAGATGGAACATTTATGAAATCGTCAAAAGGCACCAAATTAGATTTGAAAACAGGGGAAATAATTTCAGAATAAGTTATCGGATATAATTTGTATGATTAAATTAAGTACATTTTTATTATTTATTTTTTTTCTTTCAACTAGTGAAATATTTGCTTTCCCTTGGCCTTTCGATGGGACTACACCCCACCAACAAATTGATAGGCAAAACATTGGCGCTTGGAGAGAAGCATCTCATGATGATCAAAGTCTTGCGGATGGGCATTTTCACAGCGGGTTAGATATCATTCCTTTAGATGGTGGTGACCTGCCCCAAAACCCACTTTTAAAAGTCTTTTTCTGTCATTAATCTTATTGTCCTACCCCAGTACCAGTCCTAAACTGCCTTAATTAAAATTCCAAGACCATTAAAAACGGTCGTGGTTTTCGGAAGGATTAGATTTCAATGGAAAATCAATACCTAGAAAACAAATCATCGGGCTCAAACCTCGACCTAACCAAACCTACCTTCAATACAATGCACCGGCTAGAGGAACGCAACCGGATCGCACGTGAGTTTATTACCGACTATGCAGGCAAACACGCGTTTATGGACGTGGGGGTAGGTTTAATCGGGTTGCTCCCTTTTGCAGCCCTACCCGCATTGGCAACAGCTATTGCTGCCCAATCTCCATTTATTTACCAGCCAATGGCAAGAGACTTGGCAAAAGTTTATAACGCCGATCCAGAAAAATTGGGAGGAGCGAAGGAAACTATTATCAAAGACCTTTACATTGAAACGGTTAAAAGGGACATTGCCGCGGATTTTGGTGTAGAGTTCATGATGCAAATTGCGCATGAATTGGTTTTGGAAGCTGGAATTGGTGTTATAGGAGCTTTGTGTATTCCTGTTATTGGAGGCGCAGTTGGGGCTGCTTTTGATTATGTGATTGCTACGCAAATGACGTGGAGAGTCGGTACGTCGGTTTCAATATATTTTCAAAACGGCGGAAACTGGGTGGGTGATCAGCAACATACTCTTGAACTTTCCAAGGAAATGTGCGGCCCTTTGAGTGTAGGGGTCGATGAACTAAAAGAGGTTGGGAAAGAATTTTTAAAATCGGGGAATCTAGATAATTCTTTCAAAGAACATCACACCCCGAGAGTTGATTTGAATGACATTCGAGGGAAAGTCCCCGAGGTTCGCGAAAACTTGTTGGCGAACGTTCGTCTGATTGCGAAAATGATGCAGTCCCTCAACACTAATGAACAGATCAGAGCCATGTTGAAGTCCCAAGGCATTCCAATTGATCTAATTGAAATTGTTTTGAGCAGTTTAAACAAAAGCGAGCGAGGGCAATGAACAAAGAAGGTTGGGGCGTCACTGGGTACCTATGGCTTTGCGTTGATCGCCGGAGTCGTCTGGTAATGGGTTTTCGAAATAAACGTTAAAAGTTTAGTCTGGGAAGTTGGAATGGGAAAATCTGGCTTTGACACTTTTGTTGAAGAATTAGGACCATCTTGGATTAAATGGTCTTCATTTAATTTAATTATTTTTAAAAATCCGATTGGTTTTTTAATCTTTTTCATTGTGATGATAGTCGCAGGTTTGATTAGAGGTGTTTATGTTGGCATTCTAATAATAAAATTTCTTCACAAAACAATTAGTGATATTAGAAAATTTTTTACCGAATTAAGTCATAAATTTTAACCACCCTCAACCCCTGCCTCAAAACAGTTGGAACAGAGGAGATTCAATGAAATTTGGCTTCCGAACCCCTTCCCTCAAAAAACGGATTGCCGCCCGGCTTTCTTGGAAACGTTACGTCCGTAATTCAATGGGCCTCAAGGCCCCCCGTGGCATGGGTTGGATAACCAACCCCAAACGCGCCCTTTACAACCGGATTTACAACAGAACCACCGTCGGTTGCGGAACCGTTGTCGCCATCGCCCTTTTGAGCTTATTAGCTGCCTCACTTTGGGCGGCTGTTTTATTGAGATAAATTTTGGGAGCCCCAATGGGCAGGCATTATCGAAAAAGATCAAATTTTTACCGTGCCTCAAGGCCTTATTTTGGAAACCCCGGTATCCACATTCCAGTTGGTGTCCCAAGCCCGACAATATTCATCGATGCCTATGGTCCCTACGTCGTTGGTCAAATCGGGGGGCTCTTTTTCGAATCCCTGTTAATCTTGGCCACCTTGGACCTAATCCCTCAAGTACAACCAATCGTGGCGAGGTTTCTAAGAAACTACCAAAAATTAACCCGTATGAGGTGTTGGGTGTTCCAGAATCGGCGACAATAGAAGAAATTTCCAAAGCCTACCGCAGTAAAGCCAAGGAGCACCCCCAGATACGAAGGCGAATATGGCTCCTGAAGTCCAAGCTCTTGCTGACCAAAAGATGAAGGAATTGAATGAAGCCTATGAAATTTTAAAAGGTGAAAAATAAAAGGCCTCCTCCATTTATGAAACCCTTTAATAAATCCGACTTCAAAGCGGCCGTCCGGGACCCCAACTCGGGGAAGGTTTTCACCGGCCCGGATCACTTGGAAGCTCTCAAATCCGCCGAAGACGACGGGATTCACTACCTAGGCCAGGAAAACACCGGCTTCAAGCACCAAGACGGCACCTTTTACACCCGTACGGAAACCGAAAAGGAATGGGGCTTCAAAACCGGCCGAGGATCTTCTGTAACCTGTCGGCTTTTTCCCCCTAAAATACACCTATGCTCATTACCAAAACCCAAATCACCCATTCATTACGGCTTCTTTGTCGGAAATACGACCACGGACAAAAAAAAGGAACGGCTTACAGGTTCTTGAGGAAATGGTTCAATACTGGGGCCTTCATCAAGCTTGCCCTCTTCGAAATTAATGGAATGACATTGGATTCGGACCCTTATCCTAAACACAAACGAGTGGCCGGATTATGGACGTTCACAAAAAAGGGTTTTAAACATCCTAAGTTTTTTTCGCTCAATGATTTCATCGCGGACATGGCGGATTTGTTCGAGCTCACAAATAGAGGTAAAACGGTTGTTGGAAATTAACAAACGTGGGGCCCCGACCAAAAAAATATGAAACCCTTCAATAAATCCGACTTCAAAGCCGCCGTGAAAGACCCCGTCACCGGCCAAATCTGGACCGGGGACGAACACCGGGAAGCAATAAACAAAGCCCATAACTCGGGGAACAAGACCATCCGGCAAGAAGACACCGGTTTTTTGAAGAGTGACGGCACCTTTCTTACCCGGGCCCAAACGAAAGCGGAATACGGCTTTGACGACAGTTCAGCCCTTCGATGAAAGACTTCCCCTATTGGCGCGGCGCCATCCACAACACCAAGAACACCACATCCTGAAGTCGATCGGGGAAGACCTGGCCCAATTCCAATCCCAGTCCAATTTAATCGGCGGCGACCCCAAGCTTAATAAGGCCCAGCTGGACACCCTCCGGACCCAATACTCCGAAAGGATGAAGAAACTGCAGGGCGAAAAGCTTTAATTCCACTCCGCCGCCTCGCCATTAGCAATATGTGTGTGTGTGTGTGTGTGTGTGTGTGTGTGTGTGTGTGTGTGTGTGTGTGTGTGTGTGTGTGTGTGTGTGTGTGTGTGTGTGTGTGTGTGTGTGTGTGTGTGTGTGTGTGTGTGTGTGTGTGTGTGTGTGTGTGTGTGTGTGTGTGTGTGTGTGTGTGTGTGTGTGTGTGTGTGTGTGTGTGTGTGTGTGTGTGTGTGTGTGTGTGTGTGTGTGTGTGTGTGTGTGTGTGTGTGTGTGTGTGTGTGTGTGTGTGTGTGTGTGTGTGTGTGTGTGTGTGTGTGTGTGTGTGTGTGTGTGTGTGTGTGTGTGTGTGTGTGTGTGTGTGTGTGTGTGTGTGTGTGTGTGTGTGTGTGTGTGTGTGTATCTATCTATCTATCTATCTATCTATATCTATCTATCTATCTATCTATCTATCTATCTATCTATCTATCTATCTGTGTATGTGTGTATTATTTATCTTTATCTATCTATCTATCTATC
>CAWJKT010000021.1:0-51840 GCA_963843375.1 uncultured Pseudomonadota bacterium
GTTTTGGTGAAGGTCAAGCAGCTACAAGATTTTTTTAGGAAACTTTATCAAATGTGGGAACCATTAGTTAGGGGCCGGATGGACGCTGCACGTTCAGATACAACCCAGATTAATCAAGTGGACGTTGGCAATGGCGTAAAGCTTCACCTTGGGGCCGGTAAAACGGACAATGATTTGAGTCAAGCAGAGATAGAAATTTTCTATGGGCAATTTCTTGGAATAGATGATGAAGGTGCCCATTTGTGTTTTGAGAAGATTCACCGCATCAATAAGGCAGAGATAAATAAGCTCCGCAAGATCAAAGGTGAGGAGGGTTCGATGGAACGCAAACGCTCGGAACTCATCGAAAGAGTCTATAATCCTCAGCCTAAAAAACTAGAAATTAAGGGAGCCTGACAATGCCATTTGAAATCAAAAAAGCAGAACGAAAAGACGCAAGAATTAAGATAGCCCTATTTGGCCCTCCGGGGTCAGGTAAAACAATGTCAGCTTTGAAGCTGGCCCGTGGCCTTTGCGATAAGTGGGAGGAAATCTGCGTCATAGATACGGAAAACAATTCGGCTTCACTTTATGCGGACTTGGGGCCTTTCAACGTGATTGAAATGGAGGCACCTTATTCTCCAAAACGATACGTTGAGGCTATCAACCAAGCGGTAAAAGACCATAACATCAAAGTTATCATCGTTGATAGCGCTTCTCATGAATGGAATGGCCCCGGCGGATGTCTTGAAATGGTGGATGCCTTCGGGGATTGGAAAACAGTAACCCCGTTGCATAATGAATTTATTGGGGCCATTACCGGTAGTCCCAAGTTCGTCATCGGTTGTATGCGCTCCAAAATGGAGTATGTCATCACGGACATTGAGAAGAACGGCAAGAAAACAATTAAAGTGGAAAAAATTGGCCTCAAGGCCGAACAGCGCGAAAATGCACCTTATGAGTTTGGATTGACGTTTGTCATGGATTCAAAAACGATGGCCCATTTGGACAAGGACCGGACAAATCTTTTTAACGGGATTGCGCCTTTCCAAATAGATGAATCCACGGGAAAGAAAATACGGGAATGGAATGAATCTGGCAAGGTAATGACCGAAAGAGAAAAATTCCGTCTTCAACTTTCAAAGAAGCCTATTAAGTTGGCTTCCTTGGATGAACAAAAGAAAGTCAAGGAATTGCCGGATGATGTCAAGGCGGCCCTCAAAGAAAAGGGTTACGAAACTATCGGAGAGGTGGCTGATTATTACCGCTCAAGAGATTGGGATTCCGAGTCCATAAAGTTTGAATTGGGCCTTATTAATGAAATGCCAGTTTTGGAAACTATCGGAAATAAAGAAGTGGAATTTTAAAAAAGAAAGAGAGAAAAAAGCCAATGGCAACCCAAGCAAGGAAGGTTAAGGATCCCCAGGACCGGACGGTAGGGGTCTCAGTGACACGGCCCAAACGCCTAGCCGAAAGCGTTGATAAGGTGATCCGGGCAATGGCGGTGGAACTCAATCTGGACATCAACCATTCCCAGGTGGTTTGTGCCCTGGAAGAACTGATGTTGGAAAACCCCAAGGTTTACCAGATGGTTTGCCTTTGGCTGAAGGCCACGTCTTAAAGATGCTTGATTTTCGATTTAAAAGGGATTAGGTTATGAACAATTCAACTCTTGCGGCTACCAAGAGCGGCATTAAAGCCCGACGTGGGTGCCAGCCCTGGGAACGTTAAAACGAACTCGGGGGTAGCCCTGGCCCCTTCGCCGGGTTTTTTATTTTCGGAGCAAAAAGGCGGTCTATGAAATGGTACGGAAGGGAAGCCAATAATCGTTATGACCCGAAAATGGTCAAACTTTTCGATAGGTACAAATGCGAGGGATGGACGGTTTACTGGACGGTGCTGGACATGATCGCTGAGAAATTGGATGCCAACCACTACACTTTTTGCCTTGAAGAAGAAACCCAATATATATCAAAGTTCCTGGAATTGACCATTGAAAAGGTGGACGCAATCCTGAACTACTGTGTAGAACTTGGACTTCTAGACCGGGAGCCTCAATCCAAGCAAATAAGGTGCCTTAAAATCATGTCCCGACTGGATGATACCACTTCCAGAATCCCTGAAATTCGAAACCTTATTAGGCAAGCCAAGCGCTTCGAAGAAACTTCGAAGTTACTTCGTGCACCTACATACGTACCTACTTACTTACCTACGGACTTACCGGCGGGGAAGATGTATCCATCCGCAGAAGAGCTATTTGAAATCGAACGATTAAAAAGCCAAAAAGGAAAAACTGCATGAACAATTCTGAACATCGTGCGCCTAAAGAACCTAGAACAAGCAGTATTGGAATTAGGAAAACGGGTAAAAGATTTAGAAAATAAGGTAAACCCAGCTTGGTTGAAAAATGCCTTAGACCTCAGTAAACCGAATAGTAGGAAAAAACGATGAATTCAACGATTCCAAAATCCATTTTAAAATGCCCTCATTGCCGGGGTCCATACCTCCGTCACCACTACCGGCTTCACATTCGGGGAGTCAGAATGATTGACGGAAAGGCCATTTGCCCGGCCATGAAAGACCACCCTAATTATCACCGCCGGGACGTTAATTTGAAGCTTAAGGGTAAGGCGGTTTGGAGATTGGGGGCCCTATGATCCTTCTTGAATACCCAGCGGAAATGAACCTGCCTCAACGTGAAGCTGATGAATCGCATGGCCGGTTTGAGTTTGGAGGCCAGCTTTTTACCTTGGGTTACCATTGCGGTAACTGCGGGGAAGTCCATGAGGTGGTCTTTGGATTTGACAGGCTTCAACCGCATGATGATGGGGCCGGAAGGTTTACAAGTTCGGGGGCATAGCGGTATGAGGGTTATTGATTGGTGTCTACGGGCAAAAACGTCTTAGAGCTTTCTGGGGATTAAAAATGCCGAAAAGGGCCGATGGCTTTATGGATGGCGTAAAAACTACTTGAGAAAGGAGCTTAAATTCTATGTTTCCAGAAAATGAATGAGCTTCAAACCCCCAGTCCTGCGTCTTGGCAAGAACACCAAAACGGTCATCGGCGGCTTCAAACCAAAGACCGGGACTCTCAAGTGGGCAACCTTCGGGGTAAAGGACTCGGAGAAGACCAAACAGAAGCGAATGAGCCGGAACGGGAATACCCACCGGGGGAAATTAAATAAACTCTTGCCGTTGGTGAAGCGGGTCATCTGCCAAGAGTACGTGAGCCAGAACGGTGGGGAAGTTCGTAAGCTTGAAAAGTCCTTCGACTTGGAGCACATTCACGGCAAGGACGGAATGCACGGGGGAATCCCGGCGGTCATAAGCCCGATCAACTTACAGCTTTTAGACCGCAAAACGCATATCTTGAAAACGGACGGGCTTGAAATCTCCAGCCACTTCGACGGACGGGATAAGGTCATCCAAGCCCGGTTAACCGAACTAGCGGAAAGAATTCGAAGGAAAGCGGGAATCAATCCAAATTGGAAGGATTACAAGGCGGCCTATGAAAGCGAGGTTTACGACGAATGAGAACCTACGGGGAATTATGCAAGGCCCTTGGAATCAAAGATCCTCCCGCTAAAAAGTATTCAACCCATGAATATCGAACCGAATATTGGAGGAACTACTATCAAGACCACAAGAACGATCCGGGAGTTATAGAAAAAAAGAGGGCAGCATGGCGAAAGTGGAATCAAAAGCAAAAGCGCCAAAACTAGTCGAGGCCTTTATCAACTGGGAAACCAATTTACGGGAAGGCCTGAATTACGGAACGGTAAAAATTCTTTCTGCGGATGGAATGGTTTGGGAAGTAGCGGTTTTCCGGGGCAAGGATGAGGGCCCTATCCTAGGATGGGGAAAGCCAAGAAGGCGCCAACACCTGGAGGCCTTGAAGAAAGATTACGGAAAGGACTTGGCGGGAATGGCCGAAACATGGCGGACCATGATTTTCAACCAGGACAAAGGATACGAATTGGGAAGCCCTTTATTCCTGGAACAGATTAAAAAGATGTTGCAATAACACAAAAACATAGTATTGTAGAACACATGGAACAGCAACAAGTCAGGCCACAATTTAACGATCTCACTGACCGCATCGAACGTTGCAGGCATTCATGGCCAGTGGATATCGCCATCTGCCCGAAATGCGAGTGGGAAGAAGAAGTGGCCCGGCTTGGAGCGAATCCAAAAATAGACAATGGAGAAATTGGCGAATGGGCAGAAAACGCAAAACAGAGGACAGTTCTACCGAACCAACCCTAAAGCTAGTCACTAAAGAACAAGTTCCGGAAAAGGAATGGATTAACTTCGAATGCCCGAAAGGCCATCAAGAAGCAATGCCGGCCGAAGTCAACCCACTCTGTGGTCATAAGGATTGCAACTATCGCCGCATAATGAAACCGCGCCGGACTTGTCCGAAATGCGAGGGAACCGGCCAGAAGTTTCCGGGGTCCGTTCGACCCTGTGTTTGTTGCTGGGGCAATGGAACCGTGGCGCCGGAATTTACGCCGGAGGAATCTGAATAATGGGAAAAGATACGCGGATATCTTGGGCACATCACACTCAAAACTTTTGGATTGGTTGTACTAAGGTAAGCCCTGGTTGCGCCAATTGTTACGCCGAAGCCCAGCAAGATCATCTTTATCACCGGGTAAAGTGGGGAAAAGGAAATCCCAGGTCATTGACCAAGACTTGGAAAGAGCCTTTGAAATGGGACCGTGAAGCCCAAGAAAAAGGGATTCGTTGCCGGGTTTTCACCAATAGCCTATCCGATTTCTTCGATGAAGAAGTGTCTGAGGATTGGCGCTTCAACGCCATGGACGTTATCAAGAAAACTCCAAACTTGGATTGGCTGATATTGACCAAGCGAATCCAAAAAGCACATGACTTTTTGGCTAATGTGATTGGGTGGCCATGGCCGAACGTTTGGGTTGGAGCTTCGATAGAAAATCAAGAAGCTGTAGATTACCGGCTTCCAATCCTTGGACGCATTCCGGCTGCCGTACATTTCATAAGCGCTGAACCACTACTTGAAGCTATTGATATTCGCGCCCATTTAATCAAAGCTACTCATTATTCACCAAATACCGGTCCCGAAGGAGAAGTTTGGAATCATCCGCTTGATTGGGTTATCTGTGGGGGAGAAAGTGGAGAAGGTTTCCGCAATATGCGGGCATCATGGGCTCAAAACCTATTCGATCAGTGCCAAGCGGAGAAGGTAGCATTTTTTATGAAACAGGATTCAAGCCTTTACAACGAGTCCAAGGGCAAGATACCGGATGGGCTTTGGAATGTGAAAGAATTTCCAAAGGTGAACTTATGAGCCTTACACCCGGATGGGAAGAAAAGGATTTTGAATCTAAAACTCCAGGAATCCAGATATCTTTCGATGTGTCCCGGGATGAGAACTTTTATTACTTGGACAACGGAAGCGAGTTCAAGCGGTTTCCAAACACAAAAGCAGGGTGGCAGGATTTATGCGAAAGCTTAAAGAGTTTTGAACCATGAAATTAACTCAAGAGGTCCGCGAGTTTGAAAACGGAGTCAAGGTAAAGTTGGACCCCATTGACCCCGAGATAGATGTCTACCTCTGGTTACCCGAACGGATGGAATGGAGATTCGCAGGAAACTACGATCCGAACGATGGGGTTTTCTTCATGAAGCGCTGGCCGAAACATCTTCACAGGATTTTGAACTCATGGGGAATATCGGATTACACCATCAAGATGTTGGAGCCCTTGGGCTTGAAGAAATTGGTGGTCATGGTGGAAGGGACAAAGGAAGTTTTTTCAATTGACCTGAAGGCGGCTAAAGACTGCGCCGTTTGGAAGTTCTGGCGGGAAGGCGGATTTGACCGTCAGATGTTCGTGGCACTCCCATACTGGAACAAGAAATAAGAGCGAAGGTTCCACATGACACGCCACATAAACAAATTTATGGAAAGATGGAAAAATGAAACTTTGTAAATGTGGAAAACCTAGAAGAAGTGATTTTGAAAGATTTTGTAAAGAATGCCATAACTCTTATATGCAAAAGTGGCGAAAGAATAATCCAAATTCAAAAGAAGAAAAAATGAAAAATAGTGCAAGAGCTTATTTACGTATTTATTTAAAAAGAGGAAAAATAATAAAAGGAAACTGCGTGATTTGCGGAACTTCTGAAAAAATTGAAGGTCATCATCACGATTATCATAAGCCCTTGGATGTAACTTGGTTATGTCGCTCCTGCCATTCAAAAAAACATAAAGAAATTGGTAAAAAAATAAGATGTTATCCATTAAAAACAAAAGAGAATTCCAAATTGTGTTTGTTGTGTCGAGTCCAGCCGCGAAGGTTTAATCAAAGATATTGTAAATCCTGCCATGCCGAATACATGAGGGAATGGAACTTCCGGAAAAAGAAGCGTTTGGCGAAATTATTCCGGGAAGTGGAGAAATTAAGGTAATGAATGATGAGGTGAAACCCATGACCACCCGCAGGAAAGACAGAAAGCCGAAGTTATCAGAATTACCGCAAGGATTTAACCCACCTTTTGAAATTCAAGTAACAGGATGGGGTCACGGCATCATTCACACAGCAGGTTTGTTGAATGTCAACATGAGGTGTTTACCTGTAATGCCATTGGAATTGGCTGACGTGGTCTGTGATGCCCTTAACCTAGCCTATCCCGTGGTCCGCAAGGGCAAAGGAGCGAAGCAATGAAACAAAAGATCGAAACGCTGACGGAATCCCAAAAATCAAAACTGCCTGAATACATTGAAAAGTGGACCAAGATAGGACTTTCCACAGAACCCGCCAACCGGCAAAAGGCGGAAGAAGGCGTTCGAAAGGCTTATGAGGATGCTGGCTTATCAACTCCAAGAATTGTTTGGTGTTCTTCGCCATTAACCCAAGGATTAGTACGGGCAATAATTTTAAGCATCTTTAAAAACGGGCTAAAGGAAATAGGGGCTTCCGTGAGGGATTCCGTGTGGGATTCCGTGGGGGATTCCGTGAGGGCTTCCGTGAGGGATTCCGTGGGGGATTCCGTGGGGGCTTCCGTGTGGGATTCCGTGTGGGATTCCGTGAGGGCTTCCGTGAGGGATTCCGTGTGGGATTCCGTGGAGGCTTCCGTGGGGGCTTCCGTGTGGGATTCCGTGGGGGCTTCCGTGTGGGATTCCGTGTGGGATTCCGTGTGGGATTCCGTGGGGGCTTCCGTGTGGGATTCCGTGTGGGATTCCGTGTGGGATTCCGTGTGGGATTCCGTGGGGGATTCCGTGGGGGATTCCGTGAGGGCTTCCGTGTGGGATTCCGTGGAGGCTTCCGGTTATGGCCAACACGACGCGAATTGGCTTGGTTTTTATGATTACTTCTCCCGCGAACTGAATTTGCTGGAGGAAACCAAAAAACTGGAGGCGATTTGGTTAATCGCCGAAAACGCCGGATGGTTTTTGCCGCATGAAAAAATCTGCTGGATTTCCGAAAGGACTTCAAAAGTTCTCAAGGATGTCGAAGGCCGTTTGCATTGTGAAACCGGGATGGCTTGCCAATATCCTGATGGTTGGGGTGTGTATGCTTGGCATGGGGTCAGAGTTCAATCTTGGATCGTCCTAGAGCCCCAGAAGATCACCGCAGACTTGGTGATGAAGGAGCAAAATGCAGAAATTCGACGGGTTTTGATGGAGCGCATGGGGTTGCGCCGGTACCTCATCGAATCTAAGGCCGAGGTCTTGGACCACGACGACCATAAAGTGAACTGGAAACGTGCGCTTTTACATGTTGGCGATGACGTAATTCTTTTCGTGGCCGACCCTTCCACTGGGCGGAATTACCCGATACAAGTGGACCCTTCCTGCAAAACCTGTGAGCAGGCGGACAGTTGGATTTACCAGGGAAACAAGACATGGGATGGAAAACCGGTCAAGCAATTGGCCAGAACTTAAGGAGCTTTTATGGACTCGTTGAAAATCATGCAGAAAGTTGAAAAGCAGGACCGCCCTTTTGCCGGGGCGAAGGTTTACGAGCATATGGATGTAAACACGTGCCACGACCAGGGGGACGTGCGGATTATTCGCCTCGCTTCCCTGCCGCCAGAGAGTGAATTGGAGGAAATTAAGGATTTCAAGGGCGTTGTGGCCCAAGGTCTTGCGGATGGTGCCGACCACCAGATTTTGGCCGAGGACCTGCCGGGCGTGAAGGCTTACCGCTGGAAAAAGGCCGATGTCTTCATTGGGCCTTTCATCAGGACCGTTAAAGCCTGGACCTTGACCCACAAAAACCACAAGTGGGCCACGATGCCAGCGGGAGATTACCAGATTAGCTATCCCCGCGAATTGAACCTTGGCCAAATTCGTCGGGTGATCGATTAAAAGCCATAGGGCAAAGGAGCGCACAAGTGAAGAAAATGACCCAACTAGAAACCTACCGGAAGGCACTGGAAAATATAAAAACTTCGATATCTCATCATTCAAGGTCTGGTCATAAACTTAAAAAACGTTCTGATGGCAAAACTGATATGTATTACTTTGATGAATTTTGTGCTCTTTGTATTGCACTGGAAGCCCTCTCGGCCCAAGGGGAGCAGGGGACCGACACGGGATGCCAACATGAATTCGTATCCGACTACGGGTTACAACCAGCTTGCACGAAATGCGGAAAAGTTAAAGACCTTTTAGGTTGTCCCTTTTGCGGAGAAATACCGGATTTTGAAAGTGATGTTCAAGAAGTTGGAAGCTACTATGCGGTTGAGTGCCCAGGTTGCAACGCCCAAGGCCCGATAGCGGAATATCCCGATACGGTGTGTGATGTGTGGGACGCCCGTTCAAAAATCGAGACCGAAAAGCATGAAAGTGCCCCAACCCCAACCGCCCAGAAGCCGCCCACCGAGACGCAGGCACGGTGCCCGAAGTGTAAAACCGAAGTGGAATGGGTTGTACCACCGATACCGGGAGTGAAGCCGTTTTTCCAATGCCAAGACCCTGACTGTAACTGGATGAGTGATGATGACTTTCCAGAAAGGAAAAGTATATGAAAAAGCATTGGACTGAAAAGATCGAAGAACTTACTAAAGAAACTTGGTCATTAGGCACCGAACGAGACGAATTGAAAGTCCATATTCGGGAACTTGAGGCCGAACTAGAAGCCCGAAAGAAGGCTTGGGAGGGGTTGGTCGAGTGGGTCAATACTACTTGGGTTCAGGAAGGGGCTCTTGGATTTAAAGGAGCCTTGGCCGACAAGCTGACCGCCCTAGAGGCGACCTTGCCGAAAGGGGGAGTGTGATGCCTGAACGCCTTGAGGATTGGGAACTCGGTCGAAACATTGCACTTTTGAACGATGAAAAGTATTGGGAACAGACCTGTATCGGGGAATGTATCGCTAGCCATTCTACGGATTTCGGAACTTCGCCCGAGGAGATAACGCTTTACGACATCAAAGAGCCCTACAAGACCGTCATTCGGGAAGCGTTGAAAAAGTTTCATGATACACAGCCAAACCCATAAAGGGTGAAGCGGAAAGTTGTTCCATTGAAAGGGAGGCGGTATGAGAGAAATCAAATTTAGGGCTTGGATAGTACCAACAAAAAGAATGGTTGACGTTTCTGGATTTTGTTTTCAGACCAAGGGCGTTGCGGTGGAATGTTTAAAAATTGGAAAACAGGATTTGGATAATAAAGAAGATCAAGAGTTTTGGTGGAATGAAAAAGAAGCTATCGTCATTCAATTCACCGGCCTCAAGGACAAAAATGGTAAAGAGATTTATGAGGGGGATATTGTGGCGGTTCCTTATGTGAGTCCAAGTGGTCAAACATTAGAAGTCGATAGAAACGTTGCGGTTGGGTTCGAGTTCGGAAGATTTGTGCTTTTGGAGCGTGAAGAACCAAAGCCAATAACAAAGTGGTGCCCCGAAAGCGAAGGGCCTTACGTGTCGAACTATGGAAATCTTAAGATTCTAAGTAATAAGACACTATTGGAAGTGGTTGGAAACATCTACGAAAACGCCGATTTGTTGAAGCGTTGACATGAACGAGATGGAATCCATGTCAGCTAAGGAATGTGAGGGATGATTGGATGGGCTTGCGGCGTGGTAGGGTTGCCTTGGAGAGTCGAGCGAGCCAGTAGGCACACGCACTTGAGGAAATTAGAGCTTGGTTGTTGCCGGTGAGAACTGACGAATCCGGCCAAGCCCATCGAATCATTACTTAGAGAGGTGACGCCGTGAACCAACCTAACGAGGAGTTGAAGCCCCTACCGTGTCCGTTTTGCGGGGGTTCAGCGATATTCAAACGAAACGAGCCCGGAAGTGAATCTTGCAAGGTTATTTGTGTGCCATGTCTCGTGGTCGGGCCAGTAAGGGCAACGAGGAAGGCGGCCATCGAAGCCTGGAACCGCCGCGCCCAATCTCCCCCGGTGGCACAAGTGGAAGTTTACAGGAAGGCGCTGGAAAAAATAATGAACGGTGATGGGTGGGATAAAAATAGTAGGCTGGCTTATGTTGAATGGGCTGAAAATCTAGCTAGAGAAGCCCTCCTGACCTCAAAGCCCGAACCAGTGGCCCCGATCTGTGAGAAGTGCGGAGATAAAGGTTGGTATTACAAAATGACGGGCGGTGGGCCAGGAGAAAGCCTGGATAAAAACAAGGTCGAGTGTTTGGAGTGCAAGCCAGTGGCCCCAGTAAGGAAGTGGGAAGCGGATGACGCTGTTGGATGGTTCCAGCAAGGTTTAGAAGAGGGGAAGGTGTGCTTTCGGGACTTGTCGCCCGAAGTCCAAGACGCACTGAGCGGGAGGAAGCCGTGAATAAAGACTGGATAGTGGTTTTGTTGCTTGTGGTGGTCTTCGGGTTTTGCTCTTTGGCGATTTGTGGCTCTTTCGACTGGCCGTTTAAGCGAGCCATTGGACTAACAATCCTGCTTTTGATCGCAGACGAGTGGGCAACTGAACGCTGGATGCACAGGGGAAAACAATGAGTGAAAACAAGCCTGGGTTGAGCAACGAGGCATTTATCGAGAAGTGGCGAACGCCTTATGACAGAAGCATCAGCGGTATTTGGGAGGCATTGAAAGAAGCCCTGGACCGCTTGGAGGCCCTTATCGGTCAGGGACAAGAGGAGAGGGATTTCAACTTTAAAGACGCTTTGGATTCGGCGTTGTTTGAACTCTTGGACAAATGCCGCGAGAACTGCAACCACGGGTGTCATACGGTCGATGACGACACGGCTTGGGATGAGTGCCCCGACCACAAGTTTATGACCGATGAAATCGACAAACTTCGGAAAACTAACTGGCCCGAAGTCCAAGAGCGGCTATCCGGTGGCGGGGATGAGCGGTGGGAGAAGGAAGTGCCAGTGGCCCAAACGTGTCAGACTTGCGGAACATCTAACGGGATTCACGACTACTCTAAACAGCATTGGCCGCCAGTGGCCCCAGTAAGGAAGTGGGAACTAGATGACAGCGTTGTAAATGAAAATTGGACTTATGAAATGACTTGCCCCGAATGCGATTACAGATGGGATGAGGACTGTGTTTTAGCGGTTCGTGATTGCAAGCCCGAAGTCCAAGACGCACTGAACGGGAGGAAGGCGTAATGGCCGGATGGATTGGCGGTTTAGCTGAATGGCGAGAAGGTAATACCGCTTTTCTATCGGTCGCATTCACTTGGAAACTAAACGAGGCTTTTGAACGGGCAAACTTTTTGAGAGCGCAAGGGTTGAAGGTGAAGGCGGGAGGGCCAGCCCTGTTTTTGGTCAAGATGAAGCATATTTTGGCTGATGTTGCCGAATGTGGCGTGGATTACCCGGATGCAGTTTACCGCCACAATCCGAACGCTACGTTTGCCAGTAGGGGTTGTCCGGTTGGGTGCTGGTTTTGTATCGTCCCGAAGATGGAAGGGAAGGAGTTTAAATTGTTGGATAACTTTCCAGTTCGCCCGATTCTTTGCGATAACAACCTTTCGGCGCTTCCGGCAGATTACCAGGATCACATTATTTCCCGTTACAAGGCGGAAGGGGTTGAATTGATGGACGCCAATAGCGGGTTTGAACCAATGACCTTTTCGGTTGAGGTCTTTAACCGCTGGAAGGAAATTAACCGTGGGCCGTGGCGTTTCGCCTACGATGAAACCAAGGAACGGGAACAGGTTTTGAATGTGATGAAAATGCTTAAAGGCGAACCAATGAATAAAAAGCGGGTTTATGTTCTTATCGGAAACGAACCGTTTGAGGCGTGCATGGCCAGAATTTACGAAACCATCGAAAACGGATGTGAACCCCACGTTCAACCATTCATCCCGCTTAACTCGCTTTATCGGGAACCGCAAGCCCGGCACGATTGGACAGTTCAAAAACTAAAAGATGTAGCCCGGTGGGCCAATGCGTGGATGTGGAGGCGGTTTAAATTCGACGAATACGATCGAACGATAAAAAAAGAAGTGGAAGTCTACGACGAAAAGCAGGGTCTTTTTACTTTTGCCTAAAGGAGTTGAGCCAATGACCGCACCTGACAAGCCGGGGTTGAGCAACGAGGAGGGAAAGCCGACACCTGAACAGATAGGGGGCGAAGAAGCGCTTAAATTCCAAGATGCCCAAACTCTCGCCGCCTATTGGGTGATGTGCGATAGCGAGAACCGGCGAAAAATGTGGGAGAGCGACATTAAGAAGATTTGCGAGGCATTGCTTTCAGTATCCAGGCAGGGACAAGAGGAGAGGGACTACACGCCGGAAGAAGCGCAATTAGAAGTCACGAAGCGTTTCGGGCAAGGTTCCTCCGTTCAAGTAGATTTCGAGGTAAACAGCGATTGGACGTGGACCAAGCGGGTCACCTTATTCGACTGGGAAAGCAACGAGATTTCCGAAGCCGAAACATTCCGAGAAGCCTTCGCCGCCGCTGACGCAGCCAAGAAGGAGGGCGGGAAGTAGGGCAGGATAAAACACGCAGAGGGAGAGAGCATGGGCACAGAGTTTGAAGAAGGCCAGCCGTGGTGCCCTATCTGCGAAGAATGGGGGCATATCGCCATGGATTGCCCGGAAGTAGATGACGATGAGGATGAGTGACCGCCCCAAGAGGTCGGTAGACTAGAGAGGAAAAGGGATTGAAGCCATTGGCACTCGATTTATGTTGCGGCATCTGGGAAGGCGGATGGGCCAATGGCCTGGTTAAAGCGGGCTGGCAGGTTATCGGCGTGGACATCGAGGACCAGGGCGGGTACGTGGGCCATAAGATTTTAGCGGACGTGCGCGAGATAGCCAAAGACCCCGAAAAGTATTTTCCGGCCTTGAAGTTTGATTTGGTGGTCGCAAGTCCCCCGTGCCAGGAGTTTTCGGTCAGTTCTCAACCCTTCAAGCGTTCTCGGGAGCGGTTCAACCTGGATAACCCACCCGACCGAAGCCTTTGGGATGCGGCTGTCACGATAGCCAAGAAGCTGAACGTGCCCTTGATTCTTGAGAATGTCCGCGGTGCGGTGAAGTTCATGGGTCCTCAGACATGGAACTACGGGAGTTATTACTTTTGGGGCGAAATGCCGGCCCTTACGCCAATCCCTTATCTCAAGGAAAACGGAGTTTGGAGCCACCGAAAAGGGTTTCAGAGTTCAGCGACACAAACGTTCGACCAAGACAGGGACACGCAGATTTCAGCGATAGCCAAAGCCCGAAATGGACTGCAAAGAACCAAGAGCATTTTCGTTGGAGAGTGTGACCGAATTGACGGAGTAAAGGGTGGTCTTTCAAGAAAGCGTTGGGCCGCAAGAGTTGCCATGATCCCCGAAGAACTGTCAACGTGGATTGGTGAGTGCTTTTATCCGCAGGAAATGAGAGGTCATTAAGGTGACGGTTGCTGAAAGGAAAAGTTGAGTTGCCGAAGGAAGGTTAGAAGGTAGCCATACCCGGAATGGGTGGCGGAAAGGTGAAGCCCAATGAATGACAATGATTTCATCGAAGAGTGTATCCTGTGAAAGAACGCCCCATCTTATTCAGCGGCCCGATGGTGAAGGCCATCTTGGAAGGTCGAAAGGGGCAAACCAGAAGAATTGTAAAAGAACTTCCTGACTTTATTTATCGGCTATCGGATGATAGGATACAGGTAGTCTTTAATACGCTTTTGGAGGTTCAAGTTGAAAACCAAGGATGGAATCCAGTTGAGGCCGATACCGACCTCTCCAAACCAGGACTATATGGCTGGAATGGATGGAAGGGTATATTCGCGGACCAAATACAAGGGTTTTGGGCGCAAGGTTTACGTGGATTGGTATGCGCTAAAAGGGCACGTGTCGGCAAAGGGTTACCCAACTATCTCACTTTGCCACGAAGGAAAAAAAATAACAAAGTCAGTTCACAAGCTGATTTGCATGGCCTTCCACGGATTGCCTCCGACCCCAGCCCATCAAGTGAGGCACTTGGACGGGATACCAGCCAACACGAATCCCAAGAATCTTTGCTGGGGAACTCAAGCGGAGAATTGGGCGGATCGCCGGATACATGGAACGGCGAGCGTTGGAGAAAAGCATTGGGCGTCAAAACTAACCAACGAAGAGCGGCGGCATTTGGTTTGGGCCATTCAAAACGGATTATGTTCACAGCACCACGCGGCAAAGGCATTGGGTATGAGCCAATCTGCTATTTCTTCCATCCTCCTTTCCAAGAATTGACCCGGCTATGGGTGAGGGAAACATTTACGATTGAGGATGGCGGGATGGAGTACTTGACCGATATCCCCAAGGATGGAACGCCTTACCTTGATGTTTTTGAAAATCCTTACGATAAAACGGAAATAACCAACCGGGAAGTACCGCACTATTTGGCTACGGAACCAGATTGTCACATTGTTCCTTGGGCTTGCATGGAAGGGGATTGCGACCACAAAGACAAGGAGGCGTGTAGCGAGAGAACCAAGTGGTGCCCATCCATCCATATGCCCCGATGGGCCAGCCGGATTGACCTGGAAGTGGTGAAGGTGCGAGTGGAGAGGTTACAGGATATTAGCGAGGAAGATTCTTTAGCGGAGGGGGTCGAAGCACTTCGCGGCCAGTTTGAAGGGGCTTTCAGTGCTGGAAAAAACGCATTAAGCGGAACCACGGCCAAGGAATGTTACGAGAGGCTTTGGAACGAAATTAACGGCCCCGAAAATTGGAACGCCAACCCATGGGTGTGGGTGGTGGAGTTCAAACGGATAAGACCTTAAAGGGCAGTTAGTAGCGGTTGAGCGCATGGGCGGCGTGGATCAGTACACGCTTTGCCGTTGGGGTCAGTAATCGAATATCGGGGGTCCGAGGCTAAGTTGACCCGTTGCTAAAACTCTGATAAGCCGGGGGAAAGTCCCGGCCCCATGCGCTGAACTGTTAATTTGAGTGAAGAACTGAAAGCGTAGTCCCCAGGGAGCCAAGGTGACGAGCCACCGGGGGAGAGACCTAATGAACCTTTCCCCCAAACCTGGGCTTTTCTCTTGGAACTTGACAGGATTTAAGAATAGTCCAATAATTGGAACGAGGTTAATTTATAATGAGTTCAACCCTACATGTAGCCTCCCATGAAAATCCATATGTCGCGGAGTTACTCCGGTTAGGGATTCTAGCCGCCCGCCAGCGCCCGTTTGACCCTGAGGACTGGGAACTTTCCACGATGGAGGACTTGGGCGTCCAGTTACTCCAAGAGCTAGGGGCCAGTAGTTCCAGTGGTGTGAGTTATGTCGTAATCCCAGAACTACCAGTTCGTTCACGATGGTGCCTGAAGTGTAGCGAAACGTTCATCAGTGATAATCTGTACTGTGATAAGTGTAGGGCAAATCCCGGTGATTACAATCCCAGGTTTCCGGGATTAAGGAGGAGCAGATTATGACACACTTTTTACTTCTCTTCATCGTCCTCTTTGGTGGATTCTTGGGATGGGGGCTTTGGGAAGATAGGCCAACGCAACTAGACAAGCGTTTGAGGGAACTGGCAGACTGTTATCCTCACCGTACTTATTTAATGGACTCTTTTCAAGATATGATGAACACCCAACATCGTTAAAGATATGGATAGACGAGTATTGGAATATTGGCGCTCAAAACCGATGGATTTCCGAAAATGTGAAGAAGGAGACAGATGCCGACTAATAGCAACTGGGATGGGAGATATTGCCGATGTGGGGCTGATTTATCAAAGATTGAAAAAGTTTCGGGACATATGGAATCGTGTTCCTCAAGGAAGCATATAAGGCCATATCTCGGCCCTGAAAATGAAGAATACGTAAAAGATATGGCAATCCGAACCGGGACGCCATTTGGTAAACTCTTCGGCGATTCAAAAACGAGATACGGATTGCATGGAGAGAGGATAGATAGTAAACCTGTGGGTTATGTCCGTCGAGTTTTCAAATGTAAACGAGTAGAAATGACAACATGGAAACCTGGATGGTTTGAACACTTGAAAGTCTCTATTGGAGAATGGTTCCTGGGACAAAGACTATGTAACGACGTGAACTGTCCTAGTTGCTCAAAGGCTAAAAATGCCAAATGAAACCGTAGTACCCAAGGATTCAAGGTTAGAGCGCCGGGGCCTGTGGGGGATCACGAGGCCCCAAACTTGGGTGGAGAAGCAGTTGGTAAGGCAGTGGGCGGTTCGACTCCGCATAAGGCCTAGGGTTAGGTGACACCGTTTGCCGGGTGAACGTGTCCGAGAGGGTTCGAATCCCTTATACGGCTCTCTTTTTTTGAAAGGCAAAGCAATGATTCGCCACAATCTCCCTGGATTCCTGGACTCGGTTCCGCAAAGAAACATTGGTAAACCATTTAAAAAAGGCCATAGTGGGAATTCCAAAGGAAGACCAACAAAACCGCCAGAAGAATTGATCATAAAACGAGAAAACGGTTGTTGGATATGGATTGGATTGACCGATAAACTTGGTTATGGATCTTTTAATAAAAATAAAAAAAGGTATAGTTCTCACAGATATTTTTATGAATTAAAAAAAGGAACGATACCCAAAGGATTGGTAATTGACCATCTTTGCCGAAATGCGTCTTGTTGCAATCCCGAACATTTAGAAGCAGTAACCAACAAAGAAAATATTCTTAGAGGTGTTGGGATTACTGCTAAAGAAGCGAAACAAACTCACTGTAAAAATGGGCATCCTTTATCGGGCGAAAATCTAAGGCTACATATTCGCGGTTATCGAAGGTGTCTAACTTGCATGAGAAATTACAGTAAGGAATATTGGAAAAATAAGGATCGACGGCCAAAAAACCACATAGAAGCCACAAACAATGGCTAATCCAAATCCAAAACATAAATTTTCTAAGGGAAATAAGGCTAATCCTCATGGACGCCCCAAACTCACGCCAGAAGAACAAGCCATCCGCAAACTCACGAAAGCGGAAGTGGTTGAGATCACAAGCCTTATCCTCAAAGGGGATAGAACGGAACTTGAGGGACTCGTGAAAGCAATGGGCACCCCAATATTTCAAGCTATGATTGCCAGCGTTTCGGTGAAGATCATAAAGACAGGTGACATGGACGCATTGGACAAACTCTTGAACCGCCTTATCGGAAAAGTGAAGGAAGAGGTGGAAGTATCTGGGGAAGGGTTGCGCCCTGTCTTTTTGAAATTCGAGGATAACGGACGTCAAGCGAAACCTAAGTGAATGTCGAACCGATTGAGATAGGTCCGCAAAAAGGCCCACAGACTATTTTCTCGAAATGCCCTGCCGATATCGCGATTTACGGAGGGGCGGCTGGTGGTGGTAAGTCTTGGTCGGTTCTCTACGAAGCCTTACGAAACGTTGAAAATCCATATTTCACCGCTTTAATCCTTCGTCGCACAATCCCTCAAATCACGAATCCCGGTGGTCTTTGGGATGAATCCAAAAAGCTATATTCTCTTGTGAATGGTTCGGCTAACAATTCTGCTTTGATATGGCGTTTCCCTTCCGGCTTTTACATCAAATTCGCCGGTCTTGAGCATGAGGATTCAAAGCTTGGCTTCCAAGGCGCCCAAATTCCCTATATCGCCTTCGACGAACTTACCCATTTCACAGAAACCCAGTTTTGGTATATGCAATCCCGTAACCGTTCGGAATCGGGGGTTTCGGGATACGTCCGGGCAACCACTAATCCAGACCCGGATTCATGGGTGAGGAAATTCATTGATTGGTGGATAGGGCCGGATGGTTTCCCGATTCCCGAGCGTGCGGGCAAACTGCGCTGGTTTATTCGCTTAAATGATGAAATTATATGGGCTAGCTCCAAAAAAGAGATATTCGATAAATACGGAGAAGGGCCCGAAATCCTGCCTCAAAGCGTGACGTTCATTCCTGCCAAGCTTGAAGACAACAAGATTCTGATGAAGAAAGACCCGTCTTATAAGGCGAAGCTTTTGGGGATGGGTCGGGTAGAACGAGGACGCTTACACGGTGGAAACTGGAATATCCGGGCTACGGCTGGCGACATGTTTGATCGTGACCGTTTCGAGATAGTGGAAGCTTTACCGCATGGCTGGATAGACCAAATCCGGTTTTGGGATAAGGCGGGCACGAAACCACGTGAAGGATTGGCGGTTCCTGATTGGACAGTAGGCCTAAAAATGCTAAAGTATCCCAACGGGCTTTACATCGTTTCCCACGTCGAGCGATTCCAGGATGA
Organism: uncultured Pseudomonadota bacterium; assembly: GCA_963843375.1. Taxonomy (GTDB): domain Bacteria; phylum Oederibacteriota; class Muellerivitia; order Muellerivitales; family Muellerivitaceae; genus CAWJKT01. The sequence goes on from CAWJKT010000021.1 coordinate 18,565, forward strand.
ACCAGGGGAAGTGAACGAGGCCATTAAAAATATAGCGAAACAGGATGGGGTTTCGTGTAGGATAAAAGAGCAACAAGATCCTGGCCAGGCGGGGAAAGAGGAAGCGCAAAACTTTACCAAGATGCTTGGGAGTTTCATTGTCCATACCCAGCCCTTTTCCAAGAACAAGGTTTTAAGGGCGGCCCCGGTTCGTGCCCAAGTATTCGCCCGGAACATCAAACTTTTGCGGGGACCGTGGAACGAAGCCTTTCTCTCGGAACTGGATTCCTGGACCGGCGACAAAGACGAAGTAGATGACCAAATCGACGCTTTCAGTGGGGCCTATAACGACTTAGCGGGAGTTCCAACCATGAGCATGGAAGCGGTGAATCGACAAGCCCGTATTTTAGGGAGACGTTAATTGCCAACTGAAACCCAGTACAAGAAAATACTCATGCCTAGTGGTGACGTGGCCTCATTGGTGGGTGAAGATAGAACATACCGCAATCCGATCATCAACGATAAAAACCTAGTTTCAAACGTCCAAGGGGCTATGGGATTCTGGCAGACCAACCCTTTCGCGGGGCCGCAATCAGCGAACATGCCGGGACAGTCTATCCTTTCCGATATTGACACCTTTAACAAGAACCTCCGCTATTACTTCGTTTCCCAATTCAGGCAGACACTTTCCCAAGCTTACGTTGAATATGGGCTTGTCCGCACGATCATTGACGTTCCCGTGGAAGACGGCTATCGCGGGGGCGTGACGTTTAAGACCGACGAACTGGACGAAGAAGACCTTATCAAGCTTTTAAAGCACATGAAGCGCCGTGGGGACTTCCAATGCTCGATGCGAGGGCAGAAGTGGGGTTCGTTGTTCGGCGGGGGTGGAATTATCTGTTTCGTGAGCGACCAAGACCCCGAAGAACCGCTTGACCTTTCCAAGATAGGGCCAAACTCTAAAATCGAGTTCCGGGCCGTGGACTTGTGGGAACTGTCACCCAATAACATGAACGTGAATGAAGGCGACCCGGCGCAACAGAATCTTAATTACGATTGGTTCCAGTATTACGGCGAGAAGGTCCACAAGACTCGGGTGAAGATGACGTTTGGCGAGGAAGTCCCAAGCTTTGTGCGGCCACGGTTGCGGGGGTGGAAGGCTTCCAAGGTCGAGCGCCTTATCCGGTCAATCAACCAATACCTCAAGCGGACTGATTTAGTTTTTGAAGTGCTGGACGAGTTTAAACTTGACGTTTTCATGATCGAAGGCTGGAAGCAGTCTTTGGCGACCCCTGAAGGCGAGGCCTTGGCCCTCAAACGGATTCAATACGCCAACGGGCGAAAGAACTACCTTCACGCCACTATCCTTGACGTTTTGGACAAGTTTGAACAAAGGATGTTGAACTTCTCAGGACTTGCGGAAGTGGGCGAGGATGGACGGCTTCAAATAGCGTCCGACATGAGAATGCCCCTCACGAAAATCTTTGGTATCAGCGCCCAGGGATTCAATGCCGGCCAGGAAGACCTCGAAAACTATAACATGATGGTCGAGGCCACGGTACGGGAAGCGGCAAGTGACATCGTTATTTGGATGGCTGAAATTCGATGCGCTGAACTATTCCAGGTTATCCCCGAAGACCTTGAGGATGAATGGAAACCTTTGCGGGTGATGACTTCACTCGATGAGCAAACGGTCAAGACGGGCAAGGCCACGATTATCGACAACGCCCGCAACCGCGGCGATATAACCCTTGAAGAGTACCGGGACGCTGTGAATGCCGGGAAACTGATGGACGTGAAGCTTGAAAACTCACCCGCAATCTTGACCGAACTCGAAACTGTTCAAGAAGAAAAGACGGCGGCCGCCACGGATGAGAAAGGTGGTGAAGCTGGCAAAAGCGGTGGGAAAGCTGCCGAAGTACCGAGCGCCAAGGATGCCCCGAAGAAAGGGAAAGCGGTCGGCAATCTATTCCAGCGCATTATGAACGCCGTGGGAGTCCAACCAGGCGGGAAGTATATGTTCGAGTTTAAGAAACTCAAGAACGACAAAGACCCCGAACATGTGGAGACTTACGAAAACCTCAAGGATGAATACGAACACGATCACGGGACTTTTGAAATGACGAACGAGGAAGCGTGGGCGGCTCATGTTGAAAATGGGCCGATATGGAAAAAGGCGAAGGAAGCGGTTCAAAAGGAGTACGGGGAAATACGCTGGCCGGTAGTTCAATATTTGTACAAAAAGCTAGGAGGGTAGGCTATGGCGCAAGAGTTTGGATTCTTAACTTTGGACACGCTGAAACACGCAATCATCAAGGACCGCCTCAAGAGCTTCAATGGGAATCAGACCAAGACGGCGCAGTCCCTTGGAATCAGCCGGGTTACGCTGGACAAAGCCATCGAGGACTACGAAAAGAAAGACGCCGCCGAGAAGGCCACCATCGAAGCCAATCAAGCCAGGTTAAACCTCATTTACAAACAGACCAGGGGAAGCGGTTGGGAATTTGACCCAAACACCGGAGACAGCTTTCCGGTTAAGACCGAGGGAATCCCGCCCGTGAAGTTGTTCAAGCGTCCCGATGAAACGGAACCTTTGGCGACCGAAGCCACACGAGTCAATGATCAAATCCGACAAGGCACTCAACTACTTCGTGACCCGAAAGCGCCGCCCGACCGTTCTGGAAATAGCGTGGTGAACATCCAGACCGAGGCCACGAAAGAGCATGAGCGTTTTAAAGGACTCGACTTGACGCCGCTATCCGTGAGGAAAGGGTTAGATCACCGAGGACAGGACACGCAAGCCAAGCCGCAAGAGAAGCCTAAAGCCGAAAAGCCAAAGGGCAAGCGTGAGAAGGCAGGAAGGAAGGCCTCATAATGGCAGCTTTAGTTAAAGTCTTTAAAGTAAAGGTGATTAGGACAACTATGGATAAATTGAAACCAGGTGAACTTTTCTTTTTAAGAGATACTGGAATCCAAGACAATGATTTAGTTATTTATAAAACCTTAGGAAAGCCTGAAAAGCTTGATGGAAAAAGAAAGTTCCGTGTGCCCGCAATTCGGTTGAAATGATTATCCGCAAACTCTCGCCCGTTCGTGCCCCATCCTTTGAACTCCAAGCCATAGAGAAACGTCTCAAGGCTTTGTGGTGGGAGTTATTCTTCAAGCCGTTACTTCAAGGCGAGAACCTGCCCGAAGAAATCAAGAATGAAACGCCGGCCTATCCAGCCATTGAACTCGCCTTATCCAGTGGACGCCTCACTTTCAACAATGGAATATTTTCGGGAAAGTTCAACGCCGCCGTATCGCGTGAACTGAAAAAACTTGGCGCTTGGTGGCAATCGAAGGACTCTACTTTCCACTTGGCGACCGATAAAATACCAGTCCAAATCACCCGGGCGATCGAACTCAGCGAAACCCGTTTTGTAAAGAAGCTGGACAAATTAGACGCAAAACTTGTAAACATTCTGGACAAAAAGGTCTGGAAGCAATTTTCTTTGACGGATTTATTTGACAAAGCAATCTTTCGGATGGATAAAGAGTTCAGGAAGAATGTCGAGACCGTAACGATTCAACCCAAGGTCACGGACTTCCAAGCAAAAAAGATTTCCGAAGAGTGGGAGGACAATCTCGAACGGGACATAAAAAAGTTCACCGAGAAACAAGTCCAAGACCTTCGGGCCTTAATCAAAGAGTCCTACTTCAAAGGCGATAGGTACGGCTCACTGATAAAGGCGATTCAAAAGATCAAGAACGTTTCCGACACGAAAGCGGAGTTCTTAGCGAGGAACGAAACCCGAAACCTCGCGGCGGCCTACCAAGGCGCAAGATACGTTGAAGCCGGGATTCCAGGGTATCACTGGCATGCAGTAGCGGGAACGATAGACCACCCAACCCGCCACCGGCACAAGGAACTTTCGGAGATGTCGGCCAAGGGAAAAGTTTTTTACTGGGATGACCCGCCCAGGACGACAGAGGAAGGGCAACCGGCCCGGTACAACAATCCGGGGGAAGATTATAACTGCCGATGCTCGGCGACCCCGGTTTATGAGGGGAAAAAGTAAATGGGCCTCGGACAACGCTTTTACGTGATGCACATTTGCGAAGGGGTGGCGAACTACCCCGAAAACGAGGAGATGCTTTTAATCCGTGAAGAAGCCCTTCGACGGATGGACCCTACGATGGAAATGGTCCCAGTGGTTTTTAACATGGACCACTTAACCTTGGAGCAGGGCGAAGAAATAGCAAGGTCCAAGAAAAAAGGGGCCAACATTGAAGGAGTGGCGAGGAAGTCCTTCTTCAATGAGTTTGATGGGCGCCACTGGGCAGAGATTTTAGTTTGGGACGAAAAGGCTCTTGCGGCAATCAACGGCGGCGGTTACGGAGTTTCTAACGCCTACGTGATAACTGGAAAGGCCCCAGGTGGTGAGTACCACGCCACGCCTTACGATGTGGAAGTGATGGACGGGGAATACGACCACATCCTGATTACGAATATACCCCGGTACGAAGAGTCAAAAAGCATCGGGTTCTTGACGCCGGAACAATTTCAGGCGTATAACGAGAAGCGGAAAGAGCAATTAGCTTTAGTCACAAATTCAAAGGAGTCGTCCATGGCTTTCAAATTGTTCGAGCGCAAAGCGGTTGATGGGTTCAAAGGATTCGAGGGGCAGGAAGTCGAACTTCCGAAATCCAAAAAGACTGTTTTGATTACCAACGTCCTTAATGCCGCCGACGAGCAAATGGCGAAAGAGGAATCGGGCGATATGTACGCCAACATGGACCACAAGGTCAAGCTGTTCGATAACTCCATCTGCAACGTGGGCGAACTTCACGAGAAGTATAAGGCGGCCATGGAAGAGAACAGCCGCTTGAAAAACGAAAACGCCGAATGGGAAAGCGTCGCAGATGGAAACGACGACATTCACAAAAACGAAACGCCAGAAGAAAAGGCTGAGCGTGAGAAGAAAGAAAACGAGGCAAAGGAAAAAGAAAAAACCGAGAACGAAGCCAAAGAAAAAGAGAAGATGGACAACCAAAAACGCATCAAGGAAAAGGCTGAGCGCATCCGCAATGCCCATGTTCTCCATGACTCCAAAGTCAATATGGACGATGACGAAATCCAGCCCGAAATCAAAATGCAACGTGACCGGGTTGTGAACCACCAAGTAACCGAGAAGAAGTAGGCATGGACCCGAAGCTGAAGGCGGCATTAAAGATTATCCTTCAGCACTTGCAGGGAATTGTAGCGGAGTTGAAAAAAGTAGTGGAGTAAGTTTAAGCAGAATGCTTTAGGAAACCATCGGCAACCCCGTAAGGGAATCGCCGGTTTCTCCCTCCTCAAGTCTCCTGAAAGGGTCTTAGACCCATAATCTCAGGAGGTTTCTCATGGCTGTCACCGCAGGCGCACTCTCAATCGTGAAAGTTACCGCAACTCAAGCCCAGCTTTTAAGCGCGGCGGCCACTGGCGGAACCGGCCCATATACCTATCAGTGGTACGTTTCTTTCTCCATCGGCTTTACTGCCGGAACTTCTTATCTCATCCCTGGCGCAACCACCCTGGCTTACACCTATACCGGCATGCTTCCGGCCACGGATTATTATTTCGCCGTGATTGCCACGGACACCGGAGCCGGGTCCGCAACTTCCACTTCTTCAACCTTGACGGTCTTGACGAACGCTGGAACTCAGCAAGAAATAAACCAGTTCCAACAAACGCCTACCTTGGGGCAGATCACCTCAAGCCTGAATACGGGGACACGTTCCGCCGTTGTGGACGGTTCTTATTCCACCACTTCCAGCTTTCCTCCGGGCACAGCCTTGAAACAAGTCAATGCCGATAATTTCACGGCGGGTGAAGGGCTTAACACTATCCCTCACGTTGTTCCTTGTACTTCTGCAACTGCCGATACGGTCTTTGGTTTCGCCCAGTATTCCATGAAAGACCAAGTTTTTATCACAGGTTCACCGCTTGAGGCTTCTCAATCTGGGAATACGCAATGGCTCATGGCGACAGCTTCCGGGAACGCAGGCGCCCCGGCCATGCTGGACGTGACGATTCCTGGCGGTGTAACCCCGATCACCGGAAACTCGGACGTGGTTGTCGGTAACTTCATTGACCAGCCGACTGTCGGAAACTTGGTTCGAGTGGCTATTAACTTGGTGCCTCGTACCACGGCCTAAGAAAAATTCGTGAAGTTTTGAAGTTGAAAAAAAGATTTTAAACGCAGTCAAAAAATTGGAGGTAGCAAGATGGCATTAGTTCTTAACAAACTGGGAAAGCCGCTCCGTCACATCATTCGGAATCGCAAGACGGGGGAACCTGTCATCTTGAATAAGCGGGAACAAAAGACCGCCGATTACCAAGAGGACTACATCAAGAACGTCCTCGGCTTCGATGTTCCCATTACCACCATGACGACAATCGCCAGGGAAATCACGGAACAGGTTTTCTACGAAATCGACCCGACCCTTTACGTCCCGACCGTAGAAGGTCAAGGCGCATGGTCCGATCAAATTCTGACCTACCGTTCTTATCAAATCGGAGACAGCTTCGAGACTGGCATTTCCAACATGGCGCAGAACAATGCCCGCATCGAGAACGTTGATGCTGGTATCGACTCCGTGAAAATCCCGGTTTACTTGTGGGACAAGACAATCACCTGGTCCATTCCCCAAATGGAAATGGCGGCCAAGGCCGGAAACTGGGATTTGATTGGGACTCTTGAGGAAAGCCGCAAGACCAACTTTGACTTGGGTATTCAGCGCATCGCCTTCTTGGGAGGCCAAGGATTCCAGACGATTCAATCCAACATGTACGGGCTTTTGAATCTCCCGAACGTTAATGTAGATACCTCGGTCTTCACAGCGGCGGGTAACGTGGAAATCAGCGCCATGTCCGTGACCCAGTTGAACACTTTCGTCGCCAACCTCGTGAACGTCTACCGTATCAACTCAAACCGTACTGCGTGGCCGACCCACTTCTACGTGCCGGAAGACGACTATATTGGCATGGGAGGAACTCAGTATTCCCCGACCTTCCCGATTGGGACTACGTTGGAGATTTTGGAGAAGGCTTTCAAGAAACAAATCCCGAACGGCGGATTTAAGGGTATCTTGCCCATTGCCTATGCGATTCCAGCCAACAGTTTCGGGGCCTTGTCAGTTCACACCTATATGCTCGTGAACCACAACGTCAAGACTTTCAACATGCAGTTGCCGGTTCCTTATACTACGACCGTCCCGAACAGCCTGAACAACTTCCAGCTTCAAGACGTGGGGTATGCCCAGTTCACCGGAGTTCAGGCGATCAAGCCTCGGGAACTCTGCTACTTCACGGGGACTTTCTAAGACTCAAAAAAACTTAAACGGCTGAAAAGGGGGGCGGGATTCAGGGTCCCGTCCCTTTTTTGTTTCAGGAGAAATATGGCGCTTTCAATCGGTTCACCAATCCAAGTCGCTTTGACGGACACCACGGCCAGTCTTTCGGTTCCAGTGGCCACTGGTGGAACTGCGCCTTATTCCTATCAATGGTATCGGGATACTTCTCCTACATTCACGCCTTCAAGCGCCAACATTCTTACGGGCCAAACGGCCACGACTATCATTGACGGTGCGGCCCCTAATCCGCTTCAACCCAATACCATTTATTATTATGCCGTTGTTGTTACGGACGCGACAACTCCGACGCCTTTGTCGGTTACGTCTTCCGTTCTCGGAATATGCACTCAATCCCAAGGAAACACGCTTTGGACGAATCCGGCCGTCACCGACTTCCAGAACTTTTACTATCGGGACTTCCCTTATGGGCCGAATATCAACACTCAAGTAACTAACACGGACATCTTGAAGGCTTACCAACAGGCAAACCTATCCATCAACCAAATCAACTATTTGAAGCAAGGATCTTACACCCAAGGTTATCTATGGCTTTCAGCTCATCGGCTCTGCGTGAACATCAATAACAGTTCCCAAGGCCTCAACGGACAATTCAACTGGGGCGAACAATCAAAGAGCGTTGGGGGCGTCTCGCAATCCTTCGCCATTCCCGAACAAGTCACCAAGAATCCTGTATTCGCGGCTTTCACGAAAACCACTTATGGGGCTGACTATTTGATGGACCTTTTACCGAGACTGACCGGGGCCATGGGTTCCGTTGCCGGCCACACTAAACCTTAACGAGGATTTATGGAATTTGAACCGGACAATATAAACCTCGAACCTTTGGAACGCTTCATAAAAGCGGTCAAGTCTAAGAATCCGCCCTATGCCAAAATCGGGATTCTAGGGACAACGGCACAACGCTCGAATGGGAAATCCACCAATGCGGAGATAGGTGCGGCCCATGAATACGGCTCACCCGAACACGGTTTGCCTATCAGGTCTTTTTTGAGAATGCCCCTTTCAACCCGATTGCCTAAGACCTTGGAGAATACTCCGCTTTTAGGGGACGACAAACTGAAAGAAGTCATCAAAGAGGGCACGTTCCGGCCTTGGATGGAAACTATCGCCACTTTAGCCGAAGGGGTTTCCAAAGAGTCGTTTGATTCCAATGGATTCGGGACTTGGGAAGAACTTGACGCCGATTACGCCGAATGGAAAGACCAATGGTTTGGAACCGATCAAATTCTTGTGGCGACCGGGCAACTCCGGGACTCGATAACACATGAGGTAGTGGTCCCATGATAACGCAAGGAACCATCCAAAACGGAGCAAACCGGCCCATTAACTCGAATCAAGGATTCATGCCTCAAATGCAGGGAGGACTTCAAGGCTATTACCAGCCCATGACATTTGTTTCCATCGGAAAGTTTTTGGATACCGGCTTCGTCTATGAAGTGGGAGAACCTATTAACTTCCGAGGCGTGATGATTCCCTACAAGCCGCGCCAACTGGACATCAAAAGACAGGGGCAACGGCGCTGGAAGTGGTGGACTTTGTTTTGTACGCCCGAACTGATTTTAGCGATTGACGACGGGGTGATTGACAACTTTGAGGCCCAGTTTCGTTGCGCCAACTCGCTGGACTATTCGAGAAACGGATTCATGGAATATACGCTTATTCAAGATTTCATGGGGACTATCAACAACTTGGTTTATGACAACAGCGGGAACGTGACGGATGACAATAGCCAAAACGCCTCGCATCTTCCAAATGTGGTGACGGAATGAGCCTTTTACTCCAGGGGACAAAATCGGCTTTAGCGCCTAACCTAACGGCCTCTTTTGGGGCTAGTGGTGGAGTTGCGCCTTACGTTTATTCGGTCAATGGTCGAGGAACTATCAATTCCTCAAGCGGGCTTTATACGGCACCGTCCACCGTGGCAAACTCCGTTCCTTTCTTTGATACCGTGACAGTAACGGATTCGACGGGCGCAACTGATTCAACCACGATTATCTGCGGAACTCCCTGGATGCTTTTGCTTGAAATTATCCAACGGACTTTGAACCTGGACAAGTCGATGATCTGGTTTGAGAACCAGAAGTTCTTTGAGCCTACAAACGCTATGGCGGGCATGTGGGTTGTCCTGATGTTCCCGAATTTGAAAACCTTTGCCTCTGGACTTCACCCGGCTGGGGCGGTTGTTCCTCCGGGACTTGGACCGGGATGGGACCAAACGGAAAGCTGGGCGAATTTCAGCGGGCCCGTGGACATCAACCTTTTCTCGCGTGACTTATCCGCCTTGAATCAGAAAGAGCAAGTCATCCGGGTTTTAAACGGCCCTTATTCACGCTTCCAGCAACAGGCAAACAGTTTCTATATCGCCAGGATACCTCATGCCGTCAATGATCTTTCGACCCAGGACGGCTCAGCTATCCCTTGGCGCTTCGTGATTTCCGTTGAAATGCAGTACGCAACCAACAAGGTTTTCGGCTCGGATTACTACGATCAAATCCCTGTCCCGCAAATCGTAACTAACGTTTAAAGGAGCTTAAAATGGCGACGACAGTATTTCCTCTAACGACGGTCGTGAATGTCTCGGTGGCGACCCCACCTACGGCTGTCAATGAATACAACACGAGCAACTTGGCGATCATCACTACCGAGGCCCCGAATCTTGGGACATTCGGTTCACTTGGATATGCCCTTTACAATTCACCAACGCAAGTAGGAATTGATTTCGGGTCCACGTCCCGCACGTTCCAAATGGCAAACGCCATCTTCTCCCAGAATCCGAACATTCTCTTGGGGGACGGACAGCTTATAGTTATTCTCCAAAAGGTTGCCACTCAAACCTTGGTCTTATCAGGAACTCCGGCGACAGGGGCAACGGAATTAACTTGGGGCGGAAACAACTCGGTTTCGATTCTTTACAACGCCAACGCCTCAACGATTCAATCAGCTATCCAAGGTATTCCTGGACTTTCGGGGGCTACCAGTACGGGGACTTTCCTAGCTAACGATGTGGTTGTAACTATGAACGGAGTCTATGGGACAGCTCCTTCGCTTTTCTCGCTTTCCGCAAACACGATGGGCGTTACTTTATCATCGGCCACCAACTCAGGCGGAGAGTCCATTGGAACGGCTATCACCCGAACCCAGGGCCTTGTCCAATACTTCGGAGTTCTTTCAAATCACACCTTGGCGATCATTGGGCAAACGGACCTCTTGGCGGCCGCCGCAGTCGTCCAACCGCTTCCCTTGATGTTTTTCCCCGTGTCCTATGCCACGGCGGACATTCTTCCGGGCGGCATGATTGACTTGATACGAACTGGCTCATTCACTCAAACCCGTTGCCTTTTCTATGAGGATTCTTCAAGCGGAGGAATCAACGCCGTTCTTTATGCGGCGGCTTACGCGGGGCGGGCTCTTTGCGTGGACTTCTCCGGTTCCTTGACTACGATCACTATGAACCTAAAGCAACTTGTCGGAATCGTGCCGGACCCGAATATCACTACCACTTATCAGGCGGACGCCACGGCGGCGGGGGCGGATGTTTACCTGGCTTTCGGTCAAACCTCAGTTGCGGGAGCGGCAGTCGGAGATACCTTGACTTCGGGGACAAACCAGTTCTTCGACAACATTTACAATATCCTCTGGTTCTCCGGTGCCATCCAAGTGGCCTACTTCAACTACTTGGCCCAGACCTCCACGAAGATCCTTCAAACCGAGGACGGTATGACGGGGCTTAAGAATGCCTTGCGTCAAGTTTGTCTGCAAGGGGTAGGAAATGGATTTTTGGCTCAAGGAATTTGGAATAGTCCGACCACTTTTGGGAACCTCACGGCCTTTTACGCCAATATCGCTCAGACAGGATTTTATATTTATACCTCGCCTATCAGTCAGCAATCCGAAACCGATAGGGCAAACCGAAAAGCGCCACTTATCCAAGTGGCCGTTAAGTACGCCGGGGCCTTGCAGTCGGGCCAAGTCATTATCAACGTGAATTTGTAAAAGGAGACTTCTATGCCTACAGTCGCATTATCAGGAAACGACACGCACGTTATTAACGGAAGGGTTTTGCAAGATTTCGGGGACGGAAACGTAGCCTATCTTACTTTCCCCAATAACGTAGCGGCAATTAAAACCGGCAAGAATGGGAATTCACTCTATGCCCTGAATACTACCGGCTTCCAAGCTAACTTGAAATACCGAATTCTTCGGGGTAGCGCAGACGACCAATTTTTTAATAATCTTTATAACTTATCTTATGCGCCTGGACAAAATTTCGCCGCCACAGTCTTGATGCAAGGCGCTTTTGTTAAAAACATGGGAGATGGAACCGGCTTTATAATTCAGGATACTTACACGGTCATAGGCGGAATATTCGTAAAAGCCCCAGAAGCCTTGACGAATCCCGAAGGAAGCAACGAGCAAAACTTGACTATGTGGGAAATCATGTTCAGTAACACGAGCCGGGTTATAGGCTAAAAATTTAACTTGGGGGGTGAAGATTGAAAGAGATAGCTTTAAACAGCGGGGCAAAATTGGGAGTGGGGGAAGTTCCATGGGAAGAGGCCTTTAAACTTTTCCAAATGATCGTGAAGTCTATGAAATCGGTTGAGGTTGACCCAACCATCAAAAACCTAAGTGAGTTCATATCCGCCCTCATTGGGGCTCAAATTGCGGATGACGAAGTAGGTAAAGCCATGTGGGTCTGTTTGGGCCGGTGTACTTACGGTGGGACTCGAATCACAAAATCCACGTTTGAGGATATGAAGGCCCGCGGTGACTTCATTGACGTTTGTATCGAAGCGGGCCGGGAGATTCTAAACCCTTTTATGAAGGGCCTTTATGTCGCGTTACCACGGCTTACCGAGATGATAATAAATACCCGGAAACCGAAGTAAAGGCCGATGACCCGCTTATAATTTGTTTCAAGCTGTGCGAGGAAGGTTACGCCTCTTCCGTGGCCCAGGCCAAGACCATGGGGGCGCGGGAAGTCCTTCAAGCTTTAAACCGCATCCGTTTTCGGATGGACTGGGAACTAGCTTTCCAAGAGGTGAACCGTGTCAGTTAATGCCGGGGAAATGTACGTCAATTTAGGACTCAAGGGCGACGAAGGAACGGTCGGCAAGCTGAACAAAACGACCGATGCTTTCTCCGAACTTAAATCCATGTCCATCGAGACAAAGGCCACGATATTAGCGGCTTTGGTCGCCCTGGAAAAAGTCGTTTCCACTTCCGGTGAACTCGGTACTACCCTCCGCAATTTCCAAACCCTTTCAGGTATTGCCCCCCAAGTTTTAGAGCGTTACCAATACGCCGCCCAAAAAGCAGGGGTCGCCAACGAGAGCCTTTTAAACTCATTCATCAAACTTCAACAGACAGCTTTTGATATTCGAGCCGGAAAAGGTCTACCGGACTGGCTCACGCCCATTATCACGAGTCTTGCCCAACATGGACACGATATAGGCCCGGACTGGGCCGCTAGGTGGCAAAAAGACCCCACCTTGGGATTCCAGGCGATGCAACAATATGCCAGGGAAACCGATATTGACGTTTCAACTCGTGCCATTACTTTGGAACGAACAGGGCTTTCGGCGGACCTTGTGGCGGCTCTCATGCGAGGGGCTTTGACCCCCAGCAAACTTTCCCAAGTCCCAACTGACGCAATCCTGACTAGTTCTGAAATAGGCCACTTGGACACGATGCGCCAAAAGTGGGATTCACTATGGTCTGTAGTAAGTCACACGGGCGCCAAAATGGTTTCGGACGTTCTGGAATCAAGGGATGAAAGACGCCGGAATCAAATCGAATACTACAAGGAACGCGGGATAGTCATAAACCAGAATATCAACGTCCACGGAAATGGGGATGCTCAAAGATTAAAGAAGGCCGCCCATGATGGAACAATGGACGCCGGAAGGCAAATTTCCCAAACTGTTTCAGGAAGCGGGACAAATAACTAATGGCCATCAACGGAATCCCTAACATCAACTCAATTCCTGGACTCTCCCAAGCGGCGGCGGGACTTTCTAATCTCGTTCTCGTGACGCCTCTCATTTCGCCTAACTACGTCCCGACCGATCAAAACAACAACAGCATCGGGCCTCAATGGATGTTTGACTACGAGGGCGAGAATGTCTTTGAACTCAAGGCGGAAGTGACGAAAAACTTCATACAGACAAATAGCTCGGTCGCCTACCATATCGCTTTGAATCCTGAAATAGTAACGGTCCACGGTTTTAAGGGAGAAGTCTCGAATCTTTTCCCGCCTGGACTTCCGCCGGCCACCCAAGTCAACGCTGTTTTAGGGGCTATCAGCGCTTTTGCGCCGGGTTTCTCGGTGTCGGCCATGAACGTCATCAATGAGGCTAATCAATCCTATCAGGCCATCAATAACGCGGTAAATGGGGTCGTGAATGCCTGGAACTCTCTTGTGAATGGGACTCCAATGCAGACCAAACAACAGCAAATGTTTTCTCTTCTCTACGGATACATGACCCAACAGCTCCAAGGACTTCCGCCTGTTTTGTACCGGGTTCAAATGCCGTGGGGCGTTCTTATCACTATGGCCTTAACGGGTTTGAGGGCTATTCAGGATGAGAAAACGGACACGATCACGGACTTCTTTTTGACCTTTGAGAAACTACGATTCACTGAAGTAAATACCTTGGCGGTACTCCAAGCGACTGGCCGGGCGGTCACTCAATACGCCCCGAATGTAAATAATGGGTCGGCTTCCCTAACGGCGGTGGGATTCTAATGCAACAGATCAATGGAATAACTTCGGGGGCCAATCAGACTTTGACCGTTACTTTGCCGGACGGTTCTTTGCTTTCAATCACACTCATTTACCGGGAGTCTCAATACGCATGGTTTATGAATCTTTCCCAAACACCCGGCACTTTTATTTTGAACGGTTTCCAGGTAGTGAGCGCCGAAACCAATTCCAGCGGGTTAGGGAATATGCTCCGACAGTTCAAGAATCAAATCAGTTTCGGCCTTTGCTGTTTTACTATCAACGACCGGAACCCTACGAACTTGCAGGACTTTGTGAGCCCTGCCACGGGAATCAATCCAGCTTCGGGCCTGTTTCTTTTGAGCGCCGCCGATATCCAAACGTTTGAAAACTACATATCGAGCCTAAAAGTATGAATCCTAAATTTCAATTAACCTACCGGCTTGAAGTGGAGGATAAGTTTGGCCAAATCCAGGTGATTGCTTTTCCATTAACCATTGATTTTTCAATCGAACGAAATACTATGGCCGGATATAACACCGCCGAGTTTACGGTTTTTAACTTGGCCGATAACCTGCGCTCTTTATTGGTTCGCAATAACATCTCATTTTCAGATAGACGGTCAATCAACTTTTATGCCGGGTACGTCAGCCAAGGGCCAAACTTGCCTCTCGTGTTTTCGGGGTACGTTCAAAACTGCGTTTCAAACCGGGATACTGTGGACTGGATGACTACCTTTTCGTGTTTTGACCCAGACCCGATAACTCGAAACAAAAACATTTCCGTTTCCTATGCGGCAGGAAGTTTCCAGTCGGGGAATATCCAAGACATCGTGAACACCTACATGGCGCCCGTGACTTTCGGAAAAATCGGAAACCTATTTCAAGCCAATCCAACCTTGCCGCGCGGGAACTCTTACAGTGGAAGCGCCCTATCCATTCTTCGCAAAATCACGAATAAAAACTTTTTCATCGATAATGGAAAGGCTTACGTCTTGGCCCCTTGGGAATGCCTACCTAATTCGGGGCTGGAAGTGCTTGACGCTACCACGGGTCTTTTGGGGTCTCCGTCTTATGAGCAAACTTACGTCAACTGCAAAATGATATTCGAGCCTCGCATAGTCATGGCCCAGCAAATGGAACTCAATTCAGACCAATCCTATTTGAACGGGACTTTTAAAGTGGTGGCCTTTGGACACAATGGACGCATTTCGGGAAGTTCGGGCGGTGAAGCCATTACGACCGTTTCACTTTATAATCCCTTAAACAGCCAGGGATTGCAGGTGCTTCAATGACCGTTCCACTCAACACGATATTTTATAAAGCCAAGGATTCAGACCTTCATGACTTCCGCAAGGATGATATTCACCTGGATATAAACTGCCATGCCATTGGGACTATCCAATCCTTTAATCCCACACTCCAAACGGCAACGGCTTATATCAACTACCAAAAGGTCATTTACCAAGACACGGGCGGGGGCGTATGGGGACCAGTTCTATTTTCTTATCCGGTTCTCGTGGACTGCCCTGTCCGTTATGACTTTGGTTCCGTGGGTGGCGTTACGGTTCCCTATCAGCAAGGAGATGAAGTGATTATCGGATTCAATGACCGGGATATGGACTTATGGTTTTCGCAAGGGACATCAACACAAGGGCCGAATACGCCACGCTTCCACTCGTTCACGGATGCTTTAATTCTTGGCGGCGTTTCATCCCTGCCTAACGTGATTGATTCCTTTGACGCCAACCGGCCAGCTTTGAGAAACTTGTCGGGGACTTCTTACGTAGCGATAGGAACAACTAAAATAGAATTGGCGGCGAATGGGACAACCCTTAACACCCTTCTTCAACAACTCATTTCGGATATTCAAAATATAACGGTAGCTGTTACAACGGCCCCCGGCACAAGTGGACCTCCACTTAATGCGGCGGCATTGGCGGCAGACGCTTCGGCGATAGGAGAATTTTTACAATGAGTTCTCAATCACTTCAAGGAAACATTATTCGAACTCTTTCCCAATCAGGTGACTTCACCTACGGGAATAATATCTCAGGATACCTCGTGGAAAACGCGGCTATCGGCCAGGACATCACGACCGCAATCGCCTTACAGCTTGGCGAATGTTTTTGGGCCATCAACCAGGGAATCAACTGGTTCTCGTGGCTGGGAAGCAAGAATCCAAACGGCTTAAACCTCGCGATAGCTTCTGTCATACTAAATAGAAATAATGTTTTAGGCCTCAATGGCCCGCCTTACGTTTTGAACCGTAACAGCCGGGCTTTCGATGTGACTTGGGACGTAATCACGGTGTTTAGTTCGTCTTTTCCGGGCACTTCAAATATAGTTTTAGTCGGAGAATAAAATGCCAGCTATTACAGGAAACCAACTTAACGGGTCAGGACTCACGCTCGCCAACCAAGCGGAGATAACCGCCTATTTGACGACCAACTACCAAGCCATTTATGGGCCTCAAATCAACTTGGGGCCGAACACACAGGACGGCGAAATGCTCGCCATTTATGTCCAATCAACTTTGGACGAATACGATATCTTTGCCACACTCTACGCCTGTCGGGACATTAACCAAGCGGTAGGAACCCAACTCGACACGCTCATTTATTGGATACAACGTTTGGGCGGCACTTACAGCCAGTATTTAATTACGATCACGGTTTCGCAGGCCTTGACGCTTTACGGGCAAGATCAAACTACCCAGCCCGTTTTTACCATTGCGGACGCATCAGGGAACCAATACCAGCTCGTTTCAACTCATTCTTTCAGTGGGGCCGGAACAGTTGCGGGATTCGTGTTTGAAGCGGTAGACCCTGGGGCAGTGGAATCGGGTGCAACTTCAATCACAGTTCCAGTTACGAATGTCTTGGGAGTAACATCTTTCACCAATCCAAGTGGGACGCCTTCGGTTCTCGGTATCAACGCCGAAACGGACGCCGCTTTCAGGCTTCGGGCACTTGCTTCAGTGGCTATCCCAAGCCAAGGATTTTTTAACGGGCTTTATGCTGGACTCTCAAACATCCCCGGCGAATCAAAGATTATCCTTTGCGAAAATTATCTCCAAAGCACCAGCCCCAATGCCGCCACGTCCGTCCCAGGAATACCCGGAAACTGTATCTGGGTGATTGCACAGGGTGTCGCTTCTCCGGCCACGATTGCCCAAACGATTTATAACCAGCGGTCTTTAGGATGCAACATGAAAGGCGCTCAGTCCTACAATATCACCCAAGCGGACGGTTCAACTTTTACGGTTTATTGGGATAATGTGGTGGAAGAAAACATCTTCATCAAATTCACAGCCACTTCAATCAATGGGACAACGCCGCCTCAACTCGCTGCTATCCTTGCGGGACTTCCAGCACTCTTACAACCCGTCATTGGGGCAACAATGAACGTCAATCAAGTTCAAGCCGCCGTCCAACAAATTGACCCCAATACCCTAGTCACAAGCGCCGGACTTTCGACTACTTCAGGCGGTTCCTACACGAACACGCTCTCACCCACGGCGGCGAATTATCAATTCCAAGTTTTGAGTGCGAACATTATCATAACGCCAATGATTCTGAATCCGTTGACCTCAACCGTGGCTCATTCAACGGGAACCGTCAACTTCCAAGCCCTCGGAGGATATGGGACGATCACCTATTCCATCTCGACCAATAACAGCGGCGGGTCAATCGACAGTTCTACTGGGGTCTATACGGCAGGGGCCACTCATCCAGCAACAGACACGATCACAGCAACAGATTCCTTGTCTAACACAGCCACGGCAACGGTCACGGTGACTTAATGACACAGCCAACGAATACCACGGAATTTCAAAATTATTACAGTGCGTTATTACCCCTTCAATTTCAAAAGCCGAACGCTATTGCCACGATTGAAACGGAAGTCTATCCGGTTCTCATGCCCCAAGACGGAGGACTCGTAACCGACAACGAAGGGGACATCGTAACGGATAGCGAAGGGTATCCCGTAACCGTCCTAGACCCGGACGCCGCACCCATTTTACCGCTTGCGCTCTTGCCGGCCTTTAACTTAGCGACGGCAGTAGGACAACAGCTCCAATTTATCGCAGAGGGAATAGGAGCAAAAAATTACGGGTATAATCTTTCGGGCCAATATGTCACGCTTCCTGATTCTCAATATCGATTGCTTTTAGCGGCTGTCCAAGGAAAAAACTATTTGGTGGCCACGACAGCGGCGATACAGTCTTATGTTGCCCAATACTTTTCTGGTATTCTAAGGGTAAAGGATGAACTGGATATGAGGATGAGCTATCAAGTATTAGTTTCCTCGATTCCTAACTGGGTAGCTTTATTCATCAGCCAAGGATTTTTACCGCGGCCTTTGGGAGTAGCGTTGAGTTTGACGACTACCGTTTCTTTCTTTGGGTGCATCACTTATTCAAACCCTACCCCGGCGGCATGGGTAAAATCGGCTTGTACTTATTCGGCACCTGTGACTTCGAGTTTTCCGATTTTACTTTATTCAGACGGGCTAACGCCCTAAAAGGAGATTTAACATGGCTAGGATTCCAAGAGTCACAATGGTTCCGTTCGGAAATAACGCCGGCGCAGTCCCGGGCGGAATAGGCGTTTTCGGAAGTCTTGCGGCTGGTACTCCGACCGAATCCATCAACATCGCCACGATCATGGCAGCGTCCGCTTGGTCTAACGGTTGGGGCTCCGCTCTCGTGAATCTTTTCCCGGCTCAAGAGGATTTGAATTCACCCGACTTCGTTCACTCACAACAGATCGCGGAAATCCTTCAGGATGGAATTCCACCCTATGACGCAGGAACAACTTATTATATCAACTCAATTGTTCAAGTTTCGGGGCAGCTTTACATTTCCTTAGTTGATGGGAACATAGGAAATACACCCGCTTCTTCTCCTAGCAATTGGGCACTTCAAGATCCTGGCTTATTGGTTTATGGCGGGGTCATTGGTGTGGAATCTACATCTACCCAATTGAATCTAACGATTCCAGGATTTCCATCTAACTCCAATATTCCAATAGGAACTGTTCTTGAAATATTTGTTGGAGCCGCACGTCAAACAATCATAGGCGGTTGCGTAATTTCCATAAATGGGGGAACAGGTATTGCCATCGGACCATATGATAACAAAGCTTTTTCTTCCCTCATCACTGTTCAACTTGCGAGCCAAATTCAGTTTAAATATAACGGTAGCATATGGGAACTTCTTTTTAATCCTCAGAATGATGGATTCCTAAGTCCATCGTCGGCTATTTCGGGAACAGTCAATAACTACGCACCTACGGGTTTTGTAGCTTCCATATCAAATTTTTTGAGTTTCAATTTAAGTGGAGATACTACTTTAACCGGACTTGCCGAAGCCGCTTTAACCACTCCGGCTAATGGTGCCGAGGTTATTCTTTACAACAATTCAGTCCACAATCTCATCATTGCCCATATTAGCGGTTCTTCTACTTTGGGAAATCAGTTCAGTATTTATAATTCCACCAACTTAACTATTCCAGCCAATGGGTTCGCCAAGGCTCGCTACAGTCGAGGAAATCAATTATGGTATGTTTCGATTTAACTAGGGTAATAGACATTAATTTTCGTTTGTAAAGAAAATAGACAACCACAATTTTTCAATGGTTGTCCAAACCTAAGAAGTCAAGTAAGATTGATTCGTCAAAACCCCGTGGGGACGGGGCAGGCTTCAAATTGAGGGGGGATTCCATGGGTAAAATTTTAGCCGTTTTGATTTTGACTTTCGGGCTTGCGGTCTCGGTCAAGGCCCAGGTTTCGGCCATCACGATCACTGGAATTTATCCAACCTGTGCCGCTGTCGGTCAATCTATCGCTGTGACATTCACTATTACAGATGATGGAAGTTATGGGACGGTTCTTTATGACGTTTTGTTTTCTGCTTCTACGACAGCCAGTTCTTCGGCTTATTCCGGCAGACTCCAAGCCTCTATGAATTGTTCGGGTGATGCTGGATGGAACTTCAACGATAATGGAAATGTTACGAATACAATCATACAAAACGTAACAATCCCAGCGGCAATCTATTCAGGAAATATTATTGTTATCGCCGGAGAAAATATAAATTATTTAACCTGTTCAAGTCCTTCAACATATACGGCCTATGCTTATCCCTGCACCCCTACAAATACACCAACCAATACCGCAACTTTTACGCCTTCAGCAACTCCTACTAAAACTCCGACTTTTACCACTACTAATACCCCAACTATAACCTCAACTTTTACCATCACCCAAACGCTCACTAAAACCGGAACTATGACTGCCACCGCAACAACTACAAATACAGGAACCAATACCTCAACTTTTACAACTACAGCCACCCCCACGAATACTTTTCAATATACAGCGACCCAAACACCGACTAGTACACCAACGAATGTTCCGTCTTATACTCCCACTATTACACCAACTGTGGGAATTCCTCTCTGGAATAAAGTTTTAAACACTTTTGACCCATGGCAGGATTCTAAACCTTCTCAGACTGTTACTCCCGGAGTTGGACAGGTTGATGATGCTCGGTTGAATTCAACGGTTGGACAACTCGCACAAAATCAATTAAATGCTACGGCGACACAAAACGCCATAAACTCATTCACTCCAACTCCCACAGGTTCACCAACCGCAACCCCCACCTTTACGCCTACGCCTCAAATTATTAGAAATATTGGAAATTCATACTCTCAATTTGTGACCTTTGCGGGAAGTATCTCGCAGTATTCAAATGTGGTGACTATAACTAGTTCTCAAATTTCAAAAAATGGTACTTTCGTGCCCAGTGAAATGGTAATGTTTGGAGTTAGCAACATGCCAGTAACAGGACAAATTGGTTGTATTATCGGATATTCGGCGGATGGAGCAACTCAAGCCCAAGGTGGGGGAAATACTCAAGCCCTTACATTGGTGTTTGCGGCTGGTTACTCAAATGGAAATACTTATCAAATACCGGCTGTTTTAAATCTTTCTCCTTCCGGTTCACATCCTCCGGGGGATTATTACTATTTCAATGCTCCACAGGCTGTTACCCAATTAGCCACTATTACTCCATCGGCTACTCTTCAAATTGTTTTGCAAATTGAATTTTTTGGTGAATACGCTTTTTATAAAAAAGATAATTATTATTTGGCTTATTGGAGATTACCCAAAGGAGTGTTAGGCCCTGAAAAACCAGTTTTTATTACTCACAATCCAAATTCTTACTTTTGGAACCACGGATAAGAAATTGAAAACTTTATTCTTCTTCCTCTGGGCAAGCCTAGCTTGTGCCATTGATTACAACCCAATACTAGGAGACAACCCGAAGTCGTTCACGAATGGGACGATGATCTTGGAAGGCGGAGTAGGTTCGGGCCTGGGGCTAGGCGGAATGATCGCTTGCGATACCGACCCCGTCATGAAGAAGCTGGACTTCATGCCTAGCGTGATGGTGACACTGGCAACGGCCATGATGGACTTGACGCCGATCAGCCAGGGTGCCACGAACGGGCGAAAGAGGACCGAAGAGTTTTTGACCATTAACGGCATGATGTGGGGAAGCTACGGAGCGGTGAAGTTATTTAACTTTTGAGGTGAGAGCATGAAGTTTTTAATTTTGATGGCGTTACTTTTGACGACTCCATTGTTTGCCCAACTTGCTTCCCAGGATTTTGGCGCGGACACTGAGAACATTACGACCAACGAAGGCGTTCCAATAGGCAATAACCATCGGGTACAAGTTACCCACAAGAAACACCATCACCACAAGAAAAAGGCGGTTCGTAAATGAAAAAACTACTGGCGGTTTTGATCTTCTTGTTATTGGCGGCACAGGTTGAGGCCGTTCCACTTCGGACTTTGAACAATGCCACACCAACCAATCCCGAAGTTCCACCCGCACAATTCCAGGGGACTTATTCCCAGATGCAATCGGAACCAGTAAGTCTTTTGATCTGTGGAGATAAATGGGACACGACCGACACAAACACTGAATATGCATGGAACTGTTCGGCTTCTCAATGGGTATTTTCGTTTAGCTTTGCGCTCTCCCCAACACCAACGATAACACCGACACCTTCAAGCACCTTTACTTGGACCATTAGTCCTACTGGAACATTTCCGACTTATACGGCTTCGCCCACTAATACACCGACCGCAACCGGAACACTTGCCACGGCTACGATCACTCCAACACCTACGATCATTCCGACCGCTTCGTCTCAAACTCAACCCAAGATAGATATATTTTTAGTGGCCGGACAAAGCAATGCGGTTGGACAAGGTGTTGCGGCCCAATCTCCGCATGTGGCCGGATTTCCGATATTTCAATACTATCAAGGGAAAGTCACGGCGGCGAATGACCCTGTAGGAAATGCCAATTATGGAAGCGCATGGCCTTCGTTCGGACTTGCTTATTTCATGGCTACGGGCCACGCAATCATGTTCGTTCCTTCCGCCGTGGATGGAACAGCCCAAACTCAACCCGCCGATCAAGGAAGCGGAAATTGGAGTCCAACTGGAACGCTTTGGGGAATATCGGTCGGACTTTATCGGCAAGCCATCGGAGCCGCCGCCGCCTTGGGATATATTCCGGTAACAAAAGGCATTCTTTGGTGTCAAGGTGAAGAGGATGGAATCGCCATCAACAATTCTGTGGAGTCTCAAGGCCAATACTACAACGCTCTTGTTACCATGATTGCGAATTATCGAAATGTTTTCGGGTCAAATCTTCCTTTTTATATTTTTAGGACAGGTCTTGGATTCGATACTAATTCGGATACTGGATTTTCCGATGTTAGGCAATCTCAAGATGAAGTCGGAGAAACTGACCCTAATACTTTGGTGGTCTTTAGGAATGCTGTTGATTACTCACTTTACGGCTATATGATTGACGAATATCACTTCACGCAAGCCGGTTATAACGAAATGGGAAGTATTGGTGCATCAAATGTTGTTTCCGCAAATGCAAAAGCAGATTTCCAACCTGTTCCAGTTAGTACACCAAATTATCCTGGTTATCCAGGCATAGGTCAAAACGATGTTTATTATTCACATGGATTGGCAAATATTGGACCTTTAGATTTTGGATATGTGCCAGGCCGTCTTACAGTTTCAAATAATTTATCGCCTCATAATGGAACTAGTAAAGATTGGTCTTACTTTTTGTCAAATGCTGGTAATTCTCCTGGGGAGGCTCCCGACCCCAATGCGACCTATGGATACATGTTCGGTTGGAATGTAGATGACGGAGGCGGTGAGTTAGAACAACTTATTGGAACTGGAATAGGTTCCAACCCTAGATTCACTTGGGGTTTTTGGAATGGAACGTCGAAAGCTCTGGATATGACATTGTTGACGAATGGAAATCTTGAATTAAGTGGAGCATATTTTAGCAATAATGTTCCGGTGACTGTGGCCGGTACTTCCGGGAATTATGTATGGACTTCCCCCCAACAAGGCGTAGCTGACAAAATCATAAATATCCATTTTAACGCCTACGTTAACACGGCCCCTACAACCATTACTTTTCCGACTGTTTACGAATATTCGCCTTATGTTTTCTCTACCGGCGTGACTTATACAGCGTCAGCGGCGACAACTATAACGGTTGTTCCGATTGTGGCGGGCGCTCAAACTGGATGGGTTCGACTCGAAGGATTTTAGTCAGCACTTCACTTTATAGGGGATGAGATGGCCGATCTTATAAAATTCCTTTTTGAACTGATCTTTGGGTTCCTAAAGGGCCACGATACGAACAAACACAAACGCATTGCGGCCATCATAATCATCGGACCGCTTTTAGCTTTAAGTGTCTTGGAAGTGGTTGGAGTAGTGGAACGGTTTCAGTGGTTCAAGGCTCACCCGGATTCGGGCTATCAAAACTCACGGATGCCCCCGCCTACGATGGACGCAGGGGCAAGCGCAAGGGAAACAAAATGAACGAAAAACGAGACCCAGAGCATACCGAGGAAATGAAGCGAATCTTTATGACCTTGGGAAAAGTCGAAATGCGCTCTGTGGCAAAAGAGGCGTTTAAAGAGGCCTCGAAAGAGTTCTTGGAGTCCATTTATCAGCGGTTCGGAAAGTGGTCGCTTTACGCTATTGGAGCGGGCCTTATCACCTTTTTAATGACGGCGGCTATCTATGCGGCGGCCTGGTTGAATGGATGGAGACCGCATTGAGCGACTTTTTGCCGGCCTTTAACCGTACTATGAATTTTGAAGGCTACGATCTTGAGGATGTCCCGGGCGACTCTGGCGGCCTGACCTTTTGCGGAATAGCCCAAAATCCAAATCCAACATGGCAAGGCTGGCCGATCATTCAGCAATACCTACAAGCGGGGCCGGATTTCGAGACTGCCAAAAAGAACGCTTTAGCGGACAAGAACCTTTGGGGAATGGTAGAAGTCTTTTACGAGGATGGAATTTGGGCCGCTAACTTTTTAGGGCAACTCGTTTCTCAAGAATTGGCAAACCAGGCTTATGACGCCATTGTCAACTTGGGAACGTCCCGGCCTGTCCGCTGGCTTCAAATGCTTGTCAATGTCGAACAGGATGGGAAGATGGGGCCTGAAACGGTTGAGGCTTGCAATAATGACAAGGATCCTGCTTCGTTAGTCCTGACGTTTATCGGGATGCGAAAGGCTGAATACGAGAGCATTGTTACCAGAAACCCGGAAGATGAAAAGTTTTTGGACGGATGGTTAAGCCGTTGTATGCTTTCAGTTTAATTTCCAACGGACCCCAAAATCCGGTGGTTGTTCCCGGCCCATTCACCTGAACTTACGTGGGGCCTCGATGGAAGGGAACGGAAAATGAATTATCGAGGACCGTTCAAGGGGAGCCGGGGCGCTTCTCTCTTCCGAAACGTATGTCAACCCCTTCGAGCTGTCAGGAATGCTGGGAGCAAAATTTTATTTCCCAAGGAGGGAAAAGATGGAAAAGCTTAAAGCTCGATTGTTATTGTTTGGTTCCAATCCTATCGTCGCATGGTTGGTTCGGCAGTTCACGACTTGCGGGGTGGCCTATTTGGGCCTTCACCCATTTACGCCTGTGGGATGGCAGACCTGGGCGATTAATGGGGCGGTGTTCATCGTTTCTGGAACTGTCCACGCTTTTGATATCTGGCTTCAAACGAGGGTGGCAAACGCTCCAGCGGTCACTACGGCTCCGAGTAATCCGGCATCAGTGGCCCCGGCCCAGTCTCATCTTCAAATGTTAAAAGCATCGTTGAAGATGGTTTTGTTTTTGATGGGCACCGCTTTTTTGTTTGCTTCGTCCGCAAGTGCGGGTTATCTTTTGCCGACAAGTAACAATTCCGAAAAGTTTGGAATCGCTGAACCGAATGGACCGGTGGATGGGGTATATGCATTGCCTATCGCGGAATTTCAAGTGGGTTCAAATCTTCCGGTTCCAACTTATGGCGTGGCCATCACTGAAGATTTGGTTTGGGGAAGACTTACTCCGGCCTCCGGTGGGGTGAACATGGCTCCGTATTTGGGAATTGGCGCTTCCTTGTACGCCGATACATCAGGAGTCATTAACGGAAATGGACCGCTTCAACTCTTGGGCGGCTTGAATGTCATTGGCCCTGATTTGGATCTTCTAGGATTGGGTAACGGCCAGGGCTTAGTCCCTGCCGGCCAGATGGTTTACAATTTCCAAACCGGGGAAAGACAAATAACGGGTGGCCTTACCGTCTTTTTGGATATCTTCCCAACCGTGACAATCCAAAAGATATTTTAATCTATGTCAAAGCACAAGTTTTTAAAACACTTCGGGGGCTGGAACAAGCCAACGGCGGATGAAAGGGACTTTAAGTTTTTCATCCCCGTTTCAACCCCTCCGCCTCCCGAAGTGGACTTGCGGCCCGGGATGCCGCCAGTCTATGACCAAGGACAACTCGGAAGCTGCACGGCAAACGCCATTGGCGCCGCTTTCGAGTTTGAACTCTTGCGCCAAAAACTGACGGACTTTACTCCAAGCCGACTTTTCATCTATTACAACGAACGGGTGATTGAGGGAGACGTGGCGGAAGACTCAGGGGCACAGGGCCGGGATGGCTTAAAGGTGATTGCCAATCAGGGCGTTTGCCCCGAGACTATGTGGCCCTATGATATCAGCCAGTTCACCACAAAGCCGCCGGATACCTGTTATCAGGTGGCCAAGAACAACGTGGCGATTCAATACCTTTCAGTTCCGCAAGACCTCAACCAAATGAAAGCTTGCCACGGCCAGGGGTTTCCGTTCGTGTTTGGGATGAACGTCTACGAATCTTTCGAATCTGAAGCGGTAGCCACTACGGGGATAGTTCCCATGCCAATGCCCGGGGAAAATCTCTTGGGGGGCCATTACGTTTGCTCTGCCGGTCATTCGGATGCCAAGCAGGCCCTGTTAGTTCGCAATAGCTGGGGCTCAGGGTGGGGTTTAGGGGGCTATTTTTGGCTTCCTTACGCCTATATTGTGCCGGAAACGTCCGACTACTGGACAATCCGCAAGGTGGCTTAGAGGCCTTAAAAAGGGCCTTCAGGTGCAAAATTGGGGGGATTCCGGGGGTTCTTGGCTAACTGCCAGGGCCCCTTTTTTTATTATTTTTTTGTTGTGTTATTATGTTTTTATGTTATTATGTTTTTGAAGGTTGACAGCAAGAGAAGGGGGCACGCCATGAAAACCACGGCAAGGAATAAATATGGAAGGTGACTCAATCCCGGCATGACTCAGCTCGGGAATTCAAATTGTCTCGTAATGCCAGATTTCATCAATTCTTTTAGCAATGAAAGTTACCATCGTTGACCGAAACTCTCAAGGTTTCTGAAGGTCTTCAACGCCAATTATGAGCTGAGAGTATGACTGCGGAATCCTCAGGTTCCAGATTGGCGATCAGGAAATTGGGACCATGAAACGGATCACGGTCTTTGCCGCCAATGAGCAGTTGATTTGCCGAATGATCCTAAAGCTGGGAGATGAAAATCTGGCAACACGGCGGAATAGAGGTACGGAATTTCGTAACATTTGGCGTTGCTGGTATCGGATGTTTACTACCGTCGAAAACGTAGAATGATGGCACTGCAAAAGACACAAAGCCGAAAAGGACCTCCGTGCGTATCTAGAAAACAGGGATGGATGCTTAGATGCCTAACCCACAACAGGAGGGAAAAATGAGAAAATATAAATTCACAGGCGAAACCAAAATTGAGTTTGGCATTACCTTCAAGCGCATTCAATCCATTATGTCATTTGGGGTTATTAAAAAAGGCGAACTTGGCGGATGGATTGAGGATGAAAAAAACTTATCACCCGATGCTCAGGTGTCCGGGGATGCTTGGGTGTCCGGGAATGCTCGGGTGTCCGGGAATGCTCTGGTGTCCGGGGATGCTCAGGTGTCCGGGGATGCTTGGGTGTCCGGGAATGCTCGGGTGTCCGGGGATGCTTGGGTGTCCGGGAATGCTCGGGTGTCCGGGAATGCTCAGGTGTCCGGGAATGCTCTGGTGTCCGGGGATGCTCAGGTGTCCGGGGATGCTTGGGTGTCCGGGAATGCTCGGGTGTCCGGGAATGCTCTGGTGTCCGGGAATGCTCAGGTGTCCGGGAATGCTCGGGTGTCCGGGGATGCTCGGGTGTCCGTGAATGCTCTGGTGTCCGGGAATGCTTGGGTGTACGGCCAAGTTCACCTAAAATTTGGACTGTTTACTTCCGATTGCAAAGCAGACTTACGCTCCACAATTGCAGCCTCTCTCAATGTCTTTCCGTTGGAAGGCGCTTACACACTTTACAAGCGCGTAAAAAAAACAGCACCTTCCGAATATGTGAGTTGCTATGACTCAACCTTCACTTACAGGGACGGCGAAAAGAAAATGGCTAGGAACCCGGATATGGATTGGGCAGCTTCGTGTTCTTCTGGGCTCCATGCGTCCACACCATCTTATACCACCGAGGGCGATACGCTTATCGCGGTGAAAGTCGAACTGACCGATATCATCACATGTCAGGAAGGGAAAGTACGCTGCAAAGCCTTGACTGTCATTGGAGAAGTCAAATCCTAACCCACCGGCCCAGGGCCAGAAAGGAAGCAAGAAGTGATAACAGACCCCTCAAAGGTCTTTGAATGGTTGGACAGAGCCGCCTTCTTTTGGTGGCTGTACTAGAAAGGAACAGATCATGCCATTTTATGACATTGAATACCGGAGGCCGGTAGTCCAAGCCGCTATTTCCCAGGACAAGGTGATGGAAACCCCGTGGCGTTTGATTAAGCGATTCTACTCAGACCACGGGCAAGAAGCCGCAATGAAGGAGTTTAAAGAGCTACAGGTGGACTTCATGGGCCGTGACCTGGAAATTAAATCCATTCAGGAGAGCGCCGAACTTACGCCACTTGAAGAATTCGGGGCCATGCTTTAAAAAACGCTTGTAATGTGATTATGTTGTAATAACATAATGATGTTGCTGTTAATAAAAAAAGGAGATTGCCGTATGCCAAATGATTTGCAAGTCAAAGAGATTTTGCTTTCCGAGGGCGAAATCTTCCAGCCAATATCCGACGATCAGTTCAGGGCACTCCCCTTGAACGATGCGGCTTCGGTTTTGGTGAAGGTCAAGCAGCTACAAGATTTTTTTAGGAAACTTTATCAAATGTGGGAACCATTAGTTAGGGGCCGGATGGACGCTGCACGTTCAGATACAACCCAGATTAATCAAGTGGACGTTGGCAATGGCGTAAAGCTTCACCTTGGGGCCGGTAAAACGGACAATGATTTGAGTCAAGCAGAGATAGAAATTTTCTATGGGCAATTTCTTGGAATAGATGATGAAGGTGCCCATTTGTGTTTTGAGAAGATTCACCGCATCAATAAGGCAGAGATAAATAAGCTCCGCAAGATCAAAGGTGAGGAGGGTTCGATGGAACGCAAACGCTCGGAACTCATCGAAAGAGTCTATAATCCTCAGCCTAAAAAACTAGAAATTAAGGGAGCCTGACAATGCCATTTGAAATCAAAAAAGCAGAACGAAAAGACGCAAGAATTAAGATAGCCCTATTTGGCCCTCCGGGGTCAGGTAAAACAATGTCAGCTTTGAAGCTGGCCCGTGGCCTTTGCGATAAGTGGGAGGAAATCTGCGTCATAGATACGGAAAACAATTCGGCTTCACTTTATGCGGACTTGGGGCCTTTCAACGTGATTGAAATGGAGGCACCTTATTCTCCAAAACGATACGTTGAGGCTATCAACCAAGCGGTAAAAGACCATAACATCAAAGTTATCATCGTTGATAGCGCTTCTCATGAATGGAATGGCCCCGGCGGATGTCTTGAAATGGTGGATGCCTTCGGGGATTGGAAAACAGTAACCCCGTTGCATAATGAATTTATTGGGGCCATTACCGGTAGTCCCAAGTTCGTCATCGGTTGTATGCGCTCCAAAATGGAGTATGTCATCACGGACATTGAGAAGAACGGCAAGAAAACAATTAAAGTGGAAAAAATTGGCCTCAAGGCCGAACAGCGCGAAAATGCACCTTATGAGTTTGGATTGACGTTTGTCATGGATTCAAAAACGATGGCCCATTTGGACAAGGACCGGACAAATCTTTTTAACGGGATTGCGCCTTTCCAAATAGATGAATCCACGGGAAAGAAAATACGGGAATGGAATGAATCTGGCAAGGTAATGACCGAAAGAGAAAAATTCCGTCTTCAACTTTCAAAGAAGCCTATTAAGTTGGCTTCCTTGGATGAACAAAAGAAAGTCAAGGAATTGCCGGATGATGTCAAGGCGGCCCTCAAAGAAAAGGGTTACGAAACTATCGGAGAGGTGGCTGATTATTACCGCTCAAGAGATTGGGATTCCGAGTCCATAAAGTTTGAATTGGGCCTTATTAATGAAATGCCAGTTTTGGAAACTATCGGAAATAAAGAAGTGGAATTTTAAAAAAGAAAGAGAGAAAAAAGCCAATGGCAACCCAAGCAAAGAAGGTTAAGGATCCCCAGGACCGGACGGTAGGGGTCTCAGTGACACGGCCCAAACGCCTAGCCGAAAGCGTTGATAAGGTGATCCGGGCAATGGCGGTGGAACTCAATCTGGACATCAACCATTCCCAGGTGGTTTGTGCCCTGGAAGAACTGATGTTGGAAAACCCCAAGGTTTACCAGATGGTTTGCCTTTGGCTGAAGGCCACGTCTTAAAGATGCTTGATTTTCGATTTAAAAGGGATTAGGTTATGAACAATTCAACTCTTGCGGCTACCAAGAGCGGCATTAAAGCCCGACGTGGGTGCCAGCCCTGGGAACGTTAAAACGAACTCGGGGGTAGCCCTGGCCCCTTCGCCGGGTTTTTTATTTTCGGAGCAAAAAGGCGGTCTATGAAATGGTACGGAAGGGAAGCCAATAATCGTTATGACCCGAAAATGGTCAAACTTTTCGATAGGTACAAATGCGAGGGATGGACGGTTTACTGGACGGTGCTGGACATGATCGCTGAGAAATTGGATGCCAACCACTACACTTTTTGCCTTGAAGAAGAAACCCAATATATATCAAAGTTCCTGGAATTGACCATTGAAAAGGTGGACGCAATCCTGAACTACTGTGTAGAACTTGGACTTCTAGACCGGGAGCCTCAATCCAAGCAAATAAGGTGCCTTAAAATCATGTCCCGACTGGATGATACCACTTCCAGAATCCCTGAAATTCGAAACCTTATTAGGCAAGCCAAGCGCTTCGAAGAAACTTCGAAGTTACTTCGTGCACCTACATACGTACCTACTTACTTACCTACGGACTTACCGGCGGGGAAGATGTATCCATCCGCTGAAGAGCTATTTGAAATCGAACGCTTAAAAAGCCAAAACGGAAAAACTGCATGAATAATTCGGACATCGTGCGCCTAAAGAACCTAGAACAAGCAGTTCTGGAATTAGGAAAACGGGTAAAAGATTTAGAAAATAAGGTAAACCCAGCTTGGTTGAAAAATGCCTTAGATCTCAGTAAACCGAATAGTAGGAAAAAACGATGAATTCAACGATTCCAAAATCCATTTTAAAATGCCCTCATTGCCGGGGTCCATACCTCCGCCACCACTACCGGCTTCACATTCGGGGAGTCAGAATAATTGACGGAAAGGCCATTTGCCCGGCCATGAAAGACCACCCTAATTATCACCGCCGGGACGTTAATTTGAAGCTTAAGGGTAAGGCGTTTTGGAGATTGGGGGCCCTATGATCCTTCTTGAATACCCAGCGGAAATGAACCTGCCTCAACGTGAAGCTGATGAATCGCATGGCCGGTTTGAGTTTGGAGGCCAGCTTTTTACCTTGGGTTACCATTGCGGTAACTGCGGGGAAGTCCATGAGGTGGTCTTTGGATTTGACAGGCTTCAACCGCATGATGATGGGGCTAGGAAGGTTTACAAGTTCGGGGGTATAGCGGTATGAGGGTTATTGATTGGTGTCTGAGGGCAAAACGTTTATTTCTGGATTAAATGCCAAGGGCCATGGCTTTATGGATGGCGTAAAAACTACTTGAGAAAGGAGCTTAAATTCTATGTCAGAAAATGATGACTTCAAACCCCCAGTCCTGCGTCTTGGCAAGAACACCAAAACGGTCATCGGCGGCTTCAAACCAAAGACCGGGACTCTCAAGTGGGCAACCTTCGGGGTAAAGGACTCGGAGAAGACCAAACAGAAGCGAATGAGCCGGAACGGAAATACCCACCGGGGGAAATTAAATAAACTCTTGCCGTTGGTGAAGCGGGTCATCTGCCAAGAGTACGTGAGCCAGAACGGTGGGGAAGTTCGTAAGCTTGAAAAGTCCTTCGACTTGGAGCACATTCACGGCAAGGACGGAATGCACGGGGGAATCCCGGCGGTCATAAGCCCGATCAACTTACAGCTTTTAGACCGCAAAACGCATATCTTGAAAACGGACGGGCTTGAAATCTCCAGCCACTTCGACGGACGGGATAAGGTCATCCAAGCCCGGTTAACCGAACTAGCGGAAAGAATTCGAAGGAAAGCGGGAATCAATCCAAATTGGAAGGATTACAAGGCGGCCTATGAAAGCGAGGTTTACGACGAATGAGAACCTACGGGGAATTATGCAAGGCCCTTGGAATCAAAGATCCTCCCGCTAAAAAGTATTCAACCCATGAATATCGAACCGAATATTGGAGGAACTACTATCAAGACCACAAGAACGATCCGGGAGTTATAGAAAAAAAGAGGGCAGCATGGCGAAAGTGGAATCAAAAGCAAAAGCGCCAAAACTAGTCGAGGCCTTTATCAACTGGGAAACCAATTTACGGGAAGGCCTGAATTACGGAACGGTAAAAATTCTTTCTGCGGATGGAATGGTTTGGGAAGTAGCGGTTTTCCGGGGCAAGGATGAGGGCCCTATCCTAGGATGGGGAAAGCCAAGAAGGCGCCAACACCTGGAGGCCTTGAAGAAAGATTACGGAAAGGACTTGGCGGGAATGGCCGAAACATGGCGGACCATGATTTTCAACCAGGACAAAGGATACGAATTGGAAAGCCTTTTATTCCTGGAACAGATTAAAAAGATGTTGCAATAACACAAAAACATAGTATTGTAGAACACATGGAACAGCAACAAGTCAGGCCACAATTTAACGATCTCACTGACCGCATCGAACGTTGCAGGCATTCATGGCCAGTGGATATCGCCATCTGCCCGAAATGCGAGTGGGAAGAAGAAGTGGCCCGGCTTGGAGCGAATCCAAAAATAGACAATGGAGAAATTGGCGAATGGGCAGAAAACGCAAAACAGAGGACAGTTCTACCGAACCAACCCTAAAGCTAGTCACTAAAGAACAAGTTCCGGAAAAGGAATGGATTAACTTCGAATGCCCGAAAGGCCATCAAGAAGCAATGCCGGCCGAAGTCAACCCACTCTGTGGTCATAAGGATTGCAACTATCGCCGCATAATGAAACCGCGCCGGACTTGTCCGAAATGCGAGGGAACCGGCCAGAAGTTTCCGGGGTCCGTTCGACCCTGTGTTTGTTGCTGGGGCAATGGAACCGTGGCGCCGGAATTTACGCCGGAGGAATCTGAATAATGGGAAAAGATACGCGGATATCTTGGGCACATCACACTCAAAACTTTTGGATTGGTTGTACTAAGGTAAGCCCTGGTTGCGCCAATTGTTACGCCGAAGCCCA
>CAWJKT010000022.1:0-24466 GCA_963843375.1 uncultured Pseudomonadota bacterium
GTCGCTGTTGGGGGCGCCGGAGACGGAGCCCATGAAGGTCGCGCTGGCCGTGCCGCCATCGACGTTATCGTTGCCCTTGTATTCAGCCGGGGGCGACCATTCGGTGCTCCAGCAAAGGACGTTGGGGTTGGCCGCGTGGGCAGCAGTGACGTTGTTCAGTTCGCTGTTCCAAGCGCTGGTGTTGCCACCGACCGCGGTGGGGTCGATGCGTGTCCGCAGGGAGGAGAGGCCGAGATGCCCGTTCACATTGTCGATTCCGAATACCGCCTGTCCCCCGACGGCGCTGAAGCTGCTCCAGGCGCTGGACGCCCCGATACAATGGATATACTGATTCGTAACGGTGGCGTCCCACCGTGCATGTTTGGGCCCAAAGGTTGGTGCCAGCACCAAGAAATACCGAAAGCAAAAATATGTCGACCAGGTTTTGAATTTTCATTTTTTCAGCATCTCCATTACCTCAAAACCAGCGGGTTCCCGATGAAAATTTTCCTCGCCCACCCTGACCACCACAAGCAGAAGCACGGCCATCACCAGGGGCCCGGAAGGGTGTGTGGTAAAAATCGTTTTAACTTGGGTGAACCGTATCGGTTCCTCAGGGGCCAGCAACGAAGGAGCTGGAACATTCTTTATTGATAATACCCCAAGATGGATCGCAGTCCGCTTTCAAAAGAACAAACACGGAAGATCTTTAAACCAGACTTCGTTCCTCCTGCACTTCCCTTAACAAGATTAGTGTTTGATCGACATGGTTTTATTCCAAAGACCGGCAAAATTTTATTTTTTTATTCGCAGAAACGGTTTCTAATTTTAGACCCGGGAAAAGGCTCAAATGTGCCTCTCTGGCCGTCTTTGGAAAACTCTTGAGTTTAGAATTGTGACGGTTTTGGGTCCTTACTTGGCCTAATTCGAATTGACGGCCAAACGAGACCCAAAACCTTCACAATTCTAAATTAGTTATAAACCCAAGGTGTCTGGAATTTAAGCGACCCCGGCGTCAGTTCAATGAAACCTTCATTTTGAATTTTTTTCCGGGTTTAAAAGTCTTTCGAGGTATCGAACACAAAGAGTTGTTTCATCCTCAAAAATAAAGGTTCGGAAGAAAAAAACAACAAATAGAATAGACCAGCCCAAGACGATGAAGGGTTCCGAAATGAGCTTTCCACGGATTGAAACGGCGCTGGCCAAAACCAATACCAGGAAGAGATCAAAATATTATTTTTGAAATTAACGGGATGTTTTGCTGAAGCCTTAAATACGGGCTGAGCGGCGTCCCCGGAAATTTCCACTTCCCAAAATTCGTCCTCCCCATAATCTCTGGGAGATAAACCCATGGGATGAACCCAATTGGCGATTTTAAAATGCAGCGCGTCTATCCAAGTGACGACGTATTGGTCGGGCCATTGCATGTTGTCCTTGAATCGAATGCCGCGATCAGCCACGGGGATCTCGAATTCTTTCAGGGCCTCCTTGCCGATTTCCAGGCTGAGGCTTGACTTGATTTCAACTATTCTCGCTCGGGGCAATTGAAAGCTCCTGTTGGTAAATTAATTTTTGGAAAACTTGTTAGGGACCAAATTTTTCAATCCTGTCGGCGCCCCAGTCCACAACGTATAGATTACCCTTCCCATCCACCGCAACGCCAGCGGGCATGGAAAATTGCCCATTCCCTTTGCCGGACACGCCCCATTGGGTTATATAGTCTCCCTCAGAAGTGAACTCCTGTACCCGGTTGTTGTCCGAATCCACCACATAGACATGATCCTTTTGGTCGACGGCGATTCCATCGGGACTGCTGAATTGACCATCTTCTTTTCCGACCTTTCCCCATTGGGAGATGAACGCCCCGGAAGGGGTGAATTTCTCGACGCGGTTGTTGTGAAAATCCGAAACATAAACATTTCCTCCGGAGTCCACCGCAATGCTGTTGGGCGAATCGAATTGACCCTTTCCAGCGCCCAGTTCGCCCCATCCATTTAAATAGGTTCCGGTGGAAGTGAATTCTTGGATACGGTTGTTGGCCGAATCCACGACATAGACGGTTTCGTCCTTGCCAATTGAAAGGGAAGTGGGATTGAAAAGCTGGCCCTTCCCATTCCCGTATTCTCCCCACTGGGTGATATAGACCCCGGTGGAATTGAACTTCTTGATTTGGTTGTTCAATGTATCGGCGACGTACACATTTTCATGGGAATCCAAGGCCACGCCCAAAGCATGGTGTAACTGAAGGGTTCCGGTGCCTTTGCAACCCCATTGGTTGACATAAACCCCTGAGGAGTCGAACACCTCAATGCGGTCATTGACGTAATCCGCCACATAAACGTTGCCGCTTGGACCAACCGCGATGCCAAAGGCGCCCCACAATTGTCCCTTGCCAGGGCCGGAGCTCCCCCACTGCGCCAAATAGGAATGGGCGGATGGGGTTGGGGTAGCGGGAGGCGCCGAGGTTTTCGAAGCGCTGTAGGAACAGACGGTTATGGAATTCACCAACAGTGATAAGATAAAAAGAAAGTAATTAAATTTCACCTTCACCCCGCGAAGTTTTAATTTCTTAAAGTTATAAACATTATCGGTCCAAAGAATTCGATCCAGATTATACTAACCGGGTCTTTCTTAGTTGTCATTCCAAGGAGCAAAGCCGATAGGTTCGATTTTCGTCAAGCTAGTGGCAAGTTGGCCTTAGGGCCAATTAGAATTTCAGATTTATGCTTTAGTTTTTAACCGAGATTGCCACGCCCCCCAGAAGCTCTGATGGGGACTGGGCTTTTCGATGACGGCGAAATACAAACTTTATAATCATCTTTTTCTGGCGCTCGAAAAGGTCCCCCGTATGGCCCCTGAAACAAAATTGAAGAATGACCTCAATGGGTTGATTGATAATTTCATGAAAGATTGCCTGTTTTTCAGGGTTTGGAAAGAGGGTTCTATTGACCCGGAGATGTCCGAGAAATTTCTGGTCACCTTTGACGCCCTGGTGAAAAGTTTCCCGGCATTGATTGCGGCGGGGACGGCTCGAATGACGAACGAGGAAGCCCGCACGGTTCTTGCGGTGAACTTGTACCAGGAATGCGGGGAAGGGGATCTCGGGCGAACCCATTACGCCATTTATCGAAAGTTTCTTTTGACCGCCGGAATTGACCTTTCTTCCATCGCCGAAAATGGGTTCGCCTCCGAGTGGCGAAACCGTCTGTCCGATTACATTAAGAACGCCGAAAGCCCCGGAGCCGTACTGGGGGCCCTGGCTGCGGGGGAATATCTGGCCCAGCCCGCCTTGACCCGGATCTATTCGGTCCTCAGACCTCATTTTCCCGGCGCCGACCAGGAATATTTTGAGAAACACCTGGTTCTGGAGGAAGACCATGTCAGGGAAATCACCGCGATAATGGCGAAAGAGGCCGAGAATAATGGCGGACTGGAAGAGGTGCTTTCAGGTTTTAAGATTGGTTTGTCGGTTTGGGGGGATTATTTTAACCATCTGACGGAGTTCGTCACCGAAAGCTAAAAATCCAATTAACCCCAAAGGCATTAGGGGTACCAAAAACGATGAACTAAAGTTTTTTTTAAAAAATCAATCTCTGGTTTTTAATTAAAAATCGGTAAGGGGTTGATGCGGCGGCATCCAAGCTTCACGATTTCAGTCACGTGTAACTGCATCATGAAACCGAGGTACTTTTCCTGGGCCAGGGCCAATTTCCGCCTCCGCTCGAAAGTCGCGCAATCCAAAAGAATTAAGTCCTTCCCGTTGGCGATGTGGGGGGGTTCGTCCTTTTCAATGTCGTAAATGGCGTTCATCAGCTCCTCATCAAACAACCGCTTGAAAATGCTTGTTTCCAGGTCCGTCATGGAGGAAAGAACGATTTCTCCGGCGAACTGGTTGGCGGCGGCGATTTCCGAAGCCGTTTCGGCCTCCACTTGGACCTTCTGCATTTGGACGAGAATTTCAGGCAGTTGAAACTCGGCGATGCGGGGCTCCGACCCGAAGCGGCGAAGTTGTTGGGCGAAGACATCGTAATGCCGCATCTCATCCTGGATCTGCCGGGCCAGCCTCAACCTCAAGTCGACTTGGTTCTCGGGCAATAGCGTAATCTCCCGGGCTTGGGCCACGGTGCCGAAATACCATTCGGACCAGGCCCGGCGTCTCATATAAGCGATCAGATTCTCCCGGTAAACTTCCGGGTCCACGGTGATGAATTCGTAAGTCCTGGAATCGTATAGGTCGTCGCCTATATCTTTGGCGCGGTGGTAAAGGGCCTGCATGAATTCGTTAGGAGTCAGCTTCATCAACTCCGGCGAGGACCACTTGGAATAAGAAGGGACTTCCAGGGGTTTGTCCGTCAAGGGTGGTTGGTTTTTTTCAGTTTTTTGCATGTTTACTCCTCGCTCTGGGCCTGTGGTGGTTTAAATGGTTTTTTTGAGAGTTTATTAAAATAGTCCTTCTTCCAAATTGACTCCGTACCAGATTTCCAAGCCTATCACACCCGTGGCCTCCATTTCACCGTTCATGGGGTCGGAGGTCATGAAGGCCGGGGCTTTAGAGACGTCGGAGGCCTCATGGACCACGATCGCTGCTTCCGGTTCTCCCGGCAGGTGGTGGATGCTGTAATTGCTGTTTTTATAATTCCGACCGGGATGGTTGTGTTTTCCGCCGTCTTCCTTAAAAAAACAATCCAGCCAAAACTTATAGTCCCTCACTTCATTTCGGGCAATCACGATACCGCCGGCCATTTTGGGCTGATCGGTGTATTTTCGCTCTTTGGAATCCAGCCCGTACCAAACCATGGGAATTTTGCCCCCCGCTTTGTCCATGGCGGCCAGGAAATCAGGGGACCGGACAAATTCCACGCCCTTTTCCAAGTCAGAACATTTGAGGGTCAGGATGTAGGTGAGGGGATCGTTCAAAACTCGGTGAAGGCTGTAGGCGGAAAAGCCATGGTCCTTGAGATTTTGCTTTTGATCGAGGAGGACTTCATGAAATGCCTTGAAATCTTCGAATTTTTGCCGGATAAAAATATTTCCGGGGGCATTGAGCGTTGTGCTTTTACTCCAACCGTGGGAAGGCAGGCAGAGCAAAAAAGAAAAGGTTAAAAAAGCCAATGACGCTGCTATGGAAACGGGCCTTTCCATCAAAACCTCCTGGTGGCGGACAAACTTTTATTTAGTATGCTTTGCGATCCAATCGGTGATGAATTCCAGCACCGATGAGGCTGGAGTTGGGGTGACGTCGGCGTATTCACTGAAACCTCCCGATTTGCAATCTTGGAAGAGGTGGTTTACGCCTTTCCATTCCTGGACCAGATAATCCTGGTTTCCGCCCTTTTTCAAGGCCTTTTCAATCGCTGGTAAATTTTCCTCCGGAACCACCTGGACGTCTTTTTCCCCGTTCAAAGCCAGAACCGGGCATTGGACTTTCTCCAGGGCGCTTTGGGGATTGTAATCGATGAAAAAACGCAACCAAGGGGAAAGCATGAATTTTTCCTGGGTCTTGAGCGCGATCAGCATTGTTTCCTCGGTTTTGTTATCCCCCTTCGCCAATTGATGGGCGGTGGCCGCGCCAATTTGATGTATTTTTTTCAAAGTGGTCGTTCTATCCTCCCCTAAACGTAGCTCCTGGAACATCTCTTTTTGTGCCTTTTGGTTGATAGCGATATAGGAATCATTCTTTCCCGCCGCCTTGAGGGCGAGAACACTTTGGCTGTTGAGGACTTTTTCCCCATTCAAGCCCGGACCTGCCATGAGAATGATGAAAGAAATGTCGGGGGATTTCACGGCGACCATCGGAGCGATCAACCCACCCTCGCTGTGTCCAATCAGGCCGATTTTTTGGCCGTTAATTTCTTTACGGCCTTTCAGGTAAACCACCCCCGCCAACGCATCGGCGGCGAAATCCTCACTGGTGGCCTTGTCGTAATCGCCCGTGGAAGATCCGATGCCCCGCTTGTCGTAACGCAGGGTGGCGATCCCCCGGCGGGTCAAATAATCGGAAATTACCAGAAAGATATGGTGCCCCATCACCGTTTCATCGCGGTTATGAGGTCCGGACCCCGCAATGAGAATCACGGCCGGGAAGGGCCCTGCGCCCTGGGGCAGGGTTAGGGTTCCCGCAAGGGTTATCCCTTCCTGGGGACCGGGGAAGAAAATCTCCTCATCCCGGTAAGGATAGGGCTTCTTGGGTTCCAACTCGTCGTTGGCCTTGCTTTTGTTTACCATCGCTTGAAATTTTGGGTTTGGGGTTTCCTGCATCGGAGTTCCATTAGTTTTAAAAAGGTTCAGGGTCAGAAGCCTACCCTGGGTCCACTTCCCGTCAATTTCGGTACCATTCTCGTTAATCTGTCCATCATAGGTGCCGTTTACCGCCGGAACATCCATGTGTAAATGTCCATTTTCGAAGGTCACGGTTTCCACGGGAATCCCAAAAGCATTCTGGTCAGGGCTATCCTGGGTGGCGGTCAGGGTATGGTCTGTATTTTCCGTGATGATAAAGACAACCTTGAGATTTGCTTGTTCCAATATCCCTTCCCAAATTCCAACCGGTTTTTTTTCCATCGGTTCTCCAGCCAAAAGAGGGAAAGGAGAAAAAACCTCCCCTGCGAATATACCTAACAAGCATAGCCAGACCGGGTAATAGGCGATTTTCATCATAACGATTAAGACCTCCCCCTAGTGGACAACTTTACTATAGGCTAAGCTTTTACTCGCTTGAGAGTATTCTTATCCCGGTGTTCAAATATTTTCGGCTGGCCTTTGATTTGGATTTTCGTCAGCTGGTCATAAGTGAAACTGTCGCCTTCCAAGGTCATCTGAAGCTCGAAACCCACCGTTTGGAATTCTTTATCCAAAAAGGGGTTAGAGCAAATCCCGAAGGTTTTGGAACCCAGTTCCGCGGTGAGTTTGAACTTTTTGGCGTTGGTTTCCACCAAACCACCCGCTAAGATGACCTCGCCTCGGGGAATGGTTATACATTTGAAGACCTGCTTGGCGGCGGGGTCCCAAATCCAATAACCAACTTCATCGTGAAAGTCATTGGACTCGCCAATGCGGAAGGCCTGGGTGTGATAACGAAGCCCGAAGAGCTTCTGCTCGTGATTTTCAAGCGGGGTAAAGGCCTCGAATATGGTACGTTCGCGGAAGAAGTTTTTTTCCGTGCCCCGGTCATCCCCAGGGGCCGTATCGTCCCCGGTACTCCCTTCCCAAATTCCAGCCAGAGGGGCCAGCGGGCCCAAATCCCTAAGTGATTCGGTTGTCATTACTTTCCTCCTTTTAAAATGAAAATTGAATTCGGCATTATTCCTCTGTCTTTACGGTTCGGGAACGGCCTTAAAGGGTGTGCGATCTTGGGTGAGGACCGTCTGGTAGACGGCCATCAAATTCTGGTATTCCTTACCCAAGGAAATAGATCTTTGTTTCAAGCCCAAGTCACGCTCGTAACTCAGGGTACCGAAATCCACTTTGGCGCTGGCGGAAAATTCCGCCAGCGCGTTGGAGAAGGCCACATCTTTGGGAAGGTCGCCAGGCTTGTAGCCGTGGGGCAGGGTGACAATCGCCTGGGTTTCCGAATTAAAGTTTTGAGGAACCAGGACCGGGGTCTGCCTTGAATTTTGGAGGGTGGCGAAAAAATCCTCTACGTCCTCAAACACCACTGGATAAAAAATGAAGCTCCCGTCCCTGGCGAATTTGGCGTAGTTGGGGATTTGAAAGGTGAAATGAACGTCCAGGGGCTTGGAGATATCCCGGTAATCCCCGAAGCGGTAATCGGTCAAGGTCACACCGGGGAAACGCTTGGAAAGGCCCCGATAGACGATATCGCGTCTTTTGTCGTCGGTGGTAATTCGAAAAAACTGCCGCAAGGCCAACTCAGAGGATCCATAAGCCAGGACATCCACCGAACAGGTCAGATTTCCCTCTTTATCAAATTCCATTTTAATGTCCCGGTGCCGGCGGTGGTCTTTGGCGCTAAAGGGAGGGGTC
This sequence comes from uncultured Pseudomonadota bacterium, assembly GCA_963843375.1. Taxonomy (GTDB): domain Bacteria; phylum Oederibacteriota; class Muellerivitia; order Muellerivitales; family Muellerivitaceae; genus CAWJKT01. Next base: position 7,963 of record CAWJKT010000022.1, read on the forward strand.
AGTTTCCAATTCAGGGGTGAAAAAACCCCCAGAGCTTTGCGATCCAAGGCCGCCAGGGGCAGGACCCCGGGCGCGGCCAGGGATTCGGTGGGATCAATCCAAATAAAATCTTTTCCGGACGGAACTCCGATAAGGATTCCGTCAAATTGGGAAAGAGCGGGTAAGTCGGTCAAAAGCTCTCCGCTGACAGCCTGGCGATAAAGATAGATTTGGGGGGACATTTTGAGGGACTTGAGGGCCACCATCAGGAGCATGGCCATGTCGTGGGAAGTTCCCTTGGCGCTGTCGATCACCTCCGGCAGCAACCGGTCGGGATTCAGGTATATAGGAAGGCCGGTGTCCACCCAATCCACTTTTTGGTGGATGGCATTCTTTACCTCGGCGATGCGGTCAATTAAAGCCTCTGCAGTATTACTGCCCGCTTCGCCAATCAACTCCTCCACGGCTTTGGGGTCGCCATCCCAGAATTGCTTTACCCGCTTGCGATAAGGGAATACGGCTTCATCCCAGGTTTTGTTCAGGGTGAAAGCGGTCAAGGGAGCCAGGTCTTGCAGGGCGGGTTGAAAACTCTCGGCGGGGATTGGATCTTGAACCCCTATGGAAAAACGCACGGTGCGGCTTCGGGAGGGGGTCAGTTTGCCTTCGTCAATGATCAAGTCCGCCGGCAGGCGCAAGCGCGTTCCTAAAAGTTCCAGGCCGCCCGGAATCTTGAGGGTGAGATCTTTTTCCAGCGAAGGGGTGAAATCATTCCAACGGAAGGCAAAGCTCGATTCCGGGGGCACCGGGTGGGGCTTCTTCGCCTCCTCCGGATCCTTATGGATGTCCTTGCCAATCAATAGGGAGGAGATCTTATTTTCCAGGGTGTATTTCAATTCCAAAGCCTGACCCGCCTCCAGTTCGGGCAGACGGGCTGAAGTGATCTTCGAAAGACTTAAGGGAAGGTTGTCTTGGGGGGGCACCCACTGGATTTGGGGCTGGACGGAGGCTGGCTGGTAATTTCCATTCGCGTCCATTTGGTAGAGCTTCAATTTCTCGATGTTCAGGGTTTGGGATTCCTGATTGATCGTGGCAAGGGTGGGGAAGGGATGGTTGGGTTTCACCCGCACAGCCCAAAGTTGGTGGACGGTGACACGCATGCTTCTGTCACTGCGCCACTCCACCTGGGCATCGTCCAGGAGATTGAGGGCCTTGGGCGCGGTGGGAGGAGGCGAACTGGCTGGCAGCCTGGGAGAGGTAGGTGTCGTTTTCATCCGCCGGAGGCGCCGAAGTTTTGATGGGAGCCGAAGCGCAGCCGGACATTAACAGAAGAAAAAAGAGACCAATCGGAAGGACAGCAAAGCCATTGAGTGCCATGAAACGGAAAAGCCCCGAGGGGATATTGAAAGATTTTGAAGCGATGAGTGTTTTGTGAACTAGGTGGGGCATCTTTTAGTTTTTAAAACCCGCGTTTTTTAGGGCGTGGATCGCCTCTTTCATGTCCGGGGCCTTAAAAATCGCCGTGGCCGCCACTAATAAATTGGCCCCCGCTTCCACAACCCGAGGGGCGGTCATGGGGGAGATCCCGCCGTCCACGCCAATGAGGGGGGAAAGTTTTTCCTTTTCGCACCAATTGGAGAATCGGGCTATTTTTGGAACGACATCGGGGATAAAGGATTGGCCCGAAAAACCGGGCCATACCGTCATGAAGAGGACGTATTCCAGGTCTTTTGCGTAGGGTTTTAAAACTTCCTCGGAAGTGGTGGGGTTCAGGACCATTCCGGCTTTGCAGCCGTCTTGGCGGATCAGATGGATTGTTTCGACCGGGTTTTCCACGGCTTCGGCGTGGAAAAGGATGTAGGTGGAACCGGCCTTGATGAAATCGGGAATATATTTGTTGGCGTTTTCAATCATCAGGTGGGTATCCATTGGCACGTTGATTTTGCCTTTGAGGCCGGCGATAACGGGCGCCCCAAAAGTGATATTGGGCACGAAATGACCATCCATCACGTCCATATGCACCATGTCGGCGCCGGCGTCGATGGCTTTTTGGGTCGCGCTTAGAAGGTTGCCGAAATCGGCGGAGAGGATGGAGGCTGAAACTTTGACGGGCTTCATACAAGTCCTTAGCGAGACGAGTTAGTGAGGGCGTATCTTAGCAAAAAGGGTTTCAACATCCTAGGTGTGGTTGAGAAAGGGGACTCGGGCGGAAAGAGGGATTAATCGATTGGGATTTCTTTCACGAATTCCTGGTTCAGGTAAATTTGAGCGGAAGCTTTCCCTGTAACGCTGACTCCCAGTTCCACGTGATCCTTGGGAGACTCCATTTTGTTATAAATGGTGCGGGTGCCGGAACCGTCGAAAACATCGATTTGAAGGCGGCGGGGGTTTCCTTCCGGCATATCAAAAGCAATCTTGGCGTAGCGGGGTTTCAATTCGCCCTCGGAACTTTTGGCGCTCACAACGATGGAAACGCTGTCTTTGGGTTGGATTTTGGCCCCGGGGGCGGGAGATTGGGAAAGAACGGTTTCAGAGTCCAGGTCGTCGTGCACTTCACTTTTGATTTTTTCGATGGTGATACCGGCGGGACGAAGCACCTTGAAGGCCTTTTCCAGCGGTTGGTTCCTTAAGTCGGGCATGAGATAACTGGGATCGACCGGTCCATTGGAAACTAAAAGATTCACATCCGTGAAAGAATCCACCACCGCGTCAGCGGGCGGTACTTGGGCCAGGATCGAGTCCCTGGGTTCGGGCGAGTTCATCAGGGATTCCCGACCCACCCTCAAGTGGGCACCTGCCAGGGAAATTTGGGCCTGGGGAAAAGACATGGCCGCCACCGAGGGAACTTTTACCTTGGGATTTCCCTTGCTCAAAATGACGTTGATGGTTTGTTCGCGCTTAACATAGTAATTGGCCTTGGGGTCCTGCTCACACACCAATCCTTCAGGTACGTGTTCGTCGTATTGGGCGCGAAGGACTTTCATGTGCAGACCCTTAGACGAAAGGGCTTTCTCCGCCTGTTTTTCGTCCATCCCGATAATTTTAGGGACAATCATCGGCTGGTGCATCTGGGTGTAAAACATGGCGCTCAAGGCGGTGAGAATCGTAATAAGAGTGAAAGTTCCCAAAAGAGAAATGGCCTTGCGGGTCAAGATTTGCTCGGAGGGTGTCAGTTTTATTTTTTCGAAGGGTAGTTTCATGGTCAAGCCATCTCGGTAGGCACAGAAGAAGAGGTATTCTCAAATCCTAATTGGCCGCAGGCTGCGGCGATATCCACGCCTTTGCGTTCCCGCAGGAAAACCTTCATGCCCCGGTTGCGCAAGCTTTCCTTGAAAGCCGTTACCCGCTCCTCCGAAGGCGCATCGAAAGGCAAGGTTGGCACGGGGTTATAGCGGATCAAGTTGACCTTGCAAAGCAAATCCTTGCAATAGGAAGCAAGCTTTTCGGCGTCCTCGGGGCGGTCATTGACATCTTTAAGGAGGATATATTCGAGCGTTACGGGCAGGCGGCGGGCATAAGTGTATTTTCGCATCACTTTCCAGAGCCTATCGAGAGGGTTGGACCGGTTTATGGGCATCAGGCGGCTTCGGATTTCGGGGTCGGCGCTGTGAAGGGAGACGGCAAGCGACACCGGCCAATCGTCCTTGGTAAAGCGTTCGATATTATCAATCAGGCCGGAAGTGGAGACGGTCATGCGTCGGCGGCCAAGGTTTAAACCTTCTGGATCGTGCAGGATACGCATGGCTTTTTCGGTGTTTTCGTAATTGTCCATGGGTTCACCCATTCCCATGACCACGACATTATTGAACTTCACGGTTGAATCCCGTTCCATGCCCGCGACTTGGGCCACAATTTCTCCGGCCGTGAGGTTGCGTTGAAACTTGGGCAACCCGGTGGCGCAAAAGGTACATTTCATCCGGCATCCGGCCTGGGTGGATAGACAGGCGGTGAAGCGGCCGGGCTCACCCTCTTCGTCCCGCGCCATGGGGATCAGGACGCTTTCCACCAAAGCGGTATGCCCGTGCTCATCCGGCGGCAGTTGCCAGAGATATTTGGCCGTGCCGTCCCGGGACACCTGGCGGGTGTGAAGTTTCAGGGCTGATAGCGTGGCTTTTTGGATTAGGTTCTGCCGCAATTCCTTGGAAAGGTCGGTCATCTCTTCGAAACTTCCGGCGTGTTTTTGGTACAGCCATTGGAAAGTTTGAGTTCCAGTATGTTTAGGAGAGCCCCATTCCACGAGAAGATCAATCAGTTCTTCGCGGGAGTAATTGTAAAAATCAACTGCGCTTTCCACGGTTTTTATCCTTCGCTTTTTTTTAAGAGGGGTTAGTCTACAAAAGTTCATTGGCCCATAAAAGGGATAAACAGACCTTGCCAAAGCCAAAGACAGGCTGTTAAATAAGCACGTTTTACACCAAAACCGCCAAGGAATTTGAAATGTCCAACTTATTAAAACTGGGATTACCCAAGGGCAGCCTACAGGAATCCACCTTTCATTTATTCTCCAAGGCCGGGTACAAGATTTCCGCCACGTCCCGTTCTTATTTTCCCAGTATCGACGATTCCGAAATGAAGCCCATGTTGATCCGCGCGCAGGAAATGAGCCGGTACGTGGAGGACGGCACCCTGGATGTGGGTATGACGGGCCGGGACTGGGTTAAGGAAAACGGCTCTGATGTGATTGAGATCGCCGAGTTGATTTACGCCAAGCAGGGTTTAAGGCCCGTTCGTTGGGTCTTGGCCGCCCCCGCCAATTCCCCCATCAAGTCGGTCAAGGACCTGCAAGGAAAGAAGATCGCTACCGAATTGGTCAATGTATCCAAAGAATATTTAAAGAAGAACGGCGTGACGGCTCATGTCGAGTTCTCCTGGGGCGCTACCGAAGCCAAGCCTCCCGAACTGGCGGACGCGATTATTGAAGTCACCGAAACGGGTTCGTCCCTTAGGGCCAATAACCTGGTGATTCTGGAAACGATCATGGAATCCAATACAGTGGTTATCGTCAATAAGGCTGCCTGGGGCGATCCTTGGAAAAAAAAGAAAGTCGAGGACATGGTTCTTATGCTCAAAGGCGCCCTCGCCGCCGAGGAAAAAGTCGGTCTTAAAATGAACGTCCGCCGAAAGGATTTGGACAAGATCTTGAAAGTACTGCCGGCTTTGAATTCCCCCACGGTGGCGGATTTGCAAGATAAGGATTGGGTGGATGTGGATACGGTAGTTGATGAGAAAATCGTGCGGGGGATCGTTCCCAAGTTAAAGGATGCCGGAGCCGAAGGAATCGTGGAATATCCCCTTAATAAAGTCATTCCCTAAAGTCAGAATTACCAAAATTAAGAAGTTTTTTCGAGGTTTGGATGGCAACAGCGGAAGAACTGAACAAAGAAGCGGTTCGCCTTTATAAGAACCAGGACTTTCGTGGCGCCGAGAAGCTTTATCGGGAAGCCATTCAACTGGACCCCGCCTATTTCCCCGCTCAACTGAATATCGGCATTCTTTTGTTTAAAGAAGGGCGGTATGACGAGGCCATCAAAGAATGCACCAAAGCCGTTTCCCTCCGTCCCGATCACCCCTCCGCCCATTTTCATCTGGGCAACGCCTATTACTCTAAAATGTGGTGGGAAGAGGCGCTGGTGGAGTATGAAAGGGTTTTTCAACTGGACCCGGCCCATATCGATGTCCATTTCGCCCTTGGGGGGATTTACTTGAACCGGGGATACAAGGATAAAGCGGTGGAATGCTGGAAGAAGTACCTGGAACTTGCTCCCGCGGACACCCCGAAGGCCAAATTGGCTAAGGAATATGTGGAAGGCGCCGTGGCCAATCAGGTGCATATCGGGAAGTACATCGCGGAATAATCAATTCACCTAAATAAAAAAGGGCGGGATTTAATCCCGCCCTTGAGTGATGCTGGGTCTTTGAAAAAGATCAGCGAGAATATCCGTCGTCCCGGTGATCGCGATTGTGGTCATCAAAATGGTGCTCCCCATCCCGGTGATCGTCGAAATGGCCGTCATTGCGATGTCCATGGTATTGGTCGTGAATATAGGCGAAACTCCTGCCTCCCGCCCTTAACCGAATGATTTCCTCCGGTGTACGGTGGTAATACTCTGTGGCAAAGCGTAGGTTCACCATGTTCACGATATCCGCGTCAATCAATCTTATGTGCCGCCCACCGTGGTAATAAGCATAAAACCTCTCGTAAGGGGTTCCGTACACGCTTCCATGGATGGGAATAAAGAAAATGCGTGGGCTTAAACGATAGCGGTGAAGAATGTCGATCCAAGGCATGCCATGGGCGCGAAGGTCAATGATGACTCCCGGCGCTACCATCGCCCGCTGGGCGACGTAGAAGACCACGGGTTGTTCCTCGTCGGGAATGCGATCTTGCACACAGAGGTTCACCTGGTCCGGGGGCGCATGGTAATAATCGCCGATCGCCATGTGGAAACTATCGCCCCCGCCACCGACGTTTACACCTAAACCCACTTGGACTTGAGCCCCGGCCTGGCCCGCAATCCACAAAAATGCCGCTAAGGCAATGATTTGCGTTTTCATCGAAGTCTCCTTGGAACTGAAAAGTTGAAGGCACTCTACAACCTTATGACGATTCATGAGGGTGGAAAGTTACCGAGATGAGCTGTGCACCCCGATCCGGTTTTTGATGAAGGTCCTCGTGAGGGATAAGATAATTTTAAATAAACATTCATTTATTTAAGGAAGAGAATTAAGAGATGGGGACTTGAAATATCCCAGCCCGTCTTGTGGGTTTGCGGCGTCTATACTGGCGTGACCGGGAATGTTGAAATCTTGAAATCCCTGTATCGAACAGGCCTGGTTGATAAATAATCATTTTGGAGGAAAAAGATGAAAAGAAAAATGTGGCTGGCGGGCTTGATGGCGGCGGTTTTAGCCGGCGCGGCTTGGACGGCTTATGCGGATGAGGACAAACCGGCCGCGGACGATAACGGCCAAATGTCCATGGATGACAATGGCGGCGGCCCCGGTGGAATGCAGGGGGGCATGATGGGCGGTCATTTTGACTGGATGAAAAAAAAGCTGGACTTAAGCGATAGCCAAGCCGAAAAGCTCAAAGATCTTTTCAAGAAACAAATGGATGAAAACAAACCGCTCCGGGACCAGATGAAGATCGACATGGACACGCTCCAGCAGAAAGTCGACCTCAAAGCTTCCAACGGTGAAATTAAGAAAGTTCTGGACGCCTTGTCCACCGACCGCAAGAGCATGGAAGCCGCACGGCAGAAGATGGAAGATGCTGTGCGCGAGATACTGGATCCCACCCAGCAGGCCAAGTTTGTTTTGAGCATGAAAGACCGGGGACAGCGGATGATGGGGAAATGGAATGGGAAATGGCATCACGACGGAAAAGACGGCGATAAGAAGGGGCCCCCTCCCGGCAACGGATCGGGTACCACCGATTCAAACGATAATGGTGGCGCGAAGAATAATTAAGCCTTCGTTTGAATTAAAGCCGAAAATTTAAAGCCGTCTCCCTTCGGAGGCGGCTTTTTTTGTTTAAAGGCGGTATGATTGACCAAAGTCCTTTGAAAGGAACTGAGTGCCCGTTTTTGAAAAGAAATCGATCATCGATGTTCCTGTCAAGGAGTTGTTCGGTTGGCACAACCGGCAGCATACTTTTGAACGGCTTGCCCCGCCTTGGGAAAAAATCAAGGTCATTGAAAGTACCGGAGGCATCGCGGATGGAGGCCGGGCGGTTTTGGAGATGCGCGAAGGCCCCTTTCGCCGCCGGTGGGTCGCAACCCATAGTGGCTATATTGAAGGCCGACAATTTTGCGATGAGCAGGTGCAGGGTCCTTTCGCCAAATGGGTCCATACCCACCAGTTTAGTCCCGATACGGAAGGGACCAGCTTTCTTTTAGATCATGTCGAGTATCAGCCCCCTTTGGGATTCTTGGGGCGGGCGCTAGCGGGAAGGTACATCCAAAATAAATTGGAACATGTTTTTTCTTTCCGCCATGCCAGAACCCAAAATGACCTGAAACGGTACCATCCTTATTCCGGGAAACCGCCTTTGAAAATTGTGATCAGCGGGGCTTCCGGGATGATCGGAAACGCCTTGAGGACTTTTTTGTCTTGTGGAGGCCACCAAATCAGGTCAATGGTGCGCCGCCCCCCAAAATTGGAAAGTTCGGAAATCTTTTGGGATCCTTACCATGGGGAAGTGGATAAAACCGCCTTGGAAAGCACCGATGTTCTGATTCATTTGGCCGGTGAAAATATCGGAGCGGGGAAGTGGACTACGAAGCGTAAAGAGGAAATCCTCAAAAGCCGGAGGGAAGGAACCCGGTTCCTCTCGGAAACAATGGCTTCCCTTAAGCATCCTCCCCGCGTGATTCTTTCGTCATCCGCCATCGGCTTTTACGGCGATCGAGGGGCTGAGGAATTGACTGAAACCAACGCGGCTGGCGAGGGGTTCCTGCCGGAAGTCTGCCGGGCTTGGGAAGAGGCCACCGAGCCTGCCCGTAAAGCGGGCATAAGGGTGGTGAATGTACGAACGGGGATTGTTCTCACCTCCCTTGGCGGGGCCTTGGCTAAGATGCTGATTCCTTTTCAAATGGGGGCCGGAGGAACCATTGGCACGGGAACACAGTGGATGAGCTGGGTTTCCCTCGAAGATTTAATTGGCATTTATCACAACCTGATCTATGCGGATTCGCTTTCAGGGCCGGTGAACGCCACGGCCCCCCAGTCCGTGACGAACTCGGTTTTCACCAAAGTTTTGGGGAAAGTTTTAAAAAGGCCGACCTTGTTCCCTCTTCCCGGGTTCATGGTGAAGGCTATTTTCGGGGAGATGGGAGAAGCCCTTCTTTTAGAAGGCCAGCAGGTGAAACCAGCCAAGCTGCTTGACTCAGGATTTCAATTTCTTTATCCCACCCTTGAATCGGCGCTTCGGTGGGAATTGGGACGATGAAGATTTTTCGCTGCGAAGCAATTTCCGGAAGTTTCCAGGATCGGGGTTAGGTAGCTTTCCTCAATGGATTTTGAAGTGATCCAAGTTGAATCACTTCGGGCCAAATCCGGGTAACGGCCAGGACAACCAAAACACTTCCTAAACCTCCCAAAATCACCGAAGGAACCAGGCCTATGAGCGCCGCCGCCGCCCCGGATTCAAAACCTCCCAGTTCGTTGGAGGAATGAATGAAAATATAGCTAACCGCGTTTACTCTTCCGCGCATGGAATCAGGCGTCAATACTTGAACTAGGGTTCCCCTGACGATCACGCTGATCAGGTCTAATGCTCCCGTTATCAGCATCATCAGGAAGGAGAGCCAAAAGAGGTGGGATAACCCAAAAACAACAGTTGCCATTCCGAAACCCGCAACCGCCCAGAGCAGGGCACGGCCGGCCTTTTGCATGGGTGGAAGATGGGTGATAAAAATGGTTACGAGAAATGCCCCGAGGGACGGGGCGGATTGAAGCCAACCCAAGCCCACGGGTCCGCAATGCAACACATCGTCAGCAAAAGCGGGCAACATAGCCACCGCCCCCCCTAAAAGAACGGCGAATAGATCCATGGTGATTGTTGCAAGAATTAACTTATTTTGGCGGACGAACCGCAAGCCCGTCAAAAGGGATCCCAGGGTAACAGGTTCGCGTTTGAAATTTAAGGGGGCCTGTCGGATGGCTAATACATTCGCGAAAAAGATTAATTCTAAAATCACATCCAAACCACAAACCCTTGAATAACCGATGGCGGCATAAAGCATTCCGCCAAGGGCGGGTCCAGCGACCGAAGCGATTTGGAAAATACTACTGTTCCATGTAATAGCATTGGTGAAGTCCTTTTTCGGCACCAATTGCGGTAAAAGCGATTGGCGCGCCGGGTCGCAAAAGGCCCTATTGAGGCCCGTGAGAAACAGGAACCCGTACATTATCAAGAGGGGGGAGGAACTTAGGGGGGCCAGGGCCAGACCGGCTGCGCAAAGGGCGTATAACAAATTGCAGGTAAGAACAATGTATTTGCGGTTGAATCGGTCGGCTATGCCGCCGCCTGGCAGCATGAAAAAGAAAATCGGCAGCCAAATGAAAAGACCCACTAAACCCAAGGCTAAAAAGGAGTGGGTTTGATGATAAATTTTATAACCCACTGCAAGCCGCAGCATTTGCTGACCAATGACGGAGAGGAAGTTACCCAGGGTATAATAACGATAATTTGAGTATCGGAATGCGGCGTAAGGATCATGGGATTTATTGAATGTTTTGGTTGGGCATTGGAACGGCATTGTATCGGCTCAAGATCTAAATAAAAAGTGGGGAAAGAGGCCGAGGATTAAAATACAAAGAAATTTAAGTGAGTAAATAAAGCAATGCCTTTCGTCCAAACCGATCGTGGAAAATTCTTTTACCTGGAATACCGTTCCTCGGGACCGGTCATTTACCTGCTCCATGGTTTAACCGCCAAAGCGCAGGATTGGGGAAGTATTCCGGATATGCTGGCGAAGACCGGGTTTCATGTATTCGTCTTCGATATGCGGGGGCATGGGCAAAGCGACAAACCGGAAGAAGGATATGGCCCTGAGGATCATGCGGCGGACATGGAGGCCTGGGCTGCGGCATTGGGCCACACAAAAATTCAAGTGGTGGGCCATTCCACGGGGGGACGAAACGCCATGGTTTTTTCCGCCTTTTTTCCGGAAAGGGCTCAGACCCTGACGATCGTGGACCAAACCTTAACCGCGGACCTGGAGAGTTGGAAAAAATATCTCACTCGCTACACCGAATATCCCACCCCCTTCGCCGATGAACGGACTTTGGATAAGTTCCTGAAAAAGAAGTTTTCAGGAGACGAAAGACATATCGTTTATTACAAAGGCCAATTCTGGAAAAGAGACAGCGGGGAATGGGACTGGAATTTTTCCCCCGCGGCGGCTTGGAAAACCCAAAAGTTGGGGAGGGAAAAAGAGACCTACGATTGGCTGGGCAAGATTAAGTGCCCCATTCTTTTTATTAAAGGCGGAGATAGCAATTATGTTTCGCCCCAGGAAGCGGAGAAAATAAAGGGGTTGATTCTCCCGGGGCAGTTTGTAGTGGTGGAAAAGGCCGAGCACGCCGTTTTTCGTGACAATTCAGAAGGATTTTTAAGGTCTTATTCCCTTTTTGAAGAGTGTTCCCACCTAACCTAATTTAACCTTCCGACACTCTAGAAATCCTTTGATTTGGCGGTTTTTTTGGGTATACTCTCGCCTCCCTGAAGCCGGTTGGCTTATGCCCGCCGGCTTCTTATTTTTAGACTGAGGTTGAAATGACGCTTCGAAAAGATTTACGCAATATCGCCATTATTGCCCACGTTGACCATGGCAAAACCACCCTAGTGGATGCCTTGTTCAGACAATCGGGGGTGTTCCGCGCAAATGAACACATGGAAGAGCGGGTTATGGATTCCAATGACCTGGAAAAAGAACGCGGCATCACCATTTTCTCCAAAAACGCCTCGGTTATTTGGAATGGAGCACGCATCAACATCGTCGACACTCCCGGCCACGCGGACTTTGGCGGGGAAGTGGAGCGCATTCTATCCATGGTGGACGGTGTTCTCCTATTAGTGGATGCGGCGGAGGGGCCCTTGCCCCAGACCAAATTCGTCCTTCGCAAAAGCTTAGAACAAAATCTGGACGCCATTGTGGTCATCAACAAGATCGACCGGAAGGACGCCCGGCCCCACGAAGTGGTGGATGCGGTCCTAGACCTTTTTATCGCCTTAGGAGCTAATGAACATCAGATCGGTTATCCCGTGGTTTACGCTATCGCGAGGGAAGGGAAAGCCACCCTGGATTTGGAAAAGCCCGGCACCGACTTGACACCCCTTTTTGAAACGATCGTGAAGCACTTTAAACCCGTTGAAGTTGACATGGAATCGCCGTTCCAAATGCTGGTCACGACCACTTCCTATAATGAGTACCTCGGCCGTATGGCCGTTGGGCGCGTCAAGAGGGGCAAGATTAAGCTGAACGATCCCATTACCCTCATCAAGCTGGATGGTCGCAAAGTCAATAGCAATGCCACCAAGCTTTTTACCTACAACGGCATCAAGCAGGTGGAGTGCCCGGAAGCTATGGCGGGGGATATCATTCTTCTGGCCGGGTTGGAAGACGTTCAAATCGGGGAAACCGTGGCTTCTGTTGCCCCCGAAGCCCTGCCATCCATCGCCATCGACGAACCCACCATGTCCATGGTTTTCTCCGTGAACAACAGCCCCTTCGCCGGAAAGGAAGGGAAATTCGTGACCTCTCGGCATTTGCGGGATCGCTTATATAAAGAAGCAGAGGCAAATCCGACCTTGAAAATCAGCGATACCGAAAGTCCCGATGCTTATAAGGTGGCTGGCCGCGGTGAATTGCACTTGGGGATCTTGATCGAGACCATGCGGCGTGAGGGATTCGAGTTTCAGGTATCCCGCCCTCAAGTTATTTTCAAAATGGTGGATGGAAAATTGCAAGAGCCCTACGAGAACCTCATCGTCGACGTTCCTAATAATTGCGTGGGTATTGCCATGGAAAAATTAGGAGCCCGCAAGGGCGAAATGAAAAACATGACTCCGCTTTCGGAAGTGACCACCCGCATCGAGTTTTTGATTCCCTCCCGTTGCCTGCTGGGTTTTCGCACCGAGTTTATGACCGACACCAAAGGTGAAGGCGTCCTTCACCATGTTTTCGCGGGCTATGGTGAGTTTAAGGGTGATATCGGCGGAAGGAGCCGGGGCGTGCTGGTGGCTTTTGAGGCCGGCGTTACCGCGGCTTACGGAATGTTCCAATTGGCCGACCGGGGCAAGTTTTTTATCAATCCCCGCATGGAAGTTTATGAGGGAATGATCGTTGGGGAACACACTCGTGAAAACGATATCGCGGTCAATCCCTGCAAGACTAAACACTTGAGCAATATGAGGAGTAAGGCTTCCGACGAGGCATTGACGATGGAACCGCCGACTATTTTTTCCCTGGAGCAATGTTTGGAATACATCCAGGACGATGAATTGCTTGAAGTCACCCCACAGAACCTTCGCATGCGCAAAAAGATTTTAAACAATGAACAGCGCATGAAATCCGAAAAACAGACGGCTAAAAGTTCGGCGAAACAAATTCTTGAACAAATGGCCCAAAACCCTAGGGCTTAAATTGGTTTAGGAAGCATTTTCAATATTTCCCCTTGTTTCAATTTTTCGCTTCTGAGAGAAATAATATCCCTGATTCCTTTTTTTCCTCGCGGGGAGGTTTAAATTGAAAAGAGGATTTGCGGTATTTACCTTACCGATCCTATTCCTTTTCCAAGTCATGCCTTTATTGGGAGCGAATTATTCGGTTCGTTCAATAAATCTCACCCTGCATGATGCCGCCCGCAATCGGGATGTGCCACTGAAAATCTATTATCCGCAGACCACCGGGCCGAACCGGTTTCCAATCCTCATTTTTTCCCACGGCGCGGGCGGTTCCAAGGATGGCTATGCCTATTTGAGCCGCTATTGGGCCGCTAACGGTTATGTGGTTTTAAATCCCACCCACTTGGGAAGTGATAAATCCCTTTTGAAACCAGGACGTCCTTTTTACAACCTGCGGGCGATGCGCCAGATGGTCAATGTTAAGGCTAATCTGGTAAACCGGCCAAAGGACATCACCTTTCTTTTGGATTCCTTGCCCCAATTGGAAGATAGGGTGCCCGCATTGAAGGGGCGCATGGATCCCACCCGGGTTGGAATGGGCGGCCACTCCTTTGGCGCTTATACCTGCATGGCGGTTGCGGGGGCAAAGTTTACTCTTCTTCCGATGAGCCTCTTGGGTTTGAGGATACGAGGGTGGAGGCTTTTTTGGCTTTGTCGCCCCAGGGTCCCGGTGGTTGGGCCTTTCGGGATGATTCTTGGGAAATGGTTCATAGACCCATCTTCATGATGACCGGAACGAGAGATAAGGGGTTGGAAAACGGGGAACCCTATCAATGGCGTCTTAAAGCTTTTGAGCACCTAAGACCCGGACATAAATATTTAGCCATCATCCAAGGGGCCAACCACATGGATTTCTCCGATACCCAGTTTAGCGGCAAGATACGTGATCCGCGAGTTCATGAATGGATTAAACGAGCCTCCTTGCAATTTTGGAACGCCTATGTTCAGAGAGATCGCGGACAAGAGCAAACATTAAAACAAGGTGGTTTTTTGAAGGTGCCGGGTGTTCAGGTGGAAACCAGGTCTAAATAAGAAAAGGCTTTGGTTGTTTCTTTCCTATTTACATCTATATAAAATAAGTCCATGTCATTGCGTGCTTTAATCATTACCATCAATTTTATCGCCCTTGTGGCGATTCAGCCCTTGGACTGTTTGGCTCAATTGTCCATTCCGGATGATAGCTCCAACACCTCAAATCAGACCGACCTTACCAGTGGTTTTTCAAAACCCTTTGAATACGAGCGCCAGGCTTACGGATATGACCCTGACGGGATTGAATATAAAGAAAACCAACCGGAGGATTTCCAGATAATTTTTATTACCTCGCTTCCTTTTACGGCTTTGGCCAGTTTTGGGCTTACCGGTTTGGTTTCCTTGGCGGCGCAAGGCCAATTCGGAGTCGGAGGAAATTATTTCATTCCTTTTGTGGTTGCGGCTGGATTAGGATCCACCACCATCGCTTGCGTCTCGGTTTTAACGAATAAATACCCCCCTCCATCCTCGTCCACTTATGTCGAAAACCTTTCCATTCCTCAGCCCCTGGCATTTAAAATTCCCCTCCTAACGATGAAGTTTTAGACTTCTTTAACGGAAGAATTTTGTTGGGGGTTCAATCAAAGTGGTTAAAATAAAGGTCGTTTTAAAAGGACTTATATTTTCGGTCAAAGAGCATTCGGCATGATGAAACGATTTTTGGGTTCATCCTTTTTTCGATGACAATAGGCATTGTTTCGGCCCAAGATATGCCCCCCCTTCCTCCCTTGGACCAAAGTCAGGCGGGGAACTCAAATGCCACTACAACGAATCCCGCGCCTTCCGCAAATCAACCAGTTTCTTCCACGGCGGGTCCAGCCCTGCCTCCGCTTTCGGGTGACCAAGCTAGCCCGCCCGTCGCTGCCCGCAAACGTCATCTGCAAGCTCGAGTGTTACTCCAGTCACTTCTTCGGAACCAGTGGCAACTCCAGTTGCCGAAGCCTCCGATACGAAAAAATCAAAAAAACACGCTCATCAGCGCAAGCCCTGGCAGGTTTCAAAATACAGGCCTAATGTTATTTTCGGTGGCTGGGTGACGGCCAAAGGTGGAAACGAATCTTCCCGAATAGCTTGGACTTACCAGGAAATACTGAATGCCCTTCTTTTCAAAAAATACAAATTGATTAGTCCCCTGGACAAGAAACAAGAAGAAGGCAGTTATGATGGACAGGAGGGACGGCAGTGGCGCCAATTCAACTTTAACGTTCCCAAGTCTAAATTGATCGTACAGGTTTATATCCGCCAATCCGGTAAAAAGGTTTGGCTAAGGGTGGGGCCGGGTGAGGCCGTTCCACCTGCCGAATCTCACTTGACACAAGCTCAAAAAATCCGAAGCGCTCGATTTAGCGGCCCTTCATCTTATTAAGAGGAAGTTTGGGCGTCGTTTAACCCCGAATCGTACTGTCTCCAGTTGGGAAGCGCCTTACCGATATTCCCAGGAAACAGCGGATGAATAAGGCTTAAAGACCATAATGTTGAAGCATGGCATTTCTTATGTCTTTTTTGGGATTGGCTTTTTGGCCACCGTGTTTGTAGTGTGGAGAACATATTATTTGATTTGGCGGATGAACAAAGGAAAGAGAAGAGGAAAATTTAAAGCCTCATTCCCGTGATTGAAACAGAGAAGTGAAGAAAATCAATCCTAGCCAAATTAATAAAATCATTTATAAAATGTAACGACTGGGGAGGAAACAATCATGGCAACCCGCAAAGAAGCGCCGCTGACCGATTTTTTAAAAGAAGTAACTTATGGACAGGGCGTGCAGGACAAAATATTAAGCCAGATTTTCAAACTGGGAAAAGTCCAAAATTTCAAAGCCGGACAAGGTCATCATCGAAGAGGGTCAGGCGGGCGGAAACCTCCACATTATTATTAATGGAAGAGCGGAAGTTTCAAAATCCGGCAAAGAACTGGGAGAAAAAAAGTATTTGGCCGATTTGAGCCGCGGCTCCATTTTTGGGGAAATGAGCGTTTTTGATGATGCCCCCTATTCCGCCACGGTCAAGGCCGCGGGAAGATTGTTCGATTCATGTGATCAAGGGGGATGATTTTAAAAAATTTCTCAAAAAAAACCCCGAGGTGGCTTATGAGGTTTTTTGCACTTTGATCAGTCTTATTTCCAGTCGTCTTCGCCGCACAAATCTGGCTTTCTCGCTTTTAGAATTCAACTAGGTTGTTCCCGAAGCGATAAGCTGGAAAAAATGTCTTCCCTTTTTATGACAAGCTTACCTTACCGGTTCGGTTTTAATTCTCTTCATCCTTTATTCTCCTCTGACACGATAGGTAAAATATTCCTTGGAATC
>CAWJKT010000023.1:0-17070 GCA_963843375.1 uncultured Pseudomonadota bacterium
TTTAAATGGGTTCTTTTTCGTGTTCGACGAGTTTGTAAAGGGCGTACCAGCAACCCTCCACCGTCCCTTCGGGGTTGAAGCTGGCCATGTATTCCTTCCGCAAATCCCGGTCAGCCGGGAATGAAGTTGAAATCCACCTGGTCAGGGGGTCGGCAACGATATAAACGGCTCCCTGGCGGTAGGCTGTCTTGATGTAGGCCTTGGAGTAGATGTTGCGTAGCATGTGGAGGCTTGAAACCACTCGGGAATCTTTTTCGTTGAGTTCGAAAGCTTGCGCGCAAAGCGCCCGGTCCTGGTCGCCGAGCTTGAGAAAAATCTTCGTGCCGGCGTTGTCCAGGATGGTCCTGGCTTCCTCATTCCCGGTCACGTCGGAAATCCTTTGCGTGATGGGGATGAAGGCGTTCCCAAGGTGGCGGGAGGTCCTGGAGAGGATGTCCGCAAGCTGGCGGCCTGAGTGGGTGCTGATAAGGTCCCAGAGCTCGTCGCACAACGTGAAGGCCCGGCGGCCCTGTTCGTGGCAATAACGCGCCCGGGCGAAGGCGAAGGTGGTGATGAGGTAAGTCACCAAGGCCTTGAGTTTCGGTCGCTTTGCCATTAAGGCGGTGTCGAAGACGAGAAGTGGATTTTGCGGGTCGATATTCGTTTCCCGGTCGCAGATGTTGGCATAGGGGCCGTCCTCAACGTATTGGAGGAGGATCTCGGCGAAGGTCATGCAGGTTTCCCGGCTTTTCTCCGAAACGTCCTCGGACTTGGACATTTCAAGGAACGACTTTCTGACGTCGCGCAGGAGGGGGTATTTCTCCCCCTTCGTTTCCTTGAAAATCCGAAGATGGGTGGCCTCTTGATGGCGGTGAAGATAAGGGAAGTCTCCACCTGGGTCATCGGCCTTTCCTTGCCCTCCTCGGTTATCTCAGAGAGGACGGTCGAGACGAAACCCATCGCGGCCTCCTCCTGGTCCTCCGAGACGACGCCCTTTATCCGGTAGGATTCCTCCGGGCAGTCGAAGGGGTTCGCGTGTTTCTTGCATTGAAGGTCGTACTTGATGTATTCACCGCCCGCCGCGTCGCAAGTGGTGGCGTAGGTCCCGGAGCGGTCGATGATGGTCCCGAAGGGCCCCTGGGGCATGAGGCGGTTCAAGATGACCTGCGGCCCGACGCTTTTCCCGGAGCCGGACGACCCGAATATGGCGATGTTGTTGTTCTCGTTCCTGCTGGTGTAAAGGTCGATCTTGACGACCTGGTTGGTTTCCGAATAACCGAGGATGACACCGCTGTCGTCCGCCATGGGGTCCATGAAAAAAGGCCAGCAGTTGGAAATGTCCGCGGTCGTCCTCATCCATTCGTGCTTCTGTTGGACCTCGTTGAAGCAAAGCGGGAGGGTCGAAAGAAAAGCTGTTCCTGCTGGAAAACGCCGTCGTACTTGTGGATATCCGGGAGCCTGGAAGCGAAGTTCTCGTACTTGTCCTTGAGGTCGGATTCGGAGCTGCCGTAGACGGAGACGAAAAGGGCCGACTTGGCCAGGCCGGTATCACCCTGGGCGATCTCAGCCAGGGTCGCGTCCCTCTTGATGCCGCTGGCCTCGCTGTCGTAATTCTTCTTGCGGCCGTCCGGAGAGAATGACGAGCTGTCCTGGTTCAATTGTTTCTTGATGATGCTTTTCCCGAGGTCCTGGTCGACCCCCCGGACGAAAAGGCTTATCTTGAAATTCTCCACCTGCTCGAGGAATTGGTAGAGGAACAACGGCTTCTCCCCGAAGATGGGGAAATTCATGACGCTCATGGTCCGGACGTAGGTTTCGCCCACCTTGACGTGCCTGGGTTCGACCTCGATGGGTTGCGTGGCCAAGGCCTCGCGGAGAGTCTGGAACCCGTCCGGGCCGGCTGAAACGCTTTCGGTCCGGTCGAAGCCGGCAACGCTTCCCGTCCAAGGCATGAGATTGATCTCCGAATAGAGTAGCCGGTAAATGTCCCCTTTCGAAAGCTCCTCGATCCCAAGCCCGGCCACAGTCAATGACGTGCACCAGGTCTTGGCTCTCCGTTGGACTTCGTCGAGATTCTGCAGGGGATCGGACGTTTTCGGCTTGGACGACGAAATAAGCCCCGTGAAGAAGTCGAACATAGATTCAGACACGGGCTTGGTTTCCTGGTTGATGGTGAAAAGAAGGTAGGTCTCGAAGCCGCAAAGCGAATTGTTGGCGACGAAATCCTCGATCCATTCCTCCTGCCGGGCGTTGTAGTGGTTGCGGTAGCCCTCCGGGGCCTCGTCGGAGCAGGATTCCCGGAAATCGGCGGCGAGTTTCTCCCCCTGGACCGGAACCCGTCGCATGAGAACCTGGATTTCCTCGTTTGCCCTCAACTGCCGGATGGCGTTGTCGAATTGGGCCACTTTTCCCTGAATGGTTTGGTCGTCGTCGTTGTAAGGGTTCACGCCTCCGGTGACTTTGAACACTGACACGAACCTTCGGGGCGTGCTGAGTTCGATATACCCTTCGCCCACCTTGGCCAGCCTTAACCTCTCGGCGGCTGCGCCTTCCTTAACTGATTCAGCCATTTGAGCTTTCCTTTCTCTCGATGATTTGCGACCTCTCCCTTCCAGGGAGCAGGAGCTTGGGCTTGGTGATGAATGCGAATACGAATTCGAAAAATCCCCTCGGCATCTTGTTCTTGATGATGAAGAACCAAAAGACGCCGTAGCAGGATGATCCACAGGCGATGATGGAAAAGATGAAGCCGAATATGTGGGACAAAACCAGGAAAAGAGGAACGTTCAAGACGACGAAACCACCGACGACCATGAAATCGTTGATCGGGAAAAGTTCGAGGAACTTGGGTGGTTGGTCAAGCGGCTTGCTCATGTCGATTCCTTATTTCTTGAACGACGGCGTAGGACCGCCCCCGGGTGGCCGGGTGGGGCCTTGAGGCCCTCGGCCTGGGTTGTTTTTAGGTGATTGTCGGAAACCTGTCGATCCGCCGGCGTTCCGGGAACCAAATCGCATGGCGTTGACCTGTGGGCCTTTGGGTGTCGCGTCCTTTGCCCCGGAGGATCCCGCTTGGCCGGGCGCTCCCTGGACAGCGGCGTCCCCTTTGGGTTGCCTCATCGAGGCGAAATTATTTCCTGGCCTGAAAGGATTCCCGCTGGTGGCCTTGCCGAGTGTCTTGCTGACGGCGTTTACCGCCTTGGTGCTTTGTTGGCCGACGGTGGAACCGACCTTCATCCCAGCTTGGCCCCCGCGGTGGGGTTCCCGATGAGAAGTCCACCAAGCGCCCCGGTGGCCGCTCCGACACCTCCCCCTACCCCGCCCGCGACCTTTTGACCGATCTGACCCGTGGAGGCTTCAAGAACCCTGGAAGCCAGGTTCGCGCCCCCCAGGCCTAAACCCATGACGCGGGTGACATCCCTGAATATCTGGCCGGCCGATCCCTCGAAATGGGATTTGGTTTTAGTGAAGACGTCGGCTATGTCCTTGCTGTTTTGGATGACCATGAGGGCAGAGAGGAGGCCGAAAGCCGTCATGATCGTTCCCTGCCCGGCCGCCTGGCCGGTTGGGGTCCAGTTGAGGTGAGGGATGAGATTCAAGAGGTAAAATCCAACGCCCCAAATCACGTTTTGGAAAAGAAGCTTGATGTAAGCCCAGGCCCCGGCGAAGGTCAAATCCTCCCAATCCGGGTGCCCGTAGCAACCGAAAAAGGCGAACATGAGGAAAAAATAGAGGATGAGCATGACGACCTGGTAGCCCTTGGCGATCAGGATGGCGATGCAAATGAGGATGCCGAAAAGGGCGACGAATGTCTGTATACCGGAATTCAGGAGGTTGGACCAGGTATCGTTGGGGTACTTCACGGGGTCAGGATTGGGGTCCTGGGGGGCAACCCTAGGTTGGCCTATTTGAATAATGGGATGACTTTCCTGGGGAAGGTTCAATTGAGCGGCGGGATTAGTCGGCAAGACACCCGAAGATGAAAAGAGGGGGGCTTCTTGGGAGGTTTGGGCAAGGTTCCCAACGCCCACGTTGTAGTTCAAGTAGGTGTAAATGGACGGAAGAAGGGTGATAAGCACAAGGCAAAGCCCAGCCGTTGCAAGGATGGCGAACCCTCCTCCGTTCCCCGTGGCGGTCTTGTTCCATCCCCAATAGAGTCCCATCACACAAAGGAACATCGCAAAGGACCAGGCGAAGACCTTTCCCAGGTTGAATTCATAAAGGAAGTTCGTTCGTTCATTTTGTTGAGCCACCCCTTGGCCCCCGGTGTCCGTCGTGACGTCAAAATTCGTGAGGGAAGAAAAGGCCCCCCCGTTCGTGATGAAACTGTTTTGGGAATAAATCAGTATGGCCGTGTTCGAAGAAAGCCGGCAGGTGAATGACGTCCAAAAGGGCCAACAAGTGATGCAGACGACCGGGACGACGATTCGAAGGAAGACGGCCCTGGAAAGCTGGTGCTTCGAGGAACCAAAGCCGATTTGTCCGAGGTAGACCGTGCTGGCGATAAGACCCACCATCAAACCGATCCCGACCATGATGTGGATGACGTTGGTGACGCTTTGGGGCGCTTGTTGTGATCCCAAGGCCAGCCAGGTCTTCGGGGAGGCTATGTCGGGGATGAAAAGGGTCCGTGTTCCGAGGAATTGGTAGACCTTGAAGAGACAGTTCATGCAGAACTGCGCTACCAACCGGCCAAGGGCACACACCCAATGCCAGGCGTGTTTTTGGAGGAATTGGTCTATCCCGTTGCTCATGTCCTCAGGCGAAACCCCGAGAACCCCGGCGTGGACCAGCGAGGCCCACGCGAAAAAAAGCCAGGATGAAGCGGCGATAAAAATGAACGTGCGGCGGCGTTTCATTATTAAGGCTGGGCTATGGGCTGGGTCCAGGTGGTCGACGGCGAGGGCGCCCCGGCGGTCAGGGTCATGTTGTAAATCCAAAGGGCGGCGCTCAAGGTCAGGAAAATCCCGAGCATGGCCCCGAATCCTTTCATGATCTTCATGCCGGCTTCCGGGTCCTTGTCGCCGCCGAAGGCGGTCCAATGTTTCTTGAGTTGCAAACCACACCAGAACTCGCTGAGGATCAGCACGGCCAGGTCGACCTTGGCGAAAACCGTGTTCAAGACGGGCCAATCCTGGAAACCCAATCCGGCCGCGTGAGCGTTGCCGGCGCACAAGACCGCCATGAAAAACAAAGGGGCGGCGTTCATCGCCCGTCGACTCCATCTTCCGAAAAATTCCTTCATCCTCGACCTCCCAAAAGATATTTCCCTCAAGGCTTCGGCAAGGCTTGGCCGTTATTCGCTCCCTGGGGGACCGGCTGTAAAGAACTGCCTACATTCATGCTTTGGTTAAGCGAGTTGGCCGCTTGGCCGCCCGCCACGTTGACAACCCCAACGCCCGTGTTGCTGGCCACGTTCGAAGGGGGTTGCGAATTCAAAAGCCCGGTCATGCCGCTCCCGAGCACGCCCGTATAAGACGACGACCCAAGGAGGGCGGAAACTAATTGCCCGACCAGGCCCGCACCGATGATGGACGTCAAGGATGTCACGACCGTCGTGAAGGCGGTCCCGAGGGCCGCCAGGAATTGGTTTTGTTGCTGGGTGGGTTGGTAGTTGGCCGAAACCGGCAAGGTGGCCATTGGGGCGATCTGGCCGGCCAGGCTTTGAGCTTGCGCGCGGTCGCCTTGGTCCACCGCCGTCGCCTCCTGGTTAAGCACGGAAGCCACTTGTTGGAAGTTGGGATCGCCGGTTGCCGAAAGCTGGCTCGCCTGGGAGCGAAGCTGGCTGGAACTGTCGAAGGCGAAGGCCGACCCGGCCGTGTCGGCGAGGGCCTGGGCCAGGGTTCCGACCTTCTGAATGATCTGGTCCTTCATGTAGTTCCGGCTGTCGCCCGCCTTATAGTCGTAGATTTTCGAGTAGTTTGATTTTCTTGAGACGCCTTTGAATCCACCGGACCGACCGAATGCGGCAGGGTTGGCGGTGCTCGGGTCGCCGTTTTCAAGGCTTCGGTAGTGGTCCATCATGTAGTTTTTGTAGGCACCGAAGTCTTTTCCGGGGTCGCTCGTCGCCTGGGCTAAGGCCTGGCAAAAAGGAACCGTGACCAGGAAAAAGCCTGAAATGAGAACGAGGAATTTTTTCATATCCGTTCCTTTCAATGGAGCGTCAAGAGGGACGGGTACTGCAGTCCGTCCTTGTAAATCATCAGGGTCAAGCTAAAACCCGGCTTGAACTCGCCGGGGTGGTCGATGGTGAAGTTGTAAGCGTCGTTGAGGCTCCCCGAATCGACCTCGTTGCGGGTTGCGTCCTCTTTCAAAATCCACTTCTCAGCCGGCGCGTCCGTTTCGACCTTCCCCACGAAATGCGTGTGGTAGTTGATGACGGTGGCCTTCATGTTTGCCCAGGAGCTCGACCCCGTAAAAACCATGGTTGTCGGAGCCTGGGCGACCTCGACGTCCTCGATCTTTTTTGTATTCTTCCCTTTCCGGGTAGAACCCCCACCCGGCGACCCGATGGCCTGGTCGGGCAGATACCGCATGGAAAGGGCGTCGAAGACCGACGCATGCAGGTCGAAGAAAGCTTTCAAGTCGTCTGCCGTCCGGTCCGCCAATGCCGGTCCCGCGATGAAAAGGATAAGAACGAAAAGGAACCACCTCAAAACGTGACCTCCATGTCGACGAGGTATCCAAGGGTGTTGTAGGCCGAGGCGACCAGGGGGATATTAAGCCCGTCGATCACGTTTCCCGGACCGATGGGTTGGGCCAGCGGCTGTCGGTTGATCGGACCCAAGGCGTTCGACGAATTGAGCCGCGAGAAAGTGTAGTCGCCGGGACTGTCCGTTATGTAAAAGTTGATGTTGAATCCCTTGATACGAGTCTTGAGGCCGACAAAGAAAACCTTCTGGGGGTATGAAGCAAGGCCCTGGTCCAGGTTGTTTCCGCCGGTGAAGGTGTTGTTGAGGCTGTAACCGATCGGGACCTGCATTTCGAGGATAAGTTCATCCAAGGAAAAGGGACCGAAAGTAATAAGACGCCGGGCGCGCGCGCCGACGCCCAAAACGCTGGAATCGTTGCTGAAGTGGGCGTCCTCAACCCCATATTCCGCGTAAAACTCGTAATCGTGCGCGAGGGTAAAATCGAGCGACCCGGAATAGGTCAAGTCCCCGCCCGTGATGGAGTAGTCGTAAAAGTTGTTGGCGCAACCCCCAATGTTGAAGCGGGCGATAACAGGGATATCCGCGAACTTGGTGCTGACCCTGGCCTGCCCCAGGATGAAGCTTTGGGTCGTGTCGTAGGCCGCGTAGGTGGAGGAAAAAACCGTCGGGAAATAGTAAAGGCTCAATGCGGTCGAGTTGGAGTTGATCGACTGCCCCGAGTCCACTACCCCCACGCTGAAATTGATGGGGAGGGTCAACTGGAAGCCGTCCAGCCGCCTTAAGCCCATGGTGGAGTAGTCGCCGAAAAACCTCATGGGCGTCAAGGGGTCCCCGACGTTCAGACGCCCGGCGGCGGCGGTCAGGAACAAGTCCGAATAGGACACGTCCCCGGTGATGATTTGGAGGGAATCCGCCTCATAGGAGTTGGAGAAATATTTCAGGACACGGACGTCCCCCTCGGCGGTGAAGTTGTATTGGTCCAGGCGGCGGCGGAGGAAGAGGTCCACGAAGGAATAAAAATTCGAACCGGAAGCGTCGTTCTGGAAAGCCGTGGCCACGCGGTAGTTGATCCACTTGGCCGTGTCGTCCATGGGGGGAGGGGGGACCCACCGGGGCGACGGCGTAGGTGTATTGGTCGGGGTTATGGTGGTCGTCGGGCTTGGCGTCGGCTTGGGTTTGGCGTCAGCCTTGCTTGCGGCCAAGGCCAAAAAAGGCAAAAGAGTAGCGATAAAGATGGTTTTTTTCATAAAGTTTCCTTTTCAAATTCATGGGATCGTGTAAGAGACGATGACTTGGGGTTTGTACTCGGCGGTGCCGGTGTTGTCCCAAAACGAAATGTATCCGCTTCCGTTCCCTGTTTCTGGTTCCGAGGAGATGCAAAGGCCGTAGATGACGCCCGAATTAGCCGGGTTCGTCCAGGGCTGGACAACCGAGACGGGAAGGTTCCAAGCCAAAGGAACCTGGTTTCCGTTGACCTGGCTTGGGGTGACGGTGACCGTGGACAGAGGCGTGGAGTTGTAGTCAACGCCGGGGGTGATGGGGCCGGATGAGCCTACATTTCCCCACCCACGGTCCAGAATCTGATAAATGAGTAACCAATGTAGCTGAATCATTCCAAAGACAATTCCCAGGGGAACAAATATTGATAATTTTGAGTGAACACCAAAAATATAAGTAGTTCCAGCGGCAAGCGTCGAAGCGGTTTCGGTTGTAAGTTGGAGATAGGCCCCCGTTACAGTCGCGTTCGATGGGAATTTGTAAGAGAGATTAGCCCTAAATAAACCTAATTGGACATTCGCGGTTGTGGCACCGGTTCCTACTTGGATTTCACCGGTACCGGGGGCGGTGCTTTGGTTACTGCCGTTCACCCAATGGGTATCAATCCCGGAATAACCCGAATCCGGGTAGACGCCATTTTCAAAAGTCATTTGGTAGGTCGGGAACGGTCGGCCCTGCAGGGCCCGTGGGTCCAGAGGGACCAGTGGATCCCTTTTCACAGCCATAGATACAAAGGGCCACCATGAGAGTTAGGATTACCGATTTTTTCATTTTATCCTCGCTGTTTAAATTTAGAAATTGACGCTCATACACTGGTTTGAGCCGTTGGTGGAAAGTCCCGTCGTTGTTTGCTGTCCATGGAAATTACAAACCAAAGAGGGATACCAGCCGGTGTAGAAGGTGATGCTGTAGGTCCCGGGGGTGAAACTGATTGATCCGCCACCTGTCTGGTTGTTATTGATGTTCCCATTTGGGCGTCTGCAAATAATCACTCGAACAGTTGCCGCCGTTCCACTGGATAGTCATAACGTCATTGGCGTGGCACCCATTGGTGTCGGTGATGGTCAAGTTACCCGTCAAATAAAGCTGGACTCCACTTGCACAGCTATAAAACCCATTGTTCAAATCGGTGGCTTGCCAGTTGACGGTCAGGTTGGAGGTGAAGTTTTTAGTGACGGGGGTGAAATAGGTCAAAGCTCTCCAAGCGTTGGGGTTGTGGTGTTTGAAATGGCGTCAAAACCATAAGATAGTCGCTGGGACACTTTCCTGGTCCACGCATTGGCTCCCCGTCAAAGTGATGGTCACGGAAACCGGGCTTGTGGTTCCAATCGTGGCCGCTGAACTGGAAACAGACCAGTTGGACGCAGGGGTGGGCATATAAAGCCAAACCGGAACAAGAAGATTTCCGGGTTGGGTGTAGGTCAATTGATAAGTAAATGTCCCGCCGCTTGTTCCCGTAAATTGGGTTACGGCGGGCGGAGTAACCTGGAAGGAAGGGGCCTGGGTTTCGTACTTCAAGGTTTCGTTGTTGGCTGTCACCGCCAAGGACGCCACACTTGGCGCATATGGCGGGAAAGGGGTGGCCGCGGCCACCACGGTCCAGGTTCCCTGCTCCAATTCGCCGGTATCGGGTTGGAACAAACATGTCCCGTCCGCGAGGGTACTCCGGTGCATGGTCACTGAGTTGTCAGGCGGGATGAAATCCAGACTCATTCCGGACGGCGTTTTGCCGTTGTCAACAACCGAGACGTTGATGCCACCACCAGCAATTGGCATGGGGGTGGGTGTGGCTTCGTTCAATGAAGGACTCGCCGACGTGGGGGTTTGGGTTTTCTTGCAACCGGTGGACAAGATGGACCCGAAAAATATTACCGACAGAACCACGGATAAAAGGACGGCTGTGGTTTTTTTCATATACAAACCCCTTTCATTCATAAACTTGCCGGTCCCTCCTTTCATGAGTCGGACCGGGTCAACACTTTCAGACCGCGTTTTTTCCTCTCTTTGAAAAATACCGGGCGTCGAGGGCCTGCCGAATAATTTCTGACTTCGTGGTTTTCCGGCCTTTAGACATCTTGGCCTTGATTTCATCCTCCAATTTTTTTTCATGGATGGGAGCTATCAAGGCCTGCAGACGGATCATCCTTATTTTTTGGAGTTCGCCCGTTTGTTCCATTTCTCACTCGCTGTAAAGTGTGTGTAGTGATTGTGTTGGATGGATATTATTGGGACTCGTATAACACAAGAAAAAAATTTCGCGAAAGAAAAAATGAAAATAATTATCAAAACGAGAGAGGGTCGACAAGGTTTGTGCGAAAAACGTTTTGAGAAGAAAAAGGCTTTAGTTGGACAGAAAGGTTGCGGATTTTTTTTAAGGCTTACTGAAGATAAACCTCTCCCGTTAGACATCATTGGTGCTCAATGACTTCAGACGGAGTAAAAGCGATTTATTACAAAAAATTATTAAGGAAAAGTGGAAAACGTTATGAGGTTGCTTTTTTTGGAAGC
The DNA here is from genome assembly GCA_963843375.1 of uncultured Pseudomonadota bacterium. GTDB lineage: Bacteria > Oederibacteriota > Muellerivitia > Muellerivitales > Muellerivitaceae > CAWJKT01. The sequence goes on from CAWJKT010000023.1 coordinate 10,416, forward strand.
TTAGGGTTTTATTAAGTAATTACGGTCTGATAAGAAGCTGTCCACCTGCCGCATGACCTGAAATAATTCGTCCCCTTGTAGTCTGCGTTCTAGGCCTTTTTCAACGATGGTTCCGACTAACTCCAAAAGGTCAATCCGGACGTTCCGATGCCTCGCTTTCACTTCTGACGCCGAAAGCGGGATTTCTTCCAACTGTTTTTCAAAAGAATAGACTCGTTCCAAATTTGCAGTTGTTAAACAAGAATCTAGCAATTTGGCGACTATTTTTGGGTCTGACAAAACAAATACCCCCGCTTTATAGCCTGTAATTAATAACGCAATAACACCACGTTTTATAATAGGGCAAATTACCGCAATATGCGGCAATGATCAAACAGGATTCCAACAAAATCGTCAAAAATATTGGCCGGCGGATCGCCGAAACAAGGGAGAGCCGGGGCCTAACTCAGGCCGCCCTGGCCGATAAAACCGGAATGTCCCTAAGATGGCTTCAACAAATCGAATCCGGGTGGGACTTCCCCATCAAAAGCCTTATCCGGATCGCCAATGCCTTAAACTGCGACTACACAGACTTTTTCCAGAAAGCGTCCACCCAACCTCGCGGCCGTGGCCGGCCTAAAAAGAGAAAATAGGGAGCGGAGGACGGGATCACCGGGTTAAAAGTTTCCAAAATCCCCTCGTTTAAGAACCTTCTTTATTCCTTCCACACTTCGGAAGGCTCACGCGGCGGAGCGACTTTACTGGACTTCAGCACCCAACCGACGCCAGTCTTGTTATACCGGCATAGCCATTGTTGGATGAGGTAATGTGAACGGCCAAGACGCTTTCTAACCTCTTTGACCTTCATTCCTTGGGCAAGCCATGCGAGCGCTTGAAGCTTTTCCTTTACCCATATCCGGTCTTCTTTTTTGAGATAAGATTCAATTTCCGGAAGATCCATATCCCTTTTCGCCCCGTCTTGAGTACCCCCGATTGGAATAGTTGACAATTCTTGAAGGGGAATTCTTTTTTCAAGAAGTTTAATCATAGGGGTCAAGGTACCGCCAAGGGATACTGCGATTTTCAAAAGGGCTGGAATGCCCTCGAAACCCTTTTTTTCGTAGCGTTTCCAAAAGGCAAGCGAACAGCCACACCTGTCCGCGGCCTGTTTCTGACTAAGACCCTTTTTTATGCGGAGTTCCCGAATCAATTCCCCAATTTTACTTTGCAAAACTTTCCGGGTCAGGATCACCTTGGCTGGTTTATTCGAAGTTGATTTCATTTTGTTCCCTTATTTTGGTGGGGTTTCGTGTCCTGGGTGTCCATCTGGACGAGCTGTTGAAGGGTGTTTGGGACTAATCTTTCAAGCGAAACGACTTTGGTGGGATTAGAAATTTTTTGCGGGTTTCCGCTACCGTCACCTTATTGGAACCGACCAGCAAAACCTCCGAATCATCCTTTTCAAGGTCCGGCGAAACCGGGAAAATGTTGGTGTCTTTTTTGTCCAAAACCCTTTCCAGGTGGATGATGTTATCGGCGGCCTGGATTAATTCCCGTGGTTGGGAATCGGCGAAAAGGCCAATCTCCAACTGGCGCCCGAGTTCCTTCACCTGAATCAGGACGGGGGCGTATTCCGAGTCATCAGTTAATACTATTGCCGTATCGAAACCCCCAATGGCCGCGTAATAAACCAAGTCAGAAGCGAACTTGGTGGCCACCCCCTTTACTCTGGTGCTTCCGTCCGGAGAAATGGTTATCCGGCCAAGGCGTAGCTCCAAGAGCGGTGTTTTATCCAAGGAATCAAGGAAGGCTTGTTGGGCCTTCGCCTGATCGGGCGAAAGCTCCGGGTCGTAAGCGGAGTTGTAATAATAAATTCGGACCAGCTCCCGATCCGGTCCGGCCAAGGCTGTGGAAAGCTTGAAGTAGTCCACCCGCGTTAATCGGTTGTTGCGTTTCAGGCCAAAGTAAAAATTACTTCCGTCGATGAAAACGCCAACCCGTTCCTTTTTTAAGGGGGTGTTTTTGTTCACGGCTCTTTCCTTTCGTCGAAAATAACGACCGTTACGTCGATGAATTCTTGTTCGTCGAGTCTATGAGTTCCATTTCGTGGGGAAACCACACCTTTTCCAATGTACCAACCGTTACGAGGAAACACTCACCGGTGTTGTTCCCAAGCCTAAAAGATTGAGGACTCTTGATTACGCCTTCCTCGCGGGAAACGAGGTGGCGGACGGGGACTCCTGGTTTAAAGTCTGGCAACTGAGTTCTCTCTAATCCCACGAGGCATTTGATCCCAGGTTCGTCCGTCTAACTCCCTACCGTTTTTCTTTTTCTGAAATCCGCCCCATTGTTTGAAGAAAAAAGGAACCTTTGCATGCCAGCATTGTTTGCGAATGTCTACAACCCAATCTTTTTCAATTGGGCGGGCACCCCCTCCTGATTCCCCACCAACAATTACCCAATCGATTTTATTTAACTTAAGATTTTTTATTGGCCCCAATAATGGTTCCAAAGAGAGAAATTTAATTTTTGCTTTTGTCTTTCTTAAAGAATCAATGCGATATGTAAACCGGTCGGATTCGACACTAACACCCATCCAAATATTTGGGGACCAAGTTAAATTAGGGCTGAGTTTTTCTAAACGGTCCGACCTTTTTGTAAGAACCTGAAATTGATGCCAATGAGCTTTATTCATCATCTCAAATATTTTTTTCACAAATTTAAAAGGAATTTCTTGGTGAAACAAGTCCGACATGGAATTTACGAATATTGTTCGAGGTTCTTTCCAAGTTAAAGGGAGGTTTAAACGTTTGGGCCATAAACGAAGATCAAAACCTTGCTCATAGGGGTCTAAGGCTGACTCAGGGTGCACGCGTCTTTGGCGCCTGAGACGAGACGGACCTCGGTAGCTTCGTTATGCCAGTGACCACTGAGAGGAAATGTCATGGTTGTGCCGCTTGCTGCGCGCGCGGTGATCGCGATTGTCGGCGCCCTGCTCGTGCTTAGCACGTGGGGAGCCTGATCGGCACCCTTATTGTGCCCCGTCCGGCCGGTGACCGCCTGACCCGCTGGGTTGACCGGATCATCAACTCGGCGTTTCGTGCGGTCACCAGTCGCATCGCCGATCACAGGCAGCGTGACCGGGTGCTTGCCGCGCAGGCGGCCGCCGTCCTACTGGCTCAGCTGGCGGCGTGGCTGGCGATCTTCTTCGTCGGCTATGCGCTGCTGCTGTGGCCGTTCATCGACACCGGGCTCGGGTCAGCGTTCAGCGTGGCCAGCCCCGATGTGTTCGGCCCCAACGACGCGGTAGGCAATGCGGAGAAAGTGCTCGCAGATCTCGCCGCCTTCACGGGGCTGGTAGCCGTCACGCTGCAGATCGCCTACCTGCCCACCTTGTACTCGGAGTTCAACCGGCGGGAGAACGAGGTGGCCCTGCTGAACGCCCGGGCCGGGGTTCCCTCGTGGGGGCCGGAGCTGCTGGCGCGCACCCATTACGCCCTGGGGTCGGGAGCGTCCACCATCCATACCCTGCCCGATCTTTACGCGCAGTGGGAGAACTGGGCGGCTGAGGTGGCGGAGAGTCACACCACGTATCTGCCGCTGGTGCGGTTCCGTTCCCCCCGGCCGCTGTCGTCGTGGGTCACGGCGCTGCTGGCGGTGCTGGACTCGGCAGCGCTCTACCTCGCACTGTGCCCGCAGGCCGCACCAGTGGTGCCCGCCCGGCTTTGCCTGCGGGGCGGGTTCGAGTGCCTGACCCGGGTCGCCAGGGCGATGGGCCTCGACGTCCCCGAGGTGGTCGACCCGGCCGCCGGGATCACCCTCAGCTACGACGAGTTCCTCGACGCGGTCGCCCATATGCGGGCGGTCGACTTCCCGATCGAGCGAGACCCCGCCGACGCCTGGCCGGACTTCGTCGGCTGGCGGGTCAACTACGAGCAGGCTGCCTATGCGGTGGCGGCCGCGGTCGATGCCGTCCCGGCGATGTGGTCAGGTCCGCGAAGGCGCCGGGCTGCTGCCGTAGCCCCCATCCGGCCACCGCTCGGACGGCCGCCCAAATAGGCCCCTGAACCCCGCAGCGGGGCATTTCCGCGCGGTAACTCTTACGCGGCTGCTGTGTCTGACGTTAGCTATGCCTGGCCAGCAGGCACAGGTAGCGCCTGAGCCTGCGCCCGGACGTCGGCTGGTAGTAGCTATCGCGCTGTGCTTTGCGGGTCACGTGTGCTCACCTCCCTCGTGCGTCCTGGCGAGCAGGGCATCAGCCCGTGCCGCGCTGGCGTCGTCGCTGTCCCTGACCTCGCTGATGAGCTGCTGCCGGACGTTGTGGGGATCCCGCAGCATCGCGTCGATCGCGTCCACCGGGGTGCGTTCGTGCTGCTGTTCCTCGCGTTCGGCTCGGGGGTGCTGCCGATCAAGGCGATCGTGACGAACGTGCTGTCGCTGTCCCCCACCTTCGGCGCGCCGGTGTAGATCTTCCAGAGGGTGCACCTGTCCGGGCTGCTGCAGTTCACCCCGACGGGCTCGATCGAGCCGACGATGCCGATCCTGATGCTGAGCGGCCTGTCGAGGGCTACGAGGTCTTCTTGCTGTCCGGGTCCGCGAGCGGTCCGACATCACCGCCGCGGGTCGGCAGCCTCCAGCGCATCGGCGGTGTGGTCAGCCTGGTGCTGATCCGCATGGCGGGCATATTCTTCGCGTCCATCCCGCGCCCGCTCCCGCCACCAGGCTCCCGCCGTAGCTGAATTTCGCCGTGCGGCCCCGTCCCCAGCGGCAGCTCCCCGTGCCCGGCATCGCGGACCTGGCCCGCCTCGCTATGCGGCGACTCTGGCAGCGCCTCGAAGCGGGCGAGGCAGCCGGCAGGCCCGCGAGCGCGCCAACCACGCGACCGCCGAGAAGCAGGACATCGGCGGCCCGGCCGCCTCGGTGCTCTCGGTCTCGATGAACTCGCATTCCAGGGCCAGCAGGTTCCTGATCCGGCACCGGGACTCGATGTCGGCGACGGCTTCCAGCATGCGGACCATGGCCAGGTGCGCGGCCTCCTGGGTGATGACGGTGGCCTCGGCCGCCTTCTCCCACGCCATGCGATCTGGCGAATCTGCTGCCGCGACGGCCAGGGCGTCCTGCCATGCGGACCACATGACGTCGCGGACGGCGGGCGAGGCGACCTGGCGGATGGTGGCCTTGACCGCCGTCTCGGCGGACTCGATGCGGTACGTGGCGGCGGCCGGGGCGGCGGTGCGGGCGGTGCGGGCAGCGGCGGCGCATCAGCGGAACCTGGCGATGTTCGCGGACTTGTCCTCGGTGGACGGCCGGGATGTCGGGCCGCTGGACCTGGCCCGGGCAGCCGACCCGCCAGCCGAGGGCAGCCAGGCGCAGACGGAGAACACCCGGGCCGCGGTCGAGTTCAGGCTGGACCAGCTCCGCGGCCAGTACGCGGCGGAGCCGGCCGCGGAGCAAGCCCGCGCCGATGCGGGCTTCCGCCGGTCGGGGGGGTCCACCCGCCGATCGTGCTGAATTCCGAGCCGATCATCCACGCGCCGGCCGCCCGGTCGGAGGCTAAATGGAGGATGGCCCAGATTTACCGGCGGTTCACCGACCGGCAGGAGGCCAGGCGGCAGCTCGCGGCGGCCGAGCGGGCAGCCATGCGGGCAATCGATGACTATGGCCTGGTCTGCGCTGCGCCGGGCGGGCAGCGATGACCGCCGGGCACCCGGCGGACGCGGACCCGGCGCCGGACACCCGCGAGCACACCTCCGAGGTGCTGGCCAGCCATCCCGGCCAGCCGGGCATCAGCGAGCAGTCGGCAACGCACGGTGCCCCGCTGCCTGCCGCCGACCACGGGGCGGCATCCGATAAGGCGAAGTACGCACCGTAGCGGGCTGGGGGACCTTCGTCGCCGAGCGCCCGCCGCAGCCGTAGCTATACCGCCGACATCGATTGCGACCTCAGTGTCGCACCTGCCACAAACGGGTCACAGCTAGAGCAGATCGGCAAATGGCCTATTAGTGCGGAGGGATACGATAAGCGCTGCCACCCGCCATCACGGTCGGTCCCGCCGGTTACTCGATCTGCCTGTAGGGGGTCCGGCATGAGAAGACAGATCATTGCTGCGCTGGGCATCGCGGTCGCCGCGGTCCTCGCGCTGTCCGCATGCGCTTCGACGGCAAGCAACGCGTCTAGCCAAGCTGCTGTTCAACCGAGCTTTACCCCGGCCTCGCAGACCTTCGACACCAGTACCCCCACCCCGTCCCCGGCCGGCCCGGATATGCTCTCAGCCGGTCAGACCGAGACTCTGCAGGACACCAGTTCCGGCGCCACCATCGGCAGCTCACTGTCGAGTCCGCCAACGTGACCACCCAGTCGGCAGACGGTTCCGGCGAACGCGCCAGCCAACGGCTACTACGTCGTTGTGCATGTCAAGGCCGCCGCCGACTCGTCCTATACCAGCGGGTGGTATGTCAGCGAAAGCGACTTCTACGACCTGGTAAACGGCCAGCACTACGGCAACGGCTACGGCAACGCGTTCCACGCGCTGGCTAGCGGCCAGGCGAACTCGCTCAGCACGCTGCTCGCGGCGGGGGAAACGACTGACGGCTGGCTGTGGTTGGACGTACCCGCAAGACGGCGAGATCGTGTACGCCCCGACGAGTAACCTGCCGCCGATCACCAAATCGAGCTA
>CAWJKT010000024.1:0-26544 GCA_963843375.1 uncultured Pseudomonadota bacterium
CCGGCAGCTCCAGCTCGAGTTCCGGGCAGTTCGTGATCGAACCGCTCGACTCGTTCATCGTGAGCGTGGACGCGACAACGTCCCAAATAGCCGATATCCAGGACCAGGAGCAGGCGGAGATCACCCCGACCGGCACGAGCACGACCGCCTACGGCATCGTCACCACCATAAGCAGCGTGGGGACCACGACCAGCGGTGTGACAACCTTCCCAGTAACGATCACAGTCACAGGGAGCCCCGCAGGGCTATACGCCGGAGCGTCTGCCGCCGTCGAGATCATCGTGCGCCAAGCCACCAACGTCCTGGTGGTGCCCACCACGGCCGTGCACACATTGGGGACGTCCTCTTACGTCTACCTCCTGAAGAGCGGGAAAGAGGTCGAGCAGACCGTGACCGTTGGCGCCGTGGGAAGCCCATATACCCAGATAACCTCTGGCCTGAAAAGCGGCCAGGACGTTGTCATCGCCTCGCTCTCCTCGGCCAGCCTCTCCACTGGTAGCGGGACCACCGGCACCGGCAGAGCGGTCTTCGGAGGGGGCGGTCTCGGAGGCGGTGCTGGCGGCTTCGGTGGCGCCGGTGGCTTCGGTGGCGCTGGCGGCTTCGGCGGCCGCGGAGGGTGATGGTCCCGATGAACCAGGGTCAGCCGCCCTTAACCCGAAGACCGCTGGTGCAGCTCGTGAACGTGTGGAAAACCTACACGCCCACCTCAGTGCCAGTGCATGCTCTCCGAGGCGTGTCGATCTCGGTCTTCCCCGGAGAGTACATCTCGATTATCGGGCCTTCGGGCTCCGGGAAGTCGACCTTCATGCACATCCTGGGCTGCCTCGATGTCCCGACATCGGGCCAGTACTACCTTGCAGGCACGGACGTGAGCCAGATGGACGAGGAGCACTTGGCCAAGGTACGGAACCGCCGCATCGGGTTTATCTTCCAGCAGTTCCACTTGCTGCCCACCCTCAACGCCTGGCGTAACGTGGAACTGCCGCTTATCTACGCAGGGGTGGACCGCAAGAGCAGGCGGCTGAAAGCGCTCGCGGCGCTCGAACAGGTCGGGTTGGCCGACCGGGTCGACCACCTCCCGAACCAGCTGTCGGGTGGTCAGCAGCAAAGGGTCGCCGTGGCGCGCGCTCTGGTGACAGAACCCGACCTCCTGCTCGCCGACGAACCGACGGGCAACCTCGACTCTCGCTCGAGCGCCGATGTGCTCGGGATGATGGACGCATTGCATAAGCAGGGTCGCACGATCGTGTTGATCACCCACGAGCAGGACGTAGCCGAAGCCGCCGAGCGCATAATGCGTTTCCGTGACGGCAAGTTCCTCCCGGGCAGTGGTGTACCCGGCCGAGAGGAGGCCGTGGTATGAGCTGGTGGGAGACGTTGCGTTCGGGTATGCAATCGATAGCGAGCCACAGGTTGCGTTCCTCGCTCACAGTTCTCGGGATCCTCATCGGTATCGCGGCTGTGATCCTCACCGTCGGGTTCGGCGAAGGTGCGACTTCTTCGGTGAACTCCGCCATCAGCGCTCTCGGCACCAATTTGTTGATAGTTACCCCGGGGAGCACGACGACCGGGTTGGTGCGGGGCGGGTTCGGCTCGTCGTCCACCTTGACCTACCAGAACGCCGTTGACCTGGCTAACAAGATCGATTGCCCCGACATTGCTGCGGTGGCTCCCCAGGTTTCGAGTGAGACCACATTGGTGGCTGGTAATGCGAACTGGACCACGAGCATCAACGGCTCGACTCCCGCGTGGCTGTCGGTGCGCGGCCGTTCGATGGCGGAGGGCTCCTTTTTCACCCAGCAGGAGATGACCCACGATGACAACGTGGTCGTCCTCGGCCAAACGACCGCCGAAGAGCTGGGCCTATTTTCCCCCGTTGGCGAGACGGTGGACATTGGCAATATCCCCTTTACGATCATCGGGGTCCTCAATACGCGGGGAGCTCGTCGTCGACCAACGAGGACGACCTCGCGGTAATCCCGATAACTACGGCCCAAAGTGAGTTCCTCGGTACTTCCTCGGTGTCGACCATTTACCTCGAAGCAGCCTCGCAGTCGACTATGGGTGCGGCTGACGCCGAGGCGACAGCGGAACTCCTGGCTCTGCACGGCATTACCGACCCAACTGAGGCCGACTTCACGATCACAAGCCAGACAACGATCGACAACACGCTCACCTCTGCCGATAAGACCCTTACGATCCTGCTCGGTGGGATCGCGGCGATCTCGCTCCTGGTGGGCGGTATCGGGGTGATGAACATAATGCTCGTCTCGGTCACGGAGCGGGTCAAAGAGATCGGCCTCCGAAAAGCCTTGGGGGCAACACCTCGCATTATCTTGCGCCAGTTCCTGGTGGAAGCATCGACCCTCGGGCTGGTCGGTGGTATTGCCGGAGCGTCGTTGGGCATTCTTGGGGCAGTAATTATCCCGAACTTCGTATCGAACACGATCACGATCTCGGCTTCCGCGGCCGTCGGCTCCATTGTTGTGGCAATCGGCATCGGGGTGGCGGCCGGCGTCTACCCAGCGTTTCGCGCCGCACGTCTCGCTCCGATCGAAGCGCTGCGCAGCGAATAATTCTCAGCTCATGGATATAGGAGGAACAACCAGGTGACAATTTTCGAGATGCCTTCCGGTAGGACGCGCCGCTTTGTGTCTGCCGCTGGCCTATTGGCAGTCATGTCCTTGCTGGCGGCGGCCTGCGGCGGGGGAGGCTCGAGCGCTGCCAAAGCGCCGGCTACCACGACGCCACCGGCTACGACGGCCACCACGGCCGCTGCCAACGCTGCTGCCAAGGCCGCGGCTGCTGCCAAGGCGGCGGCTGCCGCAAAGGCGCGCGGTGCCGGTTCGCCCACGGGGACGCCCTCTTTCGCCCCGGCAGCTACAGGCAAGATTGCCAGCATTACCGGCAACACTCTGGAGGTACAGAACACCGAGACGGGCCAGACCACCGTTGACCTGACGGCTTCGACCACGATCACCGCCAGCCTGACGGCGAGCCTCAGCGATGTGAAAGTCGGCGTATGCATCACAGCCACCGGCTCGAAAGGCTCGGCTGGAGCAGTGAAAGCCACCAACGTGACGATCTTCTCGGCGACGAGCGGGACCTGCAACCGTGGCTTTGGCGGCGGTGCCGGTGGCGGCGCGTTCGGCGGTGGCGGTTTCGGGGGTCGCACGGGCGGGACCTTCCCTGGCGCCGGCACACGACCTCGCACGACGGTTACACGGCCGGCCGGGACGGTCGCTTTTGCGGTCGGCAAGGTAACAGCGGTGTCGGGGTCGACCATTACAGTGCAAGGCACGCGCTTCGCTTTCGCCGGTGGCCGTACATCCACAACGACCGGGGCGCTCAGCACAACAACGACCGTCAGCCCGGGGCCCGAGGTCGTGACGGTTAGCACGGCGACCAAGTACCTGAAGACAGGAAAAGCCACCGCCGGCCAACTGACTGTGGGCGAATGCGCTACCGCAATTGGCTCCACGAACACCATCGGGGTCGTGACCGCCAGGGCCCTTACGATTACCCAGCCCACGTCGACCGGCTGCACTGCCGGCTTCGGCGGCTTCGGCGGCGGTTTCGGGAGGGGCGGCGGTTTCGGTAGAGGCGGCGGTGGCGGCGCTGGCGGTGCCGGTGGTGCCGGTGGAGGTGCAGCATGAACCGGCCCACGCGTGGCTCAGCCCGCCGGGTACCGGCGCTCGCCTTGCTTGCCGCACTGCCCCTAGCCGGTCTCGGTGTGACAGCTGCTTTCCTTCCTTTCGCCAATGTTGCTTCTGCTACCACCGGCTGCACGGGCACGCTTTCCGGGATCCAGGTGACCGCCGGCTCCCCGCAGCTGGCCAAGGTCGGCACGGCGTTTGCCGATCCCCTCGAGGCCACGGTCGTCGACACAGGGGGCTGCCCGGTGCCTTTCGCCGACGTCGTGTTCACGACGCCGGGCACCGGGCCCAGCGCCAGCTTCGCTGGCGGGCTGGGCGCCGACACCGTTACCACCAACTCCCAGGGCATAGCGACGGCCCCTGCGCTCACGGCCAACGACATCAGCGGGTCCTACAGTGTGACAGCCGAGGAATCCAGAACACCACGTTCGCAGTCACCTTCGACCTGACCAACACCACGACCGGGGTCGCGACCACGGTTACAGCGGTCTCCGGTAACGGCCAGTCGGCGGAAGTGGGCGCCGAGTACCCCGCTCCTTTGCAGGTTTCCGTGACGGACGCCTACGGTGCGGCGGTCCCAGGGACCACGGTCGACTTCACGGTGGTCACTACGAGCGGGGCGGGTGCGACCTTCGTCGGTGGCGGCGCCAGTGCCGCCATCCAAACCGGCACCGGTGGGACCGCCACGAGCCCGCTTCTTGTTGCCGGCTCAACCGTCGGGACTTTCACGGTGACAGCGACCGTTAGCGGGGTGAGCCGCGCCGGTCACCTTCACGCTGTCAGACGTTGCTTCGGCACCCACCACCCTTACCGTCGGGACGGGTTCTTCCCAGGACGCCGAGCTCGGCACTACATTCGCGATACCCCTCGCCGTGACTGTTACCGACACCAACGGCAATGACGTCGTCGGCGCGAGCGTCACGTTCAGTGCTCCGAGCAGCGGCCCCAGCGGGGTATTTGCTGGCTACGGAGCGACGGCTGAGGTCCTGACCGACTCGTCGGGCATCGCCACCGCCCCGGACTTTTCTGCGGACCAGAGGGCGGGGGGCTACATCGTCACGGCCACCGTTGCGGGCCTGTCCAGCGAGGCGACCTTTGCCCTTGTCAACACATCCCGAGCGACCGCCAGCGTGACGGGCCCTGCTGGGACGTACTGGCTCGCGACCAGCACAGGGCAGGTCCTGCGCTCTGGGGAGGCCGCGAATTACGGCGGCGTGGCGAGCAAAAAACTACCGGCGCCCATCGTCGCGATCGCCGCGATGCCAAGTGGCCGGGGTTATTGGCTCGTCGCTTCGAACGGTGTCGTCTACCCGTTCGGCGGTGCGGTCTCCTACGGTCCTCATTCCAAGCTCCACCTTGCCAAGCCGATCATCGGCATCGCCTCGACCGCTGATGGCAAGGGTTACTGGCTAGTCGCCTCGAACGGGCAGGTCTTCACTTACGGCGACGCTGTCAACTACGGGTCCCCGTCCAAGCTCCACCTGAGCAAGCCGATCGTCGGCATGGCGACCACACCGGACGGGAAGGGCTACTGGCTCGTGGCGTCCGATGGGGGCATATTCAACTACGGTGACGCTGCTTTCCACGGCTCGACGGGCAGCTTGCACCTCAAGAAGGCGATTGTCGGCATCGCCGCAGCTCCTGGCGGCGCGGGCTATTGGCTCGTCGCTTCCGACGGAGGCGTGTACGGCTTCGGGCGTACCGCCACCTTCTTCGGTTCTGGCACCAGCCTGTCGCCCAAGCCGGTCAAGGCCATAGTGCCGACGTCGGACGGCGACGGCTACTGGGTGATAAGCGCCAACGGCACAGCGGCCGGCTTTGGTGACGCCGGGGCGCAGGGGTCGCGCTCGAGCGCAAAGACAGCGGTTGTGGGAGGCGCATCGTAAGGGGCGCCGCCTCCTCCCTTCGTCCGGCTTCCTGGCGAGCGGCTACGCCTGTTCCACGCGTTCGGCTTGCTGCTGAGCAACTATGCACAGCTCGGCTGCCTCGAACGCGTGGGCCTGCGTCATGGCATGTTCCGTGCGTTCCAGGCAGTCGCGGACCAGCTCCCCAAAGTACGGGTAGCCCACTTTCCCATGCACCGCTAGGTGATGTTCGCCGTGGCCGTCGACCAGGTAGACGTGATCGCCCTCGTTTTCCCTGGCCACATCGAGGTACTTGCGCAGCTCTATGTAGCCCTCGGTGCCAAGTATGAAGACCCTTCCGTCCCCCCAGGCGCTGAGCCCTTGCGGGGTGAACCAGTCGACCCGGAAGTAGCCCGAGGCGCCGTTGCCTCCTAAAAGGTTGCAGTCGCCGAAATCGTCGAGGCCGGGGTGCTCCTTGTGGGCGTAGTTGGCCACCCGGCTGGACACCACGCGGGCATCGGCATTGCCGGTGAAGTACAGGAACTGTTCGGCCTGGTGGCTCCCGATGTCGCACAGGATGCCCCCGTAGCGTTCACGCTCGTAGAACCATGCAGGCCGGGAACCCAGGTTGGCCCGGTGCGGGCCCATGCCGAGCACCTGCACGACACGCCCGATCGCCCCCTCTTGGACAAGCTGGCCCGCGAAAACGGCGCTCTCAACGTGTACGCGCTCGCTGTAGTACACGGCGTACTTCTTTCCTGTCTGTGCTACCAACCGCCGCGCCTCCGCCAGCTGTTCCAGGGTCGTGAGGGCGGGCTTGTCCGTGAAGTAGTCCTTTCCGGCCAACATGGCCCGGGCCCCAGGCTGAGGTGATCGGACGGGACGGTGGCGCCGGCGACCATCTGGACATGGGGGTCGTCGAGGACCTGAGCTTCGCTGGCCGCCACCTCCACTTGGGGGAACCGGTCCACAAAGCTGGCCGCCTTGGCCAGGTCGGGGTCGTATACCCATTTGAGCTGGCCGCCGGCCTCGGTTAGCCCGTTGCACATCCCGTAGATGTGACCGTGGTCCAACCCGATAGCCGCGAAGACGAACTCGCCTTCGGCACAGACAGGCGCCGGCCTGCCCTTCGGGGCATAGTCGATACCATCGGCGGCAGCCACTGAGAGACCTCCTCCCAAGCCAGTGTTGTCGGTCTCCATCTTGCCTCTGGGCGACTTGGGAACGTCGGTTCTCGTGCTAACATGGCCCCTCGTCCCACGGGGCAGCGCCTAGGTTGTACGCGCCTCCGTCTAAGTAAGACTCTTCTCTCTAGAGGTCCAGTGCCCACAATCGCTCAATTGGTTCGCAAGGGCCGCCAGCAGAACGCCAAGAAGACCAAGACGCCCGCTCTCAAAGGCGCGCCACAACGGCGTGGCGTCTGCACGCGTGTCTATACCAACACGCCCAAGAAGCCGAACTCGGCTCTCCGCAAGGTTGCCCGCGTCAGGCTCTCGAGCGGGTTCGAAGTGACCGCGTACATCCCTGGCGTTGGCCACAACCTCCAGGAGCACTCGATCGTGCTCGTGCGCGGAGGCCGTGTCAAGGACCTCCCCGGGGTGCGCTACAAGGTCATCCGGGGCACCCTGGACACCGCCGGTGTGCGGGACCGCAAGCAAGCACGCAGCCGCTACGGCGCCAAGAAGGGTTAGAAAGGTCAAGATCAGAAATGCCGCGCAAAGGACCTGCTCCGCGCCGGGAACTATTGCCCGACCCGATCTACCGCTCCGTCTTGGTGACCCAGCTGGTCAACAAGATCCTGTCCCGGGGTAAGCGGAGCGTCGCCGAGAGGATCGTCTACGACGCTCTCGACAGCATCAAAGAGAAGACGGCCGCCGAGCCGATCAGCACTCTCAAACGGGCCGTCGACAACACAAAGCCGCAATTGGAAGTGAAGAGCCGCCGCGTGGGTGGTGCTACCTACCAGGTCCCTGTGGATGTCAAACCGCGCAGGGCCACGACGCTTTCGGTGCGTTGGCTGGTAGGATATTCGAGGCAAAGACGCGAAAAGACGATGTCAGCCGCGCCTGGCCAGCGAGTTGATGGATGCCTCCAACGGCGTGGGGGCAGCCGTCAAGCGCCGGGAAGATATGCACAAGATGGCCGAGTCCAACAAGGCCTTCGCTCACTACCGCTGGTAAAACCAGCCACAGTTGTTCAACTGGCGTTCAACTGCCGAACGGTGCCGCTAGTCAAAGGGTGGGCCACGCGCAGGCTCAGCCTTCCATAACGGCGCTGGCCCCCCTCAATTGCCAGGCGACATCGCTGGCCGGCGATAAGTTGAAACCACTACAAATAACAGTCACCAGATTTCGAGGCACGAATGGCTGACGCCAGCAACAAAAGAGAGTTCCCCCTCGCCAGGACCCGCAACATCGGGATCATGGCCCATATCGACGCGGGCAAGACCACGACCACCGAGCGGATCCTGTACTACACGGGCGTCAACTACAAGATGGGCGAGGTCCATGAGGGCAGCGCCACGATGGACTGGATGCCCCAGGAACAAGAGCGTGGCATCACGATCACCTCGGCGGCGACTACGTGCCAGTGGGCTGATCACCGCATCAACATCATCGACACCCCCGGCCATGTCGACTTCACCGTAGAGGTCGAGAGGTCGCTGCGCGTCCTCGACGGGGCGATCGCTGTCTTTGACGCGGTAGCCGGTGTCGAGCCCCAAACCGAGACTGTCTGGCGCCAGGCCGACAAGTACGAAGTCCCTCGCATCTGCTTCGTCAACAAGATGGACCGGATCGGGGCGAACTTCTCCAGGTGCGTCGACATGATCGAGGACCGCCTGGGAGCGACCGTAGCGGTGATACAACTTCCGATCGGTGTGGAGAGCAGTTTTGTCGGCGTGGTGGACCTGATCGAAATGAAGGCGCTTGTCTGGGGGGAAGAGGGTTCCTCCCGTGGCGAGTCGTACACAACCGTCGAGATCCCGGCCAACCTCACGGAGAAGGCCGCAGCTGCGCGCGCCACCCTCGTCGACGTCCTGGCCACCTTCGACGACTCCATCACCGAGAAGTTCCTGAACGAAGAGGAGATCCCTTCCAGCCTCCTCCGTTCGGCGCTGCGACGGGCGACGATCTCGGGCCAAGCGGTCCCCGTGCTCTGCGGGGCAGCCTTCAAGAACAAGGGCGTCCAGCCGATGCTCGACGCCGTCGTCAACTACCTCCCGAGCCCCCTCGACGTCCCGCCCACCAAGGGCAAGGACCTCAAGGGAGAGAAGGACATGGAGCGGCTGGCCGACGACAAGGAGCCCCTTTCTGCTCTCGCGTTCAAGATCATGGCCGACCAGCACCTCGGCAAGCTCGTCTTTGCCCGCATCTACTCGGGCATGCTCGCCCAGGGCGACACAGTGCTCAATTCGACGCGCGACCGCAAGGAGCGCATCGGGCGGATCGTCCAGATGCATGCCAACCACCGTGAGCCCCGCGACGTCGCTTACGCCGGCGACATCATCGCTTTGGTCGGGCTCAAGCACACGACGACCGGCGATACCCTCTGCGACCTGCACGACCCGATAGTCCTGGAGCGCCTGGACTTCCCCGAGCCGGTCATTCACGTGGCAGTCGAGCCGAAGACCAAGGCTGACCAGGACAAGCTTTCGCGTGCCCTGCAGACGCTGTCCGAGGAAGACCCGACCTTCCGTGTGCACGGGGACGAAGACACCGGCCAGACGATCATCGGCGGCATGGGCGAGCTGCACCTCGAGGTCCTCGTGGACCGGATGCTGCGCGAGTTCCGTGTGGACGCCAATGTCGGCAAACCGCAGGTCGCCTATAGGGAGACGATCCGTAGCCCTATCGAAAAGGTGGAGCACCGTTACGTGCGCCAGACCGGCGGCCGTGGCCAGTACGGCCACGTCGTGCTCAACCTCGAGCCAACCGGGCCCGGGGGCGGTTACGAGTTCGTCGACAAGATCACGGGTGGCGTGATACCCAAGGAGTACATCCCGGCAGTGGACGCCGGCATCCAGGACGCCATGCAGTCCGGCGTGCTGGCCGGGTTCCCCACTGTGGACCTCAGGGCGACACTCGTGTACGGCTCGTACCACGACGTCGACTCTTCGGAAATGGCCTTCAAGATCGCAGCCTCCATGTGCTTCAAGGAGGCTTGCCGGCGCGCCCACCCGGTGCTGCTGGAGCCGATTATGGCCGTCGAGGTCGTGACGCCAGAGGACTACCTTGGAGATGTGATCGGAGACCTCGCATCCCGCCGGGGCCATGTCGAAGGAATGGACCAGAGGGCGAACAACCAGGTTGTTCGCGCAGAAGTACCGCTGGCCGAAATGTTCGGCTATGCGACGGACGTGCGCAGCCGCACGCAGGGTAGGGCAACCTACACCATGCAGTTCAGGAGTTACCAGGAGGTACCTGAGCAGGTCGCCAAGGAAATAGTGGCGCGGGTGCGCGGCGACTGAGCCGCTCCGCCCACTTCCGCCACCTGCTAGGGTACTAAACCGCCTCCGGCCGAGGGCCGGATTCGCACAGGGAGTATTTTTCAATGGCCAAGCAAAAATTCGAGCGCACCAAGCCCCATCTCAACGTTGGCACGATGGGACATATCGACCACGGCAAGACGACCTTAACCGCGGCGATTACCAAGGTCCTCGCGAAGCGCGATCCGAAGCACAACTCGAGCGTCGCCTTCGACCAGATCGACAAGGCGCCCGAGGAGAAGCAGCGCGGGATCACGATCAACATTGCCCACGTCGAATACCAGACCGACAAGCGCCACTACGCGCACGTGGACATGCCTGGCCACGCCGACTACATCAAAAACATGATCACGGGTGCCGCTCAGGTCGACGGCGCGATCCTTGTTGTCTCCGCCCCGGACGGGCCGATGCCCCAGACCCGGGAGCACGTCCTGCTCGCACGGCAAGTCGGCGTGCCCTCGATCGTGGTAGCCCTCAACAAGGCCGATGCGATGGACGACGAGGACCTGCTCGAGCTGGTGGAGCTCGAGGTCCGCGAGCTGCTCACCTCGTACGAGTTCCCTGGCGACGATACGCCGGTCATCCGGGTGTCGGCCCTCAAGGCGCTCGAGGGGGACGCTGACGCAGAGGAGGGCATCCTCAAGTTGATGGACGCGGTCGACTCGTTCGTCCCCGAGCCGGTCCGTGAGATCGAGAAGCCCTTCCTGATGCCTGTCGAGGACGTCTTCACCATCTCGGGCCGTGGCACTGTGGCAACGGGCAAGGTGGAGCAGGGCATCATAAAGATCAACGACCCGGTCGAGATCGTGGGCCTGCGCCCGACGGCAAAGACCGTGTGCACGGGTGTCGAGATGTTCCACAAGCTCCTCGACCAGGGACAGGCCGGCGACAACATCGGCGTCCTGCTGCGCGGCACTAAGAAGGAAGAGGTCGAGCGCGGCCAGGTGCTGTGCAAGCCCGGGTCGATCACGCCTCACGGCAACTTCGAAGCCAACGTCTACGTCCTGACCAAGGACGAAGGTGGGCGTCACAAGCCGTTCTTCACCAACTACCGGCCGCAGTTCTACTTCCGGACGACGGACGTAACCGGGACCATTACCTTGCCTGAAGGCACCGAGATGGTCATGCCCGGCGACAACCTCGTCATGACGGTCGAGCTGCAAAAGCCGATCGCCATGGACGAAGGATTGCGCTTCGCCATCCGAGAAGGTGGCCGCACGGTCGGTGCCGGTGCTGTTACCAAGATCCTCAAATAACTGAGAACCTGAAAAGGGACGGAGAGCTCTCGTGGCCGAAGGTGCCAAGCAGCGTATACGTATCCGGCTGAAGGCTTACGACCACGAGGTCATAGACCAGTCGACCAAAAAGATCGTGGAGACGGTCCTGCGCACCCAAGCGAAGGTGCGCGGCCCCGTCCCCTTGCCGACTGAGATCAACCGTTTCACGGTGATCCGCAGCCCTCACAAGTACAAGGACAGCCGCGAGCACTTCGAGATGCGGGTCCACAAGCGGCTCCTCGACATCGTCGAGCACACCTCGAAGACAGTTGACTCGCTCCAGCGCATCGAGCTCCCTGCCGGCGTCGACATCGAGATCAAGATACAAAGCGCCTAGCCGCTTTGGGCTAGCAAAGTGGCCGGGCGCGGTAGCCCGTCCCCTCACGCCGAACAGGACGATGAGGGGCCGTTGCCACCACGCCCGGCCATTACATTTAGCGGCCGCTGGTCGTCCCAGCCGAGGTCAACTCGTCGCCGGTGCCATAATCGTGGGATGACGGCGGCGTTTGACGAAGCGGACCGCGCAGAGCTACTCGAGGCGCTCGCCTACCAGCGAGCCTCGGTGCGTTCGATTGTGGACGGGCTGGACGAGGAGGCCTGGCACACCTCGGTCGTGCCATCCGGGTGGACCCCGGCCGGGCTTGTCGCCCACCTCGGGGGGGCCGAGCGGCACTGGACCGGCGTGATCGTCGACGACGACCCAGGTCATCCCTTCGACGAGGACCGGGCGGTGTACGACCCGAAGGCCGCCTTCGTCACCGACTGGCCGTCGACCAAGGTCCTGGCCTACTACCAGGACCAGACCAATCGCACGGACGACACGCTCGCGGTCACGGCGCTCGGCGCGGCTCCCCTGGGCCACCACGGCGGGCCCGACAGTTACCAGCCGCGCAGCGTCCGCGCGATCGTGCTCCACCTGATCGAGGAAACGGCCTCCCACTCGGGGCACCTTGAGATCGCTCGCGAGCTCATGGACGGACGCACCGGGCTGGGCCTGCGCTAATAGCTCTTCCGACAACCAGTCGCTTTAGGTTTTGGCTGTGACACCGCATAATTCCAGGGTATTGATCTTGTCCGACGCTGATTCAAGTGTCGCGGGCATTGATGACCGGTCCCGGGTAACGGGTATCGTGCTGGGAACAGGGCGCAGCCAATTGAAGTTCGGTTACGTGAGCGCGGGAGAGGATGTCCAAAAAGACGACGTGATTGTCTCCTCGGGGATGGGAGGCGTTTTTCCCAAAGGTTACGCTATTGGCACGGTGGTCAAGAAAACCGAAACGGAAAACGGCCTGAACATGGAGATCGAGATCCAGCCCGCTGTGGAAGTTCCCGCGCTGGATTACGTTTTTATATTGCCGCCAGTGGATGTTTTCGAGTAAGGATTTAAAGTTCGTCTTCAAGTGAACCTTCATTTGGTTCAATGGAGAAATTTCTTCTCTAAATGAACAAGCCGAATTCATCTTCAAGATTGTCGGGATTACAGCCTCTTTGGGTAGCCCAGTTCAGGGTTTAGAAGTAAATTGGCTTAAAAGGAACCCCTCGTGAACCGTCTTGTTTTAAAAAATCACCCTGGCATGGCCAATACATCGGTCACCGTCATTAGTTTGGAAGGCGAGCTGGATACGAATACGGTCTCGGAATTTGAAACTTTACTTCAAGAATTATTCAATCAAAAGCGTTTTAAGATCGTCCTGGATATGAAAAACCTGGCTTATATTTCCAGCAGCGGTTTCGGGATGCTTGCCGGAGTCATCCAAAATGTAAGGGCAAATAAGGGGGACATTAAGATCGCAGACGTGCCCCCGGAAATTAAAGAAGTCCTTCAAATGCTGGAGTTTCACATATTTTTTAAAATCTTTAAAACCGAAGATGAAGCGGTAAGGGCATTTTAAAAGGGCCTTTTTCAGGTTCTTATGCCAAAAGCGCTAACGAAAAAAGTATTAATTTGAATATTTCCCTTAAAAAAACCGGGTTTTTTATTAAGATAATCCCGTTTATTAAGGGACGCACTTTACTGAAGGGGCTTTCATGACAAAAATTCTTTTGCTGTCGCTGATCCTATTCATTCCGGCCGGGTTTCTAAAGGCCTCCACCGAAGCCATCTTCACTTCTGTTACCGGCAAGGTTGAAATTAAGGGGGAAAAAGGCCACAAGACCCGGTTGGTCCATAAAGACGCTACGGTGTTGGAAGGTCAGAGTATCGTAACCGGCGCCGACGCCAAGGCCACCCTGCAAACTTTCGACGGATCCGAAATCCAAATCAGCTCCAACACGGAGTTTAGGCTGGAAAAGCTTCAGCAACTCGGCACTCAGGACAAAATTATCCAGTTTAAATTGGCGGTGGGAAAACTTTTCGCCAGTGTGAACAAATTATTTTCTTCGAGGTCCTCTTTCGAGATCGAAGCCGGGGGTGTCGTTTGCGGAGTCCGGGGAACCAAGTACTCGGTATTTACCGATCCTTCTACCGGAAAGGTCGACGTGGTGGTGACGGAAGGGACCGTTTGGACTACTGCGGATGGACAGACCCATGAATTCCACGGAGGGCAGGAGGGCATCTACCTCAATGGAAACTGGACCTTTCTTCCGCCGCCGTCAGCTGTTGGAAAGCCGGGTGGCATAGGTTTTATCACTTCCAATCCTTTTTACGGTTTCAACGGGACGGGTTCGGATGATTTCAACAACCCCCTGACCGATCTCCCTGGCGGGATCGATGGGATTACGGGCCACATTAAGGGTGACGGCGTCGTGGGTTTGGGAGCCCATAATATCCTGAATTTGCAGTTGGGATTTCCCCAATATCTTCCCTAAGAGTTGTTAATGAAAATCGCGAGATACATTTTAGGCTTTAAGGAAAGAGATTTAATGAACTTCAGAATAATTAGATTGAGCATGTTATGGGTGCTGGGGCTGTTTTTATCCTTAGGCTTGGCCTGGGCTGATCAAGAGGAACTTCAACTGGGCTATGTGTACGATTCCTGGACCAGCAATTCACTCTTTCATGGGACGGAAAACCGCGTTCCCTTGGGATATTATTTTTCCTCGCCCAATTTGACCCTTTCCTTGACCACTGCTTTTGTCGCGGGAGATTACATTGATGACGCGGACGCGAGCCAGGGTCTCACTGGAGCGGAATACAAATCCAGCCAATTTTCCGACACTGACTTGGGGGTTAACTGGACCTTGGATATGGGAAATTCTTTTCGGTCCAACTTCTTTGGGACACTCAACTTTCCCACGGGTGATAACCGATGGGAGCTTGCGGAACAAAACTTGAATATCCCCTATTTTATTTTTGAGCCGAGCTTTTACCGCGGCGGGGGTTGGGGTGGAAATATATTTTATACTCTTTCCAGAACTACCGCTGACCTCTCATACGGCTTTGGCGGAGGCTTCATGTCCACGAGCGTTTATGATACGACTCTATCAACGGAAGGTACCTTCAGTCCCGGCAATAACGTTGTAGCTCTCGCTACCCTGGGTTTCCGAATGTCTAGCGTGGACACATGGGGATTCCGCGCGGTGCACAATTTTCCTTTGGAATCCTCCTACGCCGACCCCAGCGAGGATTTTACTGAGGGCGCGAGCTCTATCCTCACTTCCCAATGGATCAGCCAGATGGGGAAGGACAAACTGGTTGTAAATGTCTCTTACACTTTCTACAACGAAGGTTCTATGGCCCAACTCTTGTTCCCTTATGCACTTGAACAAGATCCTGGGGCTTATTTCGGTGATCGTTTAGAAATCCATCCTGTGATGGGTTATTCAGTTGGCTCGGAGGTTGTTTTGGAGTCTGGGTTGATTTGGGACAGGATTCAGCCTAACGGATATCCTCAAATCACTCCTTCAGGGGCAGCTGACGAATATGAAGGCGGCGGAAACCTTCTGGGAGCCGAACAAAGCATCACCTTTCAACTCTCTCCGGGGACCTTTTGGAACATTGCGGGGCTCTATCATTACATCGCCAACAACAATGCCGGGTTAAATAACCAAACTACGATTACTTATCAGCGGTTTACTTTAGGAACAAATGTGGGGGTCAAATGGTGAAAAAAACTTTATTCTCGCTGTTAGCCGGGATTTCAATTCTGATTGGATCAATGGAAGGATGCAATAAACCTGCGAATCCGGTGGTTCCCGCGAACTCGTCGGTTCTGAACCTGGTGATCCCTTCGAAAATCCTGAATTTCAAACCCTCGGCTAAAGCGTTGAAATCGATCGCTAAGGACGCCGTACCCGATTCCAGCGAGGGCGCTTTTGAATATTATTTAGTCACGGCGGGGGAAGCCCCGGTAACGGGTGTGGTCATATTCAACAGCGGTTCCAACGTGGGGAGTATCTTCATCAACCTTCCCAAGGCGGGAAATTGGCTGGTTTCGGGCGAATGGTTTACCATTAGTAACCCCAACGCGGGTTTCAAACCTACTCCGAAGTTGGTTGTTCCGGGTTTGAACGCTGCCCCAGAATTCGTCGGCGCCGATATGGTCAACATCCAGGGAACCACCTCTTTCACTTTGAACATGGAAGATATCGGTGTTGGGGGAGGTGAAGACACTTGTTATCAAGGAACTCTCCACCGATCCCACGGATTGTGATTACCTTCTCAATGGCGTTTGGGTGGACCTATTTACTTTCAATACCGGACTCGAGTCGGCTTCGCCGACGGGCGGGATTGGAGATATACAGGCGCTGTACGATCCCGTCACCACTAATTCGACTTATCTTGGTAGTGACACCGGGTCGACCTACGCTTATCTTGGAAACGGGGATTTGGTGAATTTCCCTGTTGTCCCAAGTGACGCCGTTTTTTATCCCAACACTGTGGCGGCGAAAGCCGCGGTAGTTGGATCGGCCGCCGCGTCGATCACGGTTAACGATATATTCGCCGTTAAAGTTCCTTCATCCAATGCCTTGGTTTGGCTTCAGGTCTGGATCGATAATAACGCGTGCGGCGGAGCGACCAACAGTTCCTTAATGCAGTTTTGGTTTGTTTATCAAAACGAGGGATTGAACTACATGAAGTTCGACCAAACGGCCAATGGCGCGGCCAATTGCAATCAAAATAATATCGTGGGTACGGCTCGGGTAACCGGGTTCGAATTACTTTTAGTTTCAGAAACATTTTTTTACCTGATCGACTTCTAAAACTAAAATATTCCTAGGGCTTTTCAGGATATTTTGGCAATTCCCGCCTTCCATCCTAATTAAAACGATCCTAAACTGCGATTGTCGACAACCATCCCGGAGTGGATGGTTAAATTTTTTTTGAAAAGAATTATTTGAAATGAAAGTTTCCCGACAAACGATCTGGATATTCATCCTTTTATTTATCCAGCAGCTTCCGGCCGTTTCCGCCTGGGGCATCGATTTGCCCCTTTTGTTCGTCATCCTTACGAGTTTGAGAACAACAGTACCGAAAGCCGCAGGTTGGGGTTTTCTCCTGGGGTTAGTCCAGGATATGTTGTCCACCTCTTGGATTGGCCCTAATACCATCGCAAAAACCTTAACCGGAATACTTTCCTCCGCTTCTAAAAGGCTCATCTACCGGGAGCGGGTTTCGACCCAGACCTTTCTGATTTTTTGGGCCACGCTTTTTCATGAGGCAATCATTTGGTGGATGTTGAAATGGGATGGCTCGGCTCCGCAAGCCAGGGATGCCCTCTGGATATGCCTTCGGGCGGTCCTGAATACAACCCTGGCAGGTGTGGTGGTTAGCTTCTTCGTGGTTCGGTTCCGTCGTAGGCGGTTCGATCCGGCAACGGCTTGAAGTTATCATATTTCTAATGATGGTTATTTTAGGAAGATGAAAAAATCCATTATTTAAAATTAAAAATTGGGAAATCTCGATAGTTTTTTAGGAGTGGCAAGTGGCGATGAAGTTTCCGCGGGGAAAATTTGGGGGTTCAAATGAAAAAAAATTAGGCCTTTTGTTCGGCTTTGTGACCTTTGCTTTTGCCGGGATTTTCCTGAAGCTTTTTTACCTTCAAATCCTGAATTACCCCCTTTACAGGGGTCTTTCCGACACCAACAGCCTGCGGCTGATTCCCCAAAGGGCCCCGCGGGGCCTGATCACTGATCGCAACAATGAGGTTCTGGCAACCAACGTTCCAACTTACTCGTTGTTTTTGGTTCCTGCGGACATCAAAACTTACAGTTCCACCTTATTGCGTCTCAGCCAAATACTAGAGGAGCCCCTTTCCTCCCTGGAAGACCTGGTGGAAAGCAGGCGCCAGCGGAGGAGATTCGAGCCGATACGTCTTCAATCCCACCTGGACGAGGAATTGGTGGCCAAGATTGAGGAGAACCGCGTCCATTTACCGGGTGTTTATGTCCAAATGGAGCCGGAACGCTATTATCCTCATGGTGACTTGGCTTCTCATGTACTTGGATACATCGGCGAGATCAGCGAGGACGATCTCACGCGTTTGAGGGACAACGGCTACGCGGAGGGCGACTTGGTCGGGAAAAAGGGCGTCGAGCGGACCTACGACCAGATCCTGCGGGGCCGGAACGGGGGCGTGGAAGTGGAAGTGGACGCCTCTGGAACCCAACGTCGAACATTGGCTTACCGAGATCCCGTACAGGGCCAAACCCTAAAACTCACCCTGGATTGGAAGCTCCAAAAACTGGCCGAGGATTTGATGGGGGATCAGGTTGGTTCCATCATCGTCACTAATCCGCAGACAGGAGAGATTTTGGCGCTGGTCAGCCGTCCTAATTTTGATCCTAATTCATTCGTCAGCGGTATTTCTTACAAAGAATGGAACGAATTGCTGAAGGACAAGAATCATCCGTTGGAAAACCGCGCCATCCAGGGCCAGTATCCGCCGGGCTCCATTTTTAAGTTAGTAACCGCCCTTGCGGCGCTGGAAGGCAATGTCGTGGACCTGAACAAGGTCTTTCTGTGCCGGGGAATCTATTGGTATACCGTTTGGCCCTACCGCTGTTGGAAAATCTCGGGGCATGGCTGGGTCAATATGGAACGGGCTATCATCGAATCCTGCGATATTTATTTTTACCAGTTGGGACTGCTGGTAAAAATCGACAAGATTTACCACATGGCTCGGGAATTGGGGCTGGGAAGCAAGACGAAAATTGACCTGGATTCGGAAGTGCCGGGACTGGTGCCCAATTCCCGTTGGAAGGAAAGCACCCAACACATGCCTTGGTTCCCAGGGGACACCATCCATATGAGTTTTGGACAAGGGTATCTTTTAACCACGCCGCTTCAAATGCTGGATGTCACTTCCACCCTGGCTATGGACGGAAAGCTTTACCGTCCACATTTGATGTACCGGGTGGTTGACCGGACTACCGGCAGGACCCTCTTCGAAAAGCAACCGGAACTTTCTCAGGAAGCGGATATCACCCAGCCCCACTTGGACTTCATCAAGGCCACCATGGAAAAGGTGGTCAGTACCGCCAACGGGACCGGGAAAAAAGCCCGAATTAATGGAATTCGAGTCGCGGGAAAAACCGGAACGTCCGAAAATCCGCATGGGGACACCCACGCTTGGTTCACCTCCTTTGCCCCGGCTGAAGACCCGAAAGTGGCGGTCATCGTGTTGGTGGAAAATGGCGGGGAAGGGGGCGTTGTTTCGGCTCCCATCGCCAAAAGGTTGATGGAGTTGGAGCTTGGACAGGAAGTGACTCCCTGGCAGACTCCCACTCCGGTAGTGGCTTCCAGCACGCCTGTTCCCACGCCCACGACCATCATAGGGGTGGCTCCATGAGAAAAAATCAATACTATTGCCGATGCCTCTTGGAGTTAAAATGGAGCGCCCTTATATGAAAGCCGCCATTAAAGCTTATTTCAAGTCAATGGATTGGATCCTCATTACCGAAGTTTTCGCCCTGTCGGTCATCGGTTTTTTCATTGTTCTTTCCGCCACCTACCACAACGCCGATATCTCCCAATTGTGGAAAAAACAATTATTCTGGTTTTCCATTTCCATGTTTGGGATGTGGCTTTTCTCGAAAGTGGATTACCGGTTTTGGATCGAAGCTTCTTATATATTTTATTGGATTGCCATTGTTTCGCTTTTGGCTGTGTTCGTGATTGGCGACGAAACCAACGGGGCGAAACGCTGGATCAAGCTGGGCATCCTTTCCTATCAGCCCTCCGAACTGGCCAAACTTTCCATTCTTTTGGTCTTGGCCCGATACATCGGAAGTAAAACAGTGGAGTTGTTTTACCTCGGACAAGCTTTTTTTCCTCCTGGCCATGTTGGGTATTCCTCTCATCCTCATCCTGAAGCAACCGGACTTGGGGTCGGCCCTTCTGCTGGTGCCGGTCTCCTTGATTTTGATGTACGTGGGAGGCATCCAGTTTAAGTGGCTGATGTGGATGTTCATCATCGGGGCCTCTTCCTGCCCTCTCATTTGGCATTTCTTGAAGGATTACCAGCGGGAAAGGTTGGAGGTTTTCGTCAACCCGCAGGATGATCCCCTGGGCGCGGGATACAACATCATCCAATCGGTGATCGCCATCGGTTCCGGGGGCATTACGGGGAAGGGCTATATGCAAGGCACCCAGACCCAGCTTTCCTTCATCCCCGAGCATCATACGGATTTCATTTTTTCGGTCGTGGGCGAGGAATGGGGGTTCGTGGGATGCGTGGTGGTTTTGGGGCTTTATTACCTCATGATCCAGAAAACGTTCGAGATCGCCCGCAAGGCCCGGGACCGGGAAGGGTCCCTTTTGGCCCTGGGGATCGCCAGCATGTTCGCGGTGCAGATCGTCATCAACGTGGGCATGACCGTGGGGCTTTTGCCCGTGACGGGCCTCACCCTTCCTTTCATCAGTTATGGGGGGTCGTCCCTTGGTCTTCAGCTATGCGGCGGTAGGGATGCTTTTGAATGTCTCCTACGCCACCCGCAGGCCGGTTTTGGTGAGCGGCAGAGGATAAGTTAGTTCAACAATACACGGCGAACACATCAGGCTTTTTCCTGATTTTTCAATAAAAAGGCCCTCTTTTGCTATACTCGTTCAAATTTTCGGGGGCTTTGATGGAATCCACGACCAAAAAATTGACCTGGAAGACCGGCCTTCTATTTTCGCCCTTTCATGGTTATTCACATTTGTTGCGGTCTATACACTCCGCCAGGTTTTGATTCCCCGTGACGAACTGGATTGCTATGCCCGGGTGATTACCCTCCAAAAGGCCGTCAACCAATGGAACCAGACCCATCTGGATAAGCCGGTGACCGAAGAGATCGACGAGAACGCCTTGGTCCAAGCGGGTTTTCTTCAACCCCTTACCTATGACCATGAAAAGCATTATTACTTTGTTGGCGAAACGGCCCATGGTTTAAAGGTGAAGTGCAATAAGCATGAGGATAATCCCGTGGTCTTGAAACTGACAGGGGATACTCTTCTGGCGGTGTTGGTGTTTTTTGTTTTTTGTTCGATGCGGAAATATGTTTTGTTCGATCCCGGCTGAAAAATTCGTTCATTCCATAATCGGAGTAAAAAATGTCTGAAGTTATTATCGTTGGTTCAGTCGCCTACGACGGCCTTAAGACACCCTATGGTTCCGCCGAAAGGGTTTTGGGCGGAGCGGCTACCTATTCCAGCCTGGCGGCCTCGCTTTTCGCTCCCGTGCGGATGGTGGGCGTGGTGGGGGATGATTTCAAGGAATTCCGAATTGACGATGTTGAAACGTCACGGCATCAATACGGACCTGGTTACCCGGGAAAAGGGAAAGACCTTTTATTGGAAGGGTTATTACGAGAACGACATGGCGGTTGCCCATACGGTTAAGATTGATTTAGGGGTTTTCGACCGCTTTGATCCCCATATAACAGGCCAGGCCCGTAATATCCCTTTTGTTTTCTTGGCGGCGATCCATCCTGATTTGCAGATGAAGGTATTGCAGCAAATGATAAAGCCGAAGTTCGTGGTGTTGGATACCCGGGACCTTTGGATCAATATCACCAAACCGGCCCTTTTGAAGGTTTTAAAGAAAACGGATTTAGTCGTGGTCAATGACCAGGAAATTCGGCTTCTAACGGGTGAAATGCACTTGATGAAGGGCGCCCGCGCCTTGCAAAAGATGGGACCCAAGACGGTCATAGTGAAAAAAGGGGAACATGGCGCCATGCTTTTTGGGCAGGGTGGACCTTTCTTTCCCCAGCCGTGCCGCTGGATTACGTGGTGGACCCGACGGGAGCGGGGGATACTTTCGCCGGTGCTTTTATCGGTTATGTGGCAAGGGCAGGGAAACTAACCCCGGAGATCCTGAAACAAGCCGTCATAGCCGGAAATTTGGTGGCTTCCTTCACGGTTCAGGGATTTGGAACTAAAACTATTGCCGGATTGAACAAGGCTAAGTTGAAAAAGCGAGTCAGTGGAATATCACCGTTTCGCCAGTATTCCAAAAGTCAAAATTTAATCATCTGCTGAAACATTAGCTAGAAAGGAGTTAAAATGGCCCTTCAAACCGAAGCCAATCTAATTAAAAAATTTCCACCCTATCTTTTCGCCCGATTGAACGCCGAAAAACTGGCGGCGCGTCATAAAGGCGAGGATGTCATTGATTTCGGTATGGGGAATCCCGACAACCCCACTCCCCAGCCCGTTGTGGACAAATTGATCGAGGTGGTGCGCGACAAGAAATCCCACCGCTATTCGACCTCCAAGGGAATACCCGCTTTTTTAAAGGCGGTTTCCCGGTGGTACGACCGTAAATATGGGGTTTCCATCAATCCCTATACCGAGGCCGTTTCGGTCATCGGTTCCAAGGAAGGGTTGGCCCATTTGGGCCTAGCCGTCATCAATCGAGGCGATAAAGTTTTAACCCCCACCCCCACATACCCTATCCACCATTACAGCGTGATTATCGCGGGCGGGGAACTTGTGCCGATTTCCATACTCAATGGCCCGGAAGCTTTTTTGAGGAACCTGGCCAAGGCTTATTCCAAATCTCGGCCTAAACCCAAGATTCTTATCATCAATTTCCCCCATAACCCCACCACGGTGAGCGTGGAAGCTGAGTTCTTTAAAGAAATCGTCAAGTGGGCCAAGAAAAACCAAGTGTTGGTGGTGCATGACCTGGCTTATGCCGACATCGTGTTTGACGGATACAAATCCCCCAGTTTTCTGGCCACACCTGGAGCCAAGGATATTGGGGTGGAAGCTTTTACCCTTTCCAAGTCCTATAACATGGCGGGATGGCGGGTGGGGTTTATAGCTGGGAATCCGAAAGTTATTGCTTCTTTAGCGAAAATCAAGAGCTACATGGATTACGGCATCTTCACGCCTATCCAGGTGGCGGCCATTACGGCTCTGGATAGCCCTGAGGAGAATTTAAGAAAACTGGCGGCCATTTACCAGGAACGCCGGGACATTATGGCGGATGGAATGAACAAGATGGGGTGGCCCGTTGAAAAACCCAGGGCCGCCATGTACCTTTGGGCCAAGATACCCCAACGCTACGCCAAAATGAGTTCTTTGGATTTCTCCATGATGTTATTGAAGGAGGCTGCTGTCGCCATTTCCCCCGGTTCCGGTTTTGGAAAGTTGGGTGAAGGATACGTTCGCATGGCACTGGTGGAGAACAAGGACCGCATCCGTCAGGCTTTGAGGAACATGAAGAAGCTGTTTTCTTAAATTTTAAGCGAGGAAAATAATGGATATTGCAGAACGCATGAAAAAAATTGCTCCCTCAATGACTTTGGCCATCGATGCGAAGGCCAAGAAATTGAAGGAAGAGGGAGTGGATGTTCTTAATTTTGGCGCCGGGGAACCGGACTTCAACACGCCACAGGTCATATGTGACGCGGCTAAGAAGGCTATCGACGAAGGGCATCATAAATACACGCCGGTTCCAGGCACTTTGGAACTGCGCAAGGCTATTGGCCAATACTTGGACAGGGAATATAAGGTTAAATATGAACCCGGTGAAATCGTTGTTTCCTGTGGGGCCAAACATTCCCTCTATAACATCTTCATGGCGATCATCAACCCCGGCGACGAGGTTTTGATCCCTTCGCCTTATTGGGTCAGCTATCCTGAGCAAATTAAACTCGCGGGTGGCGTCCCAGTTTTCGTGGAATGTTCTGAAGCCGACGAATTCAAACTGACCCCGGAGGCCCTTAAATCCAAGATCACCCCGAAAACAAAAGCCCTTATTCTAAATTCTCCCAGCAATCCTACGGGCGCAGTGGTGGGCCGAAAGGCTATGGAAGGAATCGCTGAGCTTGCCCTAAAGCATAAATTTACCGTAGTTTCCGATGAAATCTATGCGAAATTGGTTTATGGCGAAGAACATGTTTGCTTCCCCTCTTTGTCCAAGGAAGTGGCGGCCCAAACCCTTTTGGTCAATGGAATGTCCAAGGCCTATGCGATGACGGGCTGGCGACTGGGATACGCGGCAGGGCCCGCCAATGTGATGAAAGCGATTGCTGATTTACAAGGGCAATCCACCTCAAATGCCACCGCCATTGTTCAAAAGGCCGGAGTCGCGGCTTTGGCCATGCCGGATTCCGAAATTCAAAAAATGGTTGAAGTTTTCCGCAAAAGGCGGGACATGATCGTGGAAGGCTTAAATGCCATCCCGGGCGTGAAATGTTTAAAACCAGCGGGCGCCTTCTATGTGTTTCCCAATATGAAGGGACTCCTCAAGGCGGGGCGCTCTAATTCCCTTGAGCTTTCCGAGTATCTTCTAGACAAGGCCAAAGTGGCCCTGACTCCTGGCATCGCTTTTGGCGCAGAAGGTTACATGCGGATGTCTTACGCCACCAGCGAGAAGGTTATTCTGGAAGGGTTGAAGCGCATCAAAGAAGCGGTTTAAAGGGCTTCTTGCCGGGCTTTTCCTTGAATTGACCTTTGTTTTCTTATAATCTATGTCTCCTTTTTCAACAAACGCCCCGGCTTATGGCAAGCACGGGGCGTTTTGCTATTTAAGGTCATGGGAGAGAGTTATGGCTGAAGGCAAATCCGTCATTCAAATGGGCATGATCGGTTTCGGGAACGTGGGGCAGGGTGTTTACCGCCTGTTGGAAAAAAACCGAACCCTCATCGAGGCCAAAATTGGCGCACAATTACGTATTAAGAAAATCGTCGTCAAGGATTTGACCAAACAACGTGAGGTGACCGTGCCAGAAGGCATGCTCACGACGAATTACGACGAAATCCTCACTGACCCCGAAATCGATGTTGTACTGGAATTGATGGGGGGCTACGAACCGGCCCGGTCCTATCTTTTGGAGGCCATGGGCAGGGGCAAGCACATTGTGACCGCCAACAAAGCGGTTCTTTCCGTTCATTGGGACGAGATCATCCAGACTGCCCGCCAGCATAAGGTGGACATTTATTTCGAGGCGGCGGTTTGCGGCGGCATCCCGGTCATCCAGGCCATCAACGACGGATTGGCGCCAAATAATATCACGTCCATTTATGGCATCGTTAACGGCACCACCAATTTCATCCTTCAGAAGATGACCGAGGAAAAGAAATCCTTTAAAGAAGCCTTGCAAATGGCCCAAAAAAAAGGATTGGCCGAGGCGGACCCGACGCTGGATATCAACGGGATGGACGCGGCCCATAAACTCGCCATTCTGGCTTCGCTTGCTTTTTCCAAGAGGGTTAAAGTCGAAGACATTTATGTCGAAGGGATCGAACGGATCACCCTCCAAGATATCGAGTTCGCCAAGGAAGAATTCGGGCGGGTGGTGAAACTCTTTGCCATCGCCGAAGTGGAAGGGGACGAGTTGGAAGTGCGCGTCAACCCAACGCTCATTCCCGAGGATCATCTTTTAGCCAAGGTCGACGGCGAATACAACGGTGTTTTAGTCACCGGTGATTTCGTGGGAACTACCATGTATTACGGCCTGGGCGCGGGAAACAAACCCACTGCCTCGGCGGTCATGAGCGACTTGATTTACGTCTGTCGAAGCGTTCACGATAACGTGGCCGGCGAGATTTCCAACTGCTGGTTTCTTTCGGATAATCCACAAATCAAACGGATCAAGAAAATGGGAGATATCAAATCCCGTTATTACCTGAAGTTTTCCGTTTTAGACCAAGCGGGGGTCCTTTCGGCCATTTCCAGGATCCTGGGGGAGCACCAGATATCGATTGCATCGGTCATCCAGAAAGAACAAAAGAAGGGCGACAAAGTGCCGGTTGTCATCGTGACTTACGAAGCGGTGGAGAAGAACGTGCAAGATGCCTTAAAGAAGATCAATGGCCTTCCTTTTATTCAGGAAGAAACCCTCCTCATCCGAATGGATCGGGGAGAATAATATGGCCTATTGGAAAGGCGTTATCGAAGAATACCGTTCCTATTTGCCGGTCACGGAAAAAACGCCTGTCATCACCTTGAAAGAGGGCGATACCCCGCTAATTCCCGCCAAAAATATATCTAAAAAACTCGGGAACGGCATTGATATCTATTTGAAATTCGAAGGGTTAAATCCCACGGGTTCCTTTAAGGACCGGGGGATGACCATGGCCATGTCCAAGGCGGTCGAGGAAGGCGCCAAGGCCGTCATCTGCGCTTCCACCGGAAATACTTCGGCTGCGGCTGCGGCATATTCCGCCCATGCTGGAATTTCCTGTGCGGTTCTCCTGCCCCACGGTTCCATTGCTTTGGGAAAACTGGCTCAGTCCATGATTTACGGTGCCAAGGTTTTGGCCGTTGAGGGAAGTTTTGATCAGGCTTTAAAATTGACCCGAGAATTGGCCGAATAGATATCCCATTACCATGGTCAATTCCAACAATCCCTACCGTTTGGAGGGTCAAAAAACCGCAGCCTTTGAAATCGTGGATACCATTGGAGACGCACCCGAATACCATGCCATCCCCGTGGGCAATGCGGGCAATATTACCGCTTATTGGAAGGGTTATAAGGAATATAAGCAGAAGGGCCTTGCCACCCAACTGCCCCGTATGTGCGGGTTTCAGGCTGCGGGTTCCGCTCCAATTGTCGAACAACGAGTGATCGAGAATCCCCATACCATCGCCACCGCTATCAAGATCGGGAATCCCTTTTCTTGGAAGGCCGCCGAGGCAGCTCGGAACGAGTCCCGTGGTTTAATTGAGGCGGTAACGGACGAGGAAATCTTATTGGCTTACGAGATGTTGGCGTCGATGGAAGGTATCTTCTGTGAACCGGCTTCCGCCGCCTCTTTGGCGGGGGTTATCAAGAAAAACAAAGAAGCCTATTTCGTCGACGGCCAAAAAAGAATTGTCTGCACCTTGACCGGCCACGGCTTAAAGGACCCTGATACGGCGATTTTGAGAAGTAATAAACCGACCGTCATCAAGCCGGACATGGGC
>CAWJKT010000025.1:0-22258 GCA_963843375.1 uncultured Pseudomonadota bacterium
GGCTTTTGTTCTTATTTTTATGAGAGTGGCTGGTTTGTTTTTGTCCGCTCCTGTTTTTAGCAGCCGCAATATTCCTGTTATGGTAAAGGCTTCTTGGATATTGCTTGTTGCTTTTCTCCTTTTCCCGGTGGTGGATTTTAAGGCTGAAACTTTACCGGTTCCCGGTTTTCCATTTGCTTTTGCAGTTGTAAGGGAATTATTGGTTGGCTTTTCAATAGGGATGGGAGCGACCCTTGTTTTTACAGGAATTCAGTTTGCGGGTCAAATCGTAGATATTCAAATGGGACTAGGCATGGTCAATATCATCGATCCGCTTACAAGCACGCAGATATCAATAATGGGCCAGTATTATTATATGATTGCCACAATGGTATTTTTGGCGGCTGATGGAGATCATCTTCTGTTAAAGGGAATGGTGGATAGTTTTGGTATTGTTCCGCTTGGGCAAGCGCATCTTTCAGTTGCTTTGGGAACGAAAATGATGGGGCTATTTTCACAGATTTTTTTTATTGCTTTTCGTATCGGGGCACCAGTAATTGGGGCTCTTTTTATAACGA
This sequence comes from uncultured Pseudomonadota bacterium, assembly GCA_963843375.1. Lineage (GTDB taxonomy): Bacteria > Oederibacteriota > Muellerivitia > Muellerivitales > Muellerivitaceae > CAWJKT01. The sequence goes on from CAWJKT010000025.1 coordinate 558, forward strand.
ATATGGCCTTGGGAATAGTTGCTCGTACGGTTCCGCAAATGAACGTTTTTATAGTTGGAATGCCCTTGAATTTGGGCGTTGGGTTACTCATTTCCGCCGTATCGATGAGTTTTTTTACGTTCATGATGGAGGGTTTGTTTAAGGGGATGTACAGGGATTTGGCAGTTCTAGTCCAAGCCATGAGATAGCATCACATAAATAAAATACTTTAAACCCAGGAATTTATGGCCGACCCATCACGCAGTGAAAAAGCGACGCCGAAACGAAAGCAAGAAGCCCGAGAAAAGGGTCAAATTGCTCGTTCCGTGGAAGTTAATTCTGCGCTTGTTCTTTTAGCGGCATTAACGGCCTTTCGATACGGTGGGTCTTATATGGTTGATTCGATGAATAACCTTGCCGTTTTTACTTATCAAAACATGAACACTTCATTCGGCACGGAAAATATCTATTCCATGGCTCTTTTTTATATGGGACAGATCTTTAAAATTGTTGGACCTGTTTTGGGCACGGTATTAGCGGTTGGCCTACTGATTAATTATCTACAAGTCGGAGTCTTATTCAGTCTGAAGCCTCTTACACCTAAGTTGAGCAATTTAAATCCAATTGGGGGATTTCAAAAGCTGTTTTCGAGAAGGTCGGCAATCGAAATTCTAAAATCGCTTTTGAAGTTATCAATTATTGGAGGTATTGCTTATTGGGGTGTAAAGAACGCATTGCCTGAACTGGTGCCGACGATGGACATGCAGGGCGCCGCGGCTTTATCTTTTGTTGGGGCTTTGACACTAAAAATATTGGATTGGATTATTTTTGCCTTAATGGCACTAGCGCTTTTGGATTATTTTTATCAAAGGTGGGAATATGATCAAAGCTTAATGATGACTAAGCAGGAAATTAGGGATGAATTTAAGCAATCCGAAGGCGACCCAATGATTAAAGCCCGAATTAGGCAAATTCAACGGGAGATGGCCCGACGTCGTATGTTTGAATCTATTCCCCGCGCAGATGTGGTTATTACGAACCCGACACACGTTGCTGTCGCCTTGGAATATAAAGAGGGAATGCAAGCTCCAATGATCCTAGCAAAAGGAGAAAGGGTAATTGCTGAGCGAATTAAAGAAATGGCCAAAAAATATAATGTTCCAATTGTCGAAAACCCTCCCTTGGCCCGGGCGCTTTTAAAACAATGTCCTGTCGGCGCTCCAATTTCCCCTGATCTATTCGAGGCGGTCGCTGAAGTTCTTGCATTCGTTTATCGTATGAATAAACGAAGTGCCGGAACGGCCACTGCTTTTTAACGGTGATATAAGGTTAAAATTGCTAATAAATGGATTAAAAGGATGAATGAAGAAATTGAAAATTGCGGTTACAATACTCATTCATTCCAATTATTAGGTCACTGGATTTTTTGAGAGGAAGCCATGGCAGAAGCAACGGCGATGAATACAATTCAAAAAAACAGCGACTTGTTTGTTGCGTTCGTTGTGATTTTGTTTGTTTTGATGTTAATCATTCCCCTTCCTCCAATCTTTTTGGATGTTTTGATTTCCTTTAATATTACGATGGCTTTAGTTGTGGCCTTAATCACGATGTACACTTTGGAACCGTTGCATTTTTCAATTTTCCCAACCTTGCTTTTAATAACCACTATTTTTCGTTTGGCCCTTAATATTTCAGCCACCCGGTTGATTCTATTGCATGGAAACGAAAGTTCTGCCGCGGCCGGTCGAGTGATTGAGACGGTTGGTACTTTTGTGATCGGTGGAAGCTATTGGGTAGGGTTTGTCATTTTCCTCATTTTAATTATCGTTCAATTTGTTGTGATCACCAGTGGTTCGCAACGTGTCGCTGAGGTGGCTGCCCGGTTTACATTGGATGCTATGCCAGGAAAACAAATGGCTATCGATGCGGATCTGAATTCCGGTTTGATTACGGATGATCAGGCAAGGAAACGACGCAAGGAAGTTGAAAGAGAAGCGGACTTTTACGGTGCCATGGATGGTGCTAGTAAGTTCGTGCGGGGAGATTCTATTGCCGCCATTATCATTGTGATTGTTAATATTTTGGGCGGGTTAGCAGTTGGGTTCTTTAAAAGTGGATTGACATTGGGAGAAATCCTCCAGCGATACAGTCTCTTAACCATTGGAGATGGACTGGCAACGCAAATACCCGCTTTGCTTTTATCATTCGCCACCGGTGTTGTCGTTACGAGAGCCGCGTCAGATAGCAATCTTGGAACGGATTTGGTCCGTCAGATTATTTCCCAACCAAGAGCGTTATGGATTGCTTCCGCGGTTCTTTTTGGAGCGGGCCTTGTTCCTGGTTTACCGCATTTTGCTTTCATTTTTATTTCGATTTTGACTGGATCCCTTGCTTATTTTGTTGAACAAGCCTTGAAAAAGGACATAGAAACCGTTGCTGAAAAAGAAAAAGCTCAAATGGGAACGGAAAAAAAGAAAGAGCCTGAAAATGTCACCTCGCTTCTTCAAGTGGATCATTTGGAAGTGGAAATTGGATATAGCCTTATTCCGTTAGTTGATGAAGCTCAAGGCGGAGACCTTTTAGAAAGAATTACGGGTATTCGTAGGCAAATGGCCAGTGACTTGGGATTGGTTGTTCCGCCTATTCGAATTCGTGACAATATGCAATTACAACCCTCCGAATATGTGATCAAAATTAAAGGGGTTGAAGTTTCGAAATGGAAAATAATGCCCGGCCATCTTTTGGCAATGTCAACAGGGTCAAATATGCCGAAAATTCAGGGTATAGAGACAAAAGAACCCACCTTTAATCTTGTTTCTTATTGGATTACCGATGAGGAAAAAGGGTTAGCGGAACAAGCTGGATATTCAGTGGTGGATGTATCGACCGTCATCGCTACCCATTTAACCGAGGTGATTCGTAATCAAGCTCATGAATTCTTGACCCGACAAAGTGTTTCTAAATTAGTGGATGCGGTCAAAAAAGACGCGCCAACAGTGGTGGATGAGTTAGTTCCTGCCCAATTATCTATAGGGGATCTTCAGAAAATCCTCCAAAATCTTTTGCGAGAGCACATACCAATCCGAGATTTAGAGAGTATTCTTGAAGCGGTGGCAGATCACGTTCGTGAAACAAAAGATGTTCAGTTGTTGACGGAATATGCTCGAAAGGGCTTATCTAGGTCCATTACCAAATTGCATCAGGCGGCAGACGGAAAAGTTTATGGTTTGACGTTAGATCCAAACCTTGAAAAAAGAATTATGGATTCAGTTCAAGCGGCCGAAAGTGGATCTATCACCGCGATGGATCCGAGGTTTATTCAACAAATATTCCGAAGTCTTTCGTCGGGAATTGAAAAAATGGCTGGCTCGGGCCGCCAGCCTCTGGTTCTTTGTTCCCCTAACGTAAGGCCATATTTTAAAAAATTAATCGAAAGATTTATTCCCCATTTGACAGTGCTATCTTTTAGCGAACTTTTACCTAGGACTGAAATACAGTCCGCCGGTGTAATTGAGGCAGGCGAATGAGAATAAGAAGATACGAAGCCCCCACCATTCAAGAAGCCCTCGTTAAAGTGAAAAAGGATTTGGGCCCAGAAGCTGTGATTTTATACACAAAAACTTTTCGAAAAGGTGGGGTTTTGGGGTTGTTTGGACGGCCCATGGCCGAAATTACCGCTGGTATTGATTTGAATCTTTTGGATGATGTGGTTAAAAAGAAAACAACAATTCATTCGGCTCCATCCGTAGTTGATCGGGGAGAAACTTCGGTTCGTCCACCGGCAACTATCGGGTCCTCTCCACCAGTTTATTCTCCTTTGGGTTCTTTGGATCCAGCTCGTGCAAAAGTGAAGGCTCTTCAAAGAGAATTAAACGAAATGAAAACATCCAGTGTCGCGACGGCCTTCCGGGACTTAACTCAAACAGATTCCACAGGGGTTCTTTCGGAAGGGTTTAATCAGATCAAAAAAAAATTTGCGAAACAAGAAGTGGAAGATTTTCTTATTCAAAAAATGGTCAAAGGAATGATTGCGGATAGAATTGATCCGGATAAAACCGGGGAGGTTTTCGCTTGGACCAATCGATTCGTGGCTGGGGCTGTCAAAATTGCGCCGGCTGCGCCTGATGTTAATTTTCAACGTGTTATAGCTTTTGTTGGCCCAACAGGAGTGGGTAAAACTACAACCTTGGCCAAATTGGCGGCCCGTTATAGTCTTATGGAACGAAAAAAAGTAGCCATGGTAACCGCCGATACCTACCGTATCGCGGCGACCGAACAACTAAAAACTTATGGAAAAATCATGGGAATCCCGGTGGATGTTGCGGATTCAGCGGAGGATATATCAGCAATTCTGGCCAAATATAAGAATGTGGATTTGGTTTTAGTCGATACGGCAGGCCGGAGTCCTTCGAGCGACGAACAACTCGATGAACTAAAACACTTTATCGCTCGGAGCCAACCAGATGAAATTCATTTGGTTTTATCCGCTACAACTAAGTATTTTGACATGATTCGAATAATTGAAAGGTTTGGTTCAGCGGTACCAATAAACCGGATGATTTTCACGAAATTGGATGAAACTCGTTATTACGGGGCTTTTTTAAATCTGATGAATAACTTTCAAATACCACTTTCTTATTATGCTACGGGGCAAAATGTTCCGGACGATTTGGAACTTCCGGAAATTCAATCGTTGTCCGAACGAATAACTAGGATGCTTTTAAGCTAGGGGGAAGCTTTGCAGGATCAAGCCGAAAACCTTCGTCAGTTAGTAGGAAGAATCAATAGCTCGGATTCTTTAGGTAAGCTTTTGACTCCTACACCCCAATGTCGGGTGATCGCTGTTACAAGCGGTAAAGGGGGAGTGGGTAAAACAAATATTTCCGTGAATCTGGCTTTAGCCTTTTCCAATCGGGGGAAGAAAGTTCTTTTGTATGATGCAGATATGGGCCTTGCAAATGTTGATGTAATGCTTGGCATTATCCCACAATTCACTCTTTTGAATGTTTTGAACGGGCAAAAGAATCTCAAAGAAATTATTGTTGAAGGGCCTGGTGGAATTCATTTGGTTGCTTCTGGATCTGGAGGCGTCCAGGAACTTGCCGATTTAAATGAAAACCAACGGAGCAAATTTTTAGACGCTCTATTAGAATTGCAACACCAGGCAGAAATTATTCTTATTGATACGGGTGCGGGTCTTCACCGCAACGTCCTGGCTTTTGCTTTAGCGGCCGAAGAGGTTATCGTGGTTACCACTCCGGAGCCCACGGCTTTGATGGATGCCTATGGAATGATCAAAATCCTTTTTCGCGAAAAGAAAAGTCCCGTTATCAATGTTGTTGTGAACATGGCCGAACATCAGATGGAAGCTGACGAAGCGGGAAAAAAATTGGTGGTATTATCTAAAAGATTTTTAAATTTAAATGTCGAATATATTGGTTTTGTTCCCCGCGATGCTGGAATGGTCAGGGCGGTAAAAGAACAAAAACCAGTGCTGTTGTCTTCGCAATTAAGTCCGGCTGCGGTTCATTTGAACCGGTTAGCGGAAATTCTTTTGTCGGGAAAAGCTCAAGCGGGTGAAGGAAATCTGCTTCAGTTTTTTAAAAAAGTCACAAAAATATTTAGCGGCAACGAATAAGATTTGAATTTGAAAATGGTTGTTTGGGGTCACGGGTTGAGGGTAAAAGTCAAATTGATATTGTTTATGATGACAAGAACTTAATGTTTGATAAATATCAAGGAGCAGGAGAGAACAATGGCCAGACGTGAAAAAGATCGCCTTTATTACGAAATTACAAAAGAGAAACCTTTTGGTTCTTTTCAAATGTTATTGGTGGGTGGTTCCGCCGGTTCAGTTACAGGCTTTTTGATTGCTTCATTGGTTGGAGCCTATGAAGGTATGGAAATGGACGTTTTAGTTTTTGTGTTTTTAGTTGCCTCTTTTTTGGGATTTTTCTTTGGAGCGATTCTTATGTGGCTCTGTATACGTTATTTTGGAAAATTGGTTACTGATATTCCATTGGTGGGAGAGGCACCGTCAAGTACCCCTATGGAAGAAACATCGGAATCCATTATTTCATCTGAAGAAAATCCGGTTTTAGACAATGAAGCGGGAAAAGGGAAATCGGTGGATTTTGTCTTTCCTGAGCTTTCCCCTGATAAGCAATAGTTGGAGAAGATGTCCGAAGAAATTTTAAATTCAATCTGGGCGCGCCATTTAAAAAAGAAAATGGATATGCCAGGCCCGTGAGGAGTTGGCCAAAACTTATTTTTTTTTAGTGGAAGCTGAAACCCGAAGAATGCTGGCCCGATTGCCTTTGAGAGCTTATTGGGAAAAAAAGGAAGATCTTGCTTCAGCAGGTGTTATTGGCCTTTTGCAAGCCTTAGATCATTTTGTTCCACCAAAGGAAAAAAGTATCAATCCAGGCAGGGCATTTGAAGCTTATGCAAGATATCGGATTCGGGGCCAAATGGTAGATGAGCTTCGAAATTTAGATTTTGCAAGGAGAAACTTACGCAAACAAGCTAGGGCGATTCAAGAAGCGGAAAGAAAACTGGAAGGCCGATTAGGAAGGTCTCCGCGTGCGGAAGAAACGGCTAAAACCCTGGGTATTCCGTTAAACGATTTGTACGATTGGATTGCCGAAATAAACATGCTCAACCTTTTGTCCCTAGATGCTGAAATGGGGGACGGGAAAGAAAATGGTTCGTGGGCTGATGTTATTGCGGATGCAAGTGCCGAGAATCCTCTTGATAAAGTTGAGAAACAAGAGAAAATTGACCAAGTTGCCGAAGCGCTTAAAAACTTGGGAGCTTCAGAACAAAAGGTTCTTCAACTTTATTATGTGGAATTGCTTACTTTCAAAGAAATAGGTAGGGTTTTAAAGGTAAGTGAATCCCGAATCTGTCAGATTCATCACATGGCGGTTTTTCGGTTGCAAGAATTAGTGGACGAAAGGAGGAAGCATGGCAACACTCAAGGACGCGAACGGATACACGACCATCACTACCGAAAGTGATGGGGTATATTTGACGGTTTTCCCTCCTTCCGGCAAAGGAACTCGGGTCACTTTGGAACAAGTTAAAGGTGAGCTTCAAAAGAAAAATATGTCGGTCGATAATCCTTCTGTTATTAATCAAGCTGTCGTTCAGGCCTCGGGTCGGCCTCAAAAAATTATGGACAAAAAAAGTGATGGGACGCAAGAACAAGTTTTTGTTGAGATAAGTGATGATGAAATGTCGGCCAAACTAACGGTGGTTCCACCGCAAAAAGAGAGCGATCATTTCACTAATATTGATGATGTCAGAAATGCCTTTAAACGCCGAAATGTTGTTTATGGAATTGATGAAAATCGAATGGCGGAGCTTTCAGCCAAACTATCCCAATTCGAAGAAACTAAAAACATTAACGAACCCATCGAAATGGATATTGCTTTTGGCACCCCAACTACTAATGGGGAAGATGCCAGGATTGAATATCTTTATAAAAAGGCTGAGGAAACGCCCCAAGCTCCTGTTCCGGAAGAAACCGATGATGGCCGAATCGATTATCGAGCCGTTCACAAAATTGACAATATTGCAAAAGGAACGATATTAGCCCATAAAATTCCACCCACAAAAGGCTTATCTGGTATGACGGTCACGGGTAAAGCGCTTGCGGCTGTGGATGGAAAAGACATTGATGTCACTATGGGAAAAGGTGTTGTGGCTTCACCTGATAATAAAGACGAGTGGATAGCGGATACCGATGGCCAGGTAATCATTAAAGAGAACAAGATATCTGTACTAGCGCTCTATGAAATTCCCGGGGACGTGAACCTTTCTACTGGCAATATTGATTTTATTGGTACGGTCATAGTGCGCGGGGATGTCAAAGATGGATTTAAAGTTTTTGCTGGGGAAGACCTTGTGGTTAATGGCGTTGTTGAAGGAGCGGAATTGAAATGTAACGGCAAACTCTCAATTGCGGGAGGGGTTAGCGGGAACGACAAAGCAAAAATTACCTGCGCCGGTGACGCGAATATCAAATATATCAGAAACGCCATTGTCGAGATCGGCGGAAGTTTAACTTCCGGGCAAGCTATCATGCATAGCAAAGTCACCGTCGGTAAAAAGGTGACCGTTGCGGGTAAAAAAGGCGTTATTGTCGGAGGGCAAGTAATTGCGGGTGAGGAAGTTAATGCGGCTTCCATGGGCTCTAACTTCGCAACCCCTACAGAAGTCATTGTTGGTGAGGCGGTTGGATTGCGGGACGAACTTCAAAAAATGGAGACCGAATTAAAGTCAGCCGTTGAAAACCTAGATAAAACTAAAAAAGGAATTCAGTTTTTAAAAGATTTGCAAGTGAAAATGGGTGGCAATCTCCCCCCGGAGAAAAAAGAGCTTTTGACGAAATTAACAAGAGCGCAATTCAAACTCATGGCCGATACGAAAATGATGGCCGAAAAGAAACAAGATTTAGAAAAGAGAGAACATGAAGGAGCCGATGACCGCCGTCGGCACGCAAAGGTTACCTGCATGGGCGTTATTCATACGGGAGTAAAAATTACCATTAACAAGGCCAACCGTCAAATTTCCGAGGAATTAAAGTATTGCACTCTGACCGAGTCCGATGGCGAAGTAAAAGTTGGCCCTTTCAGAGGAAATTAGTTTTGTCGATTTTACTTAATCTATTGATCGATAGATTTAATTTAAAAGATGGCCTCTGGAATGCGGATTTACTCAAATTGATATAAGGATTGAATGTGGATTTCTTTTTAATTCTACAAATAATTTTCGATGTGGTTTTATTGTTTGGGATTTTATTTTTATTTCATTTTTCAGTTCATCAAACTGATAAGAAGAAGGAAGACTCTGATATTTTGAAGGACGTTCAAGTTCAGGAAATCCGAGACAACCTTCAAGAACTTTTAATGACGCTCAAACAACTGGGGAAGGAAGTGTCGGATAATATTCAGGAACAAGTTAAAGAGGCCGAGACGAAAACGGAGAGCTTCAAAAAAACTATTTCCAAGTTTCAAAAAGATTTGACTAAAGTGAATAAGATTTCGGACGAATTGAACCAAGAGCGCCTGCGGCTGGAAGAAAAGACAAACGTAATTGAGGCGGCGAAAATGAAAGATTCAAGAGTTGTTTCGCAAGCCCGGGATTCTTCGGCAATTTCTGACATGGGGTTGAAAAAATCCGCTACGAAGATTAATGGCGGACAACAAAAGCCTTCAATGGATATTGAGTTGAATGGCGGCGCCAAAAACATGGGGGTTTCTTCCGATTTGGTGAGGGAAGTTTATCGGTTGGCGGATTTGAGGAAGGAAACCAATGAAATCATCCAGCGTACGAAGCTTAGCCGGGCGGAAGTTCAGTTGATTTTGAATTTGCGCGTGAATCGGTTCGCGACGCCAAATTGAACGGAGATTAAATTAAAATATAATCTTATTACAAGTGCTTGGTTAAGGAAGTTTGATGCAAAAATATTATTCGATAGAGGTGATTGGCCCGAATAAGGAACTTTTTACGATGGGGAAGTTTTCTGAAATTCCGGGTTCAAACCTTGGAATCATTGGAAAAGTTACCGGGCCTGGGAAATACATCGTGAATTTAATGGATGGACAACAGATATCTGTTCGTGGCGCAAGAGGTATAAAGGTTGGCGATGAAGTTCACGTCTTGACGAATGTTGAGAATGTGAAAGTAACAAAAGATAACTTGGAATCCCAAGAGGTCAAATTCAAGGAACCGGGATTGCAGTTACATGCTTTTTTACCGTTAGGATTTGGGGGTAAAGACGCGAGTGCATCTTTAAGGGTTTACGTTGAAAAGAAAAAAGATGAATTTTTAAAAAATTTTTTACCGGCAATTTATTTTGTTTTCAATATTCACACCGAGAAACTGGGCGAGCTTCAGTGGAGCATCTATATGAAAGGTCGTCAAGTGGCCATACAAGTTTTTTCCGATATTGTGCATATAGAAAATGATGTGTTTAAAAAAATAGTTAATAATGTTGAAAAAAACCTTAGGGACGCGGGTTTTCACTTGATGACTCCAACGGTTTTTTTAAAGAATGCATTTCGAATCCCCGAGGGTTTTCGCTTAAATGTTAAGGGGTGATTGTTGAGTCCGGAACCGCGGCGCCGAAAGAAAACGACACGAAAGACTGCGGTAGCTATTCAGTATGATCGGGAAGCGATGTCGGCTCCCAAGGTCGTTGCGAAGGGACGGGGAGGAGTTGCTGAACGATTAATTGAATTGGCACGAGAAAATAAAATACCGATTGTGGAAGACAAGTTATTGGTAGAGATGTTGGATCAATTAAATTTGAACCAAGAAATTCCAGGTGAGCTGTATCAAGTAGTGGCAGAAATTTTAGTTGCGGTTTATAAAGCAGAAGCGGGATTGAAAAAAAAGACATCCTGATCAATTCGACCGCGTCGGTTTTGGGGCGCGAGAAGGACAATTTAAACGGTGCGAAAAATTTCAAAGTCTTTACATTTATTGATTTTAAAACCGAATTGTTTAGGGCGTTATTTGATTTTGCTCTTGGCGTTTTTCTGCGGGAATGCGACTGGGGCATTTGCCCAAACCACACCAATATTCGGACAACCATACACTTTTGGTATCGGCCCCAGAGCAATTGGTATGGGGGGGGCGTTTGTGGCGGTTGCGGACGATGCATCAGCCGCTTATTGGAACGTTGCTGGGTTAGCTCAAATATCATCCTATGAAATTTCTCTCTCCAGTGCTCCTAATTATTTTTATCGGAATCAAGATTATGTTGCTGCGACTCCCACTTCGCCAAGTAACAGTCCGGGTTTTGGTTTTCCTTGGTACGCTTCTTTGCAGATTATTATCCCGGTGGCGAAGGATAATACCTTCGGGATTTCCTTATTTCGTCCATATCATACGCAAAGTGATCTTTTTGCCGGAAATACAACCATAAATTCCAATCAAGCTTCGGAAGGAAGTTATCTTTTAAATCCGACTTTTCAAGAAAGTGTTATTGAACTCTCTTATGCCGCTAGGCTACCGGCGGTAAGGAATTTCTTGGTCGGAATCAGCATCAAAAGGGTCACCAATGACCCTGATTACATTGACTATTTCGGCAATGATCCCGACCTCATTGAACAATTGACCAATCCGGTTCGAGTGATTGGGTATGGGGTGGATTTGGGAATCTTGTACCGTATTCCGGTCACCAAGTATTCTGAAGAATTTAGAATTGGCCTTGCATTAAATAATTTGGTTAGTCGCGTCCAATACCCCAATGGGTTGTTAATTAGTCCAGGGGACGGCACCCCTGTTTTCGAAAATCCTGGCCCGGGGTCTGAATTCCAGATGCCGCCCCAAATTACCCTGGGAATTGCTTATAAAAATAATTATTTCTTTAAGGTTCGGAATATTACTGCTTTTGATTTTGACCAAATTTCAGATCCGGATTTTGGCAATACGAATAATAAAATTATGCATTTTGGTACGGAGTTCTGGTTTTTTAAAGATGTGGTAGGAATTCGTGCGGGATATTCAACCCCCTTAAGCGCGCCCGGAAATATCAGCCTGGGAGGGAGTATCCGTGCTTTGGGTGGTGATTTTGAACTGGATGCCGCTTATTTGCAGGCGGTGAGTCCAACGGCAGATATTGCGGCGGGATCTCAGATTGGAACCTATGACACGGGTGGCATTAATTATGAGCCCTTTTATATAGGCGCGACTTATCAATTTGGGGGTGGCGAGGAAATTCCCCCTCCCAAGGTGCGCGCTTTTGTTCGACCGGCTGCCTTTACTCCTTCTCAGGGAGAAAAGGCGACCTTTAGTTTAGATACGACGGAAGATGTAAATATCAACCGTTGGAGTGTTCTTATTTATGATCAAACGGATCATTTGGTTCGAGGTTTAAGGGGAAGTGGATCTCCGCCGACCAAGTTATTGTGGAGTGGAGAAAATGAACAATATGAACCGCTTCCGCCCGGGATTTATACCTGGTCATTCCAAGTTCAAGACCAGTTGGAACATGTAGGTTCAACCCCGGTCCAAACAGTGGAGATTTTGGCGCCTCCGGAAGCCGGGGCGGCTAAAGATCCAAGTAAACTCTTTGCAATTCGGCAACAACAAGCTGCGCTTTTAGCGCAAGAAAGACAGCAATTAACCGAATTGGCCCAACAAAGCCTTCGGCAATTATTGGGAACCGAAGAAGCGACCCCTACGACTGCGACTGCCGGTGAGAATCCAACTCCCGTAGAAGCTGGAGGAAATACAAATTATCCGGCCTTAGGACTTGAAGGGGTTCGGAATTTAACACCAGGCGAAGGATTAAATAGCCACAAAGAACCGGATTCAAATGGGGATCCAATGCTTGTTGTTAGCTATAAATCAAAGCTAAACGACGCCAATTACGTTATTCAAGAAGCCGCCGATGTGATGAAAAATGACGTAAAAACAGTTGGAACTAAGGATTTTAAATCGATGTTAATTAATGTATATTATGGCCAGCAGGGGAACGTGCTTTCGGTGAAAGCCAATACGGAAGCTGCGGCCAATTATGAATCTGGCAAAATTGATTTGTTAAGACTCAAACAATTATCAGAAATCTCTATAAATGGCGTAAAGGTGGAACCGGATGCTCAATAAAATTCTGGGGCTGACCCTTCTCCTTTTTTCCCTGGTTGTTTCAGGATATGCGGCTTTTGACAAGGGGGGGATTACGGGCGACGGTGCTCGGCCTTTGGGAATGGGTGGGGCTTTTGCCTCGATAGCTGATTCGGGCGACGCCATATTTTACAACCCAGCTGGGTTGGTCCAAGTCTTAAGGCCTGAAATTTCCGGAATGGGCGCGGTTCTTCTCAATGGGAAGGAAGATTTATTTGACTTTGCCTATGTCCAACCTTTTGGCGACCAATTCGCATGGGCTTTGGCCACTCAACAGCTTTTGTTTTCGGATGGTTCTGAAAATGAAAGAATTTATTACGGATCATTTGCCGCTCCCTTGTCTATCGATAAATCGATTTCTTTTGGACTAAATGTCAAACTTTTTGGAGTCGATTCAGCAACTCAGCCGGGTCAACAAGCCAGCGGAACGGGACTGGATATGGGGTTTCTATACCATCTTCCAATATTGGATCCACGCTATGGCAAGCAAATTAACCTTGGATTGTGTGCGCAGGATCTTGATACCCAAATTAGATACCAGGCCGGGAACGAAGAACCCGTTGCATTTAGCGTCAAGGGCGGGTCAAGTTATGAATTCAATGACGATCTAATTGCAGCCTGTGAATTTGAAAGTATTGCCGATCCCAATTTAGGCGATCATACGATTATTCATACCGGGATTGAAGGCTGGTTTTTCGAGGATCAACTGGGCCTTCGGACGGGTTATAGCGGTTTCGAAACTTTGCCGGGCGCATTTACGGCTGGGATAAGTTATCGTTCCAGTACTTGGGGAATTGAATATGCCTATATCGGCCACCCTGAGTACCTTGGCGATTCCCATCGGATTTCAGCCAGTTGGAGATTTGGCGATTCTTTTCTTGGAAAAGTGAAAAGCTTTATTCCAGAGGGAGTTAACGCCTATGTTGAAGGTGACATCATCACGCTTCGGTGGAATAACTCTCCATCGTTATCATTATCAGGTTATAACGTTTATTTCAGCAAAACATCTGGCGGGGGTTACTTGAAGATTAACCAGAGACCCATTAAAGCCAATTATTATTCCTTACGGGGTTTGGAAAAAAACACTCATTATTATTTTGTAGTAAGTTCGGTAACCAATACAATTCCGCCAGTGGAAAGTCAATTTTCACAAGAGGTAATGGCGGGGACTACCTCTGCACCGGGGGCTCCAGTTGTGGTACAAAGTGAAGTCCAAAACGAAGGCGTAATTGATATTGCCAAACAAGAAGGCATGGCTGGTTGGGGCGACCCGGCAAAAAGCGGGTTGAAGGGTTACAATATTTATGTTTCCGAAGTTTCTGGTGGAAGATTCGATAAAGTTAATGCTCAACCGATTGCAAATGTTCCGACTTATATAGTTCGAAAATTAAAAGTTGGTCAACGATATTACTTTACGTTTACGTCCGTTTCCAATGATGGTACGGAGAGCGCGCATTCTAAAGAAGTATCAGCAGTGGCTTTGCCTTTCAATTCCGTAGCACAGTCATCCGGGACAAATGTTCCGAATCAAACAAACCGTTAGTTAAGGAGCGAGAAAATGCCCAGTGGCCTTTACATAGCAGCTTCGGGTATGGATTCGGCTCTTATGCGCCAAAACGTTATCGCGAACAACTTGGCAAATCTTCAAACCCCTGGTTTTAAACAAAATCGAGAGGTCGATATCGCTTTTCCGACTTACCTCATCGCCCGATTACACGATCAACGAATGAATGTAATGGATGGAACCGCGGAAATTCGGCCGAATATTGGTGTTATGGGTGGCGGGGTTATTCCACAGGAAGTTGCCACGGATTATTCCCAGGGTTCTCACCTTGAAACTAAAAACCCCTTAGATTTTGCCTTGAATGGGCCTGGCTTTTTCTCGGTTTTAAATCCAGATGGAAAAACATTGTTGACAAGAGACGGGAGCTTTAGTTTGGATAATAATGGGCGTCTTGTTACTAAAGATGGATTACCTGTTTTGGGCCATAATGGCGAAATATATATTGATGGAAATGAGGTGACTGCCGACCAAGAGGGAAATATATCCGTTGATGGAAAAGCGCTTGATCAGCTTTTAACCGTCAAAGTACAAAACGTTGATCAATTAACAAAGGTTGGCCATTCACTTTTCAAAACGACTCCCAAAACAAAGGTCGATATGGCGCCTGATGGAATTCAAGTTCAACAAGGTTTTTTGGAACAATCAAACGTGAATTCGATCACTGAAATGGTTAATATGATCGATACTTATCGATCTTATGAATTGAATTCCAGAATCATTTCGACTTTTGACCATCTTGGTGAAGAGGCCGCAACTGAAATTGGAACTTTAAGGGTTTAATTTAACAAGGTTTTGATGGTTGGGTAAGTGGAAGTAAACGGCCGGACTGCTATGCAGGGGCCGTTCCAGCGCTGAACGATTGAGGCGAGGGAAAAACTGAAAGCTGAAGTTATTACCGGCTTTCAAACCTGAGGAGGCTTTTATGATGCAGTCACTGTACACGGCGGCTACGGGTATGTCCGCCCAACAGTTGAATCTTGACACGATTTCCAACAACTTGGCAAACGTGAGCACCACGGGGTTCAAAGCCCAACGGGTGGATTTTCAGGACTTAGTCTATAGCAATTTGAAACCGGCTGGGACGCCCACTTCCCCCGAAACAAACACTCCCGATGGGCTTCAGATCGGTGAAGGCGTTATGCCGATTTCGACTGAACGAATTTTCACCGAAGGGGCCATTCAAAACACTAACAATCCTTTGGATGTATTAATAACTGGAAACAGCGGTTTTTTCCAAGTGACACTTCCGAATGGGGAAACGGCGTACACTCGCGATGGTTCTTTTACCCAGGATGGTAACGGAAACATTGTCACGGCGAATGGTTATTTTTTAAACCCTCCCATCCAGCTTCCTGCAGAAACAAGTTCTATTCAAATCACCTCGACTGGTCAGGTCATGGTGCAGGCTGGAGGATCTACCCAGGCGGTCCAAATTGGCCAGTTGGAATTAACGAATTTTGTAAATCCGGGCGGGCTTAGCGCGATTGGGAATAACCTTTTTCTGCAAACCCCGGCTTCGGGAGATCCTATTGTAGGAACCCCTGGCGCTGATAGGATTTTCCCAGGTTCAACAAGGTTCTCTGGAAACCTCTAACGTGGATGTGGTAACCGAGATGGTTAACATGATTGTAGCTCAACGCGCCTATGAAATGAATTCAAAGACCGTTTCAACCGCTGATACTATGTTGCTGGATCTTGCCGACATGAAGCAATTTCCCTGATGCTGAATTAGCGGCATGACGCAAGTTAAGTGGTTAACGGTTTTTTTATGTTTGACTTTTCCTTTATATGCTGATGAAGGTCTTTTGACCATACATCTATTGGAAAAGTCTACAGTTGTTGGTCCGCAAGTGAGTTTGGGAGACGTTGCGGAGATAACTGGAAATAATAGAGCGATGATTGAGAGGGTACGACGTTTAGTTGTAAGCCGGGCGGCGCCTTCGGGAGAGCGAATCAAGATTAACCAAGGCTATGTTAAGGTTGTTCTTCGCCGCGAGGGTTTTTCCCTGGATGACTTTGCATTTGAAGGCGCAGATACAACGGAAGTATTGACCCAGAGCCAGGTTTATTTCTCCGACGAACTTCTTCCCGAGGCGAAGTCGTTTGTTTTGGGGGAAATTAACGAACCTACTGAAGACATTGAAGTGAAATTGGATGGGGATAATAGAAAAATAATTTTGCCGGCCGGCAAAGTCACTGCAAATTTTCGACCGTCATTTTCGGGGAAATACGACGGTGCGGTTTTATTGACAGTGGAGTTGGAAGTGGACGACCATTTGATAGAGGTACTGCCTTTACGCTTGACGGTGGATGTTTATCGACCGGCTGTGGTAACGACCAAAAGGGTTGAAAAGGGTGAAGTTTTTACTGCTGGAAATATCGCTTTGGTTCGTGAGCCGAGTTCTAAAATAATGCAAGGATGTTTTCGCCAGTTAAATTACGTTTTGGGTCGTAAAGCTTCTGCCCCAATAATTCCGGATACGGTTATTCGGGTAAATGATATTTTTGATCCCCCGGTTATTACTCGGGGCAAGATAGTTCAGGCGATAATGCGGCTTGGAAATGTGGAACTCACCGTGGATGCGAGGGCGGTTGAAGATGGTAAGGCCGGGGATATTATCCGGGTTGAGAACTCGGATTCGCATAAAGTTCTTCGGGCCAAGGTTTTGGATGAAAAAACGGTTTTAATTCAAAACGATGAACCGAAGTATTAGTTAGATGGGAGACATGTTAATGAAAATGTGCTTTTTGATTTTGATCGGATTCGGAGTTTTGGCGGTGGATCAAGGTCTTTTGGCCGATTCGCTTTATCCAAGTGAAGGGTCCAATTCCATTTATACCGAGAAACGGGCGCGCCGAGTCGGCGACGTGATCACGGTAATGATTGAAGAAAATACCGCTGCTTCTCAAGCGGCTGGAAGTCAATATAACAAAAATGCCAGTGTGGCCTTGGGGGCGGGGTCTGGGTTTTTAGGTGCAGGCTCCTACGGCGGGGGTGTCCTCAATTCACCTAGCCAGATAGGTATTGGAGCTAGTTCCGCGCACCAAGGACAAGGTACTTCCAGCCGAAGCACGACGGTTACGGGGGAAATGACTGCCAAAATTCTTTCGGTTTTACCCAATGGAAATTATCAAATTTCGGGTAGCCGCTATGTTGAAGTTAATGATGAAAAACAAACGATCGAAGTTACAGGTGAGATACGTGCGGATGATATTTCCAAGGAAAACACGATTTCTTCCCAACGGATCGCGAATGCTAAAATTAAGTTCACTGGTACGGGCCCCGCGACGGAGGTGGCCCAACCCGGAATATTAACCCGTGTTTTAGGTTGGTTAGGGCTCTTTTAGAAAACCTGGAGGAAATTGTGATCGGCAAAAAAAAAGAAATATTATTTCTGATGATTTTTGTTCTTTGCGTTGGGACTGCCCAGTCCGCTCAGGTTCGATTAAAAACCATTGCGACAGTAAAAGGGGTTCGGGAAAATCAATTGATTGGGTATGGCTTGGTGGTCGGTCTTCAGCGAACGGGTGATACGCAAAGGGTTGTTTCTACTTTGCAAAGCATAACTAACATGTTGATGAATTTTGGGATCAAAATTAGTTCGGACCAGATTCGAACCCAAAATGTTGGTGCCGTTATGGTCACGGCCCAATTGGCGCCACTGTTAAAATCAGGCGATAAAATTGATGTTACGGTTTCTTCCATCGGCGATGCCAGAAGCCTGCAGGGTGGAACTTTGTTGATGACCCCTCTCCAAGGCCCTGACGGGCAAGTTTATGCTGTAGCTCAAGGACCACTCGCTGTGGGTGGTTTTTCAGATAATACGGGAGAGTTTCCTTTAATCCAGGTTAACCATACGACTGTGGGCCGGGTGCCAAATGGCGCATCCGTGGAACGGGAAGTTCCTTCCACTTTTGTTGATAATGACACCATCTCAATCCTTTTGGATCGTCCGGATTTTGGCCAGGCATCCTTAGTCACACAAGCCCTTAACCAACAATTTGGCGAACAAGTAGCCAAAGCGCTGGATGGCGGGCAGGTTGATGTGAAAGTCCCCTTTAATTATCGTGATAATGTTGTTGATTTTATTGCTGCCGTTGAAGATGCGTCGGTGGCGACTGATTCTCCCGCCAATCGGGTTGTAGTTAATGAGAAAACGGGAACTGTTGTTCTTGGACAAGATGTAAGAATTGACGCTGTGGCAATTGCCCACGGGAATCTCCGATTGGTGATTAAAAAGACGACGGAAATCACTCACGACGCAGTTTTTGGACACGATGAACTCACGCATACGACTACTATCAGTTCTGATGAACCGGATAAGAAAGGCAATTTGGTGGTCTTGCCGGAGGGCGCAACCTTGATGGATGTGGTTGAGGCGGTTAACGCAGTGGGAGCAACCCCGAGGGATTTGATTTCAATTCTTCAAGCGGTCAAAGAAGAAGGGGCATTACACGCTGAATTAGATATTCTTTAAAATTAAGGAACTTTAATAGTGAATCTTCCAACCCAAGCCGTTTCTTTTTTGCCGTTCGGACTGTCCGATCCTTCAAAGGCTTTCCCAGTGGAAGCAATGCAGAAGGCTTTTTCCCTTCAACCGAGTTTGGCCTCTAAAGCGGCGGATCAAGTAGTGATGGGACAATCGGGTTTATCGCACTTAACCAAAAACCTATCGTCTACATCCTTGAATCCATTACACACATTACCCACCCATTCGGATGCTGAAATTCGACAAGTGTCTAAAAATTTCGAATCTATTTTTTTGCAGATGGTTTTTAAAGAGATGAGAAAATCCGTCCAAAAATCGAATTTATTGGGTAACTCACAAGGAATGGAAATATTTGAAAGCATGTACGATGAAGATTTAACCCAACAGCTTGCTTCCGCCGGGGGAGTGGGATTGGGACAAATGATTTATCAAAAACTAAAAGCCGTTACCGTACCCCATAAAAAAACCTTTTCATGAGTTTGGCGAATTGTTCGCGTTGCGGTAAGGTTTTTCCATTTTTTCCAGGTAGTAGGGACATTTGTCAAGCTTGCATTAAAGAAGAAGACGATAATTATCTCAAAATTTTCCACTACCTTTCTACCCGTCCAAGTGCAACAGCTTCCGAAATAGCCCAAGCCACCGAAGTTGATATCAAAGAAATTTATCGATATGTTCGGGAAAACCGTCTTCGATTAGTCAAAATCGATACGGGTTTGAGTTGTGAAAGCTGTGGAATGCCGATTTCTCAGGGTGAAATTTGTGATAAATGCCTACAAAAGCTATCGGAAGAAATGAAGGGCGAAATCGATAAAATAAAGCAAATTAAGCCCAAAAAGCAGCTTCCAAGTCATGAACCGCGGGATCCCAAGTACCTAAAAGACCGGCGCCGTAAAGATAAGGGCCATTAAAACGGCCTTTTCCGGGGTTTTTGTATAAATGGCTTTATTTAAGCCTTTTCTGGCCCCGCTCTAAGTTCCCCTTAAACCATTTTATCCTAAAGTTTTTAAGGCTTAAACCGTTAGGTTCCTTAGAAAACCAAGGAGTTTACCTATGCGTATAGATGGATTTCAAAACATTCCAGCGGTTCTGCAGTCTTTGAAGACGGACAAGCAACTTAATTCCAATTCGGAAAATGATACAAGTCCGTCTTCTTCAGTCTCACTGAGTTCTTTTGCGGAAGTCCTTCAGTCATTACAGAGGAATCTGGCTCAAACGGCGAATGCCCGAAGTGCGAGGGTGGATCAATTAGCGCAAGAAGCGCAAAATGGAAAACTTTCCGTTGATTTTGAAAAGTTGGCGTCAAATTTAGTCAGTTCCCAAGTGATTGATACCAAAGGATAACGAGTGAAAGACTTGATTCGTTCGTTAATTGAATGTTTGAAGAAGGAGACGGAACATTACCGTAAGCTCGGAGTTCTAGCCATTCAACAAAAAGAACTGCTAGTCTCAAGTAAGGTGGATTCCTGGAAAGATAATTTTCGTCTTGAGGAAAAGGAAGTTTTTGCCTTGAATCCTTTGATCGGGGAGAGAAACGAATTATTGGCCAAGATCGCCAAAGCCAATGGGATGAAAACAATCGATTTGGAGGGTGTTTTAAAAAAATGCCCCATTGAAGAAGTTGAGGATTTTAAAACGAGCGTGATTGAGTTGATTGGCGCCGCCAAGTCAATGGAGGAAACCAACAAGGGCAACGAAAAACTTTTAAACAATGCCCTTTCTTACGTTAACTTTACTTTGAAGATTATAAAAACTGGGGGGAAGAAAAAATCCTTCTCTCCATCTTTGAAGCTGACATCGGAAGAAAACAGGCCGTCATTTGTTAACAGAGTTGTTTAAGGGGGACGAATGATTAATTCTTATTCGGGATTTTATACCATTACCCAAGGATTGCAAGTTGAGCAACTCCTTGAAAATATAACCGCTTCGAATTTGGCCAATCCTTCGGTGGATTCCAATGGATACTTGGTAAGTAGTCTTCAACAAGTTAACCTTGGCACGGGGCCTTCCGAAATTCTTTCGACCGCGAATGGAAATATAGCTGTTTCTTCGGGGCCGGCGGTCGAGTCGATCACGAGTCTTCGTAGTTCATTCTTGGATTCCCAAATTCAAAATGAAAGCTCTATTTTGGGATCGGCTGAAATTTTGTCCAATTCCGCAGGCTCGGGCATATTAAATCTTATTAACAATATCGTGAATGGACCTTCTACATTAAGCGGTGCACTGACCACATTTGCAAATGATTGGGGTAATTTGGCTACCAACACCGGCACCAGCGCTGCTGTGGTAAACGCGGGCGTTGCGTTTGCCCAACTGGCGAATTCTCAGTTTGATCAATTGACTACCTTGCAACAAAACAATAATGCTCAAATCAATAATTCGGTTTCCAAAATTAATCAGCTCCTGCAGCAATTGTCTTCCATCAACCAACAGCTTTTAAACTCCCAAGGCGCGGCAAACGTCAATAGCTTGTTAGATGCAAGAGATTATGCTTTGGATCTGCTTTCTCGACAGATAAATATCCAAACGAACATAGGCGTTGCCGGAACGGTAAGCGTTTATTTGGGCGGAAGCAGTGTGACTTTGGTGGATCCGTCTGGGGCAGCAATTTTGCAGACGAACTCGGAGAACCCGAATTATCCCGAACTTCTGGGCGTGACCATACAAAGTCCGGAAGGCGGATACTACGACACTAATGCATCGGAAACCCCGAACAATATGGCCCAATGGATTACCGGCGGTAACCTGGGCGGTGAACTTCAAGGCCAAAATACAATCTTGTCCTACCAAGAGCAAGTTGATCAAATCGCCACTTCGGTGCTGAATATAACCAATTCCTTTAACGAAGCGGGTTACGGGGCGGGCGGATCGACTACTGGAACCCCGTTTTTCTACGGTACTGGGGCCGCGAGCATTAGTGTAAACGCAGTTTTGCTTAGTAATAACAGTCTCGTTGGATCTTCACTTATTCCTAACACCGACCCGAATTTTGGTCTGGTTAATCCAGCTTATTCGGCAGAGGGAATTTTATA
>CAWJKT010000026.1:0-5185 GCA_963843375.1 uncultured Pseudomonadota bacterium
AATAACCCGCCTAAAGTAGATTCGGAACTTGATCATCTTTTCATCGAGAACCAAAAAACAGAATTAGCCCTGCTTAAGACAAATCCGCTCGCCAAGCGGACTACTCTTCGTCTCCGTGATTTAAAGGAAGTACCTTTTGTTTGGTATCCTCGGATCGTAGCTCCCTTCTTCTATGATCTCCTGCTTTCCGAGTGTTTCACTGGAGGTTTGGGATCTCCTCGAATCGTTCAAGAAGCAGTTGACGAGGCGACAACCCTAAGCCTCGTGGCAGCGGGAATAGGCATGGGATGGGTCAGTGGCAAAGCGCACTTCCGAAGCCCCAATGGCGTAGTAATTAAACCCGTTGCCGATTTGAACATTCCCTTGCACTTCTCTCTTGCCTGGAGAAAAGACAATAAATCCCCGCAGCTTGCAGGCTTTATAGAAGATGTCCGGAGCTTGCTAGCGGCTAAGATGAGGCAGAAGGGCTGAAACGCGAGGTGGCCCGATGTGGCTTCAACCAGCGAGGAGTTTGGAGCAGTTAGAGGCCATTCGTTCCGGCTCCATCGACGCTGGCTTCGTTAATAACGCGCCAAAGAATGATCCAGAGTTGGACCGGCTTCTCGTCAGCAAACCCCATATCGCGCTAGCGATTCCCAAAGGACATCCGCTCACAAAACTCAAAACACTTCACCGTCCCCGGCCGGTTTCAGAAAACAACCCCACAAGTTGCTCTCGGAATTCTCCGGTTTAACTTCAAATCACCTTTAAATTATGTCCACTCGGGGTCCCCGTCGCGGACTAGAGACAACCTTCAGAAACTAAATATATTTTAATTTGTACAAAAGAGAAATTTATTTAACTTTATTTCGAACGAGCCATTCCGTTTTCCACTCAGCGAAATCCTTAGCAATAATTCGTTCATCATTAACTCCATTTGACTGATCTGAACACAAAAAAAGAATGGGCTCCGCCATTACTTCGGGACGTAAGAGTTGTGTTCTCTTTTCGGCCGGAAATGCCTCCGGGATCATCCCAGTATCCGTTGCGCCACCTGGCAAGAGCATATTCACTGTGATCCCCAAGGGCCCCAAATCTTGGGCCATGATTTGGGAAAGAGACTCAGCTCCAGCCCGAGAGGGTCCGTACGGTATGAATCCCTTTCGTCTCATAGTTTCCTGATTCACGGTAATGTTAATAATTTTTCCAGCTTTGGATTTTAGAAAATGGGGAATCACTTCTTTGGCCACTAAAAAATATCCCGTAAGATTCGTATCGATGAGATCGCGGAATCCCGTTGAAGAAACCTCCCAAAAGGGCTTGGGATTGGTTAAAAATTGAGGATTTACTGTTCTCATCCCAATTCCAGCGTTATTGATCAAGATATCAATGCCGCCCCAGAGACGGACCATATCGCTAACGGCCTTTTGAATCGATTGCTCATCCCGAACATTGATGAGAGCCCCTATACTCTCTCCGGAAAGCGATTTAAAAGATAAGACGACTTTATCGATTTTTGCCTGTTCTCTCCCGCTTACTAAGACTTTGGCACCCTCCATCAAGAGAGCCTGAGCCATGGCTAATCCCAACCCACTGGTCGCCCCTGTGATAAGTATCCGCTTTCCTGCTATGTCTGAATAATGGGTCACAAACGCTCCCGCTGGTAATGTTTTACGTTGGAAAAACGATAGCTGGGGATGAGACGAAAAGAAAGAGGGTGCCCACGAGCCTTTCTTTTTCGCGCCGTTGAATGAATTTAAATATTGATAAAATGGGTAGAATATAAAAATATGAGAAATTATGGACGTCAACTTGACCTGTTCGTGGGGAAATAAGCGATGAGCGAGTCCCGTCGTCCCAAAAAAATGTCCGGGCGCGATATCAATGAGGCCAACCGGGTTTCCAGTCCCCTGGAAGTGTTTTTCGACCTGATTTTCGCCATCAGTCTGGCGGTGGTGGGCCAGCAAATGTCGCTTCTCCTGGCGCGCGGCGAATTCTCCCCGGCGCTGCTCTCCTTCGCCATCGCCATGGGGGGCGTCTGCTGGGCCTGGATGAGTTATTCCTGGTTCGCCTCCGCCTACGACACGGACGACGTCTTATTTCGGATCGCCACCTTCATCCACATCGTGGGCGTCATTGTGTTCACCCTAGGCTTGCCGCGGCTTTTTCAATCGGTAGAAACGGGCCTGCGCCTCGATAACAGCGTCATGGTGCTCGGATACGTCATCATGCGGCTGGCCATGATTTTCCTGTGGCTTTGCGCCGCCCGGTTTGACCCGATCCGGCGGCGCGCGCTGCTCGCCAACGCGGCGGTGGTATTCGTCGCGCAGGTCCTGTGGGTCGTCTTAGTCTTCTGGGCGCCCCCTTTGCGAGAAGCCCTGTTGTTTATGTCCCTGTTGGGATGCATTGAGTTCATGGTTCCCAGCGCCTTCTATTGGAAATGGGGCGCTTACCCCTGGCACGCGAACCACATCGCCGAAAGATACAGCAGCCTGGCCATGATCGCCCTCGGGGAAGGCGTCTATGGCGCGGTGGCCATGACCAATGCCATCGTGGAACTTCACGGCTGGAGCCTGGAGCCCATCCTTATTGCCACAGCCTGTGTGGGACTCGCGTTCGGGTGCTGGTGGATTTATTTCCTGAATCCGTTCGGGGCGCTTCTGAAGAAACGGCGCGAAAGAGCCTACATCTGGGGCATTTTTCACATTTTGATTTTCGCGTCGATCGTCGCGATGGGTGCCGGGTTACAGGTCGCGGGCAAATATGTGGAAGGAATTTCGAAGCTGTCCTCAGGGGAAACCTTGGCCGTAACGGCTATCCCGGTGGCCTTTTACATATCCTCTGTATTTATTATTAACTATCTTTCATTTCTCAAGTGGGGCCGGTTCTACTTTATTTTTTGGGGCTTGGCGCTGGCAGTGCTGACAATATCCTATGTCCTGAACCAAACCGGTGTTTCGCTGCCGGTTTGCTTGGGAATGCTCACTCTGGCGCCATTGATCGTGGTGATCGGACATGAAAAGTCCGCTTAGATCTTCGCCAGCGCCGAATTAACAAATGGGGCAGACTGGACTTCCTCCGAAAAAATGGACACCGCGGAAAGGAGACGAACCTAAAGCGGAAAATGTAGGCCAGGCCCCCGGTTTCCTGTGTGGAATTATCCGTTGTTTTCAAACATGTCGCGGACTTTGTCCGCAAAAAATATCCCAAGTATTTTTAACCATTTCGGCGACGGGCTTAAATAAGGCTCTCATTCCCCATCTCCGCCATTAATGGCCAAGCCACTTCTTGAATTGATCGGGATGCTGGTTGATCCAATTTCTGGCGGCGACTTCCGGTGTAACCGAATGGACATTGATATCGAAGTCCATATCCGTAATGTCATCCAGCGTAACCCGCATCCGATTCAGCGCATCGATTGTCTTTTGGGGCAGTTTCTCCCGAACCCCCTTATGCGCGGCAAGAATGACGCGATTCCTGCCCTTGAACAGATTCCGGGGATCTTTCAGCGGCCTCAACGAATAAACCCGGTTGAAGTAATAGGGTTCCCACAAGGGTTCTACCATCCAGGCCCTATTTTTGACCGCGCTGATCAACGCTTCTTTCCAGGGCGCGAACTCACCCGGGATCACGTGATAACCGGCGCTCTTCAGGCCGTAGGCTCCAATGGCGCTGATGGACTCTGTCGTAATCGTGGCGTCCAGGCTGAGGCCCCGAATCGTCTTGATCATTTTTGCGCTGACCGAGGGTTTCGCCAGATCCTCAATGGAAGACACTTCGGACTCAGGTATATAACTGGGTACGGCCCAATAGAATCGCGCCCCTTCGTAGATCGTGGACAACTCGACGACTGAATCCTTGACCCGATTCCACGCCTGCTCATGTCCGGTCGGCAGCCAGAATCCGACGCAAAGATCGGCCGTTCCATCCTTAACCGCGCCATAGGCGCTGGTATGAGTGCCATCGACCACTTTGACCGAATGCCCCATTCCAGTTAAGACATCAACGACCAAGGCAGCCGTCGCTTGATAAAAGGTTTCATTGATCCGTGTCAAAACAAGAGGAATAGGTTTCATTTCGGCTCCTGACGAAAACTGTGGTGCGAAACTCAAAAATAGGGTTGTGAGCGCAAATAATATTATTCTTGGCATTAGAAGTACTCGGGCTGATCTACGGTCATAAGGTGGAGCTTTTTCTCAAGGCCCAGTGCCTTTAGCTCTACCCTAAATTGCTCGGGGGTGCCCGTCATCATCGGTAAGAAGGTTCCGTAATGCATGGGAACCACCCTCACCGGTGAAACCAGCTTCACGGCCTCGGCGGCTCCCTTGGGCCCCATCGTGAAATGGTCGCCAATGCAGACGAGCATCAGATCAATTTTTCCGTAATTTCTTACCAGAGCCATGTCTCCGAACAGATCGGTGTCGCCCGTATGGTAAATGGTGGGACCCGCTTGGATATTAATCACAAAACCCGAAGGGGCGCCTGCCCAGTGATTTTCATCATCATCCGGCCCGAATCCCAAATCCTTCCGGTTTAACGACGAACTGTGAACGGCGGGAACAAATGTGATTTTCACTTCGTCGTCGAAAAAGGACAAAGTGCCGCCAAAATTACCTAACGTATCATAGCCAGCCTGATCCTTGGGAAATCCGCCATAAGTCTTAAGATTCGCCCCGAGATCCAATGTAGCAACAAGGCGCGCCTTGGTCTTTTTAGCAATCTCGACAGCCTCACCGACATGGTCAAAATGCCCATGAGATACGAGAATCAGGTCGGCTTTATCAATGGAAGCCAAATCCTCTTTTCCATGCTTATTCATGGGATTTAAAAGCCATGGATCGATGAAAAGAATATGTCCATTGGGTGTCACGATCTTAAACGCGGACTGCCCATACCAGGTCACCTGGGTCTTGCCCGCGGCAAAGAGCTGTGAGGCAGAGATGAATAATGCCAAGGCCGTGAGAAATCCAAAATAACCCAATTTCATTTTTCCGTTTTTCATAATTATTTTCTCCTTACGCTAAACCCAATTAGCGAATTTTAAAGTTTGTTAATATCAAAAATGTGTATCTACTCTGATCCGTACCGCTCTAAGTCCTTTATTGCGCTTTCTGCGCCGCCGGCAAACGCCGGGTGGCAAGTTGTCCCAAAGCGCCAACAACCCCGGCGGCGAAAGCCGCCAATCCCGTGTAGTTCCCCGCCCAAT
>CAWJKT010000027.1:0-37200 GCA_963843375.1 uncultured Pseudomonadota bacterium
AACCATTGCTCTCACCGGCCGGACGCTCTAGCGTCGGCCCTAGCTGGAAAGACGGCCCGTTGCTGGATACCTTGCAGGCTGCCGTCTCAGCGGTCGGTAGCAGTGATGTCCGGTCCTTGAGACGTTCGATTCAAGATATGGACGATTATCTACAAAAGCCGAGTTCAGAAGCCCTTTTCGGCATCAGCGATCGCTTGGAGCTGTTGCCGTAGGTACCTCATGTGAGTATCGACGGCCATGTCGACGTAGCCAGGGGCCTCCTCGTGCTCGGGCGCAGCGACTGGTCTAGCTACAGAGTTGCCATGGCGTTGACCTCAGCGGAGAGGGAATCCGCCCCCGGCCGAAAAAGATTGCTTGTTGAGCGAACCTATCGGCTCCCTGGTCCCGTAGTTGCTTCGAAGTCAAGTCCGGAAACCGGGCGGCGCCTCACACAGTAGGTGCCCAGGCACCCTCGGGTTCTTACTTGACCCCTAAGAAGGGGACCATGCAAACGAAGACGGTCGGCGTTATCTCCGCAGCTATGGCGGGAGCCCTGCTCTTTACCGGAGTGGCCATCTCGGCGGCCATTGCAATCTCAGCCACTCCGGCCTTCGCAGCGAGTTATACTAATTATCTCAATGCTGGAACCAGCTTAACCCAGGTGACAGTCTATGGTTGCCGAACCACCTCGATATGCTCATGCAGCAAGCGGACGGTAATCTGGTTCTTTACTCCGAGCCAGGCAATAAACCATTCTGGTCGAGCAACACCTCTGGTCACGGTGGTTCAGTTACGCAGTTCCAAAGTGACGGCAATCTTGTCGTCTACGCACCCGGTCACGTCGCGATCTGGGCCAGTGGGTCGAGCGGCCATCCGAACTCTGTTCTATTCATGCAAAATGATGCGTACGTTGTTATTCGGCGCTCCGGGCAACATCCCAAGTTCGGGGGGGCGACGAACGCAGAAAAAATACCATCCGGCGGTACCGACTGTAGTCGAAGTCAGGCTTCTCAGTATGACTCGTCAAATCAGTACTATGTTCCTGTGCCTAGCGTTGAATGGCAGGAGCCGCCAATAGTAGGCGCCATAGGAAATCTTCAGTCTTATGGTGTTCAGCTCGAATATAATCCTGCCCATCGGTGTGCCTGCGGGGTCAAGTACGGTGACACGCTCGATTCCGACATGGGTTGATCGATCAACGGATGGCGGGGGCAACCTGGGCCGCAGGCAGCCATCTCGGGACATCAGTCTGGAATCGGGAAACAGGACTCTTACACAGGTGCGAAATCAGTCTACCCTTTACGTAATGCGGGCCTGTGAAGAATCGGACGACAACACCAATTCCACCGCACTGCGTGGTTTTGAGAGGAATTAGCCAAATCTACGTTTCGTGGAATGCTCCTTGGTCGGTTGGCTAAGCGGCTGGCCGGTACCTACAGTCCGGGTTTGTAACAAACCGGGACTGCGTAGTACCGGCATGTGCCGGACCATCGACGGCGCGGCGCAATCATCGCCCTGCACTGCCGCGAGCAGCGCCCGGGGAAACCGTCTTCATGGACCCTGCACTCAGGCAGAAACCGCCTGACCAGCCTGCTCACTGAAGATGGTCCTGGCCACCTAAAATTGACGCGCCTCCTGTCGCCGCCGGAATGTCAGCCTGGCGGTGCATCATCAGTGTCATGAACAGATACATGATCCGAGGGCCGCTCACTTACGAGTTGGCGCTGAAGGACTCCCCGATCCGGCAGTTCTTCGACGACCGGCTCGCTCCTGGCCTTAAGGATGCGCAGGCCGCTTACCGTGCGGGGGCCGGCCCGATCCTGGTCCCTGGCGTGCCCCGGGAGGCGGCCGACGCGGGCACGATCGGGACCGCTGCTGACTGGATGCTGCGCTTCCTTGTGCATCCGAACCCGTCGCTGCGCCTCGCCGCGCAGGGAGCTTCGCTGTGCGGAATGCTGCCGACCTTGAAGGAACTGGCGTTCATGCTCACGTTCCGCGACAGCGGAGCGGAGACATTCACCGGGCCGGAGCAGGGCACCGACGTGGAGCCAGACCTGCTGTACCGAGCGTGCTGGGGTCTGGCGCTGCTGACGGAGGTTTACCGTCGCGGCCCTGATATCGCAGCGATCGGGCCTATCGGCCGTCTGCCGCACGGGTCAGCACGGTCGCTGCTGGAAGCGGCACCGGATGCCGGTCTTGAGCAGCTGGCTGCGCTCCGGGGCGTGATGGAGTCGGTCCTGCTGCCCGCCGTTGGCTCCAGGCAGGGGATTGTGGGCAATCGGGCCGACATTCGCAGGATCAAAGATTATGCGCGGTGACGCGGATCTCGTCGCGGGCGGCATGCTGACTGAGCTGAAGACGACAAATAAGAAGCCGTCCCTCGGGGTAACGGATCTGTGGCAGATGCTCGGATATGTGCTCATGGACTATGTTGATGAGTTCGCCATTACCGACGTGGCGCTGTTCTCCGCGCGTTACGCCTACCTGGCACAGTGGAATCTCGACGCGCTTCTACCGCAGCTGGCAGGAAGGCCAGTGACAGCGGCGGCGTTGCGTGCTGAGTTCCGGGCACTACTGGAAGCGTGCCGGGGTCGATAGTGAGGCGTGCCGTGAGTTCCGAACCGTCTTCGGCCATTTCCACCAACCGACCCTCCACGGGGCCAGCCCGAGACTCCGGCCGAGGTCATGGAATGATATTGTCACCGCAACGGCACGCGAGCACGCCGACGGATTCTCACCGAAATGGCGCAAGCGCCAGATAGGCGTCAAATCTTATGAGAGAGCGCCATTTACGATGAGAACCTACAGCGGGCGGGTGAAGCCGACGACAGGCGACAGCCCTCCCTTTGAGACGGGGAGCCCGTAGGTGTCTTCTTCGACGGGGTAGCCGGTGGCGTAGGCGTCGATCATGGTGTGGGCGGCGGGGTTGAGGACGATGCCGACGTGCCCGGGGGCGGCGGGGGTGCCGTCGGCTCCGGCGAAGAAGACCAGGTCGCCGGGCTGGACCTGGCTGGCGGGGATCTGGGTGCCGTAGGCCCACTGGGCCTGGCTGGTGCGGGGGATGGCGATCCCGGCGGCGCGGTAGGCCATCATGGCCAGGCCCGAGCAGTCGTAGGCGTCCGGCCCGGTGGCGCCGTACAGGTAGGGCTTGCCGAGCTGGGCTTCGGCGAAGGCGAGGATCTTCCCGGCGGTGCCGGCGGGCAGCGGGCCGAGGGCGGCCTGCTGGCACACGGCGCTGCCGGCGGCGGAGATGGCCTGGGCGCCGCCGGCGGCGTAGCGGGCGGCCTGGGCCAGGACGTCGGTGACGTAGGCGGCCGGAGTGGTTGTAGGCGAAGATGGCCTGCTGGAGGTTGCCGGGCGCGCCGTTGGCGACCAGGAGGCGGGCGGCGGCGGGGATGGCGTCGGCCGGGTCCATGATGTTCCCGCCGTCGCCGTACAGCTCCCAGGTCGAGGGCAGGAACTGCATCGGGCCGAGGGCGCCGGCGCTGGACGGCCCGTCGTCGTGCGCCGTCGCCGCTTTCGACTTCGCCGATCGCGGCCAGGACGGTCCACGGGATGCCGTACTCGGCGCCGGCTGTCTTGAAGTCGGCGAGGTAGCTGGCGGGGATGGCGGCGGCGGCGCTGCTGGCGGCGGGCTGGGCGGTGCAGGCGGAGGCTTCCTGCCCGGTGATGCCCGCGACCGCGCCGGTGACCGCCGCGAGCGAGCAGGAGCAGCAGCGCGGCGGCGGTGGTGACGGTGACGGTGGCCGAGCCGCGGTCGGCGGCCGGGTGAGGCATCAGGGACGCCTCCTTCAGAGTTGCCTGCGCCGGCGGGCTCGATGTCCCACACCAGCCAGCCGGAGCCGGCGGGGGTGAGGGTGACCGCCCAGCTGGCGGTGGACCGGCTGGTGCCGCTGCTGGACGGTGATGACCTGGGCGGCGGTGACGGTGACGGTGACCGAGCCGGGGGTCAGGTCCCGGATCGCCAGCGCGGTCACGGTGGCGGTGGCGGTCTGGCGGGCGGCGGCGCGCTGGGCGAGGACGCCGCGGTCGCCCGCGGCCTGGGCGAGGGCGGGGTCCAGCGAGGCGGCGGCCATCGGCTGCAGCGCGGCCAGCCAGGCGGCGGGGGACTGCCGCCAGGACCAGGAGTCCCAGGCGGCGGTGAACCGGCCGGCGAGGGCGGCGGCGGCCTGCAGCCGGGCCGGGCTGAACGGCAGCAGCGAGGCCAGCGGCGGCACGGACGCCGTCGGCCGGGGGCTGGCGCGGCGGAAGGCGCAGGGCGGGACGCGCGGGCGGCTGGCCGGGGCCGGGCTGGCCGCCGGGTGCGGGAGCAGGGAGCAGCCTCCGCAGGTCAGCCCGGCGGCGGCCAGCAGCGCTGCGGGGCGGGCGGCGCGGGCGGCGCGGCTAGTCATCGCCGTGCTGCCCGGGCAGGGACTCGCCGGGCAGGGCGTGCCAGGCGGGCGGGACGGGAGACGGCGGATGCCAGGCCAGGCCGCCGGGCGGGGCGCCGGGCGTCTCGTCCGGCTCGCCGCTGAGCGCGGGGGCGGTGCCGGGCGGGGCGAGCTGGGCGAGCCGCAGGCGCGGGCCGGGGCTGCCGGCGGGCAGCCAGGCCGCCCCGGCCGGGCCTGTCGGGGCTGGTGCCGGGGGCGGCGGTCGCGACGGGGACGCCGGGGATCTGCGCGGCGGAGGCCGCGTCGCGGGTGCCGGGCGGCGGCGGCCCGCCGAGCCGGGCGTGCAGCGCGGCCTCGCGGCGCGGGCTCGGCAGCCAGAACAGCACGGGGGTGGTGATGCCGGTGCGGGCGGCGAGGGCGGCGTACCCGGCGAGCTTGGCGATGAGCCGGGCCAGGGGCTCGGTGCCGGTGTCGTACTCGAGGAAGAAGTCGGTGACGGCGGCCGGCTGGCCGGGGGGCTGGTCGCGCCAGCGGCCGTACCCGTCGGGGCGGGCGTGGTCGCCCCAGGCGGCGGCGCAGCGCCGCTCGGACCACCAGCACTCCAGGGCGGCCTGGCCGCCGCTGGCGCGGGCGGCGGCGGCCAGCGCGGTGAAGACCCCGTTCGCCCCGGCGTCGTGGGCGAGGCGGGGCGACAGGGCGATGCGCCATGGCGCGGTCGCGGCGGTAGCCGAGGTCCGGCGGGGTGATGCCGTCCTCGGCGGCGAGCAGCATCGCGCCGGCCTCGTCCAGGACGAAGTGCAGCGGGGAGGACCCGGCGGCGGCGAGGGGCCGGAACCGGTCGACGGCCCGGTACTGGTACAGGGTCGTCATCCGGGCGGTGGCGGCGCGGGTGGTGCCGAACGCGAGCTGGGTGACCTGGCCGGTGGTCAGGACGCGGTGCTCGTGGATCATCCGCAGCAGCCACCGGTCGCGGGCGGTGAGCCGGGCGGCGAGCGCGGCGGTCAGGGCGGGGCTGCGGGCCAGCCTTCCCGCGGAGCGGGGACGGCCGGGCAGGGCGGAAGGCGAAGGCATGCGTGTCCTCCTCAGGGGGCGGTGCGGTCAGGCGGGCTGGCGCAGCCGGGGGTCGGCTCCGCCAGCGGCGGCGGGGGGCGGCGGCGGGGCGCCGGCGGTGCCGCCGTGGGCGGCGCGGGCCGCGTTGCGGATCGAGCCGTGCCCGGCCGGGGACGGGCGGCGGGAGCGGCCGGGTGCGGAACGTGAAGGCGGGCGTCTCGGCGCTGTTGGCGACGAGCCGGGCGGCGGCCTGGTAGGCGTCCAGGTGGGACAGGTCGTGGGCGGTCAGCACGGGGGCGGTGTGGTGCTCCAGGTCGCGGGCGTCCTCCGGGCGACACGCTGAAGATGACCTGGGAGCGGGCGTTGGCGCTGATGCCCTGGCGCAGGTCCGGCGGGAGCTGGGCGAGGTTCTGGTGCGCCATGGTCACCGCGAGCCGGTAGGCGCGGGCCTCGGCGAGCATGTCTTCCAGCGGGTAGGGCAGGTTGAGGAAGTTCTGGCACTCGTCGATGTACAGGCCGGCGTCGGCGCGGGCGGCCTCGGGCAGCCGGGCGCGGCGGGACGCGGCCTGCCAGGTCCGGGCGACGATGAACGAGCCGACGAGCTGCGCGGTTTCCTCGCCCAGGATGCCCTTGGGCAGCCGGGCCAGGCACAGCCCGCCGCGGTCGAGGACCCCGGCCATGTCGAAGGTGGACGGCCCGGCGGCGATCGCGGCGCTGGGCGAACCGGCGGAGCAGGAACGCGCGGAGCTTGTTCATCAGCGGCCCGACGGCTGCTGCCCGCGACGGCGGGGGACATTTCCTCGTACCAGCCCCAGAAGTCCCGCAGGACCTGGTCGCGGACCCCGGCGGTCAGGCGGCGGCGGTAGGCGTCGTCGCCGAGCAGCGGCGGGATGTCGGCCAGGGTGACCAGCCCGGAGCCGGGCGGCACCGACCCGAGCAGGGTCAGGCACGCGGCGCGGAAGATGTCGTCGGTCCGCGGTCCCCAGAACCCGGCGAAGATCCGCCGGAAGATCCCGGTGACGTTGTCCACGATCATGTCGGTGTCGGTGCCGGACCCGTCGCCTTGCAGGACGTTCAGGCACGGCGGCGGCGTGCCGGGCGTCGCCGGGGTCGAACAGCACGACCTTGCCCGCCGCGTCCTCGGGGAGGCGGGCGAGCAGGTCGGTCACGGCGTCGCCCTTGGGGTCGATGAAGACGACCCCGCGGCCGGCGTCGGCGTCGGCGAGGATCTGCCCGGCGATCAGGGTGGTCTTGCCGGTGCCGGTCGGCCCGCAGATCCGCAGGTGATGCCGGGCGTCGGGGACGGCCAGGCCGACCGGGCGGGGCGCCCCGGCATCGGAGACGCCCAGCGGGCGGACGTCCGGGCCGGGCAGCGGGATGGCGGGCGGCGGCGGGACGGCGCGTGCCCCGGCGCGGGCCAGGCCGGGCAGCGACGGGTCGGCGGGCAGCCGGGCGATCGCCGCGAGTTCCGGCACCGACAGCAGGTCGCCCTCCGGGAACCACCGGGCGGCGATCACGGCGGCGGGGCGGCGCAGCCGGCGGCGGGCCAGCCAGTTCCGGCCGGTGAGCAGGGCGGTGGCCGAGGCCAGGGCGTGGGCCAGGCCGCGCAGCCGGGCCGCCTGCTGCGCGGCGGCGGCCCGCCTTTCCCAGCGGCCGGCCCCGTCGCGGGCCTGGGCGGGGGCGGTGGTGGCGACCGCGTAGCGGATCAGGGTTTCCCACTGCGGGCCGGCGAGCTTGGCGGTGGTCTCGCGGATCTCGGCGGCCAGCTCCGGGATCGGCGCGGCCGGCGGCCCGGGCTGCGGCTGCCGCTGCGGCTTCCGGGGCTGGCCAGGTCGAGCAGCCGGGAGGTGAGCCGGGCGGTCTGCCCGGTGCGCTGCCGGCGGGCGGCGCGGCGCGCCTTGCGGAGCCGGGCTCCGGTGACCGGGCGGGCGAGGACCTGCAGGACGGCGTGCTCGCCGTCGGCGAGGCTGGCCGCGGCCCCGGCCAGCGCCCGCAGCGGCGCCTCCGGGTCATGGCCGGTCGACAGCGGCAGGATGTCGGGGCGGGCCAGCCGCAGCGTTCCCCCGGCGACTGCCGCGCCGGGGGGCAGCGGCGGCGCGGCCGGGGCGGTGACGGTGTGCGCGCCGGGCCAGGCGGCCTCGACCGCGCGCTCGATCAGGCCGGGCGGGAGGGTGCCGGGCACCCACAGGCGGATCGTCATCCCGGCGGCGGTGCCGCCGGCCCAGGCGTACTCCCAGCCCAGGTGCGGCTGCCCGGACAGCAGCCGCGCCCACGGCGGGCGCAGCAGCCCGGTCAGGTGCCCCCACAGCGCCGCCGCCCCGGCCGCGCCGGCCTGCGGCGGGGCCAGGATCGTGACCTGCCGGGCGGCCGCGGCGAACGCGGCGTGCTGCCGGCGGCGCAGCCAGGCCCGGCCCGCGATCACGGCGGTCACCGCGACCGCGAGCAGCGGCCCGGCCGCCGGGCCGTAGTGGACCAGGGCGGACAGCAGCAGCCGGGCCAGGTGCTCCGCGTAGCCGCCGGGGTTGAGCAGGTACCGGCCGGCCGGGCCGCCCGGCGGGGCCGGGGTGGGACGGGCCGGGCCGGGCGGCGGTCAGGCGGGATGTCACAGCAGGTCCTCCCCGTCGCCGGGGTCGCTGCCGGGCCAGGCGGGGCCGGGGTCGTCCGGCTGGCTGGCCTGCATCCGGGCGATCTCGGCCGGGTCGCTCGTGCAGAGGAAATGCTCGGCGGGCGAGGCCAGCGCCTGGAACGACACCCGGGCGGACGGCCCGGCCGCGAGCAGGCCCTCGCCGCGGCGGGCGGACAGCAGCAGCTGCCGCTCCCCGGCCGACAGCCGGAACTCGTCGGCGACCTTGCCGATGGCCTGGGGCGCCTGGCGGAGCAGGATCTGGGTGGCGGAGTTGGCGATCACGGCCCGGCCCAGGTCGGTGGACAGCACGTCCTCGGCGTCCTGGGTGACGGCGGCGAGCCCGGCCCACGCCTTGCGGGCGGACTTCGCCAGCCGGTACAGGAACTTCGCGCCCTCGGGGTCGCGCATCAGCAGCCATGCCTCGTCCACGGTGATCAGCCGCCGCCTGCGCTGGGCGGGGTCGGAGACCTTGCGCCAGGTGGCGTCCAGGGCGAGCAGCGTCGCGGCCGGGCGCAGCTCGTCGGGGACGTCGCGGAGGCTGAAGACGACCAGGTGCCCCTCGGGGCGGGTGGTGGTCGGGGCGGCGAACAGGGCGGAGTGGGTGCCCTCGGTGAACGGGACGAGCCGGTCGGCCAGCGTCGGCCGCGGCCTCGGTCTTGGCGGCGCGCAGCGCGGTCGCCAGGGCGGGCAGCAGCGGCGCGGGCCGCGCCCAGGTGCGCGGGTCGGAGGTGATCCCGGCCTGCTGGTAGGCGGTCATGATCGCCTTGTCCAGGGCGGCCCGCTCGGCCGGGGACGGCTCGGCCCCGTAGCAGGACCGCGACGACGGTGTGGATGAACAGGGCGCGGCGGGTGAGGGTGTCCGGCTGCGCCCGCCCGGCGGCGGGCAGGTCGAACGGGTTCAGGTGCACGCCGGGCGCGCCCAGGTGGATGTACGCGCCGCCGGTCGCCCCGGCCAGGCGGGCGTACTCGTCTTCGGGGTCGATCACCCAGCACTCGGTGCCCTGGTACAGGGACCGGAGGATCTCCAGCTTGGCGAGGTAGGACTTCCCGGCGCCGGAGGCGGCGAGGGTGACGGAGTTGTGGTTGTCGGCCGCCCACCGGTCCCAGGCCACCAGCCCCGGCCCGGCGGTGTTGACCCCGTACAGCACGCCGGGCAGCGCACCGGTGTCGGCGGGGTCGCGCGGCAGGTCGGGTGAGGTGAACGGGAAGCTGGCGGCGAGCGCGGCGGTGTCCATGGTGCGGCGCAGCAGCAGCTGGTCGGTGCCGGCCGGCAGGGTCGTGGTCCAGCCCTGCAGCGAGCGGAAGGTGGCCGGGACGGTGACCAGCAGCAGCGAGGCGGCCAGCGCCCGCACCGCCTGCGTCTCGGCCGCCAGGTCCTCCTCGCTGCCGGCGTGGACGGTCAGGTACAGGCCGAGCCTGAACAGCTTGCCCTCGCCCCGGGCCAGCCGGTAGGCCAGGTCGCGGGCGTCGTCCGCGGCGGCCTCGGTGTCCGGGTCGTCGAGCTGGCCCCGGTCGGCGCCGGCGCGGCGCCCGGATTCCAGGCGGGCGCGCTGGCGGCGCAGCCGGGCGGCGGCGACCGCGACCGGGATCGGCTCGATGTGCAAGGTCACGTCGAGGCGGCCCGGGTAACTGAGCAGCGGTTCCAGCCAGCCGGCGCTGACCTCGGCCGGGTAGCCGGTGACGGCGAGGGTGGCGGACCAGTCGTCGCCGGTGCGCACGTGCCGGGCGGTGACCTCGACGGCGGCCGGGCCGGGCATGTCCGGGGCACCCGGGCCGTACGGCCCGGCGGCCCGGCGCAGGCGGGGGCTCATGCGGGCCTGCCCGGGGCGGTGACCGGCTGGCCGGGCAGCGCAGGCCGCCCGGCCGGCTGGCGGCGGCGCGGCGGGGTCGGCGCAGGCGGCGAGCAGGGCGGTGACCTGCCCGCCGTCCAGCACGGGCACCTGGAGGTCTGCGCCCGCCAGGAGGCGGGCGGCCTCGCCGGCGCGCTGGAGCGCCCGGCCGGCGGCGGTGCCGCCGCGAGCCCGGCCGGCGCCGTGGCCGGGCTCGCGGAGGACCAGCAGCGCCTGGCGGGTGAGGACGTCCCGCTCGGCGGCCAGGCCCTCCAGGAACCCGGCGTGCTCCAGCGCGGCCTGCTCCAGGGCCGGGTGGGGCAGGGCCGGGGCGGTCTCGCGCAGCGCCGCGACGGCGGCGGACAGGTCGGCCCGCCCGGCCCGGACCAGGACCTGCACCGGGCCGGTGAGCGAGTTCAGCCACCGGCCGTAGGCCGCGGCGAGGGCGTCCTGCTCGGCCGGGCTGCGCAGCGCGAAGTTCACCGTGCTGACTGCCGCCACGGCGGCGGCGCCGCCGGCGTCCAGGCCGATCACCCCGTCGGGCGCGATGCGCCGCCACAGCGGGGCCAGCACGGCCGGGGGCGGGGGCTGCGGGGCGGGCGGGGCGGCCCAGGCGGGCGGGGCCGGGACGCCCTCCGGCGCGGTGACCAGCCGGCGCGGGGCGCGGGACTGCCGCCAGGCGGCGGCCAGCAGCCGGTCCAGGGTCAGGCCGTCGCGCTGCCCGGTGATCAGCGCGACGGCGGCGACCGCGACCGGGGCGGCGAGCGCGGCGTAGGCGGGCAGCGGCATGACCCGGCGGGCGGCCAGCCACCCGGCCCAGATGGCCAGGGCCGCGACGGCGGCGATCGCGGCCTGGCGGGCGGTCAGCCCGGCGAGGACCTTGTCGGGCATGTCGACGTCGGCGGGAACCGGGACGGGCTCGGGAACCTCGTAGCTCATCGGGCTCACTTTCCGGACGGGGGCCGGGAGCCTCCCGGCCCAGACGATGAAGGGGGCGGGGCGGGCGGCAGGGCCGGCCTGCCGCCGGCCGGCCGGGACGGCGGCCCGGCGACCCCGGGCGGCGTCCTCGGTGCCGGGCGCGGGGCCGGGTCGGCGCGCCAGCGCCAGCCGCTGCCCCCGGCCCCCGGTGCGCGCCTCGGCCTGCTCCCGTCCCGCCCGTCCCCCTGCCTGC
Source organism: uncultured Pseudomonadota bacterium (assembly GCA_963843375.1). Lineage (GTDB taxonomy): Bacteria > Oederibacteriota > Muellerivitia > Muellerivitales > Muellerivitaceae > CAWJKT01. The sequence goes on from CAWJKT010000027.1 coordinate 11,026, forward strand.
CGTCCTGGGCGCCGGCCCGCGCGAGGCGGGCGCGGTGCCGCGCAGCAGCGGCCCGACACGGGACAAGACGGCGGCGGTGACGACGAAGCGGGCGGCGCGGCGCAGCGGGGACCGGCCGAACGGGGACAGGACGGGACGCGCGATCCAGAACGGGATCCGCATCAGGATGTAGAGCAGGCACAAGGTGACCAGGGTCTGTCCCAGGGCGCTGCTCATGTCGCCGGGCAGCCAGCCGGGGGAGAAGAACACCTGCACGGCGGCGGTCATGACCAGCCCCTGGGCGACCTGGACGGCAAGGGCCGCGGTGAGCGCCCGCCACCACCAGCGGGCCGCCCAGGCGGTCTGCGGCAGGGCGTAGAGGGCGAGCAGGACCGGGGCGGCGGCGGCCAGCAGGACCACCGCCATCAGCCGGATGACGTAGACCGCCGCGAGCACCAGGGCCAGGACGACACCGGCCAGGGCCAGCAGGATCAGGAAGATCCCGCCGTTGGAGATCGCGTTGCCCAGCGTGGTCATCAGCGAGGTCGCGGCGCTCTGCGGGTCCACGCCTCCGGCGGTGAAGGCGGCGGACAGGCCGTTGGCAAGGTCGACGGCGCGGGTCATCAGGACCATCGACAGGTTCGCGCCGATGAAGCCGAGCACGATCCGGGGGGCGATCTCCTTGGCCGAGTAGGAGGTCTGCAGGGTCTCGTGGCTCATCACGATGATCCCGCCGATGAGGACCAGCAGCCCGTAGCAGGCGTCGGCGATCCCGAGCCCGGCCGACCACAGGGTCCGCACCGCCGGGATGGAGTCCGGCTGCGGGGTTGACAGGGCTGTCCGGCCGATCAGGGACAGCAGCGGGTTGACCGCGGACGTGACCAGGCCCGCGAACCAGCTCGTGATCGCGTTGCTGACGTAGCAGCCGAAGTCCAGGAGCCCGCAGCCGCCGGTCCCCGGCAGCGACACCGCCTGGGAGGGCGGCGCCGCCGGCGCGGCGGGGACGGTATCCGCCGTCAGCACGGTGCGGGTCACCAGGACTGCTGCCGCCGGGCGGGCCGGCGGGGCCTGCGGCGGCGGGTGCGCGGCGAGCACGGCGACGGCCAGGACGGCGAGGACGACGGCGCCCGCCAGGACGGCGGCGCGGCCGCGGCCCGGCCCGCGGTGCCGCCGGGCGAGGCCGGGAGCGCGGGGCAGCCTCATCCGCCGACCAGGGACTTCAGGACGGTCACGATGACCGGGGCGAGGATCGCCAGGCTGTAGCCGATCGCTGCGGACCGCAGCGCGACCTTGGCTTTCTCGACCTCGGCCGGGTCTCCGCTGGCCATCAGGTAGCGGACCCCGCCGAGGGTGAGGAACAAGGTGGCCAGGCCGGCGAGGATGCCGGCGATCCATAGGGTGGTGTTGCTGATCACCTGGCTGATCGAGTCCGCGGCCCTCGGATGCGACGCTGCGAGCGGGGCCGCGAGCAGGGCCGGGCTGCCGGGCGGGCGGGGGATGCGCCGGAGCCAGCCCGGCGGCCGGGGGGTGAGCTTCATGGGCAGGTGCCTCCTGCGGGAACCAGGACGGAGTGCGGGGTGCGGGGGCGGCCCGCGCGGCGGGCGCGGGACCTGACCTCCTTCCGGGAGGGGAAAGGGGGCGGGCTGTCAGCGGCTGCGGCGGCGTCCCGCCGGGCGGGCCGCCCGCCCCGGAAATGGCGCCCGGGGCGGGGAACCCCCGCACCAACAGAAATCCGGTTTCCGGCCCTTTTTTTCACGCGGGCCGGCGAAATAAGTCCGCGAGAAATCCGCTCTTGATGGCGTCGGCTATGGCTTTCTCGGCCCTTTTCCGCCGGTTGCAGAGGGCGGAATGGCTGATCCCGGTCTCGGCGGCGATCTGGGACAGGGGGACGCCTTCGAGCCGGTTCCGGCCGATGAGCTGGGCCTGGCCGCGGGTGAGGACCTGGTGCCGGACGGCGGCGGCGAGCACGAAGTCCGGGTGGCCCCAGGGCAGGTCCGGGCCGTCGCGCCACGCGTCCAGGCCGCGCGGCGGGCGGACCAGTCGGCGTCGGCGTAGGCGTGCTGCTGCCCGGCCCGCCAGGCGGCCCAGCACAGCCGGGACGCCAGCGGCACCGACTCCAGGTCGTCCAGGTCCAGGGCGCGCAGGGCGGCGAGGAACCCGGTCAGGACCTCGGCCTGCAGGTCGGCGCGGTCGCCGCGGTAGGCGGCGGCCAGGCTGCCGGCCGCGCGGCGCAGGCCCGGCATGGCGATGCCGGTCAGGCCGACCACCCAGGCCGGGTCCCCGGCACGGGCGCGGCGCACCAGCTCGGCCCAGACCTGGTTGCGGGCGCGGGCGCTGGTCGAGGGGTGCAGCAGCAGCACCCGCAGCTCATCCAGCGGCACCGGCCGGCCCGGCAGGCCGGCCGCGACCTTGGAGGCGTGCAGCGCCAGCGGCTGCGGCCCGGCGCACAGCAGCCGGAACGCGGCGTCGGCGGCATCGAACGGCTCCGGCGAGGCGGAGTAGTCATCCATGCCGTACCGGACAAACAAGGCGTTCAAATTCAATCCTTTTTGATTTCTTCGGAAATTTAAATTTGAAAAAGGGGTCTTATTTTGGTGGATGTGACAAAACTAGGAAAAAGCGGGAAGTTTTTCGTGATCGCTGGACCCTGTGTGATCGAGGGCACCGATTTTCTGTTGAAGACGGCTAAAACCATCATGGGAATTACCAATTCTTTGGGCATTCCATTGGTTTTTAAGTCTTCCTATGACAAGGCGAACCGCACTTCTATCAAGGGCTTCCGGGGTCCCGGATTAAAAAAAGGTTTATCCGATCTGTCCCTGGTGAAAAAGAAATTTGGAATTCCTGTTTTAACCGACGTACATGAAATCGGTGAAGTGAGATACGCCGCGAAAGTAGCCAATGTTCTGCAGATCCCCGCCTTTCTTTCGCGCCAGACGAGTTTGCTTATGGAAACCGCAAAATATGGGGAAGTTGTCAATGTGAAAAAAGCCCAATTCATGGCCCCTTGGGAAATGGTAAATGTCGTCGCTAAGATGCGGGGGACAGGCCAGATGAATATTTGGCTGACGGAAAGGGGAACATCCTTTGGGTACAACAATTTAGTTGTCGATTATCGGGGCATTCCGGAAATGAAAAAAACTGGTTGTCCGGTGGTTTTTGATGGGACCCACAGTGTTCAGCAACCGGCGGCAAATGGGACTTCCAGCGGAGGAACTCGCGAGCACGCGCCCGATTTAATACGGGCAGCGGTAGCTGTCGGTGTAAACGGTCTTTTCATGGAAGTTCATCCCGATCCCCCCAAGGCCAAATCGGATGCGGCTACCCAAATTACTTTCGAGACCTTTCGACAGGTATTGAAAGACAGTCTCGCCATCCGAAAAGCGCTCGAAAACAGTTCTAAAGTTTAAATGGCCCTTAAACCTTCGGGGAGTTCTTCGAAAAGATGAATACACCGTAAGGGATTATCCCCCGAACAGAGTCATGATCCGTCCCATGTGTTTCAAGTAATTGGGGACAACATCTACGCAAAGAATCATGGTGTTTCCGGCCTTGTCCAGGAAGCGGGTTGAGATGGTTAGGCAGAAGAGCCCCGTTGCGGGGGAGATGTAAGGTTCGCTGGTATAAGATTCCCGGTTCATTCCCGACTCCATCAAGAAATAATAAAAGTCTCTCGTGGAGTAGTCTGTTCCCTTAGCGGGAAGGCGGAAAATGCCCTGGCGGGGTTGCTGGTCCGTCTTACAGGACATCACGGTTGTTTGCAATCCCTTCGCGTCAAGTATATAAATGGCCTTTGCGATGGAGTTGTTCAAAAGGGCGCCGGATAATTTTCCATCCATTTCATCTTCAGTCAAAGTGCTAAGTTCTCCCACGAGGTTTTCGATCATGAGTTTGTAACGCTCGTGTTGTATTTTCTTAATATTCAATTTTTCCACCATGCGTTTCTTGAACTTGTCGGCTACTGGATCAAGAATGCTGGTGACGAGCCCTACAAAATCAACACTGGGTTCCTGTGGTTTGGAAAAGTAAAAGCCTTGAAGCAAGTCAGCGCCCAGCTCAAGGCATTCCAAGGTTTCCTCCTCGGTTTCCACGCCCTCTGCCAGCGCAACGGCGCCAATTTTTTGGGACAAATGAACGAGAGATTTAAAGATTTCTTGACGGTAATAGTCATCCTGCAGGTTCGTGACGAGGGAGCGATCAATCTTAATTATATCGGGTTGAATGACAGGGATACGATCCAAGTTGGAATGTCCTTTGCCGACATCGTCCAGGGCAATAAGAAAACCATGTTCGCGATGGATATGGACAAACTTTGCCAGAGCCTCGACGTTTTTAACTTTTGATTCCAGTATTTCGATTACGATAAAGGAAGGGTTCAAATTGAGTTGACGGCAGAGGTGGATCAACTGCAGGGTGCCGACTTCCTTGTCGATAATGGAGGTCTCGAAATTGAGAGTTAATATCAGATCGTGGGGTTGAGGACAAAAGCGCTGGAAACTCTCCAGGATTTTTTTTCGAAGAAGGCGGTCTAGTTCCATGGTGAGGCCCGCTTCTCGGGCCAACTTCAGAAGTGGGAGAGGTGGAATAAGCTTTCCTGAAATAGGATGAATTCCCCGTGAAAGACCCTCGAAACCGACAATTTTTTTTTCTCGGATGGAAAAAATGGGTTGGAAATGAACTTCTACCAATTCCCGTTCTAAGAGAATTTTGAGATCCAAATCGCTATAATCGGCGGTGAAGATCATGGTTTGATATCCCGAATTTGAACTTAAAATTGACTTGGGTTAAATGATATCCCAAAAAATGGTTGTCTGGATGTTTTGTGTTAATTTTTTAAATTTTTTTTGTTTAAAAATCGACCGGTATTGTTAAGACCATTTTGTAACATCCGTGAAATATTAGTCTTAATATGCTTTAGGTAATTGGAAGTAATTGGAACTGCTCTGGATCATTGAAAACGATTTAAGAAAACTCAGTCGTTTAATGAACTATCTAAAAATAGTATTTTGTCTAAAGATTTTCATTTCTTTTGATTCAATGAAATAAACAGCGTTTTTAAGGATGAACATGGCTTATCAAATTTATAGCGATGGCGCTTGCCGCGGTAATCCAGGCCCTTCAGGTATTGGCGCGATCATCCTAAATGACAAAGGCAAGACTATTCACGAAATTTCCCGATTCATTGGGAATACTACGAATAACGTTGCGGAATATGAAGCTCTCCTGGAGGCTTTGGACTATTGTGTAAAAAAGAAATTATCACCCGTGGAAATTTTGGCCGACAGTCAATTGATGATCCGGCAGCTTTCAGGACAGTACAAAGTGAAACATCCCAACATGATCCCCCTTCATCAAAAAGCCAAGGAGTATTTGTCTCGGTTGAAGGTAGTTGGTTACACCCATGTACTGAGGGAATTCAATAAAAGGGCGGACGAACTGGCCAACGAGGGTATTGATCAGCATTTCTCTAAATAAGCCACTTTTCCAAGGTTTGATCCACTGGATTTTGCCTCTGTTTCCCTTTATCATTTGTGCAGAAGCAGGTCCGTGATCGCGATCGGCGGGGTTTCCCCGTCCGGTTGAGGAAAGTCCGAACTCCACAGGACAGGATGCTGGATAACGCCCAGTCGGGAGCCGCAAGGTTCTTGAAGGAAAGCGCCACAGAAAACAAACCGCCCCAAGGCGCCTAAAGCGCTAAGAGGTAAGGGTGAAATGGTGGGGTAAGAGCCCACCGCGTTCCACGCGAGTGTGACGGCAAGGCAAACCCCATCCGGAGCAAGATCAAATAGGGAGGCTTTGAAGCGGTCCGCTTCATTCTTTTTCAAACAGGAAAAGGAGGCCTTCGGGTAAGATCGCAAGGACGGGGCCGGTAACGGTGCCCGCGAGAGAAATGATCACACTCACAAAATTCGGCTTATGACCTGCTTCTTTTAATTTATAACAAAGGCCGCCTCCGGGCGGCTTTTTGTTTTAATCCTTAATTCAAGGAATGCACCGTGCAAAAGATTTCGGTGAAGGGTGGAAAAGTCCTTAAAGGTTCAGTCGAAATCAGCGGCTCCAAAAACGCAACCCTTCCCGTTATGACCGCAGCGCTCCTCGCCGAATCCCCATCCGTTATTCAAAATGTTCCATACTTGAACGACATCAAGACCATGGCCGAAGTGTTACGCAAACTCGGTTCCGCCGTCCTGTTGGAAGATCATTGTCTGCATATTGATCCAAAAGGTTTTAACAAGTTTGAGGCCCCCTACGAACTCGTGAAAACGATGCGAGCTTCGATTTACTCCCTCGGGGCTTGTCTCGCCCGATTGGGTGAAGCTAAGGTATCTCTGCCGGGAGGATGTGCCATTGGCGCCCGGCCTATCGATCTTCACTTGAAAGGTGTTGAGCAATTGGGGGCTAAGGTCACCATCGAGCATGGTTATGTACATGCCAAAGCTTCTAAATTAAAGGGAGCCACCATTTATTTAGCCGGACCCCATGGGCCTAGCGTCGGAGCTACGGTCAATGTGGTCATGGCTGCCACCGCTGCCGAGGGAACCACCGTTATTGAATCCGCCTCTTCCGAACCGGAAGTGGAAGATTTGGTGAATTGTCTTAAAGCCATGGGCGCCTCCATTGAGGGGGCTGGGACATCCCGATTGGTCATTGAAGGCAAAAAGAAACTCAAGGGCGTAGAGTATTCAGTAATTCCTGATCGAGTGGAAGCCGGTACCTTTATGGTGGCTGCGGCCATCACGAAAAGCGATATCCTTTTGAAAAAGGCAAATCCTAGCCATCTGACGGCGGTCATAGACAAACTTCGTCAGATCGGCGTAGACATAGAAGTCACTAGCGCGGGAATAAGGGTCAAAGGGGAAGGGGTCTATAAACCGGCGGATGTCATGATCCTGCCTTATCCGGGATTTCCCACCGATATGCAGGCCCAGATTATGGCCCTTCTAGCAACGGTGCCAGGCATCAGTATTGTTACTGAAACGATCTGGGAAAATCGTTTCATGCATGTTTTTGAGATGAATCGAATGGGCGCCGATATCAATATCGACCGAAGCCACGCAGTGGTGAAGGGGGTGCCGAAATTGACAGGGGCTCCGGTTATGGCGTCGGATTTACGGGCCAGCGCGGCGCTGATATTGGCCGGGTTGGTGGCCGAGGGGGAAACTCTTATCCAACGTATTTACCACTTGGACCGTGGATATGAGAAAATTGAAAAAAAACTTTCCGCGTTGGGTGCAGATATTGTGCGTATTGATTAAGGGGAACTCATGCGAATATTGAATTATTCCAAGGTCGCTGACCGTATATCCATCGAAAAGCTTGTTCGTCGGGAACCCTTGGCGGTTCTTAAAGGTGTGGGAAGCAGGGCTTTTTTGACCAAAAAGGTCTTCGGTAAAGAACTGACCCCTGAGCAGGCGGTCGATCTCATTGTTAATGATGTCCGCAAAACAGGCGACCGGGCCCTCTTTGCCTATACTCGCAAGTTGGATGGTTTTGACGTCAATCCTAAGAACATCCGAGTGACTAAATCGGAAATCCAGAAGGCTTTGGACCAACTGGAATATCCCTTGGAAGTGGCAATTCGTACGGCCATCCGGAATGTTCGTTTTTTTCATATGAAAGAAAAACCATCCCGTTGGTTCCATAACGGCCCTCAAATGTCCTTGGGCCAACGTTGGACGCCTTTGGATAGAGTGGGTCTCTATGTGCCCGGAGGACTCGCGGCTTATCCCTCCTCGGTTATTATGAACGTTATTCCCGCCAAAGTGGCGGGGGTGAAGGAAGTGGTTGTCGTAACCCCGGTCAAAAAGGACGGCAAGGTAAACCCGATTGTCCTGGCGGCGGCTTATTTCGCCGGTGCCGACACGATTTTCAAAATTGGCGGGGCCCAGGCCATCGCGGCCCTGGCTTACGGCACAAAGTCGATTTCAGCTGTCGATAAAATAACGGGTCCTGGCAATCTTTTTGTGGCGCTTGCGAAAAGGCGAGTTTTCGGCCAAGTGGGAATCGACGGATTCCCCGGCCCTAGTGAGGTTTTAATTCTAGCAGACGGAACGGTTCCAGCTTCGTGGGCGGCGGCCGACCTCCTGGCCCAGGCCGAACATGACGAAATGGCCATGCCCCTCTTGGTGACTTATTCCACCCCTTACGCCAAGGAGGTGGCCAAAGAAGTGGAACTCCAACTGGGGCTTTTGGAGAGGCGGCAAATCGCAACCGATTCCATCAAAAGTCAGGGAGCCATTATTCTCGTTAAAAACCGGAAACAGGCGGAAGAAATTTCAAACCGGTTCGCTCCTGAGCATTTGGAACTATTGATCAAGGATCCCCGGACCTGGCTTCCCAATTTGCGCCATGCCGGCGCAATCTTCATGGGGGCCTTCAGCGCGGAAGCCTTCGGTGATTACACCGCCGGAACTAATCATGTGCTGCCCACGGGCGGGACGGCCCGATTTTCCTCGGGCCTTTCGGTTTTCGATTTCTTAAAACGCACCAATATGCTGGAAATGAAAAGGCCGGGTGTGAAAGCTATTGGAAAAACGACCATGGATTTCGCTCAAGAAGAAGGCCTGGGGGCTCATGCCCAAAGCGTGATGTTTAGGATGGGTAAAGTATAAAACCCTTCCAACCCCGAGAATCTAAGGCGCTAAGAAAGACATTTGATTTTTAATTCCATAGAATTGTATTCAACCCCATGAAAATAAATGATTTAAAAAAATGGTTCCGGCCCGCTGTACTTAAAATGAAGGGCTACATTCCCGGAGAACAGCCCAGGAACTATTCCACCGTTAAACTCAATACCAATGAGAATCCCTTTCCACCTTCTCCCGCGGTTTTGAAGGCCGTTAAGGACCAGGCGGACTTCCGTTTGCGTCTTTATCCCGAACCGAGCGCCGATTCGCTTCGGAAGGCTTTGTCGAGGGTTTATCGATGGCCGCTGGAAGGCATTCTGGTTGGGAACGGATCGGACGAAATACTTTCTCTTTTGTTCCACGCGGCCTTAGGCAAGGGCGATTTGGTCCAATTTCCGGACATTACCTATAGTCTTTATCCCGTGCTGGCTGAAATCCGGGAGGCCCGGGTGAAGGAAGTGAAGTTGGATGCCCATTGGGGCTTGGATTTTAAAAAACTTTCGTTGAAAGCCCGTTTGACCCTTTGGGGTTATCCTAACCCGCCGGTTGGAAATTGTTTCCCGAAACCCGAAATGAAGGCTTTTTGCCGCAAGGCCAAGGGTTTGGTTCTGATTGACGAAGCCTATGTAGATTTCGCTAAGGATGATTGCCGGGATATCGCCAGGGCCTGTCCTAATGTATTAATTCTCAGGACCATGTCTAAATCTTTTTCGCTCGCGGGGATGCGGTTGGGCTTTGTTTTCGGCAATCCGAGCGTAATCGCCCAACTCATGAAGGTGAAGGATTCCTACAACGTCAACCGTATCACCCAGGGGGTTGGCCTAGCGGCGTTGAGTTCCGAGGGATTGAAAGATATGAAGCAAAAGATGGGAAAAATCCGATTGGAACGCAACAGCTTGATTGAAGAATTGCGGGTCCTGGATTTCTTGGTTCCCGACAGCCATGCCAATTTCATCCTTGCTACCCGGCGGGGGAAACCCGACTCGGAGATTCTCTATAAAAGTCTCAAAAAAAAAGGTGTTTTGGTAAGATACTTCTCCCATCCAAGGCTCAAGGATTCCTTGAGGATCACGGTGGGGACAACACAGCAAAACAGCAGGATTATCGCCGAACTCAAAAAGCTTCTTTAAAAATCCGGAGCGTAAAATGGCCAAACGAGTCGCGACTATCAAACGAAAAACCAAAGAAACCCAAATTGAATTGACCTTGAACCTGGATGGGACGGGAATCTCTCACATCAAGAGTCCTGTTCCGTTTCTTAATCACATGCTGGAAGCTTTCAGCAAACACAGCGGTTTTGACCTCAAAGTGACGGCGAAGGGCGACACCCACATTGATGACCACCATACGGTTGAGGACATTGGAATTTGCCTGGGGATGGCTCTGGAAAAAGCTCTCGGCGAAAAGCACGGCATTTCCCGTTACGGATTTTTTTATGTTCCTTTGGACGAGGCGCTGGTGCGGTGTGTCGTTGATTTAAGCGGCCGAAATTACATCAACTTCTCCCTGGATTTGGTGCTCAAGAAACGCATTGGTAACTTTGACACTGAACTGGTGGAAGATTTTTTCCGGGCCGTTGTGGACAACGGTAAATTCAACTTGCACCTGGAAAAAATTCACGGTCGCAACAGCCATCACATCGTAGAAGCCGCCTTCAAAAGCTTTGCTAGATCTTTGAAAATGGCGGCTGCGGTGGATGACAAGGTGAAAGGCGCTCCCTCGACAAAAGGCAAACTTTAAACCCATATCCAACACGAAGCCATAAAGACACGAAGAAGAAAAAATGATTTAGGGTTGAATTCGACCGTTGATTTGGACTGGTTTGGAGAATTATATGATTACCGTTGTGGATTATGGAGTTGGTAACCTTCATAGCGTTGCCAAAGCCCTGGAAAAGGTCGGGGCCGATATCCGCGTGACCTCCGATTGGAAAGATGTGGAAAAATCCGATGGGGTTGTGCTTCCGGGTGTGGGGGCTTTTAAGGATTCGATGGACGCCATGCACCGTTCCGAACTGGCCAAAGCCATAATTGCTTACATCAACTCGGGTAAGCCTTTTTTAGGGGTCTGCGTTGGGTTGCAAATGCTTTTCGCGGAAAGCGAGGAATTCGGATTTTCCAAGGGTCTTGGTGTATTTCCAGGCCGGGTGGTTAAATTCTCTCCGGGCCAAAAAGTACCCCACATGGGGTGGAACCAAATTAAAATCAAGAAAGACTTGAACCCTCTTTTAAAAGGGTTGAAGGACGGGGATTATCTTTACTTCGTCCATTCTTATTATGTGGTGCCTAAGGATTCCTCTATTGTCGCGGTGGAAACTAACTATGGCGTCGATTTCACGTGTATGGTTTGGGAAAAGAATGTATTTGGTACCCAGTTTCACCCCGAGAAAAGTCAAACTGTAGGCCTGAAAATTTACGAGAATTTCAAAAACCTAGTCATCGCGTAAAGGAAGGCTATGTACGTTATACCGGCAATCGACATTCGCAAGGGCCGTTGTGTGCGACTGGTGCAAGGTGATTTAAGGGATGAAACGGTTTATTCCCAGGAACCCGTATCGGTCGCCAAACTATGGAAATTAAAAGGCGCCAAACGGCTTCACGTTATCGATTTGGACGGGGCTTTTTCGGGTAAACTGGCCAACCTGGATTATGTGAAGGAAATCATCAAAGCCACCGATCTCAAGGTGCAGGTAGGCGGTGGAATCCGCGACCTTAAAACCATCGAAAAAGTGCTTTCCATCGGAGTGGATTTCGTCATTTTAGGGACTTCGGCGGTCCAGAATAAAGATTTCGTCAAGGAAGCGGTTAAGGAATACAGCAAATCCATTATCGCCGGAATCGACGCGAAAAAAGGCATGGTGGCCATCAAGGGTTGGAAGCAGGTCACGAAGGTGAAGGCGGTGGATCTGGCCAAGGAAATGGTGGAACTAGGTGTCGGATCCATCATCTTCACGGATATCCAACGAGACGGCATGCTGGAGGGGCCTAATTTCAAAAGTACCAAGGAATTGGCGCGCGCGGTTAAGGTGCCCGTAATCGCCTCGGGTGGAATGTCGGACTATAAGGACATCGAACACGCCAAACGGTTGGAAAAATACGGGATCACCTCGGTCATCATTGGCAAGGCCCTTTACACCGGCAAGATTGACTTGAAGCAGGCTATCAAGATCGCTAAGGAACCCATGTCGCCCCGTGTCCGGAAGAAAAAATAATGCTGGCTAAGCGTGTCATTCCCTGCCTGGATGTCAAGGAAGGTCGTGTCGTCAAAGGGGTCAAGTTCGAGAACCTGCGCGATGCGGGTGATCCGGTGGAAATCGCCAAACAATACGACGCAGAAGAAGCGGATGAGCTGGTGTTCCTTGATATCACCGCTTCACACGAGAAAAGAAACATCCTGTTGGATGTAGTCACCCGCACGGCGGAAGCCGTATTTATGCCTTTAACAGTGGGCGGTGGGGTGCGCACAACGGATGATATTCGAATCCTACTCAAGTCCGGCGCGGACAAGGTTTCCCTAAATACCCGGGCAGTCGAGAATCCGCAAGTGCTAAAGGATGGCGCGGAAAAATTCGGCGCCCAATGTATTGTCCTAGCCATTGATGCCAAGCGCCGAGACCCCAACGATCCTTCTAAGGGCTGGGAAGTTTTCACCCATGGCGGCCGAACGGCTACGGGTAAAGACGCTATGGAATGGGCCCAACAAGGCGTAGAATTGGGGGCGGGGGAAATCCTTTTGACCAGCATGGATCAGGATGGAACCAAGAACGGTTATGACCTGGAACTGACATGTGCTATTTCCGAGAAGGTTTCGGTGCCGGTAATCGCTTCCGGCGGGGTTGGGAACCTGGATCATTTGGCGGATGGTATCCTCAAAGGAAAGGCTGACGCTGTACTCGCGGCTTCTATATTTCATTACAGGGAGTATTCGGTGAGACAGGCGAAAGAATATCTCAAGTATAAAAATATTCCGGTTCGCTTATGAGCCTCCCCAAAGACGTCGTTAAAAGGCTGCAGTTGCTTGTCCAGGACAACGTGAATAAATACTTCGGCCCTTTGAAACCCGCGGAGAAGACCCCGGACAAGGTTAAATTCTTCGCCCAAAAGCAGTTGGATTTTTTTATCAATGGGATTGTGAAAGAAATGCCCGAATTGAGGGTGAAATGGGCGAACGGCCATCCCTATCATGTGCATTTGCGGATGACTCCCGTGGCCAATAAGTTTGAAGTCGAGGTTAGCTGCGACGAGTAGGAGAGGTTATGCCGGAAACCAGCAGCATTCTTTCCCAAATGGAGAAACTGATCCGCAAGAATGTCGTCATGCATTTCGCGAGCAAACCTAACTCGGAAAAAACCCTTGAAAACGTCGAGATCTTTGCGAAAAAACAGTTGGATTTTTTCATGGCCGAAGTTATGAAAAACAACCCGGGTTTGCAAAGAGGTTGGAAGAACGGCCATCCCTTCGTGGCGAGGGCAGCCATCAACAAAGAAACCTTGAGTTTTGAAATTAAAATCGTGGAAAAAGAACCAGGGAAGTATTAAGCCGGGACTGCTGTAAACTAAAGGTCTTATGAACGAACCAATTCCACCCAACCCTAAAAAGCGATTTACGAAATTCAAATTGGTCTTGTACCTGCTTGCCGCGTTGGGGTTTATCTGGTTAGGAATCCAGGCCTATTGGGGGTATTTCAAGCTCAAAATTTGGCTTGCCGGTTTCGGAACGGGAGCCTTTTGGATATTGGGGCTCATTGGCGGATTCATATATTTTCACTCGGCCCATCGGATCTACGAACGCATCAAGGAGATGCCGGGGGGGATCAAAAAGGCCGGGGGTTACACGGCTTTTTCCATGGGCCTGCTAGTGATTAACCCGCTCCCATGGAGTTTGGTCCTTTGGATTTTTTTGCCCCCGGGGAGCCTCAAAACCGCCGGTCATTGGTTTTTCATCGGTTGTTCCGTGGCGGGGGGAATCGTGATTTTGTTGGAACGCCTGTTCGCTAAAAAATCCCCTGCTAAATAAGCCCTTCTAAAAAAACATTTAAAATCTCCTTTCTTTTTGAAACCAGAAAGCTTAATTTAACGCCTCATTTTATCGCGGGAGGAAAACCATGAGCTGGATTGATACCTTGAAGTTCCAAGAAGACGGATTGATTCCCGTGATCGCGCAGGACGCAAAGAGCGGTGAAATCCTCATGTTTGCCTTCGCCAACCGCGAATCCCTTGAGTATACGGTGAAGACCGGCAATGTCACCTATTGGAGTCGCAGCCGCAAGAAACTCTGGAAAAAAGGCGAGGAATCCGGAAATGTCCAGAAACTGCAGGGCCTTTATACCGATTGCGACAAAGACGCGATTCTGGTAAAAATAGAACAAGTTGGGGAAGCGGCCTGCCATACGGGCAAGCGTTCCTGTTTCTTCAACGAGTTATCAGGCGACAACTGGAAGGACGTGGGTATCCAGGTTTTCGACCCTGAAAAGGTTTACGGACACAAATGAAAACTTTACTTGGATTGAATTTGAACCATTGGCGTAGCCCTCTTTGGCTCTCTTAAGAGCCTGGGATAGCTGTTGCCGTAATTCAAATTTTAAACCAAGGGGGTTTTCATCATGAAAAAGTCATCTATTTCCAACGTTGTTCCATCCTTCGAAGATTTTCACAAACTCGCGCATTCCTACAATCGCATTCCGGTATCACTTGCCTATCAATCGGACCTCGAAACCCCGCTTTCAGCCTACCTCAAACTGGTAAAGGGCGAAAACGGCTTTCTCTTGGAAAGCGTCGAGAAAAACGAACAGGTTGCTCGATATTCCATTGTGGGATTTGAACCTTCGGGTGTTTTCGAGGCCAAAAATGGTTTTTTGAATCACCGGGAGGGAAAACAAAAGAACATCCTTCGCTGTTCCAACCCTTTTCAAAACATCAAAGAAAAAGTTTCGTCTATCCGCCAAGCTCCATTGGATGGGGTGACGGGTTTTCTGGGTGGTTTGGTCGGGTTCGTCGGGTATGATGCGGTTCGATATTTCGAGAAATTGCCGCAACAAAAACCGGATCTATTGGATCTGCCGGACCTTTACCTGATGGTAACTGACAATCTCGCCCTTTTTGACCATTTGAAGCGCACCTTGCGTTTAGTCGTGAACGTCCCCATCGAAGCCAAGACCAACCTCAAAATGATTTATGCTAAAGCTATAAAAAAATTGGAAAGATTATCCAGAAAAATGGAAGAGCCCTTGAAGGGGGTATCCGAAATACCCGTAACCCCTTTGGAAAAGCCCGGGCCTAACGATTTGTTCGGTTTCGAATCCAACATGACCGCTGAGTCTTTTGGGAACATGGTGGATCAATCCAAGGAATATATTCGGGCCGGGGATATCATCCAGGTAGTAGGCTCCCAGCGATTCGAAAAAGAAATCCAAACCGATGCCGTGACCGTCTACCGGGTTCTGAGGCGTTTAAACCCCTCCCCTTATATGTTCATCCTAAAAGCGGATGATGTGGAATTGGTGGGCTCCTCTCCCGAAATGATGATCAAAGTTCAAAACGGCGTTGTTGAAACTAGGCCAATCGCGGGAAGCCGACCGCGTGGCAGGACGCCCGAAGAGGATATGGCTTTGGCTGAGAGTCTCCTGAAAGACCAAAAAGAACTAGCCGAGCATGTCATGCTGGTGGACTTGGCGCGCAATGATCTGGGGCGGGTCTGTGATTTTGGTTCGGTTAAGGTGAATCAATTCGAAATCGTGGAACGTTATTCCCATATTATGCATATAGTTTCCGATGTGAAAGGAAAATTGAAAAAGGACAAGTCATCCTACGATGCTTTCCAATCCTGTTTTCCGGCGGGCACCTTGTCTGGAGCCCCCAAAATTCGGGCTATGGAGATAATCGAGGAATTGGAGCGTTCCCGCCGGGGCCTTTACGGCGGGGCGGTCGTGGCTTTTGGCTTCGACGGTAACATGGATTCGGCCATTACCATCCGTTCGGTTGTATTAAAGAGCCACGGTAAGAAGAGAATGGCTTACGTACAGGCCGGGGCGGGATTAGTTGCGGATTCAGTTTCAGAGAGTGAGTATATGGAATCCTGCAATAAGGCCCGGGCGGTTTTAATGGCCGTTCACCAGGCTGAAATCGCCACAAAAGTTAAAGGTGTTCGGAAAGGGGGCAGGTCATGATCCTTATTATCGATAATTATGACTCCTTCACCTACAACATCGTGCAATACCTCGGAGAATTGGGCGCCGATATTCAAGTGGTCCGCAATGACGAAATCACTGTGGCTGATATTCTTAAAAGAAATCCGACCCACGTTCTTATTTCACCTGGTCCCTGTTCGCCTAAGGAAGCTGGTATATCGGTAGATACAATCAAACAATTGGCAGGCAAAGTTCCTATCCTGGGTGTTTGCCTTGGACATCAAAGTATCGGTTATGCTTTCGGCGGGGAAATTATCCGGGCCAAACAACTCATGCATGGTAAAACCAGCCAGATAGCCCACGACGGCAAGGGCGTCTTTAAAGGGCTTCCCAATCCTTTTCAGGCGACCCGCTACCATTCGTTGGTTATCAAAAAGGAAACCCTTCCGGATTGCCTGGAGGTGACGGCTACCAGCGAGGATGGAGAGATTATGGGGGTTCGCCACAAGACCCTTCCGGTTGAAGGGGTACAATTCCATCCTGAATCCATTTTGACCGAGTCGGGAAAGGCGCTCCTTAAGAACTTCTTGGATTCTTAACCTATACTTAAAAAGTTTTTTTTAGCATCTTGTTAAACTGATTGGCCTTTTGGGAACCGCATGAAATTACGGATAAGCTGGAGTTTCCGTCCTTTCGGTTGCTTTCAACGGCTTTTCACGGGGCATCCCTTTCTTTTTAAGGCCGAAGAATGGTTAAGTTAAAACAAAAGAATAGTTGGATCGTCTATATAGGCACAGGCGGATTGGTTATCGTTGGAGTTTTGGGGTGGTTCCAATGCCGAAAATCCAACGACCCTTACTGCCATGTTTTCCTTTATCAGAATGATAAAGGGACCGAGGTTTTAACGCCAGGTAAAACCGTAGGGGATGTCCTGCGGGAACAGGGCATCGCCTTGAAATCCCAGGACGTTGTGGTTCCGGAACTTTCAACGCCGGTTACTGAAGGGATGGAGATCGATTTAGGTCTTCTGGAACGCCGGGTTAAGGACGTTAAAAAGAAAATAAGCGCAGTAGTTCATACGGAATATACGGACACCTTAAATGTCGGCGAAATTATCGATGTCGAACCCGGCCAGGATGGAGAGGAAGAGCAACAGATCGAATCTTATTATTTGGACGGCGAGGAAGCTTTTGAAAAAGTCCTGAATTCAAAGGTTTTGACCCCCGCGAAGGATGCTAAAGTACTGGAAGGGACGTCCCTCCGGCAGAAATTATACCCGCTCAAAAAGCGGGCCCGTGTCCGGAAAGTCATTACGATGGAGGCGACCGCTTACTATCCGGGTCCGGAGGATACTTGGCCTTACGCTTCGGGAACCACGGCCTCCGGGCTCAAGGCGGGTTATGGGGTTGTGGCGGTGGATACGCGGTTTATCCATTTCAAGACGCCGCTATACATTGAGGGATATGGCTATGCCATCGCGGCGGATAGGGGCGGTGCCATCAAGGGAAACAAAATTGATTTATGTTACGACACTTACGAAGAGGCGGTCCATTTTGGACGTAAGAACGTTAAGGTTTATATATTGCATTGAGATATTGTTTCTTCTGATGGCTCCCGCTTTATGGGCCCAGTCGAATACACCCGCTCCTTCAACTGTCCCAGGGCAAAACCCTTCTCTTTCTTTGACAGCCACGCCCACTTTCACTTTTACGGCCGTTAATACCGATACCCCTACCGAAGTTGAAACGAATACTGCCACCAACAGCCCGACTAATACTCCATCCGACACTCCCACCGAAAATCCATTTGCGACACCGACTTGGACTAACACATGGGACCCTTATGCTACCGACACTCCCACGCCGGGTTCCCCCACCGCCACTTTTACCTCCACGCCGACCGGTACCCCGACTCCCACTGGAACCATTTCCCCTTCAATGACTTTCACCCCCACATTGACGAATACCCCCAGCATCTCCCGGGCATCCCTGGTGATGTTGCCGACGGCCTTTTCCAACGGTTGGGACCATCAGGATGGGTTCAACTGGAATATTGATTTCACCTATTTCATCGGAAGCATCATCTCCAGGGACACTTCCGAGCCTTATCTGGATTCCTTGGAGGAAATTAGCCTGGCGATGTTATCCACCGATGTGAAATACGCCTGGCTGAACGAGGATGGGGACAGGCCTGGATCCGCTATCGGATTCATGTATTCACTGGCGGCCCAGACAGGATCGGGTAATTCTAGTTCGGGATCCAGTGATCAAAGCTTCCAGGTGTCGGGCAATACCATGGGAGGGGTTTATACCGTCTTGAGTAAAACCATCTCCTATAAAACCGCTGTTCACATGGGATATATCTATGGGTTGGAAAAAACGGGCCTTGTCAGCTTGAATTATTCTCAACTCCTGCCATTTTTGGATACCAATCTTCAAACCACAATAACGAATGATGGAGCATCCACCCCGCCTAGTATCTTTTATACCGGGTTTCAACAGCTATTTTTGGGGCCGGAATTGGAAGTTTGAAATTTGGAAACCCTTCCCCATGGATCAAAATCCCGTTCTTTTCAACACCCAAATCGACGGCTTGCCTCTGGCCTTTAACCTGGGTTATATGCGTTGGGACACGGGTTTCGCGGTGCTGGGATACGTTAATGTTCCCATTACCCTCATTCCTTCGACCCCCCCTTATTAGAAATCAAAAAGAAACGAGCTGTTTATTTTTTAATTGAAATAAGCTGGCCCCATTCCTAAAACGGGCCTTCTGACCGATTTCATTGTATCCTTGGGAACATATTTCGGATGTGGGGAGGGTTTGACCAGCCCGCCTCCACGAAGTTTTATTTTGGATTTATTCGGGTTATGGGGAAATCCCAAAAATTAATCGAGGAATCCTTCGTTATGCGCAATAGGGTTTATAAAATGATGGCGGTGGCCGGTGAAGCCTCGGGAGATATGCACGCGGCCAAAGTGATCGAAGCCCTCCTGCGAAAAAAAAAGCAAATTAAAATTTTTGGACTGGGTGGGCCGCTCATGGCTAAAGCAGGCATGGAAGTACGGCAGGATTTAACCCGTCAGGCTTTGATCGGTTTTTGGGAAGTCTTGAAACACTATCCCGTCATCCGCCGCAGGTTCGTCGATTGCGAACATTGGCTGAACAACGAAAAGCCCGACCTGCTTTTCCTGGTGGATTATCCGGGCTTTAACCTGAGGCTTGCCGAACGGGCCCATCGGATGGGGATACCGGTTTGCTATTACGTGGCGCCGAAAGTGTGGGCATGGAATCAGGGACGCGTTAAAGCGATGAAAAGGATTGTTCAAAAACTTTTGATCATTTTTCCCTTCGAGGCCGAATTTTTCGAAAAACACGGAATCAAAGCCGTTTACGTGGGCAATCCTTTAATGGAAGAGATGAACGTGAAGCCCGTCCAACGGAAAGAAGTTTTGGGCCAATATGGAATCCAACTATCCCGGTTTCCGGTTATTTGCGCCATGCCGGGAAGCCGCAAGGGCGAGATCGAAAAGATATGGCCCCTTTTTCTGAAAGCTTCCCGGATCCTTCGTAAAATTTGTCCTGACGCCGCTTTCGTGGTCCCCAAATCCCATGGCTTGGAACAGGAGGATTTCGCGGGGTTAACCCATGACGACCCTTTTTTCTTCGTGGAGGGCCCGGCCTACGAATTGCGCAAGGCCTGTGATATCGCCTGGATTAAATCCGGTACCAGCACCCTGGAAACGGCCTTGCTGGGGACCCCCATGGTCGTCGTTTACAAAGTGGCGGCTATGACCGGTTTTTTGGCCAAGCGGTTCCTCAAAATCAAGAATATTTCCCTCGTGAATCTTTTAGCGGGTAAAACAGTCGTCACTGAACTTTTGCAAGAAAAAGCCAGCCCTAAAAAACTAGTGGAGGAAACGAATAGGTTATTGGATCACGAAGACTTCTGGGACCAGCAAATTAAGTCCTTTCGAAAAATCAGGAGGGATATCTCCAAACCTTCCAAGCCCTCGGTGAAAGTCGCACAGGAAATCCTGAAACTATTGGCGGATCACTCTTGAAAACGCATAAACTCTCCTTTGTGGATTGGATCATTGTTTTCACGGCTACGCCTCTGATCCATTTGTTGGGATTGACTCTGCGGATTAAAGCCGGGGGCCGAACGGATTTGGGACCCAGGGCAAAACAGGATCAACCGCCCCTTTGGCCCCTATGGCATGAGACGATCCTGATGAGTGTTTGGTACCATCGCGACCAGGATGTGCATGTGATGATTTCGTCCAGCCGGGATGGGGAACTGATCACTACCATCGGCAAGTTCTTCGGTTACACGGCTGTGCGGGGCTCCAGTTCCAAGGGCGGTCTGGAAGCCACCCGGGAGATGGTGGATTTTTTGAAGCAAGGCAAACGTTGCGCCATCACTCCCGACGGGCCCCGGGGGCCGCGTCGGAAGATGAAAATGGGAACGATTCAAATCGCCCGTTTAACAGGCTGTCCAGTGGTGCCCTTTGCTTTCGCGGCGGAGCATTGCTGGCGCCTGAAAAGTTGGGACGGGTTCATTATCCCCAAACCCTTTAGTCGGGCCCTGTTTGTTTATGGGGAGCCGATACTTATTCCGGAAAAAGACGGAAAAGATGAAGAGTATATGAGTATGATTCAAAAGGAATTGGATCGGGTAACGGAAGAGGCAGAAAATTATTTTGTTCGTAAAACCAGTTCTAAGGAATAAACATTGATTCTTTTTGTTTACCGGTTTTTGATGGCGCTTTTGTATCTTGTCGCCAGGCTGGTGAGTCTGTTTTATCGGAACAGCTCTTTCCGGGAAAGACTTGGTATTTATAAGCCGGAGGACATTCAAAAACTCTCATCCGGCTATAATGTTTGGCTCCATGCCGCCTCGGCGGGAGAAGTCAACGCCATAACTCCATTTTGCCAAGCCTTTCGCAAGGCCAAGCCGGAGGCCCATATTATTTTGACAACTACCTCTGAAATCGGAAAGAAAATCGCCCAGGAAAAGAAACTGGCGGATCAAGTGTTCCTGGCTCCCTTGGATGAAATGTGGCCCTTAAAACGGGCTTTTGAGGCTTTTCGGCCCGTCATGGTTCTCGTTGCGGAAACAGAGTTTTGGCCCAATTGGCTCCGGCGGGCGGGTCAAAACGGCTTGCCGGTACTTCTTATCAACGGACGGATCTCCGACAAGAGTTTTCCCAAATACCAGAAATTGAAAGGGTTCTTTGGTCCGGCTCTCAATAGTTTCAGCGCCTGCCTAGTCCAGACGTCCAACGATGCTGATAGGTTGGAAGCTTTGGGGGTTTCCCGGAAACGGATTCAAGTGGCGGGCCAAATGAAATATGACCGCCAGTCTGCGGATGCCATGGCTGTTCAAAAGTTCAAAGAAAAGTTATGCCTGATGAATCGGGATATCCTTTTCACCCTGGGAAGTCTTCGAAGCGGAGAAGACAACCAACTTTTGCCAATGATTCCAGAAATCTTGAAGCTCTCCGCAGAGGTTAAGATATTGATCGCGCCCCGCCACTTGAAAAACGCGCCAGCTTACCGGGAAAAGCTGAAAAC
The DNA here is from genome assembly GCA_963843375.1 of uncultured Pseudomonadota bacterium. GTDB lineage: Bacteria > Oederibacteriota > Muellerivitia > Muellerivitales > Muellerivitaceae > CAWJKT01. The sequence goes on from CAWJKT010000027.1 coordinate 32,331, forward strand.
GCTCGGGGTCAACCATGTTTTCCGAAGCGAACTGGAAAAGGAACAAACTCCCGAACGGGTTATTGTTTTGGATACAGTGGGGGAGTTATCTTTAGCTTACGCTTTCTCACGAGCCGCTTTCGTAGGAGGAACCCTGGTACCCATCGGGGGACATAACGTGATGGAGCCGGCCTTGTCGCACGTGCCGGTCTGTTTTGGCCCCCATACTCAAAACGTGGGGGAGGCGGCGCAGGCCTTGATCGAATCGGGTGGAGGTATTTTGGTCGGTGACGGGCGGGATGTGGTCAAGGTTTTTGAGAGGTTCCTGGATTCGGATCTGGCCAAGGAAGCCGGTCATCGGGCTCATGACGCGGTGGTTTCCATGCGGGGGGCCACGGAAAGAACTGTTCGGGAAGTAATGACCCATTGGCCGATTGATATTACCTGATTAAAATATTATTGAGAGCAATGATGGTCGGATAGCCGATCGATTATGATGAAGCAAGCCCGGTTTTATAAATTCGAAAAGTTTGAATTGTCCCTAAACTTAAGTTGTAGTTGGCCCAAAAGGCCAACAGGCTTCAATCTTTCAACGAAATTTGCGGCACGCAATGACAGCCATTGATACTTAGTTAAGGATTTTTTAATTGAACGATTTAGAAAGTTCCTATCTCAAGTTTCTCCACGACAAACCTAACACCCTTTTAGACAAATGCCTGTTTTCTCTTTTGAAATTCATTTCTTTTTTCTATTTGACAGGCTGGTGGATCAAAAAAACGTCCTATCGTTCAGGAGTTCTTCGCCGCAGGCGCCTGACTTGTCCGGTGATAAGCATCGGAAATATCACCACAGGCGGAACCGGAAAAACCCCTGTTGTCATTTCCTTGGCCCGCTTTTTTTCCGAACAAGGCAAGAAGGTCGCGGTGTTAAGCCGAGGCTACCGCCGGAGCCGAAAAAACTCAAAGCTGGTCTGGGTTTCCAACGGTGAAAAGCTTCTTGTGAGGGCGGATGAAGGTGGTGACGAACCCGTCCTCATTGCGGAGAGCGTGCCGCAGGCTGCGGTTTTGGTATGTAAGGACCGTTATGAGGCTGGCCTGGAAGCCTTGCGGGAATTTAAACCGGATCTTTTCATCCTCGATGACGGTTATCAACGCCGCTTTGAACTTCACAGGGACCTCGATATCCTGATCCTGGACGGGATTAACCCGTTTAGTACGGGACATGTCCTGCCGGCGGGCCTTTTACGCGAGCCTTTAAGCGCACTGGCCGAAGCTGATGTTTTTGTCATCAATAAGGTTAACCTAGCCCGTAGCCCGGAAGACATCCGGACGGTACTGCGCCACCATAATCCCCGGGCCTTCCTGGTGGATTCTTGTTATCGGCCCATGGTTCTGAAGGATTTTAAGACCGGGAAGGAGATCAAACCTTCCGCATTGGACCGGGCCTCGGTGGGAGCCTTTTCGGGCGTGGCTAATCCCCTTTCCTTTATCCGGACACTGGCCGAATTCAAGGTGCTGATCCGCCATGCCTATACCTTGCGGGACCACTACCCCTATACGAAAGAAAAATTAGAGGATATTTTAGAGGATGCGAAATTGCGGGGATTGGAATACCTCATCACCACCCAGAAGGACGAGGTTAAACTGCCCCGGGATATGGATTTGCCTATCCCCGTCCTCGTGCTGGAGATCAAGTGGGAAGTGACCGGGGGTAAGAACCATTGGGAAACGGTTTTAAAGAATATTTCCCTCGCTTGTTCGCCGTCTTAAATTATAAGATTAAAATTGTTTTCTTTTGTTAGATATTCAAAAATGAAAAGGATGTATGGCCCCCAAAGAAAATCAGACCTCCAGCGAACCGAAAGCGCCCCCCAAAATTTTGGTTCTGCGTTATTCCTCTCTGGGGGATGTGGCTTTGACCAACCCCGTTTTGGATGGTTTGTTGGCGGCCTTTCCAAAAGCCCGGATTTTTTACGCCACAAAAAAAGAATATCTCCCGGCGATCCAGAACCATCCGGCCCTGGAGCGGATATTGACACTGGAAGGTTCGGGCTTTTTTGAACTTTGGGGCCATATCCGGGCAATCCGGAGCCTCAATCCCGACATGATTCTGGATCTGCATGATTCCTTGAGAACCCGGATCATTTCCTCTTTCACCCGCAAGGCGAAGTTCCTGGTTTACGACAAGGAAGCGCTCCGCCTGCGTTTGCTGGTCAAGAAACTGACCCACCAACCCAGTGTGCACACTATCCAAAAATACCTCAAGGTCTTGGAACCTCTGGGGGTCAAACCCCACCTGAAGATCCAATTTAAGGTTTTCGATTCAAAAAAAGATCAGTCCTTTCTTCGTGAGTTTTTGGAAAGACGAAAAATCTCTCCCTCCCAATTGGTAATCGGTCTGGGTCCAGGCGCCCGTTGGAAAACCAAACAGTGGATGCCGGAAAGATACGCCGAGCTTGCCTCCCGATTGGTGGAAGACTACCGTTGTACCCTTCTTTGGTTTGGGAGCCGGGAGGAAACCCGCCTGATTCAATCCATTCAGGGCAAGATGAGGGGTAGCTTTTTGGAAAGGGGAGTTTGCCTGGCGGGCGAATATGGTTTGGAAAAATCCATCGCTCTTTTGGGTCGGTGCGATCTTTTTATCGGCAACGACTCCGGATTGACCCACCTGGCCTCGGGCCGGGGCAGCAGGGTGGTCGTGATTTACGGTTCCACCACGACTTCGCTTGGTTTCGAGCCCTGGGGGCCCCATTCGGTGGTGGAAGTTTCCAGTCTCACTTGCCGCCCCTGCGACGTGCACGGAAAAAACTCCTGCCCCTTGGGGCATTTTAAATGCATGAGGGATTTGACGGTGGATTTGGTGGAAGGGGCGGTGAAAAGGTCGGTAAGGAGGAGCAGGTGAAATACCACAACATCCTTATCCGCGTTCCCAATTGGCTTGGAGACAGCATGATGTCCACACCGGCGGTATCGTCGGTTAGAAAAATGTTTCCGAAAGCCAAGATCACCATATTGGCTAAAAACATATTCCAGGATTTTTGGAAAAGCTTTCCGGGAGTTGACAATGTTCTGGTACTCGAAAAGGGCATGGGAGGCTTTTTTAGAAACATCTCCCAATTGAAGACGGGTGCTTTCGACGCGGCGGTGATCCTGCCGACGTCCTTTTCAGCGGCGTTTCTTCCCTTTGTTGCGGAGATCCCCGAAAGGATTGGCTGGGGTGGAGAAGGTCGGGACTTTTTATTAACACAGGTGGTACTTCATCCCCAACCTCGCCAAAAACACCTGGTCCTTGAATATTTGGAATTGGTGGGCCGGGGTTTGCGGATGTCTCTTGCCGGAATAAAACAAGTCAAACTGGAGTGCGAAATTACCTCTCAAGCTGAAAGAGGTTTGAGGACGGTTTGGGAAGATATGGGCGTTCCGGAAAAAGAGGATTATATAGCCCTGGCGCCCGGGGCCACCTTTGGAGCGGCCAAGCGTTGGCCCCTGCCTTATTGGCAGGAGCTGAGTTCCCGTCTTTTAAAAGAAAGAAAGGAGTCCCTTTTGATCCTGGGAGGCTTGGAAGAAGAGGCCTACTTGAAGCCATTGCTGAAAGGACGGTCTTCCACGGAAGCCCGGCGGTTATATCTTTTGGCGGGCCGTACAACTCCCTCTATTCTGGCAGCCATGCTTGCTCGATGTCACCTACTGGTCACTAACGATACGGGGCCTATGCATGTGGCGGCGGCGGTTGGTACTCCCACGGTGGCCCTATTTGGTTCCACTTCTCCAACCTGGACCAGGCCCTTTGGGATAGGACATGAAGTCATCTACAAGCACCTAGAATGCAGTCCCTGTTTTCAGAGGACCTGTCCCATTGGATACAAGTGCCTCCACGCCATTTCAGTAGATGAGGTCTACCGGGTGGTCCTCCAGAAGCTTCAAAAGCGGGATAAAATTCGATCTGAAAAAGTTCCGGAGGGAATGTTCCAGTGAAACGGATTCTGGCTGTTAAATTAAGCCCTTTGGCGGATACCATTCTGGCGGGTCCAGCTTTTGAAGCCTTGCGGGAAGCTTTTCCCAAGGCCCGGATTACGGTTCTGGTGCGACCCGCCGCTCACGAACTCTTTGAACAATCGGGTTGGGCAGATGAAGTGATGGGTTATGACTCCGAGGTGATGGAACGTCGCCCTTTTTGGACACGAGTTTGGAAAAACGATAAGTTCATGAACACTCTCCAAAAACGGTATTTCGATATAGCCATCGACTTTTCCGCCTCCGAGCGAAGCGCTCAATGGGTGACTTGGAGTAAAGCGACGATGAAAGCAGGCATGGGGCTTCCTGCGATTAAGTCCCATTACGATTTGACTGCTAAAGTGAAGGATTCGGGGAAAATAGACTCGGTCGAGGTGGACAGGCGGGTATTGAGCCTTTTCAAGATAACCCCCAAATCTCACGATCGTTCGCATGGTTTTTGGAAAGTTCCCGATAAAGCGATCGAATATGCCGCTACCTTTTGGAAAGCCAACCGTTTCGCTGAGGGGGATATGGTCTTGGCCATGAATCCTTTCGCGGGTTGCCCCACCAAAGAATGGTACCCCGCCAAGTGGGGGACGGTTATTAAAGAGCTAACGGCCAACGGAATAAAATTGTTTTTTACCTGCTCTCCCTTGCAGAGAGAAAAGTTGGTATCCATTGAGAAAGAGGGGAACCTAAAGCTACCCGTTTATTCCAGCGCTAGTTTGTTACCAATATTGGGGCTCTACCAAAAATGCGCGGCAGTAGTTGGGGTAGATTCGGTTTACCGGCACTTGGCGGTGGCGGTGGGGACGCCCACTTTGACTATTTGGGGGCCCGAACCTTTGGGTAAAAGGCATCCCTATTCGCTGGATTCTCATCCTATGGTGGTGAAA
>CAWJKT010000028.1:0-36623 GCA_963843375.1 uncultured Pseudomonadota bacterium
AGTCGAGCAACCAGGAGGCAACCACGCTTCCGCGCCGCCAGACTTCCGTCACGTCCGCCAAATTGAAATCGTATTGGTAGTGTTCCGGATTTCGAAGCGGCGTGGTCTCGGCGTCTGTTTCGCGCGTTTGTTTGCCGGCATTGGCTTGATGCAGGATATTCAGGCCTTCGGCGTAAGCGGCCATGATGCCGTATTCGATTCCGTTGTGAACCATCTTGACGAAGTGGCCGCGCGCCGGCCGGACCGCAATGCAGATATCCCTCCTCGGCGGTGCCGCCCACTTTTTCCCGGCCCGGAGTCCGATCGATATTCCCGCGTCCCGGCGCCAGCGTTTTGAAAATCGGGTCCAGATGTTTCGACGATGTCGTTCTCGCCGCCGATCATCTGGCAGTAGCCGCGCTCCAGACCCCACACGCCGCCGCTGGTTCCGACATCGACATAGTGAATGCCGCGCGGCGCGAGCTCCTTGGCGCGGCGGATATCGTCGATGTAGTACGAATTTCCGCCGTCGATCACGATGTCATCTTTTTGCATCGTGAGCGCGAATTGGCGAGCGTGCTGTCCACCACTGCCGCGGGGACCATCAGCCACACGGCGCGCGGTGTTTTCAATTTGTGCAGAAACTCATCGAGCGAGATCGGATCCGGCGGCGCCGTCCTTCGCCAACTGCGACGTTGCTCGGGATTCATATCGAAAACAACGCATTCGTGCCCGTCTTTCAAGAGCCGGCGCACCATATTGGCGCCCATGCGTCCCAAACCGATCATGCCTAGTTGCATTTATCCATTCCTTCCTGGCGATCGCCAGCTGTCACTGGGATCTGCGGGTCGCCAGTTCCATCAAGAGTTTCATGCGTCCCCTGGGCCACGTCACGGTGATCTTCTTCCTCGGGGTGCAATTGCGAATACTTCCCATCTTCGCTCAGTACCCACGGCCTGGCGGCGGTCCCGCAGGCAGATGTCAGGATCTCCCACAGCTTCTCTTTCGCTTCCTGCGCGAAGACCGGCGTGACGACTTCGACGCGTTTGGAGAGATTGCGATACATCCAGTCGGCCGAGCCGATGAAGAAATCGCCCTGAAGCGGATCTTCCCGCCCGGCCGCGAAATGGAAAATGCGGGAATGTTCCAGAAACCGGCCGATGATCGATCGGACCCGGATGCCTTCCGTGCGGCCCGGAACGCCTGGCCGCAGGCAGCAAAATCCCCGGACGATCAGATCGATGGGCACGCCGGCCGCGGCGGCCTCGCACAGCGCCTCGATGATTTCCGGGTCTTCCAGCTGATTCATCTTGGCGATGATGCGCGCGGGCAGACCGGCCCGCTTGTTGGCGGTTTCCCGCCGGATCAGCTCCAGCAGGCGCGGCCGCATGGTGGTCGGCGCCACCAGCAGATGCTGGCAAACCGGCGCCTGCGAATGCCCCGTCAGGTAGTGAAACAGGTTGACCACATCGCGCGTGATCAGGGGATTGCAGGTGAACAGTCCGACGTCCGCATAAAGACGAGCGGTGCGTACATGGTAGTTCCCGGTGCCGATATGCACGTAGCTCCGCAACCCGGACGCCTCCTTGCGAACCACCAGGGCCAGCTTGCGCGTGGGTCTTCAAGCCCTTGCACGCCGAAAGTGACATGCGCGCCCGGCCCGTTCCAGTTCCGCGGCCCAATGCAGATTCCGCTCTTCGTCAAAGCGCGCCTTGATTTCGATCACGCAGGCGACTTGTTTACCGCTTTCGGCGGCCTTCACCAGCGATTTCACAAAAGGCGTGTCGTCGCCGATCCGGTAGGCGGTCATCTTCACCGCGACCGTCTCCGGATCGTCGGCCGCGGCCGCGATGAAATGCTCCACGCTGTCCTCGAAGCTCTCGTATGGATGATGCACCAGAACGTCGCCGGCGCGGATGGCGGCGAAAATGTCGGGGCTGCTTTCGAGGGCCGGCGGCGGCAAGCGGATTCCACGCAGGATCCCTCAGCGCCGCGATCGGCAGGCCCGAGATCTGGAACAACGACGTGTAATCCAGCTCGCCGGGCATGTCGTAGACGTCCGCCGGCGAGAGCTCGAAACCGTTGCCGCAGCATCTCGCGGATCGAGGGATCGGCGCCCGGCGCGAACTCGAGCCTGACCACCGGCTCATAGCGGCGCTGCCGGACTTGCTCCTGAACCACGTCGCGCAAGGGCTTCGTCGGATTCGTCGTCGATCTCCACTTCCGCGTCGCGCGTCAGGCGAAACAGCGTGGTCCCGGTGAGCTTCATTCCGCCGTACAGCTTGTGGACATTGCCGCGAATCACTTCGTAAAGCGGCACGAAGACTTTCTGCCCGGCCGGCACGTCCGTCTCGAGCGCGATCCACTGCTTGAGTACCGCCGGCACCTTCACGCGGGCGTAGGACGCTGCATCACTTCTGCGGATCTTGCAGAAGAAAGGCCAGCGAAATCGAGAGATTCGAAGGAACGGAAACGCGTGCGCCGGATCGAAAACCAGCGGCGTGAGAGCCGGAGAGATCTCGGAATCGAAGTAGCGGCCGGCCTCATCCTGCTGGGCGGCGTCAAGTCGTGCCAGTTCCGCAGATGGATTCCGTGGCTCGGCCAGTTCCGGGACGAGCGTGTCGCGGAAACATTCGGCCTGGCGCTGAAGACTTTGGACCAGCCGTTCACGGACCTCTGCCGAGCAGCTTGATTCGTTCCGGCGCGGATCCTCTTCGCAAGATCGCGATCCGCTTCATGAAGAATTCATCGAGGTTCGAGGTGAAGATCGCCAGAAACTTCGCCCGTTCGAGCAATGGCGTCCGCTCGTCCAGGGCTTCCGCGAGCACGCGGTCGTTGAAGTCCAGCCATCCCAGATCACGGTCGATCCAAACATCGGAAAGCGGCTCGGATAGTTCTCTGTTGAGCACGCCCTCGTCGCCGATCGACACCATAACCGCAGGAGAACTCATGGTTTATTCCTTTGGAAAACCTTCATTATGTTCATCCCAGCTTGCATCCCTATGAACATGGCGTGTCAGTTTGGTATTTGTTTCACTTTCCGGCTCGCTCGCGGAGCAGGTCTTCCAGATCACCGATTTTCTCATTCATTAGATTCAGTTTCTGCGCTAACCCTTGAATCTCCCACTCCGCACGCCGATTGACGTCGAAGTCCAGCTCTCCTCGCAAACGATCCTTTTTTGTCCTGCCGGTTCTGACTCATCATGATGACCGGAGCCTGAATCGCCGCGAGCATGGAGAGGAACAGGTTCAACAAAATGAACGGATAAGGATCCCAGGCGTTGTTTCCGAGGGCCACATTAATCGCAGAGTAAATCACCAGAACCGCTCCGAACAAAATGATGAAGCTCCAGGAGCCCCCGAATTGGGGCGACCCTGTCGCGATTTGCTCGGGCAGGGTGGTTTCCTCTTCGATGACCTCATTCGGATTGCGCATCGCGCGGCTTCGGACCAGCTCATGGGCGGCGTGAATCTGGCGGCTTAATACCGTCAGTAGATCCATGCCGGCGTGGGGCTTGTGCTGCATCAGGGCAAAGATGTCATCGCGGTCAACCTCAATGCAGACGCTGGCTTCCATGGCAAGCGCATCGGTCCGGTGAGGCGTCTGATCGAACATGGACGCGAAGCCGAAGCAATCTCCGGGGCCGGGTTCCTCGACCACTACCTCCTGCTGATCTTGATCCACCGTAGAGACTCGTATGGAACCGGAAACCACCAGATAAGCCCGCCCGCCCGGCTCGCCGGTCTTGTAAATCCGCTGCCGTGCGGCGAAATTCTTTACCTCCGTTTGTCCCGCGAGAACCGTCAGCTCTTCATCATCTAAAAGCGCGAACAAGGGAACCTGTCTCAGTTCTTCCGGGTTAGATGTCATTTGGGTTAATCCTTTGGCGACTTGCAGTTGTGCTACCCGTCAGAATTCCACAAGCGGGACTTGAAGACAAGGGAAATCCCGATGGTTTTGCGACGTACGGTATGGTTTGACCGTACTCGTGAGAAGTTCCTTTTGTAACTCTAAAGCCTGTTCACAACGTCTACAATAAGTTAGGACGTTTATGCGGCACACTTTTCTGATCATGCTGATGGCTGGCTCTTGCGCATTCGGGCAACACGGCGGGCATGGTTCGGGCGGACGCGGCGGATATGGACGCGGCTTTCATGGCGGCGCTGTTGTTGTTCCTTATCCTGTTTATGGAGGTGGCGGATATTATTCTGGCTACGTCGCGCCGCTTGGGGATTATGGGTATGGTTATGATTCATCGTATGGGGCATATCCACAAGGCTCCGGATACTACGGCGATCCTGGCTATGGGGCGCCTGGTTACGGTGACTCGGGTTACCCGAATCCATCGCAACAGCCTCCGATCGTGATCGTGAATCAAAACTACCGTCCTGATAGCCTGAATCCGGTGCTGCGCGATTACTCTAACGTGCCCCTTCCCCCGCCGGGGATGCAGGGGCAGACGCAGGACGCTCCAGCCACAATCTATTTGATCGCCATGAAAGATCACACGATCTTCCCGGCGCTGGCATATTGGGTGGAAGGCGATACGTTGAACTACATTACGAGTGAAGGCGCACGCAATCGGGCTTCGCTAGCGCTCGTGGATCGCGACTTCTCGAAGCAATTGAACGACGAACGCCACGTCGAGTTCAAATTGCCGCCCGAGAAATAAACCCGTAAGCCTAAAGCTAGTATCCCAAACCTGCGCGTAACTCACCGCTGGGCCGCCACTTGAATTGGCATTGATATTAAGCACAAAGCTTTGCCAATTCCCGCTTCCGTCCGTCACGCCGGCGGACAGCGATGCTCCCGAGAGGCTGACGGCGGCTCCGCCGCTGTTTTCGATGCTGAGGACCCCCGTCGATTTCGTGGCTAAAATTTCGGTCAGGGTCGAATCGAATAACTGGGCTTGGAACACCTGGCTGATTCCCGCTTGGCCAACCGTCATGCCAAAACTGGCCCCAGTGAGAGTGACCGAATAAGAAAGATTTTCGTCTCCGGTGTTAGTGACAGGACCCAACATGGTGGAAGAACCATTCGTCAAATCCAATAGATTCACAAAACTGACGACAGGGGAGGCCCCCGGGACATCTAAATAGGCATTGTAGGTAAAGGTTACGCAGTTCCCGTCTTCCGAGGCAGTCTGGCAGGTAAGGTAACTCTCTGCGAGGTATTCTTGTGCAGTTACAAGAGTCAGGGGTGAACCATTTGGAATTGCGGTGTCCTGCACAGCGCCGTTTGGACTAAATAAAGTTACCTTCAGGGTTGTCGCGGCCGCAGCGGTAATTCCAAAATCCCCAGCCGATAAGGTAACCCCGTAGCTGTTGGAATCGGTGCCCGTGTAGCTCCATGGGCCCACGGATACGGACTGGTTGTTTGCCATGTTGGTAATAGTGGCGTAACTCGTCTCGGGAATACCCGATGGGCCTTCGGCGTCAATATTCAGCAAGAAGCTTTGGCAACCACTGCCGTTCGATTGCAGGCAGGTAACCAAACTGGATGCGATAAAGGCCGAGGGATGTTCCAGATTCAAGCTTCCCAAGGCTTTCGTGTCCAAAATCGCGTCGGTATTGGCGTCGATCAACTGCGCCTCAAACACCTGGCTTAAAGCCTGCTGCCCCACAGCCGTCACCCCGAACTGGTCGGGTGAAAGACTCCATGTGTTTTCGGCGTAATAGTCGGTAACCGTAACGGGACCCAAGACCACCGTGACGCTGTTTGAAAGATTAATGAGTTCGATCAGGCTTGTTACCGGAGTCGAACCCGGCGCGTATAACTCGGAATCAAAGTTAAAGTTGAGGCAATTCCCGTCTTCCGCGGTCGTCGCGCAACTTAAATAGTTATAGGTATAATCATCGTAATAGTAAAAATATTCTTCAGGCGCCTCCAAGGTCAAGGGGGACCCCAGTGGCGTATTGCTGTCCAGTATCGTTTCCTGATCCGAGCTGTACAAAATCACCTTCAGCGAGGTGTCCGTGGCGGTATTTACCCCTAAATCCCCACCTGTCAGGGTGACCGCATAGCTGGTGCCGCTTCCGGTGTAGGTCCAAGGCCCAACCCACACGTACTGGCCGTTGGTCGTATTCGTCACGGAAGCGTAACTGGTCTCCATAACACTCGCGGGTGCGTCAGCGTCGATCGTCAGCAAGAAGCTCTGGCAGGCCCCATTGTTGCTGTCGGAGGTTAGACAGGTGATCGAACTGGAAGCGATATAGTTGGCTGGATTTTCCAAATTAAGGCTTCCCAAGGATTTCGTGTCCAAAATCGCGTCGGTATTGGCGTCAATCAACCGGGCCTCAAACACCTGGCTTACAGCCTGCTGTCCGAGCGTTACCCCGAACTGCTCGGGCGAAAGGTTCCAGGAGCTGTCCAAATACCCTCCTTCGGCCACGGTAACCGGGCCCAAGATTGCCGTCACACTATTTGAAAGGTCGATGAGTTCAATCTCACTTGTCACCGGGGCGGAGACCGATGCCGCCTCCAATTCGGTATAAAAATTGAAATTCACGCAATTCCCGTCTTCCGCGGTGGTATCACAGCTTAAGTAGTTGTAGTTATCGCCATAGTAGTAGTAGAAATATTCTTCAGGCGCCTCAAGCGTCAAAGGGGACCCGCTGGGAATTTTGCTGTCCAGGGTTGTTGCCTGGTCCGATTCGTACAAAATCACCTTCAGCGAAGTGTTCGTCGCGGTAGTGACCCCGATATCCCCGCCCGTCAGGGTGACCGCATAACTGGTCCCGCTTCCCGTGTAGCTCCAGGGCCCTACCCATACATACTCGCCACTCGTCGTATTTGTCACGGCTGCGTAACTGGTCTCCATAACACTTGCTGGCGCGTCAGCGTCGATCGTCAACAGGAAGGACTGACAGGCCCCATTGTTGCTGTCCGAGGCCAAACAGGTAACAGAACAGGATTCAATATAGTCCGAGGGATATTCCAAGTTTAAGCTTTCCAAGGATTTCGAGTCCAAAACCTTGTCGGTATTGGCGTCGATCAATTGCGCCTCAAACACCTGACTTAAAGCCTGCTGGCCAACCGCTGTTACCCCGAACTGCTCGGGCGAAAGATTCCAGGTATTGGCCAAATAACCATCGGTCGTGACAGGGCCCAGGAACACTGTAACGCCGTTGGTTTGGTCCGTGAATTGAATCAGGCTTGTCACGGGATTCGAATTAGGGGATTCCAATTCACTATAAAAGTTAAAATTCACGCAGTTTCCGTCTTCCGCCGAGGTAGCGCAGCTTAAGTAGTTATATTCATCGGCGTAGTTGTAGAAATACTCTTCCGGGGCCTCCAGTGTCAAAGGCGAGTCGGCCGGAATGGCATAACCCAAGATTTGGTTTTGGCTCCCGTTGTAAAGAGTCACCGCCAAGGATGTCGAAACCGGGCTGGACAAGTAGAAATCCCCGCCCGTCAGGGTGACTGAATAGCTAGTCCCGCTACCGGTGTAATTCCAGGGCCCCACCCATACGCCCTCGCTGTTAGTGAGATCCGCAACATAAGCATAGCTAACCGCGGGATTTCCATTTGAATTGGCGTCAATCGTCAGCACAAAGGTCTGGCAATTCCCGCTACCATCCGCCAGCAGACAGGAGACGGCCGCGGAAACGGTATAACCGGGAATGAAAGTAGCCGTGGGGATGGGGGTGGGGGTAATGGTGAAGGTGGTATTGGCGGTGGAAGTGTTCAAAGGCGTCGGGGTGATAGTCGGCGTATCGGTGATCGTCGGGGAATTGGTGAAGGTGGGAGAATTTGTTGGCGTAAAGGTATTCGTGGGAACATTGGTGGGCGTGGGCGGAGGGGCGGGACAATTCGTATTCACGTCGGCTTGGGTGGGATCGTAGGCGTAATAGGGCAGGGTGGTATTCACCCGGAAAAGGAACTTGGGACCGGTGGGGCCCGGGGGAAATAGCCCGAAGGGTTGATTGGGATTGACCACTTGCACCCAGGCGTGGCCGCCCACCCCACCGGCCACCAAACTGACGCAATAAACATCGCCCGCCTGCAAGTAGGTGGGGGAAACCCCTGCGGCCTGTTTGGCAGCGATTGAGGAAGAAACAAAAGCCACCGTGGCCGGAACTGTATCGAAATTGACCATTGGACCGTTTCCAAGATAAGCAATACCATCCCCGTTTTGGGCGGTAAAACTGAATCCACCCGAGAAGGTCACTGAAATATCCGAGGAACTCGTCAGGGAGGTAGAAAGAGCGTCAGACCAAAAAGAGAAATAGGTGGTAGTGGCGGTCACCCCTGCAGTGCTTACTCCGTAAGAGGATGTGTCTACCGAGTAGCAATTGCGGATCACCGATCCCATGGTCACCCAAATGTCGCTAACTCCACCGGCGTTGATATCCGACTGCACGGCTCCCAGGGCGAGGGGCTGGTTGTTGGAAGCGTTGCTCAACTGGAAAGTCATCAGCCGGGCGGCGCCTTGGGGAATCGACAACGAAAAGTCCACTTCCCCTGATTGCGACGACGTGGTGAAAGGCCCCGCGACACCCGTAACCGCCGCCATGTCGGGCCCTGTCACCTGGTACAGGACCTCGTTGCTGGCAACCCCCAGAAGGCTATCTTTGACATCATTGGAAATCGGTATGGAAAAGGAAAGGGAAAGGCCCCTCACTGGCACCAAGGGAGCTGTTGGAGACATTTTCCCCTGGCACCCCCAATGGACGACGAGGGTCAATGTGCCGATAACCAATCCAAGGCCTCCCCCGAATAAGGTTCTTCCTTGAAACCAGCGGTTCCAACGTTTCCCCGCGATCATAGGTCTACCTCGTAATGGGTTGCGAAGGTCCAATGACCGTAATCAACGTTCACTCGGGTTAATAGTTGGTCTACTTCCGCGTTTTGCCAAACGACATAATCGTAACCCGCCGAAAATTTAAGATGGGAGGAAGCATCGAGTTTGAGTTGATAAGAAGGTTCCAGGCCCAAAAGCAAACCACCCCCGTCATAGAAAAAGTTGGTGGTGGGATAGTTGTTCGCCAAAATATATTTCGCCCGGGCTAAAACCGAGAAATCGCCGAAAGAATAACTGGGAGTTAAATAAAACCGGGTTCCAAGGGAATCACCGGACCCCGATCCCACCATCTGGGTCGGCAGGAAATACTGCACACCCCCCTCAATGGACAACGCCTTGGGATTTGACCAGCCGTAAGAGGCGTTCAGATTTGGCCCCATGGTCAGAAGATTGGAACCGTCGATCTGGGTGGGCAGGAAGTAAAAGGCCGAAAAGCGGATGATATCACTTTGGCCGTTACCTCGGTCCTGAAGCCGATTCAAGGAAAGGAATACCGAATCCCCTAGTTTCAATTGTTCGGCCGGTGTCCCTATCTGTCCATAATAGGGGTTGAAAGCTCCCGTATACATGTATCCGGCCGCAACGCCATACTGTTCCCCTCCTGCTTGAAGGGAAATACCGTAAAGCAGGTTCGTCCCGAATCCACGCCCGCGGTAGTCGCTGTCAATAAATTCCGTGGGAACGATAGAATAGGTTTGTTGAGTCTCCCAGGAGGAGTCACCCGTAGGAATGTTGATTCCGACGCTTAAAAGAGAGGGGAGATTAAAGCTTTTGAAATCGGTTTCCAAACCCACCACCGTGTCTGAAAAATGCCGCAAGGCCAGGGTTTCAGTTCCATCCTGCGAATCGGTGTAGTTTCCGGCGGCATATTCGGTTTGGGCATAAATTTTTCCGCCCTTCCAAGGGATAGCGGACAAGGTCAAGGGCGTCAAAAACTCCCAACCGTTATCAGGAAGGGGGCTGTTGGAACTCCAACCCACCCCCTGAACTCCAAAATCCAAAGACCCCCAAGAGGGCGAAGTTGTGGCCGGCGAACTTTCATTTTGCGCCAGAACGAATGTCCGACCCCCGGAAAAGGCCAAGGCCAAGAGCGCAAGAGAAACAATTCGAAGAATTCGAAACAAGAACGGTACCGTTGATTTCAGCTTTTGGACCGGGATCAAGGCACGGCCTCCCCGGGCGGAACAACGATGTGGATCTTGACACTTTGCTGGGAGGCGTTGAGGTTGTTATCCCCATTGATTAGAATTCCGGTAACGAATTGGTTGTTCAAATCGCCAAGACAGGAGTTGGTTTGTAAACCCTGTGATCCGCCCTCCGGGTTTGCGGGTGAATTGCCTGAACCGCTGGTGGGATTGTTGGTGGAACCGCCGTTGGAAGTATCCTCGCCGTTGTCGGTTCCGCTGTTTCCGTTGGAACCGCCGTTGTTCCCGGAATTATTACCATTATTACTATTACTTCCCGATCCGTTGCCCGAGGATCCGCCAGAACTTCCTTTGCCGCCGTTATTCCCACTTTCTCCTTTTGAAGGAGAACCCGCGTTGGCAAATTTTCCGTCCCAGTGCCCGTTCAGGAAATGGCCCCCCTGCCCATGGGAGAATAATTGAGTCGTTCCACCGCTCGCCGCGCCCACCACGCCTTCGAAAACATTTAAATCCAAAGCTTTAGTGTCGGGATTAAAGAGCATGGAAAAATGTGTTCCCCGGACACCGCAAACCACCCCGCCCGCCTCCACCTCGAAACTGGATTTGGAGCTCATGAGTTTTCGCACCTGGGCGAAAAGTTTTCCGATTGCCAGCTTGAATAAAAAATTCTTGGTGTCGGGGGAAGGCAGGGTCAAAGAGGTAATGGTTAAACGACTATTGGCTGCCAAATCCAGGGAGGAACCATCCGGCAGGCTAACGGAAGCCTGGGAATCGGATTCGACCTCAATGGTATCTCCGGGATGAACCACGTGGCCAAGGATGGCTTTACGAGAATGGCCTTTAGGGGTAAAAACTTTGACTTGTCCATTCACCTTGGAAAAAGTAGCGTCCTTGTTCCCTTCCCCCAAGACATTGGAGACAGACCCGTAGGCCGATAAAAGAAAAATCGAAAATAAAATGCCAACTTTTTTCATAAGATTCTCAAAAGCCTTTGATGAATCAGTATTCTTAGACCCGGACCCGGAAAGCTTGGCGTCCCGTTAACAGCCGCAGATCTAAATAAAAAAATGCACTTTGGAGTTATCAAAAAACTCCGAATAACTTCAATCACGGCTCAGATATTCAATCGTTATTTAAAAGCGGGGCGTCGTTTTTGCTGGCCTATGCGGAGAGAAAATGTCGAAGACCTTATTAAATTAAAGCGGCGAAACAAAGAGTCTTATTACGGATTGGTTCCACGAGGATGAGTACTGCCGAACGATGGGATTGGTTTTAGTCCCGCGTTTCACGGAAGACTTGCTTCCGGTGGGAGCCGAGGTGCTCACCAGTGTCCCTTTAATTGGATTTTGCTTGCTTCCCAATGGAGCCCCATTGGTGCTGGTCTGAGCCAGAACCATGGCCGGTGCGACGGTGGCCATGACCGCGGTCACTGTCAAAAAATATTTTCGAATCATAAAAACCCTCCTTCAAAAACTTGGCAACGCCCATATATTAGGGCCAAAACTAGAATTTAGAAAATAAAAAACATTTTTCCTGGCAGAAAACGATCCCAAAATCGGAATGGTCCGATGCGGGTAAATTCCATTCAGAACAAGGATTTTTACGGTTCTTCTAAAAAGGCATGAGTGAAAGCAAGGCAAGAAATCGGGTTTGAACCAACATTTCCGTCAGGATGGTAGATTTTGAATCGATTCCGTCCCTCAAGTGTTAAGTTAAGAAAGTGTTAAATCCAATATATTTGAGCGACGCCAATTGGCGAATATCTGCGATTGCCGGATTCGCCATTAGTCATGCAGTGAAATTGTTTCTTTCATTTTCCATTTTCAATGATTGAAGGACGGAATAAGGTAAAAGCGGATATTTGACCCGCTTGTCCAAAATGACTTTTGGACAAGAAATCGCCAACAGTATTTTGAGGATCAGTGACTTCCGGTTTGGACAATATTACCAATGTTGGTTTGGGGAGACTGTTTAAGAAATCCGCACTGGCGTTCGCAATGACAAAAAGGACCTTTGAGTCGTCTATGTTTAGCGGTCGATCGTCTTTACCTTTGATGGCATAGTAACTGAAGGGCGGAGCCGACACCCACCAAACAACGCCATTCGCTGTCAATTCGCTTTGGGCAATACTGACCGCGCTTCGGTAATCGTCGCGGGCTTGCGACGGATTAAGCCGGACATTCAAAGCCGAAATTGCCAAAAGCGAAACTAACGACACCAATAAAACTCTGCTCAATAAAGATGGTTTAATCCTGGAATATCCGAAATCGACAAGAAAAATTAGAAACGGCAGCAAGTAGGAAAGGTGCCTTCCCCAAAAAGGCCAATGGTAAACATTTGATAAGACGGTAAGAAGAAACGCGCTCAATAACACGAAGATCAGGGTGCAAAATACGAAATTGTTTTCGCGGATCTCATTACTTTTTACGGCGAAATACAAAATAACCATATAACAGCAAAGCAGCAAAATGATCGGTAATAAATGCGGGATAATCTGAAGAAACGCGTTTTTTACTCCCGAGCGCGCCGTTTCCCTTAAAAGGGTTCTCCCCGGCCCCAAACCGGAGAATCCAAGGAGCTCATAGAAAGAAAATATAAGGTTGAACGCGCTTACTTTCCAAAGCTTCGCGCCACCAGCGCCATTGATTAACTTGTAAAAATAAAATGACGAGAAAAAGAATAATGTAAAAACATTGATTCCCGCCCAGAAAAAGCGAAAACTCTTCTTAACGTATTCTCTTTGATGATAAAAATATATTGTGAACGAGAGGACCGGAATCAAGCCAAGCAAATGACTTCCAACCAGAATAAATACGGCCCAGGTGTACCAAACGATCCAGGTGGCTTTATGCTGGAACAAAAGAACGGCTGACAAGAGCAATAAACTCCCCCCGGCAATCCACATTGAGTAGGGGCGAAATTCACCCAGGTAATACCAACAAAATGGGTGGACAGCGGAAAAAAGGAATAATTTCCGGGAGAATCCCAGCTTTGATAAATAAAACATCGCAAAAACCGTGACGCCAAACCAGATGATGTTAAAACTTCGCAACGCAGTTTCTTGGGAACCAACAACCCATTTCCACCCCCATGCCAGAACCATGAATAACGGCATTTCCGAATCGGAAGTTTTATCGATCCACAAATTATGCAGAAGATCAGAAAACGAAGGCGATTTGATAAAGTTATAGGTGCTGATTTCATCCCACCAAAAGCTCTGATCGCCTATCAGTAAATACGAACCGGCGATGAAAACAATAATGACCGCGGCCCATTTAATAAAAGGAACCGCGAAAAAATCAGTGATCGCGGAAATAATTCTCGTCAAAAAAATCTCCCTTCAGACCCTGGTACTTTGGAATAAATGATCAAATGTTTCTGCAATTGGGGGTGCAATCTACAAGCCCGTTTAAAACGGGTCAGAAACCGGGATAAACAAAACCTAAATCTCGGAGGGTATTAAAAGGGTAACCCGCAGGGCATCCGGCGTTCTTTTTCAAAGCTATTCATCCGGGGCGTCTCGGTATAATTTCACTTTAGCTTCCTGTGAGGAAACGGACCATTCGCCATTGGATTTCTTTGGAACCACAATAAAATAATACACGTCCTGGCCTCCCGGAATATCCAAAAGCGCGGTTGTTTCTTCCTTTTTCATCTCCTTGTAAATCTCATAAACCCCATCCGCGCCAAAGCTGTAAAGAAGAGTGTAGCCCACTGCGTCAGGATCACCGTCCCAAGCCAAGAAAACCTGGCGGTTGGGTTGGGGACTGGCTCTCAAATGACGAGGAGAAGTTACCGAAAGCCCTTCAATTTCATTCGGCGTGGGATACCAAAGATAACTCCCCAGATTTTTTTCCCGTCCTCCCTTGTGGACAGCGGTGACAATCCATTCCCATCCCCAATATTCGGAAGTACCGGTCAACCAGACCTTATTCGTCTTTTTCGGTTCTTGACTCACCTTCTCCACTTGTCCCGCTGGTGACTGCCGATAGATGTTATAGCCAATAACCCCAGACTCATCGGAAGAAGCCCAGGAAAGTTGTAATCCAACCGAATCTACCTTTCCATAAAGCCCCTTGGAAACCGATTCTTTGGCCTTATTCCCGACCTGAGCCTGATATTGCGCTTTAAGGACGATATCTTTACTCGTCGTCCGGGTCAAAACTTCATCGGACGGAAAGCTCTGGCTTCCTCCTGTTCCGAGCGAGCGAACGGAGATTCGGTAAAGGGTATCCGGAGAGTAATCCCTGAAATCGTAGGCTAGACCAGAAACAGGCGGCGAGACAATTAAATCTCCCCCATCCATCGGCTGTATCAGGACCTGATATGACTCCACCGGACCCTGGGCTTTTTCCCACCGTATTTGCAAGGCCTCAAAAGTTTGGCGGACGGTCACATATTTAGGAGCATTTGGCTCCCCTCCCGAAACCCAGGGTCCATCCCATTGGAATAGGCCTGAGAGCCGCTGGACTGATCCGAGATCGTTGTAGGGTTCGAAAGCGTAATCCAACTGAAAAAATGAAAACTTTACCCCGGCCCCCGCAGAAAAACCTTCGACTTGGGAATTGGTCAGGTAACCTGCGCGAACGGCAAACATATTCTTGAACCAATACTCGGCCCCGATGCTAAATCTCTGAGTGTCTTCCGTGGCTACGTAAGAAGTGTCCATTGCCAGGGTGAGGCTATGCGTGGGATTCTCTAAGGCAGTCCAAGCCAGACCACCATCCACTACTAATGGCAATGGTTCTATGGTAGAAAATTTGATTCCGGGACCCATGTTCAGAACGCTCCCGGCCAGAGTCAATTGGGGAAGGAAGCGATAACGGGCACCCATGTCGAAAGCAAAGCCGGTACCTTGAAGCGTGGCTACTTTTTCATTGATGTATTTGGCTGCCACGCCCAAATGGAGATTGGAAAAAGATTTACCCCAAGCCCCAATAAAAGCCGTGTCCTGGACGGAAGCAGACGTTGCCTCGGGATTGCTGGTACTGTTGAAAGGGGCCGTACCCATTCCAAGATAACCCAATCCTAAAACACCCGAACTTCCCATGGGTATGGCGGCCCCCAGAAAATCGAAGCCGATATCAGCAATGAATGACTCATGCCCATAGCCGATCTCCGGCAAACGAATATTGGCCAAACCCGCAGGGTTGAAGGAAAGCGTGTTAATGTCGTCCGCAACGGCGCTGAAGGCCTGTCCCATACCATCGGGCCGGGCTCCGGTGGTCATGAGCAAAAAATCTGCTCCCGATGTCAAGGACGATTGACTCCATAAGGGTGTCACGTAACCCCAAAAAACGAATAAAAGCAAATAGCGAATTCTCATTGCTTCAAGGCCGCTACTTTACGAAGAACGGTTGAGCCGTCGGCTTCATGGACCGCTACGATGTAAAGCCCCGTGGAAACGGTTGAGCCGCCCTCATCCTTACCATCCCAAATGGCGTAATCGACGCCAATGACAGGGGATATATGACGAATGATAGCGCCGTTAATTTTGTGAATGGTAATTCCGGTAAGAGGACCTTTGCTAATACTGTATTGAATAACCAAAGCCGGCCCACTTAGGACATCGAAAACGTTGGTGCTGAGATAAACGACATCCGGCGCGAGGATGGGAGTCTGGGTTACGGTCGTGGTGGTGGTAAAGGTGGGGGTTACCGTACCAGTAGATGTAATGGTGGATGTGGGCGTGAGAGTTGGGGTGTTCGAAGTAGTACTGGTTGGAGTTGAAGTGCATGTAGTTGTAAGGGTATTTGTTGGAGTATTCAAGAAGGTATTGGTTGGAGTGGGGGTATCAGTGACCGTACTTGTAGCGGTGTTAGTCGCTGAAAAAATGAATGTGTTTGTAGGCGTGAACGAAACGGTAGAGGTGGGAGTATCGGTAACCGAATTTGTTACCGTAGCAGTAGGTGTATTCGAAAATGTGTTTGTGGGGGTGGGGGTTGCGGTGTTGGTGGCAGTATTGGTCGGGGTTGAGGTATCCGTTAGGGTACTTGTTGAGGTAGGTGTCGGGGTGTTAGTAGCCACAATGGATACGACCACTGCCCACCATGTGGAAAGAGAACTACTAACGCTCACTGTCACCGTATCGTTGGAATTGACCGTCGTGTCACTCGAGGGCACATTAATCCACGACGATCCATTAAAATAAACAACTTCCAAACTTGAGGTGGGCAGGCTCCCTAATTCGGCGGGATTATAAGGAAGAGTCAGGGTGTAGTAACAGTTGGGGTTATCACCTCCAGAATTTACAAGAAAAATCGATGACGGAAGAAATTGGGCAAGGTTCACATTTTGAGTCGCTGGTGCATTGCTAACATTAAATTGGTAGACCGTGATCGTCAAAGGCATGGAAAGGAATGTGCAAGGAGAAGTGATGCTTAAATTGTTTATCCCAAAGCCCGAGAAAGTAGCCGGTAGTGCCAGACTATTATAAATAAAGATATTCCCCCCCGCATATGGGGTCTGGGTAGCCGTCGGGGTGAACGTCGACGTGTTAGTTTCCGTATTGGTCGGGGTAAAGGTGGTTGTCCAAGTAGGTGTAATCGTAGCTGAAAATGTAGGCGTAAAGGTAGAAGTGGGTGTCGCGCTGTTTGTGGGAGTTCCGCTTGGAGTCGGAGTTCCGCTGTCGGTTGGCGTATTTGTCGGGGTTCCCGTATCGACCGGAGTATTCGTGGGTGTATCAGTAGTCGTTAATGTGGGTGTTTGAGTCACTGTGTCGGTAAGGCTGTTGGTAGGAGTGGCGCTGGGAGTCGGGGTTCCGCTATCAGTCGCAGTATTTGTGGGAGTACCCGTATCCACCGGAGTACTGGTCGGCGAAGCAGTTGCAGTGGATGTTGACGTCTGACTTTCCGTGAAAGTTGCAGTATTCGATGGGGTATTTGTGAAAGTTAAAGTCGGGGTCCAGGTTGCGGTCGGCGGGGTTAGGGTGCCCGTTGGTGTTCGAGTCGGGGTGCCTGTGCGAGTACTGGATGGAGTGTTCGTGGGCTTGGGGGTATGGGTGGATGAAGGTGTATTCGTCGGAGTTTCCGTGTCGACCGGAGTTTCGGTTTGGGTATTGGTGGTTGTGGATGTCGGAACCAGAGTTTCCGTATTGGTCGGAGTATTCGTTGAAGTAGAAGTGAATGTAGGCGGGACCGGACTATTAGTCACGGTGTTCGTCAAAGTAGATGTCGCCGTCGCGGGAACCGGGCTATTGGTAACCGTATTCGTTGGAGTTGAAGTTTCAGTGGGTGGAATTGGACTGTTGGTGGCAGTATAGCTTGGAGTTAAAGTTTCGGTAGGCGGAACTGGACTGTTGGTGGCCGTATAAGTTGGGGTTGAAGTCGGGGTAAACGGAATTGGGCTGTTGGTTGGCGAATTTGTAAACGTATTTGTGACAGTTGGAGAAGGGGAGCAGAGAGCTTCGGTGTTAGTGGCCGATGCTGAAGCAATGGACACTCCCTCGTTATCCAATTCTGCATAGTTGATAAGCGTTCCACCGCAATTATTCAAATAGCCCTCAACAGTCACGGATAAATTGCTGTTGATGGGCAAATCCATGGCCCAGGTTAATGTGTTCGAAATCGTTGTGGGAGTATTTCCATCCCCATCTTCAGAGACGTAAGTTACCGATAAATCACTTGGTAGGTTATCCGTTAATGTTGCCGTCGTCATATCTTGGGATGTCGTGGTGACAGCAATAGCGTAAGTAATTGGATCCCCTGTATTAATGGGGGAAGGAGAATCGCGGTCCAATTCCAGCATGTTAACGGTTGTCGCTTGGGCAAAGGCTTGGTGGGACGGAAAGAAAAATAAGCAGGAGAGGATACCTGCCACCGAAAAGGAGCGAATATTTTTGATGCAAAAAATCCTGGAAAAAATCCGGTTTTGTTTCATAAACGACTAAAAGTCAGGGTTCCTTTTCTGTTTAAACGCATCTTATTTCTAGGTTAATCGTAAACCGGTAGGTTACCACAGGAGTAAACCCAGGACAAGACGACCCAAAATCTAAAAATGATTTTTGTTTTTGCCCGAAAACAGCAAATTCTTTGAGGTTAGTGATTGTTTGTTAACTTTTTCAAATTGAGTCAAGAAAGTTTTTAGTCAAATCATCATTATCATTTTCGACCTTAGTTAAAAAACATTAACTAATCTATGGCAAATTTGAAAGCTAGGCCCCCTGCTTGAATTGCCTACATTGGATTCGATATGGGTTTGACAATCCCCTTCTAGCGTTCACGAATCTCCATTGAGACTAATGGCGGGTTTTTCACTTACGAGGGTTTGAAAATATTCCAGTTGAAGTTCATCGTGTTCGATCCCCTCGAGCACCACCCGGCCCGGGTAACCCGAGATGAGGGATTTGGGTTTAGTATATTTCCAGGATAAGACGCTTCCATAACCGACGATGGACTCATCAGGCAATTCCGTTCCCTGGAATATTCCGCAACGGGAAGTGATCCAAACATGGTTCCCTATTAAAATCGGTTTAGGTGGATTCAATATTTTTCCCTCGGCCCTGATATTGTGGTAAGCCGTGTCCATGAAGAGGTTTTCCCATCCAACGCGCAAATGGTCCCCGAAAGTGATGGACATGTCACAACAAAACTGATTGTTTACGTTGATAAGAATGTTCGAACCGAATGAAAGGACGGCTTCCTTGAGTTGGATCGTTATCTTGTTGCCCAATCCCATGACCAGCGGGCCCTTGAAGACGACTTTCCCCCAAACGTCCCAGACGTTCCTATCGAATTCAACATTCGACAAATTATTCTCGGCGAAACCGATTCGAACCATTCCGAACTTCACAGGCGCATCAATAACCACCGTCCCGCCCATGTGCATCAGGTGGACCCTGTGCGAAATCCATATTGGGAAACGGAGAGCATCCTTGAATTTGAAATATTTGAAGTTAAAAAAAATGGTCTTGGGAATCGCCCGAAGAAGAAGGCAAATCCTCCGTCCGCGCGACTGGGGACGCAGGGGAATTTTCAATACAAACTTTGAAAATCGAGCAAACTTTCGAAACACCTTGCCCCTCTCTTTCCATGCTTAAGCGTTCCAGTCGGAATCCAATAAAATAGTCTCGCAAAAGCCGAGAACTTTCATTTTGACTATTAAAGATATGGCGAAAAGCCCGCAACTCAATTTAATCGAATTTTTATGTTTAAGTCGCGGAACCCGATTTTGTTCAATAACCTTTCGGCAAATGCGTATTTTGCCCCCGAACTCGCTGAATGTCATTTCCATTCAGCGTGAAGGCAGCCTTCATTGGCGGCTTCGGTTCCCCTCGTGATTTACTTACCTTCCATTTCCTTTAAACCAACCTCAATCGTATGAATGTGAACCTGATTTTCATTTAGCTTAAAAAACTTTTCTATTTTTTTGAAATTCATGTCGCCAATAGAACAAACTCCAATTTGATTTGCTTCGGCAACACACGTCAGAGTACTTACCATTATTCCGGTTTCGATTATCCCGTAATAGAAGCCAATTCCGCCATATTTCGGCACGGTTACCTCGGCGTTGTAAATAAAGAAAATTGAAAATGCTGATCCAAGATAAATATTTTGATTTGTAAAATAATGCGCATTTTTGGGAACCTCAAACTTGTCATCAACTAAATATAAACTATTGTCAGCGGGTTTATAAAAATATAACCCCCCATTGATATTCGCGACCCGATCCTTTTTGACATAAACATATACATCGATAGGATAGGAACTGCCTGAACTCGCATAATAATACCGGACATTTTCGGCATTTTTGATTTGGCTAAAGACGGCAAAAAGGGTTGAAAAAACGGCTTCATCGATCACGCGATTTTTATCAAATGTTCTGCACGTTCTGCGATGACTAATAATTTCCGGAAATTCATTGTTTTGTTTCAGAATGATTTTTTTATTATTTTCAAAACCATAATCTCGGTTTAAATTTTTTTCCATAAGCTTGCTAAGTTCGATGCCGTCTAATTTCACACCGTCTTTATTCTTATTGTGAAACAGGTAACCTTGAGGAAAAAATATTTCTTGGGGAGTCAAAACGCCGTTTACGATGATTTTCTTCTTGATCAAGTCCTTTAAAAAATGGACGAATTTATTTTTACCAACGTAAGAATACTTGTTTATCAATTCATCAATTGTTATTCCATTTTGAGTTAAAAAATAAAATTCGGGGAATAAATCATTTACAAATCCCGAATAAGAAAATATTTCGATTCGTGTTTCGTTTTCGATTTTTTTCCATCTAACCGAGGGAGACCAGAAATATTTTCCGTCATTTTCCATTTCATATCCTTGAATAATAGAAACGAATCAGCGCCATTGAAACCGTGAAAAGATAAGCGATTCTTTCGAATTACACTAGCGAAGCTTCAACATCCGGCAAAGCTTTTCTGTCGACTTTTCCATTTGGCGAAAGCGGAATTTGGTCAACTTTCACATAAAATGTTGGGACCATATATTCGGGCAACGACTTGCTTAAATGCTCGTTCAATTCTTCTTTATTTAAATTTCCTTCTTGGACAACATAAGCTACCAAATATTTACGACCAGTGTTGTCCGTGCGATCGGCGACGATTGAGTTTTTCACGCCGTCCTTCTGGTTAAGGACATTCTCAATTTCACCGAGTTCTATCCGGTGTCCCCTGATTTTTACTTGACTGTCTTTTCGTCCAAGAAATTCAATATACCCTTCGTTGTGCAAAACCCCGTAATCTCCCGTTCGATACAACCTGCCGTATTTCTCATGAATAATAAACGCATTCTTGGTCTTTTCTTCGGAATTGAGATAACCTTCCGCGACTCCAACTCCTCCGATGTATAACTCCCCCATCTCACCAGAAGGACTTAGCTTCATTTGATCGTTAAGAATATAAAATTTCTGGTTCGCCAGTGGAATGCCATAGGGGACGCTTTTCCATTTTTTCTGGACTTCCTCGATCGGATAATAGATTGACCAGATAGATGCTTCTGTTGCACCCCCTAAACTGATGACTTCCGCAATAGGAAACTCGGCTTTTACTTTATCCGGCAGGCTCAAGGGAATCCAGTCGCCGCTCATCATAACCACTCTCATCTTTTCATTCATTTTATATTTAATTACCCGGTTATTTTCGGGGGGCACTTCCCAATAATTGATGTCATTAGCCTTTTTCCCTTTTGTCTCAATCAACAACTCCATTATGGCCGGGACTGAGTTCCAAATCGTTATTTCTTCATCATCGACAACTTTTTGAAGGTGGTTGATATCAAGAAGGTTGGGTATTTGAACCAGGGTAGCGCCGCTTGCCAATGATCCAAAAATATCATAAACCGACAAATCGAAGCACATGGACGATAACCCAATAATCCTGTCTTTTTCCCCCACCTTATACTTTTGATTGATATCGATGATCGTATTACTCGCCGCTTTATGCTTGATCACAACACCCTTTGGTTTTCCTGTGCTACCGGATGTATAAATTACATAGGCCACATCCTCAGGGTATTCGTTTTGGGCGATCTGGGAATCTTCATATTCTTTCAAATTCTTCGCGTCACAAATTTCCGTATCCAACAAACAATTACATCCGCTATTGGTCAAAATAAATTCTCTTCGATCGATGGGATATTCGGGTTCTATTGGAACATAGGCGGCTCCCGCCTTTAATGTGCCCATGATGTTTACAATGGTTTCTATCCGCCTTTTCACTAAAATACCTACATAATCATTTCTACCAATTTTACGATTCTTTAAATACCTCGCAACCTGGTTGGATTTCTTGTCCAATTCAAGGAATGTAATACTTTTCCCTTCGTTCATCACCGCGACTTTATCGGGATTCTTTTTGACTTGTCTAGAAAACATCCCATGTAATGTTTCCTGTGGAATATCCTCATCCGTCTTATTGTAGTTTTCCCAAAGCCGTCTATCTTTTTCAGTTATTTCCGTTTGATTTCCACTCTCATCGAACATGAACTGCCCCCGTAGTTTTAGTCCTGTAATAGTCATAATACATAAATTTTTTTCGAACCCAACCACTGTATGGGGTTGGATTTATGCTCCCAGATCCAATCGTTCGCTGCCGGCTAAAACATGTCCAGGTTATCCCATCCGTTATGCGCTGTTTTGATCAAAACCCTATTGCCAATTACACCTTGGATAAGCGGATAACTCTTTAGTTTACATTTTTTACCAAAGTCATTATAAATATCAAGGCTTGGCAATTCTTGGTTGGGGTTTTCCCCTTGGATGATCTTCCGTGATTGTCCGTTTATTTCAATTTTGGGATCGGCGCGATAAACAAGCCAGTACAGAATTGATATTTAAAACTTTGCCAAAGATTCCAAATTAAATAGCTCTTTTTGAGGAGAGGTAGTGGATACCGAACTTTTCATTAAAAACATCCTGGTTCAATTCGAGGGAGCCAACGCGAATAACATAACCATGCAATCAAGTTTTGAAGAAATCGGCAATTGGGATTCGCTTACAGCATTGTCTATTATCAACATGGTTGATGCGGAGTATGGCGTCTCCATCGAAGGCGATGACATCGTGAAAAGCCCAACCATCGGGGATTTATACAACATCGTAAATTCTCGTTACTTTCGTGTTCTTCCCTGAATCGAAAGCGCTCATCAATTTTCATACGCCTCAAAAAAACAAGACAAAATCTTCCCTAACTTAAAGTTTTTCTCAAACCAGTATTAAAACCGTCCCTCATTCATCCCAAAAACTCATGACCCACTTCTGGTATCAACGCAGAATCAACATCTTCCCTACTCCCTGTCCCATTGAATCCTTTGCAACAAGATAATACAAACCATTGGCCAAATTTATCCCTCCACTATCGGTCAGGGGTAATGGCACTGTGAGGGTTCCCGGATTGACATTCCCAAGGTCAATCTCCTCCACCTTTCGAAAATTGACCGTATATACCTCTAGGCGGCCGAAATGAGCGCTGACTTTAAAATAAATTTGAGCTTGAGTAGTTTGGCCAACACCCGATATTGGGTTTGGAAAAATGACAGGGATACCCACTGGATTCGTGGAAAAAAGAAAGGGATTGGGTGTCGGAGTGGAAGTATAACCATATAAATTTGTGGCCGTGGGGGTAGCGGTTGGGGTTTTCAGGGGGGTGAACGTGATCGTTGGAGTGGATGTAAAGGTACCAGTTGGTGTTGGAGTCGAGGTATAGCCAAACAAATTCGTGGGAGTCGGTGTCGCGGTGGGAGTGGGCGACCCGGCAGCCGGGGGCGGATATTCCCAGACACCAAAACAACTTCCCGTGGAGTAAAGATACCGGGTCAGCGGATTGACCCTTACGCATTCCGACTCCTGGCCTCCATCCAAACCCGTGTCGCCCGGCTGTTTGGTCAGGGTACCCCAGGTCTGTCCCGCGTTCAGCGAATAACGGACCGCCTGGTTGGACATGTAGGTTCCGCCGTTATAACCCGCATAAACGATGTTGGGGTTCACCGGATCCACCGCCACCGAGACAACGCTCTGATAGCCCTCGTTATCCACCGGCAACAGCCCGGAAATGTTCGTCGTGGTCGTCCCGTTGTAGACCAGCAGCGAATATCCCGATTCGGAAACGATGTAAAGCCGTTTGTTGATCCAATCGTAGGCCAAGTCCGCCACGTTTCCCGAAACCGTCACCACGTTGCTCCAGGTGGCCCCGTGGTTGGTGGAGCTTACCACCGTTGCGCCATTGGCCCCATACAACTCGTGGGCTCCAGTGGGGTTTGAATCATAGGTAAAAACACCCCCACAGTTGGTCATGGCCGCCCAGGTATTTCCCCCGTTGGTGGTGTAGTAATTATCCCAAAAAGCCACCGTCGCGCTGACCGGATCCCCGCAGGCGGTATTCGTTCCGTTGCCCACCAATCCCGTACTGGTGAAGCTGCTTCCCCCGTTGGTCGAAACCATGAGCGTGGCGGGCGCTCCCCAGGCGGCCGCGTTCCCCGCCACCATCACCGTGGAACTCAAAGCGTAACCTCCGTAAGTGAATCCTCCCCAGCTCTGGCCGGAGACGGGCAGGTATTCCCAGGACACCGCGCTGCTGGTGACCGCCGCCGTGAAAGCCGAGTTGTAATCCTGGCTGGTGACCAAAAGAAGGTTGGGGTTCTGCGCGTTGAAATTGAAGATGCCCGTGCAGGTAAAATCGTTGTACCCGTTGTTGGACCATGAGAACGCCGCCCCGCCGTTGGTGCTTTGACTGATGAAGTCTCCTCCGCCGGTCCAGGCTTGGTTGGCGTTCACCGGACTCCAGACGAAAAGCCATTCCCGGTTGTTCAGGGGGATGAAGCTCTGCGTTGAGTTCAACGAACAGGCGGACCAACTGCTTCCCCCGTTGGAGGAATAGTAACCTTGGTTGCCGCTGGACCCCTTGTCGTTATCCACAAGCATGTTGTTGGCATTGACGGGAGAAACTTTCAGGTTCCGCAATCCGGGGGCTCCCGACGTCTGGGCCGGCAGCCCGGAGTCGCCCATTTCCGTGAAACTCTGTCCCGAATTGGTGGAAACATATACCCCGCTGGTTTCGGTGATATAGACATTATTGGGCTGGGTAGCGATGACGTCCAATCCCAAAACCGAGCCGGTAACAACTTGAGTGAAGCTGGAACCCCCGTTCGTGCTGACATAGAAACCGTTGGCCGTGGCCACGTACACCGCACCGCTGGAAGGATTGACCTTGACGATGCCGTCCGAATAGGCCGTGTTGACCTCGCTCCAACTGGTGCCCCCATTGGTGGATTTCCACAGTCCTCCACCTCCGCCCGAATAGTTCACCCAGTAAGCCACCGCACTATAGGTCACACCTCCTGAAACCGTGACGCTGGAAGCGTCAAAAGCGACGCTGTCATGAAATGTTCCGGAACCCTGGAAGTCTTCCTCCTGAACGGGCGTCCAGGATGAGGCTTGATTGGTGGAAAGCCACAGACCACTCCAGGGTTCGGCGCTGCCGCCATCTCCCACTGCCAGCACCCGGTCAGAATTATTGGGGTCAATGGCAAAGGCGCACGCCCCGCGGGGGGTATAACCCGTATCCGCGGGCTGCCAACTGGTCCCGCCATTCGTGCTGATAAACACCCCCCCCACATCGGTTCCCATGATGAGGAATTGGCCAGTGGAATCGATGGCGAAATTCTGGATCTGCTGGCAACCTTCACCCCCGCTGTTGCCAGCGCTTAGACTGGTTTCGCTGATCAAGGGCAAGGCTTGCCATAGGGAGGCGGCCGCAAGGGTATAATCGGGCAGCCCAAAAAGAATAACCGTAAAAAGAAGGTAAGCAAAAAAACACTTTGGGCCTGAAGAACGCAAAAGGAATTCAGATTTTGGTGAAAATCCAACATTTCCTAACATTTGCATGGTTTTATACCCTCCAAATGAATTCGTGAATTTCCTCAAATCGTTTTTATTTGTGAACAAAAAAATTCCGTCCAGAACCTTCTCCACTTCATTGGATTGAAATGGAATGATTCGATTCCACCAGCCCCCTCATTTCGAACAAGGGCTTTAGTGAAAAAGAATGATAAGTTTGATTCAATCTTTGGGATGAATCCGACACAAACCATTACCAAATGTTTTGGCGAACCCAACGATTTCTAATGAATTAATTTTTGAATTTCAGAACCGCCCAAGGCAATGGACGGTCTTAAGTGGGAAAGAACTCAGGAAAAACTTCTGATAAACAAAAAACTACAACCACTGCTTGATAAGCCCAATCACAAATAAATCATATCTTAAAATTATCGGCCAATGTTACGCACGCCTGGAATAATGCTTTCAATTTCCATTTTTCCCTCAATTTAAGGCGAGGTTAAAGGGAACAACCAGTTTTTTTTATCCGGTTTTTTTGAGAGCGTTTACCTAAAATTATTTTCAAAAGAACTGTTTTTGAAGATTTAAATTCGAATTTAAAGATAGAGTCGGATTGGAAGCACTCTTTTCATTCTGAATTTCAAACAACTCAGAGGGCAAGTAATTTTGTATTCGATAACTTCTTCTAAATATCGAACGAAGATGGGATTGAAAAAATGCTCCAGGGAGATTCTTGGAAATCAGCCGTTCAATCAAAAGACATCAAACTTCCAATGCAAAGGAATGGCGGGACCGAAATCGAGAAGAATTGAAAATGATTTATTCCCGCATTTCGGCAAAAGCACTTCCGCAACCGGAGATGTTCTTAAAAAAGATAACCGTAAAACAAGCCAAGATAACATCGTCAAAAGAAATTAATCTTCCGGCGAAAGGTCCTTCAAATAAGCTTCCAACAACTGGACATCTTCTTCCTTCATGGCGACAAATCGCAGACCAGCCCCTGATTTGTCCGCCCAAACCACATCCGCTAAAACGATTAATGGATTTTCACTTTTTGGAAGGGATATTTTAAGACTTAAATGATCTTTTGACTTCAAAGGTTCTTTTGAAATAATGTACATACCACCCAGGCTCGTGTCCCAACTTTCAGCATCTCTCTGAGGCTCCCCCATGCTATGGCGTGCTTTATCATTGAGCTTTTCATCAAGCACCTTAAAAGTAACTGGTAGTTTTACTAAGACCCTAGAGTGTGCTCGTTTATCCAAGAACACGTTACCTTCGGCCATTCCATTTTCCTCTTTCCGGCCTTCCCTCTTATCGGGGGAAAATATCTTCGGCCCGAGAACATCTTTTATTGTAGTTTCTCTTTCCATACTTTGGTAAGAATTAACATCTTTTTCGATCACATTTAATGCTTGGAGAAACTCAATATATATCAGATCGGAACGTTCAATTGGGGTTAAACCCAATTGGAGACTACTTGATCGACATCCGGGGGGTACCAGGTTATGAACTATTTTTTGAAAAATCGCTAAAAAACAATATTAATAAGTTTAAGAAAATTTCCGAGCCAAAATCAAGACTCTAACTTTTCAAACGACGTGTTATTTATGATTTGAAGATTCTATGAGTTCTACCTTTCCTTGTCATTTTTGATCCTCTTCCGAATGGTTAGACGGATAAGTCCTTAATAATAATGAATCTTCCATTTTCCCTTGTCTCCGAAATTCAGGAGGTGGATTTCCGGCCCCGTTTTCGGGTGCCAGCGCACGGGTGAACTCACCCGAATTCCCCACTAACCAGTCCATCTTCCTTCAAAAATGCTTTTTTCCTTATAGGTTCATTTGGCATCAAGGTTGCTCAAGATAAGTGAGGGCCCTAAAAACGTCCCACCTGGTTTTCATTTTTGGGAATGGCAAAAGGGTGCGTTTAGAGAGGATGTTTTTGGGGTCTTTGATTTCGTTCACGTAACCAGTTCTAAACTATTCACCTCTCGCCCCTTCCGGCCCCCTGGCGCGCCAAGGGGCGAGCTTGTCAAAATCAGAAAAGGAGAACGACATGAAAAGTAACTTCAAGGGTGTTCGTTGGAGCGCAGTCGCGGTAGCCCTATTATGGGTAGCAGGTTGCCAGCAGGCAAATAGCCCGGTAAGTGCCCCCCAGGCTTCGGCGCCCGCCCAAGTGGTGGTGTCCTCCCCGACGCCGGGGGTTAAAGCATCGTCGGTGTCGGGCGGTCCAACGTGTAGTTGTTCCCAAACTTGTTCCCCCTCTTCGGCCTCCACTGGAGCATCGGTCACCTATAGCATTGCTTTGGAAATCTCGGGCAGTTCCGCCACCGGGTGCCAAGTCGTGGATGTACTTCCCAGCGGATTGAGCTACGTCCAGGGAACCGCCTCCACCCTTTCAGGTGGGACCTTCACCTGCGTGGGTTCGACCTTGACCTGGGTTTATACCTCCGTTGGCCCCTGTACCTGCGTGATGAACTATGTGGCTCAGGTAGGCAACACCGCCAGCCTAGTGGGGTCAACCCTGGAGAACACCGCTGTCATGACCTGCACCAACCTTTCCGCGGCAATATCCTCCACAGCGAACTTGTTGGTGACCACTGTGATTACTCCCACGCTGATCCCTACAATTGTCATACCGACACCGACCTTCACCTGCGTGCCACCAACGCCCACACCAACCTTCACTTGTGTTCCGCCCACGCCAACCTTCACCTGCGTGCCCCCAACACCCACTTTCACTTTTACCTCAACGAACACCTTCACGTCGACCAATACCTTTACGTCGACTAATACAAACACACCGGTACCTCCAACGCCTACCTTCACCTTCACTTCCACCAACACTTTCACGTCAACCCACACGTTCACAGTTACCTACACGCCCACCAACACTTTCACTCCTACCAACACCTTTACGTCCACGAATACAGGGACGCCCACTAACACCTTCACGGTCACGAACACACCCACGCCAATCGTCAGTCTCACGCAGACTACATCGGGTTTGAGCGCGGCCTTGGGAGGAGCGGTGACCTATACCCTTAACTTGGCGGTATCGGGTTGCGCCGCCACCGGCGCCCAGATTCAAGACATCCTGCCTAGCGGTTTGAGCTATGTTCAGGGCACCGCCACAGCGGTCGGCGGAGGCGCCGTGAGCGTCAGCGGGTCGACCTTGACCTGGGTTTATAGCTCGGTGGGTCCCTGCAGTTGCACCATGAGCTACGTGGCCCAAGTGGAAAACCTAACAGGACTTGTGGGATCGACTCTGGAGAACAGTGCGGTCATGACTTGCCCCAGCAGCTTGTCGTCGGCCATCACCGCCACCGCCTCCCTGCAAGTGACGGGAATCTTGGGTCTGGGACTATAACCGGCATTTCAAGAACTAGAATCTGGCGATTAAAGCCGGACCCCTTTTGGGGCCCGGCTTTTTTTGAAAAGATTTTGAAACCCGGATTTTATAGAAGTCTTAGAAAACCTGGATAAGCTGGTAGACGGGAAGCTTGTGTAAAAGCTTCGCGAAATCGTCGAAATAAGGCCTGTCCCTGAGTCAACAGCTACAGAAATTTCTCACGTTTCATAAACTGGTTTCTTCGGAGCAGTCTTCCTTGTTTCCGGGTGAAATCCGAATTTTTTTAAACACTTTCCTTGGGCCTCAAAAATAGAAAGGTCTCTCGGATATCCTCTTCTTCCAAGTATTTTAGTGAAGGTTTAAAGAGATCACTTCTGGACAGAATACCGACCACCTTTAAGGGATTTGATTTATCAACCACCGGCAATCGTCCGATGCGATTGGAAGCCATTCGGCTGGCAGCTTGCCGACAGTTTTCGCCCGTATAGGCCACAATCGGTGCCTTTTCAATTAAATCCTGAACCATTTGATCCCCTTTTTCAGATAATGAATTATGCTTTTGAACATCCGAAGGAGCGATAATACCTACCAAATCATTTCGGTTGTCCACCACCGGATAACCTCGATGTTTGTGAATACCAGAAAAATATTTCGGAATTAAAACTTTCACCTTCATTTTAGCCGGTATGGTGATGACTTTTTTCGTCATCACATCTTCCACATGAACCCGTTCCAAGATATCCACCGAATACTCTCTGAATATGTGGAACCCACGGCGGGCCACCTTTTCAGTTAAGATTGACCTTTTCATCACCAGGACCGTGAATGTGTGGGCTACCATCGTGGCAATTAAAAGAGGTAATAAGACCCCTTCATCGTGGGTCAATTCAAAGGCGAAAAGGATGGCCGTAAAGGGTGAGCGCATAACCCCGCCAAGGACAGCAGACATACTGATCAAAGGCCATAAGTTTGCGGCATCATGGGGAAGAAAAAAAGACTCCAACATTCCCAGACCGCTACCAATGATCAACAAGGGGGCGAGAACCCCACCCGAAGTGCCGGAACCCAGTGAGAAGGACCAAATCAAACCCTTCACTAAAATTAGTAACAAGACCGTAGTGAAGCCCATATTTCCTTTTAAAAAATCCGCGATAACGTCATATCCAACACCCAAAGCCCGGGGTTGAAAATAACCTCCAATTCCAACAGCTAACCCACCCATGGCCGGCCACCACATCCAATGTATTGGAAGTCGATGGAATAAATCCTCAAACATATAAACCGCCCCTGTCAGGATGGCCGAAAAGAAACCGGCTAAAAGACCCACGAACACCGCGCATAAAAGGTCCTTGATTGGCAACAATCCATGGGGGGGCATGGGAAAGAGGGGTCCGGCCTCCAAGACAAGAGGGCGGATAGCCGCCGCCACCGCACTTGCCAAAGCAACGGGCACCACGCTGCGGGGTTTCCATTCAAATAATAAAAGCTCAACCGCCAATAGGACAGCCGCTACCGGAGTAGCGAAGGTTGCCGACATTCCTGCCGCGGCTCCCGCCACCAGCAAAGTGCGACGCTCCACTGCCGTTAGGTGAAAAACCTGCGCGATGATGGAACCGAAGGCACCGCCCGTCATGATGATTGGGCCTTCAGCCCCAAAGGGACCACCAGAACCGATTGAAACAGCCGCAGAAAGCGGTTTAATGATTGCAAGCTTGGGTTGCATCAGGCTTTTATTAAACAAGATCGCCTCAAGGGCTTCCGGGATACCATGTCCCCGGATCCGGTCAGAACCATACCGAGCCAGTAAACCGATAAGCAGTCCTCCCAAAACCGGAGCCAGAATTACAAGCAATCCCATGTGGTTATCGGCGGGTGAACGAAACCCAAATGATATTTGCTGGTAAAAGAAGAGATTGGTGAAAAAGTAGATGGTTTTTAGTAGCACTACGGCAATAAGGGAACAAAGTCCGCCGATACCAATAGCGATGACCGAAATTAACAGAAGGCGTCGGTTGGCGGAAAAATCTGA
This sequence comes from uncultured Pseudomonadota bacterium, assembly GCA_963843375.1. GTDB lineage: Bacteria > Oederibacteriota > Muellerivitia > Muellerivitales > Muellerivitaceae > CAWJKT01. The sequence goes on from CAWJKT010000028.1 coordinate 30,600, forward strand.
TTTGTTGTCCATTTATCTAAAGTTTCCATTCGGACCAATAATTAATTGATCTTAGTATTTAAAATCTTTAAAAAGATTAGGCCTGTACAGACTCGCCCAATGATCTATCTCCACATCGCTTCAATTTAAACTTCCCAAAAAATAAATTGATGATTTTCACCCTTAAAATAAACCTGAGCAAGCAGGTCATCATTTATGAAGCTTTGCGATCTATACTTTCGGGTGATTTGTTGATCTTATGGAAAAGGAAGGAAAATCCACAGCCAGCTAAACCCGCCGGAACCACAAGTAGCAAAACAACCAACCCCGTTAAATAGTTTTCTCCGTCAATCCCCGGTTTGCTTGCCTTCAAGGGGAAAATAAGATCAGCAAGAACAAGCCCAAGTAACAGCCAAAACGATATTGTGAAAAATTCTAATTCATAAATGATTCCAAAAATAAAAGGCCCCGCGAGGAAACACAAATTAACATTCCAAATGGCGGACAAGGGAAGAGAACGGTCGATAAAGATCAAATAACCGGCCGAAAGCAAAAAGAAACAAACTGGTAAAAACTTAAAATCATCGCTTTGAATAATCCCTTCCTTTTTAGCTCTTCGTTGCCAACTTTCGTGAATAAACTTATTTCCTTGGTTTTTTACTTCCATGGCAATTCCACCTCTCGTTTTCAATTTTGGTTACCTCAGTCCAAATCCGTCGAGAAACTGGAGGACTTCAATCTCCCAATGGATTCCCCATGGACCGCAAGCAATGAAACGAACAACTTTTTCACAACCTTCTCCTTTTTTCAAAATAAAAGGAAGGGAACTCGGGCCCTTGGGCAGCCGACCCGGTTCCTTTTCCGGATTACTATTTCCAACCCCGGGCCATTAATCGGGAGAATATAGATTTAGAAATAATCAACTGGCAAGGTCTCCCGAGGTTTGGAATGAGGCACGTATTTCGGAGTTGCCGAAGCCATACGTTTTGCGTTGCTCAAGTCTTCCATGGAATATCCTTTGTCCACCCTCAAGTCCTGACGAGGGTAGATCAAATCAGGGTCTTTGATCGTGTCCCGATTGGTCTTGAAAAGTAAGGGCCATTCGAAGGAATCCCCAAAAACCCTGGTCTTCCCCGCGATTGTCCATAAGCAGTCCCTCTTTTGGACAATGTAGATTCCCGATGCCTTCAAATTCGGGTTATGTTTAGCGATTTGCTCATTTGACATCGGTTCATTTGGAATTTCAGTGCTTTCAACACGTTTGGTGCTCCCGCAACCAAAAGCCACGAATCCCATCCCCAAAAAACCGAAAAGTAAAAATCTTTTTTTTAATTTCAACATGACAGATCTTCTTTCTAAAATTAAAACTCCAAAATTTTAAACGGCTCAAGCCGTAAATTTCAAAAAACCCCTTTATGCTTTCATCGAGAAAATGTCGCTCGGATTGTGACAATCCCCTTTCCAACGTGGCCCTGAAATCCTTAGTTGAGATATTCAAAACCACGGTTTCCAGTCGTTCCCTTAAAGCGGTCACCATAACTTTCCCCTTCGAGCTAACATTAGCTCTTCAATGGTTATTCGACACCAGGAGCCTTTTTATCTGGCATAAGGGGTTTTGTTTTCGAACCCGTCTTTATTCCCAAAAGCAGGGGAGGGATGAGAGAGGGTTCGGTTTCTTTGACGTTAACCGCAGGCTGCGAAGCCATCTTTTCCCATTTCTCTTCAAGTTTTTGTCTTTTGGAATCTTGGGCGGTGGACGGCACCGAAACAGTATTGTTTGGATTTAAAATTCGCCGGATTTTTGAGGCGAGAAGTGTTTTTTTGGTCCTGTCATTGGCTGCTGGAACTAGCGGATAAAAAGGGTCCTGGGAAAGCGAGTAAATCGGTTTGCCCCAAGAGTTATTTATAAACTTTTCCAGTGTTTGCCGAAAAATACCGGCCGGGGTGATCTGAATATAAAAAGAGGCGCCTAACCAAAATTTGTCGCGTTTCATGGGAACTCCTTTCGTTGGGAATTTTCGGGCGTTAAATGAACGCACGAAACTCCAGCCGGGTGGAAACCAAACCCGACTGGAATTACACGAAAGGAATTTTCAGATTCTTAGGACGCGGGAACTCTTGAGGGAGGAACCGGCAAAAGCAAAAATTGGATTAAAAAAATCCTTCAAATGTGAAGAAATCCGCAACTTAACAATCTGTGGATTTGAAACAATGACATCTGGAGATTCCCTTTCAATAATCCGAAAGGCAATATAGTTAGTGGAATGCCCGTCCGAAAGAGTCTTGTATTCTTGTTGGGCACTAGAATGAAGGGTCCCGTATTGAGTATAAGCAACTAAGGGCCGAACAACGAAAGCCGGAATCAGGACTAATACCAAAATCCGGAAAAAGATTTTTATGTTTTTTGCCATATTCGAAATCCTGTTTAACCCCACTTTTAGCTTCTATAATCGTAATTATGTTTTCTTTTATACCCGAAAATCAAGGGGTACTTCATTCCCCCGATGTCATTTGTCAATCAAACACAATTCAAATGTTCCCGGAATAATTTTTCGATAGGAATTGGTATCGTTCTAGACGGAGCCTAGTTTATGGAATTTGCCAGGCATGCCCAAGTGAATCCGGCCAGACCTGGAAACGGCTTTAGGAGTCTGAAACAACCGTCCACATCTCTTAAAAATAGGGGGGGCTATCCAACCATCAATAGGGCAAGCGGCAGGGCCCCTCCCGCCGCTAGCAATGCCCATAGGACCCATCGGGGACGAAAGTATTTAAAAGCCACCACCAATCCAACCCCGTTACTGAAAATAAATCCGGCGGACATCAGAAGAACAAACCTTTAAAGGGGCCAAGGTGAGGATTGGGGTGGTGCGTCGGGTAGTTTTTAATCCTTATGGATTTTCGCAAAGACCTTGAGTATTTCGGGAGCCTGATAGCCGTTCTTCACATCCTTATGCAACCGGAGTGTTTGGAAAGCTCTGGAAACGGTGAAGAAAAGAAGGGTCGGGGCGATGAAACACCCCTAGAGAAGGTGAAAGCGGCTCAAAAGGTTCATCCCGACCTCCCACAATTAAAAACTTCTTCAAAAGTGAATATTCCTTTCTCAATGGCTTTTTCGGGCGGCCCGTTGGGGGAAGAAAAAGATGAGCTAGGATGGAGGGGCCAGGATCCCAGAGGCGGGGTAACGGTTCAAGGCCAGTCCTCCATGGTCAAGAGGCTTGTCGAGAAAATCCCCAATACCGCGCCCAGAGGACGAGTAAGTATGAAGGCCGCCCAAAAGAGGAAGGTACGGGGAGATCTTCGTGTCGTAATAAAGGCCCGCTACCACCGCGAACATAATCACGAACACCGTTGCGCCCCCCAGGTAACCCAAGCCATCGCTATCAGCCGTCCAATCCCCCAAAGCGGTTCCCAGCGTTTGGGAAAACATAATGGTAATCCAATAAAATATGTCGGATTTCGGATCCTTGACCGAATCCACGGCTATCGTACCAAGGGTCCTATGCCAGGTGAAAAGCGACCCCATGAGTAGGCAAAAAAGCAGGGCCGAACCACCGCCATAACCGATATCCAGGGATGTGTCGGTGAAATCCGCCAAAGTCGTTCCGACCGTCGTGGTGGCAATGATAGTGAACCAGTAAATGTAAGGATGAAATCGCTTGGCCTTTATCTGAATAATAGCGGCTGCCAGGAAAACGACAGCGAAGATGGCTGTTCCCACGAGGTAGCCCAGGTTCATGGACATAGAAACCGTATCCCCCCCGGTTTCACCTAGGGTCGTGGCTGCGATCTTGATGACCCAAAAAAGAAGGGTCACCTCGGGAACTTTGCTCAAACCACTTTCATTCGTATAATTTTTCATGCCCGATCACTTGTACAAAATTTGAACCGCAAAGGAAAAAGCTGCCCCGGTGGCGAAGCAGTCCCTGGATAAAATTCACTTCCCAACCACGAGAACATAAAAGGTCCCCGCCAAAATCTTTCGTTTGGGTTTGGATTATCCTTCGTCGGCGTGCGAGCCGGTTCCCTTTGAGCCGTCGTCAGGAAAATTCGATCCGTTTTAGAATCAAAAGCCAGCGTCTTGGCTCCTTCTTCGGTTTGTACGTTTTCCAGCGCGGCATATTTATCCGGTGAATCTTCATGGATAACGTTCAGCGTACCGTCGCCGCCGGAGACGAAGATGTTGCCCGATATGGGGTCGAAATAGGTACCGTCCACATGGTCACCGATGGGCAGAGTCTGGATCACTTTACCATTTTTCGAGTTCATTACCACCAGGAATTTATTGTGGCGACCGCTGGACAGCCAATTGTTTTTCACGTCCATTGCAAGCCCCGAGGGGGATCACCCGGGGCCGGTGGCCAATGCTGGTGATCTTCATCGTCTTGGAATCGATCTTTAGAATTTCACTCTTGCCTCTAGGTTATCGAAGACATCGCCTTCGGCGTCGGAAAGGGCCACTTCCGGGGAGCCCCCCAAGTCCAGAGTTGTAACCGCCTTGTCGGTAGCGGGATCGATGACCGTGGAATTTTGGCTGTCTCCGTTAAAGGTCATCACTTTCCCCGAGTTTTTGTCATAAATGACGACATCCGAGTCCTCGCAGTGGGGATTTCGGCAAGGTGTTGAAACGTCTTCAAGTCAAAGACCACAACGCTTCCAGGGTCGCCGCTTGTGCCATAGCCCTTGCCCAATTCGGGCAAAAAGCCACCGTGGGATGGGGGACCTTTTCGACGGTTCCCACCAACTTCAAAGTATCGGCGTCGAGCACCTGGACGCTGTCGTTATGGGTGATGTAAACCCGTCTTGCGTCGCTGTCCAGGGTCGATCAAATCCGCCGTCCCCCGGCAGGGAGACTTTTTGGAGGATCTTGTAGCCGCCACTTCCGGTATCCTGCCCGCAAGCCCCGCTCGCCAAACCCGCCAATAGCCCCAACAGCAACAATGCCGTGAACTTATTCATTCCCGCCTCCTGTTTTAAATGATGAAACTTTCACCGCAGCCTCAATTTACTAGTCATAGACGTACCAGTCTCATCAACGGGCCCCGAAGAGCCGGTAGGATGAAGTATCTTTTGCCCCGGAATTCAAAAGTCCCCATCAATTAACCTGCCCGCTTTCCGTGAGCTGGCCGTTTTGCGCATCCAGAAACAAAGGATGGGCAACCGGACCACCGCTAAAATCAAACATCCCCTCTAGGGAACCGGCAATCGCGTCAAAGGACCCACCACCGATGCGACCCAGGTTCCAATTGTCCTCGATGAACCGCAGGACGGACGTTTGATCGGTCAGCGTATGGTCCACGTAATTGATTTTGGCGAACGCAGAGATGACCAGCAGGGGTAGACGGGGACCATAACCCATTCGCCCTTGGGTTCCGCCCAAGACCGGAACCCGGGGGGTTTGGGACTTGGAAGGAGAGAAATCGACGAAGGGTATATGGGAAGCATTGACGAGCGGTGGGGCTTGGTGGTCGTACCAGCCGTCCGAATCGTCATAGCTGATGATAATAGCCATATCCGCCCAATTGGGCGATTTTTCAAGTCGGTTGATAGTCTCCACCAGGAATGTCTGCTCGCAAACGGGACCCGAATGTCCGGCATGTCCGTCCTGGTAGGCGGGTGCCTTCAGGAAGGAAACCGCCGGCAGGTTTCCTGAATCCAGAGCACTCCAGAAATCCGCCAAGTCGTACTGGTGTTGGGCTTGGTCGTCCTTGCCGATCATGCTGACACTTGTAGGCGGAAGGTGTTTTGGGTTGGAGGTGGAAGCGTAATACTGGAAAGGTTCGTGATGGGGGGTATAATCTTTTTTCAACTCGGCGGTTTCGCAAGCATGGGCCTGGGAAGGATCTCGGAAACCACCCTGAAACCATCCCCAAGTGACCTTTTTACCGTTCAACAGGTCGCCCACATTCCTGCCAGTCATCTTTAAATGTGGATCCCCTTTTTTGGAGGCGTCATCGAAATAGGGGTCCAGATCCCCGATAATTGTTCCATCCACAACTTTCGGGCTGGGGGACGAGCTTTCGGCCCCACCGGTCTGGCCCGAAA
>CAWJKT010000029.1:0-77709 GCA_963843375.1 uncultured Pseudomonadota bacterium
ACCCTGAGATCCCTCATCAAATAGGGATACTTTTTGTGCGCTTGATCTGGCTTGCTTAAATTCGGCTTTGGGTAAATGGCCTCCAATCCCATTGTTTGCATGGCAGTCCTCACTTTCTTCTGCCCAACGAAAAACCCTTCATCCCTCATAGCTACGGTCATCCGACGACGTCCCGAGTAAAAAGGGGTCTGCAAGTATTGCTTGTCAATCGCAAGCATCAGCTGCAAATCTTCCTCAATAAACCCTCTTGGTTCATAATAGAGCCCGGATCGATGAATCCTCAGCAACTGGCATTGTTTTCTCTGCGAAAACACCGCCCCAGCAGGGTCGACCGGCTCCCTTCTCTTCTCTAACCCGAGATCCCCAATTTTTTTTTAAGCCATTCGAGCTCCATCTTCAACCGTCCAATCTGTTCGAAAAGTTCTGCCTTTTCCTTGTCATCAGACGTGCCTTTTACCTTTTTCTGTCTTTCAAAGAGCTTGGCCCCGCTCTCCATAAAGATCTTTTTCCAATCGGAGAGCGCCACCGGATGAACACCTAATTCTCCAGCTTAGCTGGGACGCTGTCTTTTCTCCCTTCAACACCTCGACTACTGCCTTGAGCTTGAATTCGGGGGTGTGTTTTTTCTTATTCGGGCCATTTTTAGCCTCCTCCTGTTCTAGGAGACTATAAGCTTAGACGGTGGTCCTAATTTCTGGGACCATTATATTGCTACTTCTCAGCAAGAATTGTTGGGAAGACTTGATGTTTATCGAAATGCACCGAGACCTTTGAAAAACCGACTTCTTTAAATTCTTTATCCAGTTCATCTACAGATCGAAAATTTCTCCAATGAAGTCCTAAAATGTCCCTCCATAAAATATTCTCCATTACGAGATCCCCTGCGGGAATACCCTTCTAAAATCCAATCGGTTTTTTTCGATTCTCCAGGAGAATTCGTCGGAATTTCTCATAAATCAGGGAGCCCTCCCGGTTTCAAGGCTGTGAAAAATTTTTTATATAACTCCAAAACCTTTTGTGGGTCAGATTCATAAACATTCAAACCACTACTAGCGATTACATCAAATTCATCTATAACTGTCATTTGCCAAGCGTCTTGTTGAATAAAATCCACATTTTTTACTTCTTTTTCACGAGCGAGATTTTGAGCAAGATCAAGAGATTTTTTGTCAATATCCAATCCAACAAGTCTAAACCTGTCAATATTTGAAAAATTTAAGGTTAGAAGGTCTCTCATAACTCCACAAGGAATAGAAGCTAAAACTACTCCTCCCTTCAATTTTTTTTGAAGAATATTTTGAAAAATACAAACACGCTCTCTATGTGCCAGCACAAGCACTGATCGGTTAAAAATAAAATCTTCAACAAGATTAGCAAGAGGATCTTGATCGATAGTCGCAGTGGCTAGTCTTCTATTAGAATGAAAAATTAAGTAGTCTGTCCAAAATCCGTTTGCCCCTTCTTTCCAAAAGGTAACGACCAAAAGGAAACTCCGAAAGTTGATTCAAAAGTTCTAATTGATCTTTAATCGAAATATGAGGCAAATCACCTCTAGAAATAATTTTTCCTCTAATAGCGTTGATAGCATCTTCCAAAGAAGAGCAATCAGCACAGTGACTTCGGTTGTCTGTCGTTGTCTCGCTATCTAAAGTTCTATCCATTTTTTATCCTCGCTACATTAGGCACTAAAATCCATAAAAATGTGTTAGGAACTCCGTCGATTTGGACTTCTTTTGAAACAGTATAGTTTGAGTTCTTGAACATAGTTATTGTTTCTTGGTAAGTTCTCATTTTCATGCCAAGAAGCCCATGAACATAATCAAACCCAGGTAAAATCTCGTCTCTGCTATCACAAGGGGCAACTGAATCAAGGAAAAAGAAGCACTTTAAATGAGGGAAATTATCTATAAAAGAATTCATCAAACGAACGCAACGCTCCTGTGGGGTAAAATCGTGAAATACATGACATTGAATAAGAACAACAACGTCTTCCCAAATTCCTTGAAAATTCGTTATGTCCATCTGTTCAATTATTATATTAGTCCTTTTAAATTGGTTTTTGGCTCGCTTAACCACTTTTGGTTCACTATCAAACCCTAAACCAGGATTGCCTGTAACTTTACAGATACTAGATAGCATTTCTCCATACCCGCACCCGAGATCACAGATTGTGCCCCAAAGTTAACTCAGAAAATTCTTTAATAGGAATAGGATATGAACATTTTTTTTGCTAACTGGACAGCTGATCTAGAAACCACTGAACCTCTGATTAATTTTTCAGGTCTAAGAAAAGGAGCAGTTGCAATTTCTCTTTGATTTGAAATTAAATCTCCATAGCCATCAAAAACCATTGTAATCAAACCAATGTATTTAGCTATTTTCACTCCAAATCGAGTAATTATAAATTTTTTATTCTTAATTTCTAAAATGCCACACTTCCTTAAAGTCGCTAACACTGACTCAATACAAATGGGGTTGTTATAATCGTTGATTTCTTTACTGTTTAAATAACCCCTATCCAATAGAAGGTCTAGGATGCCAGTTTGGTGTAGAACTACTAAACAATTACACCCAACACCCGCGCTTATAAAATCAATCGCATTACCATTAAAAATACTCTCTTTATTAAAAGGTTTTAGTTTTTTTAAATTCTTCATAAGGCCATCAATGCTGTCAATTTAAGCATTAACACACACGCGGCAAAGAAAAAAACCGTTTTGGTTGTCCCACAAGCCATCTCGTGAAAAATGTCTCCCAGGCTTCACTGGCACTTTAGCTCTCCAATGCTAACTTTTTAAACTTCTTCGCAAAATTCTCTACAGACAGCTCCCCACCCAAGGTTCTAAGCACATCCTCTTTCATGCTTCCAAATAATACGCTTCGATTCAGTCGTTCTTTCGGGTCTTTCCCAGGAATCGAGGGTCCTTCCAATTCATAACAACTCATTGCCACTATATTGGTGATGTAGATCATTGCCCAAAATTCCTGCAGCACTCCTATGGTACTTCCTGTGGCCCAGTTTTGTAGCTGGAATTGTACTTTCTGTCGCTTGTTTTCCTTCCTCCATTGCTCTCCAACGAGCTCCATACACGGGAAACAGTTCCTCATAAGCAACCTCTTCTCTATCCACGAGAGAAGTCAAAAGGATTTCTTGTTCTCCAGAGACTGGTGAGAAAACTGCAATCCGTAGAGCGGGTGTTTCATCATACAGCTTTAATATCCCGTCTGTTTCTCCTGATGCCACAAAAGCATCTACTGTGTTGTTAAATCCAGTTGGAAGACGGAATACAAAATCGACATTTAAAATGAAATGTGACAAAATAAATTGTTTTGATGGGTAGCCTCTATCATAAACGAAAAGTAGTCTGTCTTGGCCCCAGGATTGCATTTTTTCAACAACCAGTTTGAGCTGCCCTTCTGCCATGCTTTCTTCTCCTATACTCAATGGCAGAAGGGCAGCTCTACGATATAGTCCAGATATTACGTCGGTAAATTCTGAAATTCTTCCCATCACAGGGCGGCATCCGCTTGAACATTTTTTCCGCAATTATACCGTCCAAAATGCGCAATGGTATCGGAAGATTCAGGCAAGCGCAGAGTGGATCCATCTGCAGCAATAATCCTGCGGCTCTTCCAAATTCCGACCTTATCTTCTTGATAAAAGGCTCAGAATCCGCAAAGAATGGGATCTTCCCATCGGGCAGGGAAAACGCTATTCCCCAGGCTATCCCGCCTGCCCAGAGCAGTCGGACCAGGAAAAATATTTCAGGCTCCTTGACGCCACGAAGGCAGTCGGCATCACCCTCACCGAAGCCCACATGATGGTACCGGAACAATCCACCAGCGCCATCGTTCTCCACCATCCCGATTGTGAGTATTTCGCGGTGAGGTAAGAGGGTTTCCAAGCGTTTATAATTAGTTCGATAAACCCCAAAGGACTTAAATGTCTTCGAGACACATTTGGTTTATTTTGCTCCTCCTGATTTTCACCATAAGCAGGGAATTCGCATGAAGAAAATTATTTCACTTGGTTTGTTTGTCCTTTTATTCGCCTCCGCCGGTTTTGCCGCTACCGATCAGGCCACGATTAATTTTTTAACCGGACTAGACGGGCATTATTACTGTTTGACTCGGGAAGGACTCAGCGATTTTCAATGCGAAGTGAAATGCTCCCTGCTTGATAATTACAAAGTCAAGTGCCTAAAGACCTATCCTCCCGACGACAAGAGAACCCAAGCCATCGTCCGAATCAAATTGGTGCTTACCTATTCCACCGATGGAAAGTTGTCCTTGGACGTGACCGATTTCGACCCCAATGGCGAGGGTGGTTCCGACGAAAACATCGCGAAAATCCTGGAAGTTGTGAAAGGGGCTTTTAACGAAAATATTTACCCCTGGCGCTCCAGTGTCTTGGAGCCCCCTTTTGGCGGGGATGATTTTGTGAAATTCGATCTGCAGGTGAAGAAAAACAACGATGGTTTTATGGTTTTATCAACGGGGGCCCAGCCAGTCACCGAACATGTGGACAAACAATGGAGGATATTCGCCATTGAGGCGGGTAACCTGGCGACCATCCAGGCTTGCAAGCTTCAATATACCGATAGCCCTCAAGGTTTGCTTTTATCCGAGGTGGATACCCAACTGCCCCAAAAGGCCAGCGAGGAAGATGTTCAGATGGAGTATCAAACGCTCGATGGTCTCGTGATGCCCCAAAAAATGACCGTGCACGCCGAAAGAACCGGAGAGGACTCCAGCCATTTTGATGTGGTTTTTGAGTTCCGGAATTACCAGATTGATAAAATTCCACAACAAAAGAATTAAGAAAATGAATATTCCCTTTTTCCTTGTCGACGCCTTCGTCACACGCGAACCCTTCTCGGGCAACCCGGCGGGGATTTGCCTCCTTCCTGGCCGAATGGATAGGCCTTGGATGCAGTTACTGGCCGCCGAAATCAACCAGGCGGAAACGGCTTTTCTTTATCCCCAGAACGACGGCTTCCACCTGCAGTGGTTCACACCGAAGATGGAGGTGGCTCTTTGCGGACACGGGACTTTGGCCAGCGCCCATATTCTTTGGCAGGAGGGAATATTGAAAAAGGGCGAGGAAGCCCGTTTTTACACCCAGAGCGGACTTTTAAAGGCCAGCCAAAAAGGGGATTTGATCGAATTGGATTTTCCGGCGAAGCCGACGGTTCTTTGTGAAAAACCCAAGGGATTGGAGGAATGCCTGGGAACCAAGGTTTTAAGCCTGGGCCTTACGGGAACCCTCTATCTGGCGGAATTGTCTTCGGACCAAGCCGTTCGGAATGTAAAGCCGGACTTTAAGTTGATGGAATCTTTCCTGAATCCCCAATTGCACGGCGTCATTATTACGGCTGCCTCAGATGACCCGGCTTATGATTTCGTTTCCCGGTTTTTCGCGCCCCTCGCCGGGCATTCCCGAGGACCCCGTGACCGGTTCGGCTCACTGCTGTCTGGGCCCTTTTTGGCAAAGCCACCTTCATAAAAACTCCTTTTCAGCTTTCCAAGCTTCTCAGCGGAGCGGAGCCCTCCAGGTTCGCTGTGAAGGCGATCGCGTTTTTCTGGGAGGAAAGGCTTTGACCGTTATTCAGGGGAAATTAGCATAAGTGCTCCCGGCGGAATCTTCCGGACAAAATCGACAAGGCGCTGGATGGAAAAATCGGATAAATTATCCCTAATGCAATTGCGAAACACCTTCTTCATCCTGGCGTCCGCCCTCCTTGGGGTTTCCACCGCTTTTTCACAATCAACCACACCCGTCCCAACCCCGGGCGAAACCGACTATTCCCAGGTCATTGAAAACCTCTATGATTTCATCCCCACTGAAATGATGGACGAGCATGTGAAAGGCTTGAGCATCGCCCTGGTGGACGGCGATAGGATCGTTTGGGTGAAGGGTTTTGGCTATGCGGACGCGGACAAGCGCCTCCATACCACTGGGGACACGCTTTACCACCTCGGAGCGGTTTCGAAAATCTTCACCGCGGCGGAGGTCTTGAAACTCGCACGCGAGGGTAGGGTGGGTCTGGATAAGCCCCTGGGGAAATATCTGCGGGAATTTTCTATTCATAGCCGGTTCAAAAAGGCGAAGGCCCTGACGGTGCGTTCCCTTTTGGCCGGCCATTCGGGCCTGCCGGGTTTTTTTCTCAAAGGTCTTTGGGTGGACCACCCGGAAGGGCTGAAAGACTTCCTATCCGACCTGAAGTCCGACTACATGGTCGCCCCGCCCCAAAGCCTCTATAAATATTCCTACGTGGACTACGACCTTCTGGGGCGCTTGGTGGAAGTGAAGCGAAAGAAGGCTTTCGCGGATGCCTTGAAAGAAGACCTTTTCGATCCCCTGGGGATGGAACACTCTTCCTTCGACAACTCCTCCGATATGGATCCGCTGCTGGCCCAGGGCTATCGCAAGGGGGACAGTGTGCCCCTGATCCACTTGCGGGATATTCCGGCTGCCGGCATGGTTTCCAGTGCCAACGACCTGGCCAAATTTCTCCAGGTGGTTTTGGGAGAAGGGGAACAAGGCGACCCGCCGTCGTTTAAGAGTGAAATTCTAAAGTCCATGTTCAAACCGCAGTATTTGGACATTCCGCTGGACCTCGGCCACCAAGTGGGAATGGCGTGGCAGCTTTCCGGGTTCGATGTCCAAGGCTCCCAGGGAACGGCTTGGCATGACGGCGAATATCCGCCCTACATCGCTCAATTGACGGTGCTTTACCGACAGGGTCTGGGCGTTGTTTTCCTCTCCAACAGCGAGGAAGGGGACAAACCGAGGGAGGAGGTGACGGTGCGGGCCCTCAAACTAATGCTCCAGGCCAAATATGGGATCAAGGCGGATTTGAAAAAGAAAAAAATCGAGATGCCCAAGACCGTTGAAGTGCCGCCGGACCAACTGGACCGGGACGGGGGATTTTATTCGGCCCTGGGCCAGTTGATGAAAGTTTTCCGAAAGGATGGCCACCTATCGGCTGATTTCGCAGGCCAACAGCTGGACCTGTTGCCTGTTTCCCCGGATACCTTTGTGCCCCACCTGGTTTTTCTTCTGCTTTTTCCCGTTGACCTGCCCCAGTATCCGCTCACTTTTTCCACGGTCGGGGACCAGGACTTAGCGGTGTTAGGAGGATTGAGCTTTCCCGTGCCATTGCAAAAGATCCAGCCAGTGGATATCCCGCGGGCTTGGATGGACAGGGAGGGAGATTACGAACTAGAAAATCCCGACGGGCAGTTTGAGTTCAGTCGTATTTCGTTGGGCGAAAAAGAGGGGTTCCTGACGGTGACTTTGAAAGTTTCCTTTAAGGCCTTCGACCTCAAGGACCAGGAATTTAAAGTGGCCCTAATGCCTCTCTCCGATGAGGACGCGGTCATACCCGGGCTTTTTTACGGCGATGGGGGGACCCTGCATGTGGGGGAGGATAACCGGGTTTATTATTCGGGCTATTGGTTCGCAAAAAAGCCGGGCACCAATCCGACACCCGCCGTCAACCCGGAACCGAAACCGGTGGTGCCGGTGGTTTTGACCCCGGTTGGTAAAATGACCATTCCCACGCCAGTTCCGACCTCCGCCATTTCTGCCAAACCCAGCGCCAGGCCGACTATTTAAACCTTTTGGCGGCTTCCTCAAGGATGGCGACGGTGGCGGTGGCGCCCACCCGGGTGGCGCCCAATTCCAGCGCTTCCAGCAGGCTGTCCAGGTCCCGAATGCCCCCGGCGGCCTTGACTTGGATGTAAGGAGGACAGTATGCCCGCATGAGTTTCAAGTCCTCATGAGTGGACCCGCCGGAGCCGTAGCCGGTGGACGTCTTCACGAAATCCGGGCCGACGTTTTCACAGATTTGGCACAGCCTGATCTTATGCTCGTCGTGCAGGTAACAATTTTCAAAGATGACCTTGCTGAGGGCCTTGCCGGCCTTGCAGAGGCCTACGACCCCCCGGATATCTTTCTCCACGAAATCCCAATCGCCGCTTAAAACCTTCCCGATATTAACGACCAAGTCCAGTTCGGTGGCGCCGTACTGGATGGCCTGTTGGGCTTCCAACATCTTGACCGCGGTCGTGGATCCGCCGTGCGGAAAACCCACCACCGACCCCACCGCCACACCGGAATCTTTCAACGAAATGGCTGCTCTTGAAACGAAATGGGGTTTGATGCAAACCGACGCGACTTTATACCTTCGGGCGATTTCGATTCCTTCCACTAGGGCATCGTCCGTCAAAACGGGATTTAAAAGGGAATGGTCGATCACCTTGGCGAGGGACTCGGGGGAATGGTTTTTCAAGGGACCATCCTATAACCGCCCGGGACCAGATCTGCCGCGCGGTCATACGCCAAACCCGGGATGAGCGAAGTGATGAAAAGCTTTAGGAGGTCCTCAAAGGTATTCTCGCTGCGCATGACTTTCATCAGGCGCTGGTACATGAGAATTTCCCGGGCGAGGACTTTTTTTTCGAGAAGGGCCTTTTGCAAAAGGCTCTGCTTTTGAGGATGGCGCTTGGCCATAAAACCTCCAGCAGAAGGATATGCGTTTAACCTTTTGGTTTAACGAATAAATTGTCCCACCTTTTAGGCAAAAGTCAAATAAAAAGCCGCCTGGCCTGCCCTTTTGGAACCATGGGGCTTTTACCAGGCGGCTTAAATCCAATTTGAATGGAATGTTTAGTCTTTGTATTTCACATGACAGCCGTAAGGCGGGGTGGAAGGAATCGAAACTTTCTTTCCGTTCACCATGGATTCAGTCAGTGCCCGGTCCACGTAGTTTACGAAAGCTTCGCCCGAATCAGTCTTGGTTACATCTTCGTCCATGCGGGGGGCGTTATCGATGGCCCCGTCGTAAATGAGAATTCCTTTAGGATCGATGACAAACATATGAGGGGTGGTCTTGGCGTCGTAAGCGTGCCCCAAAGTACCTTTGGGATCCAGAAAAACAGCCGTCACATGAGCGCTGTGGCCGTTCATATCAATATTGGCTTGGGTTGCCTCCGCGTAGCCTTCCATACCGGGAGCGGAAGAAATGACCGCGAACCACTGCACTCCCTTCCTAACCCATTTGGCCTGTAGTTTCTCCATTTTACCTTTGTACTGGCTCACGACAAAGGGACAGGATTGGTTATGCCATTCCAAAACCACGTACTTTCCCTTGAGATCGGCCAGTTTATGCTCCTTGCCCATGCTGTCGGTGGCGTTGAAATCCGGAGCCGGGTCACCTACCGTTGCCGCGCGACCTAAAGATCCGATTGCTAAGGTTATCAGGACCACAGCGTAATAATTTCCACTGCTTAAAACTTTTCATTCTAATCCTCCTTAAAAAATTTACTGAAACCCTACTCCTCCGATAACGGGACAGTTACGTTATATCCCTTCGTCGTTTTCTTGTCTTTGATCACTAGAACCCCTTCCAAGGATTTTAGGTCCTGCGCCAGTTGGTCGGACTTTTTGACCGCCAGTTGTATGGAATCGCCTGAAATCTTGAACACCTGGGCGGGAGCGTTTTCGATTTGATTCGGGTGCAGGGGAACAAAAAGGGCCGTGGTGGTTTTCGCGACGAGAGCCCCCGTATCCAAGTCGATATGAAATTCTTTTTTACCCATGGAACCGGCCACTTTCCAATCCTCCGGCACATCCGCAGGGAGGCCACGGCGGGCCGACTGGAAAAGATATTCATGCCGGGTATTCAGTTTGGGTTTGTGGTTTTTGACCACCAAGCGGACATTAAAAACCATGTCCCCGGGAATGCAGATTTCATTGCAAACCAGCCACCGGATATGGGCCGAGAAACGGACGAAATGGCCAGGCTTTAAGTTGGCCGGGGCCTGGATGGGAACCATCAAAACGGTTTCATTGGTGTAGCCATAATCGGCCAAGCGAAGGAAGCGTGATGCGTTGGGGAGTGGGCCAAATGATATCGCCCGCCACGAAGCCATCCGGAAGGGTCCAGGTGATGGAGGGCGCCTGGCCCGAATCCCCCGGGTTTTGCCAGTAAATATGCCAGTCTTTTTGCATGCGGAAATGAAAACCAACCGTGACACTGCCACCCGGTTGGACCGAGGCTTGTTCGGCCAGCAACTCCACTTTCAAGTGGGTAAGGTTTTGTGAAAAGGCGGGGGCTATACATAAGAAGAGAAATGCCGCCAGAAAGATTCGTCGAAACATGTGATTCCTTGATGAGAAAATTCAAATTGCCATTGCGAGGTTGTTCCCCGAACAGGGGACGGTTACGACAAATAATCCGGGTTTAAATAAGTCCAATTTATCTAAAACCAATTTTTTTGACGTAATTTTACGAGCAATGGCGTCGGGAATTTAGACGCTGGATTAGTCGATTTTGAGCCTATAACCGACTCCCGATTCGGTGACAATATACCTTGGCCGGTCGGGATCGGCCTCTAATTTTCTGGCGGAGTTGGTAAACGTAAATTCTCAAGTATTGTACCTGATCCCCGCTGGCCGGGCCCCAAACTTCCTGCAGGATCTGTTTTTGGGTGACAACTTTACCCGCATAGCGGATGAGGAAGGCCAGCAGGTCATACTCGTTGGGAGTCAAATGGACTTCCTTGCCCCGGACCGTGACAACCCGGGCGGAGAGGTCCACCTTGAAGTCGGGTGTCTCGAAAACCGGGTCTTGCTTTCCCCCTTGCTTCATCGTCTGGGCGTGTCGCAGGGCCACACGGATGCGGGCCATGAGTTCGCCCACGTCAAAGGGTTTGGTGAGATAGTCGTCAGCCCCGGCGTCCAACCCGGCGATCTTGTCTTTTTCTTTGCCGCGGGCCGTGATGATAATGATGGGGATTGTGCTCCATTCCCTCAGACGCTTGACGATTTCCAGGCCGTCCAGGTCAGGAAGTCCCAGGTCCAAAAGAATGATATCGGGATTGTGGGATGAGGCCAGGGCCAAGCCTTCCTCGCCCTTGACGGATTCCAACACCTTGAAGCCCTGGCTTTGCAGGGTGGGTTTGAGAAAACGACGGATGGCGAGTTCATCTTCGATGATTAAAACCGTACCGGTGTCAGCCATAAAAATCCTCGTTCCAGAATTGAAACTGTCATTTCGGCAGCTGCCCCGGGAATGGCGGGGAGTTTAGGACGAAGCAACCCCTGTTCCCGGACACTTGACTCAATTTATTATAAAACAATTTAGGAGAATGGGTGGTTTTGCCGTGAACTCAGGCCCGTTATGACACTTTACTCCTGATTCGGATTTTCCGAAGAGTTTTTCAAAGGTAAGGTAAAACGGAAAAGGGCCCCCCCGCCCCGCCCGTTTTCCGCCGAAATGGTCCCGCCATGAATTTCGATGATACCCTTGCAAATGGAAAGGCCCAAGCCCGCTCCGCTTTTGGTTTCCTTCTGGGGCCCCCGGTAGAATTTCTCGAACAATCGGGGGATATCCGCCTCGGGGATACCCGGTCCCCGGTCCGCCACTTCCACAACCAACTCATTTTCCTTGGTTTCCGCCGAGATATCGATGGGGGTTCCATCGGGGGTGTACTTGAGGGCGTTGTCCAGGAGGTTCACGATCACCTGTTCGATCAAAAGAGCGTCCATGGGAACCAACGGAAGGCCGGGGGCGATTTGGGTGGTCAGGGAACGGGATCCTAATCTTTCCTCCACCCGGGCAATGGCCGATCCGATGATTTCTCCGGGAACATGCAGCTCTTTTTTCAATTGAACCGCCCCGGATTCGAGTTTGGTCATTTCCAAGAGGTTGTTAACGAGCCGCTCAAGGCGTTCCGCCTCGTCATGGATGTTTTCCAAAAGATCGCGACGAGTGGGAGCCGGGAGGGAATCCCCATTATCCAGGAGACTACTGGCCGATCCCGTGATGGCGGCCAGGGGCGTCCTGAGATCGTGGGATACGGAACTCAATAGAGAACTGCGTAACTTTTCGGTCTCCATTTCCATCTGGGTTTGCTGTTGTTTTTGCAGAAGTCCATCCGCGGATACGGCCAGCGCGGTTTGATGCGCGAAGGCCTCCAGAAGATGCAGTTGTTCAGGAATGAAAAGCCTTTCGCTGTTATGGGGCTTGACGCCCAGGGCTCCTACCGGCGCGCCGGAAGCCAGGAGGGGGACATATAAGGCTTCGGTGCCGGGCAAGGTGTCGGTGCCGTGGCCCGCCATTTGGCCCAGGTCAAAAGCCCAATGGGCCACGCCCAGTTCCTTAGCCGTGAGATTAAATTCGGACGAAGCGCCGCACTGCAATTGCAAACGGCCATTCTCGTCGGGGAGAAAGGCGATGACGGAACTCTCAAAAACATCTGAAATGTGCTTGACGGCGATTTCCAACAGTTGAGCCGTTCCCCAGGTGCTGGCCAATTCGCGGGAAAGCGAGTAAAGGGCGGCCGTACGGCGCTCACGCAGACGGCTAAGCCGGGCTTGGTCCCTCATCCTAACCGTCAAATTGCTGATGGAAAGCCCCACCAACAGCATGACCAGGAACATGAAGATGTATTGGGTGTCCGACACCGCAAAGGAAAAACGCGGGAGGGACAAAGAAAAAGTCGAAGGCAATGACGCTTAAAAAAGTGGTCAAGGTAGAAGGACCCAGGCCCAAGCGGTAGGAAACCGCCAGGATTCCCAAGAGATAAACCATGATGAGGTTGGCCAAGTCGACCCGGGGAAAAAGAAACCAGGCGACCGCTGTGGAGGCCGCGACCGATAGGCAAGCGTAGCCATAACCGGCCCAGACGATCTTCCTTGGAGTAACTTGTTTTTTCACGTTAATGGGGTTCGTTTCCTCGCCCCGGGTCACGTAAATATCGATGTCTCCGCTATTTCGAAGGAGGCGGTCCACGGGGGAGGGGCGGAAAAAGTTGGACCAGGAGTATTGCAGAGGTTTGCCGATGAAGATCTTGGTGATGTTGCGCTGGCGGGCGTAATCAATAACTTCCTCAGTGAAATCGGTTCCGCTGAAAGTGGCGGTTTCGGCCCCCAATTGCTCGGCTAAGCGCAGGTGCTGGATGGCCTGATAACGAACCTGCTCGGGCAGGCGGGCTTGGGAAGGGGTGACTAAATAAAGAGCGATCCATTCGGCCTTCAGGCTTTTGGCTAATCGGTGCGTGGCTCGAACCAGGTTGGCCGAAGAGGGATTGGAACTTACGCAAACCAGCAGGCGGTCAGCGGTTGCCCAGGTTTGGGTAATGGCCTTGTCCTTGCGATAGCGCTGGACCTGTGCATTCACCCGGTCGGCGGTGGTCCTCAGAGCCATTTCCCGAAGAGCGATCAGGTTGCCCTTGCGGAAAAAATTCTTGATGGCCCGCTGGGCGGCGTCCGACACATAAACCTTGCCTTCTTGCATTCTCTTCAGAAGGTCGTCGGGGGGGAGGTCGATGATTTCCACCTCATCGGCTTCCTCCAGAACCTTGTCGGGAAGGGTTTCGCGCACGATTACCCCGGTGATCTGGGCCACGATATCGTTCAAACTTTCCAGGTGCTGGACGTTCAGGGTCGTGTAGACATTCACGCCCAGGTCCAAAAGTTCCTCCACGTCCTGCCAGCGTTTCAAGTGCCGGGCCCCGGGGACGTTCGTGTGGGCCAACTCGTCCACCAGGAGAATGCCGGGCCTGCGTTTTAAAGCCCCGTCAATATCGAATTCTTTCAACCTTGCCCCGCGGTATTCCAATTCCTGGGGAGGGAGGATTTCCAAGCCTTCCAGCAGGGCGGCTGTTTCCTTGCGGCCGTGAGTTTCCAAGAGGCCAACCACCACATCCAGCCCTTCGGCTTTCTTTGCTCGCGCGGCTTCCAGCATCGAAAAGGTTTTCCCCACGCCCGGAGAGGCGCCGAAAAAAATCTTTAGCTTACCCCGTTTTTCCTGGGCCGCTTCCATTTGGACGCGATTGAGAAGCTGGTCGGGATCGGGTCGCTTGTCGTTCATGAATGGATTTTACGGCCCGGCGAGGGGGACTGTCCATGAAAGGGGTCATAAAATCTCTTTATTTTAATTTTTCCCATATGCCCCAGGTTTCCTTTTAACAGCATTCATATTGGGTTTCTCCGTATCTTTTGAATACCGAACGCTCATGACGCAAGTCCTATCGCGTAATTAAAAGATCACAAAAATGATCTAGGGCTTAAGGGAGTGGTCAAAAAATATCCGTGGGTAGGGGATATTGAGAGAGGTGAGCCATGAAAAAAATTGAGGCCATTCTGCGGCCGGCTGGGTTCGGCGAAATGGAGAGAATATTGAAAGGGTTCGGCTATCCGGGGATCGTTCCCGCAACCGCCCAAGAGTATGAAAAATCCAAAAGCATTTCCTGGAGTTGGGGTCCATTGGATTTTAAGGTGGAATTCCTCCCGGATTTGAAGCTGGAAATATGGGGTCCGGACATGTTCGTGGATAAAATTTCCAAGGCGATGGCTCAACAACCCAGAACCGCGGCTTAAAAACCATTGATATTAATCTTTCCCATATAGCTTGGGATTCCCTCTTAATAGCATCCATATCCGGTTTCGTCATATCTTTTCTTTGAAGAGAAAAAGATATGCCTGTGGATGACATGGGTCATAAGTGGATTTTGAAGAAGGGGCGATCATTATATCGCCCGAAGGAGGATGCCATGACAAGGATATTGTTTCTGTTGAGTCCGGTCATTTTCGGCGGGCTGTGTCTTTTGATCGGGGAAACGTTCAGCTGGTTGAAACAAAAACGGGGAGAATCGGGTTTGACGAAAATGACGATTGTGTCTAACACGAGGAGGAAATAATCATGTTGGAATTTTGGTGTGTAGCTTTGTTCCTGGCCTTGTCCGTTATAACGGTTGGTTTGATCGGCCTGTTGGACAAGATGATGGGAGGGGAACCATGAGCGCGGTTTACTTGATCAGCGCGGTCGTCTCGGGGGGGCTTCTGGTTTACCTGGTAATTGCTTTGTTGAAGCCGGAGTGGTTTTAAATTTCTTTCGTCCGCCGGCAGCCGTTAACTTGTTAGACAAAGATTTTAGGAGATACATAAATGACGACCAATCAATGGCTTCAGATCGCGGCGTATTTCGTGGTCCTTTTGGTTTTGTCGATACCCTTAGGCACTTACATGGCAAAGGTTTACGAAAATAAGCCATTTTTCCTGGAGAAGCTGTTCGGATGGCTTGAAAAATTAATTTATAAAATTGCGGGCGTCCAACCAGACAAGGAAATGGATTGGAAAGGGTATGCCCTAGCGATGCTTCTTTTTAATATCGTGGGGGGATTAATCCTTTACGCGATCCAACGGTTCCAGGCCTCCATGCCCCTGAACCCAGCCGGTCAAAGCGCGGTGCCGCCGGACTTGGCCTTCAATACCGCCATCAGCTTCATCACTAACACCAATTGGCAGTTTTATGGCGGTGAAACCACCATGAGCTATTTCACCCAGATGGCGGGATTGGCGGTTCATAATTTTCTTTGTGCCGCATCGGGTATGGCAACCTTGGTGGCCCTTATTCGGGGCATTGTCCGAAAAGAATCGAAATTTCTTGGGAATTTTTGGGCCGATATGACCCGGGGAACCCTTTATATCCTCTTGCCCTTGAGCATTCTCTTTACCCTGGTCCTCATCCAGCAGGGGTCTCCTCAAACCTTCGCCAACACCGCCACCGCCACCTTGGTCCAGCCAACTTCCTATGACCAGCCGGTAACGAATGCCCAGGGTGCGCCCGTGACGGGCAAGGACGGCAAGCCGGAAATGACGCATGTGGTTGTCACGGAACAACCTATTTCCCTGGGGCCAGTGGCTTCCCAGGAAGCCATCAAGATGCTCGGAACCAATGGGGGCGGTTATTTCAACGTGAACTCCGCCCATCCTTATGAAAACCCCACTCCTCTCACCGACTTTTTGGAACTATTGGCGATTCTTTGGATTCCCGCTGCATTGTGCTTCACCTTTGGAGCTATGGCGAAAGATATGCGGCAGGGCTGGTGCATCCTGGCGGCCATGTTCCTGCTCTTGGCGCCCATGCTTTATCTTTGCGGCCAGCAGGAACAATCGGGTAACCCTCTTTTAAATAAGATCACCGCAGGCGCCCATGGCGAGGTTCTCTCCGATGGTAATATGGAGGGGAAGGAAGTGCGTTTTGGAATTGTCAACTCGGCTCTATGGGCCACAGTGACTACCGCTGCTTCCAACGGATCGGTCAATAGTATGCATGATTCTTTCACTCCTCTGGGCGGAATGGTTCCCATGTGGATGATCATGCTGGGAGAGGTTTCCTTCGGTGGTGTCGGCTCGGGACTTTACGGCATGTTGGCTTTCGTCATTTTGGCGGTTTTCGTGGCAGGACTAATGGTTGGACGCACGCCTGAGTATTTGGGGAAGAAGATCCAAACCTACGAAATGAAGATGGCCTCTATTATGATCCTGATTCCGCCTCTTCTGGTTTTGATTTGTACGGCGGTGGCGGTGGCCTCGGGCGGGGCGGGCACCAACAATCCAGGGGCCCATGGTTTTTCAGAGCTTTTATACGCCTTTGATTCTATGTCCAACAATAACGGCAGCGCATTCGCGGGGCTTTCAACCAACACTCTTTACAATCTCATGGGCGGAACGGCGATGTTTTTGGGTCGTTTCTGGCTGGCCATTCCAGTTTTGGCCATGGCGGGAAGTTTGGCAAAAAAGAAGGCCGTTCCCGAGAGCGCGGGAACCCTTCCGACCCACACGGTCCTTTTTACCATCATGCTGATTTCCACGATCATCATTGTCGGCGCTCTTACTTTCTTTCCAGCCTTGGCTTTGGGTCCTATTGTGGAGCACTTAAAAATGGTCCACATGTGACGGTTTGAAGATGAAAAAAACAAGAAAGACCAGGAGCGACAGCGTTAAAAGAAGAAAAAAAGAAATCAAGAAGCAGGGCAGAAAAAAAATAAAAAAAGATTCCAACCCGGGCCTTTGGGCCCCTCCAAAAGAGGTATTGAAAATGACATCTGAAAAAATCAAAGAACGGAAATTGTTCGAAGGCGAGATCACCCGCAAGGCGATCCTTGAGGCCTTCAAAAAGCTGAACCCGGGGCACATGATCAAAAACCCCGTCATGTTCACGGTTTACGTGGGCAGCATTCTGACGACCGGTCTTTGGTTACAGGCTCTTACGGGTAAAGGGGAAGCGGGTCCGGGTTTCATCTTCGCGGTTTCGCTTTGGTTGTGGTTTACTGTGCTTTTCGCCAATTTTGCAGAGGCTATGGCCGAGGGCCGGGGCAAGGCTCAAGCCGATACCTTGCGCAAATCCCGCCAGGAAGTGAAGGCGAAGAAACTATCCAAAGCCGACAGGGATTCCAAACAAACCGAGGTCTTATCCGGTGACCTTCGCAAAGACGATCTCGTACTGGTGGAATCGGGCGATTTCATACCCGCCGACGGCGAAGCCCTGGTGGGTATCGCCATGGTGGATGAGAGCGCTATTACGGGGGAGTCGGCGCCCGTGGTTCGCGAATCGGGCGGAGACCGCAGCGCTGTTACCGGTGGAACAAGGGTTATTTCCGATTGGCTTGTCATCAGGGTTTCCTCCAACCCAGGTGAGTCCTTCCTGGACCGTATGATATCCATGGTGGAAGGCGCCAAACGGCAAAAGACTCCCAACGAGATCGCCCTCAATATATTACTAGCGGCTTTAACCATTGTTTTTCTCATCGTCTGCGCGACCCTGCTTCCTTTTTCTCTCTATAGCGTAATGGCATCGGGAGCCGGCAAGGCCGTGACGGTCACGGTGCTGGCCGCTTTATTTGTTTGTCTGGCCCCCACCACCATCGGCGGGCTCCTGTCAGCCATCGGCATCGCAGGAATGGACCGCATGATCCAGGCCAATGTCATTGCAATGTCGGGAAGGGCGGTGGAGGCGGCGGGAGACGTGGACATGCTCCTTTTGGACAAGACCGGAACCATCACCCTGGGCAACCGCCAAGCTACTGAATTCATCCCCGCCTCGGATGTAGATATCAAGGAATTAGCCGAAGCGGCTCAATTGTCCTCCCTCGCGGATGAGACCCCGGAGGGACGCAGTATTGTGGTGCTGGCCAAGGAAAAGTACGGCCTGCGGGGCAGTTTAATCCACAACCTTAACGCGACTTTTGTGTCCTTTACGGCTCAAACCCGCATGAGCGGGGTGGACATGGGGAAGCGGTCCATTCGAAAAGGGGCGGCTGAATCTATTGAGGAGTACGTGAAAGATCAGGGGGGCAAATATCCGGAGGATGTGCGGCGAGGGGTGGATTCCATTTCCCGCCTGGGTGGTACGCCTTTGGTGGTAGCCGAGGGAAAAAAGGTTCTCGGGGTCATTCATTTGAAGGATATCGTAAAGGGCGGCATCCAGGAGCGTTTCGCCGAACTGCGTCGAATGGGCATCAAGACCGTCATGATAACGGGAGACAATCCCTTGACGGCTGCCGCCATCGCGGCGGAAGCCGGGGTGGACGACTTTTTGGCGCAAGCCACTCCTGAAACGAAACTCAAGCTTATCCGGGAATCCCAAGCGGGAGGGCGGCTAGTCGCCATGGCAGGGGACGGCACCAACGACGCCCCAGCTTTGGCTCAAGCGGACGTGGCAGTGGCCATGAATACCGGCACCCAGGCCGCCAAGGAAGCGGGAAACATGGTGGATTTGGATTCTAACCCCACCAAATTGATTGAGGTTGTCAAAATCGGGAAACAGCTTTTAATGACCCGGGGATCCTTGACGACCTTCTCCATCGCCAATGACGTGGCAAAATATTTCGCCATTATCCCGGCGGCATTTGCTGTCACTTACCCGGAACTCAATGCCTTGAATATCATGCGGTTGGCCACGCCCCAATCGGCCATCCTTTCGGCTGTTATTTTCAACGCACTCATTATCGTGTTCTTGGTGCCTTTGGCCCTGAAAGGGGTCAAGTACCGGCCCGCTTCAGCTTCCAAGTTATTACAGGATAACTTTCTGATTTATGGAGTCGGAGGTCTCATCGTTCCATTCGTTGGCATCAAGCTGATCGATATGATCCTGGTGGGTTTGGGGCTTGTTTAATTCAGTTAAGTTTCAGCCGGCGGCTGAGGGCCTACGGCTAGATTTATTCGGAGGTTTCTCATGATGAATGAAATCGCGGTTCAATTGCGGAATTCATTTGTTTTCGTCGTGCTTTTCACGTTTTTGGTGGGGCTTCTCTATCCAGGGGCGATGACTTTAGTAGGACATGTATTGTTTCCCCGTCAGGCCTCAGGGAGCCTGATTACGGTGAATGGAAAAACAATGGGCTCGGAATTGATCGGCCAGCCTTTTGACGACGTCAAATATTTTTGGAGCAGGCCCAGCGCGACCTCGCCCCAAGCCTATAATGCCGCTAATTCCAGCGGCTCCAACTTGGGGCCCACCAATCCCGATTTCATCACTTCAGTGAAAGGGAGGGTTGACACGCTGCGGAAGGCCGATCCGGACAAGGCGGAGGCTCCCGTTCCCATGGACCTCGTGACGGCTTCCGGATCCGGCCTGGATCCGCATATCAGCCCGGCAGCGGCCGAATACCAGGTGTCCCGCGTGGCGAAGGCCCGGAACCTCGCCCCCGCCAAGGTTGAAGAATTAATCGCGCAGAACACCGATGGGCGTTGGCTTGGCTTTATTGGGGACCCGGGTGTGAATGTGTTGAAATTAAATCTTGCGCTGGATTCCATCAAATAAGTGATTTAACCGTGAGAAATTTGGGGTATCGGAGATCCGGTACTTATAGGATTTAAGATTGATTGCGTTGTTTTAAGTTTAAAGGCACCTCAGGTTACCGTTAAAACCGCTTATTTTAATTATTTTTTGATACTTCCAAGGTCTTTCCTTAGGGAATTTTAATCTCGATTCGTCCTAGACTTGCGTGTTTTTACTTTTAGGAGGGCAAAATGGATTCAGGCATATGGTCATTAGTGGTTCTTGGGGTTATGGTTTTGATGAGCGTGGTTTATTTGAAAGATTATTGAGAAAAGATTTCGGAAAAGCCCTCCACCGGCGGTGGGGGGCTTTTTTTATTTTAGCCCTGCCTAGAATAATCATTATTGAAATTTAGATAAAACCTTGGCCCTTCAGGCAAAAGCTTTTGATTGTCCGGGGGTTTTGAGCCTGCCAACATTAATCTTCGCAACTATAACTTAGACATAACATCTCAAGGATCAGGTCTTTTCGGCTCCGTTTTTTATTCAGGGGGGAGCCGTGAATCCGTTCGCGGAACCTTTGCGTTGGCGTTTGAATGTGGGCGTGGGGGTGTTCTCGCCTATGGCAGGCGCGTTCACGTCCCATTGGACATCATCCTTGTTGCGCCAATAGTCCTCATTGATCTCGGCGAAGGTTTTTCCAGAAGCCCGCCGTTGAATGATGTCTTTCGGATCGCGCCCGTAATATTCGGACAGGAATTTCAAATTGGCTAAATTGATCAAATCCGCATCGGTCATGTTGAAGGGGTTTTGCCGGTTTTTGTATTCCCCATAAACCTTTTCAAAAGGCGTGTGGCTTGTGTCAAAGGTAAGGTAAGTATAAAAAACCAAGGGATTTAAACGGAAATGATAAGCCACCTGCATCCAGTTCAAGCCGCTGGAATGGACATTCGTTACCGATTCGGGTCCCAGGTTGTTTCTTTGGGCCATGAAAAAAACAACCGGAAGTTCCTCATCCGTTATGCCGGTGGTCTTGGCATCGGCTACCTGTTGTTCCGAAACCTTGAAATAATCCTGAAGGGCTAAATGGTAGTTGTCGCCCTCCGCCATAGCCTTTACCGAAAATCCCACTGTCGCCAAAAGAATTAAGATAAAAAGCCTTATTCGTCGGGTGTTCGATAGGTTCATTTTCATCTGGATTTAGAGCTCCTTTGGCCGATGCCATGGATTTAATGTTTTTGGTAATCGGCACAAGGCTCAAAATATAACCTAGTTCACGAGGTCTTGTCTATTCCGTAAAAGCTCTCGATGGTTTGTATTTCTTGGTTTCTTCCCGAAGAAAGTTTTCAAAATCATTTGCCAATTGGATAGAAAAAAACAAAAGGTGAACCGGTAGATAATTTAAAACGCTGAGCCAATGGGCGGATTTAAAAATGAATTAGAACAACTTCTTCTTAATAAAATAACAACAATTTAATGTGGCCATCCTGACAAATTAAAAATGCCGATAGGTTTTGTTGTTGGTCTGCGCGCGGGCCCTCCGGAGTTTTCAAAAAAAAATAAATTGAAAATTAATTTCAAAAACAACCTCGTTAGTTTGCCGTTAGTTTTTTTATTTTTATTGTTAGTAAGTTGTTATGAAATGTTGGAAAGAACAATTTAGGTCAGACGCACACAAATTTGTGTTTTCAAATTTAAATTTGTGATTGTTTTTGATGGATTAGCTCCTTGTTAGGATTGGCATGAGTGTTGCTTTTGTGTTAGGTGCATATAGGTTCCGGGCGGAAGAAATTCAAGCCCCGGATGGAGGGAAGAGACGAGTTGAGAATCAAAGGCTGAAAAAGGAGGGAGGCGCTTTCCTGGCGGGTCGGGATCAACTGATCTAAAAGGGGGCGGGTTCCTCAAAATTTAACCCTGGAAATTGGGGAAAGGTGGGTGTTTTTATGAGGTCGAGTAAGATTAAAAAAAGGATGGGCCAAGGAATTTCGCTGTTCTTTTTCTTGGCAGTAGCCCTATTCGGAGCCGGGGGGAGAGCCTGGGCGGATGATGCCGCTGCCGCAACCACGCCCGCAGCCACGCCTGCGGCGACGGCAGCACCCACTTCATTGATGGGCTTCATGAATTATGCGGACTTCACTTGGGTGAATGGTAACACCCACGAGGTGGACTTCCCCTTGGCGGGGAAAGTTTGGTCACCGGAGTTCCTTTTCGACACAAACTACGCCTACGATTTCGCTCGTCCAAACGACCATGTGATTTCGGGATCCACTTGCACCAACATCAGCAATCAGGTGGTCTTGGAGCATTTGGGATTTGGAGGTGACGCATGGCTTGACAACGTCCATTTGCGTATTATGACCGAATTCGGCATGTACGCCACGGAGGTGCCAAGGGACGACGAGACCCCGGCCAGGGGCTCTTGGGCTGTCGTGCCGGGAGTCCAGTATCTTACTGAGGCTTACGGCGGTTACCACTTTGATATCGCTGGCACGGATGGCATCAACATCGATTTCGGCCAGTTTCCGTCCTATGTCGGCCTTTACAGCTTCTATGACTCGGAAAACTGGACCTATCAGGCCTCTTACGTGTCATCCAACACTCCCTGGTTCTTTACGGGGGAACGCACCCAGATATTCCCGAATGACAGATTTAAAATCGAGCTTTGGCTTATCAACGGCTGGCAGACTTACAACGAATTCGATGAGGGGTTGGGAAATGTGGGCCTCAATTTCGGCTGTGAACTCCGTGGCGCGCCGAATCCGAACCTGGTCTTGATTTCCAACGATTACATTGGTCCGGACAATCCCGATTCGCCGCAATGTATCAAGTCCCACACGGACGACAGCATTGTGTGCAAATATTTCGATGACCCGAAATCAGGCGGTCTGGACAAGATGGCCTTCTCCTTGACTTGCGACGCGGGTATGCAACAAGGGCCTTTGTATGTGGGAGGGTCACCCACCAGTCCTGCAGCCATATATGACAGCGAAAGCACGGTATATGGTAACGGTCCTTCGGACATAGGAATTGGGGAAAATGGCAACCCGACGGGTTATGGGCCCATTAATGCGCCGGCCTATACCGTCAACAGCGCGTACGTTACCGTTGGTCCCGGAAACAAACCCGGACAATACGCGGAATATTTCCTTGGAACCATGGCATACGACCGCATGTGGTTCGCCCACGATACCATCGCCATTACACTTGGCGGCGGTTGGATGACGAATCCCGGACGTTACTTGGCTCTGCTTCCGGATATCGACGGGGATACGGCCGCTCAATACGGTGGTGATCCTATCGCCACAGCCGCGTTCAACGAAGAACCTGGGCTTCCTTGGACCTGCTGGGATTACGACATCAGTCTTCAAATTATGTCCAACGAATATATCACCTGGGATTTCGAATATACCCATCGCAACTCCAGCGTGCCTTACTTCGTCGGTCCGGGTGGCGTCACTTCCTCCGACGGGTGGACGGCGGGAGCGGCTACGGGATCAACCCAAGCCAACGGGGGTGGCGGTGCCTTTACTTCTTATCATCCGGATCTCGTGAACTATGAGGACATCCTTGTGGGTGCGGTGATGATCCACATCTAAAGTGAAGGTGGGAAAGAAGTTTTAAAAAGAGAGTGAACGTGAAGCGCCGGGCCGGATTTCAGGGATTCGGCCCGACGCCCTCTCCTCCAAGTTGATCGGCAGGAACGGGGACGGTTCTTCGGAACCGTCCCTTTCCTTTTTGGGGGCGGTTATGAAGGGAACAAACCCTGAATCAAGGTCCAATAAGATTTTTTAAATTTCTTGTTTTTAAATTGCAGAACGATTTTTCAAGTACTCGGTTATCCAACAGGAATGAACGATGGCCCACAAATATTTAATTCTTATGATTGAGGATGAAAAACCGATCAGGCGGTTCCTGAAGCCCTATCTGGAAAGCCACGATTTTAAAGTGATTGAGGCGGCTAACGCCCGGGAAGGTCAGGCCCTGGCTTCTTCCCATAAACCGGATTTGATTCTTTTGGACTTAGGATTGCCCGATGAGGATGGACTGGTAGTCCTGCGCCGCCTTCGGGAATGGTCCCAGGTACCCGTTATCATCCTGACCGCAAGAGGCAAGGAAAAGGAAAAAGTGGAGGGACTGGACGCGGGGGCCGACGATTATCTCGCCAAGCCCTTTGACGTCGAGGAACTGATGGCCCGTATTCGCGTGGCCTTGAAGCACCTAAACAGCATGAAACAACAAAATGACACCCCGGTTTTTGAGACCCCGGATTTCAAGGTGGATTTGGCGGCCCGTATCGTCAAGGTCGGGGGAAATGAAGTTCACCTGACCCCAAATGAGTTCAGTCTTTTGGCCTTCTTGGTCCGGCACGCGGGCAAAGTGGTCACCCAAAAGCTGATTATCAACGAGATCTGGGGGCCCACCAGCGACGACCAGGGGCGCTCCTTGAGGCTATATATCCACCTGTTGCGCCAAAAGATAGAAACCGATCCCGCTCTTCCAAAGTACATCCTGACCGAACCCGGAGTGGGTTACCGTTTGAAGTACCAGTAAATCTTTATCCAATTCCCTTTCGGAAAAATAAAGAAATGATGAACAAGGCGCTGGCTTGGAGTTGAAGCGCAAAATAAGTTTTTCCTTTGCCATTCGAAAAGGACGAAGGAGAGAGAGGAAGTGAAGTCTCGCGAAGAAAAAGAGGGAGATCTCCCCCGCCTTGGTGAGCGGATTCAATAGATTAGTTGGAACGGGCTTGAAAAATACAATCATGTCAATTCGCGAAAGGCGGGTGTTGTTATGAAGTCGAGAGAACTTAAAAAAAGGACAGGCCAAGGAATATCATTATTGCTTTTTTTGGCTATAGCCGTCATCGGATTATGGGGAAAAGTCTGGGCGGAGGAGGCTGTTGCCACAACGCCAGCGGCCACGCCGGTTGCCGCGGCGCCCGCCTCCCTGATGGGCTTCATGAATTATGCCGACTTCACTTGGGTGAACGGAAACACCCATGAGGTTGATTTTCCTTTGGCGGGGAAAGTTTTCACGCCCGAGTTCCTTTTCGACTCCAATTACTGTTACGATTTTTCCCGTGCGAATGACCATAATATATCCGGGTCCACCTGTACGAATCTGAGTGGCCAGGTCGTTGTCGAACATTTGGGTTTTGGGGGTGACGCCTACATCGATAACGCCCATTTGCGCATTATGACCGAGTTTGGAATGTATGCCACCGAGGTGCCCAGGGATGATGAGACCCCGGCCCGGGGTTCTTGGGCTGTGGTACCGGGGGTCCAGTATCTCACCGAAGCCTTTGGAGGTTACCACTTCGATGTTGCGGGGACGGATGGGATCAATGTCGACTTAGGCCAGTTTCCCTCTTATGTCGGTCTTTACAGCTTCTATGACTCGGAAAACTGGACCTACCAGGCTTCCTACGTTTCCTCCAATACACCCTGGTTTTTCACGGGTATGCGTGTTCAGTTGTTCCCCAGTGATTATTTCAAATTGGAACTTTGGGCCATCAACGGGTGGCAGACCTACGGCATTTTCGACGAAGGCTTGGGAGGCTCGGGACTCAATTACGGCTTTGAAGTCCGCGCTGCGCCAAACCCTTCGCTGGTCCTGATCTCGAATGATTACGTCGGGCCGGATAATGCCGATTCTCCGAACTGCATCAAGTCCCATACGGATGACAGCATCATCTGCAAGTATTTCGACAATCCGAAATCAAACGGTCTGGATAAGATGGCCTTCTCCTTGACTTGCGATGCGGGTATGCAACAAGGGCCTTTGTATGTGGGTCCGAGCGCGCCGTTATACGACAGTGAAAGTACCGTATACGGCGGGGGTAACGGCACGGGTTTTGGACCAAGTTATGGGCCCATCAATGCGCCTTATGCCACTGTTGGTCCGAGTGGCTGGGTTACGGTCGGTCCCGGGAACAAACCCGGGCAGTACGCGGAGTATTTCCTGGGGGCCATGGCCTATAACCGTATGTGGTTCGCCCACGACACCATCGCCTTTACGTTTGGCGGAGGTTGGATGGATAATCCCGGACGTTATCTGGCGCTTCTTCCGGTGATCGATGGGGATACGGCCGGCAATTACGGCAGTGATCCTGTCGCCACGGCTGCTTTTAACGAATCGCCGGGCGTCCCCTGGCAAGCATGGGATTACGATTTAAGCTTACAGATTATGCCAAACGAATATCTCACATTCGGTTTGGAGTATACGCATCGTTCCTCCAGCGTACCTTACTTCGTTGGGCCTGGGGGCATCACTTCCACCGATGGATGGGGACCGGGCGCGGGTACTTCAAGCATCAATGTCAGCACGGCTCCCGGTACTCCGAATGGTACCTACACTTCCTATCATCCCGACCTGGTGACCTACGAAGATTTGATCGTGGGCGCGATTATGGTCCATATTTAAACCTGAGGTTTTGGATGAATTTTGGAAGAAAGTTAAATAAAACTTCGGTCTGAGTTTTAACGATAGGTCACAAGTCTTTTCTCTTAGTTGAGAAAGCAGGGATGGTTCTTCGGAGCCGTCCCTTTTTTATTGGGCGCTAAAAAGTCCGATTTGCGAACTTTTCCCCTGCGTTTTTGAAAATAACCGAAACGGGTTTCGGGGCCCTAATTCATTGATGAATTCCCAACCATATGAATTATGAATATAGAAGGTTCTTTTCTTCAAACAGCCACATTGAACGGGGGATTCAATGTTCGCGAAACAATGGGCGAGTTTTATAAATCCATCAAAGCAATTCCGTCTTAACAAAACCATAACCTTTAAACGGCAATCTTTATGGATTACTAATGCGCCGTTGTTTTATGATCCGCTCTCGTAAACACAAAAAGAGATTTTTTTCGGCGAATTAAAAAGTGGAAATTAATTTTTAAAATAATTTTTTAACCGTTTGGATAATTGGTTACATCGGCCATTCATTTTAAATTTTATAAAGAATTAGTTAGGAAATGTTAAAAAGAACAATTAAGGGCAGACACGAACAAATTTGTGTTTTCACTTTAGAGTTTGGTTTTCGTTTTTAAGGCAATAGCGCGTTGTTAGGATTGGCATGAGTGTTGCTTTGAGGTTAAGCGCTTATAGGTTCCGGGTTGAAGAAATTCAAGTTCCGGATGGAGGGAAGAGAAGAGCTGGGAATCAAAGCTGAAAAAGGAGGGGCGCTTTCCCGGAGGGCCAGAACTGGCCTGAAAGGGGGCGAGTTCCTCAAATTTAACCCTGGAAATTGGGGAAAGGTTGGTGTTTTTATGAGGTCGAAAAAGATTAAAAAAAGGATGGGCCAAGGAATTTCGCTATTCCTTTTCATGGCGGTAGCCTTATTTGGATGGGGTGGTAAAGCCTGGGCAGACGCAGCAGCCACGCCCGCGGCTACGCCTGCGGCGACGGCAGCCGCGCCCACTTCATTGATGGGCTTCATGAATTACGCAGACTTCACATGGGTGAACGGTAACACCCACGAGGTGGACTTCCCCTTGGCGGGGAAAGTTTGGTCACCGGAGTTCCTTTTCGACACAAACTACGCCTACGATTTCGCTAAGCCGAATGACCATGCGATTTCGGGGTCCACTTGTACTAACATCAGCAATCAGGTGGTGCTTGAACATTTTGGATTTGGCGGTGATGCGTGGATCGACAATGTCCATTTGCGGTTAATGACCGAATTCGGAATGTATTCCACTGAGGTTCCGAGGGACGATGAGACCCCGGCTAGGGGCTCCTGGAACGTCATAACGGGAACCCAGTATCTCACCGAGGCTTACGGCGGTTATCACTTCGATATACCGGGAACGGATGGAATTAACATCGATTTTGGCCAGTTTCCGTCCTATGTCGGCCTTTACAGCTTCTATGACTCGGAAAACTGGACCTACCAAGCGTCTTATGTGTCATCCAACACTCCCTGGTTCTTCACGGGGGAACGCACGCAGATTTTCCCGGATGACCATTTAAAAATAGAGCTCTGGCTCATCAACGGCTGGCAGACCTACAACGAATTTGATGAAGGGTTGGGAGGCTCGGGCCTCAATTACGGATGTGAAATCCGTGCCGCACCGAACCCAGGGCTAGTCTTGATTTCCAACAATTACGTTGGTCCGGACAACCCCGACTCACCACAATGTATCAAGTCCCACACGGACGACAGCATTGTGTGCAAATATTTCGATGACCCGAAATCAGGCGGTCTGGACAAGATGGCCTTCTCCTTGACTTGCGACGCGGGTATGCAACAAGGGCCTTTGTATGTGGGAGGGTCACCCACTAGTCCTGCAGCCATATATGACAGCGAAAGCACGGTATATGGTAACGGTCCTTCAGACATAGGAATTGGGGAAAATGGAAACCCGACGGGTTATGGGCCCATTAATGCGCCGGCTTATAGCGTCTCAAGCGCCTACGTCACGGTTGGTCCCGGAAATAAACCCGGCCAATACGCCGAATATTTCCTGGGAGCCATGTGTTACGACCGTATGTGGTTTGCCCACGATACCCTTGCCTTTACGGTTGGGGGTGGCTGGATGACGAACCCGGGACGTTACCTTGCTCTGCTTCCCCCTGTTGATGGGGATACGGCCGCCACTTATGGCAGTGATCCCATCGCCACAGCCGCTTTCAACGAGGAACCTGGGCTTCCTTGGACCTGTTGGGATTACGACATCAGTTTACAAATCATGACCAACGAGTACATCACCTGGGATTTGGAATATACCCATCGCAATTCCAGCATTCCATACTTCGTCGGGCCGGGTGGCGTCACTTCCTCCGACGGATGGACAACGGGAGCGGCCACGGGGTCAACCCAAGCCAACGGGGGCGGGGGTACCTTTACTTCTTATCATCCCGATCTCGTGACCTACGAGGATATCCTTGTTGGATCGGTCATGATTCATATCTAGGTGAATTTTGGAACGAGTATGAAAATAGGATCAAAGTGAAGTGTCGGGCTGGAACTCAGGGATCCGGCCCGGCGCTCTCTCCTTCTAGTTGAAAGTTGGGGACGGTTCTTCGGAGCCGTCCCTTTCCTTTTTCAGGGTAAATATTTGATAACATTTGTGAAATAAATATGCAACTAACGGGAAATCCATTCATAAAAAAATTAAAAGGTTATAATAAGTCTCGTACCGGTTTCGAGTTTGTTGAAAGGGCTAATAATTATTTTTGGTATTCTGCTAAAGAGGAATGAACGATGTCCAACAAATATTCAGTTCTCATGATTGAAGACGAAAAGCCGATCCGGCGGTTTCTGAAGCCCTATTTGGAGAGCCATGATTTCAAAGTCATCGAAGCTGTCAACGCCCAAGAAGGTTTGTCCCTGGCTTCTTCTCACAAGCCGGATTTGATCCTCTTGGACTTGGGATTGCCCGACCAGGATGGGCTAGTAGTCTTGCGTCGTCTCCGGGAGTGGACTCAGGTACCCGTCATCATCCTGACGGCCCGGGGCAAGGAAAAGGAAAAAGTAGAGGGATTGGACGCCGGGGCCGATGATTATCTCGGCAAACCTTTTGATGTCGAGGAACTAATGGCCCGCATCCGCGTGGCCTTGAGACATCTAAACAGCATTAAACAACAAGGTGAGGAGCCGGTTTTTGAGACCCACGATTTCAAGGTGGATTTGGCGGCCCGCATCGTCACCGTCAGGGGAAAAGAGGTTCACCTGACCCCGAATGAATATGGACTTTTGGCTTTTTTGGTCCGGCATGCGGGTAAAGTAGTCACACAAAAGTTGATTATCAATGAGATATGGGGACCCAATAATGACGACCAGGGGCGTTCCTTACGGCTTTATATCCACCAATTGCGACAAAAAATGGAAGTTGATCCGGCTCTTCCCAGGTACATTCTCACCGAACCCGGGGTGGGTTACCGGTTGAAATACGAGTAGGTATTTTCAATTCCGCCCATCCGCCCTTCCTGTTCTAACTCCAAGGAAGTCTTGGAATTCCCAGCAAAAATTATCAATAATAATAATTTGAACCTTGTTCACCACGAAAAAAATAAGTGTTCGAATTAAGCCACCCATACCATTTCGCTTTTAGGTCTTGAGGGTATTTGGTGGTGAAAAATATTTTTTTAGATTCTCTGGATCTTGTCCTGGTTTCCATTGCGGCAAATGCGGTTATAGGGCTCGAAATCGATTGGTCATCAAACTTTGGTGGTGGGAATGAAAGATAAACGTCCAAATCCGGATGAGCTTCTAAAGCAATTCCATGAAGGGGAAAAGAACCGCAACCGGGGTAAGCTGAAAATTTTCTTCGGCGCCTATCCAGGCGTGGGCAAAACCTTTTCTATGCTGGAAGCCGCGCGCATCAAAAAGGCAGAGGGGATTGAAGTGGTGGTAGGAATCGTGGATATCCACGACAGCAAAGAGACGGAAGCCCTGTTGCAAGGTATGGAAGTTTTGCCCCACTTGGAAGTTCCGCAAAAGGGCGATTGTTTATGGGAATTTGACTTAGATGGCGCCTTGAAAAGAAGGCCGGAACTCATCATCGTTGACCACCTAGCCCATACCAATGCCGAAGGGTTTCGCCACCATAAACGCTGGCAGGACGTGGAAGAGATCCTTGAAAGCGGCATCGATGTCTATACAACCCTGAATGTCCAGCACCTCGAAAGCCTTCACGATATCGTCACGCGGCTAACCGATGTCAAGGTCTGGGAAACGATTCCTGACTCAGTGCTGGAGAACGCGGACGAGATGGAATTGGTCGACCTGCCCCCTAGCGACTTGCTGGAGCGGTTGGAAGAAGGACAGATCTACATTCCCGAAACCCACCAGCCGGCCTTCTGGCATTTTTTCAAGCGGGCTAACCTGGACGCCTTTCGGGAAATGGCCCTGAGAATCACCACCGATTGGGTGAATGAGCAGGTTCAAGTCCATCATCGGGGAATGGCTACCGCCCAAGCTTGGCCCATTCGGGAACACCTTTTGGTCTGCCTGAGCGCCAGCCCTACTGCGGCTAAATTGGTGCGGGCTGGCCATCGAATGGCCAAAAGCCTCAGAGCGAACTGGACTGCCGTTTATGTCGAAACCTTTTTGCATACAAAAGACAGGGGTGAAAGGGAGGCCTTGGCCATCCAAAATCTCCGATTAGCGGAGCGGTTAGGAGCTGAAACCGCCATTTTGACAGGATCGGATTTTACCGAGGAAGTCCTCACCTACGCCAAGGACAAAGAAATTACCAAGATCATCATTGGACAAGCACCAAAGCCTTCCTGGCGCTCTCCTTTTCCCAACACCCTGATTGACAAGCTTTTGCGCGATTGCGGGGATATCGACGTCATCGTGACCCGGGGAGAACCGGATAATCCAAGTTCAACAAGAACAGTTGCCGAAAAGGTCCCTTTCAAATGGGATTGGAAGAGTTACGCTTATTCCCTCCTCCAAGTCATCCTTTGCACGGGGATTTGCGAAATCCTTTTTCATTACATGCGTTCCACCAATGAAACCATGATTCATGTCAACCAAATCATGGTTTACCTCATGGGCATAACGGTTTTATCCGCGTTCCAAGGAATAGGGCCTTCCATATTGTCCTGTTACCTCAGCGTTACGGCCTTCGACTTTTTTTTCGTGCCGCCCCTTTATACCCTCACCGTTTATGACAGCCAGTACGTCATTATCTTTTTCGCCATGCTGGGAGTCGGGATTTTCATCAGTACCCTAACGGTAAGGTTCCAAATTCAAAACCGTCTTTCCCGTTTGCGGGAAAGACGCACCGAGGCTCTATACGCTCTTTCCAGGGAATTGGCCTCGACCCGGGGGTCCGCCGAACTTTTGGAAAAAGCGGTAAAACATATTTCGGAGATTTTTGAGAGTTCGGTTTTGGCTTTCTTGCCAAACGCACATGGACGGCTGGAGGTGCATTCGGGAAAAACGGTCGATTTTAATCTTTCCAGCAAGGAAATGGGGGTAGCCCAATGGGCCTATGATCTGGGGCAAATGGCGGGAAAAGGAACGGAAACCCTCTCGGATGCGGAAGCCCTTTATGTTCCGTTGATGGCCTCGGGAGAGCCCGTGGGAGCCTTGAGCGTCAAATCCCGATTTCCGGACCGTTTGTTCATACCCGAGCAACTGCAATTATTGGAGGCTTTCGCCCATCAGACGGCCATCGCGGTTTTGGGGGATAAAATGGCCGAGGAAAAACAACACGCCCAATTGCAGATGGAAACGGAAAAGTTACGGAGCTCCCTTTTAAGCTCCGTATCCCATGACTTGCGTACCCCTTTGGCCACTATCAAGGGATCGATTGGGGGACTGCTGGAATCGGGTGAAACTATGGAAGTTGCCACTCGCAGAGATTTCCTAGAGAACATCCATGATGAAACGGACCGTTTGGAAAGGCTGGTGACCAACCTCTTGGAGATGACCCAGTTGGAGGCGGGAGCCATCCAGCCTCGCAAGGAACCCAATGACCCAGTGGATGTGATTGGGTCGGCGGTGGCAAGGGTCCAAAAAAGGCTGGAAGGTCGGAAACTGGAACTGCGCGTGCCGCCCGACATGCCCCTGGTTCCCATGGATGGCATTTTAATAGGCCAGGTGGTGACCAACCTGTTGGACAACGCCGCCAAATATACCCCCGAGGGAAGTCCAATTGAAATTTCCTCCTGGATTGACGAAAACCAGTGGGTGGTCCAGGTCTCCGACCGCGGTCCCGGTGTTCCGGAACAAGACTTGCCTCATTTGTTCGATAAATTCTATAGGGGTCCTCAAAAAGAAAACAAAAGCGGGGCCGGGCTTGGTTTGGCCATTTGCCAGGGGATCGTGGATATCCACGGGGGAAACCTGACTGCGGAAAACCGTTCGGAAGGCGGGATGTTTTTTCGGTTGGTCTTACCCTTGGAAAAAGAGATAAATAAAGACTAAAAGATTCTAACGAAATCCTTTTGAGCCACGAAGGACATTGAGGTCGCCGAATAAAACAAAAGGCAAGCTTGTTTAAACCCCGAAAAATAACGGTTGTTTTTTATTTTATGGGTTAGTTTAAAATTGTTCTTGAAGCTCTCGATGAATTAGAAGAATTAGAAAAGGATCATCAATGAATTTTAAAATGAAAAATTGGATTGTGTTTCTAGCTTGGGGCCTTTTGGCCGCGGCCCAGACCCGATCCCAGGAAATCAACAATGTCCAATTCAAATTGGACAACCAGAAAAAGGAAGTTCACATTACTTATGATCTATTTGACCCCCAGGAAAGGGCCAACGATGTGATGGTCCAAGCCTCCAATGACCAAGGAAAAACTTGGGACCTGCTTCCTTCCCCTAAAGTGCTATCCGGTGATGTGCATGGCGTTAAACCCGGAAAAGGAAAAAGTATCGATTGGAAGGCTGGAGATGATTTCCAGGGGTTCTCCACTGAATTGTTCCAGGTTCGTCTGGTCCTGGTACAGGTGGTAAGTTCAGCTTCCTCGGCAACTACAAATCTCGACCCGGTGGCTGAGGCGACACGAGAAGCCGAGGTGGAGGAAAAAGAAAATCAGCTTGAACTAACCAAGTCAAAAGACCTTCCTCAAACCATGACAGGAAAAGATGGAGCCTCCATGGTTTTGATTCCAGCTGGATATTTCACGATGGGTTCACCCAATGGAAAGGGCGGGAAGGATGAACATCCCGCCCATCGGGTTTGGGTCAGTGCTTATTACTTGGACCAATATTTGGTGACTTTCAACCAATTTGACAAGTTTTGTGAAGCTACCGGAAGGCAAAAACCGTTAGACGGCATTACCCTAACCGTAG
The DNA here is from genome assembly GCA_963843375.1 of uncultured Pseudomonadota bacterium. Classification (GTDB taxonomy): domain Bacteria; phylum Oederibacteriota; class Muellerivitia; order Muellerivitales; family Muellerivitaceae; genus CAWJKT01. Next base: position 33,323 of record CAWJKT010000029.1, read on the forward strand.
CCATCACCAAACATTGGGGAAGGGATCAAAGCCCGGCCATGAATCTTAACTGGTATGAAGCGGAGGCCTATTGCAAGTGGGCGGGTGGCCGCTTGCCCACGGAAGCGGAGTGGGAAAAAGCTGCGAGAGGCGGAACTGAATCGATTTACTTTTGGGGAAACGACGGGGGTAAAGCGGCCGATTACGCCTGGTATGACGGAGATTCCCGTTATAAGACTTGGCCTGTGGGGCAATTAAAACCCAACCCTTTTGGATTGTACGATATCGTTGGAAATCTGTGGGAATGGGTGTCCGACTGGTATGGAGCGGATTATTACGGAGAAAGTCCGGGCCGTAATCCTGCGGGTCCGGAAGAGGGGAGGCTAAAGGTGCTACGGGGAGGATCCTTCTCAAACGGCCGATGACACCTTGCAGGTGGCGCACCGGAGCAGTTGGGATCCGGAAAAACAAGATGGCGAGGAATTAATGGGCCATCGTTATGAACATGGCTGCCGTTGCGCATTTACGCCTTAGAACCTAAAACGAAAATTTTTTTACCAACAATTTCGCCAGACTCTTCGAATCGCAGCGAGTGACACCGGACCAAGAGCGACGAAAGGCAAAATGTTTTAAATCCAATTTTGTATTCGGCGTGACCTTAATGATCTTGGTGATTTGAATTGTCCTACTTCCTGGGTTTTGTGAGAGATTCTTTTTTAATCGGTGTTTAATGGTATTGGTGGTTGAAGCTGTCAAGTCCGCCTTGACCTGAGGTTGTTTTATCATCTTGCTTGTTGAGGGGAACAAAGGTTTCTTTCACGACCGGTTCGGTGACATCTTCTTCTGTTCCGGTAGTGAAAAGATCCTCTCCTAAAGTCCCGTTGGCGGAACAATCGTAGTAATGACCGTTTTCCAAGTAAACCTGGAACTGATTTTTTTTAAGCCCCTGCCATCGCCAATAGCCACGGTCGAAATACAACCATCGTTCAGCGTAAACATCGTGCCACCAAAAATGCTTACCAAGGTAAAGAGTCCAATAAAAATCGCCGCCTGAGGACCAGCCATACCACTGAACTCCTGTTCCGCTGCGGAAATGGACATAATCCATGCCCTTCAAGGAATGCCAGTAATAAATCTTGGACTTATTCTCCGATTTGTTGAAGGATTCGATTTGAGGAAGGAAGGAAGGGTCGGCCAAACTGTTGAGAGCTTCCCCCAGGGGAAGCTGGGCGCTGTTTTCCAACTGGAGGGGTTTTCCATCAACGTTTTTTCCGGGAGGCGACGGAATGGAATGATTTTCCGAGTCATGCATTTTTTCTAAATCTCCCAAGACGATTGGGCCCGGGACCTGCGTGATTGACAATGGAATGTTTGAACTAGGGGTTTCTATTGCTGTGGGAGTGGATACTTCCGAAGCTAGGAGTCCAATGGCGCCTCCTCCGCATAAAAGCAGGAATAAGCCCAGACTCGAAATTGTTTTTTTCATCGAACGCCTTCCTTTCGCCACCGGATTATACAAGTTTTTGAGGATTATGTGGCTCGTCCGTTCTCACGGTTCAATCTTGGTTTGAATTGACCCCATCGGAAATGCAAGCTTTATGGGTTTTTAATCGCGGAATTTTACTCAACAATTTTAGAGTGAATAAATGGCAAAACCTGGCTTTTAGCGGCAAGCAGCCAATCAACTCAACTGTTTAGGGTTTGGAATAATACTAATCCAGCTGATTGAGATGACGCCTTGAAATAAAAACCCGAAATCCTCCAACAAAACATTTTCCTAACGAATCTCTAATTACTTACTAACAAACGCCTCCGTAACAGTCTCCTACCACCTTCTAACAGCAACCTAATCGGTACCGGACATATATTTTATTTGAAAGAAACGGTCGGTTCTTTCCAAAGCTATTTGAAGAACCGAAACAAAGGGGGAAGTCATGAATTTATTAATTATAGTCGGCTTGGGCTTGTTTCTAACCACCACCGGACTATCGGGAATGATAGGCGTAATGCTTTTTAAAAAAGACGATTTATTTTAATTCAAATAATTTTAGACTTTTAAAAAGGAGCAAAACAATGAAAACTTTAACATTAGTCTTAACCATGGTTTTGGTGTTTGCAAGTGTTGGAATTGGTTTTGCGGGTAATAAGCCAGCCGTAACCTATCCAGCGGGGATTTTGGTCTCGGCCAGTAACACCGTCCAAATGAATGAATTGACCCCGTGGCACAAAGGAGCATTTCAACACCCCGCAGGAATTGTTACTGCGGGAGTTTGGTACCGTACCTGCCCCGTGATGACCGGTGTTATCCTTAACTCGAAACGTGAATCCGAAGTTACTTTGTCAAACGGAAAAAGAATCATGCTTTCCTGGGCAGGTTTAAAGGATAAGGTGGAAGCTAATCTTCAGAAATACCAGCCTTATATGTATTGATGTTTAATGGACAGGGTTTCCAAAAACGGTAAGAGTCAAAACCGTTTTTGATTTTCGGTCAGCCGGGAAACGGATAAACCTAATGGATCTGAAGCTTGAGATAGGTGAAAAATGAAAAAAATAGAGGCAATCATCCGGCCCGTAAAGTTTGACGATGTGAAGATGGCCTTGGCGGAAACGGGTTATGGGGGGATTACCGTTACGGAAGTCGAAGGTCACGGCACACAAAAAGGCTTCACTCAAGTTTGGCGGGGCAGGGAATATAAGGTTGATTTGTTGCCCAAGATTAAGTTAGAGATTGTCTGTCCTGAAAAAGACACGGCCAAACTGGTTAAAGCTATTTTAAAAAGCGCATGGACTGGCCAAGCGGGTGATGGGAAAATCTTCGTCTATGAAATTGCCGAGGCCTATCGGATTAGCAGTGGGGAAGAGGGCGAAAAGGTCCTTTTTGAAAACCAAAATCCCGTTTCCAAGACGGTAAAAGCCGTCTAGACACATTTCGGGGATAAGAATAGCCGTATCTTTGTTTCTTTTTGGATGAAGACAAAGGCTGACCCATCAAGGTTAGCCTTTTTTTATAAGCAGGTTGGCGGTTCACAATTGTTAATTTACGGCTTTGTGCCATAAATTCAGGTTTTCCCCTGGCTTTCAAACGTGAACTTCCAACGGGTCAGCGGGAGTTCGCCATGTTAAAAATTGAGGCGGTTATTCGGCCTGAAAAACTGGATCCGGTTTGCGCAAAACTACGGCGAATTGGTTATCCCGGAATGATGGTGATGGAAATGGAAGGCCATGGGCGCCAAGGGGGCCTTCATGCTCATTGGCCGGAAGGAATGCGGATTAATTTTCTTCCGAAAGTCCGGATGGAAATCGTAGTCGAGAACAAGGATATGAGAAAAGTGATATCGGCCATTCTTTCGGGGGCGCGAACCGGGGAAGAGGGCGATGGTAAAATCTTTATTTCGGAAATTAAGGAAGCCATTCGCATTCGTACGGGCGAAAGGGGCTCCAAGGCTCTTTCGAAGGAGAAAGGATTGTCCCTGAAGAAATAAGGGAATTCGAGGCTAAATCAAAATTATTTGGACCAAGGGGAAAACGGATGAAACGAATCGAAGCCATTATCAGGCCTAATGCCCTCAAGGCGGTTTTGGACAGCTTAGAAGAAATCGGTTATCCCGGTGTGACGGTTCAGGAAGCCCAAGGGCACGGCACCCAAAAAGGTGCTACCGACATTTACCGGGGCCAAAGCGTTGAAGGTCTGCTTCCCAAACTTGTAGTGTCCATGGTGGTAGAGGATAAAATTTTGGATAAGGCCATTGAAACAATTGTCAAGGCGTCGCGTAAAGGTGAAATTGGCGACGGTAAAATTTTTGTTTATTCGGTTTTTGAAGCCGTGCGAATCCGTACCGGGGAGAGGGGCAAGGAAGCGCTTTAGACCCCGTTCCCCATTTGGCGGTACAACACAACGGTATGTTGAGGAAAACTCTTAACAACAATATGAGGTTCAAGTCGATTCTATCCCCCCTGCGATTAGAATCCTGCCGAAAAAATCCTTCGGATTTTTTTATTAGAAATTGTGGATAGGTTTATTCCGGTTTTCTCTCCTTGATTTGCTCAAACGCTTTCCTAACGAATTCGGATTTCTTCTAACAGCAATTTAATGCCCTGCTGTCGTAAACTTCCGGTATGAAAATTTCACATTTGTTAATTCTAAAATGAAAATATCACATCTGTTAATTCTCATGCGCGAAACAGATCTCTCGCCCGAACAACTGGCCACGCGGTTGGGAATTTCCAACATGACTGTGCGCCGCTGGATGAAAAGATCGCCGGGTGAGACGCTTCCCGTCATTTATCGAAGAACAGTGCAGGACGCTATTTACCAGATGGTCATTGATGGAGTTTTAACGGCGGATTCCCGATCTTATCAATCGGTTTTAAAAATGAGCCAGGGTTTATCTTTTGTGACGATCCTTAAAAGTTTGGGGATCAAAAACGATTTCAAAAAGGCGCCTAGTTTTGCGCCTGACCGCTTGATGGTGGGGCTTTCCCAAATTGGGGCCAAGGAAAGGCAAAAGAAGGAAGTGGATAAGAATTACAAAAAAATAAGGTCATTCAGTCGATTGAGCCGGGAGTGGAAAGATAGGATTTCGACACTAATGCGGGTGGTTTTGTCCGGAAAATTGAATTCCTCGGACAAGTTAGTTGCATATGGAGCTTTGTTTTACCTGTTATGCCCTTTTGATTTAATCCCGGATAACATCCCGGTTTTCGGCTTGATGGACGATTACGTTGTGCTGGGGTTGGCCTCGGCACATTACATTAATAAATACAAAATTCTTTTTGGATGAACTGAAAATGAAAAAAATATTTTATGGAATTCTTTTCGCTTCCTGGGGTCTCGCCGGCGTTGTTGGCGCCCAAACCTTTACCCTGGAACAAGCCATCCTTTCTACCTGGGATAACTCTTCCCAATTAAAAGCCCAAAAGTCTTTGGGGGTGATCTATTCGGATGACACCTGGAGGCGGTTTATACCCGAAGAACCCCAAGTTTCCTATACCTGGTCGGACAACAATGCCGAGCAATCCTGGGGCCTTTCCTTGGACTATCCCATCCCTTTTAAAAGCTTGGCCTATACCCAACTGGATTCGGCTGTTGCCCAGCAGCAAAGATGGGAATTCACTGCTCAAAAATATGACCTGGCGGTCACCATCGCTCAAGCTTACATGAACTGCGCTACGGACCAGGCCATGATCGTTTTTCAAACACAAAACGTACAGGATTTAGAAACCATTACTGATGCGATCCGAATCCAGTACACCCATGGGCATTCCAATCAAACCCAAAAAATCAGCGCTGAGCTCCAATTAACCCAGGCCCAAAGAGACCTCAAAACTGCCCAAGACCAGATGAAAACGGCTGTGGAACTTTATGCCCGGCTAATGAAGGTTCCGCCCGGCCAGGTGACGGGTTTTGAACTCCCAGACGACGTTCCGTCATCAATTATCAAGGAATTGGGGGACCGGACATCGGGCCAATTACGGGATAAAGCCTCAGTAGAAGTGGGGGAGGCCAATCGCGCAACAGGGTTTTGGTCCCAAATACCCGATTTGGATTTAAGCGTCGGCCAAAACCAATGGCTCAACCTGCCAGCAAGCCCTTCGGGCTTGCAATATGACTACACCTTCAGTGTTGCCATCACCGTTCCCATCCTTTTTCCATTCCATGAAGTGGCCGAAGCGGGTAGAGCTGAAAACCAGGGGATTGTTTCCAGGGAAATGGCCAAAATTCAACTTTTGCAGGACAACTCGGCCCAGGAAGCGGGAGCCCTTGATTACGTTCGCAGCAAAGAGCGTTTCAAGCAGTTGCATTCCAGGGATTTGGTTCTGGCTGAGACCATGAAGGAAAGCGCAGTGGAAGCCTATAAAAGGGGAACGCTCCAATTTTCAGATTTGATGTTGGCCCGTCAGACTTACGCCAGTTTGAAAACCGAGGATATTCAAATCCGCGCGGAAATTGTTAATGCCCATCTGGCCGGTTTGAGGGATATCGAGGAATCGTCCGAAGGCTCAACAACGAATGGTTCGAATGATGCGGAAAAAAATACACCCCCAGCGTCGGTAGATCAGGTTCCATTGTCCGTCCCAAGTCCACAGCCCCTTTTGGGCGCCAATAATCCGCCGGTGGATTCTACCCCGACTCCGGCGGCGGGAACCAACGACGGGGATGGTTCAAAAGAAGCGAAATAAGTTTATTTTTTAACGAGGTGACGACGATGAAAATAATTCAAGCATTCCTTTTGGCCGGGACTATGGCCGCGGGAACACAGGCTGGGGCCACTGATTATCAATGGACCAAGGTGGTGGCAGGTGAAGAAATTACGGGGCTTAGGGCGACTGGAATGATCATTCCCCAGGAAGGAGCCTTGAAGAACCAATCAGCCAATACCCAAGGGCGGGTTTTAGCTGTCCTTAAAAGGGAAGGGGATGAGGTCGTACCGGGTACGCCGCTTTTCCTGGTCAATGACTCGGAATGCATCTCCTTGGCCCAGGAAATGCGCCTAGCCCAGAAAAACGGAGTCCAAGAATTAATTGATGCGGCTGCCGAACGTGAAAAGCAATTAGGTGTCAAAGTGGAAAACGGCCAATATGAAATTGTTTCCCTTTATACGGGTGTGATCACCCATATCAACGTCAATTCGGGAACGAATTACAACCCCGGGGACCAGTTGGCAAACATTCTGGATATGCACAAGCTCACCGTGGAATTGGATATTGCTGAAAAATATGTATCCGATCTTCACCGGGGCCAGAAGGTCACATTCCAATTGGCTTCCGATTCCCTGACTTCCTATACCTCCACCATTCGGACAATTGTGCCGACGATTGATCCTAACCAGCGCACGACCATCGTGCGCCTGAAGCCGGTAACCCTCCCGGAGGATGTCAACCTTTCCGAGTTGGTATACGGCATAGTCCAAACCGGAGCTAATCAGCCTGTTTTAAAAATTCCATCTTCGGCCCTGGTTTTCAGCCACGACCAGCAGTATGTCCTGAAAGGCGATGAAAAAAACCACACCGCGGTTCCGGTGCAGGTGGTAAATGAAACGGATGATCTAAGTTCGGTGAGGCCGGTCAACCCGGGAGAATTGAAAGAAGGAGATTCGGTGGTCAGTACCGGCGCCATTTATTTATTCAGTGAAATGAAGGACAGCGATGGTGGAGGGAGTTGATCTATCGGTTCCCCCAACCAGGTTTGAAAAGATTTCTTTAAACCCTTTGGGCGGGTTGAATGGGGTCGCTTGGAACCAAAAGTTTCAACGAAGTAATTATCGGTTTGAGGATTTAAAACATGAATAAGCTATTACTGCGCTGGTTCCAGTTCCAAAGGGAAAGTTTTGTTCTTTTCCTATTCCTTCTGATGTGCCTGGTCGGGTATGGAGCCTTTATCGCCTTTAACAGTGAAATACAAGCTTTTCCCGAGTTCACTAACGTCCAAGTCCAAATCCAGACTCTTTTTCCGGGAAAAGCCGCGGAGGAGGTGGAAAGACTGGTCACTATTCCCCTGGAAGTCGCCACCCGAAGTGTTCCCGGACTCATCAATTCCCGTTCCATCTCGGAGTTCGGCTTAAGCGTAATTACCCTGACTTTTGACGATGATATCGCGGACTGGAAAGCTCGAAGCGATACAAACCTCTATATGGCTAACGCCACCCTGCCTAACGGGATCCAGCCGGGACTTTCAGCCGACAGTACGCCTTTGGGCGAAATATACCGCTATACCCTTGAAGGGGACCTGCCGGTAAATGAAAAACGGATGATCCAGGACTGGACCCTGGAAAGGGCCTTCAAGGGAATCTCCGGCGTAGCCGATGTGGTGGGCTTCGGGGGTCCAACCCGAACCATCGAGGTGAAAATCGATGTGCCCCGAATGAAATCTCTGGGACTCAGCGTCGCCCAAATCGCCCAGAACTTGGGAGCCAATCATGCCAATGCCGGAGGCAGCATCATCACCCATGGCGAGGAAAGTTATGTGGTGCGTTCCATCGGGTTGTACCAGGATCCTGTAGAGCTGGAAGACGCCGTCATTGCCACCCAGGGAAACACTCCGATCCGGGTGCGGGACGTGGGTACGGTGAGCATCGGAAACCATATTCGCTTGGGGATGGTAGGGCGGGACCACGAGGATGACGTGGTGGAAGGTATCGTCCTTTTAAGGATAGGGGCAAACACCCTGCGAACCTGTGCGCTCATCCGGGATAAAGTTAAGGATTTGAATGAGAATATTCTCCCGAAGGGCTGCAAACTGGTCAATTATTACGACCGTACCGACCTCATTCGTCGCAGCAGTCATACAGTTTTCCACAATATCTTTTTCGGCATCATGCTGGTCTGCGTACTTTTGATCCTTGGTTTCGGAGTCCAATATTGGGCCATGTCGGCGGGAGTGGCTTTGATTATTCCCTTCGCGCTCTTGGTGGCGTTCGTGGGCCTTCACTTGGAAGGTTATAACCCCAACCTGATTTCGCTAGGCGCGGTGGATTTCGGGATCATTGTGGAGACCGCCATTTTCGCGGCCGAAGCGGTGCTAGCCACGATTTCAAAACCCAAACAGCATGATGAAAATATCGTCTTGTCTCTGGCCGATGTGCTGGGCCCGGCCCTGCTTTGCGCGTTCCTTTTGTTGATCGCCTTTATTCCCATCATCAGCCTTCAGCGGGTGGAAGGCCGTATTTTCAGGCCTTTGGGTATCACCCTCATTTCCGCCCTGATCGGTGGCCAAATGGGCGCCTTCATTTTTATCCCTTTGGCCACCTCCTGGGTGCCGATGGGACCCCAGCCCACAAATAAAGCGGACCGTTTTTTTGTGTGGGTCATGCAACGATGCCGCAAGGTAATGCTTTTCTTCGATCGTTGGAAGAGGCTGTTCCTGATCGCAGGGGTCTTCTTCGCGGCAGTCCTGGTGGCCCTCAATTGGGGTCTGGGAGGAGAATTCCTCCCCACCATGAACGAGGGCAATCTTTGGGTCCGTATCACCGCTCCTCCCACCATCTCTCGTGAGGAAGCGGTAAGGCTTGTCCATAAAATCCGTGAAAGGTTCATGGAAATTCCCGAGGTCCGGACGGTCATCTCTCAGACGGGCCGCCCGGACGATGGTAGCGACGTCAACGGGTTCGACGTCACGGAATTCGATGTGGACCTTGGCGATCCCGAAAATTGGAAAAGCGCCAAGGATATTAATGGGTTCATTGCCGAAGCCGAAGACAAGATGAAAGACATCGATGGTGTGGATTTCAACTATTCCCAATATATCAAGGACAACGTGGATGAGGCCATCAGCGGGGTCAAGGGCGAGTTGGTAGTTAAGATTGTCGGGCCAAAATTGGAACAACTTCAAAACATCGCCGATGAAATCGAGGCGATTGTTAAAAAAGTGCCGGGCGCGGAGGACGTGGGAGCCGAAAAAATATTACAGCAACCTGAACTCCAATTCGTCATGGACCGTCCTGCTCTGGACCGTTACGGCATCCAGGTAGCCACGGCGGAGGATGTCTTGGAGTCCGCCCTTTCGGGCAAGTGGTCCACCCAGATGGTGGATGACCAGGGCCGCTATGTGGACGTGCTCGTGAAGCCCAGCCTGCCTAACCATGTGACTGAGAATATTCTTTCCTCCCTGCCCGTCCTCTCTCCGGGTGGCGCCGAGATCCCCTTGGGAGAAGTGAGCCATCCAAAGTTGGTCGAGGGTGTTTCGGCTATTTATCGGGAAGAAGGGGACCGCCGTATTGCCGTTAAATGTTCCGTCCGCGGTCGGGCGGTTGTAGATTTCGTGAAGCAAGCGGATGCAATGATCAGGCAGAAAGTGACTTTACCGGCCCATTATCATATGTCTTGGTCTGGTTCTTTCGAGAATGCAAAGAGGGCAAGCGCACAACTGGCTATCCTTGTTCCACTTTGCCTGACAGCCATGGTGATCATTCTTTATACCTGGTTCAAGGATTGGACCCTGGTAGGACTCTTATTATGGGAAATACCCTTTTCGGGTCTGGGTGGATTATCAGCCATCCGGTTAGCCGGACTCAACTTCAGCATTTCGGCGGCAGCTGGGGGAGTTGTTTTGATCGGAGTCTCATTCCTCACAGGAATGATGCTTATTTCCGAGTGGGTTCACGTAAGGGACGCCTGGAAAGCTTTAGAAGAAAAAGGACGGAGCATCATTATTTCAAGCGGGGTGGCGATTATCGGCTTAATTCCCGCTTCTTTCTCCCACGGCATGGGATCGGAAACGGCCAGGCCCTTTGCGGTGATGATTATGGGCGGGTTGACCAGTTCACTCTTTTTTTCCCTTACCTTGCTCCCGGCCTTTTTGAAAAAAATTGAGGGAAGGTATAGGAAGGATAAGGGTCATGCGGATTAATCGAACTGTTTTATGGTTTTGAAAAAGATAGAACCGGAACTAGATAGATGAAGAGTTAAACCAACCACCCATCTGGTTCCGGTAAGATTAGAATTTACACAATCCCTTTGCGTGCCTCAGAAGTTTGGGTAATGATGCCGGCTATCACCCAAAAATCAAAAGTGATCATGATGGAACAATAGAGGGTCATTGCCCAGGCGAAAAGCTGGTGCTGTTCCCATAACTCGGTCCAGGCTTGAGCTAAAGTATAGTCGGGGAGTTGTAAAAGATTAATTAAGCCTGCAGAGACGATGGCTACACCGGCCCCGGTCAATAATCCCATTACTGTTAACAACTGTGATTTTTTCATGGCGTGCCTCCTTCTTAATAAAATGCTAACACAACTATTAAAATCTTAATAATAAAATTCAATAAATCGAGTGTTAGTATTAATAAAGTATTAGTAAGTTGTTAGGATTTTGCGATTGAAATAACATTTTTGTGGATTCGGAACCTGTAAAACTGAAATAACCTCAAAGTGAGGATCTCTTTGGGAAAGTCTATGCTTTGAAGTTTTGGCCGGGCAATATCGAATTTTTATAAAGCGGTGTGAATCTCAACAGCGTTTGCTGGAGAAAGGTTATAACACCCGCACGGGCACAATCATCATATTCACGCCCTTGAAGAGAAGACGGCGCTGGATTTCCAAGGACGTTTGGTTGTGCAATAGGTTGGTCCAAAGAGATTCCTTTGCAAAGATAAGTTTCCCGGAAAAGAATGTCGCGTCGGGAAATTCGGCCGAAACTATTTCGCATAACCTTTCCATTCCCGCGATGACGTCGATATCATCCACGTGCCTATAGTCCGACCGGTAGCCCATTTTGTGGGCCAGGGCCACGTATTTTTGAAGGTTCTCTTCAGTGTTTTTTCTCAAGTTATCCAGTTCTTCAATCCCCTTGAACTTACTGGAGTCGATCCGGCCGATGGAAACGAAAATAAAATCCTGGAAACGGTTGGCGAAAAGTTTTTGGATCGAAAAGATGGCATGAATGCCAAGTCCGTTATAGCGCTCCACCATTACCACCGCGACAGGTTTGGATTTGTCACAGGGCCCTAAGGCGGGTTCGCTGGCGTCCCGGTCGGGCAAAGGGAGATTGATCAAGGCGTCATCCAAACGGGTCAAGGCTTGTTGGACCCCTCGGTAATGGCGTTTGACCAAGTAACAAAGGATGATCAGGACAGTGGTCATCAGGATGGTCACGCAACCGCCTTGCAGGAATTTCGACATTACGGTGGCTACCAAGATGATGGAAGTCAGTGTGAGCCCCAAGCCGTTGATGAAAAATCGGCGCGGCCAGTCTTTCTGATCATGGCGAGCCTGCCACCAATGCACACACATCGAAAGCTGGGATAAGCTGAAGGTGATGTAAACATTGATAGCGTAAAGAAGGATCATGACATCCACATTTCCCTTAGCGATGATGAGAATGATGAGGGAAAAGATGCCCATAACCAAGATGCCATTCATGCGCACAAGGCGGTGAGAAAGGTTGGCAAAGCGGTGGGGAAGCCAGGAATCCACCGCCATATTGGAAAGGACATTGGGGCCGTCGATAAAACCGGTCTGGGCGGCAATAAATAAAAGAAGACCTTCGGACAGGAGGGTTACGGTGATGAGGGTCTTGCCCATCGCCCATCCCCCAAAGGTCCATGAACCGAATACCGCCTTAGCCAATGTGCCGTTCATGGTCTCATTGGGAATGGTGGGAATATCACAAAGCATGTATAAGAGAAGGATACCGCCAGCGGTGAAGGCCAGAGAAGTGGCCATGTACATCATGGTGCGTTTTCCCGTCTGGACTCGGGGTTCCCTCAGGTTTGCCAATCCGTTAGACACGGCTTCAATTCCCGTGTAGGTTCCGCCGCCCAAGCTATAAGCCGTAAAGAAGATAACCAGAAACCCCCAAAGCCCCAATGGACCGCTGATAATTTCGTGGGTTTCCTTAAAAGTACTTTGGACTACGGGAACAATTTGCCCGGAATGGCCGAAGAGCCCAGACATGATCAATACGATATGGGTAGCCACGAAAACAAGGAATATCGGAAGAAGGGCCTGAACCGATTCCTTGATACCCCGCATATTCAGCCAAATGAGCAGAATCATCAAAAGAACTTCGACCCAAAGTTTATAAGTGGTGAAGAGGGGAGGCATAAAGTCGGCGATGGCGTCTACTCCCGCGGCGATGGAAAGGTTAATAGTAAGCACATAGTCCACGATAAGGGCCGAACCGGATATCAGGCCGGCTACGGGATGCAGCAGCTTGCTGGCCACAACGTAACCACCGCCGCCCGAGGGAAAATATTCGATGACTTGGCTATAACTGGCCGAAATAATGAAAACGGTTGCGGCCACAGCGATGGCCAAGTAAAGGGCGATGTGATGATATTGGGCGCCCAGAGCTTTATAAGTTTCTTCCGGGCCATAGGCGGAGGAGGAAAGGCCGTCAGCGCCCAGGCCAACCCATGCCAGGAAGGCAATGAGGCTTAATTTGTGGAAGACATTTTGATCGAGGGGATTCTTGGCCTTGCCGAAAACGAGCTCTTTAACTTTTTCAACCATAACGGCCTCCAATAGAATTTGGGCCGTCCTCTACTCGACGCGCCCTTCGATGCCTGCGAGGTTAGCTGTCGGGCTCGGCGCGAAAGGTTCGCCGTTCTTTCCCATCAAGTCGGGTTAGAAATTAGCCCCAAATACCTGGGTCCCCCGTTCGCTCTAAACAAGCGATTCGGCTATAAGCCGAGAATCTTTATACTTTTTTAATATGAAATCAATGGAAATAGGAAAGAGGGTCGAAATTAATAAAATTTTAACATCTAAAAAAATTACATATTATAAATATTTCCAATATTTCAGCCCCGCTTTTGAAGCCATCAGAGGACCAGGTGAAGATTTGTCACCAATTTGGATATAAAAATTGTGTTTTTTCAGCTGAAAGGGGTCAACCGACAATAATCAGGGCAGCGGATTCGGGAAGACGTTCCGCCAGGTTCTTAAGCATTCGTCCTCTAACCATTCGCCAAAAGAAAGTCCGCTTGGAGGAACCCACAAACACATGGGTAACCCTGAGGTTTGTCGCGGCTTCGGCAAGGGAATGGCCGGCATCTTCCGCCATCCTCCAAATAGGAATGCAACCGACCTTGTGTTTTTGAAGGACAGCGCAGGAACCCGTCAAAACATTAATGGCTTCGGGGGATGGCTTGATTTCCTGGGGAAGAAAAAGGCCCGGCATTTCATCGATGTAAATCACATAAACATTAACCCGTTTTAAGCCCTTGGCGTAAGTGGCCGCGTCTTGAAGGAGCTTTTCATTGACGAACCTTAACGCCACGATAATGGGCGAGGATTCCATGGCGGAAGCCTCGATCGCTTCTTCCAGGGTGAGTATATTGGAAGCTTCCGGAAGGTTCGCCACCCTGGATTCGGCTTCGGCAAATTGAAGTACCGCTTTTTGGGACGCCTTAACGCGATGCCAGACGCCGACCCCCACCAAGATTGTGGCCAAGGTGCCTCCAAACATAAGAGCTTCAGGCTTGTGGAACATGTTGATAACCCACGCGGCCAAAAGGGCCAGGGTGGTGAAGGCCCCCGTCCAAAATTTTATTCCCCGGACCCCATCCCTCCAGCGAAGCTTATCAATGGCCAGGGAGGAGAGGGATAGGGTGCCCAATAAGCCGAAATTGTAAAGGTCGCCAAGCGCGTCCACGTTGGCCCGAGTGATAAGAATGATGGCCATAGGGACCAACCCCGAGATGAGAATTGAAAAATAGGGCGTTCCAAGAGTCGGATGGCGTTTTCTTAAAAATGATGGGAGGAAGCCCAGATCCGAAAGTCGGACGTTTACGTGGTAGTTCCCGACGATAGCGGTATTGCAAGCCATGAAAAGCAAAGACGAAGCGGCTAATACCACCGCGACCCCCATCAAAGGTCCGCCGATTTGAAAACCTAGGGCGGAAAGTAGGGAATCGGATTGAGTTTGTTTCACCGAATCCGGAAGCAAGTAAAGCACCACGGAAGTCATGGGAGAGGATACCAAGGCGATGGTCACAATGACCCACATCATGGCTTTGCCGGCGGTGGCTTTGATAGGGAAGCGCATAGAACCGGATATCTGGGCGACCGATTCAAGGCCCGAATAAGCCAGCCAAGTAGTGGCATAACCAATCATGACCGCTCCAAAAGTAATGGGAATGCCGGGATGAGTAATGCTATTCCACCAACCTGACCAGGAATAATGGGGATTGAAGGCGATTTTTAAAAAGGCCCAGCCCAAGAGAAGAAAAGTGACGATGATTTCCACGGTGGCGAAACTCGAGGTTACGGACGCCGATTCCTTGATGCCGATCATATTGATTAGCACCAGACAGAGGAACAAAACCATGGAAGCGGCAATAACCAAATCCTTGGTTTCGGGCATGAGACTGGAAAGGTAATAAAGACCTGAGACGCCCGATATGGCCGAAGTAAGAAAATAATCCACCGTAATGAAAGCCCCCCCGACCAGGGGGAGAAATTCCAGAGCGGAAAAGGCTTCCCGCACGATCGATACCACTCCGCCGCCATCGGGGCAACGCTCACAGATTTCCACGTATTTAAGAGCGATGGAAACGAATACGCCGGTAGTGATGAACTGTGCCAGGGTGGCCAGGTTGCCGATGGAGCCAAATAGGATGCCGGGAGTGTAAAAAACGGATGTTCCGATGTCCGCATAAACGATGGCGAAAACCAGTACCCAGCCTAGCTGATGAACTTTCACGGATGTTGAATTGGAATCGGACACGCAAACGCCTCCGAAGCCTGCGGGGTTAGCTGTCGGGCTCGGCGGGAATGCTCGCCGGTTCAATCCTTTTATTAAGAGGATGAAACTTCGCCCCGAAAAAACTGGGTCCCCCGTTTGGCCTTCCGTTTGTTCCATGGAACAGGAACATTGCGTCAAGGCCAATTCGGCTATTAAGGTGAATCTTTATACTTTTTTAATATTTAATTTCAAGGGGATTATATTATCTGGAATCCTTCCTTGAGGTGAAAAAAGCCTTTTTTGTAATGGAAAACGACTCTTTACGATGGCCATTTTCCCATAAAAAAGAAAGCCGAAATGAACCTAATTGAGAAGCAATAACAAACCGCATTCGAGTTAAAGTGGGGACAAGGTTTGGTTATGGTTGGTGAATTCCCAATTAAGGGTGGGTGTCCTCATAGGCGTTGTGGGAAATCGGCCTGGGCTGCAAGTTTTCCGGATGGGAATAAAAACTCCAGCCCGCCCAGCCGATGAGAGCGATAAACCCAGCCCAAAAAATCAGCTCCACCAGTCCCATCCCCTTTTGGTTTTTGATCGAAATCCATTTCATGCTTTCATCATAAAACACTTAAAACCTTTGAACAACTTAACCAAAAATAAAATAAGGGCGATTCGGGGACGATTAAAACCCAATTTTAATTTCACCCACTTTCACGCCGGGTAGTTGATAATAAGGCCCCATAAAACTTTCATTCCGAATTGGGAGATTCATGTCCTACCGGAAATATCCTCGATTCACCCTTCTACTGGCCCTGCTGACGCTTGCTGGCGTTCTCGGGATTGTTGTTTCCTATCGCGTAAGTGAAAAGAAAGAAGCCCTTTCCGGCATTGTTTATACCTGTCCCATGCATTGCTTAAATGGAAAAACTTATCCAGGACCGGGGCGTTGCCCGATTTGCCATATGGAACTGGTTCCTGTCGTCAACCCTCAAATACTGGGAGATGCCCGGAGTCAAGACGGGCGTAATGAGGTCCAAATCGAGGGAAAAACCTCTATGGGTTTCTCATCCTACCAAGTTCAGCGCCGATCTATTGAAAGCATCATTTGGACTGCTGGGCGTCTTTCCCCCAATGGGTTGAGGCTGGAAGCGGAGGTGGACCCGGCGACGGAGGCCGGTTTCCAAAAAGGGGGATTGGCGATTGTAACTTTGGACGCGGACTCTTCCAGCGCCTTTGTAGCTAAAATTGAAAGCCTATCAAACCAGGGGCGGATCACACTCCGATTATCCCGTCCCGCACCTGGAAGTCGCTACGCTCAGGCCCAGATGATCCGAGAAAAACCCGACTGCTTGGCCATTCCCCTGAACGCCCTCTGGTACCAGAATGGGAAAAATTACGTTTATCTTATGGATAAGGGTATCCCCCAAATGCGGGAAGTCCAATTGGGATTGAAAGGGGAACATTTCGTTGAAGTGGTCCAGGGTCTGGTGGAGGGGGACACCATCGCGGAGTCCGGTTTGTTTTTTTTGAACGCTGAAAGAGTATTTCAGGAATCAGAACCGGGTGACTCTTCAGACGATGCGATTCACGGCAAGGCACTCTGACTTTTGTAAAAAATAAAAAATGAAAGGCATTCTTGTTTTCCAGAATCACCGAATTCTCAGTTAAAAAATCCAACTGGATATTGATTTTCTTCTCTCTGGGAACCCTGGCGGGTTTAGGATCGTTGGCCCTTTGCCCCCTGGACGCCATCCCCGATTTATCCGATCCTCAGGTGCTCCTTTATGCCCGGGTGCCCGGGAATCCCCGGGAAGTTTCCCAAACGGCTACCCAGCCGATGATGGAGCGTTTGTCGGGGCTGCCGGAGGTCGAGGCGGTACGCGGTTTTTCCGACTTGGACTACAGCTATATCACGGTGGTGTTGAAGGAAAAAGCGGACAACCCCGAAGCCCGCCAAAAAATCGGGGATTTGGCCAACGGATTCAGCGCTAGCTTTCCCGTGACCTGGCAAGTTTCTCAGGACAATTCAGGAGTGGGCTGGGTTTACGAATACAGTCTTTGCCACCGCAAAAACGGGCTGGATTTATACGGTCTTCGTTCCCTTCAGGAAAATGTGATCAAACCCGCCCTCGCCCGTTTGGAGGGTGTCGCCGAGGTGGCGACCGTGGGAGGCTACTCCAAGCAGTTTCAGATCGTGATTAATCCCTACCTATTAAGAGCTTATGGATTGACGCCCATGGACCTTAGTCTGGCTTTGGACGCGCGGGAAAAAGAACTCAAGGGCCGTACGATCGAATTGAATGAAAGGGAAGCGATTCTCGATTTTTCCGGTTCACTTCCCCCGGAGAAGCTGGGAAAAATCAAGTTTCTTGCTCATGGGCCCATCACCAGCCTGGAGGATCTGGCGGCGTTGAGGTTCCAGTTTAAAGGAAAGGAAATGGCCCTGGGCCAAGTGGCGACGGTTCGCTTGGAGCCGGATTTAAGCTGGGGAACCGCCGATTTGGACGGTAAAGGGGAAGTAGTAGGAGGAATCGTCATCGCCCGCAAAGGGGTTAATAGTCTTGTTTTGATCCGGCGCATCAAGGAAGAAATGGAGCGGTTGAATCCATCATTTTCAGGAGTTGAAGTCCAAACGGTTTATGACCGCAGTCAGCTCATCCGATCCACCCTTAGGACGGTTGGCTGGGAAATATTCCAAGAGTTATTTCTTTTGTCGCTGGTGGTATCACTCTTTCTGGGGCATTACCGATCCGCAGTGGTTCTGGGCTTGGCTTTCCCGGCGGCTCTGTCGATTTGTTTTGTCCCCTTTCACGCGGTGGGCCTTTCCTTAAACCTGATGACCCTGGGGGGATTGGCCATCGCTATTGGCGATATGCTCGATGCGGGCATCATCCTGGTGGAAAATGCCAACCGCAGGCTAGCCCAATCCGGCCGGCCAGCTTTATTAAAAGAGGGCGTCCGCCGCAGGGAACTGGTATTGGCCTGTTCCGCCTTGATGCGGCCGCTGGTTTTTACCCTACTGATCGTTACCGTTTCCTTTCTGCCGGTTTTTGCGCTTCCGGGTCAGTTGGGACGGCTTTTTGTCCCACTAGCTGCCGCCAAGACTCTGGGCATGTTGTCCGCCTTAGCCGTTACTTTATTCCTCTTGCCGGCGTTGTGCGTCAAACTATTGAAAGGGAAATTCCAAAAGGAAGAACAAAACCAAATCTCCATGAAGCTGCAATCTTTATACCGGCCCAGTCTCGAATGGGTGCTTCAACGGCCACGGCGGGTGCTGGCTTCGGCCTTTCTTTTAATCGCGCTGACCTTGCCTCTTTTCTTTTCGCTGCACCGGGAATTCCTACCGTCGTTCAATGAGGGGAGCTTGCTTTTTATGCCCCTCACCTTGCCGGGCGCGGATTACGAGACGACAAAAAATTGGCTTGTTGCGACGGATAGAAGACTGGCGGCCTTTCCTGAGGTTGAGCGGGTTTTCGGGAAAGCGGGTCGGGCCGAAAGCGCCACCGATCCCGCACCTCTTTCCATGATTGAAAGCACTGTCTTGCTAAAGCCCCGAAGTCAATGGCCGTTCAGCATGACAGAGGATAAGCTTGCCCGAGAAATGGATGCGGCTCTTCAATTTTTAGGAGTTTCCAACGGTTGGACCCAGCCCATCCGAGGGCGCATTGACATGCAGGCGACCGGTATCCGGACTCCTCTGGGAATCAAGGTTTCGGCTTCTACTCTGGAGAAGGCCCAGGCGGGAGCAATAGATTTGGAAAAGGTCCTTATTCAAATGGGGGGCGTCAAATCGGCGACGGCTGAGAGAGTAGTGAAGGCGCCCTATTTAGAAGTGGTTGTGGACCCAACGGCTGCGTCGAAGGTGGGGCTTTCTCCGGAGGAAGTGCAGGGTCAAGTGATATCCTTTGCGGGTGCCGCGGCCTTGGGGAAAACGTCGAATGGACCGGACGGCTTTCCAGTCGCCGTGATTTATTCACCGGAATTCATCAATAGCCTGGACAAATTGAACCGTTTCCCGATTTTCACTTCCCCGGGAAAAACCGTTCCGTTGGAAAGATTGGCCCGAGTGGGATGGGGAGATGGCCCGGATATGATTCCCTTAGAAAATGGAAAACCCACTGTGATTGTCTATTTGGATTTGGACTCCACGGATACTTTTGGGTGGGTCCAGCGCAACCGGGTTCGGCTCGACCAGGTTTTCCCTCCCGGTTCAGACCTTCATCTTGAAATTTCCGGGCAATACCAAGAGGCTCGACAGGCTTGGGACCGGCTAAAATGGCTGGCACCCCTTTGCATTTTATTGATCGCAATTCTCTTGTGGATCGCTTTGGCATCTTGGAGGGAGGCGGGAATCATCCTTCTTTCGGTGCCTTTCGCTTTTCTAGGTGGCGTTTGGATGCAGGCTCTATTGGATATTCCCTTGTCGGCTTCGGCCTGGGTGGGCTATATCGCCCTTTTCGCGGTGGCGGTTCAGACCGGAGTAGTGATGGTGGTTTACCTGACACAAGCCTTGGAACGCGAAGGCCCCCGGGCCAAGTTTGATCCGGAAAGCTTTCGGCAGGTAATCCTGCGGGGTTCGGTTTTGAGGCTTAGGCCCAAGCTCATGACGGTGGCCACTAATGTTGCCGCATTCCTTCCCCTACTTTGGACCCGAGGAACCGGCGGGGATTTCCTGGCTTCGGTGGCCGCACCGATCGTAGGGGGAATGATCACTTCAGCCATTCATGTGCTTTATATCACCCCGGTTCTTTTTTATTGGGTGAGAGGTATGCGAAAAGAGAAATCCGGAATAGGAGGAAAAAAGCCCAAAATGTTTGTAAAAAGGCCATAAAACCTTAAAGTTAAAGTGGAAGGTCAATGGACTAGGGATTACAATGAGAGTATATTAATTGTCATCTTATCAACCTTGCAACGATTGTAGTGTCTATCGGAAGAATTTATGAAAAAACAAATTATCTTTTTTGTGTTGGCTGGTTTCTTTGTCACCTTTTTAGCCCATCCTCGGCCATCCTATGCTCAATTAAATATGCTCATTTACGGGGACACAGACCCCGGAATCTCGGATACGGCACCCGGTTTCAATGTGACGGTTTGGAATGACGCGACTTGGACAGCGGCCTCCACTGCGGATTTCGCCGCATTCAATGTCATTGTGTTCGCCGACGCCCCCGCACCTTTTTGTCTTACCAGTTCAAGCGTTTGGAATACCGCAATAGCCACACAGGCGACTTGGGGGCCGGCTATTACGGGCAACGTCCTGATCATCGGATCAGATCCTGATTACCATATCACCAATTCGGGCGTGTCTCCCAACGTCGAATACAATTTTTTGAATTTTGCCGCGTCCGGTAAAGGCACAGGTCTTTATGTCGCCTTGAGCTGTGTATTTAATGGGGTTTCGCCAAGTACGGCTGTTCCGCTTCTTAGCCCTCTGGGAACATTTACCGTGGAAGGTGCCGCGTCCGGAGGTTATGACGCGGCCCATATTGTTGCCGATAGCCCCGCCCTTACGGGTGTGACGGACACCATGCTTTCCAATTGGGATTTTTCCGTCCATGAGGGTTTCGATGTTTGGCCGAGCACCTTCATACCCTTGGCAATCGCCACTGACGCCACCGATCCCAATTACACCGCCTCGGATGGGACCTCGGGGTTGGTTTACATCTTGGCATCAGGCCAAATCGTGAACCTCGGAACCAACACGCCTACCCCTTATCCCTCCAATACCCCAACTCCGACTCCCAACTTTACTTTAACTTTAACGCCCGTGAATACATCCACCCCAACTCCTACCCCCAACCTAACGTTGACTTTGACGCCGCCGAATACTCCTACGCCTACTTCCACTCTCACGCTTACGCCCACTCCCACCATCTCCTCCACCCCCACGGTTACGACCACTTCCACACTTACTTTCACTGTCACACTAACCGCGACTAAGACCGAAAGCTTTACTCCCACTAATAGCCCTACCTTGACCGATACCTTTACGATTACCAACACCCCTACGATGACCTACAGTCCAACTATCACCCCAACGCCAACAGCCACCGTACCCACTTTTGACGTATTCTATGTCTCGGCCAATGAATTCAACCCTTCAACGGATAATCCGGTTTCCATTTACGTTGGCTACAGCGCGTACCCGGGGGAATACGATTTATGGATCTATAATTCGGCGGGAGAACACATTAAAACACTCGACCATCAAGAAATGAGCGGTCCGCTTACGCAATCCTATCATTGGGACGGCACGAACAAATATGGGGATAAATGTGCCAGCGGAGTTTATATATTTTACTTGGTTGAACCCTTCTCCCAAAAAATGAAGCGGATTGCCCTGATACGGTGATTTGCAGGGGGGGCGGGCTAGAAGGCTTTCCTCATAATCGGACGCCAACAGGAGGCTGGGTTTTTCTTTTATACCAGGATTTTTATTACTCCGGTATTTAAAGGCTAACCCCGTTGGCCAATTGGACTAGGAATTGGGATTAGGGTATATTTAATGTCATCTGTAAACTTGGAAGATTACTATCACCGGAAGAATTTATGAAAAAACAAATTTCCACTTTTCTCCTTATAATAGTGACCAGTTTCTTTGCTTATTTAGGGCATCCCCTTCCATCCTACGGGCAATTGAACATGCTTGTTTACGGGGACACCTCTCCTGGTATTGCGAATTCGGCACCAGGATTTAATGTGACGGTTTGGGACGATGCCACATGGGCAGCGGCCTCCACTGCGGATTTCGCCGCCTTCAACGTCATCGTATTCGCGGACGCCCCGCTTCCTTCTTGTATTACAAGTTCGAGCGTTTGGAGTACCGCTATAGCGACACAAGCGGCTTGGGGACCAGCCATTACGGGAAACGTTCTGATCATTGGTTCGGATCCGGATTTCCACATCACTTATTCGGGTGTTTCTTCGAACGTGGAGTACAATTTCTTAAATTACGCCGCGAGCGGTAACGGCACCGGGCTCTTTGTTGCTTTGAGTTGTGTTTATAACGGAGTCGCGAAGGGAACAGCAGTTCCGCTCCTTAACCCTTTGGGGACCTTTACCGTGGAGGGTGCTGCGGCAGGCGGCTATAATGAATCCCATATCGTCGCCAATAGTCCTGCCCTTACGGGTGTGACGGACGCCATGCTTTCCAACTGGGATTTTTCGGTTCATGAAGGTTTTGATGTTTGGCCCACCAATTTCATACCCCTGGCGATCGCCACTGACGCCACCGATCCCAATTATACCGCCGAGGATGGAACTACGGGTTTAGTGTACATCTTGGCGACCGGCTCGATCGTGGGCCTGGGAACCAACACCCCTACTCCCCTCCCTACCTGGACCCCCACCTCCACTCCTTCGGCAACTGGCACTTTTACTCCAACTTTTTCTCCTACTAATACGACCACCCTGACGCCCATATTCACTCCGACTCAAACCCCGACAATAACGCCTACTTTCACTCCAACCCCAACGACCAGCTGGACACCCTCTCAAACAACCACCCAGACACCTACCGTTACTCCGACTTTTACCCCTACTTGCGAGACCCATATATGGCCCGATCCCTATAATTCCCAATATGCCGTGGGTCAAATGCTGAATATCAGTTGCCTGCCGTCGAACGCTACGGTTTATTTTTATACCTTATCAGGGGAATTGGTAGGCCAGGCAACGGAATGGCAAGGTCTGGCGCAATGGAACGGAAAAAATCAGCGGGGGGTTCCGGTATCGGCGGGAATTTATTTCTACGTCATCAAGAACGGGCAGCAAAAGGTGATTGGAACTGGCAAATTCCTCGTGAGCCATTAAGTTAACCAAAACTCGATAAGTCACGATTAAAAATTGATTTAGAATAATCCGGACTTTTGAACCGAAAAATTTTTCCCCTTTATTTCGAACTCCGTAAAATCAATCAGCGGATTGTTTCAATCATTAAAATCTCAAAATTGTTATTTGCTATATTTTGGTGGTCAAATGGACTCCGAAACGAATTCGGATTCTTTGGAATTTTTTAATTTCCCGGGTGTAAATTAGGCCAAATCCGAAAACCATTTGATTGAAGTTCAACCTAATATGAATTCGTGTTCTTTTGAAGGGTTTTTCATGGGCGGAGATTCCTTCCGCACACGGAGCTGAAGACCAGGCAGTAATTGCCTCGCCTCATGATATTATGATCTATCTTCACTTTAGCGTCATGAACCGGATTAATCATTAAGGGGAAAGTAGAATGAATCTCTGGCAGATCGGACTATTCTTTCTATTAGGTTTTAATTTAGTTTCGATAAGAGTTTGGGCCCAAGTATCTTTTGCTTTGGATAGGGAGACTCCCGGCGTCTCACCCACCATCCAAGCAGTTGAAAACCCCACCCTGACTCCCGATAAAACCGTCCGCATACCTAAGCCAATCGTTCTAAAGGATTCTGACAGGTTAGGCGATTCCGAATTCCGTTCAAATCCCAAAGCCCCGATGAAAGGGTTCGATGGTAATTCCTTGCAAATCGAGGTTGATGACCGTATTCCACGTGGTTTGGCGATGATACAGATGGAAGAACCCGCTTTTTCCCTGCAGATGGAGGACTGGAACAAATCCGAGAAAAAGCCAAGGGTTTATTATTGGCATACGTATATGGGGATTGACTATTGTCATTATCGCGGCGGGTCGGGCACTGAGTGGTATGGTTGGGCGGAGGGTTCCGCATTCCGTTGGGTACTTTATCATTCGGGGCATTTCTGGTGGCACGATGGCTACGCCGAGAGGTCACTTTATTTTGACCGGGGCTATTGGTGGTGGCAGGGGAAGCGCAAAGACCAATTCCAGGTTTACCTGGAGGATGGACATTATCACGTTTGCGGACCCGATGGAGTTTTAGGGGATGACCTATTTACAACCGGAACCGAGGAAGTGGCTACCCAACCGGTGGAAAAAGATCTAACTCCCGCTTCAACTCCATCGGATGATTCGGGACCGCCTGGGGGAATGGGGGGGAGCGGAACGGGTTCGGGTTTTGGTCATTAGTCGGATCATAAAAAGTTCCCCGGCGATCTTTTTATAGTATGGTTAACATCTTCAAAGGATTAAAAATTATGACTGAAAAAAACAAATCTTTTCTCGAACAAAGGCATCAATCGCGAGTCCCCGTGAAGATTCCGGTTCAATTCGAATTAGTCGAAGATCCGAAGGAATTGGATGAGCTCAAAAGTCGGACGGGTTTGGCCAAGGATTTGAGTCTGGATGGAATGTTCGTCAAGACGGACAAATCAGTTAAGCCGGGAGATGTTTTTCGGTTGGATATTTCTTTGCCAGAGAAATCAAAACAACTATTCGCCTTCGCGGAAGTGGTATGGGCCAATGAAACCGGCGCCGGCCTTCGCCTGATGTTAATGGCCGTTGAGGATAAGGAGGAATTGAAAGGCTATTTGGTCGGGGCCGTCTCCAGTTAACCTGTTGGGGATTTATTATTCAATTCGGTAGGGCGTTTCCCAGGTCTTTTTCCAGATCTTCCGGTTTTGTGGTGGAAGCGTAACGTTTGATCGGCTCGCCTTTCGAATCGACCAGAAATTTTGTGAAATTCCATTTGATGGCTTCGCTTCCCAAAATTCCCGGTCTTTCATTGGTCAGGTATTTGTAAAGTGGATGGGCATTGACGCCATTAACCTCGATCTTGGAGAAGAGCGGAAAGGTAACCCCGAAATTCAGATCGCAGAAATTTTTGATTTCCGCTTCAGTGCCAGGCTCTTGGGAACCAAACTGGTTGCAAGGAAATCCCAGGGTGATAAATCCTCTATCCTTGTATTTTTTGTAAAGTTTTTCCAATCCCTCGTATTGAGGCGTAAAACCGCATTGGCTGGCCACGTTCACGATCAGTAGAACTTTCCCTTGGTATTCGGAGAAGGAAATTTCCTTTCCTTCGATGTTGGTAGCTTTAAATGAATAAATGGACATGGAGCCTCCTTGGGGCATCTTCCGTTCCAACGTATCTTAATTAATGAACATTTAAGCAGAAATATATTTCAATAGTGTATTTAGATACAATGTTGTAGTGACTCTCTGATTAGCAAAATTTGTAGAATTCCTCCGAAACCTAACTTTTCCCTAACGCTTTCATGTAAAAAATTCATAATTTTTTGCTGTGGTGGAGTGGCATGAGAGTTGCTTTTCTTCTTCCGACATTAGTTAAGTTTGACTATTTTTAGGAGGAAAATATGGCTAAGTCCGAAGCACCTCAAGCCCCAACCGAAATTGCCCGTGTACTCGATTGGAAAGGGGCATCCATCAACGCTATGGCGCTCATCGCGCCGGGGGCCTTTTTATGGATCACCTATCAACTTCAAGTGGCAGCTACTGATCCCACTGGGGCCTCTTGCGCCAATGACATGTGGGCCGGGATTCTCGTGGCCCTGGGATTAGCCTTATTGACGGCCCTCTCCTACGCCGAGTTGGCCAAGATTTATCCGGAAGCGGGTTTCGCCGGTTGCGTTTATTTCGCCGAAAAGGCCTTTATTGATGACCAGAAACTTAAAAGGCCGGGTCCAGAATCTATGGCTCGTATTGCCAAGCTGATCACCGGCTGGGCTGCCCATTTGTTTTACTGGGTTTATCCAGGAGTCATGGTGGCCTTCATGGGCACCCTGGCTTCGTACATTTATGGCGCAGTTACTGGCGGGACCATGACGATCATGTGGGAATTGGTAATTGCCTGGGTTTTCGCATTTGGGGTGGGGTATATCGCCTACAAGGGCGTGGCAGGGTCTACGAAAGCCAATATGTGGGGCAATATCATTCAATGGGTCACCCTGGTTATCTTTAGCGTCTTAGCTATCGCCTATCGGTGGGTTAATCCGGATCACGCTACCAATTGGGCCTTCAGTGGGGGATTCGATATTGTAAAGTTCCATTCGATCAAGGGGGTCCTGGTTCAATCCACCATCGCAATCCTGATTCTCGTCGGATTCGAAAGCTGTACTTCCTTATCGGCTGAAACCAAGGAACCAGAAAAGAATATACCGAAAGCCATTATTGTGGCCTTGATCGTCCAATGCGTATTCGCTTATATGTTCGAGTATTGGGCAGCCAACTACATGGTGAGTGAGAAACTGACGGGGACCGTTCCAGTACCGGCTGTGGCCGCCGTTGCGGCCGTACCGGCAAGCGTGAGTGCCGCTGGAGTTACCACCGCCGCCGTCGCCGCGGTTGCCGCCGCGCCCGCGACCACCAAGATCGTCACGGGCTTTGATGCCATGGCCGCTTCCAGCGCTCCCATCGGGGACATGGTGGTTCGTCTGGGGGACAGCTTTTTTGGCCATCTGGGTTTCGCTTTAATGATCATTATGGCGATCACGGTGGCTATCGCTGTCGTGGGAACCACCCTGGCCTGCTATAACACGGCTGTCCGCGTGACTGCCGGGATGGCCGAGGACCGGGAACTACCCGCCTTCCTGGGATTCATCCACTTGAAGAATAAATCGCCCCACACGGCGATCTGGCTTTTGGTTGCGGTTTCCTGCGTGATTGCCACCATTGGTTGCCAATCGGTGGACGGATTGACCGGCATCACCCTGGCTTCCAACTTCGGGACCTTCGTTCTTTACGGCTCGGTCTGTATCTGGACCTTCATCGCCTACAAGAGACGCAAGGATTTCAACGCCTTCAAACACGCTTTAATCCCCTTGGGAGGGCTTATCCTGAACGTGCTGATGTGCTGGGGCGTCATCTACCTCTACACTATCGGAAACGCGGACTCGCAGCTTGAGGCGAAGATCTTCTTCTATATCGCCGGCGGCTGGTTCCTGGTTTGGTTCCTCTACTTGTTCTTCACGTCCACGTTGAAATCGCATGGGATGAAGATGATCTCGGTGATCATCCGGCCGGATTCATTGGAAAACCTGGCGGATGCCTTGAATAAGGAAGAACTAGTCCAAGGAATGACGGTATCCGAGGTGAAGGGCTTCGGCCGTACGAAAGGATCGAAGACCGACGACTCGCCCGCCAAAGTCAAGTTCCTGGAAAAGGTCCGGGTGGATGTGGTGGTGAACACATGGGATGTGCCCCATGTTATCGACGTCATGAAGGAGATCTTATACACCGGTAACAAGGGCGATGGAAAGATCTTCGTCCTTGAAACGACCGAGGCCGTCCGTGTCCGCACTGGCGAATCGGGAATCGCCGCAGTTTAAAAGAGTTTTTATAAAATTTGAAGCATTGAAGCCTCTGTGGGTAACCACGGAGGCTTTTTGTTTAGTTGCTATTTTGGGTTGCGTGAATTTTAATTTCTTTTTGGATAAGGATCCAACCTATTTGAGGGCCGCAGCCTAAGTTTCTATCCAAAATGGCCCTTTCAACCCACTTGTATGAGTAAGTATTAGATTTTCATGTTTTCTAAACCCTTACCTCGGGTTCGTGGTTTTCTTTTAAGGGGGATTTTAGTAACATACAACTTCTTCCAACCATTTCCCGGAGGTTGAGCATGTCAGATTATCCAACTCCCTATGTTTTTGTTTATGATGTTTTTTTGAAAGATGCGGTAAAACATATTCAAATCGCGCCTTACGTGAAAACATGGGCCAGGGCGGAAATGCCAGGCAAGTTGTACCAGCTTCCAACGGGGCTGCCAATCGTTGTGGAAGAAGATGGGGGTAAAGTCTTCGGGGAAGTCATGACTTTTGAGGACATGGATGAAGTTATGGGAATAATTGATTCCCAGGAAGGGTTTCGTTCAGAAGCCCCTCAAAATAGCCGTCTTTTAAGGGAAGTGAGGGAAGTTACCTTATCCCCTGGCGGCGAAAAGGTAAAAGCTATGGTTTATCTCTTTCCGAAGGAGAAATTCAACGCCAAGGAAATGTATGCGGTTTTTGCCCATGGCGGTGATTGGCGCAAGTTCGTCATGATGCCCCGATTTGACGGGTACCAACATTAAGTCGATTCTCGGTATAAACTTTTAAAGCAAATGGAAGTTTAACCCTCCCTACCCTAAAATGACCCCTCTTTGATTCCGGCGCGGGGGTTGAATGGTTTCCAAAATCGCATTTCTATATTTTGGTTTTATGTCCTGGGGATGTCTGGTCCTGTTACCCATGGTGAAACTTCAGGAAATAGGGCAGGGATTTTACCGTTTTTTTGGTTTTTTTTGCGTGACCCTGGACACGCTCTCCTTGGGGTTGGCCCTTTTCAGTGGGCCAGATTTTGACGATTATTTCCATAGGGCCGCTTGGGCCATGGGCGGATCCCTTCTTTTCACCCTTTGTTTCACCATAGCTTTAAAAGTGCGGGTCCGTTGGTTTCTATGGGGATGTTTTTGGTTGGCGGTTCTAAGTGGATGGCTGGCGATTGGATTTTACCCTTGGCAGACGGGGGTTAGTCCCGCATTCCTTTTTTTTCATGCGGTCTGCTCGAGTCTTGTCTTGGGAATGGGCATCCTTGCCATGATGTTGGGCCACTGGTACCTGGTGACTCCCAAACTTTCCATCAACCCCTTGAAGCGTTACTCGGGGGGGTATATTCTTCTGACGGTTTTGACGGCACTGGAATTGGTTTTAAGTTATATCCTGTATGTAGGGTTTGGTTCCGAACCCGCTACACTTATAGGTGCCCGTCTTATTCATGATGAAGTGATTTTCACCCTTTTTCGTGTAGCTTGGGGAATTCTCCCTCCATTGGGAATGGCCTATTGGATTTGGGAAACGGTGCGAATGAAGTCCACCCAATCCGCCACCGGCATCCTTTATGCGGCCATGGTCTGTACTATTATTGGCGAAGGAATGGGGCTTTACCTTACTGTACAGACGGGAGTTCCTTTTTAAATGGAGATCAATAGTTATTGTCCGGAATGCGAGAATGGAATTTTCCTTGATGAACTGCCCAAGGCAGGTTTTTTGCCTTGTAAGCGTTGCGGCAAAGGAAGGGAAGTCACCGGAAACGGAGAACTGGACGCTCAAGGGGCCATTCAAAAGTGCGGTTTATGCGGCTGCACGGAGTTTTACCGGCAAAAGGATTTCAACACCAAACTAGGGCTTTGGTTGATTGTTTTGATGGTAATTTTGGCCATCGTTTTTAATAAGTGGTTTATCCAAATCCTGGTCGTTTTCGCGGTCCTGGACTTGGCTCTTTATTTCGGTCTGGGGGATATCGTCCTCTGTTATAACTGCAGGGCCATTTATCGCGGTTTGCCTATTTCGGATAAAATCGGCGGCTTTGATTTGAAAATTCATGATCAATATGCATTTAAGAATAAACAACCGGAATAAGGAGAAGTTATGCCGGACCATCCATCCAACCCCGCCAGTCCCCAGGGCAACAACCAAGATCCTCTTTACGCCCCGGAGTCGGGTTTTTCTCTTTTCTTAAAGCTATTTATCGTCCCGGCCGCAATCGTGGCGGTGGCCTTAGGTATCTTTTTATTAGGTACACTCGCCATTCAGCATCCCAAAAGCGCCCAAGAGTATCTGGAAGAGCTGAAAAGTGACAGCACTAGCCGACGCTGGCAGGCGGCCTATGAACTTTCCCGCATGTTGAACCAAGGGGAAAAAGTGGAGTTCGACGAAAATCTCCGCGCTGACTTGGTGAAAACATTCACCGAGGCCAAAAAAGACGATCCCCGGGTAAGGGAATACTTGGCCTTGGTTTTGGGACGAATGAAAGAAAAATCGGCGGTGCCGGCGCTTTCTGACGCCGTCAATGATGAATCCGATGATGTGAAAATCTATAGCCTGTGGGCTCTCGGCAATATTGAGGATCCGGCGGGCGGGCCCGCGGCCCTTCAAGCCTTATCGAATTCAGATCAGGAGGTTCAACGCATGGCGGTGGGAGCCCTGAGCGCTCTTCGTTATGAACCGGCCAAGAACGCCCTCGAAGCCAATTTAACCACTTCCAATGAGGCTTTGAAATATGACTCGGCGGTTGCCCTTGCCCGGATCAAGGACGAAAAAGCCATCCCAACCCTCCTATATATGATGAACCTCAAGGCGACCGGACAAGCTAGTGACGAAATCATTGAGTCGGCCAAAATAGCCGCCATTGAAGGCGCCCAGGAACTTAACAATAAAGACCTGTATTCCGAATTGGTTGCCCTAAGCAAGAACGACCCTGATTTGAAGATACGCGAAGCCGCGTTGGATGCGCTCAGGAAATAATAAGTTTCGAGGCACCTTTGATTATTTCCGAAACCTTAATTGATAAACACTCCTGCATTATTTTGGATCCGCCGATTATCCAACCTGGCATGCCAGTGGTTATAGTCTTGCATGGATTAGGAACTAACTCGGATGACCTTGTCCCTTTTTGCGAACAATTAAAGATTCCCGATTGCCGATTTGTCCTTCCCGACGCCCCTCTTCATTTGCCTGGTTATCCGGAAGGGGCCTACGCCTGGTATGATTTTCAGTCCCATGAAAGATTGGAAATTATAAATAGCCGGGAATATCTTGATAAAGTCATGGACCGATTTTCGGATGATCCTAATTTGAGGCCTTCTCCCGGCAGCGAGAAAAAGCCTCATCCGATCATCCTGATGGGTTTTTCTCAGGGCGGGGTGATGGCTTTGGAAGCTGGATTAAACTATAAGGGCAATATCGCAGCCATCATTTCCATGAGCGGCTATATGCCCGATCCTTGGGCGACTTTAACTAAAGCTGAGGCGCCTCTTGAAACCCCTATTCTTTTGGTGCATGGAGCCGAAGACCAAGTCGTGCCGCTTGAAGGTTCGCATCACGCGGCTGAATCGCTCAAGCAGACGGGTTACAACCCTGTCCTCAAAATATTTCCCATGGGTCATACCATCACTTTGGAATCCCTCCAGGAAGTTTCAAATTTTCTTAAGGAAATCATTGTTAAAAATCGTTAACCGCCTGTTCATAAAGGCTTCTCAGCCGGCTGTGAATGACTTGAAAACCCATCCAACCCTTTGTAACTTAGCGGCGTTGTTTTCAACGGGATTTGAAACCTAATTTCTCATTCTGGAGGAGTAAACATGAGTTGGCTTCGAAGAATTTTCCTTTTTGTACTGGTCAATATCCTGGTAATGGTGACCATCACCACGGTCATTCAATTGCTCGGCCTTCAATCTTTTTTCTCCCAAAGGGGAATGGATTATGGTTCCCTGATGGTTTTTTGTCTGGTTTGGGGTTTTGGGGGTGCTTTTATTTCGCTTCTCCTTTCCCGTTGGATGGCCAAAACCATGATGGGAGTCCAGGTTATTGACCCGGCCAACCCGGGAAGCCAAGAGGAACGCTGGTTGGTAGAGACCGTTTATCGTCTTGCCAAGAACGCCGGTTTAGAAACCATGCCGGAGGTAGGTTTTTACAACAGTCAGGATCCCAACGCTTTTGCCACGGGCCCTGGCCGGGACAGCGCTCTAGTGGCTGTTTCCAGCGGACTTTTTCAAATGATGGATAAAGACGAAATCGAAGGTGTTTTGGGGCACGAACTTACCCACGTTACCAATGGGGACATGGTCACCATGACTTTGCTTCAGGGCGTCATTAACGCCTTCGTCATGTTTTTAGCTTATGCCGTTTCATTCGCCCTTACCCGCGGTAACGACAGGCGGGAAAACAACTTTATGACCCAATATTTTGTTCGGATGGCGTTACAAATGGTTTTTGGAATCCTGGGAATGATCCCCTTGATGGCTTTTTCCCGCTGGCGGGAATACCGCGCGGACGCGGGAAGCGCAAGGCTGGCCGGGAAAACAAAAATGATCAACGCTTTGAGAGAACTCCAAAGGGCCTATGAGCATCCGGTGCAGGCCCCGGCAGAACCGGCCGCGGTCGCGGCTTTCAAGATTTCCAGCCGGGACGGCTTTTCCCTTTTTGCCAGCCACCCGCCTTTGGAAAAACGAATTGAACGGTTGGAGTCAGCTTCGTTAATCGCTTCTGAAGATTAAAATTGATGGGCTTAAAAGGCGGTTCCTTTTGGGGGCCGCCTTTTTGGATTTACGGCCAGTTGATTGGTAGGGAAGATGGACAGAATGAAGACCCTTCTTTTTTATAACGAGATGCTAAATGATTAACTTTCCCATCCCTCAATGTTTCCACGTGGAGTTGTTCCCAATCGTAGTCGTTTTTGTCCGTGATGGTTTTGGCTTGGCGCCAAAATTTACGACCCTTGGATCGGTTACCTTTTAAAAATTCGATTTCCGCAAATCCCAAAAGGGTATAAATGCGACCCCGGGTATCACCGGTTTTCGTGAAGAGGCTGTCTGCTTTTTGGAAGGCCGACCAAGCCGGGGAATAGTCGCCTAACATTTTATCGTGTGGTGCCGATGGACCAGAGGGTATAAGCGTAACTGACCCGGTCGCCAATTGTTCCGTAGAGTTTTTCGGCTTTTTTATAAAAGGGAATGGCTTGTTTAAAACGGTTAGCCATCCGTTCCCCGTTCCCTAAACCACAGTAAGAGTAGGCGATTCCAAATGTGTCCTTCGGCGGCGCATGAGTCGGTTTGCCGCTTCGTAAAAATCTCTCGATTCTCCGTAGCGGCCCAGCATTCGGAAAATTCCGCCCAAAGCGCAACAGGTATAGGCGATCCCCTCGTCATTTTTGAGGTGCTTAAACATTTTCAGGGATGTTTGAAGTTCTTTTAACCCTTTCTTCATTGCGACCGGCAATTCGAAGGTGCCTCCCAAAGCCCAATGGGTGAAAGCCTCCCCTTGGTAATCTTTTTGCTTACGATAAGCTTGGAGAACTTTTTGAAGTAGAAGCAGGGATTCCCTAGATCTGCCGCAGGCTCGGGCGGCCAAAGCCCAACCCACCTGTGCATCCCAATAAGTTTCCGAATCCGTTTTACCCAGAATGAGGGAAGCTTTTTTGTAATTTTTGAGAGATTGTTGAAAATCTCCCTGGATTCTTTCGACGTCCGCTAAACCGAGGAGTGTTTCGATTTTTTCAGAAGAATTTAAGGAAGGATCCCGCATTAATTTTTCATAAATTTTTTGGGCGGATCGGAATTCAGAGGCCCGCCGGGCTTTTTCCGCCTTATCAAGTAAACGATTCAAAAGTGATCCTTTTTCATTTAGATAACGTTAAGAATAGCGAATTGGTTTTTTAGAAAGGGAACCAATTAAATTTTCATACAAACAAAAAACAAACGTTTTTGTATTTAGATACAAATAAGTTGTTTTGTATGCATAATGCTCCCGCAAGTGGATTTTTTCAAATATTTTGAAGAAAAGGAGAAAAAGATGAAGTTTCTTCGTGTGTTATTCAATATTTTAAGGAAAAAACCGGCACTCTTTGCTACCGCTGGTTTTTATTCCATGGTGGTTACTTCGACCATGGCCCAGTCTACCGCTCCCCTATCCTCGCCAGTGGCTGGGACTCCTGCAATCAGCGCGGGCGATACAGCATGGGTTTTGGTCTCGGCGGCATTGGTTTTGTTGATGACGCCGGGTTTGGCTTTTTTCTATGCGGGAATGGTCCGTAAAAAGAACGTTATGGCTACCATCATGCAGAGCTTTTTCATGATTGCGCTCATCAGCGTCCAGTGGGTTATCTGGGGTTACTCCCTGGGTTTTGGTCCAGGGAAAAATTTCTTCTTGGGCGGATTGGACTGGTTCTTGTTGAAAGAAATGCCAGCGGTTAGTTCGCTTGCGCCCACAGTCCCCCATTATGCTTTCATGATTTTCCAAGCCATGTTTGCTGTTATTACCCCTGCCCTGATTTGTGGGGCTTTCGCGGAACGGGTTAAGTTTACCGGATTCGTAGTTTTCTCCTTGCTATGGGCCACTTTTGTTTATGACGTCGTCTGTCATTGGGTATGGGGGGGCGGCTACTTCGGAACCCTGGGAGCTTTGGATTTTGCGGGAGGGACAGTGGTTCATATGACCTCCGGCTATTCCGCCCTTACCCTGGCCTTGCTTTTGGGTAAGCGGAAAGGTTATGGAAAAGAATCCATGGTGCCACACAACCTGACCTTGGTGCTTTTGGGAGCCAGCTTGTTGTGGTTTGGATGGTTTGGTTTTAATGCGGGTTCGGCTGGAGCCGCCAATTCCTTGGCCTGCAACGCCTTCGTGACCACGAATACCGCGACAGCTATGGCAACCCTGATGTGGTGCTTCATCGAAATGATCCACAGGGGAAAGCCTACGACCCTGGGCGCGGCTTCGGGGGCGGTGGCGGGCTTGGTGGCGATTACCCCCGCTTGCGGTTTCGTGGATTTGACAGGGTCTCTTTGGATAGGGGCAATCGTGAGCATCCTTTGTTACACGGCCATTCAAGTGAAGGTCAAACTAGGATATGACGATTCGCTGGATACCTTCGGCGTACACGGCGTGGGTGGAACTTTTGGAGCCCTTGCAACCGGTTTATGGGCCTTGAAGGCCATCAATAGCGGGGGGGCGGACGGATTGTTTGCGGGAAACCCGGCGCAATTTATCATTCAATTAAAAACGGTTCTTGCGACGGCGGTTTGGTCAGTGGGAGTAACGGTTGTTCTTTACTTTCTTGTTGAAAAGACGATAGGATTCAGAGTCAGCCAAAAAGATGAAGAATTGGGTTTGGACTTATCCCAACACAGCGAAGAAGGCTACCACATCTAAGATTAAAACAACATTATTCCACTATTAGAACTTGAAGGAGGAATGAGAATGAAAAAAATAGAAGCAGTAATTCGCCCCAGCGCGTTGCGGGAGGTTTTGGACGGTTTAAAAGCCGTGGGCTATTCGGGGGTGACCGTGAATGAAGTGTCGGGCCACGGTAAACAAAAAGGGATAACGGAATCTTACCGGGGACAAAGTGTCGAGGGGTTGCTGCCCAAGTTAATCCTAACGGTGGTGACAGGAGATAAGCAGGTTAAAAAAATAACCGGCATTATCATCAAAACTTCCAGAACGGGAGAAATTGGGGATGGAAAGATATTTGTGTCTCCCATTACGGAAGTAATCCGAATTCGTACAGGTGAAAAAGGAGAAAAAGCCCTTTAGTCTGATTTTGAGTTAAACTAATGGTCTTAAACCCGGTTTAAAAACGGGCTTTAGGGCCATTTTTTTTGCCCGACGAGAAAAAGGGGGGGGGGATGCGCCAAAAATTATATTGTCTTTCACTTCTTTGGTTCCTGGTGGCGGTTCAAACCTCGGCTGAAGAATCATTTCCAACCTTGACAGTTGATCCGTGGAATGGCCACAAGGCGGCAACATCATTTACTTTCGATGATGGCGATCCTTCGCATTTGGATGTGGTCGTACCTGAGTTGAATCAGAGGCATATGAAAGGAACTTTTTTTCTTATTGCCAATCGCATTGATCGAAAGGATGACTGGCGCAAAATCCTGGCGGCGGGACATGAAATCGGAAACCATACCTTGGATCACAAACACGCCAATGAACTTACCCCCCAAGATGAGGAAGCCCAGGTGGTCGGGGCGCAAAATGTATTACAAAAGGAATTTGGCGTAACCGTCGATACCTTTGCCTATCCCTATACCGAAATAACCCCCGGCCTTAAGGCGCAGGTCGAAAAGACCAATCTGTTGGCTCGGGGAGGCTATGGCGCCAACTTTGAGATAACTCCCGATCAGGACATTGATTGGATGAATATTCCTTCTCGCACGACAATGACACTTTTACCTTTTTCCACCTATCAAACCTGGATTGAAACGGATTTCAATAAGGGTGGCTGGCTTGTGTGGATGATCCACGGATTGGAAGGAACTCCCTGGGGCTGGGAACCTATTAAGAAAAAAATATTCGAGCAGATATTGGACGCGGTTCAAGCCAAGGATATTTGGGAGGGAACTTTTTTGGAAGTTGGTTCTTATTTACGCGCTCAAAAGATTTTTGAGAAAAGCGCGATTCAAAAAACGGCTTCTGAGGAAACTTGGACTTGGGTCATTCCGGACCACTTGCATTCCAATGTTATTCTGAAATTGAAGGTCCGATCCGGTTCCAAAATGGATGACAAAAACATAGAGATCTGGCAAGGGATTCGAAAGCTTTCACCCGATGAAAAAGGCGATTACTCGGTCGACTTTTCCCAAGAAAAGCTCATTATTCGTCTCACCGCTAAAAATTGAGTTGAAAATGAATAAAGAATGAAGTTCTTTCCCTTAGCCTTCAGAAAAATGACAGGTGTGAAAAATTTTATGTAATTCATTTTCCAAATAAGATATGGTCTGGTTTTCTAACATAAATTCTGCTTAGAATGACTGTCAAATTTATCACAAGCTTATTTTTTAGTTAGGTCTAATTTTTCATAAAATCAGGAGACCACTGTGGCAACAATCAAGGACGTCGCCAAAATGGCGGGAGTCACCATTGGAACCGTTTCGAGGGTTTTGAACAACAAAAAATGGGTCAGCGAGGATTGCCGCAAGAAAGTTTTAGTCGCAATCAAGGATCTTCACTACAAACCCCAGGCGCATGCCCGCCGTTTGCGCCAAAAACATTCCCGCATCTGTGGCGTCATCGCCCCTCATCATACCTCCGTTTTTCATAGCCCTTTCTTTACCAGCATCATGGAAGGACTTGAGGAAGTCGCCGCTGAGAAACAATACCGCCTTCTTCTTCATCCACTAAGCGAAACGGCCCGCGCCCAGATTTCCTACCGCACTCTTTTAGGAGATGGCAGCGTAGATGGTATGTTTGTTTTGAACGCCTGGTCAACCGATGCTTCCATCCGGGATTTGACTGAAGCGAATGTCCCCTTTGTGCTGATCAACGGCAAAATCACGGGACATGAAGACCTTCCGTATGTGGGTTTCGATAACCGAGGTGGCGTCAAAAAGGCGATCGAACACTTGGTTCAATTAGGGCACGAACGTATTGGCATCATCAATGGGCGCATGACTACAACGAACGCCTTGGAGCGTTTCCAATCCTTTCAGGAAAATCTGGCCGAGCATAAATTGGAATTCCACCAAGAATGGGTAGCCGATGGGGATTTTGAAGAAGAGGGTGGTTATAAGGCGGCTTTGAAAATACTGGCTTCGGTGAGGCGCCCCAGCGCGATTCTTTGCGCCAGCGATCTTATGGCTATCGGAGCTGTTCGGGCCTTAAAAGAAAAGGGAATATCCATTCCCGAAGACATGTCCATTGTTGGGTTTGATAATATGGAGGAGGCGATCTATCACGAGCCTCTTTTAACCACGGTCGCTTTCTCAGCCTATGAAATGGGCAAATTAGCCGCTCAAAAAATTTTCCAAATCATCGCAGAGGAACCTTTGGCGGAAAAGGCGACCACCCTTCAGGCCGAATTGATCGCAAGGGAATCCACCCGGAAAATCAAATAATCTCATCTGAAACCAAGCATTACAATAAGCCTTGTCGTAGGGCTACAGCCTACCGATAGGGTTTTTTATTTTGGGGGGCTATTTCCAAGAAGTGAGGCGTCCAAACCAGAACCCTGTTATTTTTACGAAAGGTAACTATCATTTGAATATATGCGTATTTAGCCACATGAATCAAATCAACCGTATTTTCGCTTTCGCCACTTTTTTTGTCCTGTCGGCTATTGGGTCCGTACAGGGACAGTTACCCGCCAATAGCAGCCAGGTCGTGACGGTCCAAGGATTCCCTTCCTTAAAACCCATTCATCCGGGAACCTTATTTACGGTTGCCATCCAAGTTCAAGTCAAAGAGGGATGGCATGTGAATGCCAACCAAGGCCTGCCAGAATTCTTTATTCCCGCCGTGCTTTCGCTCGATTCTGGTGGACCAGTTAGCCAAGTTTCATCCACTCGTTATCCCGAGGGTGTGAAAAAAGCGCTAGGAGGGGTCGCCCAAGCCTTTCCAGTATATGAAGGAACAGTCCTCCTTTATGCTGATTTAAAATTGAACGAGGACGCCCAGAGGGGTTCACTGATGTTGCCCTTCACCTTAAGGGTACAGGCTTGCAATAACCAGGTTTGCTTGGCCCCGGCTTCAATAATGGTTAAGGTTCCCATTGAGGTAGCGGGGTTGGATCAGCCAGTGGCTCCGGTCTATCCTGAATTGTTTCAAACCGCCCCAACGTCCCAAACCGGCGAGGAAGTCTCTGAGAATATCATCGCCAAATATCTGCGGAACAACGGGATCCTATTGACCTTCGTTCTGATTTTCCTGGGTGGCTTGGCTTTAAATTTGACGCCCTGTGTTTATCCCATGATTCCCATCACGATTTCTTATTTCGGGAATCAAAAGGCCGAAAAGCCGTTGGTTATTCTGGGGCGGGCAGTGGCTTATGTCGTGGGTATCTCGATTACTTATTCCTCGTTGGGCGTTACGGCTGCTCTCACGGGGAAAATTCTCGGGTCCACTCTTCAGTCACCTTTTGTTTTGATAGGAATCTCTTTAGTTCTTGTTACCCTTTCATGTTCCATGTTCGGGCTCTACGAAATCCAGGCTCCGAATTGGCTATTAACCAAAATCGCCTCCAGCAACACCCAAGGATGGCTGGGCGCTTTGGGAATGGGACTGGTTTTTGGCATAGTGGCGGCCCCCTGCGTGGATCCGTTTTCGATCGGCCTGTTAACTTTCGTGGCGGCGAAAGCCAATCCTTTCCTGGGTTTCATTATGTTTTTCACTCTTTCGCTTGGGTTGGGATTTCCTTATATATGGCTTGGTTTTTTTTCCACAGAACTTCAAAGACTGCCCAAATCGGGTATGTGGATGGTTTGGGTAAAAAAAGTATTCGGCCTCATTCTTTTTGGGATGCCGCTTTATTTCCTCAATCCTCTGATGCCGAAGGATTTAAACCATTATCTTGTTTCAATCTATTTGGTTGGCAGCGGAATTTTACTAGGGTGGTTTTTCTCGGGTAACGGGGTGACGCCCGGATTCAAGAAATTCCAAAACACTTTCGGTTTGGCGGTGCTGGCGCTGGGGATAGTGGTCTTCACAGCTTGGCCCAAGCCCACGGAGCTGTCCTTCACCCCTTATGATGCCGGGTTACTTCAAGAGGCCCAGAGGGAAGGAAAACCCGTCTTTATCGACTTTACCGCCACTTGGTGCCTGCCCTGCAAGGAATTGGAAATTAAGACATTTTCCGATCCAGGGGTGCGCCAGGCTTTTGAAAAGTGGGTTCTCTTAAAGGCCGACCTGACTCAATATTCCTCCGGGCCGGTGGAGGAATTAAAAAAAACCTACGGCATTGAGGGGGTTCCCACCCTGATCTTTATCGGGGTGGATGGCCAAGAAAGAAAGAACCTACGGGCCGTTGGTTTTATTCCAAGCGGCGATCTTCTTCAAAAAATCAACCAAACTTCCAATTAACGTTCTAGTAAAGAAAATTTTCCCACTCGGAAATTCGGCAGGTTATTCGCCTAGTTTATGAAGGGTGTCAAAGGAATAAAGGCCCGTGCCGTGCCCGTCGGACCATTGAAAATGCAAGGCGTACCGCCCCACGGGGGCCACGCCCATGATGCGGACTTCCGGGTCAATGGTTTCCAAATTAACCATCCGCTCACCGGTGACTTCGTTTACGCACTGGGCGCAGGGGCACATGCTGCGCAGGTAACGATTGGGGTAGCGCATTGTCTTTCCGTCGTCCCAGGTGATGACTGTCACATGGGGGTCCTTGGTGTCCACTTCCTTTGGGCGGTTTGAAATTTTGCTGGTGGCGTTGTTAATAATGGAAAGTTGGGAAGCCATCTGCTTGGCCATCAAGTCGTAAGCAATTCCAGCCGGTGTTTCAGGATGGGCGGCTACCGTCGGCATACCGTAATCCCCATCGGCGGCAATGATGGGCTCCAGGGGTACTTCACCGAGGAAGGGAACCACCAATTCCTCCGACATTTTTTTTCCGCCGCCCTTTTTGAAAATGTGGGTCGTTTCATGGCAATGTTCGCAGACGAACCCGCTCATGTTTTCCACAATGCCAATGATAGGGACCTGGAGCTGTTGGAACATGCGCAACCCTTTTTGGGTGATGGTGCGGGCCACGTCCTGCGGCGTGGTGACGATGATAGCCCCTGCCAGGGGAACGGATTGGGTCAGAGTCAACTGGATATCCCCGGTGCCAGGGGGCAAGTCGATCAAAAGGTAATCCAAAGCCCCCCACTCAACTCCACCTAAAAATTGCTGGACCAGTTTGCTCGCCATGGGTCCGCGCCAAATGAGCGCGGTGTCGGATTCCTGTTGAAGCATTCCCACGGACATAAATTTAATACCATATTTCTCAAAGGGGATCATTTTCTTGGAGAGTGGATCGGTAGCGGGTTGTTGTCCGATCACGCCCAACATTCGGGGGATAGAAGGGCCATAGACGTCAGCGTCCATCAAACCAACAGCAGCTCCGGTTTTGGCCAGTGCCAGGGCTAGGTTGGCGGAGACGGTGCTTTTACCCACCCCCCCTTTGCCGGAAGCGACGGCGATGAGATTTTTCACCGTGGGCATATTGAGGTTCTTGATGCCCGTTGGGGCTTGCCGTACGTTGGAGGTCATGGTGACCTCCACATGGGTGACGCCCGCGATTTTTTTGACTTCTTCGGCGGCCTGGGCCTTGAACATGTCCTTGACCGGGCAGGCGGGAGTGGTCAATTCGATCTCAAAACTGACCTTACCCGAATCAATCTTCATGTTTTTAATGAATCCCAAAGACACAATATCCTGGTGAAGATCGGGGTCCTTGATGACTTTCAGGGCGTCCAGCACATTTTGTTCGTTCAAACTCATGAGTTTGCGGCTCCTTATTTATCGTGAGGGTATAAAATCAAGTTTTGTCGCGGAAAATACAAGAAGGCAATTTGTTTTCCTTTCGGCCTTTGCCCAATTGGGAGTGAGGCGATATTGTGCCATCGGATTTTGATTCGGAAAAGTTATATTTTCCTGAGGAATTACGTTAAAATAACTTGGCGAATCTTTCGATGTCTTTTCAAATAAAGTGTTTTTCCTTGGCCTTTCCCAACGGAAAGGAATTCCGGCCCGACTTTTGTGGCCTGCGTAACGTACAGGTTCTTCATATGAAAGCTGTCATCATGGCCGGCGGGTTTGGTACCCGCATGCGCCCTCTTACGATCAATCTTCCTAAACCCATGATTCCCATGGTTAACCGGCCCATTCTGGAACTCATCGTGGATCTACTAAAAAAACACAAACTCACCGATCTGATCGGGGTCGTTTTCTATCAACCGGAAGTCATCACGGAGTATTTTCATGAGGGCACCGAATTTGGCGTACAGATGCAATACAAAGCCGCTGAAAGTGACCTGGGAACCGCCGGATCGGTCAAGAACTGCCAATCCCTGATCGGTAAGGAAAGGTTCGTAGTCATCTCCGGGGACGTACTTACTGATTTCGATTTGACCGCCGCCATCAAGTTCCACGAACAAAACAAAGCCAAGGCCACCATGATTCTGACCCGGGTGGAAAACCCCCTGGCTTTCGGCGTGGTCATCACCGGCAAGGATGGCAAGATCGAGCGCTTCCTTGAAAAACCCACCTGGGGCGAAGTATTTTCCGACACGGTTAATACTGGAATTTATATCCTGGAGCCCGAAGTTCTCGACCTGATTCCTGAAAAAACAGAGTTCGATTTTTCAAAAAATCTTTTTCCCCACATGCTCAAGGAAGGCATGTCGCTTTACGGTTACATCGCTCAAGGCTATTGGGCGGAC
This sequence comes from uncultured Pseudomonadota bacterium, assembly GCA_963843375.1. GTDB lineage: Bacteria > Oederibacteriota > Muellerivitia > Muellerivitales > Muellerivitaceae > CAWJKT01. The sequence continues at coordinate 74,941 of CAWJKT010000029.1, forward strand.
ATCGGCAACCTGGACCAATACCGCATCGCACACCAGGATATTTTCGCGGGCAAGGTCGAAGTCAATATTCCAGGTTCCCGGCAAAACAAGGTCGGCAAAGAAATTTGGTCCGGTAAAGGTTCTTATATCGATCCGACGGCCCAGCTTTCCGGGACGGTCGTTATCGGCGACAACTGTAACATTGGCAAGAATGCCAAGGTGACCAACTCAGTTCTTGGCGATGGCTGCCAGGTGGAAGAAGGGGCGGTTTTGATTAACGCCACCCTTTGGCGAAACGTTTTGATTGGCGCCGAAGCGCAAGTGAGGGAATGCGTTATCGCTTCTGGCACGGATGTTCAGGAAAAGGCTAGCATCTTCGAGGGCGCCATTGTTTCGGATAACTGCACTATCGGCAAAGAAGCCGTCATCAAGGCAGGAGTTAAAGTTTGGCCCAATAAAGTGGTGGAGGACGGGGCACAGCTTTCCACTTCGCTCGTTTGGGGTGACAAGTGGGCTCGTTCCATTTTCGGGCAGCATGGTGTCACGGGCATGGCGGGTATCGACATCACACCGGAATTCGCAGCAAAGTTGGGGGCGGCCTATGGGGCTTCGCTACCGAAGGGTTCGACGGTATTGACGGCCCGAGACATCCACAAGACCAGCCGCATGATCAACCGAGCCTTGATTTCCGGAATCCTTTCTTCGGGCGTGAACGTGCATGACCTTCAAGAAATGCCGATCTCAGTATCCCGTTATGCGGTGCCGAAACTTTCCGATGCGGGCGGGCTTCACACGCGCAAAAGCCCCTTTGATAAACAGTTCGTCGACATAAAGTTTTTTGAAGGGCGAGGGTTGGCCCTTTCCTCCGGGAAAGAAAAGGGCATCGAGAACCTTTTTTACCGCGAGGATTTTCGCCGAGCCACCATGGAAGAAACGGGAGAATTGGTTTTTCCTCATCGCATGCTGGAGTTCTACCACCAAGGTTTCCTGGACGCGCTCAACACCAAGTCGATTACCCAGTACAAGCCCAAAGTGATCATCGATTACGCCTTCTCGGCGGCGGCTCCGATTTTCCCCTTGCTTTTGGGAAAACTTGGTTGCGAGGTCGTGGCTTTGAACGCTTATATGGACGAAACCAAACTCACCAAAACGCCCGAAGAATTTCAAGCCGCCCTCAAACAACTTTCGGATATCGTGCCTACACTGAAAGCTAATTTCGGGGTTTTGTTTGACGCCGGGGCGGAAAAGATTTTTGTGGTGGACGAGAAAGGGCATCTGTTGGACGGAACGGAATTATTAGCCCTTTTCTCCCTTTATACCTACCGTCATCACAAAGGGGCCAAAACAGTGGTTCCGGTAAACGGCTCCCATATCCTGGACGACTTGGCCAAGAGCAACGGCGGAAAACTTCAAAGGACCCGAATCAGTTATTATTCTCTCATGGAAGCCGCCACCCAAAAGGACGTGGCTTTCGTCGGAGAAGCGGACGGGGGCTTTATTTTCCCGGCTTTTGCCCCTTTTATGGACGCCATGATGTCGACCGCGAAATTGATGGAATTTATCGCCCTGGAAGGCAAGCCGATTTCTCATTACCTTGAGCAAATCCCCAAGAAGATCCAGGTGAGCCAAAAGGTGCCCTGTTCCTGGGAAATGAAGGGAACAATCATGCGTCATCTGATTGAGGATACTGCCAATGAAAAGCGGGACCTGATTGACGGGGTCAAAATCAATCAGAACGGTTCTTCGATCATGATCCTTCCCGACGCGGATATGGCGATCTTTCATGTAACGGCTGAAGCCGAAAACGAGAAGAAAGCTCACGAATTGGTCACCACCTACGTGGACAAGATCAAGAAGTGGCAGGGTTAATTAAAGCTACTTTAAGTTTTGATTAATAAAGCTAATTAGTGCCGGTCTGAATCCCGTTTTCTTACTATTGATAACCTAATCTTGTTGGGATCGCGCTTGTCGCAAGACATCCAAGAAAACGGCTCCGTAGCGCTTCAACTTGGTTTCCCCCACGCCCGATATCTGGGCGAATTCGTTTAAGGTTGTGGGGCGGCGGGACACCATTTCGCGCAGGGTGCTGTCGTGAAAGACCACATAAGCGGGAAGGTTTTGTTCTTGGGCTAGGGTTGCCCGTAAACTGCGTAAAGCCTCGAAAAGGGAAGATTCCTGGCCGTCCAAAAGAACCGGTGGCTTTGGGATGGATTTGTCTTTGCGAGAATGCTTTTCAATCTTGCGGGCTGGCGGGTCTTCCCTTAGCCAGACCTTTTGGCCTTCCTTTAACACCGCCCAGGATTTCGGGTTTAGTTTGAAAGTTCCGTAGCCTTCCAAATCCACTTCGAGATAATCCGCCGCAACCAATTGGCGGAATACTGAATCCCACTTTCTTTTTTCAAATTCCTTGCCTACGCCGAATACACTTAACTGAGTATGTCCATTCTGGGTGGCTTTTTCCGTTTCATTGCCCAAGAGAACATCAATCACATGGCCCGCCCCGAACCGCTGGCCGGTGCGGTAAACGCAGGAAAGGGCCTTTTGGGTGGCGATCGTCGCATCCCAGGTCTTGGGCGGTTGAAGGCAGTTATCACAACCGGAGCAATTTCCACGATGTTCTTCGCCAAAATAAGACAGGATCGACTGGCGGCGGCAACTGACCGTTTCGCAAAGGCCCAACATGGCGTTCAGTTTTTGAACGCCAAGGCGTTTGTAAGACTCCGCCCCTTCGCCGCCCTCAATCATCCGCCGGATTTTCACAACGTCGTCCAGGGAATAGGCCATCCAGGC
>CAWJKT010000030.1:0-18093 GCA_963843375.1 uncultured Pseudomonadota bacterium
CCACACCTACGAGTTTAAACGGGGTCTCTCCAACGCCCACACCTTCAGCGACTGCGAGTCTCACCGGTATGGGCACGACAACAAAAACCCAAACCGCTACAACCACTTCGACTCCCTCCCTGACTCCAACTTCCACCCAATCCTCGACGGGAACAATGACGGCGTCGAAAACACCCACCAAAACCTCGACGAATAGTTCAACCCCTACATCCACTCCAACAGCCTTATTGGTCACCTTGACGAGCACGCCACTCTTTACGGCAACTCCAACCGTAACCCAAACCGCAACGCTTCCTGGGAACCTAAATCAAACGGCCACCTCTACGTTTACTCCAACCCCGCTTCCATTGGGCGGGGGCGGAATTGGTATCCCGTTTCCATATCCAAATCCATTCACAAACGGAACCGGGGTTCACGTGAAGCTGGATTTTACGCAAGAGGAAGGAACCAGCCGGTTAGTGCTTATGACGAGCGCTTTTCGAGAAATCAATGAAGTTCCATTGGGTAATGTTATGCCGGGAGAAATGACGGTTCTATTGCCAATGGTTGACAAATCAGGGGCGCAGTTGGCCAATGGGCTTTATTACGTTGCCGTAATAACACTCAGGGGATCGGCGGTAGGGAAGCTATTGATTTTGCGTTAAGTTCAGGGGTTTAAAACAAACCTTTTATCAGTTACCTGGGGGATGAAAGATAACCTATTGCAGAACAATGGAAATTTGAGCTTTGTGGTTTCCCCTGGGATTAAAAAGGGGCCAAAAAGAATTTTTCAACCCGGTTAGGGATAGGTTATCGCAAGGGACGGAATAGCTCCTTGAAGCGTTGAAACCTGCGAGGCGAGAGAGGATGGGTCGGCATGCAAGTTTAGTGTAGATCCAGAAGCTTGAAAACCTGGAACACCGCTAAGATTGGAAATGGCGGTTAACCCGTTGTTGTAAGACAAATCCAGGGTAAGAGCGGTAGAGCTTGATCCAAGGCCTGTCAATGGTGGAACGGCACCGATGTTGCCGTCACCCGCAAAGATGACATCCTGCGCAAAACCCCAGTTCGCTATGGGCGAGATATCGGTGATGGGATCGTTATCCAGGTCGGCCGTCACGATGTTGGTAAGGTTGATCATGCTTGAAATGTCCGTTACACCCCGGTAACCAGCGTAAAGTGTTTGTAGTTTGTTGAAGTTTGATAATACCGAAACCCCGCCAGCAAAACCGTTACTTTCAAGCGTGCTGCCGTCGCCAATCATATAAAGGCTAACGAGGTTGCTTAGGGGGGCCAATTGTGCGATCCCAGTGACGGGTTGGCCTGAAAATTCAAGTTCTTGAAGTTTAAGCAAGACTGATACAGGGCTAATATCTGTCAGCATTCCGGCACTGACGGCTCCCGAGTTCGACGTCACCCGATCTAACTTCAAGGGTTTGAAGGTTGGTCAAATTCGTTACCGGAGAAAGATCACTGAGGCTATTGTTGTAATCCAAGTGAAGGGCGATAAGTTTGGTTAGGGACGTAATGGGGCTTAGATTGGTAATGGCGTTGCTTTCCAAATATAGGGAACTAAGGTTTGCGCAATTTTGCAGGCCTTGCAAGTTGCTGACCGGGCCCCCGATGGTTACATAACCGGTATAACCATTGGGGTTGAGGTTGTTGTCTGCCACTAATGTCACCATCCCGGACAAAGCAGCCACGCTGATGCTAGTAGCGCCGGGTGTGGCGGTTTGCAAGGTCTCCAGAACCGCTTGATAGAGATTGGCGTCCGGAATGATCGGGGTAACCGTCGCGGTTGAGGATGGGGTCGATGAGGGGCTATTCGTGGCCGAGTCCGTCGGGGTTGAAGAAACCGTATAGGTTGCGGTGGTTGTGGGGGTGCCAGTTGACGTGGATGTGGCAGTGGTAGTGGCGGATTCGGTTATGGTAGGAGAGGGGGTTGATGTTGCGGAAAAAATGAAAGTGGCAGTAGGAGTTGAACTGGCCGTGGTAGTTGGAGTGTTGGTGAGCGAGGGAGTGGTTGTTGCGGTGACGGTTAGAGTGGTGGTTGAAGTGGGGGTGGAGGTTGTAGTGGATATTGAGGTTTTTGTGCTTGTTGATGAGGGCGTGGAAGTTGGGGTCGAGGTAAAATTAGGATTTTGTCCTCCGGTATTGGGGGAAGAGGGTGTGTTTTTCCCGGGACATCCGATGATTAAAAGGCTAAATCCTGTCAAAAAAGATAATATCCAAATATTACGATTAGAAGACATTTCTGCTCTCCTGATTGGGTTTAAGAAAAATGATAAACAAAGAAAATGAGTCTCGAACGTTAATGATATTGATGTGACACTTTCGAAACCATCTTTAAAGTTTAAGCGGAATTAAATTCTTTCATTTTCCAGGGGCGAATTGGTATTTTTTGCCCTCAGAATTTAAGGCCCAGTTATTGTAAGCGAACCCGGAGTGGGAAGCGCCGATTCAACCGCGCTAGTCTGCGCAGGAGTAATATTACCATCGCTTGTAATGTTTAAGACGGCTCCAGCCGCTTGAAGGCCTGGAATGCCGCTGACGTTGGAAATGGTTGATAAATTGTAGTTGTAAGATATATCCAAGGTTAGGGCGTTGGTATTTAACCCAAGACCCGTCAAGGCTGGAACGGTGCTGATATTGTTGGCCGCTAAGATTACATCCGTGGCATTGCTCCAGTTCCCAATCGGCGTCATATCGGTGATGTTGTTGTTGTCAAAGTCGACCGTTTGGAGTGGGGGAGTGGAAGCCCAGGTTGGAATGACCGTTATTCCACGGTAGCCAGCCTCAACTACCTGCAGTTTAGTGAAGTTGGATAATACCGTTATCCCGCCAGTGAAGCCGTTGTTTTCAAGTGTGCTCCCGTCGCCATACATGTAAAGAAATTGGAGATTGGTCAATTTGGACAATTGAGCAATACCTGTGACGGGCTGGCTTGAAAATTCCAGTTCGGTAAGATTGGTCAAGACTGATACGGGGCTAATGTCCGTAACCGCGCCTTCGATAGAGTCCCCTGCGGTATCGCCTGACCTCATTTCGAGGATATTAAGGTTGGTCAAATTAGTCACGGGAGCAAGATTACTGAGGGTATTGTTGTAATCCAAATGAAGTCCGCGAAGCTTGCTGTTAAGCGGAGCAAGAGGACTCAGGTCGGTGATCGCGTTACTTTCTAAATAGAGCGCTACAAGGCTTGTGCAATTTTGCAGGCCCTGCAAGTTACTCACCGGGCCCCCGATCGACACCCAATTGGCATAACCATTGGGATTGGTGTTGTCGTCAGCGACTAACGTCACCATCGCATTCAAAGCAGCCACGCTGATGGCAGAAGTGCCGGGTGTGGCGGTTTGTAAGGACTCCAGAACCGCTTGATAGAGATTGGGATCAGGAATAATCGGTGTACCCGTCGGCGTCACGGTTGGGGTTTGCGTTATGGTTGAAGAAGGCGTGTTTGTTCCAGTGGTAGTTGGAGTTGAGGAAATGGTTGGAGTAGGCGAGTTTGTTGGTGTTGAGGTGATAGTGGGAGAAGGTGAGTTTGTCAGTGTTGAAGAAGGTGTATGTGTGGATGTTTCTGTAATAGTCGATGTAGTGGTTTTGGTGAGTGTTTCTGTAATGGTTGATGTAGTTGTTTTCGTCGGTGTTTCTGTAATGGTTGATGTGGTTGTTTTGGTGGGTGTTTCCGTAATGGTTGAGGAAGGCGTGTTAGTTCCCGTCTTTGTGGGGGTTGAGGTGATGGTTGATGTTGCGGTTATCGTGGGTGTTTCCGTAATAGTGAAGGTTAAAGTTATTGTGGGAGTTTCGGTTATGGTTGAAGAAGGCGTGTTTGTTCCTGTTGCGAGGGGAGTATTGGTGATGGTTGAAGAGGGGGTGAAGGTCGGGGTGGTGGTTGGAGTATTTGTTAGAGTCTGGCTTGGCGTTGAGGTTTCTGTATTGAGAGGAGTGGTGGTTAGAGTCAAAGTAGGAGTGGACGATGGAGTATCCGTTGGATCGTTAGTAACGGTTGGAGAGGGAGTGGATGTTATTGTGCTGGAAGGAGTGTTGGTAAGTGTCAAAGTAGGAGTGGAAGAAGGGGTATCCGTTGGATCGTTTGTCACAGTTGCAGAGGGAGTGAAAGTGATGGTGAATGTAGGCGAGTTGGTGTTGGTTGGCACCGGAGTGGCTGCTAAGTTGAAACCCACCTGTCCGGAACTACAGGCGGTCAATCCGTTGCCAGTGGGATTGTTCACGCCCGGTAGGGACAGATTGGTCGGACCTTCGTCCAGAGCTGTCCAATTGGTGGAATTCACAACCCCTGACATGCCGCTCACACAAGTGCTCAAAACTGTGTCCTGATTATAAGTGTAGGAACTAACATTGGACCATAGGCCCGAAAGGTCGGTGGCGTTGGTTCCGCTGGTCAATCCCGGAGGAAGATAGGAGTTATAAAATTGAGCGATTGGCCCGCTGGTCTGCCAAGTGTTTGGGCCAAAGATAACGGCACCAAGAAACTGAGTGACACCTGCGGAGGGAATCCAATAAGCCAGGACTTTGTTACCCTTCCCCGCCTGGTTCAGCAACAGATAGGAATTCCCGCCTGCTCCCGCCACGTTGGCCAAGGTTCCTCCCTGAAGAAGGCTGCCCGCGTAAGTCAAAACCGGGTTGCCGATGTTGACTGGCGTATTAGCGGCCAATCCGCTGGAACCTGTCGTGTAGGAGATGATTCCTTCCTGGATTGTAATGGGATTGCCACCCGAGGAAGTGATCACGGTGCTCTCATCTACCAATCCGCCGGTGGTGTTATCCCAGGAGTAAGTGGTGAAATAAATTGTAGTGTTGGCGGCGATGGCGCTGGTAGCCACAAAGCCGAACTGACTTCCACTATTCATTAAAAGGGCCGTGAAGGCGACTTGACCCGGCTGCAACAACGGTGTGCTTGTGCTAGTCACGGTGTTGGTCGGAGAGCTTGTGGGGGTACTTGTAACAGAGATAGATGGTGTGGAGGTAATGGAGTTGGTTGGGGTAGTTGAGGGCGTGGGTGTTATGGAGGAAGTAGGTGAAGTCGAAATAGTCGAAGTGGGTGAAAAGGTGGGTGTGGAAACCGCTGTTTTAGTCTTGGTCGAAGTAGGAGTGGTTGTTACGGTTGAAGTTGGAGTGGAGGTATCCGTAGAATTTTGCCCGCCGCCATTATTGGGTGATGGGGAAGTGGGGTTGTTTTTTCCTGGACATCCAATAATTAAAAATGTAAATCCCATCAAGAGGGAAAAAATCCAAAGGTTACGATAAGACTTCATGTCTGCCCCCCTGAAGCGCAAAAAGCTTGGATGAAAAAGATTGGTTTAAGTGGGCTCATAATATGTAGAGGCTTTCGAAAAGACAATCAATAAGTTAAAGAATTAACTAGCGGGAAATACGCATTATTCGGAAGGGTGAGTTGAAGAATAAAGTTCTATAAATTTTTGATTAAATACTAAACCAAAAATCGTTACAAGGAAGTGCTTGACGGAAAAACTTCCCGAAAATTAAAAGAACCACTGAGTCGGTGGTTGGTTAATTTCTAGAGATGAGTGGATCAACAAATCCGTTGAAAATAACCTAGAAAGTAAATCCAGGTTTAAATTTTTGGAAAAGAATTGAATACTTTGAACAGCTAAAGTGAAGAGGTCAGCGGGCCCCTTTCAAATTTTAGGTTTTATTTGTGTTTTGACATTATTTATTTCTGAGAAGTGAAATTTTCATTTTTCTTCCACTTAAATTTCATGCCGAGTTGAGAAGGAAATTCCACTCAAAGTTAGATTGAAAAAAGTATGAAAATATGGCTAAGTGGACCACCACTTTTGAATGACGCCATTTTATTCGAGCTTTTTTGTGGATTGATTTTGTTTTTTCTGACCTCATCCAAACTTGTTCGAGCAGGTAAACTGCGATGGATTTCGGGAATAAAGTCATCGACTCGAAATAATATTATAGGAATATAAATTGTTAAAATTCCCCAACGAGTATTGAAGCAAGTGTGATCATGCGGAAACGATTCGAAGACAAATTTATTTTAAGAAGAATGAAGGTTTAATTTTTATGGGTTTTCAAAATAATTTTTTCTTTTTTTTTCTCCTTTCACTCGGAATTAGCATGCTCCTCACTCCGATCCTTATCAGGCTTGCCCCCCGTTTACAACTTTTAGACCAACCAGGTGGAAGGAAAATTCATCAAGCGCCCATCCCACGGGTAGGCGGACTCGCCATAACCATTTCAATTACTTTTGCGATCATCATTAATTTTACACTCTTGCCGAGAGCTAATTTTCCCACGGATCAAACGGTTAAACTTGGGATCATCCTTTTAGGGAGTTTATTCGCCGCTTTGTTGGGCTTGGTGGATGACTTAATGGATTTAAGACCCCTAGCTAAGTTTGGCTGCCAAATTCTTCTTTCGGGTTTTTTCGCCTGTTGGGGCTACCGGTTTTATTTCATTAATATTCCTGGATTTTCAACAGTTTCACTTTCATATTTCAGTATCCCCTTTACAGCTTTTTGGATCATGGGGGTCATGAACGGATTCAATTTCATGGATGGAGTGGATGGATTGGCGGGTAGTGTGTCCGTTGTGACTTTGATTGGACTTGGGATTGCAGGCTTTATTCAACAAGATCCGAGTCTTTGGTTTTTGGCCGCAGCAGCCTTAGGCGGCTTGGCTGTTTTCCTTGTTTATAATTTTCCACCCGCTAAGATTTATTTAGGTGACACAGGTGCGAATGTTTTAGGTTTTCTTTCGGCAGCCTGCTTGGTCGCCTTGGGTCAGCCGCAGCCGGCATTTCTCCATTCGGCGGAACCAGCGAACTTCACCGATACTTTTCGATTCAGGATTATTTTTGCCACTCTAATGGTCGGGTATCCTTTTCTCGAGGTCGTTCTTTCAACGGTCCGCCGCGGAATCAAAAAGTTTTATTACGGACGTTCAATGGAATGGTCGGAAAAGGAACACATCCACCACAGGTTGCTAAAGTTGGGATTGGGTCCGGCACAGATATCGATCTTGGGTGCGGTTTTTAATTTTTTGATGGTGGGCGCGGCTCTTTGGGCTATGGTTCATGATTATGCGTTGGCAGTTTTTTTCCTTCTTCCGTTTATTGTCATCCTTACGATTTTAATGCCGCGTATGGGCTTTTTTGATTTCCTGGACGCAAGTGTCCTTTTGGGTAAAAAGTCTTATTATTTAATGGCCCACCACTTTATGAATATGCAACAGGTAAAACTGAAATTGGTTTCGGATAGGGAAGAAATTCTGGCTCTTGTGTGTCAAACCTGCGCTGAGTTTGGAGTTCAGGGATTTTGGATCAAGTCGGAAGCCGATGCATCCGGAAAAGGGGGATTGGTTTATTATTGGGAAAGGGCCCACGATATTCAGCGGGAGTATCTCCAATTCTTGAAAATCGAAATCATCAGTGGCGATTTCGAGGTTTTTCGGGAACGGGCAGCATTGGAAGAGGAAAAAATCGAAGCCTACTGGCTATTTGAGCCGCATACCGAAGAAAACGAGTTGGATGTTGAATACCGGGTTTTGGTCAGCAACTTCATGCATTCCGTTCTGCGCAGAATCAGCGATTTAAGCCGCATCACCAGCGGTTCCCCGATGGTCGAGATTGGAAATCTGGCTCACGCTAAGGTACGTTCCAGCCTTTTGAGGCGACGTTATGGCGAAAAAAAGGTTAAGTAAGATGGATTCGAAGCCCTAAATATAGGAATTCTGGCATTTGGTTTTTCATGGAGGGTTTGCGGGACTGGACCCGACATAATGCGTTCGTTATAATCAAAATCCCTTCTAGACATTTTTTATTTCTGGTTTCAGTAATGTTTTTAATTTTTATCGTGGTTAAGGGTTGGTTAAACGAAAATTTAAGTGTTGAATTGGATCGAGTTTCTGAAATTACTGTTTTTAAGAAAAGCACAAAAAATGAAAAAAAATTCGATATTTCGCAGGGGTTTGAGAACCTTATTAATAACCTATTTGGCTTTGCTCTTAACTTTTTCACCCGTTGGGTTCAAGGCTTTTGCCTCTTCTTCGAAAAAGAAAAAAGCACAAGTTAACGCTACTCCCACCCCTGGGGCGTCAGAAACCACGTCGTCTCCATCCGATAAGCCAACGAGTTCTTATCCTCCCCTCTTGATTGGACCAGGAGATGAACTCGAAATCTATGTGGTCAATTTTTCTTCTGGAAATGGCTATACAACAAGCGCTTCCGGTGAAGCGGGTACAAAAAGTCAGCTGCCGACGGATTATCTTGTGGACTCCGATGGAATGATTCTTTTTCCTTTTCTCGGGGATATCCAACTCAAGGATTTAACTCAGATTCAAGCGGCTAAGCTCATGAAAAAGGAATTGAGCGATTTTATCAGCAATCCTCAGGTGACTGTTCTTGTTCGCGCGTCCAATTACTATAATGTTATGGTTTTGGGGGATGTGGCTAAGCCTGGTAAATTCTTGATTCGTGGCGAGCCCACGATTTTCTCCACCCTTGCCGATGCCGGAGGGCCCATGCCGGATGCGGATTTGGGAGGAACGCTCCTCATCCGGGGGGATACGAACAAGAAGGAAAAAATCTCGTTGGATAAATACTTGAAGGACAAGGGCTTTCGCGAGAAACCTCCTCTTCTCTATCCGGGCGATGTTCTTGTGATTCCGAAAAGCGGGGGGATTTCCGACGAGAGCATAGCCATGATTGCGAGCTTAATCGCAAGTGCGGCCCTCATCGCTACCCAAATCCATTGAGGCAAGAGGTTTGAATGTGTTTTCAAGTTGTTCGCGGCTATCGTTTCACCCTTCTGGTCTTGAACTATTAATGAGGAAAGTATGACTAATACGATTCCCGATACAGAAGAACCGGAACTTAACTTTCATTTGATTTGGCAAATATTGTGGCGCCGAAAAGTCACGGTTTTGGGCCTGACGAGCTTATTTTTCCTTTTGGCCGTAATTTATGTCCTGATATGGCCCAAATCCTACCTGGCCGTCACCACGGTTAAGATCCCGGAATCCTCCCAAGACACCGCCGACGCCATAAGGGAAATGGCCTTTCTTCCCACATCCGGGGATCCCATAGAGACCCACATCGAGGTGGCCATGACCGATAAAGTAACGGCCGATGTGATTGATAATCTCCACCTTAATCTCAATCCTGAATACGCGAAACTTTCGGACTTGAAAAGGATCTGGGCAGTTAAAAGCCAGGTCAAAGTTGACAATGCCAAGGACTCCAATCTTATTTCAATTCATACGAGGGCCAAAACTGGAAAGGAAGCTGCGGAGCTGGCGAATGCTTGGGCCCAAAGTTTCATCCAAGTCAGTCAGGAACTCAGCCAAGAGAGTGAAAACGCCCATTACAAATTCATACACAAACAATTGGAGGATATTCGACAAAAACTCGACACTGAAAAGGAAAACAAAAGGAATTTCCTGAATCAATCCAACGAGGTTGAAGCCGATGAATTGGTTTATAAATCCCTCTTGGAACAGGATCAGGAAAGTCGCAGCCGCGCCAGTTCAGGAAATACGGGCATTGTGGTTGTGGACGAGGCTTCGATACCCGATGCTCCGGCTTCACCTAAAATTATTACTTCCATCGTCCTTGGTACGGGGGCGGGTTTCTTCTTTGGAATCTTATTGGCCTTTGCCAGGGAAAGGATCGAGGACCGAATTTACGATGAACAGGAAATAAGCCGAATCGCAAGGGCACCTCTTTGGGCCAAGATCCCCTTGTATAGGGAGGGAAGTGTGAATTCCAGCCGACCCGTTCATTTGGTGCCGGAAACAGGAAAGTTCTCCACGAATTTTATTAGAAGTTTCAAGACTTTGCGGGCCAGCCTTTTACTTTCTCAACCGGGGTCAGAATCCGTGGCCTTTGGTCTGTTTTCGCCCCAAAGGGGGGAAGGCCGAACCCTCGTTTGCGCCCATTTGGCCCTGGCTCTTGCTCAGGCGGGTAAAAAGGTACTGCTCATTGATGCCGACCTGGGAAATCCTCAGATTGGGACTCTTTTTGGAGTTCAAATCCCAGATGTTTCGGGCCTTTCCCGCCTCTTGTCCGGTCAAGCCAGCCTCAAGGAAGTTCTCCGGCCCGCTCCAGGGGTTGCAAATCTAATGCTCTTGGCGGCTCCTCCTTTTTCGGGAGACCCAGCAGAAATTTTTGATTCAAGCTCCATGAAAAAGCTGGTGGGAGAAATGAAACAAAAATTTGATTTTGTGCTATTTGACGTCGGGCCTCTGCTCGTTTCGTCGGATCAAATCGTTTTGGCCATGGCCTTGGACGGAGTTCTTTTACTTGCGGGTTATGGGCAAACTCGGCGTTCGGATGTCCTAGAAGCTGTTCAACAAATCCAAACTGCTCGGGCCGAAATCTGGGGAATCATTTTAAATGGAGTGAAAAATTAAAGAGTTCTTTGTGGAAGGCTGCTAGAGACTTGATTTCTAGCTGAAACCTTTTAAAAGTTTTTTCTACCACTCGGGCCAACTTCATCAACAACAAATACCACTTTCTTATATTCGGTTTTGAATGGTTGCTTGAAATCGAAAATATTCCTTATATTCTTACGAAGCAAATCATGGTGGGAAATTGAAAGTCTAAAATATTCGCTAGAATGTTGCCGGTGGAAGAAAACTAATAATTTTTTTGAGGAATCCAAAATTACTATTTCAGAACATGTTCGTTCCTTCCCGGGGAAAATTTTATCCAAGTTCCGGAATCGGCCGCAACTCCTTAATAAAGTCGCTTGGATGTTTGGGGCTCGGATATTGGGGTTGGCCTTTGGGTTCGTAGCCACGGTTTGGGCGGCCCGCTGCTTGGGACCCAAAAACCTCGGCATTTCAGGAATGGTCCAAAATGTGGTTCTTCAAGCCACCATGCTGGTCGGAGCCATTACTCCAACGGTTTTGATCCGTCAATATAAAAGCTTGAACAACGACGAAGACAGAAACCGTCTGGTGCGGATCACCAATGGATTCCGCCTCCTGATGTCCATGGTTCTGTGTGTGGTCGCGGCCATGATTTTAGCCTTTCATGGGGTGCCGGAAATCTACCACCGTGTGGGATGGATGTTCATTCCCAACCTTCTTCTTGTTTCAATTCAACCAAGCTGGTTATTCCAAGCTGTCGAAAAACAACAATTTCAGTCCACCATTGCTGTTTTCCAACCGGCCCTTACTGCGGTTATCTATATTACTTTTTTTAAGCCCGGAATGTCGGCGGGCGCGGATTTATTAGCCATCACCACCGTTGCCTTGGTGCTTTTGATCGTTTATTGGATCGCAATTTATAAGTTGACGCCTTTAACTGGAAGTTTTTTTTCTTTCGAAGGGTTGGATGAAGCATGGGAACTGTTGCTGAAGTCCCGATGGCTCTTTGTTTCCGCCCTGGCGATCTATGTTTATACCATCTTGGAACAACCGTTAATAGGATGGCTTTACTCCGTGGAGGAATTGGGAAAATACAGGACGGCGGTTAGGGTTACGGAAGGGTTGAATGGAACTTTTGTGATCATTTCAACAATTCTTTTTCCGCGTTTTATTGAATGGCGAAAACAAGGCGAAGCGATTCTTTGGAGAAAACAGCTGCAATTAACACTTATTTTTTCAATCGGGGGTGGCGCCGCCGCCATTCTGGGCTTTATCCTTATTCCTTATTTTTATCCTTTTATTTTTGGACGCGACTTTATTCAAGCCGGTTTGCCTTGCGCAATACTGGTATCGTCCAAGATTTTAGTAATAGTGAACAGTGTTTTTGGAGGGGGTCTTTTGACGGATCATAAGTTTGATAAAGCCTTTTCCCTCATCGTGATAATCACGGCGATTCTGTCATTAAGCCTTAACCTTATTTTGATCCCTCGTTTCGGGATGTTTGGAGCGGCTTGGATGAATTTGTTAAGTGAAGTTTTCATCCTGGTGGCGTTTATATGGATGACATTCAGGCGGCACCGAACCGTCATGATGCTCGTTAATTAGCTTAACCCGGATTTTTTAACGAAATTCTCCATCGAAACTAGCCGATTCTAGAGGTGCGATTGAAAAAAGAGGGCGGCGGTATAATGAGCCAAAAATTAGCCGGCCCCTAGTTGGGTTTCCATGAAATTCTTGAAAAAAACTGGACAAAGTTTTCGCAAATATGCTCCAAGGGAAGGTAAAAGTTAACTATGTCACCTAGTCGCAAAGCGAAATTCACGGTATGCCTGGGAATTCCCACCTTTAACCGGGAAAAAGTCCTTGTGGATACGTTGAAGCAAGTCCTTGATTTAAAGCCATCAGCTGATGAGGTTATTGTCGTCGATCAAACAAAATCCCATGAACCTGAGACTGAAAATTATTTAAAGAAACAGGCGAAAACCCGAAGGATAAAATGGATTAAACAGGAATTGCCCAATAAGCCCAAAGCCTTAAATAGGTTATTAAAAGAAACGGCCACGGATGTACTAGTCGTTATTGACGATGACGTTTTAATACCGAAAAAAGATTTTTTATCAAAACATTTGTTGAATTATCTAAAAGAAGATGTTGTTGCCGTTGCTGGAAGAGTGACGCAGCCAAAAGGGTTTAAGTACCACGTTTTGCCCCCAAAATATGATAAAAAAAACGAGTACAAGTATTTCCCGATAAATTATACAAAACGAAAGGAATGGCTCGCGACTTACATCGGCTGCAATTACTCGGTCAAAGTAGATTTCATGAAGTCCATTGGCGGGTATGACGAAAATTTCATCGGTTCAGCTTATAAGGAAGAGATTGACTCCGCCTTAAGGATATGGAAAGCTGGCGGAAATATAGTTTTTGATCCCAAGGCCCATATCAATCATTTGGCTGCCCCGTCGGGAGGGGCCCGGCTCAATCAATTTTCCGAATGGAAAGTCTCGTTTTCATCTAACTATTTTTCAGCCAAACACTATTTTCCCGGGCCTTACTACTTAGTACAAACCTTCTTGGACATTCATCGTTATGTTTTTAGAAGAACCAATGTTAATAGACCTTGGATATTGCCTTATTCCTTTATTTGCTTTTTGTATTCATGGATAAAAAGTTTATTTTTGGGAATAAAGAACCGCAATTCCAAATGGATATAATAATTAACTGGACAATTGGTAAACCCGGTTGAGCAAATTTTTTAAACGATCTTTTATAAAAACAAGGTTTGGCCAAGTCAAGGATTTGAGAAAAGTGAAGAACAAGAAAAAGCTTCAACAGAGGGGCCCCTTCTTTTCGGTGGTGGTCCCTTTGTACAACAAAAAGTCTTATATCCTTAGGTCCTTGAAATCAATCCTTGGCCAATCTTTCCGAGGTTTCGAAGTCATCGTGATTGATGACGGTTCCACCGATGGAGGGTCAAAACTGGTTTCGTCACTTAAAGACAAACGGATCCGTTTAATCGCGCAAAAAAATGCCGGCGTTTCATCGGCAAGGAACAAGGGCGTGTCCCTGGCTCAGGGCAAATACGTGACATATCTTGACGCTGATGACGAATGGTCCCCGGATTACTTAGAGGCGCTTAAAAAACTCATCAGCGACTTCCCGGATGTGGGCCTTTATGCCACAAATTATCGGGTCCATGACGGAAATGGGACCAGTGAGAATTTGGCTATGTTTACTCCGGGATGGCGGGGTCGAATGAAAGACTTTTTCAACCTCGTGTACGGGGAGCGAACACCCTTTCACATAAGCTCGGTGTGCTTGCCCATGGCCGTGGCCCGACAAAATCCTTTTCCTGTGGGAATCAAAGGAGGGGAGGATATTTACGTTTGGTTCCAAGTCTGCTTGAAACATGAAATGGCCTACCTTAACCGGTCTTATTCAACTTGGTACCAAGAAACCCAGGAGAACGCACATCACCGATACTTTGGACCTCAATATCATTTGGATTGGCTGTCTATTGCGGAGCGTTTGAGACGGGAAAACGCACTTTCGGAAAGCGCTCGAAAATTTACCTCCTGGGTCGCCTTGACACAGGCCAAAAAAATGATCCTTCATGGATACCGAAAACAGGCCGTGATCCAATGGTGGCGTTGCCCCAAAAAATATTTTCTTTCGAAACAAGTCCTTCTTCTGCTTTTGGCCTTTTCACCGCTGATGTTCTATAAAGCCTACCAGGGCGTTACCCGCTGACTTTATTATTCCTATTCCGTTGTCAGGTAAGTAGCTTTTAGATACCGACGATGATTAGCCGCTTAGGCTGTCGGGGCAATAGGAAAATTCATTATCGAGGTCCTCGTGGTAGAACTTTATACCAAGAACAATTGATTCAGTGGCAGAAAGAATAGCGGGTGGATCTAACCTCGCCTAACACAGGATGGCAGGACAGGTTACTGGTCTGGCGCCCATAGAAGATTTGGAAAAACCTTCCATCGGGTGTTAAAATCGCGCGCTGGATCCTGCTTGAAAGGTTCTTTCTGAAGGCGGGCATCCTAGTTCATTCCGGAAAAGAATATGACCCTTAGGCGAATCGGTTCTATCCTCATCGTGCTGATGGGCCTTAATGCGTTTGTGGGTAGTTTTTTTACTTTTGAAAGGGGGAATTTCACCCTCCGCCTTGTCCCCTATGCCTTCAAGTTTTTTCAGTTGTTCCTGATGCTGACGATCATCATCTATTTCCTGGTACAACGAACCATCCGCATCAAAACGGATCACCTCTTTTGGATAATCTTCCTCCTTATAGGGGACATGGGGATTTCGATTTTTTACGCCTCGGACCCAGTAAATCCAACCGATTTTGCTCGGGTATTATTTTGGGTTTTTGCCGCCTTCGCTATTTATTTCCTGAGGCAGGCCGATTGCTTAGATGAAAAAATCCTTTATCAGATGGTGCTTTTCAACCTCTTTTGGGTCTGCCTGAGAATATTGGCCTATAAGCTTTTTAATATCTGGATAGGGGTAGACACTGGGAACTTCGGAGATACCCGAGATGGAGTTGTCGGAAGCCTGTCCTATACCCTTGTTTGGTTCGTCCCTTTGTTCCTCTTGTTCGAATCGAAAATCAAGTTTCCGGTTCTTTTAACAGTTTTATTTGCCATGTTGGCGCCTTTCAAACGCGGAGCCCTACTGGGTTTGATCCTCGGTTCCTTGGTTTATTATTTCCTGAACCGGCGGGTTCCAGGACGCAACAAAGGAAGTCTGGCTCGAGACGCGATCCAGGTGCTGGCCCTCTTGATCCTCGGTGGAGTAGGTTTCCTGGTTTTCAAGGAGCATATTCTCGACCGATTAAGCGACATCGGAGGAGATAAGTCCCTGGGTTCGGGTCGGGGGATTTTTTACCAGATTGTTCTTAATCACTGGGAAAATTTCATGGGGATAAAAAAGTTGATTGGAGCCGGATTTTTCGCGGTTATGCCGATGCTGGGGACCTATTATGAACAAGCCATTCCGGCACATAGCGATTGGCTGGAGACGCTTTACGATCAGGGAATCATTGGAGTTTCAATACTGACCCTTTTTCACCTGCTGTTTATTGCCCGTGTGTTGGGTGTTATTCGAAAGAGGGCCGAATTTGGGCCTCACCTTGCCTATTCCTACACGATTTTCTTTTTGGCAAGCGTTTATTCGGTCACGCTTTATAATTTTGAAACTTCTTGGTTTGGTGTTTCGATGGGTTATTACTTGGGAACGGAAGCTTTGATGAAACGAAAAAAAGCGAGGGAAACCGTTCCGACCCTGGCCGGTAAAGTATCGGCCTTATCCCCGGTGCAAGTTCGCCCTTATGGCGGAATCTCATGACCCTGGCGCTGAGCCCTCGGCATATCCTTATTTTCGAGGCCTATACCGATGCCAATATCGGTTCAGGTGCCCTCGTGGAAAATACCGTAAAACTTTTAAAGGCCAAATATCCGGAAGCCGAAATTAAAGTCATGGCCCATTATCCGGATGCTTTTCATTATGAAAATGTCGAATCGGTTCCGGATGTTTACGAATACCCCTATTTGAAGCCTCGTTGGATACAGGTGGGTTGGCTTTTGAAAACTATTTTTTGGCTGTCCGGAACTTACCTTCAGTCTTTTATTTTAAAAACAAAGCCTTTCCCTTTATTCAAGGAAAAGGTTCAGTTTTTCCAGTGGGCCGATTTGGTGGTGAGCGTAGGCGCTGAGAGGATCAACGACAAGTTTGTAAACATTCAGGTTTGTTCCGCCTTAAGCCTTGGTCTATTGAAATCCATGGGTAAGAAGGTAGTGTTTTTTCCCTCCACTATTGGACCTTTTTTCTATCGCTTAACCCGGTGGCTTTCTTCCGGGGTTTTGAGTCGGTTGGATTTGATTTATACCCGTGACCGCCAATCTACCAAAACTTGCTTGGAAATCCTCAAGTTGGATCCTTCCAAGGTTATTGAAACCTCTGATGTTGCCATTCTTCAAGCACAGGAATCTCCAGAAAAATCCTGGGAACTTTTGGCTTCCTTTCAAGAAAAACCATTGCCAATGGGAACTCCTCTGGTGGGAATTAGCGCCTTGGAATGGCTTTATCGTGCCAATAAAGTTGAAACTCAATACAGCAACTTTGAATCCTATGTCCGGGAAATGGCAAAACTGGCCGATACCCTAGTGGAGAAATATGGAGTAAAGATCGTTTTTTTTCCGACGAATTATCGGGTTCATGGTTGCCGCGACAATGATGTGGCGACCTCACAGGAAATCCGGGATAAAATGACTCATTCGGATTCGGCTTTTGTGATCGACCGATTAACGACCCCCTCCCAATTCAAGGGCATGCTGGCTTGTTCCCGGGTAAATATTGTAACCCGGATGCATGCCTGTATCCTTTCTACCGGGGCCGGCATCCCGACCCTTTCAGTCAATTACCTTTTCAAGTTGCGGGAATATATGGAGTCGCTCGGCTTGGCGGAGTTTTCCATCGATATTGAGGAATTCAACGCCGGCGACATGCTGGAAGCCTTCGATAAAATGTGGAGATCCCGGGAAGATTGGAGCCGCTATGTACGCGCGGCCATCAAGGAGAAAAAAGAATCTCTAACAAAAGCCTTGGAACGAATGGATGATTTCATCCTGTAATGAGCCAAAACCGATTGCAAGCTAGGAGTCTCGTAACGTTATCGGAAATATAGGGATTGTTTCTGAATCAATTTGATTCCCCCTGCCATTGCGGTTAAAACATAACGTTCCTGCCATAAAGTTGAAAATTTCCTAAGATCCAGAGAGACGCGAAAAACAAAAAATGAAAATCGCCCATATTATTTTAAAAACCATACCCTTTGGCGGAGGAATTGAAAAATATATCGACGAAATCGGGCCCCGTCTGGTGGTAAAGGGCCATGAAATAGTTGTTTATACTATGCGACATTATGGGAATCCCCCTCCCTCCTATAAAGGGATGAAAATCAAGGCGATCCATGCCTTGCCCTCGAAGACTGCCGAAAAAATGATTTCATCTTTTTTGGCCACTCTTGACGCCTGTTTGAAGGAAAAGCCCGATTTGATCCACTTTCATTCCTTCACACAACAGACAACCTTTCTGGCTCGATGGGTCGGTATTCCGGCGTTGGTACAGGGTCACGGGTTGGAGTGGAAAAGATCAAGATGGAATCTGGCGGGGAAATGGTTCTTGAAATTCAGCGAATGGATTATGGTTCATTCTGCGGATCGTTTGACGGTAGTTTCGAAGGTGCAACAAAATTACTTAAAGGAAAAATATGGGCGCGAAAGCGTTTATATTCCCACGGGAATCAATCCGCCCATCCGCTTGGAACCCGAAACAATTACCTCCTTATGGGGACTCCAGGGCCGGGATTATTTTCTTACCGCCGCAAGGTTGGTCCCGGAGAAAGGCGTTCATACGTTGATCGAAGCCTTTAACAGGGTTCAAAGTAATTTCAAATTGGTCATCGCCGGGGACGCAGGGCACGAAAAGAAATATCTCGAAAAGCTTAAAACTTTGGCACAGGGCAACCCCAATATTATTTTCACCGGATATGTAACCGGCAAACCATATGTCGAATTGATGTCCAATGCCTATGTCTTTGTACTAGCCTCCGAACTAGAAGGGCTGCCGACTGTTTTATTGGAGGCTATGAGCTTTGGGAATTGCTGTCTGGCGAGTGATATTCCTGAAAATCTGGAAGCCTTGGGGAACAGGGGATTGACATTCCGAAATGGTTCAATT
>CAWJKT010000031.1:0-37696 GCA_963843375.1 uncultured Pseudomonadota bacterium
CACCCCCGCCGCCAGCGCCTGCGCCAGCGTGCCGATTCCGCCATGATGCACGACGACGGCGACCCGGGGCAGCAGCCGGCTGAACGGCGCGTAGTCCAACGCCAGCACCGTCGCCGGCAACTGCGCCGGCAGCTGGCTGACGCGCCGGTCACGAAAATGGCGCGCGCGCCCAAGCGGTCGCAGGCCGCCTGCGCCGTCGAAAAAAACTCTCGGCCGTGCGCCATGGCGCTGCCCGGCGTGAACAGCACGGGCGGCGGCCCGTCCGCCAGAAATCGCTCCAAGCTCGGGTGTGAGGTCCTGCCGGTCGCCCGGATCATACAGCGGAAAACCGGCGAGCCGGCAGCGCGGCGGCCAGTCGGGCTGCGGCGGACCGAACCATTCGGGAAACAGTCCCAGCACCGCGTCCGGCGAATGCATCCACTCCCGCCCGAGACTGCGCGGAGGCGCGACTCCGGCGCGGGCGCAGGCGGCGCGCACGGCCGGTCCGGCCGCCCGGTCGAGCGGATTCGCCAGGGCGAAGAACGCCCGTTTCAGCCAGCGGGGCAGCCGGCCGAACCATCCAGGTGCGCCCGCATCACCGGTGTGTCGTACAGGCTCATGAACACCGCCGGCTGCAGGTGGATCGTGACCAAAGGCAGGCCGAGTTTCTCCCGCGCCACGCGCGCCCCGAGGGCGAGGAGGGAGCCGACCAGCACCACCTCGCCGTCGGTCGGCGCCACCGTGGCGCGGATGACCTCGAAGTATTCCGCGGCCGCCCGGCCGGCGAATCCGAGCGTGAGGTTCAGGGCGCGCCCGGGATGCCACAGATCGGGATTCCGGATGACGCGCTCGTAATCGCCCGGCGCGCCGACCGTGACGAAGGGCAGGCCGGCGCGCCGGGCCGCGCGGTCGAACGGGGGCGCGACGACGATGGTCACGGTGTGTCCGCGCTCCATCAGGCTGCGGCCGATCCAGAGAAACGGATGCACGTCCCCGGCGCTGCCGAACGGCGTGAGAATGTAATGTCGCTGCATGACCGGCCGCACGCGGCCCGCGCTCAGATGCTGTATTTCGCCCTGATGTCCCCGGGGATCGGGACCGCGCGGTTGGTCGCCAGGTTGATCAGCTTGTACTCGGCGTGCCCGTTGAGGCAGCGCTTGCCGGTTTCCTTCTTCTCAAGCTCAAAACGCACCCTGACCCCGTCGGCATCCGGCAGAAAATCCTCGATCCAGGTGCGCACCACGAAGCGCTCGCCCAGGCCGAGCGGGCGCAGGAAATCCATCGCGATGCCGGTCATGTACCAGCCCAGGCCGCGCCGGATGAACTCGTCCCAGGACATGCCATAGCACCGCGCCATCTGGTCGTAGCGGGCCGCGAGCACGTAGTCCATGTAGCGGCTGCTGTGGACGTGCTGGAACAGATCGATGTCATCCGGCCGCACCTGCAGCTCGGATTCGAATTTCGCGTAGACGTTCATCATCGCGGGGAACCTCAGCCCGCCGGAGGCCGGAGGCAAAACCATCTTTTCACCGCCCCGGCCGGCCGCGCGCCGGTCAGGTCTCAAACAGGCGGTCGAGGAGCCGGCGGTCCCGCTTGGTCGGGCGGCCCGAGCCTTTGGCGCGGGCCAGAAGCTGCTGCACCCGCTGGGCGCGCGCCATTTCGTATTCGGCCGGCGGCGTCTGATCCTCGCAATAAGTGGCGACGAGGCTCGCGCCGACGCGCGACGGGGGCACGGCCCGGACCCTGAGGGTGCGGTGGATGAGCCCCAGGCGGACGACGACCAGATCGCCGGGCCGGATGTCCCGCGAGGGCTTCGCCGGCTGGCCGTTCACCGTGACGCTGCCCGCACGGCAGGCGTCCGTCGCCAGGCTGCGCGTGCGAAAGCTGCGCACGGCCCAGAGCCATTTGTCGATGCGTTCCGCCTCGGGAGACAGGGCCACGGCCACCACCCTAGCGTGGCGCGGGTGGCGCGCAAAAAAAATCCTTCCGGGTCGTCAGCTCTTTTGCGGGCGGCGAAATTCCGCGCTGAACCAGTCGCGCAGGAGGTCCTTTTCGTAGCGCAGGTAGTCGTCCGGCGGCCACGCCGTCCGCATGTGGAAGGCGAGATCGGTGAGCTCGCGCTGGCCCGAATTGACGACGTTGCCCCTGGCGTCCGTCAGGCTGAACTCCAGTTTGATGCGCGGCGGATAGATCGCCCGCACGATGCGGACATCCTCGAACTGCGGACCCAGCTGGGGTTCGAATTCGCCCGCCAGGTCAATGTCGGTGATCTTGATCTCCAAGTGCTGGTCCGCCGGAACGTAGCGCTCACCCGTTTCCTGCAGGAACGTCCGGAGCTGGTCCATCAGGTCGGAGGGAGGCGGCGTCGCCCCACGCGTGCGCTTGAAATCGGTGAACTTCTGCGGCTCGACAAAAACGACCGAAACGCGCGCCGTGGGTTTGGACGCCGCCGGGGGGGTGGCGAGAACCAGCCCGGCGCCGGCGGTCGAGAGCAGCGCGGCAAGGATGATTACTTTTGATTTCATGGTCTGGCTGGGTTGGACGCAATATACACCCAAAGGGGTCCCGGGCCCAGCCGCCAATGGGTTTCCCGGCGGCGGCCCTTGATCACGCCGGGGCGGCTTGCCCAAGCCCAGACGGCGCCACATCATCCAACCCTGTCCTTGACACTCCGGAATGGCTCTGGTCAACCTCGACCCTCTTTTTTCGACAAGCCCATGCAACCCACATTTCGCCCCCATCGCAAGAAGCGTGCCCGCCGCATCGGTAAAACCGTTCCCTGAGGAACATAACCTGCCACCTGGGCCTGATAGGTAAAGTTGTAGATCCCCACAGGGAGCGAACCCCAACTCACCGTCAATGTCTTTGTGGCGGCGTTATAAACCGTCGCCCCTCCAGATGGAATAGTCCCAAAACCGACGAAACTCAGATAGGGCGGAAGCACGTCGCTGACTATCACGTTGTTGGCCGGTCCGGCTGGAACGTTCAAACTGACCGTATAGGTAATGATGTCGTTGACATCGGCCACCGTTTCGGAAGCCGTCTTGCTGATGTCAACATCCGGGGTTGGGGTGAAGGTCATAGTTGGAGTCCATGTGGTTGTGGGGGTGGGTGTGTTGGTAAAGGTATTGGTGGAAGTCGGGGTGGGGGTACTGGTGAATGTATTCGTGGGTGTAAAGCTATTGGTTGGAGTGGAACTGGCGGTAAAGGTTTTGGTGTTCGTTGGTGTGTTGGTCAGGGTGTAAGTATTCGTATTCGTGAAAGTCTGGGTGACCGTTAAGGTTTCAGTGTTCGTGACCGTCGCGGTGGGGGTACTCGTCGGTACGGGAGTCGTGGTATTAGTCGCGGTGGAGGTTTCAGTAGGGGTGGCCGTGTTGGTGGCGGTATTAGTCGGTGTATAGGTATTGGTGTTCGTCGAAGAAGCCGTATTCGTTGGGGTATTCGTAGGGCTGGAGGTTGAGGTATTGGTACAAGTTGCCGTTGAAGTATTGCTGTTGGTTGGAGTCGAGGTGGGGGTTTGGGTTGGGACAGGAGTCGTTGTATTGGTCGCGCTGAATGTCGCGGTCAAGGTAGCCGTATTGGTGGAAGTATTGGTGCCGGTCAAGGTGGCAGTATTCGTTGGAGTACTGGTCAAGGTGAAAGTGAAAATCGGCGTATTGGTGGAAGTGGGGGTGGGGGTATTAGTAGGCGTATTGGTTTGAGTGTCAGTGGAAGTTGCGGTGGGAGTATTGGTTTCACTAGGTGTAGCCGTATTGGTGAAAGTGCTGGTTGGCGTGTTGGTGACCGTTGCCGTTGAAGTCAGGGTGAGAGTGTTCGTCGTCGTGGCCGTAACAGTGGATGTCGCGGTGTTAGTGGGCGTACTCGTGTCCGTAGGCGTAATGATGGCCGTATTCGTCGGTGTCAGTGTAATTGTATTGGTAGCCGTATTCGTCGCGGTGTTGGTTGGAGTCTTTGTAGCGCTGTTAGTAGCCGTATTCGTCGCGGTTGAGGTTGAGGTATCGGTCGGAGTGTTAGTGGTAGTTGAAGTTGGAGTGGTCGTAGGCGAATTGGTTGAGGTGTTGGTGGGGCTATTGGTACGGGTTGGGGTTGCGGTATTCGTCGTCGTGGCCGTAACAGTGGATGTCGCGGTGTTGGTAGGCGTGCTCGTATCCGTGGGCGTAATGATGGCCGTATTCGTCGGTGTCAGTGTAATTGTATTGGTAGCCGTATTCGTGGTGGTGTTGGTTGGAGTCGCTGTAGTGGTGTTAGTAACCGTATTTGTCGCGGTTGAGGTTGCGGTATTGGTCGAAGTATTGGTGGGTGTATTGGTAGTCGTCATGGTTGGAGTATTAGTTGTAGTTGGAGTTGGTGTGGTCGTGGGCGTGTTGGTTGAAGTGTAGGTCGGGCTATTGGTGCGGGTTGAGGTTGAGGTATTCGTCGACGTGGCCGTGACAGTGGATGTCGCTGTGTTAGTGGCCGTACTCGTGTCCGTGGACGTAATGATGGCCGTATTTGTTGGAGTCATCGTAATCGTATTGGTAGCCGTATTCGTAGCGGTGTTCGTCGAAGTAGTTGTGGTGGTATTGGTTGTCGTGGCGGTCGCCGTGTTGGTCGTCGTGGCCGTAGCGGTGCGTGTAGTCGTGAGGGTGGCTGAATTGGTGGTGCTGGCGGTTGTGGTTGCGGTGGCGGAGTTAGTCGCTGAGGCCGTTGTCGTGGCAGTGGCGCTATTCGTAGCTGAGGCAGTGGCTGAATTAGTGGCGCTGGCGGTTGTAGTTGCGGTGGCGGAGTTGGTCGCTGAGGCCGTGGTTGTATTGGTGGGGGTGGCTGTCGCTGTGTTCACCAACGTATTGGTGGGAGTATTGGTAAGGGTTGGCGTGGGAGTCCGGGTTGGCGTATTTGTGGGGGTATTGGTGGGGGTAGGAGTAGACGTATTCGTGGGGGTGTTCGTCGGTGTGGGAGTAGGGGTATTGGTAGGAGTGTTGGATCGACTGGGGGTAGGTGTATTTGTGGGTGTTGAAGTCGTTGTGTTAGTGGTGGTGGCTGAAGCCGTGGAGGTTGCCGAATTAGTCGTGGTGCTGGTAGCGGAAGATGTTGTGGAACTGGTAGTCGTCGCGGTGGCCGAGTTGGTTGTAGTCGCGGAAGCCGTGGAGGTGGCCGAACTGGTCGTGGTACTCGTGGTGGTGGCCGAGGCCGTGCGCGTGGTCGTGGCGGTGGCTGAATTAGTGGCGCTGGCGGTTGTAGTTGCGGTGGCGGAGTTAGTCGCTGAGGCCGTGGCTGTATTGGTGGGGGTGGCTGTCGCCGAGTTAGTGGCGCTGGCGGTTGCCGTTTTGGTTGCGCTGGGTGTGGGCGTGGAGGTGGGAGTGGGTGTTGTCGTGTTGGTAGGTGTTTTAGTGGGTGTATTGGTGGGCGTCGGAGTAGCGCAGTTACCGGTAAATTGGAAAGACTGGAAGCTTGAATTTTCGCAATTGGTGGAGACTATACCCATATATCCGCTGGTACAACCGCTACCCGTGAAAGTTGCCGAGGCCGTGGCCGAGCCGAGTCCCGCCTGTGAGGTGGCGAGGGTCACGATATATTGGCAACTACTGTTAATGACCACCTGCACCCAAGAGGGACAGCTGCTGATGGGTGATCCCGCCGGAAGCGTCGCCGTGGCAACCGTTGAAGCAGCCGATGAGGTTTTGGAACCACTGTAAGTCACCCAATACAAGGTGCCAGTGTTGGATGACCCGTTGTTAAAGAATTGAAGGCCGTAGGCATCCCCCGTCGTCTGACTGTATCCAAAAACCAACCCGCCGAAGTTGCCGCCATTCGTGCTCGTGCACATCGAAACCTGCAGGGTCCCCGGACCGCTTTGAACCTGGTTGTTCAATAAGAAATTATTGAGTCCATTACAACCCGAACTCATTGAAACCGACCCTCCCGATTCACTATAAGTTCCCTCGCCCGGCGGATTGATTCCAGACACCCATCCGGATGGTACGAAGGTGCCGTTGAAACTCGTGGTCACTGAGCATTGTTGGGTCGGATTACACTCATATTGCGCCACAATGGCCTGCTGCCAGAAACTCGACTTGGCATATTGAGTACCACTCACATTTAATCCCCATTGCAAGCTCATGGCACCGCTCTGGAAATTCGAACCCAAGTCATAGTTTCTGTCCCGGTCGGAGGAGCCCGACCCGCTGCCGGGACAATTCAAGACGCCAGGGGCGCTGGTATAAACCGGGGGCCCGCCATTGTTGGTACCGCCGGTATTGGTCGCGGGTCCCGAACCATAGGGGTCGACTTGATCGACGTCCCCGTTAGTGCCGGACCAACATTCTTCCGCCCCGCCCACGACCGACATTTGGGTATCCGAAGTGGAACAATCCATCCCCAAACAGGACCAGTTCAAATCGGCGTCAGGAGGAGCGGCGCCGTAAACAATCTCCCCGTTTTCTTCGATGTGCCAGGCGCTGTTGCCATCGGCTATAGCCACGGCGTCGGTGCTGGTGACTGCGGGGTTGGTGTAAAGCTCCACCAACGATTCACCCGCACAGCTGCCGCCGGGAGTCACGGGATAAACATATTGTTCTCCCCCTGAACCAGCGGTTCCGCCTAAAAGGGTCGGACTGATGGTATAACGAATGTTGTAAAAGGTATTAGCGTAGCCGCCATAGGTGACTCCCGCCCCTTCTTGCGTTCCCGCGGGCGTAGTCGACCCGTTAAAAGTCACTCCTGTCAGCACGGGCGGCGCGCCGTTCGAACCATAGTCGTATTCGATATAAAGGTAAGCCGTTACCGGTGTGGCACCAGGAGGTAGAGTAACGGTGAGTGATTGACCACATGTGCCGCCGACAACTGTCTCCTGCAAACCAACTCCCTCGGCCACTAATTGTTGCGTTTGAGAAGTACCCGGTGCGGGATTGCCTGAGGAACAACCGGTATTGAAAGTAACTTGGGAGAAAGATCGACCAGCGCTTAAAAGGGAAATCGCAAAAATAAAAAACTTACAAAGATTCAATCTGAAACTTTGTTGGGACATTTTTAAAAAATCTTGATCGGTTACAGATACTTTTTTCATCAACCACCATCTGTCAATTTTTAAAATACCCTTATGCCATCTGTTGTGGTTTATCGCTTCAAATCAATTTGGCTCAAAATGATTTAAGCCAAATAACGTTTTTCTTCCCTCCCATAAGCTTTTTACGCTTAACTAAATCTGCTTTCTCGTTCATCTTTTAGACGGATAACTTGTTTTTTAATCCGAAGGATTGTGAAAGTGTTGTGAAAGCGGTATTGAAAGTTTTAAATGTTACTTTGTTACCTTGACTATAATAATACCGCTTTTGCGATAAAACTATGATTTTGGAGCCGAAAAGGGCCAAACGGTTTCCTAAAGCAAATTCGAAGGTTTTTGTGCACTTTTTAGATGTAAGAGTTCGCAAGGCTTAAAATAGAAATGTAATGTTATGATTTGCTTGCTCAAAGGCTTCCCAGGGGAGCACATCTTCATGCTTTTTGCGGTCCTTGATAAAATCAAAAGGTAAGAATGATGAGAATTCCAAAAATTTTGAGCCTTATTGCCTTTGGATTTTTTGGGGCCGCTTCATTGACCTATGGGGATTACGGTTGTCATTTCACCATGGGCTCTCGTCTGTTCACGCCGTTAAACACCGAAGATAAAAAAATCTCTTTCCGCTTCACCGCTCAGGAAGCGATGAACCTCATCGCCGTTTCTTTTTATTGTGAAAAAACCCAAAAACCTCCCGCCTATAAGATCAGCCTCCAAGAAGATAAAAATGGACTGCCCGATTTAAAACCCTTAGAAACTTCCAGCGTTACCCCGAAAGGAGGTTGCTGGATTACCGTTCCCATCAACGACCTTACGCTTCTCTCCGGGAAGGTGTATCACCTGGTGATTGAACAAGACGCCACAAGGGGTGGCCAGCACAAAGTGGGAATTATTGATGACAACCATTTTGCTTCCATTTCGTACGGTGACCATCTCAATTCCTTTAATCCCAGGGCCGAGACTGTTGATCCACAACTGAATGTATTGGTAAGCGAGAATGGAAAATGGAAGACACTCAACCGTCAACCCCTCTTCGCTCTTCATGGAAGCGGCTCCAAACTCCAGGGCGTACCCTATGACGAATTTGGCGAACTTCCCATCCACGGTGGCGCACCTGGTGACCACTCGAACGACCTCATTCAGGGGGAAGCCTTGCACCCCCATGAGGGTTTGACAGCCACGGGATTCGCCATCCATGTTCGAAAAATCGGCGCTCCTACCGCTCCGCTCAATTACCGGGTCTATTCCATCAACTTCATGCAGCATAAAACCACCCTCGCATTTTCAGGTGAAGCCCTTCTTCCGTCGCAAGCCCCGGTTTCCTATGAGTGGGTGACCATCGGTATCAAAAAGGAAGACCATCCCCAGACTTTTCCTCCAGAGTGCCGTTACGTCGTTTTCCAAACCGATTCCGGCCGTGGGATATCCGATTCCCCCGGATGCGAGGATTGTTATGTACTATCGGAAGTTGGAAACTCCGGCGGACTTGCGGGGGCTGCGGATCTAAGCTTCGACGGCGGCGCCCATCTTTCCCGGGAAGTCACCTCAACCGACGGCTGGAAAACTTGGGAGGATGCTTTTGAACGGGATGCGAACGTGATTATCTTGGGTCCTAAAGGCTCAAACTCGGAATTGCCGGTGCCTGGACCCATTCCCACGCCTGCCCCCGTCATTATGGATGTCGTTCCGTGAACCGTCCGAAATTTATAAAATCATCCCCAAAATCGGTGCTATGCGCCTTTTCGCTTTTGGCTCTTCTCTTTCTCTCAAGAAACTTTTCCTATGCGGAACAAATTATCGATACCGAGGATCCCTTAAAGGTTTCCAAAAACACTGCCTATACGCGATTGAAAAGCGGCTATTTCTCCGACGCCCTCTCCGCGGGCGAAGACGCTTTAAAAATGGCGGAAGAACCGTTATGGCCCCACCCATCCGGACATAGTCCCCTTCCTCATCGATCTCGCTACCATTCATCGATACATGGCCCATTATGTCGATGCCGAAGCCGCTCTCAAATGGGGCATGGCCCTTCAAGAAAAAGCATTCGGCCAGGATAATCTCCAAATAGCGCAAACTTTGGACCAATTAACCGCCCTTTATTCGGATTGGGGCCGCTGGCAAGACGCCGAATACTATGGAAAAAGAGCGGTAAGCATCCTGCAAAAGGATGAAACGAACCCGGCTGACAGCCTCCCCCAAGTTCTCGATCATCTTGGAACAGTTGAAATGGAAATGGGCGACGCTATTGAAGCCCAAGAGCTATTGCAAAAAAGCCTTAAGCTTCAAGAGAAGGGCCCCAATATCGATCCCCAGCTCATCATCCCAACCCTCGAACATCTTTCCCGGGTTTACGAATCAACCAAGCATTTCTCCGACGCTCAAAACTGTCTTCAGAAGATTTTGGATATTTCAAAGAAAAATTACCCCGCCGATTCGGTTCAACAAGCGGATGCCATGGAATTATTGGGAAATTTTTACCGATCCCAAAAACAAAATGAAAAAGCCGAAAGCTTATTCCTATCCGCTCTTCCTATTTATCAGCGGTTCGTGGGCGTTTATTTTGGCTATTCGACTTTGGACTATGTTCGGAAGTTAGCAAAAGCCTATGAATCACTAGGTAAAAACAAAGAAGCGGAAGTGTTACTTCAAAAGAGCCAACCAACCCTCAAAAGCGTTTTCGGACCCAGCCACCCCCGCGTAGCTTTAGGTTTGCTGGATTTAGCCCAAGTGGAAGAGGCCTTGGATCAAAAATCCTTAGCCCAGGAAGATCTAAAGGAAGCGCTGGTGATTGCCCAATCTTTTTTCGCGGACACCCATCCCCTGGTGGTTAAAATCCAAAAACAGCTCCATTCATGACCCATCCCACCACCCACAAAACCCATGGCTGAATCCCAACCGAATTATTCCTCCCCGGCTACTTCAAACCGCCTTCATTTCATTTCAAATCCCTGGTTTTATCCGATCTTGGGCTGCTTTCTGCTGGTAATACTTTTATCCGCCCGAAAAATCGGAAATTACGACCTCGGCTTTCATTTAAAAGCTGGACAGGCCATCGTCCGAAACCACTCCTTTCCCCAAAAAGATACCTATACCTATACCCAAACCGACCGGGATTACCTGGATCCCAACGGCTTTTATCAAATTCTCCTATTTTTCTGTGTTAAGAACTTGGGTTATTCCTCACTCACCTTACTCAATATCGGAGTCATCCTTATTGTTTTTAGCATTTTATGGATACGCCTTCAGGCAACCCGGGCTCCCGCATGGGGAAAAACTTTGATATTCTTGGCCGCCATTCTAGTAATGGAACGGCGCTTTATCGTTCGTCCCGAGATATTTTCATGGCTTTTTTTAAGCCTAACCCTCTTTATCCTTGAATCCCGAGTCAATCGAACCCGAAACCTTCTCTTTTTATTGCCGATTGTCCAATGGTTCTGGGTCAACACTGAGGGACTTTTCCTGTTGGGCTGGGCGGTCATGGTGGCTTATGGAATCAGCGGATGGTTTCATGAAAAAAGGCTGGATCGAACCTTATTGCGTTATTTTCTTTTGTCGATTGGAGCGGACTTCCTCAACCCTTATGGAGTCAAGGGTTTATTCTTTCCCTTTGTTTTATGGACCCAGCTTCAAACCTCCAGTGTCTATAAACAAGCCATTACGGAATTCTTTACTCCCTGGCATTTCCTCGCTTATCAAAACCTTCAGTACGACCAAAACCTTCATATATTCATCTTCTTCTTTTTGGCTCTTTTGTCTTTAATCCTGCTCATCTCATCTTTTCGTCAACGGAAAATCCACGAGATGGCCCTTTTCGTGATCTTTCTTTCCCTGGCCATGATGGCGGTACGGAACATTCCCTTTTTTATCCTGATCGATGCCCCCTTCTTGGGGGTTTGCCTGGCCGATTGGAAAATCAAATCCAGGTGGGGATGGTTATACAGCCCCCAAGCCGCGATTGCTTTCACTCTCCTTATAGTTCTTTTAGGATTAAGGATTGGAACCAATGCTTATTACGTTTCGGACCGCCGGAATGACCGAATGGGCCTGGGCTTGGATAGGGATCGCCTTCCTATAAAAGCCGTTCAGTTCATGATCCAAAACCGCTTGGACGGGCGAATGCTCAATGATTTAAACTTTGGGGGTTGGCTGGATTGGCAAGCCCCTCAGCCCACCTTCATTGACGGCCGCCTGGAAGTGCCCGAAGACTCTTTTTACCAGCAATACCGCAAGAGCTTTAATGCCACCGGCCTGATCCCGCTTTTAGCCGTTTATCAACCCCAATTGATCGTAATGGAATACATTTCTTCCGTTCCCTGGGTGGATCAGTTAAAAAGATTCCAAGACTGGCGCCTGATTTATCTGGACGAATGCACGGCCATTTACGCTCGGAAGAACTACCTCCCCCAGATCCCTGCCCTTTCCTATCCTGAATTCATCAAATCCATGGGAATTCCGCAAGAAACAGAAATCTCCATCATGGGACAACTCCAAGGCCTTAAACTTTCTAAATTTTCATCCTGGCTTGAAGGTTTTTATCTTCCCCAGGTCTATTCAATGGGTACTTTCAACATGGGGCTTTTTGCCTTAAGAACGGGCGAATACCAGAGCGCCCGGGATATTTTCATGGAGGGCTTCCGAGAAACCAACGGCGCTTATGGGGAAGTCTATTTCAATCTGGCTGTGGCCAACCTCAGGTTGAAAAATTACGTCGTAGGCAAACAGTGCCTGCAATACAGCCTCGAATTAGAACCCCGCAATCCTCCCGCCCTTCAAATGCTCAACAGTTTGGGAAATTATTGAAAAAAACACATTCCACCAAGGCCGTTCGCGGTCATTGCCTGGCAAAGGCGCTCCTCGCGATGGCGGCAAACTGTGTCAAAACCCCATTGTGGAAACCTTCACAACCTAGTCAAATTCAGCTAAACTCCCCCTTCAAAATGAAGCTCCAAAATCCTAAGGTAAGCACTCATGACTGAAGCAAAACAAACATTCCCCATGGCGGAAGCCAAAAAAATCTGCGAAGACCTCTTCGAACCAAGCGCGGCCATCTATTGGGCCGATTTTCTCTTTAACGCCATCCTTGGCTGGGGAACCTTCGTGTTGGCGGTTTTATCCTCCAATTTTTCAGCCATCCAAATTCTCAGCCTTGCCGTTTCGGTATTCTGCCTCTATCGGGCGGTCATTTTTATCCACGAACTGACTCATCTGAAAAAAGACACTTTTGGGTTGTTCCGCATAGTTTGGAACCTGCTTTGCGGCTTCCCTTTCATGGTCCCCTCTTTCACCTATATGGGTGTCCACATTGATCACCACAAGCAGAAGATGTATGGCACTCGGGACGATGGCGAATACCTTCCCTTTGTCCTCATGGGCCATTTCCGGATCGTTCTTTTCTTCTTAACCATGCTGGTAGTTCCCTTCGTCTTCACCCTTCGATTCCTGCTGACTCCCATTTCCTACCTGATTCCACTGCTGCGCAAGCTCCTTTGGGAATACCTTTCGTCCCTTTCGATTGACCCCGAATGGGCCAGGCCCGCGCCCCAGGAAAGGGATGGAAAATGGTGGCAATTACAGGAATGGATGACCTTTGCCTATGCCTTGGCTTTTGGATTGTTGTTGTGGAAAGGAATACTGCCGCTGAAGGTTCTGGTTCTCTGGTATATGGTGGCGACACTGATCTTGTTGACCAATGGCCTTCGAACCGTCGCAGCCACCCATTGCTACCGCAACCCCGCGGACCATATTTTGGAATTTTCTGAACAGTTTTTGGACTCAGTCACCGTTCCCGGCAATCCCATTACCACAGGCCTTTGGGCGCCGGTGGGGCTTCGCTACCATGCCGTTCACCATTTGTTTCCGGGCATGCCCTATCACCACCTGGGGGAAGCCCACCGTCGCTTGATGAAGGAACTACCGGAGAATTCGATCTATCGCTTGAGCCTGCGGAACAGCCTTTGGGATGGTCTTTCACATATCTGGAAGGAAACAACCGCCTCTCAAGCCGCCAAGCATGCGATTGGAAGAACTTCAAAAGTCTCTTAAAATACTCAAACTTCCTGTTTTCAACAAAACACGGCGAAATATTTCAATTACTTCTCCCAAACCAATTCCTTCCACTCGGGTGGATTAATGTCCAGCATCACCAGGCATTCCTCAAAATCCACGGGAGGAGGGGCGGTATAAATTTTCGTGATTCCCGTTTTGGGGTGTTGGAAAGAAAGTCGGAAGGCGTGAAGCATCTGGCGGGCCGCCAGATCGGAACCGCCTCCATAAACCGAATCCCCTAAAATGGGGTGGTGGATATATTGCAAATGAACGCGGATTTGGTGCGTGCGGCCCGTTTCCAGTTTTAAATGAAGCAGGCTGGCCTTTTCCGTCTTTCCCAGAACCACGAAATGGGTCACTGCGGGCTTCCCGCCTTCGGGTAACACCGCCATTCTTTTTCGGGAAACGAAATGCCTGCCCAATGGGGCGTTGATGATCCCAGGCCCTTCAATTTCCCCCTTCACGATCCCCAAATATTCCCGGCTGAGTTTGCGATACCTCAATTGCTTCACCAGGCTTTTATAGGCCAAGTCGGACTTGGCCACCACCAAGAGTCCCGAAGTGTCCTTATCCAGCCGATGAACCAATCCCGGCCTTTGAACACCCCCGACCCCCACGATATCCGGGCAATGGGCCATAAGGGCGTTGATAAGCGTTTTATCCGGGTTCCCCGCTCCCGGATGTACCACCATCCCCACCGGTTTGTTGATGACCAGAAGATACTTGTCCTCGAAAACAATGTTCAAGGCGATATCCTGGGCCTGAATATCCGATTTCTTGGCGGGGGGAATGTTGACTTGAAAACTTTGGCCCTCCAAGACAATCAAGGAGACCTTCAAGGCTTTCACCGGAAATTGAGGAATGACACGGCCTTCTTTGACAAGGGCTTGGGCTTGGTTTCGGGAAAATGCCTTCAATTGGGAGGACAGGAAAACATCCAGGCGCTTACCCCCTTCGCCGGGAGGAACGGTCAGAAGGGTGGTTTGGGCTGTAGGAGAAGAGGGTTTCATGGAAGGTCATTTTACCTGACCTCTGAAACAATTAGGAAATTGGTTTCAGTCCGTTATTCTTGCGAGTCATGAATTTGATGGCGATGCAACCTAAGTTCTTGGGAGAGGTCCTATTTAAGGATTTTTATTTAAAAAATAAAGGTACTTGTCCCGAGAGGCAATGATGTCAAGACTGTCATGGTCATCGGCAACTCAAGGATCAATCCCCTAAATGACAGCCCTTATATTTTTTCTTTAGGATGCCGCAGGATAATCCAGATAATCACAAGAACCGACAGAAAAATAATGATCCCGCTCACGGCCTGTGACGCCGAGTTAAAGATAATCAAATAATGTTTGTTCCAATCCCGTCTCCAAAATTCAATGACGAGCCGTAACGTTCCATAGGTAAGACCATATAAAGAAATCGTCAGCCATTGGTAACGAATGGTCCAACGCCTCGTCCAAAGCAGGAGCAGAAAAAGCGTAAAATCCCCGGCCATTTCCCAAAGCTGGGTAGGAAGATGCGGGATATTGTCCCCCGCCCCCGGAAAAATCATCCCGTGAACCGGGTCTTCAATTCCATAACAACAACCGTTTAAAAAGCATCCCACCCGCCCGATGGCGTGGCCCAGGAGGATATAAGGCGCCACCAAATCAAAGCAGTAACTGATCGGCCATTTTTCCGCGCGAAACCAGTAAAAAGCCACTATCAAAGCCCCAAAAAGGCCCCCATAAAACACCAAACCGCCTTGCCATATTTTGACCGCGTCATACCAGTGGCCGTTTTCAAACTCCGTGTAGTTTTCCAAAACGTAAAACAACCTCGCCCCTAAAAGCGAGAAGACAATAACATAGACCCCCAGGTCGAAAGCCTTTTGAAAACCTTGTTCATAGCTGATCCCCACTTTGGGACCGATATATTTACCCGCGTCTCTGGCGAAAAGAAAAATACTGAACCCCAGCGCCACCGCCATGCAAAGGCCGTAGGAATAAAAGTGAATCGGGCCTATGGACCACAAAATCGGATACATTTAAACCCTTTCCCAAGACTGCTTTGGTTTACCAAAAAAATAACCCAACAATAATAGAGTCAAACCGACCGTGATACAGGAATCCGCCAAGTTGAAAATATAAGGAAACCACTGGTGCTGATGGAAGCGGACATCGATAAAATCCACCACCTTCCTGTAAAAGACCCTATCAATGAAGTTACCCATCGCCCCGCCCCAAATCAACCCCAGAGCGAACCGCTGAAGCCTTTTTTCAGGAGGAACAAACCGTTGATAGGCATAAACGATCAAACCCGCCCCAAAAGTAATGGTGACAAAAAAAGGGATTCGGATATAAGCGGGAGTATTGGCCATAAAACCAAAAGCCGCGCCCGGATTTTGGATATAAGTTAAATAAAGGTAATCACGAATCACCGTAATCGAATCTCCCATCCGGCAATAATGCATAATAAGGAGTTTCGAAATTTGATCGGATAGAACCGCGAGAATGGAAACTCTTCGAATACTCATGCCCGGGTCTTCTGTCGATGACCCACAATGTACTCAAATAGAAGGTAGGTTAGACCCACAGTGATACAAGCGTCCGCTACGTTGAAGATATAAGGAAACCACTGGTATTCGTAGTAACGCATTTCAATGAAATCGACGACTTTGCCATATAAAAGCCGGTCCACCAAGTTTCCCAAAGCACCTCCCCAAACCAGCCCCAGGGCGATTCGGGTCCAAATCCTCTCATGGGCCAACAACTTTTGGTACATATATACGATAAAGGTCGCCGCCAGCGTGGCTGTGATGAAAAAGGGAATGCGCACGAAGGGCTCCAAATTAGACATGAAGCCAAAGGCCGTCCCGGGATTTTGGATATAGGTGAAATAAACGAAATCGGGCAAAAGGGGAATGGACTCATTTAAGGACATTTTGCTCAAAATCAGGAATTTGGTGGCCTGATCCAGGGCCACCACCAACATGGAAATTCCAGCCAGCGGCATCAATCTTTGCCGTCCCCGACAGGCTGGAAATTTTGGACGATTGGCCCGCATCGGTGGCAGATGTCGGGATAGGTTTTATCCATTTGCTCAGGGGGATAATAGTTCCAGCATCGGGCGCATTTTTGACCCGAGGATTTGCGGGCGATTGTTTTTAGCTTAAGATTGGCGTCTTCCGCCTGCCAAAGCCTCGGGTGACCCCTCCCCATCCTTTAATTCGACCTTGGAAACCAAAAAGAAGTAGCGAAGATCATGATGATGCTTTTGAAGGATTTTTTTTACTTTTTCATTGCCCACAAAAAGCTCCACTTCGCCTTCCAGCGAACTTCCGATAGTCTTGGCTTGCCTTAAACCTTCGAGAGATTTCAGGACCGCCCGCTTGACGGAAAAGATAGTTTCCCATTCCTGCGCAAGGGCATCCATGGATTCAAAATCCTGTCCCTGGGCCTTATTGGTTATTTCTTTCAAAAGAGGCCAATGGGCTTCGAACACGCTCTTTCCTTCTTTGACCTTGAAGGCCTCCGGTAAAGATTGCCATATCTCTTCGGCGGTAAAAGAAAGGATGGGCGCCACCGCGACCACAAAACCTTTCAGGATATCGTAAAGGACTGTCTGGGCTGCACGGCGTTCCTTTGAATCGGTCGCAAAGGTGTAAAGCCGGTCCTTCAAAATGTCGAAATAACCGGCGCTAAGCCCGACGGAAAAGAACTTGTCAATATCGTGGAAGACCCTAGTGAATTGATAATTCTCGTAGGCCTGGTTGATGGTGAATAGAGTCTCCTGGGCTTCCCTAATCGCCCAGAAGTCCAGGGGGGTGAAGTCCTTTTCGCCCACGCGATTCACCGCCGGGTCAAAATCCGAAAGATTGCCTAAGATGAAACGAAAGGTGTTTCGAATTCGGCGATAAGCTTCCGACATGCGTTGGAGCATTTCCTCGCTGATGACCACGTCTTCCGTATAATTCTCGGAAGAGACCCAAAGCCGCAGGATGTCAGCGCCATACTTTTTCATCATTTCCAAGGGGTCGATAACGTTGCCCGCGCTCTTGTGCATGGCCTTCCCCTGGGCGTCCAATACCCATCCATGCGTCAAGACCACGGTAAATGGAGCGTGATTCTTCAAGGCCACTCCGGTCCAAAGTGCGTGCTGGAACCAGCCGCGGTGCTGATCGCCGCCTTCAAGGTAAAGAACAGTTTCGGCTTTCTGCAACTCGGGCCTCTGGTCCATCACGGCGAAATGGGAGCTGCCGGACTCGAACCAAACGTCCAGAATATCCTCTTCCTTCACGAACTCGGCGGAGCCACAGGCGCATTTGAAACCTTGCGGCAGAACATCCTGAGCTTGATGCTGGAACCAGCCGTCGATTCCCTCTTTTTGAACCAGAGACACGATCGATTCCAGGACCTTTTTATCCTCAACAGGCTTCCCGCAAAGTTTGCAATAAACCACGGTAATGGGAACCCCCCATGCCCTTTGACGGGAAATACACCAATCGGAACGCCCTTCAACCATGTTTCGAATGCGATCCTTTCCCCAGGCGGGTATCCATTGGACCTTTTCGATCTCAGCCAGACATCTCTTTCGTAAATCCTTGTGGTCCAATTCAATGAACCACTGGGCGGTAGCCCGGAAAATGATGGGATTCTTCGAGCGCCAGCAATGGGGATAACTGTGCTGGATGGTTTGCAATGAGAGAAGCTTCCCTAAATACTTTAGTTTTTCAACGATCTTCGGGTTGGCTTCCCAAACGGACATTCCCTCATATTCCTTCACCCGGGCGTCATAACGCCCAGCCTCATTGACGGGTGAATAAACCGGAAGATTGTATTTAAGGCCGATCTCATAATCTTCCCGGCCATGGCCGGGCGCCGTATGGACCAAGCCCGTTCCCGTATCAGCCGTCACATGGGTTCCCACCATGACCAGGGAATCCTGATCCAGGAATGGATGCCGTCCAATGGCCCTGTCCAACCGCTCGCCCCTGACTTCATCGATAATTTTGAAGTCCGTGGACTTCCATCCGCAGACACCCGCCACCTGGGGCAAGAGGACCTTGGCCAAAACGTAATAGGCTTCGCCTACCTGTACCGTGACATATTCAAAATCCGGGTGGACTGAAATCCCCAGGTTGGCTGGCAAGGTCCAGGGTGTGGTGGTCCAAATCAAAAATGACAGATTTTTTAAGGGGGTATTGGGAAAAACGCCTTTCGGAAGCTGTTTCACGGGAAAAGCCACCGTCACGGAAAGGGATTCGTGATCGGCGTATTCCACTTCGGCCTCAGCCAGGGCGGTTTTACAGACCGGGCACCAATGAATGGGGCGAAGCCGCCGGCTGACGTAACCATCCGAAAGCAGCTGGGTCAGCGCCTTCACTAGTGAAAATTCATAGGTGGGGTCCATCGTCATATAGGGATGGTTGAAATCACCGAAAATGCCCAGACGCTTGAACTCGTCCCTTTGGCGGTTAAGGAATTTCTCCGCGTATTTGCGGCACTCCTTGCGGATTTCAACCTTGGACATGGTCTTGGCCTTAGACCCCAATTGCTCCACCACCTTATGTTCAATGGGCATACCATGGCAGTCCCAACCCGGCACATAAGGGGTATCGTGGCCCCGCAAAGCCTGGTACTTCACGATAATGTCTTTTAATACTTTATTCAGGGCGTGACCCATATGTATGTCGCCGTTGGCGAAAGGTGGGCCGTCATGCAGGACATATTTGGGGGCCCTAGGTTTCTCGAAGGTCCGGTTGTAAAAGCCCAAATGGTCCCAGAGTTTTAACCTCTCCGGTTCGGTTTGGGGCAGGTTGGCCTTCATGGGAAAGGAAGTCTGGGTAATGTTGAGGGTTGACTTGTAATCCGCCATTTTTCGTCCAAATTCCTGGGATTTAAGACCGAAAGCTTATCAAATGCCCTTGGAAATGTTTAGTGTATTTTTGGCTGGTTTGGGAAGGAACCGGGGATTACAAATCACTTCTATCCATTCACCCGGAGGATTGAATTGTTCCCGCCCAATCCGTCATGGACATGCTCGGGGCTCGATGGATCGGAAATCCATTCCAAATCATCCAAAACAAATTTGTAATGGTAGATACCGGGATTCAAGGAAATAATAAAACGGAAACTACCATCTTCTTGCCGGACCATAAGATCCGCGTCCTTATCCCAGTTGTTGAAATTTCCCACCAAGGAAACCTTTTGAAGCTCCTTTTGGGGCCGGTAGGTAATGGTAATCTTGATGGGCGGCTCAAATGCCACGATCCGGTTGCGTCCCTGAGACTTGGCGACATAAAGGCTACTGTCGGCCTTCTTGACCAGATCCTCCTCATTGGACGCGTCCACGGGAAAGGTGGCGACTCCCCCTGAGACGGTGATCTTGGCCATAGGCTGGGATCGCATGTGATCAAAAAGAGTTTCAGCGATTCTTTGGCGGATTCTTTCTCCCAGTTCTGTAGCGCGCTTGCGGCTGGTTTCAGGAAGGACGATGACCATTTCCTCGCCTCCGTAGCGGGCGACAATATCCACTTCCCGGGCTTCCTGTTTGAGAATGGTCGCGATTTTTTTTAATACCTCGTTCCCCGCCGGGTGGCCATTAGAATCGTTGTATTTCTTAAAATGGTCGATATCCAGGATAACGAGGGACAAAAGACGGTGGTAGCGCTCGGCCCTGAGCCGTTCTTCTTTCAACCTTTCCAGGAAATAGCCGAAGTTATAAAGACCGGTTAAGCGGTCAGTAATGGCCATTTGCCTGGCACGTTCATATAGTAGGGCATATTCGATCGCCAGAACATCCTGTGTGCCGCCATCCTCGCGAAACCGCATCGCTCCCTCGAAAAAGACAAGCCCCAATCGGTTTAACAGCATGGACACCTGGCTGACGGCGGGAAAATGGCCCGATATCTCGTGCTGGCCCTGGGGGCCCAAATCGACAATTTCACGCACGGCTTCACGCACCGCATCCCGCATGGAGAAAAGGAGGAAAACCATATCGGTGGAAGATAACTGATGGTCCGTCTGGAGTTTTTTCAAATGGGCCAGTATCTGGCCAAACTCGTCGTCCACGGCCTGTTCCACGCTTCCCGACCTCTCCACCACAGCCACTAAATCAAAGAGAAGACCGCGCACCTCATAAAAAACACCATCGTTCCCGCTAAATCCTTCCAAGCGGTTGGACAATTGGCGGACTGAGGCTTGCCACCGGTCGCGAAGTACATGTTCCTTTTTTTGAAGAAACAAGGATAAGTTATTTTGTAATGTGTCCATGAGTTTAATTTGTTCCATTATTTAAAAATGAGAAGGCGTGGAAGGGCGTGGAAAGCAGGATTTATTTTTTCAGCATCTTACCGTATAGCTCCATATATTTCCCTGCTGAAACATCCCAAGAAAAATCCTGTTTCATGGCGCGTTGGACAAGCTCTTTCCACAATTTGGGTTGGTGGAAAGCCTCCACGGCGCGGCGGATAGCAAATAAAAGTTCATTGCCGCGGTATTGCTCGAAGGCAAAACCCGTTCCCTTTCTCCCGTCCGGGGAGAGGTTTTCGACCGTGTCGGCCAAGCCGCCGGTCTTACGGACAATGGGGATGGTCCCATATTTCATGGCAATCATTTGGCCCAAACCACAGGGTTCAAACCGCGATGGCATCAAGAACAGGTCGCTTCCCGCATAAATCAATTTTGCCAGCCGGCTGTCAAACTTCAAGGTCACGGAAAACTTGGAAGGAAATTGGTGCCGCAACCCCTCGAACAGAGTGTGGTAACGGGTGTCGCCCGTTCCTAAAACCACGAATTGGACGTCCATCGCCAAAAAGTTTTCAGCGATTTCGCCAATAAGATCCAGTCCCTTTTGGTCAACCAGCCGGGAAACCAGACCGACAATGGGAACCTCCGGCTTAAAAGGCAAATCTAATTCTTCAACCAGTTTCTTTTTGGAAGCTGCTTTTTTTTCATGATTCTTGAGAGTGTATTGAGCGGGTATTTCCTTATCCGTGGCCGGATTCCATTCGTCGTAATTGATGCCGTTCAGGATTCCATAAAGCGATGAAACGCGCGAGCCCAGGACGCCTTGGAGACCATGCCCAAACTCGTCCGTTTGTATCTCCTGGGCGTAACTTTCCGAAACGGTGCTCAAAGCATCGGCGTAAACGAGCCCGGCCTTGAGATAGTTGATCTGGTCGTAAAATTCCAATTTTTCATGTTGA
Source organism: uncultured Pseudomonadota bacterium (assembly GCA_963843375.1). Taxonomy (GTDB): domain Bacteria; phylum Oederibacteriota; class Muellerivitia; order Muellerivitales; family Muellerivitaceae; genus CAWJKT01. Next base: position 21,246 of record CAWJKT010000031.1, read on the forward strand.
AATTCCTCCCAACCGATTCCGGTCATGGGCAGAATATATTTTGGAAAAAGGCCCTGGTAAGCCATGTTATGAATGGTGAATAAGCTTCGAAGAGCGGCGAAATGGGGATCGGATTTATAGAGGGTCTTTAAATAAACCGCCGCCAAACCGGTCTGCCAATCGTTGAGATGAAGAATATCAGGATACCAGCGAAGCGCTTTAAGCATTTCGAATATGGCCTTGGAGAAAAAAGCAAACCTCTCCGCATTGTCGTGATAATCCCCTTCCGCACTCCCGTAAAAACCATCACGGTCAAAATAACGGTCATTCTGGATGAAATAGGCCGTTCCAGCCGTAGAACCCAACTGGGTGGATAGAATGTCGGCGGTCATGTCCCCCATTCCCATCGGCACATTCAAACCCTTCACTTCCAATTTCAGCCTGAATTTCTCTGGGGAAATACTCTTGTATTTGGGTAAAACGATCGCAACTTCACAACCCGATTTCATCAAAGCCTCAGGCAGGGAACCCGCGACATCGGCCAGTCCGCCCGTTTTAGCGAACGGAACCGCTTCTGAAGCAACCAATAAAACCTTAAACTTGTTCCGGTGATGTCCCGGACGGGATGCGGGGGATATGTTTGTTGATTTTTTGGCGGCAGTACGTGGCATTAATCTCCCAACAATTTTCAATTAAGTCCAGCGATGGAACTGTGGCATTATAAAAGTCAACCAAGGGCTGTCAAGGCAAGAGCAAAAAAGGTCCAAAACTAACAACACTAATATTGTTTTTAAATCGTTTCCGCTTCGAAGCGACTCAAGGTAAATTCCATCGTTTATCGATATCTGCGGCGGTGATTTTAGATTTCGATTTAAGCGTTTTTTCCAATAGCTCCCTTATCCCAATTTGGGTTTTCCGGCGGGATTTCAATCTGCGGAAAAAATCATACCCGAAAGACCCTCCCGCCAAAAAATCGTTTACAGCCACTTGGTATTTCCGCTTATCGTTCAAAAGTTCATTACCTACCTTGATTTGGTAGCCTTCGCTTGTTTTTTCAATTGTAAGTCCAGAGACTTGCAAAAAATTGGCCGACCCTTTTTCAGCGGCTGATTCTTCAAGGGCTTTTCTTAAATAGATGCCGGGGACGTCAATCGCCACGATCTGACAATCGGTTGGAAAAATCTCATACAAAATTTCCCGGGTCAGATCGCCTGAATTGAAGGCGGGTTTGAAACAACCGTTATTGAGCAGGGCGATTTCGGTTTGTGCCGATTCCCGCATGGCATCCGTAGTGATCTCCCCCACGAGGGAATCCCCGTTATCCGCCTTAGTGAAGTCCCCCGTCACTGACGCCAGAACCTCATCGAGCGGTTTTTGCTTAAGCTGATCCTTATATTTTTGCAAAAGCTCAACCATCTTGGGATCCTCCGGAAGATCCGACGTAATGGGAATAAGCTGGTAGTGGTAATCCTCAATGGAATAAGCGGCGATCTTCGTTTTAGTATCCCGGTGTCCTTCGACGGTTATATCGAGTCGGCCCAGGTATAAACCTTGGGCGCCGGCTTGGCCGATAATCGGGCCCAATAGGTCTCCATTCTTGGATTGGTTGACCAATGGCGTTGTCAATAACGTCTGGCTATAACCGCCTATGACAACATGGATGAAAGGGTTATCTTTGGCGAATTTCTTATCCGTTTCGACGCCCAAATTACTCAAGACAATGAATATATCCGCGTCTTTTTTTAAAATTGAATGAAGGCCCTTTGCGGAGGCTCCGGGCGGATTAAATACGAGGCCGCTCACCGCTTCGCGCCCGATGAGAGAGGGAGTTTCGGGGTTGCAGAAACCAATGAGCCCCACGCGGACTCCGGTTGCTTTCAAAACGTAAGGCCGGATATAGGGTTGGCCGCCGCTAACCACATTGGCCGAAACCCAAGGGATATGGAATTTTTTTCTAAAATCCAAAAGAGCTTTTTTCCCATAAGTGAAATCCGACTCCCCCAAACAGATGGCGTCGTATCGCATCAATTGGTAGGCGTCGCAATCCACCTCGCCGTGGGTCAATTCGGAAAAGGCTGTTCCTGAAAATAAATCACCGCTATCCACGAGAACCACATGATCGGGGCCGACTTCTTTGCGTATTTTCTCGATCAGGGCCATTCGTCGGGTGACACCGCCGACGGGTTTGGAGAGATCATCCTGGTGAATAGGATCGTCCTGACCGTGGTGATCGTTTGTAAAAAGAATGGTGAGAGTGACTTCCCGGGCTAAAGAACCAGCGGGCAAGGAAAGGGAGAAAACGGCCAAAAGAAAAAGAGATGGGATTTTTATCCCTTGTTTTTGGACTGCCATGAAGGCTTAGAATTCGCTAACGGCGTCTTGTTCGGTTTTCAAAATGTGGAAAAGGCCCGGCAGTTCTAAAAGGTCAAAAACTTTGTAGATGTCGGGGCTGACATTGGCAATTTTGATGTCGCCGCGGTTTTTACGGACATCTTTGATGATGCTCATCAAAACTCCAAATCCCGCGCTGGATATATAGGTTAATTTTTTCATGTTGAGGACAATTTTATATTGTTTCTTCTTAAAGAGTTCCTGAAGAATGGCTTCAAATTCTCCGACCGTATTGATATCCAAAACTCCCTCGATATCAACCACCGTCACCGAAGTATTGGACATGGCGGCTCGCGTGGCAAGCACCAAACGTTCCATGTAAACTCCTCCTTAAACGTTTACAACTGGGTCCGGAACCAAGGCTTCCGCAAACATTTTTGGGTCATAGGGAATTAAGTCCTCTAAACCTTCACCCACCCCCAAAAAATAAACAGGAAGCTCGAGTTGTTCCGAAAGAGCTACCACAATTCCGCCTTTAGCCGTTCCATCCAATTTCGTCAGCACCAAACCCGTCAACTGCACTTCTTTGTTAAACTCTCGGGCCTGGTTCAAAGCATTTTGGCCGGTATTAGCGTCCAAAACCAGCCATTTCTCTTGATGAATTCCCGGAGCGGCCTTTTGAGCGACTCGCATGATTTTCCGCAATTCTTCCATCAGATTCTGCCGATTATGAAGCCGACCGGCGGTATCTACCAGTAAACAATCAGCTCCATGAGCCATCCCAGATTTTAAGGCGTCAAAAACAACCGCCGAGGGAGCGGCCCCATGAGAACCCCGGACAAACTCTACTTTAGCACGTTCAGCCCACTCCGTCAGCTGTTCTTCTGCCGCCGCACGAAAAGTATCTCCGGCCGCCAAAAGAACCTTCCTTCCTTCGGAGGAAAACCGGGCCGCCAATTTACCTGCCGTCGTCGTCTTTCCGGCCCCATTGACGCCGGCCAGCAATATGACCACGGGATGAGCCAACTTCAGGGGATTATAAGCCTCCAAAAGTCTTTTAAATACGGCTTCCCGTAAATAACGGGTTAGTGTTTCGGCCGAGGGTTTCGCTTCAGTTTTTAATCGTTCCTGAACTTCCCGAACAATCGCCTGGGCAGTGACTGCTCCCACGTCCACAGCCACAAGCCTTTCTTCCATTGCGTCCAGGGCGTCTTGGCTAAGCTTATTGGAACCCATCAAAACCGAGTCCAAATTCGCAGTCAAATGCTGTGCGGTTTTACGAAGTCCATTTCGAAATTTATCGAATAAACCCATTTTAAACCAGCCTTAACGGGATGATAAAAAATCCTCAAGACAAACTTTCCATCGTTATTTAACCAATCACCCGAATATATTTAAACGATACTAACACAAATAAAAGATCGGGTTTTATAAAGAATAATGTCATGTTCGGCGGTTCAAATGCCAAACCAAATAGGCCGAGTCCAAACAGTTCTTTTGTTTTTTGGGAAAAGATACGGCTTAAGAGACGGGGGATTTCTCGGAAGAGTTTTCTCTAAACTTCGTTGAAATAATCTTTGAGACTCCCGATTCTTGCATGGTGACCCCATACATGACATCCGCCGTTTCCATACTTACCTTGCTGTGGGTGATCATAATAAACTGGGTTTTTTTGCTGAATTCACGCAATAAATGGGTAAAGCGGCCCACATTAATGTCGTCCAAAGGCGCGTCAATCTCATCCAACAAGCAGAAGGGGCTGGGTTTCACCATGAAAAGGGCAAACAAAAGCGCGATGGCGGTCAGGGCTTTTTCGCCCCCCGAGAGGAGGGAAACGGATTGCAGGCGCTTTCCAGGAGGACGGGCCACGATTTCAATCCCCGATTCCAGTACGTCTCCTTCGTCAATCAGAATCAATTCCGCGCGCCCTCCCTCGAAAAGCCTCTGAAAAGTATCCTTGAAGTTTTCTTGAACCGTAGCGAAAGTGGACGTGAACAACTCTTTAGAGGTTAGGTTGATCTTGTTAATGGCCTTTTGAAGATCATCTTTGGCCTTTAAAAGGTCTTCCCTTTGTTCGGTAAGGAATTTATACCTTTGGTTTAATTCATCATACTCTTCGACCGCCACCATGTTAACCAATCCCAGACGCTCAATCTTCGCCCTCAACTCGATCGACGCCTTTTCAGCATCATCCCCGTTAAAACCTTTTTCGAGCGCGACGGGTGGGTTTTCCAAATCGACTTTGTATTCCACTTGAAGTTTTTCTTCGATATTACGAACTTCAACGTTGATCTGGGCTTCCTGAACCTCAAACCCGTGGACATCTTTCTGTATTTCGTCAAATTTAGACCGGGCTTGGCGAACCCTTTCGACCCTTTCCTCGGTTTCAATGGCAATCTTTTCGCGTTTTTCCACAAATATTTTTACCCGGGCATCGGACTCTTGTTTGGACTCGGATAATCCCCCCACTTTTTTCTCAAGGTCGGTTAAATCCAAGGAAAGTTGTTGTTCCTGCAAATCTAGCTGCTGATTTTCTTCCTTCTTTTGGGCCACGGATTGGGTGAGTTGGTCTTGTTCCTTTTGGTATCTCTCGGCCTCTTCCTTTGAGCGGGCGGCGACTTCATCCAGACCCGACAACTCCAGCTCCACCTGCAGGATCTGTTTGGCGATTTCGTCCTTTTGTGCCTGCAACTCTTGCAATTGCCGACGAGCCTTGGAAATCTCTTCCTGCGTCAGATGATGATCTTGTTCGCTTTGGGCCACCAGTTGGTTGAGCTCATGGATACGGTTCTTTTCAATGTTCCAGTGCTCTTCCAGGTTGTTTTTCTCTTTTTCCTTCTCCGTTTTTTCGGATTGCAACCGGGACAAAGTTTCGTGTAACTGGGTGATTTCCTTCTCGGATTCGGCCAGGCGAATTTTCAACTGTTGACGACGAGTCTCAGCGGTTAGAAGCTTATCTTCATTATCCTTCCGTTGCTTTTTGGTCTCCCCCAACGCGGATTCGGTTTCTTGAAGTTGATTCTCCAAATCCTTGAGTTTTCCGGCCAACTCGGACATTTCACGATGGCGCCCCATAAGCGAAACACCCGTCACCGCCGAACCGGCTTTGATAAAACCCAGGGGGCCAAGTCGATCGCCTTCTTTGGTGACGAAACGGGTACGGGAATACCTTTCCGTCAAACCCTCGGCCGACGCTAAATCTTTAACGAATACATCCTGTTCGAAAAGAAAACGCACCACCGGCTCCATTTCGGGATTGTACTTTAATAAGGAAAGAACCGAAGACTCCACGCCGGGTTCGGATAAGACGCTTTCAGCGAAACCCTGTCCCTGCAATTTGACCAGATCCTCCAGCACGAACAAGGAGACTTTCCCTTGGCCCTCGGCCTTCAAATAGGCGATGACTTTTTCGGCGGCGGCCCGGTTTCGTACGACCAGGGATTGCAATTGTCCGCCCAACAGGGCTTCCACGGCACTTTCGTGGACCCGGTCGACTGAAACCAAGTTGGCCACCACTCCCAGGACTTCCTGCCACATCAAGGGCTCCGTTTGCTTGGCCAGGAGAACCGCTTTTACTCCTGAATCGTAACCGGTCAATTTGTTTTGAAGTTCTTCCAAAACCCCATAACGGGAACGAGCTTCCGAGAAGTTGTTGTTGAGTTGCTTCAGAAGGATATTCGTTTCGTCAATTTTAATTTCCTGCTGGGATAGGGCGCTTTGAAACTGAAGTATATTTTCATCAACCTGGATTTCCTCGGTTTGGGCCGCGTTTTTATCATCCTGAATCCCGGACAAGCGTTGTTCGGCGCTTGTGATTTCACTCCGGAATCTGTCGACCTGGGCAGTAAGTTCATTTACCCGCCGGGAAGTATCCTCATCCTGGGATTTCAACGATTCCAATTCGGCTTTCATTTGGGCTGATTTTTTCATTAGATCCATGACAGCCGCATTCTTATTTTCTAAATCTATATTTTTGGCGGAAAAATCGCCATCAAGCGCGGATAATTTCAAACTCAAATCCGCCTTTAAATTTTTCTTTTCCGTCTTTTGGGATTCCTTGTTTTGGGATAATTGAAGCCGTTCCGAAACCCAAATTTTCAGTTGTTCTATGCGGCTTAAACCCTCTTCGGCCTGCTGTTCATTACGTATTTTTTGATCCGCCAGCATATGACGATGGCGCTTGGTTCCCTCCATTCGGCCTTGGGTAACCTCAACCTCACTACTAACCTTATAGGCCTGTTCCCGCACCCCGGCCAATTCCTGCTCAATTTCCATTAGATGGGTTCTCTGGTGTTTTTCTTCTTGTTCCAACTTATGGGTTTCGGTCTGGGCTTCGTTCAGGCGGTCTTTCACCTGATTCATTTTATGATTGAGATCTTTGAGTTTGGACTTCAGTCTGGTCAATTTGTCCAAATGGATCTGGACTTGGAGCTTCCCCAGTTCCTCTTTGTACTCACGGTACTTTTCAGCTTGTTTGGCCTGGCGTTCCAGGGTGGAAATCTGCCTTTTAATTTCAGCGATGATGTCGGAAATTCGGATGAGATTTTGTTCGGTGGCGTCCAGTTTGCGCAAAGCCTCAACCTTGCGCGCCTTATACCGGGTGATACCTGCGGCTTCCTCGAAAATAGCCCGCCGTTCCGCGGGCTTGGAAGTAACGATTTGATCCATCTGGCCTTGGGCCATGACTGAGTAAGTGCTGACACCAAGTCCAGTGCCCATAAAAAGTTCTTTTACATCCTTCAAACGGGCAGGCGTCTTGTTGATCAGATATTCGGATTCTCCCGACCGGTAAACCCTACGGGTGATGGAGATTTCATTAAACTCAAGGGGAATCGTTTTGTCTTCGTTGGAAAGTGAGAGGGTAACTTCGGCCATGCTGGAGGGTTTGCGCGAATCCGTACCATTGAAAATAACATCCGTCATCTCGGAAGCCCTGAGTCCCTTAGCGGACTGCTCCCCCATGACCCAACGAACTGCATCGGAGACGTTAGTCTTGCCGCAACCATTGGGGCCTACAACAGCTGTAACACCAGGCTCAAATAAAAGCTCGGTTTTATCAGCAAAAGACTTAAACCCGTGGATTTCAAGTTTTTTTAGATACAAACCCTATTTTCTCCAGCGAAGAAATGGAAAATAGGCCGAAAAGTGTTGGAGTAATATTGAAACGGCTTAATTTTTACAGACTCTATCATTACCAGGGGTAGATGGCAAGCGCTTTCGCCCTACTAAATGTAGGATAAAGGTCTCGAATAATCTTTCCCCAAAGAGGCCGCCCAAAGGAATTTTAAAAGGATTCCAAGGAATATTTTACCTATCGTGTCAGAGGAGAATAAAGGATGAAGAGAATTAAAACCGAACCGGTAAGGTAAGCTTGTCATAAAAAGGGAAGACATTTTTTCCAGCTTATCGCTTCGGGAACAACCTAGTTGAATTCTAAAAGCGAGAAAGCCAGATTTGTGCGGCGAAGACGACTGGAAATAAGACTGATCAAAGTGCAAAAAACCTCATAAGCCACCTCGGGGTTTTTTTTGAGAAATTTTTTAAAATCATCCCCCTTGATCACATGAATCGAACAATCTTCCCGCGGCCTTGACCGTGGCGGAATAGGGGGCATCATCAAAAACGCTCATTTCCCCAAAAATGGAGCCGCGGCTCAAATCGGCCAAATACTTTTTTTCTCCCAGTTCTTTGCCGGATTTTGAAACTTCCGCTCTTCCATTAATAATAATGTGGAGGTTTCCGCCCGCCTGACCCTCTTCGATGATGACCTGTCCGGCTTTGAAATTTTGGACTTTTCCCAGTTTGAAAATCTGACTTAATATTTTGTCCTGCATGCCGTCGAATAAACTGACTTCTTTTAAAAAATCGGTCAGCGGCGCTTCTTTGCGGGTTGCCATGATCGTTTCCTCCCCAGTCGTTACATTTTATAAATGATTTTATTAATTTGGCTAGGATTGATCTCTTTCTTCACTTCGGGTTTCAATCACGGGAATGAGGCTTTAAATTTTCCTCTTCTCTTCCTTTGTTCATCCGCCAAATTAAATAATATGTTCTCCACACTACAAACACCGTGGCCAAAAAGCCAATCCCAAAAAAGACATAAGAAATGCAATGCTTCAACATTTTTGGTCTTTAAGCCTTATTCATCCGCCGATTCCTGGGAATATCGATAAGGCGCTTCCCAACTGGAGACAGTACGATTAGGGGTTAAACGACGCCCAAACTTCCTCTTAATCAGATGAAGGGCCGCTAAATCAGCGCTTCGGATTTTTTGAGCTTGTGTCAGCGAATATTCGGCAGGTGGAACGGCCTCACCCGGCCCAACTCTTAACCAAACTTTTTTACCGGATTGGCGGATATAAACCTGTACGACCAATTTAGACTTGGGAGCGTTAAAGTTGAATTGGCGCCACTGCCGTCCCTCTTGTCCATCATAACTGCCTTCTTCTTGTTTGCCGTCTTGGGGACTAATTAATTTGTATTTTTTGAAAAGAAGAGCGTTCAGTATTTCCTGGGAAGTCCAAGCTATTCGGGAAGATTCGTTTCCACCTTTGGCCGTCACCCAGCCTCCGAAAATAACATTAGGCCTGTATTTTGAAACCTGCCAGGGCTTGCGCTGATGAGCGTGTTTTTTTGATTTTTTCGTATCGGAGGCTTCGGCAACTGGAGTTGCCACTGGTTCCGGAGAGTGACTGGAGTAACACTCGAGCTTGCAGATGACGTTTGCGGGGCAGCGACGGGCTGGCTAGCTTGGTCACCCGAAAGCGGAGGCAGGGCTGGACCCGCCGTGGAAGAAACTGGTTGATTCGCTGAAGGCGCGGGAATCGTTGTAGTGGCATTTGAGTTCGCCGCCTGACTTTGGTCAGGTAAGGGAGGAAGGGGGGGCATATCTTGGGCCGAAACAATACCTATCGTCATCGAAAAAAGGATGAACCCCAAAAATCGTTTCATCATGCCGAATGCTCCTTGACCCAAAATATAAGTCCTTTTAAAACGACCTTTATTTTAACCACTTTGATTGAACCCCCAACAAAATTCTTCCGTTAAAGAAGTCTAAAACTTCATCGTTAGAAGGGGAATTTTGAATGCCAGGGGCTGAGGAATGGAAAGGTTTTCGACATAAGTGGACGAGGATGGAGGGGGGTATTTATTCGTTAAAACCGAGACGCAAGCGATGGTGGTGGATCCTAATCCAGCCGCAACCACAAAAGGAATGAAATAATTTCCTCCGACTCCGAATTTGCCTTGCGCCGCCAAAGAAACCAAACCGGTAATCCCAAAACTGGCCAAAGCCGTAAAAGGAAGCGAGGTAATAAAAATTATCTGGAAATCCTCCGGTTGGTTTTCTTTATATTCAATCCCGTCAGGGTCATATCCGTAAGCCTGGCGCTCGTATTCATAGGGTTTTGAAAAACCACTGGTAAGGTCGGTCTGATTTGAGGTGTTGGAGCTATCATCCGGAATGGACAATTGAGCCAAACAGTCCAAGGGCTGAATCGCCACAAGGGCGATAAAATTGATGGTAATGATTAAAGCACGCAATGACATGGACTTATTTTATATAGATGTAAATAGGAAAGAAACAACCAAAGCCTTTTCTTATTTAGACCTGGTTTCCACCTGAACACCCGGCACCTTCAAAAAACCACCTTGTTTTAATGTTTGCTCTTGTCCGCGATCTCTCTGAACATAGGCGTTCCAAAATTGCAAGGAGGCTCGTTTAATCCATTCATGAACTCGCGGATCACGTATCTTGCCGCTAAACTGGGTATCGGAGAAATCCATGTGGTTCGCGCCTTGGATGATGGCTAAATATTTATGTCCGGGTCTTAGGTGCTCAAAAGCTTTAAGACGCCATTGATAGGGTTCCCCGTTTTCCAACCCCTTATCTCTCGTTCCGGTCATCATGAAGATGGGTCTATGAACCATTTCCCAAGAATCATCCCGAAAGGCCCAACCACCGGGACCCTGGGGCGACAAAGCCAAAAAAGCCTCCACCCTCGTATCCTCAAACCCAAGAGGCTCATCGGAAGAAGAGTAAACTTTTGCCCCCGCAACCGCCATGCAGGTATAAGCGCCAAAGGAGTGGCCGCCCATTCCAACCCGGGTGGGATCCATGCGCCCCTTCAATGCGGGCACCCTATCTTCCAATTGGGGCAAGGAATCCAAAAGAAAGGTGATGTCCTTTGGCCGGTTTACCAGATTAGCCTTAACATTGACCATCTGGCGCATCGCCCGCAGGTTGTAAAAAGGACGTCCTGGTTTCAAAAGGGATTTATCACTTCCCAAGTGGGTGGGATTTAAAACCACATAACCGTTAGCGGCCCAATAGCGGCTCAAATAGGCATAGCCATCCTTGGAACCGCCCGCGCCGTGGGAAAAAATGAGGATTGGAAACCGGTTCGGCCCGGTGGTCTGCGGATAATAGATTTTCAGTGGCACATCCCGATTGCGGGCGGCATCATGCAGGGTGAGATTTATTGAACGAACCGAATAATTCGCTCCCAATAAAGGCATGACTTGGAAAAGGAATAGGATCGGTAAGGTAAATACCGCAAATCCTCTTTTCAATTTAAACCTCCCCGCGAGGAAAAAAAGGAATCAGGGATATTATTTCTCTCAGAAGCGAAAAATTGAAACAAGGGGAAATATTGAAAATGCTTCCTAAACCAATTTAAGCCCTAGGGTTTTGGGCCATTTGTTCAAGAATTTGTTTCGCCGAACTTTTAGCCGTCTGTTTTTCGGATTTCATGCGCTGTTCATTGTTTAAAATCTTTTTGCGCATGCGAAGGTTCTGTGGGGTGACTTCAAGCAATTCATCGTCCTGGATGTATTCCAAACATTGCTCCAGGGAAAAAATAGTCGGCGGTTCCATCGTCAATGCCTCGTCGGAAGCCTTACTCCTCATATTGCTCAAGTGTTTAGTCTTGCAGGGATTGACGGCGATATCGTTTTCACGAGTGTGTTCCCCAACAATCATTCCCTCGTAAACTTCCATGCGAGGATTGATGAAAAATTTGCCCCTGTCCGCCAATTGGAACATTCCGTAAGCCGCGGTGGTGCCGGCCTCAAAAGCCACCAGCACGCCCCGACTGCGCCCGCTGATTTCGCCCTTGAATTCCCCATAGCCGGCGAAAACATGGTGCAAAACGCCTTCACCTTTGGTGTCGGTCATAAATTCGGTGCGAAAACCCAGCAGGCAACGGGAGGGAATCAAAAACTCGATACGCGTGGTTACTTCCGAAAGCGGGGTCATGTTTTTCATTTCGCCCTTGCGAGCTCCCAATTTTTCCATAGCCACACCCACGCAATTATTGGGAATATCGACAATGAGATTTTCGTAGGGTTCTTCCAGCTTCCCATCTATCATTTTGAAAATGACCTGGGGCCGGGAGACTTGAAACTCAAATCCCTCACGCCGCATTGTTTCAATCAAGATTCCCAAATGCAATTCGCCGCGACCCGCCACCTTATAAGCATCCGGGCTTTCGGTATCGCTGATTTTCAAGGTCGGATTGGCCTCCGCTTCCTTATATAAGCGGTCCCGCAAATGCCGCGAGGTCACGAATTTTCCTTCCTTACCGGCAAAGGGGCTGTTATTGACTGAAAAAACCATGGACATGGTGGGTTCGTCGATGGCGATAGATGGCAGGGCTTCGGGTTGGGAACTGGAAGCCACCGTTTCGCCGATTTGCACGTCTTCCAATCCAGCCAAAAGGATGATATCCCCCGCCACGGCTTCCTGGCATTCCACTTGTTTAATTCCTTGATAAGTAAAAAGTTTGGTGGCGTTGCTAGTGACTTTGCGGCCGTCCAACTTGATCAGGGTGATGGGATCGTTGAGTTTGATCTTGCCCCGCTTGATGCGCCCAACCGCCATACGACCAAGATACTCGTTATAGGAAGTGGTCGTGACCAGCATTTGGAAGGGTGAGTCGATGTCGACTTCAACGGGTTTAAAGTGGTTCACGATGGTTTCGAAGAGGGGTGTCAAATCGGTGCCGGGCTTGTCCAAATCCAGGGTGGCTTTCCCTTCCCTTGCGATTGCGTAAACCACGGGATAACTGATCTGATGCTCATTGGCTCCTAGGGCGATAAAAAGATCCAGAACCGCATCCACTACTTCGTGGGGCCGGGCGTCTTTGCGGTCGATCTTGTTGATGACCACAATGGCGTCTAGGTTTTGCTCTAAGCTCTTGCGAAGGACGAATTTGGTCTGGGGCAAGGGCCCCTCCGCCGCATCAACTAATAAGAGAACACCGTCAACCATCGATAAAATGCGTTCCACTTCTCCCCCGAAATCGGCGTGGCCTGGGGTGTCGACGATGTTGACCCGAACTCCGTTCCAAATCACCGAGGCGTTTTTGGAGAAAATAGTGATGCCGCGTTCTTTTTCTAGGTCATTGGAATCCATGACCCGCTCTTCCATATGTTCATTTGCCCGGAAAACCCCCGATTGCTTGAACAGGGCGTCCACCAGGGTCGTTTTGCCATGGTCAACATGGGCAATAATGGCGATATTGCGTAAGTCTTTTCGAAGCGTCATTTCAACCTCAGTCTAAAAATAAGAAGCCGGCGGGCATAAGCCAACCGGCTTCAGGGAGGCGAGAGTATACCTAAAAATAGGTTTAAAACAAAAGGATTTCTAGTCTATGGGAATCTTAAATTAAGGTTAATGGGCTCTTAAAAAAGGGAGTATGACCTTTAAAAACCCTTCCGAATTGTCGCGAAAAACGGCATGCTCTGCTTTTTCAACCACTACTAACTGCCCCGGGAGAATCAACCCCTTTATCTTTTCCGCTTCCTGTTGCGAAACATAATTGCTATCTCCGCCTTTGATAAAAAGAATCGGACACTTAATCTTGCCCAACCAATGGTAGGTTTCTTTTTCCCTCCCCAACTTTTGGGTTTTCCAAGCCGCCGCGGGGGAAAAATTCCAGTCCCATTCCCCGCTATCTCTTTTCCAGAATTGGCCTTTGTAATAAACGATGCGTTTTTCGTCTCCTGAAAACTTCTTTGTCAGGAACTTATCCAAAGTCCGTTCATCGGCGAAGGGGGTGGGATATTCGGTGTAGCGAGTGAGATATTTTTTCCAACTCTCCAGGTCCGCGGTTAGGGTTTGGTCCACGATCGTCAGGGTCTGAGCCCTTTCCGGGAACAAGGCGGAAAAAACCATGGCGTTTCGCCCCCCCGTGGAATGGCCCACCACGTGAACTTTTGTGTGACCCAATGCCGCAGCCCAGGACTCCACATCGGCCGCATGATCCTCAGGGGCATATCCTTCTTCCGGTTTGTCGCTTTGCCCATGCCCCCGCATATCAAAGACATAAACATGAAAACCGGTCTTCGCAAGCATATCCGGAATACTTGCCCAATCCTGCGCTTTGGCGGTTAAACCATGGAGCAGGTAAATGACCGGTCCCGAGGATCGGTATTCCAGGTAAAAGAATTTTCCACGACCGGTTTGGACGAAAGGCATCGCTTTATTTACTCGCTTAAATTTATTGGTATTTTAATCCTCGGCCTCTTACAACCCACTTTTTATTTAAATCTTGAGCCGATACAATGCCGTTCCTATGCCCCAACCCAAAAGATTCAATAAATCCCACGATCCCTACGCCGCCTTCCGATACTCAAATTATCGTTATTATACCCTGGGTAACTTCCTCTCCGTCATTGGTCAGCAAATGCTGCGGCTTGCGGTGGGTTATAGAATTTATCATCAAACCCACTCCTTTTTAGCCTTGGGTTTAGTGGGTCTTTTCATTTGGCTGCCGATTTTCTTTTTCATGCTGCCAGGCGGCGGCATAGCCGACCGATTCAACCGCAAATACATTGTTCTTACCTGCAATTTGTTATACGCCCTTTGCGCGGCCGGTCTGGCTCTGGCCCCCCTAAGTTCCTCCCCCCTCTTGATAATGTACGGGTTCCTGTTTCTCACGGGCCTCAATAGGGCCTTTTGCGACCCGGCGCGCCAATCGCTTTTACCGCAATTGGTGCCGAAAAAGGACTTCACCAATGCTATTACATGGAACAGTAGTATTTTCCAAATCGCTTCGGTCGCTGGACCCGCCCTTGGCGGAATGCTTTATGCCGCCATCGGTTATTCAAGGGTTTGTGGTTTGGATGTGATTTTAGAATTAATCTTTTTCGCGAACGTATTAGCCATCCGACAGGCCCCCTTAAATTTCAAACGCGAACCCGTTACCCTGGGATCCCTTTTGACGGGCTTGCGGTTCGTCCGCCAAAATAAGTTAATTCTTGCAACAATCACCATGGATCTATTCGCCGTTCTTTTAGGGGGGGCGGTGGCTATGTTGCCCGCTTTTGCTGACGATGTGTTGCATTGCGGACCCGTGGGCTTGGGTTGGCTTCAATCCGCCCCGTCCCTCGGGGCATTTCTCGTAACCATTTTTATCACCCATCTTCCACCCATGCAAAAGGCCGGCCGTGTCCTGCTCTGGGCGGTTGCGGGTTTCGGAATGGCAACTGTTGTTTTTGGGTTATCCCACCTCTTTTGGCTCTCCTTCCTGATGATGCTGATAACGGGAGCATTAGACCTGATCAGCGTGATCGTCAGGGGAACCCTAGTTCAAGTATTGACGCCTGATTCCATGCGCGGAAGAGTAAACGCGGTTAGCTATATTTTCATTCATTCCTCCAACGAACTGGGAGGTTTTGAATCCGGGGCGGCGGCGGCGCTCATAGGCCTGGTTCCTTCGGTGATTTTGGGAGGTTTAGGAAGTGTTTTGGTTGTCCTGGCCGTTACCCGGATTTGGCCCGAAGTGATTCAACTTGGATCACTTCAAAATCCATTGAGGAAAGCTACCTAACCCCGATCCTGGAAACTTCCGGAAATTGCTTCGCAGCGAAAAATCTTCATCGTCCCAATTCCCACCGAAGCGCCGATTCAAGGGTGGGATAAAGAAATTGAAATCCTGAGTCAAGCAGCTTGGCTGGTTTCACCTGCTGGCCTTCTAAAAGAAGGGCTTCTCCCATCTCCCCGAAAATAGCCTTCACCATGAACCCGGGAAGAGGGAACAAGGTCGGCCTTTTTAAAACTTTCCCCAAAACTTTGGTGAAAACCGAGTTCGTCACGGACTGGGGGGCCGTGGCGTTCACCGGCCCTGAAAGCGAATCCGCATAGATCAGGTTGTGATAAATGCCAATTAAATCTTCGAGGGAAACCCAGCTCATCCACTGTGTTCCCGTGCCAATGGTTCCTCCGGCCCCCATTTGAAAAGGAATCAGCATCTTAGCCAAGGCCCCGCCAAGGGAGGTGAGAACAATCCCCGTTCGTACATTCACCACCCTTATGCCCGCTTTACGGGCGGCTCGGTGGCCTCTTCCCAAGCCCGGCAGACTTCCGGCAGGAACCCCTCGCCAGCCGCGTTGGTTTCAGTCAATTCCTCAGCCCCTCGATCGCCGTAAAAGCCGATGGCGGATGACAAAGAATCACGCGGGGAGGATGCTTAAGGGAAGCCATTGTTTCCGAGAGGAACCGGGTTCCTTCCCTCCGGCTTTTGAGGATTTCCTCTTTACGCTTCGTAGTCCACTTCCCCGCTCCGATATTTTCACCGGCCAAATGAATCAGAACATCGGTGCTTTCCAAGGCGGTTTTATCCACTTCCCCATGGTAAGGATCGCAAAAGATTTCCGAACTTTCCAATTTTGGGGGGCCGCGCACCATTGACCTGATTTGGTGGCCTCCACAAGACAAAAAAGTCCTCAAGGCGTTTCCGATCATCCCGGAAGCCCCGTCCATCACAATTTTCAAAGGCGGTTTCCCGGAATAAGGATGGTACCGTTTCAGGTCATTTTGGGTTCTGGCATGGCGGAAAGAAAAAACATGTTCCAATTTATTTTGGATGTACCTTCCCGCTAGCGCCCGCCCCAAGAATCCCAAAGGGGGCTGATACTCGACATGATCTAAAAGAAAGCTGGTCCCTTCCGTATCGGGACTAAACTGGTGGGTATGGACCCATTTGGCGAAAGGACCCTGCACGTGCTCATCGCAAAATTGTCGGCTTTCAATATAGCCATATGAATTCCGGCCGACCGGCGGAGAAAGGAATCGCCCATCTCCGAAACCGTCCGGCCTCCATCCGCGATGCCTCCGGTACTTTCAATGACCTTGATTT
>CAWJKT010000032.1:0-28345 GCA_963843375.1 uncultured Pseudomonadota bacterium
AAGTCCCGTCCGAACTCCACCTGGGTCAAATGGATGTCTTTCTTCAATCCGCCCGTGACATACTGGTGGCCCCCTTGAAGGGCTTTATCGGCCACGATCCGGATACCAGCAAGCCCCACGGGCCCCGCGAACCCCACAGGGGCTTTAGTTGTTTCGAAGACTTTTTCGGCTGAAGCCAACCCAAGTTCCCCCGCTTCAAGATAATTCTGTAGCTTGACCTCGTTCACTTCATGGTCCCCCCGAACCAATACCGCCACGGGCTTGCCGTCGGCAATATAAATGAGGGTCTTGATGAATTGCTGGGGGGGTAGCTTGAGAAAAGCCCCGACATCCTCAACAGTATGTTTGCCGGGGGTTGAGACCTCGGCAAAGGCGTCGCCTGCCGCGGAAGCCGCGTGGGGCGCGGGGGTCCCGTTGGCTTTTTCCAGATTGGCCGCGTAATCGCACGAGGAACACATGGCGATGGCAGCCTCTCCCGTCTCCGCCAGTACCATGAATTCATGGGTGAAGCTTCCACCGATAAGCCCCGAGTCCGCCTCAACAGGCGAAAAGGTCAGACCACAACGTTTGAAGATCCGTTTGTAGGCCTCGTACATTCTCCAATAAGTGATATCCGAAGCGGCCTCATCCACATCGAAGGAATAGCCGTCCTTCATGAGAAATTCGCGGCTGCGCATAACGCCGAACCGGGGCCGCACCTCATCGCGGAACTTGGTGGCGATCTGGAACAGGTTCAGGGGAAGCTGTTTGTAGCTCTTCAGCTCTCGGCGCACCAGGTCGGTGATGACTTCCTCGTGGGTGGGCCCCAGGGCGTAATCCCGCTCGTGGCGATCCTTGACCCGCATCAGTTCTTTTCCATATTTCTGCCAGCGGCCCGTTTCCTGCCACAATTCGGCGGGAGTCAGGATGGGCATCAACACTTCCTGGGCGCCCCCCCGTTCCATTTCCTCGCGGATGATCTGTTGAACTTTAAGCAGAGCCCTCTGGCCCAAAGGCAGGTACTCGTAAATGCCGGAGGCGACTTTACGCATGAGCCCGGCGCGCAGCATCAGCTTATGCGAGGGGATTTCCGCCTCGCCGGGTGTTTCTTTGACTGTCGGGATCAACGCTTTGGAAACTCGCATAGTCGGCCTTGTTCGGATGTTAGTAACGGATAAATTAAAAGGGCGGGTCGAAAGACCCGCCCTTCAAGTGATGCAATATACAATCAGAAAGACTTTTTAGGAAGTCTTGGCTTGTTCGATCTCCGCCGCCCGTTTCTTGATTTCTCCAATCAAGTTTGGAACCAGTTCCTCTTCCTTCAGCCGGGTCTTGACCTCGCCCTTCTCGAAGATAACCCCGTGGCCCTTTTCCGCGCAAAGCCCGACATCCGCTTCCGCTCCCTCGCCCAAGCCGTTGACCACGCAGCCCATAATGGCGACCCTCATGGAAGTTTTCATAGTAAGGGTTGCCGTTTCCACGGCGTCTACCATTGATTCCAGATCCACATGGCAGCGCCCGCAAGTGGGGCAAGCCACAATCTCCACGCCTTCCTTGCGGAAGCCCATGGACCGCAGCAAGTGGGTGGCGACCTTGACTTCCTCGACCGGATCGGCGGTGAGGGAAACACGGATGGTATCCCCCAGGCCGTCAGCCAAAACCGCGCCCATGCCGGCCGCGCTCTTGGTGATGCCCTGCATCTTGGTGCCCGCTTCGGTCACGCCCACGTGGAAGGGATAATCGCATTGTTCGGCCAAGAGCCGATAGGAACGTATCATGGTGGGCACATGGGAACTTTTCACCGAAATGATCATGCCATAATAGCCCAGGGATTCGATGAACTTGATATGCCGCATGGCCGATTCCACGATGGCTTCGGGCGTCGGATGCCCGTGTTTTTCAAGCAGGTCTTTTTCCAGAGAGCCGGAATTGACTCCCACCCGCATGGCCACATTGTACTTTTTGCATTTCTCAACCACTTGTGCCAGCCGGTCCATGCCGCCGATATTTCCCGGATTAATGCGGATCTTGTCCGCCCCCTCGTCGATGGCGCCCAGTGCGATTTGATAGGCGAAATGGATATCGGCCACCAGGGGAACCCTCATCTTGGCCTTGATCTTGGAAAGAGCCTTGAGGGATTTTTGATTCTCGACCGTCACGCGGATAATCTCACAACCCGCGTCTTCCAGGCGCTTGATCTGTTCCAGGGTATCATCGACCTCGTAGGTCAAGGTGTTGGTCATGGACTGGATGGAAATAGGGGCATCGCCGCCCACTTGCACCTTTCCCACCATGACGGGGCGGGTCTTGCGGCGCTGGATTTCGTAGAACTGTTCGGCCAAGGTAATCTCCCGAATAAAAAGTGATCAGATTATCCGTTACCTAGTTCCTGGTTTCAAGAACTACAAAAATCCCGTTAAAATATCGGTATTATCGTTGAATCAACAGCTTCATCACCTGGTGGGTTTCGGAGCTGCCGTTGTTTACGGATAACACTACATAATAAAGTCCGTTGGCCAAGTTCAGGTTTGCGTTGCCCCAATTCAGGGTGTATTTCCATTGTCCCACGGTGGCCGGGGGCGTGTCGTCCTCGAAAACCTTCCGGAAGGCCAGAGTAAAGATCTTCACCTTCACCTGTGTGGCGGGGCTCGTCAAGTTATAATAAAAGCTTAAAGGCGTTCCGTCTTTTACCGGGTTGGGAAAAAGAACGCCGATGTTTTCAGGGGTGGGGGTCGGCGTCGGTGAAAAAGTGGGAGTGGGCGTGACTGTGGGTGTGCAGGTATGTCCCGCGCCGTCGGTGCAGGGAGAGTAAGTTGGGGTGGGGGTCGGGGTAATCTGGCGAACGAATTGCAGGACCGAGATGGAATAGGGCTGGAAGGTCACCGGGAAGGAAGTGGAGGCGCCGGTGAAGATGACCGTCGTCGGGGCCGTATCGGGGGCGGCATGGTAAGGCGTGGATCCGCTGGACACCCATTGGTAATTGGTGGAATTAAAAGTCCACCCATTAGCGTTACTGTTCGGGATAAAAGGCAGACCGGTGATCCAAGTATTGTAGGCATTCGTGGGGTTCTTGTTGATGACGATCATGGAAAAGATTCCGTCAGGCCGGTAGTCGGAATAAGCGGCAAATAGGGAGGCCGGAGCCCCTGCTCCGCTGAGGGTGGTGGAAATAAGCTGGTGAGCGTTGCTGTCGCCCGGAATGGCCCAGTCGCTAGTCATCATCTGCATGGCCCAGTAAGTGGCATGGGGCTGATACTGGTAAGCGTCAGTGTTGACGCTCAGGTACCCCAGGTCCCCCCCGGTTGTATTGGTTTCGTCGCTTCCCCCGTTCAAGGTATCCCACAAGTTGGAATAACCACGGCTTCCGAAATCGGTGATGAAATGTCCCAGGGCGTCGGCCACCCAAAGCCCGTTACCCAGTTGGACCTGGAAATTCTCGTCCCCCGGATCCACGTTGTACTCGCTCATCAGCACGGGCACGGTCGCGGGACTTGCGACGCCTGCGCTGGAAAGCCAGCTGTCCAATTGGCTCGGGTAGGCATCCAGGGTGGAAGTGCTGCCCAAGGCCGAAGCGGCGGTGTAACCGCCGTAATTGGGATACCAGTGGTAATCAATGGCGGTAAGGTCAGCGATGGCCCCCTTCGTGCCGAGAATGCTGATAAAATCCTGCACGACCGAATTCCCGTCGTACATATTGGACGAGTCGCTAAAACCACCCGCCACCGGGCCGGTGATGATGATGGTCTGGTCCACGGCTTTCATGGCGTTGTAATACTCGATGTAGCGCCTTACGTAATCTTGGGTGGGGATGGGCCCCCCCGTTTCCCAGTTGCCCTCGGTCTCGTTCCCGATCTGCCAGTAATGGATACCATAGCCTTTGACCACGTTGGCGTAATGCACCCAGGCCGCGGCTTCCTGGGAAGTGCCCGTGCCGAAATTGACGGTGATGAGCGGAACGGCATGGATCGGGCTGAAGGAATTAATGTAAGTCATGTAGGTCGCGAAATCCGTCATCCATGAAATATTGTTCGTGGCCTGGGTGGAGGCGGGGTCCATGCTGGAAACCTCGACTTGGGTTTGGACCGATCCCGAGGGATTGTTGACCGAAATCTGGGTAGCGCCGTCATAGAGTTTCGCCTCGGCGATGGCATAAGCGCCCCCGGCACCGGCCGAACTGGCGGTCAACAAGATACGGAAATATTGGGCCGTCACCCCCGTGAAAGCCACCCCCTGGGTTCCTCCCGTGCCGGTTACCGTTCCCGCTGAAGTGGCGATCCATTTATTTGAGGAATTATCGGTTAAGGGGGGAGGCCAGCCGGTGGAGGGCCAATATTGGACCTGGAAAGAGGTAGCGTAAGGCGTTCCCCAGACAATGGTTATGGCGTTGACGAGTGCTGACGCCGATAGATCCAGCTCAGCCCACTGCTGGTTTGGAAAATCAGTGTCGACATTGGACAACCAAGTGGTGGCGGTGTTGCCGTCGGTGATCTGGGAAGGGGCGCCGTTGCCGGCGGTGGTTCCCTCATAGGTTGCGTTATCCGGGAACCCGGTAGTGTAAGTGGTGTTGTCCGGCACCCAATAGCCGCTGGTATTGTAGGTTCCCGTGCCGTTCCAATGGTAACCGTCCGAGGAAGAACCGCCTGGATAGCGCAAAAAATAATTTCCAGCGGCCTGTACCTGCGGCTGGACAGCCAAATTGTTGGTATTCCCGATCCAATAGGCCGTGTTATTGCCAAAGATGCTGATGGGATAAAAGGCGGTGAGGGTCGTCGCGGCGTTCACGGTGATGGTGGCGGGCAGGGCTTGGGCCTTTGAGTGACTGGTCAAACCCAACGCGAGGGTGAACAACATTCCCATCGCGAGTGAAGCGAGCCCCTTAAATTGCATGATCGAATCTCCCGGTAAAAAAAAAGCCGGACCCATAAGGTTCGGCTTTGAGGATTATAACCCTATTGATAACTGAAAAGCCTTCCTACTGGATGACGAGCAGTTTCATCACTTGTTGGGTCCGGGTGGCGCCGGTTTTGGTGGAAAGAACCACGTAATAAAGCCCGTTGGCCGCATCCAAGCCGCCCCGGCCCCATTCCAGGGTGTAAACATGGCCGCCCGGGGAGGTGGCTAGAGTTGGATCCTCATAAATCAGTCGGAAGGCCAAGGTAAAGACCTTCACGTCCACTTGGTCTGCGGTTTCCGGAACCTGGTAGGAAAGCTTCAAGGGCCCGTAGCCCGTATAGGGATTTGGGAAAACCCCGGTCAAACTCGGGGTGGAGGTGGGGGTCGGCGAGTAAGTCGAGGTGAATGTGTTGGTGACTGTGGGAGAAGAGGTGGCCGTCGAGGACGCCGTGAAGGTAAAGGTAAGCGTGGGAGTGGAAGTAACGGTGGCCGTCAAGGTCGGGGAACTCGTGGGAGTGTCCGTAGGCGTGGTGGTCGGGGTGGAGGTGGGGGTATTCGGCGGCGTGGGGGTAAAGGTACAGGTGTTCCCGAAAGCATCCATGCAGACGGTATTAGTGGCGGTGAGGGTGGGTGTGGAACTGGGCGTCGAGGTTGAGGTGGGGGTCGGCGAATTCGTGGGGGTTCCGGTGAGGGTGGCGGTGGGGGAAGCCGTTGAGGAATTGGTGGGGGTTCCGGAGGAGGTAGCGGTTGGTGAATTCGTCGGAGTACCCGTAAGGGTGGCCGTGGGACTATTTGTAGTGGAGGAAGTGGGCGTCCCCGTCAAGGTGGCGGTAGTCGTATTTGTGGGAGTCTTGGTGGCGGAAGGAGAGGGCGTACCTGTCGCGGTGCTGGTGGGGATGCCCGAGTTCGTGAATTGGATGACGTTGATCGAAGAGGGGCTGAAAGTCACCGGGAAGGAACTGGAAACTCCTGTCAACAAGGCCGTTGTAGGCGCGGTATCCGGATTGGCGTTATAGGGTTCGGTGGTGGTCTGCCAGACATAATTGGTCGTATTGAAGGTCCAGGAATTGGCAGTATTATTGGGCACAAAGGGCCCGATATTGAGGGTCGTGGAATAGGAGTTCGCGGAATCTTCGTTGACCACCATCAGCGAAAGGATTCCATCCGGACGGTAGTCGGCGTAGGAAACCAAGGTCGCGGCGCTGCTGGTGGTGTTGACCAATTCGTGGGTATTGGAATCCCCCTGAATGGCCCAGTCGGTCGCCATCATTTGCATCGCCCAATAAGTGGCATGTTGTTGATATGGAGAGGAATTGTCCACGTAACCCAGGTCTCCGTCGGTCGCCACGGTATGGTCGCTTCCACCGTCTACCACGTCCCAGAGGTTGGCAAAGCCCGTCTTTCCGAAACCGGTAATAAAGGCGCCCAACCAGTCGGCCAGCCAGAGACCGTTTTGCTCCTGCACGGTGGAATTAGAACCGTAGGCGTTAGCGTTGGAGTTGTATTCGCTCATGATCACCGGGATGCTGGAAAGGCTCAGGCCTACCGCGTTCAGCCAGTTACCGAGGGTTACAGGGAAAGCGGCCAGTTGGGCGGGCGAGGAAAAGCCCGCGGGGAAAGTAGTGAACCCAGGGTACCAGTGGTAATCCAATCCCCCCAGGTCTGAAACCACGTTCCCCCCTGCCGCAGCCGGATTGTTGTAAAGGCGCAGGAGGAAATCCTGAATGTAGCTGTTGCCGTCGGCGGCGTTGGAGTTGGCATTAGGGGAGCCGCAAACCGGGCCCACAATCGTGATGGGAACCCCGTCGCTGGAAGCTTCCGCCTGCATGGCGTTGTAATATTCAATGAATCTCCGGCCGTAATCGTTGGCGTTCATGGGCCCGCCCGTTTCCCAGTTGCCGTTGGTTTCGTTGCCGATCTGCCAGTAATGGATACCGTAGCCCTGGACCGCGTTGGCGTAATGGACCCATGAAGCCGCCTCCGACGCTGTGCCCGTTCCCATGTTGACAGTGATCAGCGGGATGGCCTTGGGGGTAAAGGAATTCACCTCGGTCATATAAGTGTTGAAGTCGAAGCTTGTCTTATAAAAATTGGGGGAAAGGGGTTCGTCGGGAGAAGCGGAGGAGCAGGTTTGGCTGGAAGCCGGATCGGTACTGGAAGTAACGACCGTGTTTTGGTCGGCTTGAGTATCGGCGTTCTTGCTGACCACGGTGGCACCGTCAAGGACGTAAAGCTCGGCGATTGCGTAGGCCCCGCCCGCCCCGTTGGAACTGGCAGTCATAAGGATGCGGACATAACGGGTGGATTCGGCCGTGAGGGTGATTACTGTCGTTCCACCACTGGCCCCCGAGATAGCCCCTCCACCGAAAGTGGCCCAACCGCTCTCGTTGGAGGCCGTATAGGGAGTGGAGGCATCGGACGCCGTCCAATATTCAACATAATAAGTGGTGGCATAGGGGTTGCCCCAAACGATGCTGACACCGCTGACTGCAGTCGTCGAGCTGGTGCCCGTCAAATCGATATAAGCCCATTGATAGTTCGGGAAGTCGGTATCCACGTTCGACATCCAGGTGGTGGCGCTGTTGCCGTCATCGATATTTGAGGGATAGGCGTAACTGGCGGAAGTGGTGCCCCGGTAAACTTGGCAACCCTGGAAGCCGGCGCCATAGGTCGTACCGCTGGGAACCCAATATTGGCTGGAGTTATAACTCCCTGAACTATTCCAGTGGAAATCATCCGAGGAAGAACCTCCCGGGTAGCGAAGAAAATAATTTCCCGCGGCTTGGACCTTGGCCGATACCGCTTCGTTGGTGGCGGCGTTGACCCAATAGGCCAGGTTGTTCCCAAAAATATGGATGGGCACAAATGAGGTAATGGTGGATGCGCCGTTCACCGTGATAGAGGCAGGCGTTTGGGCGCTGGCGGGAAGATTGGTCCCCATCCAAAGCGTACCCAGGACGGTCACCAAGATGAGTTTTTTTCGGTGGAATTTTGAAATCATTGAAACCTTGTTTTCACAAAAAATAAAAGCCGAAAATGGAATTTCCTTTTCGGCTCGGCCGCATAGTTTAACTGGAAAATATGCAGAAAACATGCCATTTCACATATATGCATTTCAAAGGTTACTTTAAAAATTATTTAAACACTTCCTCAGCACGAAAGCGCTTTTCTGATATTTTCTGACGAAATAGTCGGGAATTATTTTTCAAAACCATAAAACGCTTTTTTCTAACCAAGCGTGATATGCATTGAAAGGATTCAAAAACAGGACGGATAAATGGTTGAAGGAAACGGCTTCAAAACAATTCGACCCGCTATTGCCGGATCAGGACTTTCATCGCCGTTTGATTTTGTTGGCCGCCGCTTTTCGAAACAACCACAAAATAATAAAGCCCATTGGCGAGATTCAAGTTCGCCAAATTCACGACTTGAGTTTGGGTGCCTTGGCTGGTGGGTAAGCTGTCGTTTTCATAAATTTTCCGGAAAGCCAGGGTGAATATTTTCAACGAAACCTCATCCTGGGTTTGGTTGTTTTGATAACTAAAAGTTATCGTGCTCCCGGGGCTTGAAGCGCTGGGCCAGGGATTGGGATAGGCCAGCAACAGATGGGAAGGCGTGGCCGTCGGCGTGGGAGTGTCGGTCGGAGTGCAGGTGCTTCCGGGATAACCGCAAGGAGTGAGCGTGGGAGTGGGGGTAGGGCTCAAGGTCGGCGTGAAGGTCGCGGTTTCACAGGCAGGAGAGTTAACCGAGGCGCTGAAACCGCTGCTGGTAAAGGGAACCCCCCCCGTCCTAATTTCGATGCCCGCTTCAATCGCCTCGAGAAACCAGGAGCTATTGATGTAACCGCGGTTCACGCTGTCATTGATGAAAGCCTGAATATCCACGTTATTGAATGAAGTAATATTTGTATCCGCCATATAGGCGATGTAGTTCCAACCGACATTCCCCTCGTTAAGTCTCCAGGTGGTGGTGGTATTACCGATGGTCAAACCATCGGCGACATAGGACCCGCCTGGTCCCGTCCCCGGCATATAATTCAGCCAAAGCATCAGTTCGGCGCTGTGGTTGTTGAGGCCTGTTCCTGTGGAGGATGTAGTGAACCAAATGTCATAGGCCGCGTCCCAAAGATCGCTGCCCGTTTCGTTGGTAACGGCAATATTCCAACTGCTAGTGACGCAGGTAAGCGCACTCACCTCAATAGGAAGATTAGTTCCCGAACTGCAAGACCCATCGGATTGGCACCCGTAAACGATGGAAGGATAAGTGGCCACCGTGTCACTGCACTGAAAATTCCCTGCTGTCACCGAGAAATCTCCGGTGCTGTTGTTGATGGTCATGCATTGCGTGGTGGGGCAAGATCCCATATTCCAATAATTAGTCTGCACGTAGTAGGAAGGTGTGGTGCCCGTCGTGTTGATCGTATCGTACTGGGCGCAAGTATTCGTGGTTTGGGCTTGGGCCGGACCGGCCGCCTCCAGAAGGCTCATCACCGTTAAAAGGAAAGGCAAACCAGCTATGGCTAAAATTGTTTTAAATTTTTTCAAGTGTTCCTTCAATTCGTAAGCGGAAATAGATATATGTAGACGTCCAGAAAATATGCCACTAAAAGCCTAAAAAAGAAATGAAAAGCTCCAATTTAGGGGGGCTTAAAAGCGCTTTTTCGTCATTGGACCGGTTTCAACGCCGTGTCTAACTCTTAGAAGCAGCCCCAAAAAACCTTTTAGTAAATTTCGTTTATAATCCAACCCATGGATAAACCGCATTCCTTGGTAATTGCCGCGGGTAGTTTGGGCGATTCCCTCTTTACCCTGCCCGCTCTCCGATTTTTGCAATCGCGCTCCGAGGTAACAGTAGCTGGAACGCAGTCTTTTCTTTCACTCGACTCCGATTTTTTGGGAATCAGCCGGGTAATTCCCCTTGATCCCCTTCTCCAAAAACTTTTGACGCCGGGGCCATTGGAAGTTTCAACTGTGGAATTTCTTTCCAAATTCAAAGAAGTTTATGTTTTTTTCAAGGAAAAGGACGAGGCCCTTTTCCAAAAACTGGTCTCGGTCAAAGGCCTCCATGTGCATCTGCCTCCCAAATCTTTCAAGGAGTTTCTGGAAGAAGCCCGTTGGGTAGCGGAATATTGGCTGGAAACAGCCGCCGGGGAACCCGTTCCTTGGGAGTCGCCTTTCCGCCAATCAAAATTGCTGATTGACGATACCCTGCGCCAAAAGGGCGCTGATATCCTGCTTTCCCTCCGGCTGTCCTACCCCTTGGTGATTCACCCGGGAAGCGGAAGCCCCGAAAAAAACACACCACTTACCTTTTTTCGAACTGCCGCTGAGCGGGCCGGTGTGGAATCACAAAAACAGGTTTTGGTGGTCTGGGGCGAGGCCGAAGAAAAAAACTTAACGGCCATCCAGGAAGCGTTCGGAGGAATGGACCATGTGCGGGTTCTTGCCGAACCCTTGCCCCTGAAACTCCTGGCAGCGGTCTTTTCCCAATCCGCCGCTTACCTGGGAAACGACAGCGGGGTCACCCAACTGGCCGCCGCCTGCGGGCTGAGAACCTTCGCGGTTTTCAACACCACCGATTCCCGAATCTGGGGGCCCCAACAGTCGATCATTCTGGCCGCGATGAAATCGCTTTATACCGGGGAAAAATAAAAAAAGAACTTTTGTCAGAGATCTGAGTCTTATTTTTTCTTGGGTTTGGACTTAGGGAAAATTTTCTTTCCCTTTTTACCTTTGAGCGCTTCCACCAAAGCCGCTCCGATCTCCCCGGGACTAGGAGCCACCGTGATCCCCGCCGCAATTAAAGCTTCGATTTTTTCCTTGGCCGTTCCCTTGCCTCCGGAGACGATGGCGCCCGCATGGCCCATGCGCTTGCCTGGCGGGGCCGTGGCACCCGCGATAAAAGCCGCCACCGGTTTCTTCATATATTTCTTCACATATTGAGCCGCTTCTTCCTCGGCGCTTCCGCCGATCTCTCCGATCATGATGACCGCCTGGGTGTTCTTGTCGGCGTTGTAGGCTTCCAGGGTGTCTAGGTGGGTGGTTCCGATGATGGGGTCTCCGCCGATTCCGATACAGGTGGACTGGCCGAGTCCTAATTGGGTGACTTGCCAAACCGCCTCATAGGTAAGCGTTCCGGATCGGGAAACAATGCCGATTTTCCCCGGCTTATGGATATAACCCGGCATAATGCCGACCTTCGCCACGCCCGGGGTGATGATACCCGGACAGTTGGGGCCGATCAGTCGGACCTCCGGGTGGCACTTCAAGATCGCCCGGACTTTGGCCATGTCATTGGCCGGAATGCCTTCTGTAATGCAGACGATCAAATGGATTCCTGCTGCGGCGGCTTCCAGGATCGCGTCCGCGGCAAAAAGAGCGGGAACAAAGATGAGGGTGGTGTTGGCCCCTGTTTTCTCGACCGCTTCTTCGACTGTATCATAAACTTTGAAGCCTTCAATTTCCGTGCCGCCCTTCCCTGGCGTCACTCCCCCGACCATTTTTGTCCCGTATTCCCTGCAGGCTTTTGAATGGAAAAGACCCGCGGTTCCTGTGATGCCTTGGCAGATGACCTTCGCGTTTTTATCCAGATAGATACTCATGCTGGCACCCCTTTCGCAGCAGCGACCACCGTTTTGGCGGCCGAATCCATGCTGGTTGCGAATTGATACTGAAGGGTAGATTGGGACAGGAGCTTCTTTCCCTGTTCCACGTTGGTGCCTTCCAGACGGATAACCAAGGGCAAGGACAGCCCCACTTCCTTAGCCGCGTCCATGATTCCCTGGGCGATGACATCGCATTTCATGATGCCGCCGAAAATATTGACCAAAATCGCCTTCACTCGACTGTCGGATAAAATGATCTTGAAAGCCTGGGTAACAGCCTTGGTCGTAGCGCTTCCCCCTACATCCAGGAAATTGGCCGGGGCTCCCCCGAAATGTTGGATGGCGTCCGCCGTAGCCATGGCAAGTCCCGCCCCGTTCACTAGGCAGCCGATGTTTCCATCCAGCGAGATGTAAGAAAGTCCGTGCCCGGCGGCTTCCAATTCCCTTGGGTCCTCTTCGTCCGGGTCGCGCCAGGATTCGTACTCCTTATGGCGGGCCAGACCGTTGTCCTCGAAAGCCAGCTTGGCGTCCAGGCAATGGATATTACCGTCTTTTAAAACCACCAAAGGATTAACTTCGATCAAGGAGAGATCCAACTCAAGGAATACTTTCACCAAATCCTGGAAGAGTTTGGCGCCCTGATTGATCTTTTCTCGGGAGAGCCCCAAGTTTAGATGCAATTGCCGGGCCTGGTAAGGCTGAAGGCCCACAAGGGGGTCCACAAAAACCTTTTGGATGGCTTGAGGTTTATGAGCAGCCAATTCCTCAATCTCGGTGCCACCTTCGGCAGAGGCCAAAATCACCGGGCATTGGCGGGAACGGTCCAATACCACGCTGACGTAAAGCTCCTTGGTGTAATCGGCGGCGGGAGTGATGAATATCTTTTTGACCAGTTTTCCTTCCGGGCCGGTCTGGGGGGAAACCAGCCGCATGCCCAGAATATCACTGGCCTTTTGTCGGACTTCAATCTCGTCCTTGGCCAGCTTAACACCGCCGGCTTTGCCCCGGCCTCCCGCATGGATTTGGGCCTTGACTACCCAAGGTCCTGTAGGGAATTTTTTTAGCGCTTCGTCGACCTCCGAAAGATGCTTCACCAGCACCCCGGACGTGACGGGAAGTCCGTACTTAGCGAATATTTCCTTGGCTTGGTATTCATGAAGTTTCACAATCGCTCCTTCGGATGGAATGGAACGGCCCGTGGCAAAACCCGGCTGATTTCAGTATCGCGAGGATATGGTTTCAATGGATGTGGTTGTGATACTCCAAAAAAAGGCTTCGAAAGTCGTTAAAAATAACGAAAGCAAACAAACCGACGATCAGAACAATTCCGACCTGCTGGAAAGCCATTTGAACCTTGATCGACACCGGGCTTCGCTTGATTCCCTCAATGAGGAAAATAACGATCTGACCCCCGTCCACCAATGGAATGGGAAGCAGGTTCATCAAAAAAAGAATTAGAGAAATAATGACCACCACGTTGAAGAGCTCAGTTAAACCATGGGAAGCCCTGTCATACATCAAACGTAGGATTACCACCGGCCCGCCCACGGCTGATTTTAAAGCCACCTTCCCTGTCACCAGCTTATAAATGCCCCCCATATAAGTCGCGCTAAAGTTGACGGAAAACTGGATGGAATCGGCCACCGCCTGGAACAATGAGACTTTAACAATCTCCTCGTTCCCAGCTTTCGCGTTCTCAATTTCAGCGGGTTGGATTCCGATCACTTTATAATCGCCGGTGTCGATGCGGTTTACAGCAACATGAAGGGTTTTCTGGCCGCGCTTAAAATCGATTTGGATGGGATCTTGCTTGGCGCTTCGGACTAAATAGGATAATTGGTTCCAATCCGATACCTTTTGGCCGTTGATACTTA
Source organism: uncultured Pseudomonadota bacterium (assembly GCA_963843375.1). Taxonomy (GTDB): domain Bacteria; phylum Oederibacteriota; class Muellerivitia; order Muellerivitales; family Muellerivitaceae; genus CAWJKT01. The sequence continues at coordinate 13,351 of CAWJKT010000032.1, forward strand.
ATATTTCATCATTGTCCTGCATACCTGCGTTTCGGGCCGGCTGGCCTATGGCCGCGAGAATCACGGGAGAAACAATCGAATTGATACCCAAAACCGGTTCTTCCGGGGGAGGAGGGCCGAAACCCAGCCAAGCGAGGAGTCGAAATAAAAGGTTGTCGGAGGAAGCCCAGACGCTCAAGATCTTGGCTGGACGCGTAAGGGTGGTCTTAAAAATTTTCCCCTTTCTATCGACCTCCACCACAACCGAATGGCCGTAATCCGGCTTGGTGTCAGTAAAAGCGGTAAAAAGGTTTTTAACTTCGACCTGATTGACTTTCAACAAATGATCGCCGCTTTGGAGACCCGCTTTTTCAGCCAGGCTTCCAGGCGGCACGAAACCAATTATCGGTTTTTCCAAAGGCGTGATTTCACCCTGAACCAACAATAGGCAGGTCATGACCACGAGCGCGGTGGCCAGGTTCATTAAAGGCCCGCCCAGCGCGATAATGACCCTTTTCCACCAAGAAACGAAAAGAAAATCACCGGGCTCCGGCGGCTTGGCGTTCATTTCTTCAATCGACTTACCACTCGCATCCCCCCCTTTGGGAAGGCAAAACCCCCCCAGAGGCAAGGCCCGGATGGCATAAACGGTTCTGCCCCATTTGCGGGAAATCAAAGTCGGGCCGAACCCGATGGCGAATTCATCGACTTCCACTCCGCAAAAACGCATGGCCACGAAGTGGCCGCTTTCGTGGATATAGATCATGAAACTGAAAGCCAGAATGGTTTCGATAAGATGCACTAGGTTCATTCAAAATCCTTGGGTTTACTTTTATTTACGGCGAAGCGGGAATTTATCCCTTAAATTTAGGTTTTAACCTTTGCTTTTGGAAGAGGTGTTTCTTGAATTGGAACGTTTCCGGCCCAATTCCACAATCCTAGAGTAAAAAAGATTATATATTCGAGGCTTCTTCACGAGCCCAACGGTCGGCGCTCAATATACCATCCAGGGTGCCGTTTGTCAGGGGCCGGTATTTTCGTAATGTTTTTTCGATGATTTTGGGGATTTGGACAAAGGTAATTTCCCCTTTTAAAAACCGTCCCACCGCCACCTCGTTAGCGGCGTTTAACACCGCCGGATAAGTCCCTCCTTTTTCGCCCGCCTCATAAGCTAGATCCAGGCAGGGAAATTTCTTGCGATCCGGTTTTTCAAAATGAAGCTGTCCGATCCGGGCAAGATCCAACCGATTGACCGGCGAATTGGCCCGCGCCGGAAAAGTGAGGGCGTACTGGATGGGAATTTGCATATCCGTGGTTCCCAATTGGGCCAGTACCGAGCCGTCGATATATTCCACCATGGAATGAATGATTGATTCGGGATGGATAACAATGTCGATTTTATGAAAGGGGACGTTGAACAAATAATGCGCCTCGATCACTTCCAAACCCTTATTCATGAGTGTCGCCGAATCAATGGTAATCTTGGGCCCCATGCGCCAGGTGGGGTGGTTGAGGGCTTGTTTTAAGGTAATTTTATAAAAATGTTTCTTGTCCAAACTGCGGAACGGTCCGCCCGAAGCCGTGAGAAGAATTTTATGAATTTCATCCGAATGGCGGGAACCCACCAGGCATTGGAATACCGCGCAATGTTCGCTGTCCACTGGCAGGATTTTGGAACCTGACTTTTGGGCGGCTTTCGTCACAACTTCCCCCGCCATCACCATGGTCTCTTTGTTCGCCAGGGCGATATCTTTGCCCCTTTGAATGGCGGTCAAGGTAGGCTTTAACCCTGCCGCGCCCACAATGGCGGAAAGGACCAAGCTCGCTCCAGATTCACCAGCAACCGCCTCCACGCCCTCTGGTCCCCCTAGAATCCGGGTGGATGTGCCTTTCGTCAGGGACTTTAATTGGGGGAAAAAACTTTCATCCATCATCGCGGCCATTTTGGGTTTGAATGTTTTTATCTGTTTCGCCAGTTCTTTAGCGTTCCTGTAAGCGGTTAGACCCACTACTTGGAAAGAAGGGTGCAGTTTATGGACGACTTTGAGGGTTGAAACACCGATGGAACCGGTCGAACCCAAAATGGCGATTTTTCTTGGCATGAAATGAAGATCCTGAAATAGAGGGGTAACCGAAAGCGGGAGATTATAACACTCGTTCCAAAATAAAAAAACGAATGGTCGGATACCGCCCGCTCGTTTAAAAACCTTAACGGAATGTTAAAACGGCTTACTTTCTCTGACTTTATCTAAGGGGCTTGGGATAGGCTTCATTCCATCCTAAAAAAGGACTTCCAACAAGGACTTTCGTCTGAATTAAACACCCTTGTGGCGATTCCACAAGACGAACTAAAGATTCAGGCCCGTTAGCGGCCAAGACATTATCGCAAAAGGAGGAGTTTGGTCACCGCGTGGTAGCCGATATGGTTGGAGATCACCACGTAATAAAGGCCGCTGGCCAGGGGCGTGCCCCACTTGTCACTGAGGATCAAAGGTATACGCCATGTCTTGGCGGTGGTACTTCCGCTGCTTACGGAAGCCGTCACGCCCGGCGACGAAGTGGAGTACTCGTTGTTCTGCACTTCCCGGAAGGCCACCGTGAAGACCTGCACCGTCATCGAATCTGACGCCTGACTCGTTGTCGCCGCCACCGTGACCGGTTCTGTGCCTGTCGCCGGATTCGGGTATACAACGGGCGTTGAACCCGGTTGAAGCGTGGAAGTGGGTGTCGCGGACGCCGTGGTACTCCCCGAACCGATCGTGATTGTCGCCCCGCCAACCGGCATATTGGCGAATAGAACCGGCTCGCCGTTGCTCCCCGCACCGCTGGTGATACTGAAGGCGTAGTTCCCTGCCGCCGCGCTGCTGGAGAAGTTCACCACCACTTCATAAGTCACCGCCCCGCTGCTGGCGGGAATGGTATTGCTCGACGTTAAGCTAAAGGTCGCCGTCGTTCCACTGAAACTGGCGGTGGAGATCACCGTTCCGTCGTCCACAAGCGATATGGAAGTGATCCCCGTGGGCGGAACCCCTGATTCGCTCAGGGTCAAACTGCTTAAAGTCACCACATTGGTACCCGGATTGGTCAGTTGGATCTGCTGTATCGTCACGCTGGAAGCTCCCGCCACTTGGGTGGAATTCGAAGGAGGACTCGTTCCCTGCGAAGCCTGGACCGTCACTTGAGTGGGTGTTCCGGTTACGGTGATGGTGAAGGTAGCGGTGTAAACAGCCGTAGCGGTTGTCGTATTGGTCGCGGTATTCGCCAAGGTATTGGTAGGTGTGGCTGTAGGGGTTTGAGTGGCCGTAGTGGCAAAGGTATTGGTGAATGTGGAAGTGGTGGTATTGGTAACCGTATTCGTCAAGGTGTTGGTGGGTGTGGAAGTCCTGGTTTCGGTTGCCGTGTTGGTTGGGGTACTGGTTGGGGTGTTTATGGGTGTGTTGGGAAGACTTGCCGTGGGCGTCAGGGAGGCGGTGTTGGTGGCGGTCTCGGCAAAGGTACTGGTGGGCGTGGATGAAGCCGTATTCGTGGCGGTATTCGCGAAAGTGCTTGAAGGTGTCAACGTCGTAGTTGAAGAAGCCGTATTCGTTGGTGTAGTGGTGGCCGTGAAAGTCGTGGTGAGCGTCGCCGTACTTGAAGGTGTTGAAGTAGCCGTATTGGTCGCGGTGTTCGCCAAGGTGCTGGTGGGCGTCAAGGTGGTCGTATTCGTGGCGGTCTTGGTCGGGGTTTGGGTCGTCGTGTTGGTCGGGGTATTGGTCGCCGTCATGGTCGTCGTATCCGTGGCGGTGTTGGTGCCGGTATTCGTGGACGTGAAGGTTGCCGTACTCGTGGCCGTCTTGGTGGGAGTCGAGGTAGGCGTCGAGGTCAAGATGGTTCCCGTGGGGCTCAAGGTCGGCGTATCGCTGATAGTGGGGGTGGCGGTATTGGTCGTCGTTGAGGTGGCGGTACCGGTAGCCGTATTGGTCGCCGTCAGCGTGATGGTGGAAGTGGCGGTGTTGGTAGCTGTGGCAGTGGTGGTACGGGTAGTGGTGGAAGTGGCCGTATTGGTCGAAGTATTCGTCAGGGTATTAGTGGGGGTAGCTGTCGGGGTATAGGAGGGTGAAGTGGTGGCGGTACGGGTAGCGGTATTAGTCGTGGTCCCCGTCGCGGTAGTGGTTACCGTATTGGTCGAAGTGCTGGCTGAAGTGCTCGTGGAAGTCGCCGTCAGGCTGTTGGTAACGGTTAATGTCGGCGTGGAGGTCAAGGTAGAGGTCGGCGTCGCAGTAGCGGTCTTAGTCAAAGTGTTTGTCAGAGTGGCCGTAGGGCTATTGGTTGTCGTATTGATCGGTGTCGCGGTAGCTGTCAAAGTCATGGTGCTTGTGGCCGAACTGGTCAACGTGTTTGTAATGGTCGGGGTGGGACTGTTAGTGGGGGAAGAGGTGAAAGTACGGGTGGCAGTGTTGGTGGTCGTAGCCGTTGGACTGCTGGTAGGGGTATTTGAGGAGGTATTAGCCACCGTATTGGTAGGTGTGGGAGAGGAAGTTCGAGTGGGCGAAGAGGTGGAAGTACTTGTTCCCGTATTCGTAGAAGTAGCCGTGGGGGTGCGGGTTGCGGTGAAAGTAGGGCTGGGAGTCGGGGTAAAGGTATTGGTGGAGGCGACAACGGAGGGTGTGGCGGTGGGCGGTGCGGTTCCCGCTAAACAAACATTGTCGATCCAGAATCCAAAAGTGGAAGGGGCTCCTTCGGTCTCCCATTGGAGCGAACTCACCCAGGTAATGGCCTGGGACAAACTATAAGTCACTCCGCCGATGACAGGCGGACAGGTTCCCGCACCCCAATCTTGGCACTCGCAAGCGGTGACGGGAACGGAAACAAATTGCCAAGCATTGGCGGTATTGATGTTGATGTCGAACCCATATTGGTTGTCCGTGCCTCCCCCGCCCACCAAGGACCCCATCCAGCTTAATGGCGCGACCGCGACGTTGGGGTTATTGAGGTTGAACCGCAAGGTCACGGGAGCGACGGTGGATTGGACATAGAAGGAAATATTCGTCACCCAGCTTAAGTTGGAATATCCGGTGTTCATCTGGGTCGCCAAGGCGAAGCCGGCATAAGTGGTTACGCCCCCGTCCGTGACACAGCCGTTACAAGCCCAACCGCCTGTCACATGGGCCGAATAGGTACTGGGCGAAACGGCCGCAATGCTGTTATCCATGATGACGGAACAAGGGACGCCCCCTGGGCAACTGACAGTGGACATGGCCGGGGTGACCGGGGTGTTCGATGCGGTCGTCCAGTCATAGGTGAACCAATCGCCGTTGGTATTGTTGTAAAAGGTGTCTTCAGTGAAGTTTGAGACTTCCCAGCATGAGGCGGGCGTCGGCGTGAAAGAAGGGGTGTAGGTGGGACCACCGGGGTTCGGTAGACAACCATACCCGTTCGCTTCGGCCAGCCAACTGACGACGGATACACCATGGAAGGAAGTGGAAGTAAAGGGTAAAGCCCAGTTGGCATTTACCACAGGAATCTCGGTGGTCTCTGCGATAGCCCAAGCGGTCGCGCTCATGGTAACCCCGGCTTGATTGCCTCCGTCTAGCCAGGGGATAAAGCTTGTATCGAAGGCGATGCCTCCGGTGGGGGCAGTGTCGCTGCCGGTGGTGCCGGGACCGAATTCTCCGCACATGATGGCGTAAGTGGCCGCAAAAGAACCGATATTGGTGTTCCAACTGGCGGTGCTGATGCCATAATTGGTGTCATAAATATGGGTATCGTAAAGAATTCCTTCCCCGCTTCCCGTGTCCGTCAAGGCATAAGTCGGAAGTAGGTTGGTAAAGGTTTGGCAATAATTGAGACCTCCGGCAATGACAACATTGTTGGCGGTGGCGGTGGAATTATTGGAGAGAGGCGTGCCTAACCCAGCCGCAGTCCGGACGGTGTTCAAAAGGCTTTTAAAACCCGGGGTAGTAAAACCCTCGCTGGTGGTTCCTCCATTAAGCCAAAGGGAACCTGAGGAGGGGTAAGGTTCATTGAAGAGGTCAAACAACACGGCCGGATTATTCGCATATCGGGCCGCCACGCTGGCCCAAAAAGTGGTGCTGTTGCTGTCCGGCATGGAATACTGTTGCGTGGAACTGCCCCAGTTTCCATCGCCCGACCAGTGAAGGTCCAGGATCACGTAAGCGTTGTTTTCCTCGCAGATCGTGACGATTTGATCCACTAGGTTTCGGTAGCTCCAATCATAGGTTTGCCACCTGTCCTGGCTGAGAGGAAGGCGGATGCAATTGGCCCCCCAGGTGGAAATGGCGAAAGCGACCGTGGCCGTAATTCCAGCGCTTGTGGGGCCGTCATTATTGCTGAATTCCAAACCGTCCACATCCACGCCCTTTAGGACAACGGTACAACCACCACTTGCTTCAACGATATGGTTTCCAGAGATTTTAAGTTGGGCTGATGTTGCCCATAGGGTCGCCGGAAGTGAAATTCCAGCAAGGAGGCCTAACTGAACGAATAAAAAATTCGCCCAGGAACGGCGGGGTTTGATTTGAATCGATTTTTGGAGCGTATTTTTCATTATCACCTTATAAATAACGGCTTCAACCGAAAGAAACAAAAAGGTTTGTGGTTACAGGAAGTTTACCACTCTCCTTAAAAGCTTGTAAAAAACTATTAAAAATTATTTCAATCAAAAGGAAACAACTTTCACATTAAAACAACGACTCCTGCACAAATAAGCTGGTTTTAAATAAAAAAAGGCGGCCCAAGGGCCACCTTTTAAGACTCACTTTTTTGAATTTAAAATTATTTCTTGTCTTTATCGACCGGCTCATACTCCGCATCAACTGGACTCTCTTTGGCTTTTTCACCTTCAGGCTGTCCATTATTGCCGGCTTCCGGTCCTGCAGTCGCGCCTTGTTTTTCCGCCGAGGCCTTGTACATGGCTTCGCCCAATTTCATGGAGGCTTGGCTCAATTCCTCGGAGGCTTTTTTAATGGCTTCCACATTATCCCCGGCCAGGACCTTTCTTAATTCCTCGAGCTTTTCCTCGATCTTCTTTTTGGTCTCCGCGTCCACCTTGTCGCCGTAATCCTTCAAGGCTTTATCGGTGGAATAGGCCAAAGTATCCGCGTGATTTTTGGCCTCGATCATTTCTTTCTTTTTCTTATCCTCTTCGGCGTGCAGTTCGGCGTCTTTCTGCATTTTTTTGATCTCGTCTTCCGACAAACCGGAAGAAGGTGTGATGCGAATGGATTGTTCCTTACCCGTCCCCAAGTCCTTGGCACCCACATGCAAAATTCCATTGGCATCGATGTTAAAAGTGACTTCGATTTGCGGTACGCCACGGGGGGCTGGTGGTATTCCAACCAAATCAAATCGACCCAAAGTGCGGTTATCTGAAGACATTTCCCGTTCGCCCTGTAATACATGGATGGATACCGTGCTCTGGCTGTCGGCGGCGGTCGAGAAAGTCTGGCTCTTCTTGACGGGAATCGTCGTGTTGCGATCGATGATCTTGGTCATGACTCCGCCAAGGGTTTCCACTCCCAACGAAAGGGGCGTCACATCCAGAAGGATGACGTCCTTCACATCGCCTTTTAATACGCCGCCCTGAATGGCGGCGCCCACAGCTACCACCTCATCCGGGTTCACGCCCTTATGGGGTTCTTTTTTAAAGAAATCTTTTACAGTCTTGACCACTAAGGGCATCCGGGTCATACCGCCCACCAGCACCACCTCATGGATGTCGTCCACCGAAAGCCCCGCGTCTTTCAAAGCCTTCCGGCAGGGTTCCAGAGTCTTGTCAACCATATCCATAACCAACTGTTCCAGTTTGGCGCGGGTCAATTTGACATTTAAATGTTTAGGTCCAGATGCGTCCGCGGTGATGAAAGGCAAGTTGATGTCGGTTTCTTGCGTGTTGGACAGATCGATCTTGGCCTTTTCTGCCGTTTCCTTCAAGCGCTGTAAGGCCATGCGGTCATTCTTCAAATCGACTCCGCTGTCTTTCTTGAATTCGTCGATGAGCCACTGCATGATGCGCTGGTCAAAATCATCCCCGCCCAGGTGAGTGTCGCCATTGGTGGATTTAACCTCGAAGACACCATCGCCCAATTCCAGAACGGAGATGTCGAAGGTTCCCCCGCCCAAGTCATAGACGGCGATCTTTTCATTCTTTTGCTGTTTGTCCAGGCCATAGGCCAAGTGCGGCCGCAGTCGGCTCGTTGATGATACGAAGAACATTAAGCCCCGCGATTTTGCCCGCGTCCTTGGTGGCTTGGCGCTGAGCGTCGTTGAAATAAGCCGGAACCGTGATGACGGCCTCCGTCACCTCACTGCCCAATATAAGCTTCCGCATCGGCCTTGAGTTTTTGCAGAATCATGGCCGAGATCTCGGGAGGTGAATATTCCTTATCCTCAATCTTCACTCTTAAGTCGCCATTAGAAGATTCCTTTAATGTATAGGGAACCAGCTTTTTATCCGTTTCCACTTCCGGGTCATGCAGCTTGCGGCCCATGAAACGTTTGATGGAAAACACGGTGTTCGTTGGATTGGTGATGGCCTGGTTCTTTGCCACTCGACCCACCAATCTTTCACCGGATCTTGGAAAAACCCACAACCGAGGGTGTCGTGCGGGCACCCTCCGCGTTGGCGATCACCTTAGGTTCGCCGCCCTCCATAATGGCCATACAGGAATTGGTTGTTCCTAAATCAATGCCTAAAACTTTGTTCGTTGCCATAACTTAACTCCTTTTGATTTATGCCTTTTCATCGTCATTATAAGTTTTAATTCGGCGGCTTTTTATGACTTTCGTCAGCTGCCAATCTTTTGATGATTCTTTGCCGTTTTTACTAGCGCTGGCCGCAAGACACGCTCATGAAGAACGTAACCGCTTTGCAGCTCTTCCAACACGGTCTCATCGGGGACTTTATCCGTTTCTTCCTGGAACATGACCTCGTGATACCGGGGATCAAATTTTTCGCCCAGGGCCTTAATCTTGGTTATCCCGTGCTTTTCAAGCAAAGACTGGAATTGCTTCAAAGTCAACTCCACACCCTGTTTCAAGACCAAAAGCCCCTTATCCGTGTCGTCTGGCGGTAAAGCGCTAAGAGCCCTTTCCAAATTATCCACGACCACCAGAAACTCCTTGAGGAGTCCGGCCTGGGAGAATTTAAGGAACTCTTCCTTTTCCTTCAAGGTGCGCTTCTTGTAATTGTCAAAGTCCGAGGCCATCCAGACAAGTTGTTCTTTTATATCGTCGTGCTTTTTTTTCCACTCTTCCAGGTCGGCCAATGTTTCCTTAGGAATAACCTGTTCGTCCGGAATTACCGAAGCGTTTCCAGCGTCGTCATAGGTTTCCGCTTGGCTGGAAAGGATCTCAATTTCGGGTTCGGGTTTTGCGTTCTTATCCGTCATCTCATTATTCTCCTCGAATCAAAAGGGCGGTTTCCAATTGCTGGGCCATATGGCTCACCAATCCCGCCACTCGGTCGTAGGCCATCCGGGTTGGCCCCAAGACTCCTAAAGCGCCCACCACCTGTCCCTGGTAGTAATAAGGTATATGGACAAACGAGAAACTTCGCAAGGAGGCTTGCGAAAATTCCCGGCCAATTTCAACCGCCAGCCCCGGCTTGGCCCATTGACGGCCCAAGATTTGGGCAAGGGATTGTTTATCCTCCACCAAACGGACAACCTGTTCCATCATTTGATAATTATGAAACTCCGGTTGTTCGGTCAAATAGGAAGCTCCTTCCAGATGGACTTCCCCACCATCAAACTGGAGGGCCCCTTCGATCAATTTGAGAGCCGTTTCTATAATATTAAGTTTGGTTTTTTTCACCGACTCGGCTTCCTTCAGAAGGCTTTCCCGGATTTGGGTCAGAGTCATCCCGCTAAAACGCGAATTCAAGAGTTGAGTAATTTTGACGATTTCCCTTAACTCCACCGGACCTTCCAGCCAAACCAATTCCTCTTTCACCAGACCTTGTCCCAAAACCAGGATGACCATAACCTTTTTGGTGTCGATGGCCACGATTTTAAAATGGTCCAGGGAAATTTCCTGGGGCACGTGGAAAACCGCTAGTCCGGCCAGGCGGGTCATGGCCGAGAGTATCTTGGCGGTATGGCGCATGAGGATTTCCACCGCTTCCTTGGACTTTTGGTATTCCTGTTCGATCTGGTTTTTTTCCTTCAGGTTCAAGGCCCGGGCCTGCATGAGACGGTCGACATAAAAACGATAGCCCGAATCGATGGGGATTCGACCCGCCGAAGTATGGGGGTGGGTGAGGTATCCCCTCTTTTCCAAGTCCACCATGACGTTTCGAATGGTGGCCGAAGAGACGTCCATTTTTTCGGCGATTAATTGGGACCCCACCGGCTTGGCCGTGGCTACATATTGGTGAATGACGGAGGAAAGCACGCTTTCTTCACGTTCGTGTAAGGGTTCAAAAACCATAAAACTCAACTCCTTCGGGGTTCAAGCCCATCATAATAAGTAGGTAAAAAGGAAAGTCAACGCTCGAGAGGATAGGTTTTAACCCGGTTATGCGGCAAAAGTTTCTAAAATACCGTTTAAAATGAAGTAACCTTTAGGGGTCACCCTATATCGTCCATTATCAAAGATTAGAAAACCTTCCTTTAATAAACGTTTAAACCTCGCGTTTTTGGAAAAATCCATAGAGTTCACGAAACGATCCGCTTCTTCTTTCTCCACGCCCTCCCGGGTCCGCAACCCCAGCATTAACTTTTCCCACTGGCGGGCGGTATCGGAAAGCGGCTCCTTTTGAAGGACAACTCCGCCCTTTTGAACCTGATCTATGTATTCCATCAAGTCATCCCCATGGCTATATCGCACACCTCCCACGGTTCCCACCGCGGATAACCCGAAACCCCAATAATCCTCCCCACGCCAGATGTTCCAGTTGTGGCGGCAGGTTTTGCCGGGCTTAGCGAAATTGGATACCTCATATTGTTCGAAACCATATTGAACAAGAAACTCCTGTGCCCAGACATATTCATCGGCCACTTCATCTTCACTTGGAATCGGCAACCCCTCAAGGACTTGCTTTGCAAGGGTTGTCCCTTCCTCCACTTGGAGGGCGTAAAGAGAAAGGTGGTCAGGATTCAATGACACAGCCTTTCGGAGGGATTCCTGGAACATACCTAAAGTTTGGCCAGATAAACCGAACATGAGATCAAGATTAATATTGTCAAACCCCGCTTGGCGAGCTTCGGCGAACGCCCTCTCGACTCGATCCCATTCGTGTCCCCGGCCCAATTTCTTCAGGATTTCCTTTTGAAAAGCCTGAGCTCCAAAGCTGATCCGGTTTATACCAAGACTTCGATAACTTTGGAGTCTTTCACCATCTACCGTTTCGGGATTGGCTTCCATTGAGATTTCAACCGAACGATTAAAATCCGCTTTCGACTGGAGAGCACTCAAAATTTGCTTTAGCTTCCGCGGTAACAGCAAGGAAGGTGTTCCCCCGCCAAAATAAATAGTTTCCAACGAATCGGTTAGGGGGGATGCGGTGATCTCCTGACAAAGAGCGTCCACATAGGCGGACATTTTGCCTTCCTGTCCTGCGAAAGAAGTGAAATCGCAGTAACTGCAAATCGAAGTGCAAAACGGGATATGAAGGTAAGCGTTCAAGTTAACACCTCAAAAACATTACTGTTGGATGATCCCTTTTGATGGGGCTCAACGAACGAAATGAAACATCCGGCGGAAATCAGGAATAAAATCGTTGCTGTGCCAGTAAACAAACCAGGCCTTGCCCTTGATCATCTTCTCGTCCAATTGCCCCCAATAACGGGAGTCGTAACTATTGTCCCGGTTATCCCCCATCATGAAGTAATGGCCGGGTTGAATAGTCACGGGCCCAAAGTTAACTTTGACGGAGTCCGGTCCATCCTGTGCCAGAGCCATCATGGGCGTCATGATATGTTTGACATAGGGCTCCGTTTGTTTTTCGCCGTTGATATAAAGCTCGGCGTTTCTCAACTCCAGCACGTCCCCCGGCGTCCCCATACAACGTTTGATGAAATCCTTCGAAGGGTCCTCTGGAAAAACAAAAACCACGATGTCTTTCCTTTTGGGTTTCTCGAACTCCAGGAACCGTGATGTTTTGTTCAAGAAGGAATAGCCGTATTCGAATTTATTGACCAGGATGTAATCTCCCACCAAAAGCGTGTCTTCCATGGAACCGGAGGGAATAGTGAATGGCTGGATCAGGACCGCCTTCAAGGACAGCGCCACGGCCATGGCGATCCAAAATGAATCAATGGTTTCCACAACGTTCGCGTAAGCGGGGTTTTTGCGGAAGGAAGGTACCACCCACCGGATCACGATTTGGACCAGCGTAAAGACCCCAAATAGGATCCAAAGAATTGAATTCAAATTTTCCATAATATTCATTCGTTTCTCCCAGAACTAAATTGGATCACAGAGGCCTCAAAGTATGGCAAAATCAAGTCGGGATTTTGCGTTTTCTTTTACTCCGTTTAACTCCGTTGTAAAAGGCTCTTTCTATCCCTCAACCTTTAACACCGCCATGAAAGCTTCCTGTGGTATTTCGACGCTCCCAATGGACTTCATGCGCTTCTTACCTTCTTTTTGTTTCTCTAAAAGCTTGCGTTTACGGGAAATATCGCCTCCGTAGCACTTGGCCAAAACGTCCTTCCGGCGGGCCCTGACCGTTTCCCGTGCGATGATTTTACCCCCGATAGCGGCCTGTATGGGCACCTCGAAAAGCTGCTGCGGGATGATTTCCTTCAGCTTTTCGGCGATTCCACGGCCCCGAATCTCAGCCTTATCCCGGTGCACCATGAAAGAAAGGGCATCTACCGGCTCGTTGTTCAAGAGGATATCTACCTTCACGACTTCCCCCACCTTGTAACCAATAGGCTCGTAATCCAGCGAGGCGTAACCTTTGGTACAGCTTTTGAGTTTGTCAAAGAAATCCATGACCACTTCAGCCAGGGGAAGCTCATAGGTGATTACCGCCCGGCTGGTATCAAGGAAATTCGTGTTCTTGTGTAATCCCCGCCGTTCCTGGCAAAGAGTCATAACAGCGCCAATATAATCAGCGGGCACGATGATTTTGGCGTCAATGTAGGGTTCTTCAATTTCTTCGATTTCTGAAGGGTTTGGCAATTTGGAGGGATTATCGATGGTAAAGCTCTCCCCATTAGTTTTCCTCACTCGATAAACCACGCTGGGCGCGGTCGCGATAAGGTTGAGGTTGTATTCCCTCTCCAGCCTTTCCTGGACAATTTCCATATGGAGAAGCCCCAAAAATCCGCACCGGAAACCAAAAGAAAGCGCCAATGAGGTTTCAGGTTCGTAAGAAAGAGCCGCGTCGGAAAGCTTGAGTTTGGACAAGGCTTCCTTTAAATGGTCATAGTCTTCCGAATTCACCGGGTAAAGCCCGCAGAAAACCATGGGTAAAACATCCTTAAAACCTGGCAAGGCCGCAGCAGTGGGGCGAATTTCATCGGTGATTGTGTCGCCTACCTTGGCGTCCCTTACTTCTTTGACATTGGCGGCCACGTACCCCACTTCGCCAGCGGCTAGGCCTTCGGTTTTTTCCATCTTGGGCTTAAAAACACCGACCTCCTCCACCTCGAAAACTTTTCCGGTGGACATAAGCTTCATTTTGCTGCCCTTGGTGATAGTACCGTTCAAAAGCCTAACAAATACGATAACCCCCCGGTAAATATCGTACATAGAATCGAAAATGAGCCCTTTGAGTGGTTCGGAAGGTTCTCCGGCGGGAGGAGGCACCCGTCTTACGACCGCTTCCAGAATTTCCTCGATTCCCAGTCCCTCCTTGGCAGAAGCCAGGATGGCCTCTTCACCCGGAATAGCAAGCGATTCTTCCATTTGCTTCTTACATCGCTCCACGTCCGCGGCGGGCAAGTCAATTTTATTGATGACGGGAACAATAGTGAGTTTTTGGTCGAAGGCCAGAAAGGCATTGGCGAGAGTTTGAGCCTCCACGCCCTGGGAAGCGTCAATAAGAAGCAACGCTCCCTCGCAGGCCTTGAGGCTACGGGAAACCTCGTAATTGAAATCCACATGTCCCGGCGTATCAATCAGGTTCATCTCGTATTTTTGGCCGTCTTTGGCCTTGTAGAAAAACCGAACCGCCTTGGCCTTAATGGTGATGCCCCGCTCCCGCTCCAAGTCCATTTGGTCCATCAATTGGGCGCGCATTTCCCGGGGCGGGATGGCCCGGTAAACTCCAAAAGGCGGTCGGCGAGCGTGCTTTTGCCGTGGTCGATATGGGCGATAATACAAAAATTGCGGATATGGGAAAGCGACAAGAAAAATTTCCTTTTAATCGGTTTTTAAAGGGGGCTTAGTATAGCAGGATGTATTAAAAGTCCAAGGCGAGCCGTCTTCCGAAAAATCGTGCTGGCAATAATTCAAAACAGGTGATTTAAATAAAAAAAGCGGCTCCCGTTAAGGAAGCCGCTTTTTACTTTTTAACTATCAGTAAAACTCGACGTTATCAAACCAAAAGTCGGTATAGGTGGTGGCACCCTCGCCATTATCCCCGAACTTCCACAAGAGAAAAATAACTTGTTGAGGGAATATCGCATTCGACGCAAAAGTGTCTCCCGAATCGTTACCGTAGCCGCTGTCCGCTTTAAAACTGGAGAACAGAAAACTAACCGGCTCCCAACCATCATTCACGGCGGGATTCGTTGTCGGAAGATTGCCAGGTATCCAAAAATAGTTGTAGCAATTGGTACTAAATGGGGGCGGGACAAGTACCGCCTTGATCCGTAGTAGAAGGAACCGTATAGGCGGTCGCCAAAGCAAATCGTTTTTGAGGATTATTATCTCCGACGGTCACCCCTCCGGCCTGTGCTGTAGGGCAGGATCTTGACATCCATCCGAATGCCCTTATAAGGGAAAGAACCGGCAGGAGGTTGAGTAATATTGTACCAATCAGAACTTGGAAGGTTTGAAGAGTCATTTTTTAAGAAACCAAATACTTCCATGGCCGGATAGGTCGTGGGCAGGGGATCGGTTT